>NZ_JAKRNS010000009.1 GCF_022346615.1 Staphylococcus sp. ACRSN | reverse complement strand
GCTATGTTGCAATGCTTAAATTATAAATTTTCTAATACCTTCAATTAATATACATAATCCTTCTAAGAAACTACTTTTTAAATTACCTTCATTATGATGGAACGATTTACATTTTATAATTAGTACTTCAATTTTAGCTTTCTTTTCATTTCAGAGTTTTTAATGAAAACCACAACATTTTCAAACTACTTTTCTACTAATCAGACTTTATTCTTTATAATTTTCACTTGTAGTTTTGATATATCGATATTGAATAGTGCACAATATTCGACTATAAATTATAGTAATAAGAAAAAGGTTAATTGTGATATATAATATTTTTAACATGTATGAATTGCATTAAGTTGTATTTATATAGTTTGAAATATTTTAATAAGAGATGACTGGAAGTTATAGATATGATAAAATTTAAATCGTTTAATTATTAATGGTTAGTGATTGGTTAAAAAATATATAGAAAAATTACTTTTTTATAACTCGCAGACACTTACTGTCTAGTTGCTTATTTATAATTAAGAGTATAGGAGGTTATACCAAATGAGCGAATATTTAAATGAGATAAATAATTTTTGGCAAGAATATTTACAAGAATATAATGCTATATATGATGAAAATACATTAAAGAAAATAGTCGAAAGTAACGATACAACAGCTTTTATTCATCCTCAGGATTTAACTTATTTAAAATCAAATTTCGGTGATGACTTTACTCAAATACCAAGATTTAAAAAAATGATCGACTTTGCGAATGGTATAATTTCGATAAACAAAGACAGAAGAAAAGTGATTTTAAATGAAGAAAGTATTAATCCGGCAATGGCGAGACCTTATTTTGGTAATCCAGAAATAGCAGATATCGTTATTTTAAAAAAACATCCAGAAAAAGATTTTAATAGTTATAATGCTGTTTTACCACACAATGAAGCGATAGAATATAGAAAACGAATCGTATTAGATATTCAAGGTAAATTAACCTTTAATAATAAAAAGCTATTTTTGCCTTTTGTTGATAAACACAGATGGTTTATTAAATATTTATATAGCAATTCTTCAACAATAAAGCAATTTAATATTAATCCTAACAGATTGATGGTACTAAACTTTTTTCCATATCAAGCAGGTCATAGTGCGGGTATTCCAAGGGATTTTTTAACATTAAATCATATTTTGCCTTCACAACGTGAGAATTTTAATTTATTGATGAAAATGTTAAAGGATAATAAGCGTAGAATATACATTTGTAGTGAAGAAGAGTTATTTATCTCAATTTTTAAAAATTTTGCAGATGAATCAATGTGTACTTATATAAAAGATAATTTATTTGTTTTTGCTTCAAAACAAAACAGAAGAATTACAACTGGGAATTTATTGAGTTACAGAGAACATAAGGTAAGATTAAAGCAAAAGCAAATGTTAACCAAGCCTGAATATTATCGATGGAATAGAATTCAAAAGGAAGCGCGTGAAATAGGTGAATCAGATTTTTACAGACGTATGAAAGGACTAGAACGTACATTACAACAATCATAACATTTGCGTTTTTAGTCAGTGAATATAATAAGTTATATTAGGTTAAATGCTTTAATACTTTTTAGATGAAACAATATGATGTTTATCGCTTGAAGTATATGTAATGAAGCGTGATGTCAAAGACTGTAGACTAATGATGGTATTTAGTTTACAGTTTTTTTATGCATGACTTTCCAGAGTGATAAATAATCATATAACGTTTTTTAACTATGTGGTTGCATAGGTATTAATTTCGTTAAAATGAATGTGATTGAAGCATAATCAGATTATTTAAATTACCTTTTCAATAGATAAGTAGAAGTCTTATATGAGAACTAAGTAGAAGTCATTAAATGAATTAAAGATAGTACTTAATATTCGTAGATTAGAAAACGACAATTGCCTATTGATTATAATAGGAATTGTCGTTTTTAGTAGACTGTAGTAATAATTCACTTTCAATAATTGAAAAAATACTGCAATCTAACTTTTAAAAAGATTAGAAGTTGTTTCAATAATGTATTTTGTATGTTGATAGTATTAACAATGCGGAAATATGTGTGCAGATTGTTATAACTATTTGTATTTTGTAAATAGATTTTTTAATTTTAATTTAAAAGCATCTACATAGGCTTGAGGATGTAAAATTGTTATGTCATTTGCATATTTATAAGCCAATTGAAGGGTTTCTTGTTGGGATATGATTATTTTGGCTACAATGCCATTTTCAACATTTTGCGTGTGAACAATAATAAATTGTTTGTGTATTTCTTCCCAAATTGATGTAGTAAAATGAAATGTAGTCGGCTCTATTTTTTCTATTATATCTGTTTCAAATTGGTCCGATAGCGTAGTAACTTCTCGAACATTATCGAGATTAACACAGGTGATTGTACCGTGATAATAGTAAGTGAACCAATGCTTTCTATCGTAATAGCGCGTGTAAATAGGTATCACTTTAATTTTATTTTGATTATTTATAGCGAGTGAAATAAACTCATTATATTCTATAGCAATTTGAATATTAAATATTAATTGAGACTCAACCTTAACTTTATTCAATTTAAATTGACTTAATAATTTATTAGATAGTGTTTTTTCGCCTAAATTAATATTAGCGTTTAAACCTCTGATTAAATTATAGGTATCTTCGTGAATGATTGGTGTGAAAGTTTTCATTCTAAATACTAAATTAAGTAATCTTTTACTTTCAAACTTATATTTGTTTATTTTCAGTCGATGCTGTTCAATATATTTATCGTAGACGATAGATCCTTCTAAACCTTGCCACTCAGCATCTTCATAAATAAAATGATTTAAATCACTAATATCTCTTTGAATTGTTCTCAAATTAACATTTAATGCTTTTGCTAGTGCTTCTTTATTTAATGTCTTGCCATTTAAAAAACGTGTGTAAATATACAATAAACGCTCTGGTTTCTCCAAATATGCACGCTCCTAATATTTTTAATAAGCATTGAAATGTTTATTAATACACATTATAGCATTTTATACAATTAAAGCGTAACACTTTTTAATAATTTATAAATAAGGTGAACAAATACATATTTGTAATAAAGAAATTATACTTTTATAACACTTAGGTATTAAAATTAAACATTTAGGCAATACAAAATCAAATGAATTTCAACTTATTACAAAATCGTTTCATTATTTAACAGTTAGGAATAAAAATCATGCCTATCTGTATAAATGATTTTGCACATTATAGTTACATGCTATTAAAAATTATTTGTTTTTAAAACGGTTAATAAAGTATACAATAGTAAAATTTGTTTGACGTTATGAAATGAACTATCATATAATCACTTAGTAAGGAAGACAACACTGACTTTATAAGCAAACTTTTGCGAGGTGAAATAATATGAATATGAGAGCAGAACGTGTTGGCGAACAAATGAAGCAAGAAATTATGGATATTGCAAATAACAAGGTGAAAGATCCTAGAATAGGGTTTTTAACTATAACAGATGTCCAATTAACAAATGACTTATCAATTGCGACGGTTTATCTTACAGTGCTTGGAAGTAAAAGAGAAATTGAAGATACATTCAAGGGATTAGAAAAAGCAAAAGGTTTCATTAAATCTGAATTGGGGTCTAGAATGAGATTACGTATTATACCTGAATTAAATTTTGAATACGATGAATCAATAGATTATGGTAATAAGATTGAAAGAATGATTCAAGATTTACACAAAAAAGATTAATAAATTTAGTTTGCTGAAACAAAATTCAATTGAAATTTTGTTTCAGTTTTTTTAATGCTCAATAAAATGGCTGTACATGTTAAAATAAAAGATGATTATATAAAGTGATATTGAAGGTGGCGAAACGATGTATAACGGTATTTTACCTGTTTATAAAGAGCGTGGCTTAACAAGCCATGATGTAGTGTTTAAATTGAGAAAAATATTAAAGACCAAAAAAGTTGGTCATACTGGCACATTGGATCCTGAAGTTGCGGGCGTATTACCAATTTGTATTGGAAATGCAACTAAGGTTAGTGACTATATTATGGAAATGGGTAAATCATATAAAGCAACCGTATTTTTAGGTGTAAGTACTTCTACTGAAGACCAAACTGGCGAAACAATTGAAGTGAAAGAGATTGAACATGCAAGTATAGAAGATAAAGCTATAGATGACGTGTTAAATCAATTTAAAGGTGAAATAACGCAAATACCACCAATGTATTCGTCTGTTAAAGTGAGAGGTAAAAAACTATATGAATATGCGAGAAAAAATATTGAAGTAGAAAGACCTGAGCGCGTTGTATATATTAAAGATATTATACGAACATCAAATCTCACATTTGATCAACAAGGGTGTCAATTTGATATTTTTGTTACTTGTGGCAAAGGTACTTATATTCGTACATTAGCAACAGATATTGGTAGCGCATTGCATTTACCAGCGCATATGTCTCAATTAACAAGGGTTGATAGTGGTGGATTCTCTATTGATGAAAGTTATAAACTACAAGAGATTGCAGAATTAGTTGAGCACGAAGGGTTACAAGATAAATTATTTCCGATAGAATATGGTTTAAAAGGTTTACAAAAAATTAAAATAACTAATACTGTTCTAAAAGATAAAATTTTAAATGGTCAAAAATTCAGAAAAGACCAATTTGAAGAAAATATTGTAGAACAAGTGGTTATGATTAATGATGTGGATAATAGGGCATTAGCTATCTATGAGCCTCATCCAGAAAAACAAGATGAAATTAAACCTAAAAAGGTCTTTAACTAAAGGAGAATTTACATGAAAGTGATTGAAGTAGCACATCCAATTCAAGAAAAACAATATATAAAAGAAGATGTTGCAATGGCTTTTGGCTTTTTTGATGGTATGCATAAAGGACATTCGAAAGTCTTCGATACTTTAAAACAAAAAGCTGAAGAAAAGCAGTTGAAAAAAGCGGTGATGACTTTTGATCCTCATCCATCAGTCGTTTTAAATCCAGAATTGAAACGTACGGATTATTTAACTCCTATTCAGGATAAAGTCGAAATTCTTGAATCTTATGGTATCGATTATTGTATAGTCATTAATTTTTCTTCAAAATTTGCAGATGTAACTGCTGAAGAATTTATTAAAGATTATATTATTAAAAATCATGTCAAAGAAGTCGTTGCAGGTTTCGATTTTACTTTCGGTAAATTTGGTAAAGGGAATATGCTCATCTTGGATGAGATGACACAATTTAATACAACTACTGTGAGTAAGCAAGAAATTGAGTCAGAGAAAATATCAACTACTGCAATCAGAAAGGCATTAAAAACTGGTGATTTACAAAAGGCGAACGAGGAATTGGGTTATCGCTTTCGCATTAAAGGTACAGTAGTACAAGGTGAGAAACGTGGTAGAACAATCGGATTCCCTACCGCAAATGTACAACCAAGTGATGATTACGTACTACCTAAAAATGGTGTATATGCTGTAAGTATGGAGATTGGCTCTGATCATAAAGTATATCGTGGTGTTGCTAACGTCGGAGTAAAACCCACATTTCATGATCCTTCAGTGGCGCAAGTTGTGATAGAAGTGAATATTTTCGATTTCGATGATGATATATATGGTGAGCGAGTAACCGTATTTTGGCATCATTTTTTACGACCTGAAATAAAATTTGATGGCATTGACCCATTAGTTGAACAGATGAATAAAGATAAAGAAAAAGCAAAATACTTATTAGCGGTTGATTTTGGAGACGATATATCATATAATATTTAAGTCTAATGTGTATTTCACATTAAAGCACCTTTACCTTGGCTAGTTCGAGACTCCGACGATTAGCTCGGATAGAGGCGTATTACAAATAAAAGGAGGAAATTGACAATGGCAATTTCACAAGAAAGAAAAAATGAATTAATTCAAGAATACCGCACACACGAAGCTGACACTGGATCACCAGAAGTTCAAATCGCTGTATTAACTGCGGAAATCAGTGCATTAAACGATCACTTACGTACACACAAAAAAGACCACCATTCACGTCGTGGTTTATTGAAAATGGTAGGTCGTCGTAGACACTTACTTAACTATTTACGTAACAAAGATATTCAACGTTACCGTGAACTAATTAAATCATTAGGTATCCGTCGTTAATCTTTTGACGTTTATTGATAGGGAAAGAACCTTAAAGGTCCTTTCCCTTTTTTATAATTATTAAGAGGATAAGCTAAAAGTAAGATACTAATATTAAATTATTATTAGAAATGATATGATAGACTTATTAGAAATATGAGAGGAGATTCGTAATGTCTCAAGAGAAAAAAGTTTTCAAGACTGAGTGGGCAAATCGTTCTTTAACGATTGAAATAGGACAACTTGCGAAACAAGCAAATGGCGCCGCGCTTGTACGTTATGGTGATACAGTTGTATTATCTACTGCTGTTGCTTCTAAGGAACCACGTGATGGTGACTTCTTCCCACTAATGGTGAATTATGAAGAAAAAATGTATGCAGCAGGTAAGATACCTGGCGGATTTAAAAAACGTGAGGGACGCCCGAGTGACGAGGCTACATTAACTGCAAGATTAATTGATAGACCGATTCGTCCGTTATTCCCTAAAGGTTATAAATATGATGTTCAAATTATGAACACTGTATTAAGTGCAGATCCAGACTGCTCACCAGAAATGGCGGCTATGATAGGGTCTTCTATGGCATTAAGTATATCAGATATTCCATTCCAAGGACCTATTGCTGGGGTTAATGTCGGCTATATTGATGGTGAATACATTATAAATCCAACAGTTGAACAAAAAGAAGTTTCAAGGTTAGATTTAGAAGTTGCCGGTCATAAAGATGCAGTAAATATGGTAGAAGCAGGGGCGAGTGAAATTACTGAGGAAGAGATGTTAGAAGCAATTTTCTTCGGTCATAAAGAAATTCAACGCCTTGTAGATTTCCAACAAGAAATTGTGAACCATATTCAACCTGAAAAGAAACCTTTTGTACCTGTTGAAAAAGATGAAGCACTTATTGAAAAAGTAAAACAATTAACAGAAGCAAATGGTTTAAAAGAAGCTGTATTAACCTTTGACAAACAACAACGTGACATTAATTTGGATGCATTAAAAGAAAACGTTGCTAATGAATTTGTCGATGAAGAAAATCCAGATAACGAAGCATTAATCAAAGAAGTATATGGCATCTTGAATGATTTAGTTAAAGAAGAAGTCAGAAGATTAATTGCAGATGAAAAAATCCGCCCAGATGGACGTAAAACAGATGAGATTAGACCGCTTGATTCAGAAGTTGGTTTATTGCCAAGAACACATGGTTCAGGTTTATTTACAAGAGGTCAAACTCAAGCGTTATCTGTTGTTACTTTAGGTTCATTAAGTGAGTATCAAATACTGGATGGTTTAGGTGAAGAAGAACAAAAACGCTTTATGCATCACTATAACTTCCCTAATTATTCTGTTGGAGAAACTGGCCCAGTCCGTTCTCCAGGGCGTCGTGAAATTGGTCATGGTGCACTAGGTGAAAGAGCGTTAAGTCATATCATACCTGATACTCAAGAATTTCCTTACACAGTTCGTGTTGTGAGTGAAGTGTTGGAATCAAATGGTTCATCTTCACAGGCATCTATTTGTGGTTCAACACTTGCGCTTATGGATGCGGGTGTTCCAATTAAAGCACCAGTTGCTGGTATTGCTATGGGATTAGTGACACGTGAAGATAGTTATACAATACTTACTGATATTCAAGGTATGGAAGATGCTTTGGGTGACATGGACTTTAAAGTGGCAGGAACAGCAGAAGGTATTACTGCTATTCAAATGGATATCAAGATAGATGGGTTGACAAAAGAAATCATTCAAGAAGCATTAGCTCAGGCTAAAGCAGGTCGATTAGCGATTTTAGATCACATGCTACAGACGATTGATGTACCACGTAACGAATTGAGTAATTACGCACCTAAAGTTGTGACAATGCAAATCAAACCTGAAAAAATTAGAGATGTAATTGGGCCTGGCGGTAAGAAAATCAACGAAATTATTGATGCTACTGGTGTTAAACTTGATATCGAACAAGATGGTTCTATTGTGATTGGTGCTGTCGATAAAGAAGCGATTGATAAAGCGCGTAGTATTATAGAAGATATTACACGTGAAGCTGAAGTTGGCCAAGTTTATAATGGTAAGGTCAAACGTATAGAAAAATATGGTGCATTTGTTGAATTGTTCCCTGGTAAAGACGCATTAGTACACATTTCACAAATTGCAAATGAACGCATTGATAAAGTTGAAGATGTCTTGAAAGTTGGAGACACATTTAAAATTAAAGTTACTGAAATTGACAAACAGGGTCGTGTCAACGCATCTCATAAAGCGTTGTTATCTGAAGAGTCATAAAAAAATATAATTGCAAGTTTTGGAAACTAGTATGGTCGAGTCATATAATGAGTATTACAATACTCTGATATGTATCTTAGCTTACATACTAGTTTCTTTTTTTATTTACAAAATGAATTTCTTTCAGATTTATATAAATATAGATGGGAAATTATAATAGTTGGGTAACAATTTTTGTAATGAGTAAAAAACATTATACACTTTATATGCAGAAGCACTTTGCAATTTAGCTTTTTAAGATTACTTTAATAGTGTACATAGCGCTTGATTTAACTTATAATATATTATGAGTTTATATATGGTCGGGGATATTCAAATAGGAGGTAACATTTTGAGTTTAATAAAGAAAAAAAATAATAATATTCGTATTATTCCTCTAGGCGGAGTCGGAGAAATAGCGAAGAATATGTATATCGTTGAAGTAGACGATGAGATGTTTATGTTAGATGCAGGATTGATGTTCCCAGAAGATGAAATGCTGGGTGTCGACATTGTAATTCCTGACATACAATATGTTATAGAAAATAAAGAAAAGTTAAAAGGGATTTTCTTGACTCATGGTCATGAACATGCAATTGGTGCAGTTACATATGTACTTGAGCAAGTAGATGCACCTGTTTATGGTTCGAAGTTAACTATCGGACTAATTAAAGAGAATATGAAAGCTAGAAATGTAAACAAGAAGGTAAGATATTATACTGTAAATAATGAATCGATAATGCGTTTTAAAGGTGTTAATATTACTTTCTTCAATACAACACATAGTATTCCTGACAGTTTAGGCGTTTGTATTCATACTTCGTATGGTGCAATTGTTTATACAGGTGAATTTAAATTTGATCAAAGCTTGCATGGTCATTATGCACCAGACTTGAAAAAGATGACTGAAATTGGTGAGTCCGGCGTTTTTGCACTAATCAGTGATTCAACTGAAGCAGAAAAGCCAGGTTATAATACGCCTGAGAATGTAATTGAATCACATATGTATGATGCATTTACAAAAGTTAAAGGTAGATTAATTGTATCTTGTTATGCGTCAAATTTCATTAGAATTCAACAAGTACTAAACATTGCAAGTAAATTGAATAAAAAGGTGTCTTTCTTAGGCCGTTCGTTGGAAAGTTCTTTCAACATCGCTAGAAAAATGGGATATTTCGATATTCCTAAAGAAATGCTAATACCAATCAATGAGGTTGAAAATTATCCTAAAAATGAAGTGATTATCATCGCTACAGGTATGCAAGGTGAACCTGTTGAAGCGTTGAATCAAATGGCTTTGAAAAAACATAAAATTATGAATATCGAACCTGGAGATTCAGTCTTTTTAGCAATCACAGCTTCTGCCAACATGGAAGTGATTATAGGTAATACACTTAATGAATTAGTGCGTGCCGGTGCTGAAATTATTCCAAATAACAAAAAAATTCATGCATCAAGTCATGGTTGTATGGAAGAATTAAAAATGATGATAAATATGATGAAACCAGAATATTTCATACCAGTGAATGGCGAATTTAAAATGCAAATAGCACATGCTAAATTGGCTAATGAAGCAGGAGTTCAACCTGAAAAGATTTTCTTAGTTGAAAAAGGCGATGTAGTTAACTTCAATGGTGAAGAAATGATTCTAAATGAGAAAGTTAATTCTGGAAATGTTCTCATAGATGGAATAGGTGTTGGCGATGTTGGAAATATTGTATTGAGAGATCGTCATTTACTTGCAGAAGATGGAATCTTTATAGCGGTCGTGACACTAGATCCAAAAAACAGACGTATTGCAGCAGGACCTGAGATACAATCTAGAGGTTTTGTATACGTTAGAGAAAGTGAAGCACTTTTAAACGAAGCTGAAGAAAAAGTGAGAGAAATTGTAGAATTAGGTTTACAAGAAAAAAGAATTGAATGGTCTGACATAAAGCAAAATATGAGAGATCAGATTAGTAAATTATTATTCGAAAATACAAAACGTCGTCCAATGATTATTCCAGTTATTTCTGAAATTTAATAGAATTGAATTAAACACAAAGAGGTTAAGACAAGGGCTTAAGTTAACATTTAAAAATGCGATTGCTGTTATGAGTTGTGATTTGATCACTGAAAATGACAAACGCATTGCATTCTTTAAATCTAGCGGGAGCGAAATAAGTCTTTGCCTCTTTTGTGTTATCATATTAAAGTAATCTGTTCTTATAAAATGGAAAAGCGTTACTAAAATATCATTAATTATTTTATTTAATTTAATCAATATTTTCTATACATAATTGCAGTAACGAATTAATAAAGAAATTAGAGTTGAAAAGAAGGTGTGGAATTTGGCACAAACGAAA
Organism: Staphylococcus sp. ACRSN; assembly: GCF_022346615.1. Taxonomy (GTDB): domain Bacteria; phylum Bacillota; class Bacilli; order Staphylococcales; family Staphylococcaceae; genus Staphylococcus. The sequence goes on along the minus strand of NZ_JAKRNS010000009.1, from coordinate 111,618 downwards.
AAAAGAACGACAACAAAGAAAAAAACAACGAATACAAGAAATAATAAAAGTCGCCAGAAAAAGAAGCAATCAGACAGTCCATTAAGATATATTTTTGCAATTATTGTCTTTGTATTAACCTTATTAGGCGCATTTCAATTAGGTATTGTTGGCACAATGATAGATAGTTTTTTCAATTACTTATTTGGAAATAGTCGCTACCTTACTTATATTTTAATATTAATTGGGACAATTTATATTACATATTATAAAGCACTACCAAAGAGTAGAAGAACAGTGGGAGCTTTTGTGTTACAATTTGCGCTCTTATTCCTAACGCATATTATCTTTTATTTTGTAAATCATACTAAGGCACAAAGAGAACCTGTATTATCTTTTGTCTATAAATCTTATGAACAAACACACTTCCCCAATTTTGGAGGAGGGTTAATTGGGCATTATCTATTAGTATTATTTAATCCTTTAATTTCTATTGTGGGTGTAGTCATTGTTACGTTATTACTTATAGCTTCTAGCATCATATTATTACTAAAACAGAAACATAGAGATGTTTCTAAACTAATGTTTGAACGATTAAAAAGTAAAAGTAAAGATGCTTCTGAAAGCATGAAAGAAAAACGTAAGCAAAGTAAAGTTAAAAAAGATGCAAAAGCACGAGTAAAAGCTGAAAAACAGGCTGAACAACAAGCGCAAATTGAAAGTGAAGCGCCAATTAAGGATGTCAGTAATTTTACAGAAGTACAAAATTCAAATTCAACTAAGGATCAACAAGACATTCCTATATATGGACATAGTGAAAATGATGAACCAAGTACGCTAAGTAGAACAAAAAAACGCTCTAAGCGTGTATTTGATCAAGACGGGGCACAAGCGAATACAAGTAATAATACAGTAAGTCACCAGCAAGATATGCAACAAGAAAGTATTGATTTTGATGGAAATGAATCGAATGACTCTGAAGGTGAAGGTGCTGGATCAATATCTGAAGCAGGTGAAGTTGAAAATGAATCCTATAAGATTCCACCTCTGACGTTATTAAATCAACCAGCGAAACAGCAATCAACTTCAAAAACAGAGGTTCAGAAAAAGGGACAATTATTAGAAACAACTTTGAAGAACTTTGGTGTTGATGCTAGAGTGACACAAATCAAAATTGGACCAGCCGTGACTCAATATGAGATTCAACCTGCACAAGGTGTTAAAGTAAGTAAAATTGTTAATTTACATAATGATATTGCACTTGCTTTAGCAGCAAAAGATGTAAGAATCGAAGCGCCTATTCCTGGACGTTCAGCAGTAGGTATTGAAGTGCCAAACGATAAAATTTCTCTCGTATCACTAAAAGAAGTATTAGATGAGAAATTCCCTGCAAAGAATAAATTAGAAGTGGGGTTAGGTAGAGATATATCCGGAAGTCCGATAACAGTCGAATTAAATAAAATGCCTCATTTACTAGTGGCAGGTTCAACAGGTAGTGGTAAATCTGTATGTATCAATGGTATTATTACGAGTATTTTATTAAATGCAAAGCCACATGAAGTTAAGCTTATGTTAATTGACCCAAAAATGGTAGAATTAAATGTATATAATGGTATTCCACATTTATTAATTCCGGTAGTGACTAATCCGCATAAGGCATCACAAGCATTAGAAAAAGTTGTAGCAGAAATGGAACGCCGTTATGACTTATTCCAACACAGTTCTACAAGAAATATTGAGGGTTATAATGAAACGATTAGAAGACAAAATAAAGAATTAGATGAAAAGCAGGCAGAGTTACCTTATATCGTTGTAATTGTAGATGAATTGGCAGATTTAATGATGGTAGCAGGTAAAGAAGTAGAAAATGCAATTCAACGTATTACACAAATGGCACGTGCAGCAGGGATTCATCTTATCATTGCAACACAAAGACCATCTGTTGATGTTATTACAGGATTGATAAAAAATAATATTCCAACACGAATAGCATTTGCGGTTAGTTCTCAAACAGATTCTAGAACGATTATAGATAGTGGCGGTGCCGATAAACTTTTAGGTAAAGGTGACATGCTGTACGTTGCAAATGGTGGTTCAACAAGAACACGTGTACAAGGTGCATTTTTGAGTGATCAAGAAGTTCAAGAAGTAGTAAATTACGTAGTAGAACAACAAAAAGCAAACTATGTAAAAGAAATGGAACCAGATGCACCAGTTGATAAATCAGAAATGAAGAGTGAAGATGCTTTATATGATGAAGCTTACTTATTCGTTATTGAACAGCAAAAGGCAAGTACTTCTTTACTTCAAAGACAGTTTAGAATTGGATATAATCGCGCATCTAGATTGATGGATGATTTAGAGCGTAATCAAGTTATTGGACCACAAAAGGGTAGTAAACCAAGACAAATTCTTGTGGATTTAGATAATGATGAGGTGTAAATATGGAACTTACTTCAGTTTATAAAGTGAAAGAATGGTTAATACAACAAATTAAAGCAGGTGATTTTCAACATGGTGAGCAATTACCTAGTCACCTTGCTATAGCAAGAAAGTTGAATGTAAAGACAGATGATGTATACGACGCAATTGATGAACTGATTACAGAACAAGTATTATCTAATAATTTAGAGGAAGGTGCGAGTGTTAAGTCACAGCACCCTTTCCTTTATCCATTAGGCGAGTTAGTTAGCATAAGTAAAATGATTAAAGCAAAAGGTTATGAACCTGGCACTGAGTTTATTAGTTTTGACGAAAAGCCATCGACAACATTAGATGCATTGACTTTAGCGTTACCAGAAAAAGATTATGTAACTATAATAGAACGCATTCGAACAGCAGATAAACAGCCTGTAGTTTATTGCTTGGATAAGGTACCAACGCGTTATTTAACTTGTGCACAATATCAAAATAGCAATGAATCATTATTAGAAGCGATTGAACAAAATTCGTCAACAGAGATTGCTTATGCTGAAACAGAGATTGAATCGATTAGTTATGAGCCTCATATCTCTGATGTGCTAGATGCTTCTCCACATGAAGGATTAATGTTACTTAAATTAGTGCATTATAATAAAGATGAGAAACCAATATTTTATTCTTTTAATTATTTCAAAAGTAGTTTAGTTAAATTTAAAACGGTTAGAAATAGATTAGAATAACAAAATTATGAAAGTGAGGTATGACAATTTGAAAAAAGAGACACAACGCAACGATTTACATATTGAAGTAATGCCAACATCAAAATTTAAAACGACTACCATTACATTGAAATTTATGGCACCTTTAGATAATGAAACAATGACGGCAAGATCTGTGTTAAGTAAACTATTAGTAAGAGCAACAAAAAAATGGCCAACTGATAAAGCATTCAATCGTCATTTGTCTAACTTGTATGGTGCTTACGTTAATAGCTTTGTTACTAAATTTAAAGATAAACATGTAATTACCATATCTTTAGAATTAGTAAATGAACGTTATTTAAGTGATCAAACACCTCTATTTGAAAAGGGACTGCAGTTATTAAATGAAATTATTTGGAATCCACTCGTTACAGATGGTGCATTTAATTCAAATTTTGTAACACAAGAAAAGACATTACTATCTAAAAAATTAGAAGCAATGGTAGATAATAAATCGCAAATTGCATTTTTGAATTTATTAAAACATATGTTCGGAAATCATCCATATAGACATCTCGCAACAGGGCAAGTCAATTATATAGAAGATATCACTCCGAAAAGTTTATATCATACATATCAATCTATGCTACATGATGACTTTTGTGCAGTATACGTAGTCGGAAATGTAGACGAAACAGAAGTGAAATCACAGATTCACACATATTTTAATATACAACCTTCACCATTTGAACTTTCAACTGTGACGCCGTTGCAATCTAAACATGAATTACCACAGACCATAGTTGAATTTGATGAAGTAGATCAAGCTAAGTTAAATATGGGCTTTAAACTGCCTACAGTTTATGGACAACCAGATTATTTTGCAGTAGTAGTATTTAATATTATGTTTGGCGGAGATCCTTCTTCGGTATTATTTAACGAAGTTCGTGAAAAACAAAGTTTAGCATACTCTATTCACTCTCAAATTGATGGGAAAAATGGCTATATGTTTGTGCTAAGTGGTGTTTCAAGTGATAAATATGATGTAGCAAAAGATACAATTATCAATGAATTTAAAAAAATTCAAGAAGGCAATTTTGATGATAGTAAATTAGCGTTAGCGAAAAAAGTTATTATTTCTCAGAGACAAGAATCTCAAGATAGAGCAAAAAGCATTATTGAAATTTTAAATAATAATATTTTATTAGAAGAAGATTTAACAGAGGCGATGTATATTAAAGGCATTAATAAAGTTACGAGGCAAGATGTAGTGAAAGTCGCACAAGCAACTATATTAGATACGATATATATTTTGACTAAAGGAGGTAGTGAATCGTGAAAGAAACATACTATAAACAAATTGACGAGCGTGTTTATGAAACGGAGCTAGATAACGGACTAAAATTATTTGTAATTCCGAAACCTGGTTTTCAAAAAACATTTGTCACTTACACTACTCAATTTGGTTCATTAGACAATAAATTCAAACCTCATGGCAGTGATACATACGTAACAGTACCAGATGGTGTTGCACATTTTTTGGAACACAAATTATTTGAAAATGAAGAAGAAGATTTATTTACTGCTTTTGCAGAGGATAATGCGCAAGTTAATGCATTTACAAGTTTTGATCGTACAAGCTATCTGTTCAGTGCAACTGATAATATAGAAAGAAATATCAAACGCTTGTTAACGATGGTTGAAACACCTTATTTTACAAAAGAGACTGTTGATAAAGAAAAAGGAATCATAGCTGAAGAAATTAAGATGTATCAAGAACAACCAGGTTATAAATTAATGTTTAATACACTGAAAGCTATGTATCAAACACATCCTATTCGTGTAGATATTGCTGGTAGCGTAGAGAGTATTTATGAAATTACAAAAGATGATTTATATCTTTGTTATGAAACGTTCTATCATCCGTCAAATATGGTATTGTTTGTGGTTGGCGATGTTGATCCTGAACATATTTATCGTGTTATAGCAGAACATGAAGATATGAGAGATAAGGTTAATCAACCACAAATTGTGAGAAATCCTTTAGTTGAACAAGTTGAGGTTAGTGAGGCTCAAATCACTGAATCAATGAAATTACAATCACCACGTCTGATGCTTGGTTTTAAAAATAAAGTATTACAAGATGCACCTTCGAAAGCATACGTAAAACATGACTTGGAAATGACTTTATTCTTTGAAATGGTATTTGGTGAAGAAACAGATTTTTACCAAACATTGTTAAATCAAGACTTAATTGATGAAACGTTTGGCTATCAATTTGTATTAGAACCAACATATAGTTTCTCACTTGTTACAAGTTCAACTCAAAAGCCAGATGAATTAAAGGCATTGTTGTTAGAAGAACTAAAACATAAAATAGGAAATCTTGAAGATGCTGATGCATTTGAATTATTAAAAAAACAGTTTATAGGTGAGTTTATATCTGGATTGAATTCTCCAGAATATATAGCAAATCAATATACTAAATTACATTTTGAAGGTGTAAGTTTATTCGACTTATTAGATATTGTTGAAAGCATTACGTTAGAAAGTGTTAATAAAACGGCAAATTTATGTTTGGATTTAAGTCAAATGGTCGACAGTCGACTGGAGATGAAATAATAAATGAAGGCATTAGTCATTGGCGGATCTGGAACAATAGGAATGGCTATAACAGAACGTTTATTAGCCGATGGGTTTGAGGTTGTTGTGCATTATAATCAAGCAGATATTGGTGCACTAAGCAATCAATTTCATGGGCAACCTGTACAATTTGTACAATGTGATTTGAAAAAAGCTAAAGATTTAAATGAACATTTTGGCTTTATTGAAAATTTAGATTGTTTGATTTATACAAGCGGTAATGCTTTGTATGGATTATTACAAGACATGACTGATGTAATGTTAGATGAGAGTTATACATTACATCTTCGACAACTCATGCGCGTTTGTCGCCTTTTCATTGACCAATTAAGACAAAGTCAAAATGGAAGAATCGTTGTAGTTTCATCTATTTGGGGAGAAACAGGTGCGAGTTTGGAAACCGTATACTCCGCTATGAAGGCAGGGCAAATTGGCTTTGTCAAAGCATTGAGTCAAGAGTTAGCCCTTAGTACTGTAACGGTCAATGCGATAGCACCTGGCATTGTTAGTGGTCGTATGACTCAGACATTTGATGAAGAAACTTTATCGGAAATAATTCAAGAATTACCACAACAGCGTTTAATTGATCCTCAAGAAATTGCTCATACTTGTAGTTATCTTTGTCATCCTTATGCAAAAAGTATTACAGGTACTGTACAAAAGGTTAATGGAGCTTGGTATCTTTAATTTTAGAAAGTGATTAAAAAACAATCCAACTCAAGTTTAATCAGTGCTATAATGTGATTATATTAAATGATAAGGTGACAAATAAATAGCGCTATATTTATAATATATTGTTATTACTAGACGATTATTTTTATCAAAGCTATTATAAAATATATCCGTTGTTTTTAAACGAAGGGGTGTTTATTTCATGGCAGTAGCTACTAGAAAAGAATGGTATTTAGAGTATGAGATAACAATGAACCGAGCAGGATTATTAGGGGATATCTCTAGTTTGTTAGGTATGATGGGCATTAGCATTGTCACGATAAATGGTATAGAAGAGAGTAGAAGGGGTTTGCTCATTAAGACTGATAGTCTTGAAAAAGTAAATCGTTTTGAAAATATTGTTATGGAAATTGATGATATTTCTATCACAAAGCTAAGAAAACCAGAATTGCGAGATCGCTTAGCTGTACGTCATGGTCGTTACATAGAACAAGATGCTGATGATAAAAAAACATTTCGATTTGAGCGTGAAGATTTAGGTTTGCTAGTTGATTTTATGGCTGAATTATTTAAAGAAGATGGTCATAAATTAATTGGCATTCGAGGCATGCCGAGAGTAGGTAAAACTGAGTCTATTGTTGCAGCAAGTGTTTGTGCCCATAAGAAATGGTTGTTCATTAGCTCAACCTTGATTAAACAAACGGTTAGAAGTTCGTTGATTAAAGGCGAATATGATTCTAATCATGTCTATATTATCGATGGTGCTGTGACAGCACGTGAGTCTAGTCAAAAACACCAAGATTTAGTTAAAGAAGTTATGAGTCTACCTGCGATTAAAGTGGTTGAACATCCAGACTTATTTGTTGAAACAAGTGATTATGAGATGAAAGATTTTGATTATATTATTGAACTTAGAGAAAATAAAAATCAAGAAATTCATTATGAAGAAATGAAAAAACAAACAGTTAAAAGTAAAAATAACCTTGATTTTAGCGATGATGGTTTTGGTGGCGGATTTGGATTTTTTGAATAGAAAAACTATATAAATTTTTATAAAGGAGGCTTAACAATTGTGAATTCAATAGGTCAAACTTTAAAAGGGCGCAGAGAGCGTTTAGGGATGACATTAAATGAATTAGAGTCTCGTACACAAATCAAAAGAAAAATATTAACACTTATCGAAAATAATGATTTTGCTTCATTAAACAATGAAAATTATGCTGAAGGTTTTATCATTAAATATGCTAAGGCTGTTAATATCGATTCAGATCAGTTAATAGCATCACACAAAGAAGAAATACCTAGTAATGAAAATGATTTGGAACAAGTGATTGATGCATTTTCAAGTGAAAATAAGCCTACATATAGAAGTAAAGATAAAGAACCTTTACAACTCGCAGTAGTTATTAGTTTTGTTGTTATACTAACAGCTGTTTTGTGGGTGTTGGCAGTGTTGTTTTTATAGAAGAGATTAAGTTATAAATAGAAATGAGGCATTTTATATGAATATACCGAATTGGATAACAGTTTTTAGAGTTATACTAATTCCAGTTTTTATGGTATTTGCATTAGTAGATTTTGGTTTTGGTAAAGTTTCTTTTATCGGTGGAAATGATATTAGAATTGAACTTTTAATTAGTGGCATTATTTTTATCATTGCGTCATTGAGCGACTTTGTAGATGGTTACCTTGCAAGAAAGTGGCAATTAGTTACTAATATGGGGAAATTTTTAGATCCTTTAGCTGATAAATTACTTGTATCTAGTGCATTAATAGCACTTGTACAAATAGATTTAACTAATTCTGTAGTTGCAATTATTATTATTGCACGTGAATTCGCTGTTACTGGATTGAGGTTACTACAAATTGAACAAGGCTTCGTTAGTGCTGCAGGTCAGTTAGGTAAAATTAAAACAGCAGTAACTATGCTTGCAATTGTCTGGATATTATTAGGAGATCCGCTTGCAACTTGGATTGGAATCTCACTAGGCCGAATTTTACTTTATATCGGTGTATTCTTTACAATTTTATCAGGAATAGAATATTTCTATAAAGGTAGAGACGTTTTCAAAGCGAAATAATAGTATTTTAAACATAATTATAAATAAAGTAATTAGAATTTTAGGTATTATTATCTATGTAGCAGAAATTAAAGAAATATCTAGGGCATAAATATTAGAAGAAAAAACCGGTAAATGAATTTTAAAATTCATTTACCGGTTTTTTAATTACAATATTTCATATTGTTGCATCATTTTCCTAAGATGTCGCTTCAGCCTTTGCTTGTAGTGGATATTGTTTCCTCAAGAGTCTTCTCGCCAAAATTATTGGCAAATCATTTTTAATTTGTGTAGCAATCATTTTATTATAAGAAAGTGCTGTATTTGTTCTGTATTAATAAGGATTTATAGCGTGATAAGGACAAAGGTAATTTGAGTGAGAGAATTCAGACTTGTACCATAGCACACATAGGCAGGCAATCATGCATGTTCAAAATCATAAAATTTTAATATAAGAGAGTGTTAATCTATTAATGATTAGCGCTCTCTTATTGAGAATGGAAATTAATGCTCAAGTCTCATCTTTTTCAAGCTTAACATCGTACTAAATTATACTTGAGCCTTTAGTTTAGTTATACGACTACAGATGATATTATAATCAACTTCATAAATTAACATATTCAAAACCTCATTTTCAGTCAAATTAAGGTAATTGTTTGAGGTCAGTAATGTTGAATATAAATAAAGATTAATGTAGGCAATTGGCACTGAATAGTAAGGTTATATATTTCGTAGGCATATCATATTTGTAATTGATATTATTATTTTAGCAAGTAAGTCTTTTTTATTTTAATACTCTGTTGAGATATAATTTAACTATTAGTGAAACGAATCATTTCGTTTTTAATGGTAATTCGTTTTATAATTTATATATAGTGCAGCTTGTATAGAGGAGGAATATTCTTGAATATATCTATTATTGCAGTTGGTTCTGAATTATTATTAGGCCAGATTGCGAATACAAACGGACAATACTTATCGAAGCTACTTAATGGTATTGGACATAATGTAGTTGAACATGCAGTTGTCGGTGATAATCCGGAACGTTTAAAAAGAGTAATCAACACAACGCTTGATAAAAATGATACAGTCATACTTACAGGTGGACTAGGTCCAACAAAGGATGATCTAACTAAACACACTGTAGCAGAAATATTAGGTCGTGAGCTCGTTATAGATCAAGCGGCGTTAGACGATATAGAGCATTATTTTCAAAAGCAAAATGTTGAAATGACACCAAATAACCGTCAACAAGCTCTAGTTATTGAAGGATCTGAAGTGTTAGAAAATAAATTTGGGATGGCACCAGGTATGTTAGTCAATCATAATGAAAAGCGCATTATTTTATTACCAGGTCCACCAAAAGAAATGCAACCAATGGCTAAAAATGAATTATTACCGCATCTTTTAGATGGAGAACAAATCATATATTCAGAATTATTGCGATTTGCAGGTATAGGTGAATCAAAAGTAGAAACAGTATTGATGGATTTAATAGATAAACAGTCAAATCCTACAATTGCTCCGTTAGCAGGCACACACGAAGTGAATATAAGATTGACTGCGAATGGTGAATCTGAGACTATATGTCAAGCGTTGATAGATCCAATAAAAAGTGAAATTTTAAGTAGAATTGGTGAATATTATTATGGGTCCGACGATATTAAGTTGGAACAAGCTTTAATGCAAAATGTTAAACGAACATTTGCTGTTTATGATGGAGTGACAGATGGTGAACTTTATTCGAGAATGAAAGATTTCGATGATCACCAATATTTACAAGGTATGTTGCCACATCACCAACAATTTGTCGATAAAACACTTCCAATAGAACGACAATTAACAATTACTGCTAACATCGTTAAAGATTTATATCAAACTGACGTGGCTATTACTTTATTGTATGAAAATGAGTCAGTCTATCTGGGAATTTTAAATGGTGAAAAACTAGAGATACAAAGCTTTAAAATGATACAACAAAGTAATATGCTAAAACACAGAACACAAAATTATGTATTAATAAGGCTGCTAAATCGTTTGAAACCACAGTAAATGGCTCATTAATTAATATTTTTATAGTACGTGTGTTCTATATTTTGAAATAAGTCGTTCTTTTGACCGAACAAATATTCGCAAAATACTTGCGTTGAATTTAAAATACCTGTATAGTATGGGTAAGATATTTTTCAGAGATAAATCTCATTTAGGAGGTCCAGCATTTTGGATAACGATCGTCAAAAAGCTTTAGATACAGTAATTAAAAATATGGAGAAATCATTTGGTAAAGGCGCAGTGATGAAACTTGGAGATAATAAAGCACGCAGAGTTTCTAGTGTTTCAAGTGGTTCTGTCACATTAGATAATGCTTTAGGAGTAGGTGGTTACCCTAAAGGTAGAATAGTTGAGATTTATGGACCAGAAAGTTCTGGTAAAACAACTGTCGCATTGCATGCTATTGCTGAAGTTCAAAAAAATGGCGGCGTAGCTGCGTTTATTGATGCGGAACACGCACTTGATCCTGTATACGCAGAAGCATTAGGCGTAGACATTCAAAATCTTTATTTATCACAACCTGACCATGGTGAACAAGGTTTAGAAATTGCAGAAGCTTTTGTACGTAGTGGTGCAGTTGACGTTGTTGTTGTCGATTCAGTAGCTGCTTTAACACCTAAAGCTGAAATCGAAGGTGAAATGGGGGATACGCATGTTGGTTTACAAGCAAGACTAATGTCACAAGCATTGCGTAAACTTTCAGGTGCAATTTCTAAATCAAATACAACGGCTATTTTCATTAACCAAATTCGTGAAAAGGTCGGAGTTATGTTTGGTAACCCTGAAGTTACTCCAGGGGGTAGAGCATTGAAGTTCTACAGTTCAGTACGTTTAGAAGTTAGACGTGCAGAGCAATTGAAACAAGGTCAAGAAATTGTCGGTAATAGAACTAAGATTAAAGTAGTGAAAAATAAAGTAGCACCACCTTTCCGAATTGCAGAAGTAGACATTATGTATGGTAAAGGTATTTCTAAAGAAGGCGAGTTAATCGACTTAGGTGTTGAAAACGAAATTGTTGATAAATCAGGTGCATGGTACTCATATAATGGTGAGCGTATGGGTCAAGGTAAAGAGAACGTCAAATCATATCTTATGGAGAATCCAGAAATTAAGAATGAAATTAACCAAAAATTACGTGAAACATTAGGTATCTTTGACGGTGATGTAGAAGAAAAGGAAGAAAAGGAATCAACAAATTTATTCGATGAAGAATAAATAATTAGTTATTATTTTAAATCGTATATTTATTGACACCCTAGAAATATTTGTTATTTCTAGGGTGTCTTTTGAATTAATATAATGAAATTTCAATGAAAATGGTGTTATAAAATAATTTTAAATGTATAATAATCGGTGAAATTTATCTTAAATATATTAATGTATAATTCCATAAAATAAAAGAAACATTGCGCTAACAACATTTATAATAGATAAAGTGTAAAAGAGGGGTCTCTAATATTGAATTTATGTAGTTGGAAACCTTGACACTTCTTGTCTTTAAACCGTACAATTACATTGTATGATTCTTATATAACTTCATATAATCATATTGAATTTGATATACAGAGCAAAATCCTAGAATAAAGGGGGTGTTTGTGTGAATTTATTAGGCCTCCTACTCGTTTTGCTAGGTATTATTCTCGGAGTTGTTGTAGGGTATATTATAGCCCGTAATTTATTGCATCAAAAGCAATTACAAGCAAGACAAACTGCCGAAGATATTATCGAACAAGGTAAAAAAGAAGCAGATAATATCAAGAAGGAAAAGCTCCTTGAAGCTAAAGAAGAAAATCAAATCTTAAAAGAACAAAGTGAAAATGAACTTCGTGAAAGACGTGGTGATCTTCAAAGGCAAGAAGCCCGACTTCTTCAAAAAGAAGAAAACTTAGAGCGAAAATCTGATCTGTTAGATAAAAAAGATGAGATTTTAGAGCAAAAAGAATCTAAACTTGAAGAAAGACAACAACAAGTAGATGCAAAAGAGAGTAGTGTTCAAACGTTAATAAATAAGCATGAACAAGAATTAGAACGCATCTCTGGTCTCTCTCAAGAAGAAGCAGCACAAGAACAACTTCAAAGAGTAGAAGATGAATTGTCACAAGATATTGCAATACTTGTTAAGGAAAAAGAGAAAGAAGCAAAAGAAGCAGTCGATAAAAATGCTAAGGAATTATTAGCAACAACTGTACAAAGGTTAGCTGCGGAACATACTTCGGAGTCTACGGTTTCAGTTGTTAATTTACCGAATGATGAAATGAAAGGTCGAATCATTGGTCGTGAAGGAAGGAATATCAGAACACTGGAAACATTGACTGGTATAGACTTAATTATAGATGATACACCAGAAGCAGTAATACTTTCTGGTTTTGACCCAATTAGACGTGAAATTGCTAGAACGGCATTAGTAAATCTTGTTTCAGATGGACGAATCCATCCTGGAAGAATTGAAGATATGGTAGATAAAGCTCGAAAAGAAGTAGACGATATTATAAGAGATGCAGGGGAACAAGCTACATTTGAAATAAATGTACATAATATGCATCCGGATTTAGTTAAAATCTTAGGTCGTTTACAGTATCGTACAAGCTATGGACAAAATGTACTTAAACATTCAGTTGAAGTTGCGCATTTAGCAGGTATGCTAGCCGCAGAATTGGGTGAAGATGTAACATTAGCTAAACGTGCTGGTCTACTTCATGATGTTGGTAAAGCAATCGACCATGAAGTTGAAGGTAGCCATGTTGAAATCGGAGTTGAGTTAGCTAAAAAATACGCTGAAAATGAAACAGTAATTAATGCGATTCACTCACACCATGGTGATGTAGAACCTACTTCAATAATTTCTATTTTGGTAGCAGCTGCTGATGCATTATCTGCAGCTAGACCAGGTGCTCGAAAAGAGACGTTAGAAAATTATATTAGAAGACTTGAAAGACTTGAAACATTATCTGAAGGTTATGATGGTGTTGAAAAAGCATTTGCAATCCAAGCTGGTAGAGAGATTCGAGTTATTGTATCACCAGATTCTATCGACGACTTAAAATCACACCGCTTAGCAAGAGATATTAAAAACCAAATTGAAGATGAACTTCAATATCCTGGTCATATAAAAGTGACAGTTGTTCGAGAGACTAGAGCAATTGAATATGCAAAATAATTTTTCTAGAGTATAGTCTAGAATATAGTTAAAGTCTATCCATATCATTTTAGTGGATAGACTTTAACTTTTTAATATATGTATAAACAATAAAAGCTATCCTCAAACAGTTGAGGATAGCTTTTATTGTTTAAGTTATGCTTATACATTATTTAAGTAATTATAATTAACAACTTAACTTAATTCTAAATCTGCTGCTTTAATTTCTTTTAACACCTCTGCAGTATCATAACAATTAGTAGCAATATTTGAGTGTCGTTCTGCTAGACGATAAGCATTCACATAGAGTTCTAAACTATCTTTCGCAATATCTTCTGGATTGTTACTTTTTGATGGATTTGCTGTAACTACGAGGTCAGCAAATTTTTGTGGATCAATATTTATTGACATGTATGAATTACAACTCCTATATCTAATTAAAATAATCTTACAGTATATTGTTTACCACATTGCTTATACTTGAAACTTAGAAATTTAAAGATATTTTTCACATATACTTTTCATAATAAAAAAATTACATTAAACTAACATTAAGAGAGGATGAACATTTAATGAGAATACTTTTTATTGGGGATATCGTAGGTAAAGTTGGTAGAGAGGCTATTCAAACATACTTACCCAAGCTAAAACAAACACATCGTCCAACTGTGACAATAGTAAATGCTGAAAATGCTGCACACGGTAAAGGATTAACTGAGAAAATATATAAAGAGCTATTAAGAGAAGGCGTAGATTTTATGACAATGGGCAACCATACTTATGGTCAAAGACAGATTTATGATTTTATTGATGATGCTAAACGTATGGTTAGACCAGCTAATTTCCCTGATGCCGCGCCAGGTGTAGGTATGCGCTTTATACAAGTGAATGACATTAAGCTTGCGATTATCAATTTACAGGGACGCGCTTTTATGCAAGATATAGACGATCCATTTACGAAGGCTGATGCACTTATAGCAGAAGCAAAAAAAGAAACAGACTATATTTTTGTAGATTTTCATGCCGAAACAACTTCTGAAAAAAATGCGATGGGTTGGTATTTAGATAATAGAGTAAGTGCAGTTGTTGGTACACATACACACATTCAAACTTCAGATGAAAGAATTTTGCCTGGTGGAACTGGTTATATTACGGATGTAGGAATGACTGGCTATTATGATGGTATTTTAGGTATCAATCGTTCGGAAGTGATAAATAGATTCTTAACTAGCTTACCACAACGCCATGTCGTACCAGATGAAGGTAGAAGCGTACTTTCTGGTGTCATAATCGACATTAATAAAGAAGGCAGAACAACACATATCGAACGCGTACTAATTAATGATGATCATCCATTTTAAGCTTATCGTCCATTAGTATGAATTTTAAAATGTTCCATTCTTTACATAGTAAAAGGGTGGTTCATTTTGTTATGATTAAATATGAATTATTAATACCACTAGGAGGCAAGATGATATGAAATCACAAGTATCATGGAAAGTGGGCGGTCAACAAGGTGAAGGTATTGAATCAACCGGTGAAATCTTTGCCACTGCGATGAACCGTAAAGGATACTACTTATATGGCTATCGTCATTTTTCAAGTAGAATTAAAGGCGGCCACACAAATAATAAAATAAGAGTATCAACATCACCTGTACACGCAATCAGTGATGATTTGGATATTTTAGTTGCATTTGATCAGGAAACGATTGAATTAAATCATCACGAGATGAGATCAGACAGTGTAATTATTGCTGATAGTAAAGCAAAACCACAAAAACCAGAAGGTTGTCGTGCTGAAATCATCGATTTACCATTAACAGCAACTGCCAAAGAACTTGGCACAGCATTGATGAAAAATATGGTTGCGATAGGTGCAACATGTGCAGTGATGCATTTAGAATTAAGTGATTTTGAAAGTTTAATTACTAATATGTTTACCAAAAAAGGCGAAAAAGTTGTAGCTATGAATATCGAAGCTTTAAAAGAAGGTTATCGATTAATGACTGAGCAATTGTCACATGTAGAAGGTGACTATATATTGGAAACTTCAAATCAACAACCACATTTATACATGATAGGTAATGATGCAATAGGTTTAGGCGCATTATCTGCGGGATCAAGATTTATGGCGGCCTACCCAATTACCCCAGCTTCAGAAATAATGGAATATATGATTGAAAATTTACCGAAAGTTGGCGGCACTGTCGTTCAAACTGAAGATGAAATTGCCGCTGCAAATATGGCGATTGGTTCAAATTATGCTGGCGTTCGAGCGTTTACTGCAAGTGCGGGTCCAGGCCTTTCTTTAATGATGGAAGCCATTGGATTGTCAGGTATGACTGAAACACCATTTGTTGTAATTAATACTCAACGTGGTGGTCCTTCTACAGGATTGCCAACTAAACAAGAACAGTCAGATTTAATGCAAATGATATATGGTACACATGGGGATATACCTAAGATAGTTGTAGCACCAACAGATGCTGAAGATGCTTTCTATCTGACAATGGAAGCATTTAATTTAGCAGAAATGTATCAATGTCCAGTCATTGTTTTAAGTGACTTACAATTATCATTAGGGAAACAGACGGTCGATCAACTTGATTATAATCGAATTGAAATTAAACGTGGTGAAATAATCCAATCTGATATTGAAAGAGAAGAAGATGATAAGTCTTATTTTAAACGTTATACGTTAACTGGCTCAGGTGTATCACCTAGACCTTTACCTGGTGTTAAAGGTGGAATTCATCATGTGACGGGTGTCGAACACAATGAAGAAGGTAAACCTAGCGAAGGCGCGGATAATCGTAATCAACAGATGGAAAAACGTATGCGTAAAGTAGAACATTTATTAATTGATGAGCCAATTGAAGCAAATGTTACAAATGATGTAGCAGATATATTATATATAGGCTTTATTTCAACAAAAGGTGCCATTCAAGAAGGTAAAGAACGTTTAGAACAAAACGGTATCAAAGTAAATCATGTTCAAATAAGACAACTACATCCATTCCCTACAGAAACGCTGCAAAAAGAAATTGATAAGGCGACAAAAGTAGTAGTCGTCGAACACAATTATCAAGGTCAACTTGCTAATATTATAAAAATGAATGTAAATTTAGGTAATAAATTAGTAAATCAGGTTAAGTATGATGGCACACCATTTTTACCTAATGAAATTGAACAAAAAGGACTAGAAATTGCCGAAGACTTAAAGGAGTTGGTGTAAGTGGCAACATTTAAAGACTTTAGAAATAATGTTAAACCCAATTGGTGCCCTGGTTGTGGAGATTTTTCAGTACAAGCTGCAATACAAAAAGCCGCTGCAAATGTTGGATTAGAACCAGAAGAGGTAGCAATCATTACAGGCATCGGTTGCTCAGGTAGGTTATCGGGTTATATTAATTCATACGGTGTGCATGGTATACATGGTAGAGCATTACCACTAGCTCAAGGCGTTAAAATGGCCAATAAAGATTTGACAGTAATTGCCTCTGGTGGTGACGGAGATGGATACGCGATTGGTATGGGTCACACAATTCATGCGTTGCGTAGAAATATGAATATGACATATATTGTGATGGATAACCAAATCTATGGTTTAACTAAAGGACAAACTTCTCCATCATCCGCACAAGGTTTTGTAACAAAATCTACACCAAAAGGTAATATTGAACAAAATGTTGCACCGTTGGAACTCGCATTATCATCAGGTGCTACATTTGTAGCACAAGGATTTTCTAGTGATATTAAAGCTTTAACAAAAATGATTGAAGATGCAATTAATCACGATGGTTTTTCATTTGTTAATGTCTTTTCACCATGTGTCACATACAATAAGGTTAATACGTATGATTGGTTTAAAGAAAACCTAACAGATATTGAAGATATAGAAAATTATGATTTAACGGATAAATCTATAGCTACTCAAAAGGTGTTAGAATACAACTCACTTGTAAAAGGCATCGTATATCAAGATACAACAACACCATCATTTGAATCACAAATTGATGAAATGTCGGGAGAAGCCCTAGCAAAACAAGATATCCATATTGATGAAACGCAATTCAATGAATTGACTAAGCAATTTGTCTAATAATTAAAACTTTAAAATATTTCAATAGTTGATATAATTCAAGTGTCATAGATAACTGTTTTGTATCAGCTATTTTTTATGGGGAAAATTGGTATCCAAAAATAAAGGAGTTCGCGTGATGGTAGATAAATTCAACTCAATGACAGAGTTAATCAGTAAAACGACAAAAGGTATCGATTGGGAAATTATTACAAAAAATAGGTCGAACCCAATTATTGTAACAGCTGTTCATGGTGGTGCGATAGAAAGAGGAACTTCAGAACTCGCTGCGTGTTTAAGTGAATTAGGCAATTTTAAATACTATACTTTTAAAGGTGTTAGAAAAAATAAGAATAATGAATTGCACGTAACTTCTAGACATTTTAATGAACCTGTCTTAGTAGAAATGATTCAATCAAGTCAACAGGCTATTTCAATTCATGGTTGTATGGGTGATTATCCTGAAGTGTATATAGGTGGTAGGGATAAAAACTTAATACAGGCAATAAAAACCGAACTTAACCGCATTAATGTAATTGTAAAAGATGCTCCTAGACATATTTCTGGATTACATGCCGACAATTTTGTTAATTGTTGTACAAATGGAGAAGGTGTACAACTTGAATTAACAGTGGCACTAAGAAAAAGATTTTTCAAAAACAGGAAATACGCACTTAAAGATCGTGAAGACAAGTCAAATTGGGATGACTTTATGTACCAATTTTCAAATGCGATAATGAGATCAATTCAATTTTCATAATTTATATATGTAATCCTAAGTGAAATTTTCATTTATTTGAATTATAGTATATAGGATAATTACTATATATTGATTTGTTTATTTGGTAAAATAGAATGAAATGATATGCTGTACGATTTTCCAATTAAAGGAGCAGTGGTTTAAATGAATGATACATTAATGAGTATACAAATTATTCCAAAAACGCCTAAAGGTGAAGATGTTATTCCATATGTTGATGAAGCGATTCAAGTTATTGATGATTCTGGGTTAACATATCGTGTTGGACCACTTGAAACTACGGTACAAGGTGAAATGAATGAGTGCTTAATATTGATTCAGAAATTGAACGAACGAATGGTCGAATTAGAAGTACCAAGTACTATAAGCCAAGTCAAGTTTTACCATGTACCTGAAGGTGTGACGATTGAAACGTTAACTGGGAAATACGATGAAGTATAATAACAAACCGGTTCAACACAGAAATGTTGAGTCGGTTTGTTATTACTTTAAGACCTTTTGCACTTTAAGGTTAAATTTAATATAATGAAATAATGATTATGTAAATGAACTTAGAACGGTAATCCATTTGAGCTACATTGCTAGTTGATTTTAATTTGTTCTTAGTTTATATGATATAGAGAGGATTTTGTAAAGTGAATGAAGAACAAAGAAAGAATACTTCTATCGATATTTTAGCCGAACGTGATAAAAAAACTAAAGATTATAGCAAGTATTTCGAGCATGTTTATCAGCCGCCAAGTTTAAAAGAGGCTCGTAAACGCGGTAAGGAAGAAATTAATTACAATAGAGATTTTCAAATTGATGATAAATACCGTAATATGGGTCAAGGTAAAACGTTTCTTATAAAAACATATGGTTGTCAAATGAATGCACATGATACAGAAGTCATGGCAGGTATTTTGGAAGCGTTAGGTTACCAAGCTACTGAGGAAATGAATGAAGCAGATGTTATATTAATCAATACATGTGCGATTCGTGAAAATGCTGAGAACAGAGTATTTAGTGAAATTGGTAATTTAAAACATCTGAAGAAAGAAAAGCCAGAAACAGTTATTGGTGTTTGTGGTTGCATGTCTCAAGAAGAATCAGTTGTAAATAAAATATTAAAATCGTATCAAAATGTAGATATGATTTTTGGAACACATAATATACACAGATTACCTGAAATATTAGAAGAGGCCTATTTATCAAAAGCGATGGTTGTTGAAGTTTGGTCTAAAGAAGGCGACGTAATTGAAAATTTACCTAAAGTTCGAGAGGGAAATATCAAAGCGTGGGTTAATATTATGTATGGATGTGATAAATTCTGTACCTATTGTATCGTACCTTTTACACGTGGGAAAGAGCGAAGTAGACGACCTGAAGATATTATTGAAGAAGTACGTGGTTTAGCTAGAGAAGGTTATCAAGAGATTACCTTACTTGGTCAAAATGTAAATTCATATGGAAAAGATATTGAAGGTTTAGAGTATGGTCTAGGTGATTTGTTAGAAGATATTTCACGTATTGATATTCCAAGAGTTAGATTTACGACAAGTCATCCCTGGGATTTCACAGATCGTATGATTGAAGTAATTGCAAATGGTGGTAATATCGTACCGCATATTCATTTACCTGTGCAATCTGGTAATAATGCTGTATTAAAAATTATGGGTCGTAAATATACACGTGAAAGTTATCTTGATTTAGTACAAAGAATTAAAGCGCGCATACCAAATGTAGCATTAACTACTGATATTATTGTTGGTTATCCAAATGAAACTGAAGCGCAATTTGAGGAAACACTTTCTCTCTATGATGAAGTAGCGTTTGAACATGCTTATACTTATATCTATTCTCAAAGAGATGGTACACCTGCTGCAAAAATGAAAGATAATGTACCGATGGATGTTAAAAAAGATAGATTACAGCGTTTAAATAAAAAAGTATCATATTATTCAGAACACGCTATGCAACCTTATGAAGGCCAAACAGTACAAGTGCTTTGTGAAGGTATAAGCAAGAAAGATGATAATGTATTAGCTGGTTATACAAATAAAAATAAACTTGTCAATTTCAAGGCACCAAAAGAGATGATTGGTCAACTTGTTGATGTATATATCGATGAGGCAAAACAATATTCTTTAAACGGCACATTTGTCTGTGAAAGTAAAAAAGCAGTGGTGATGCCGTAATGTATGAAAAGGATGAAATTTTAGCTGAAGCGGATAAAATAAGTGAACATATAAAATCGTTAGACATTGTTCAAGAATATCACCGAGTAGAACAACAAATTCACAATAATAAACAAATTGAACAAAAAATGAAAGATCTAAAAAAGAATCAAAAGCAGTCCGTTAATTTACAAAATTATGGCAAAACAGAAGCATTTAAACAATCAGAGGATAAGATTCAAGAAATTGAACATAATATCAATGTTTTACCAATTGTCGAAGAGTTTAAAGAGTCACAGGCAGAAGCTAATGATTTATTACAAATGCTCATAAGCACAATGTCTGATCGACTCAATGAACATAATAATAATTCATAGTTGTATTTTCAGGAAGGGGATCAATTGATGAAGTCCAACAAAATGACGTTAACAGCAATATTGATTGCACTCAATGTGGTATTAAGCAGTATTATAGTCATTCCGTTAGGCCCAGTAAAAGC
Source organism: Staphylococcus sp. ACRSN (assembly GCF_022346615.1). Classification (GTDB taxonomy): domain Bacteria; phylum Bacillota; class Bacilli; order Staphylococcales; family Staphylococcaceae; genus Staphylococcus. The sequence continues at coordinate 90,456 of NZ_JAKRNS010000009.1, read as the reverse complement.
GGCGCCTATGCAACATCTAGTAAATGTATTATGCGCAGTTTTAGTCGGGCCGTGGTTTGGCTTAGCACAAGCAGTTATTTCATCAATAATACGCATCATTTTTGGTACGGGTAGTTTCTTTGCCTTTCCTGGAAGTATGATTGGTGTGCTATTAGCAAGTGCCTTTTATCATTATCGAAAACATATTTTTATGGCAGCAGTTGGTGAAGTTATTGGTACTGGCATCATTGGTAGTGTGATGTGTATTCCGCTAGCAGCTATATTAGGATTTTCAGATTTTGCTGTAAAACCATTGATGCTCATGTTTTTAGTATCAAGTATTATCGGAGCTGTTATAAGTTACATTATTTTGATGGTATTAAAGCGAAAAGGTATACTAAAGAAATTTTTTAATAAAGATTAATGGTTGAGTTAGATTGAGATTAACGTAACCCCTGTTACACATAAGTGTTTGATTTGTAATGACTGATGTGGATAGTAGGGGGTGTTATCTCAATCTTTTTTATTTTTTAATAATATTAAGCTATCGTCAAAGATTTATTTTAAGAAGCAAAGCAATTTTTTATTATATGGGCGTACTTTTAAAACTTATGTTAAAATTTAAGAGTTAAAATGGATAAATCGTGAAATCCTGAATAGGATTTAGTGTGCTATGACTTTGTTTAGTAAATGAAAAAGCATGTTTTCACTTAAAATTGCAAATCAAAGTAATATAAACTTTTGGATATGTCTAGTAAAAGTTATGAAAACAAATGAATTATATTTTAATTCAGCAAAAAGAAAATAGTAGAAGGATAGTGAAGTAACAAAATGACGAATCAGACGCCAATGATGCAACAATATTTAAAAATAAAATCTGAATATCAAGATTGTTTATTATTTTTTAGATTAGGTGATTTCTATGAAATGTTCTTTGAAGATGCAAAAGAAGCTTCAAGAGTATTAGAAATAACATTAACTAAAAGAGATGCTAAAAAGGACAATCCTATACCAATGTGTGGTGTACCTTATCATTCTGCCGATGGTTATATTGAAACATTAATAAATAATGGTTATAAGGTCGCTATATGTGAGCAAATGGAAGATCCAAAACAATCCAAAGGTATGGTCCATAGAGATGTAGTAAGAATCGTGACACCCGGTACCGTTATGGATAAAGGCGGAGTCGATGAAAAACAAAATAACTACATTTTAAGTTTTGTGAAAATAGATGGTACATATGCATTAAGTTATTGCGATGTTTCAACCGGTGAACTGAGAGTTACACATTTTGAAGATGAAGCAACCTTAATCAATGAGATAACTACCATTAATCCTAATGAAATTGTTGTCGTTTCTGAAATTGACGATTCCTTAAGACGTCAAATAAGTTTAACTACTGAAACGATAACAATAAGAACAGAAGTGTCAGATGCAATGTATGATGTGAATAAACTAACTGACAAACCACTTTATATTGCAACGCAATTGTTACTAGATTATATTCATCATACACAAAGAAGAGATTTATCACATATCGAAACAGTGATTAAATATGAAGCAGTAGATTTTATGAAAATGGACTTTTATGCAAAAAGGAATTTGGAATTAACAGAAAGTATTCGATTAAAAACTAAAAAAGGCACTTTACTTTGGTTAATGGATGAAACTAAAACACCTATGGGTGCGAGACGATTAAAGCAGTGGATTGACAGACCATTAATACACAAACAAAATATTGAAAGTAGATTAAATATTGTAGAACAATTTATTGATCATTTCATTGAGCGAGATACACTCAGAAATTATTTAAATCAAGTTTATGACATTGAACGTTTAGTTGGTCGTGTGAGTTACGGAAATGTTAATGCGAGAGATTTAATTCAGCTTAAACATTCAATATCTGAAATTCCTAATATTAAAAAGTTAGTTAGTGATTTGGATACGAACTTATCAACGCAATTTCAAGCTTTAGAACCATTAGATGATTTATTAGAATTGCTTGAAGAAAGTTTGATAGAAGAACCTCCAATTTCAATTAAAGATGGTGGTTTGTTTAAATCAGGATTTAATGATGATTTAGATCAGTATCAGGAAGCATCAAAGAATGGTAAGTCGTGGTTAGCTGAATTACAGACAAAGGAAAGACAACGTACAGGGATAAAATCACTAAAAATTAGTTTTAATAAAGTGTTTGGATATTTTATTGAAATAACTAGAGCCAATTTACAAGGTTTTGATCCGAATGCATTTGGATATCAAAGAAAACAAACGTTATCAAATGCTGAGAGATTTATCACAGATGAATTGAAAGAAAAGGAAGATATTATTCTTGGTGCTGAGGATAAAGCGATTGAATTAGAATATCAACTTTTTGTTCAATTGAGAGAACAAGTGAAGCATTATACAGAAAAGCTTCAAAAGCAAGCTAAAGTTATCTCAGAAATTGACTGTCTACAAAGTTTTGCTGAAATTGCACAAAAATACAATTATACAAGACCGCATTTTAGTGAGGATAGAGCACTTGAACTGACAAATTCACGACATCCAGTTGTAGAACGTGTAATGGATTATAATGATTATGTCCCAAATGATTGTGAGTTGAATGATGATGCCTATATTTATCTAATTACAGGGCCAAATATGTCAGGTAAATCAACTTATATGAGACAAGTTGCGATTATTAGTATAATGGCACAAATGGGCGCTTATGTTCCTTGTGATCAAGCAGTGTTACCAATTTTTGATCAGATTTTCACGCGAATTGGTGCTGCAGACGATTTAGTTTCTGGAAAGAGTACATTTATGGTTGAAATGTTAGAAGCACAAAAAGCACTCGAACATGCAACACAGGACAGTTTAATTATTTTCGATGAAATTGGTAGAGGTACATCAACGTATGATGGATTAGCATTAGCGCAAGCTATGATTGAATATGTAGCAAATACATCGCATGCTAAAACGTTATTTTCAACACATTATCATGAACTGACAGCACTTGACCAAACATTATCATGTTTGAAAAATGTGCATGTTGCGGCGAATGAATATAACGGTGAACTTATCTTTTTACACAAAGTAAAAGAAGGTGCAGTGGATGATAGCTATGGCATACAAGTAGCAAAGTTAGCTAATCTACCGAATGAGGTTATTTCACGAGCACAAGTCATATTAGATGCCTTTGAAAAAAATGATCAACTTAAAGATAACCAAGTTGCAATTAATAAAGTCGAACTGTCTAATAATACAAATAGTGAAAATACGTCGATTATGGAAACAGCAGAGTTTGATTACGGGCAAGATAATCATAGTAATCAATCGAGAGAAACTGATATAGCAGCAATCAATCCGAAAAATGTTAGTGAAATAAGCGATAACCAATTTGAACAAGCTGCATTTGATTTATTTGAATCTCCAGTAGAAAAAAGTGAAATAGAAAATGAAATTAAAGCACTTAATATTTCTAGCATGACGCCAATCGAAGCTTTAGTGAAATTAAGTGAATTACAAAAACAATTGAAGTAGAGGTGAAGTCAAATGGGTAAAATAAAGGAATTACAGACATCACTAGCAAATAAAATTGCTGCTGGAGAAGTAGTTGAACGTCCAGGTTCTGTTGTAAAGGAATTATTGGAGAATGCTATCGATGCCCAAGCGACTGAAATCAATATTGAAGTAGAACAATCCGGTGTTGCATCGATTCGTGTCGTTGACAATGGTACAGGTATTGAAGCGGATGATTTAGGACTTGTATTTCACCGACATGCTACTAGTAAATTAGATGATGATGAAGATTTATTTCATATTAGAACATTAGGATTTAGAGGAGAGGCATTAGCAAGTATTTCATCTGTTGCAAAAGTGACGTTGAAATCATGTACAGATAATGCACAAGGTCAAGAAATATACGTAGAAAATGGATCTATTTTAGAACAAAAGCCTGCAAAAGCAAAAAGAGGTACGGATATTTTAGTAGAATCCCTTTTTTATAATACGCCAGCAAGATTAAAGTATATTAAAAGTTTATATACTGAATTAGGTAAAATTACAGATATTGTAAATAGAATGGCGATGAGTCATCCAGATATTAGAATTTCTCTTGTTTCCGATGGTAAGACAATAATTAAAACAAATGGATCAGGTCGTACCAATGAAGTAATGGCTGAAATATATGGTATGAAAGTAGCTAAAGATTTAGTTCAAATTTCTGGTGATACAAGTGACTATCATATTGAAGGATTTGTAGCTAAACCTGAACATTCTAGAAGTAATAAACATTATATATCTATATTTATCAATGGCAGATATATCAAAAACTTCTTATTAAACAAAGCAATAGTAGAAGGGTATCATACGTTACTGACAATTGGTCGCTATCCAATTTGTTATATAAATATTGAAATGGATCCTATACTGGTAGATGTCAACGTACATCCAACTAAATTAGAAGTACGATTATCTAAAGAAGATCAATTATTTGCTTTAATTGTTGAAAAAATACAAGAAGCATTTAAAGATAGAATTTTAATTCCTAAAAACGATATGAGTAAACTCAATAAAAAGAACAAAGTCCTCGCGCAGTTCGAACAACAGAAAATGGATTTTGAACAGCGGAAATTACGAAAAATGGAATCCGAAAATCAATCGCACAGTGCAAATGCTCAACCAGAATCTACCAATCTTCCATCGTCGGATGATATACAACAAGGAAATCAATATCACAATCAGAATCATACAAGTGAAGAAGTACAAGACAACCATATAGTCAATGATTCACACGGAGATAAAATAGATTATTCAAATTCAGGAGAAACACAACAATATTTAGATAATATAGCTGATCAATCGACACAGATAGAAAAAGATACAGGTTATTGGCAAAATCAAAGAGATGTCATAAATGAAATGTCACAAAACGATATTTATGGTAGTGAAATAAATGATGATGAAAAAGATGAAGATGATATTAAAGGTTCTGTGAGTGACAATCCAAGTCGACGTGTGCCATATATGGAAATTGTAGGACAAGTTCACGGTACGTATATTATTGCTCAAAATGAAACTGGCATGTTTATGATTGATCAACATGCTGCACAAGAACGTATAAAATATGAATACTTCAGAGACAAAATTGGAGAAGTTTCGAATGAAGTACAAAATTTATTGATTCCGTTAACATTTCATTTTTCAAAAGACGAGTTAATGATAATTGAACAACATAAAGATGAATTAGAAAAAGTTGGCGTGCATTTAGAACCATTTGGTGGGCACGATTATATTGTAGATAGTTATCCTGTATGGTTCCCACCAGAAGAAGCTGAAGAAATTATAAAAGATATGATTGAATATGTTTTAGAACATAAAACCGTTGCAGTAAAAAAAATCCGAGAAGAAGCTGCTATCATGATGAGCTGTAAAAAATCAATTAAAGCAAATCATTATTTGAAAAATAGCGAAATGGCGGATTTAGTTAATCAATTAAGAGAAGCAGAGGATCCATTTACCTGCCCGCACGGTAGACCAATTATTATTAACTTTTCAAACTATGAAATAGAACGTTTATTTAAAAGAATCATGTAGGGGGTTAGTGGCTTGAAACCACATATTTTACCGGCAATTCGTTCAATGAAAGATTTAGAGAAACTGACACAAACAGATTATAAAGAATGTGTATTATTAGATACTCATATTGGCCATATTAAAAGTATTATGGATTTATTAAAGAAAAATAAAATTGAAACATATATGCATATTGATTTAATTAAAGGTATGAGCCATGATGAATTCGCCTGTGAATATTTAATTCAAAACTACAAGCCAAAAGGTATCGTATCTACAAAAACGAAGGTAATTAATAAAGCAAAAGCATTAAATACTACTACTGTATTTAGAGTCTTTATACTTGATAGTCATGCTTTGACAAGAAGTATTGAACTCATAAAACGTGTTGAACCAGATTTTGTTGAAGTATTGCCAGGTGTGGCAACTAAAGCCATTAAAATTATAAATGAACAAACGAATACATCAGTTATAGCTGGAGGGCTTATAAACGATGTAGATGAAGTGAACATTGCAGTTGATAATGGAGCTAAATATATCACAACAAGTGATCGGGCATTATGGTAAAGGAAATATAAAACAATATATAGATAAAAACTAACGTTAATAGTAATTATGAAGTATTTGTGTAATTATTATAATAAGCGTTAGTTTTTTTATTGATTTTAAAAATACAATAAGTTTGATAAATGATATAGGTGATTAATATGAAAAAACCAAGTCGATTACATAAGGGTGACACTGTAGCAATTGTTTCGTTATCATCAGGAATCGCGGGTGATAATGCATATTTATGGAGAACAATGCAGGGATTAAAAAATTTGAAGCGTCAATTTGATTTAAAAATTAAAATTATGCCTAATGCATTAAAAGGCAGCACATACTTAGCGAATCATCCACAAGCACGTGCGAACGACTTAAATGAAGCGTTAAAAGATATGGAAGTAAAAGCGATTCTAAATTGTATTGGCGGCAATGATGCACATGTAATCTTACCTTATATAGATGAGCATTTATTAAAAAGTAATCCTAAATTATTCATGGGCTATTCAGACACGACATCAATACATTTATTATTTTATAAAATGGGGATAGTGAGTTATTACGGGCCGACATTACTAACTGATTTTGCTGAAAACGGTTCTATGGATCAATATACAATTGAACATATAGAACATTGTTGGTTTAAAAATACTGAAAGATTAACAATTTCCCCGTCAAAGTACATTAGAACTGAAGGGGAAGATTGGATGAATGGTAATAATTTAGTGCAAAGGGGGAAACAAATAAATGGAGGACATGAACTATTAAATGGAAACCAAACTGTCACAGGAAAATTATTTGGAGGTAATCTTGAAACATTAATTAAACATATTCAAAGTGATTTATTTCCAAAACCTAAAGAGCTTGAAGGTGCAATTTTATTTATTGAAACATCAGAACTTGACCTTTCAGTTGAAGATTTTACATACTATTTAAATTTACTATTAACAGATGAAATGCTCGAAAATTTAAATGGAATTATAGTAGGTAAACCATATCTAAATATAAAATATGAACAATATAAACAAGTAATCATTGATAAATTTAAAAGTACAAGCAATTGTACTATACCAATTTTATATAATTTATCATTTGGACATAATGAACCTAAAGCAATTATACCTTATGGATTAAAAGCTGAAATTAATTGTAAATTACAAAATTTTAGTATTATAGAAAAATTCACTTCCTATGACTAATTGTGTCAAATTAGTTACGAAATTTAGTTGACAACGCTTACAAAATAAGTGTAATATAATGTTAAGTTAATAAATAGAACAGAGATGGGAGATTTCTACAGTGCTTAGACCGGTGGTTCATAACTGGATACTATTGTAGGAATCTCTCTATCTTTTTTTAGGAGGAATCTCAATGAATGTATATTTTGCTGAATTTTTGGGAACAGCAATACTTATCTTATTTGGGGGCGGCGTTTGTGCAAACGTTAACTTAAAGAGAAGTAACGGTAATGGTGCAGATTGGATAGTCATTGCTGCAGGTTGGGGACTTGCAGTAACGATGGGTGCATATGCAGTTGGAAATATTTCAGGTGCACATCTTAATCCAGCTGTGACGCTCGCATTTGCAATGGATGGTGCAATTAGCTGGTCTATGGTGCCTGGTTATATTGTTTGTCAAATACTTGGTGGTACTTTTGGTGGATTACTAGTATGGCTTGCTTATTTGGCTCATTGGAAAGCTACAGAAGATAAAGGCGCCAAGTTAGGTGTATTTTCAACTGCGCCAGCAATTAAAAACTATTTAGCAAACTTCATTAGTGAAATTATTGGTACTGCAATTTTAACTTTAGGCTTATTGTACATTGGTATGAACAAAATTGCTGATGGTTTAAACCCATTAATCGTGGGTGGTTTAATTATTGCAATCGGTTTAAGTTTAGGTGGTCCTACTGGTTATGCAATCAATCCCGCTCGTGACTTAGGTCCGCGTATTGCACATGCCATTTTACCTATAGCTGGCAAAGGGAAATCGAATTGGGGATATGCAATTGTTCCTGTTCTTGGACCTATTACAGGTGGTATGATAGGAGCTGTCATTTATAGATTATTCTATAAAGGTGCATTTGATGTTATGTCTGTTGTTGCAATTGTATTATTAATTGTTACAATTGTTCTTGGACTTTTATTAAATAAAGGAAAAAATGCTAAAGGCATAGAATCCATTTATTAAGTGTTAAACTTGTCCTGTTTATATTTAATGATATAGACAGGTCTTGTGTTGCAAAATTTTAAATAAGTTTGAGCTAAACCGTTGTGGGTATTGGGTAATAATGTGTAAATTTTAATTTAAATCATAGACATTTTGAGCATATATTCAGACAACAAAAAGATGAACAAGGGAGCGTTATATTATGGAAAAATATATTTTATCAATTGACCAAGGAACTACTAGTTCACGAGCAATTCTTTTTAATAAAGATGGAGAAATTAAAGGCGTTGCACAAAGAGAGTTTAAACAACATTTTCCAAAATCAGGTTGGGTTGAACATGATGCTAATGAAATTTGGACATCTGTATTAGCAGTAATGGCAGAAGTATTAAACGAACAAAATGTAGGTGCAGATCAAATTGCTGGAATTGGTATCACCAACCAACGTGAAACAACAGTAGTTTGGGATAAAAAGACTGCGCGTCCTATTTACCATGCCATCGTATGGCAGTCACGTCAAACACAAGGGATTTGCCAACAACTAAAAGAACAAGGTTTAGAAAGTAAATTCCGTGAAAAAACTGGTTTATTACTTGATCCATATTTTGCAGGTACGAAAGTTAAATGGATTTTAGATAATGTAGAAGGTGCTAGAGAAAAAGCAGATAATGGTGATTTATTATTCGGTACAATCGACTCATGGTTAGTATGGAAATTATCTGGTGGTAAAGCACATATTACAGATTACACGAATGCGAGTAGAACATTAATCTATAATATTCATGACCTAGAATGGGATAAAGAGTTACTTGATATTCTTGAAATTCCTGAAACAATGTTACCTGAAGTTAAAGCTTCAAGTGATGTTTATGCTAATACAATTGATTATCATTTCTTCGGTCAAGAAGTACCAATTGCTGGAATTGCAGGAGACCAACAAGCAGCATTATTCGGACAAGCATGTTTCAACCGTGGTGACGTAAAAAATACTTACGGTACAGGTGGCTTCATGTTAATGAACACTGGAGAAGAAGCTGTAGCATCTGAAAGTGGTTTGTTAACAACGATTGCATATGGTTTAGATGGTAAAGTTAACTATGCATTAGAAGGATCAATTTTTGTTTCCGGCTCAGCAATTCAATGGTTGAGAGATGGTTTGAGAATGATTAACTCTGCACCTCAATCTGAAAATTATGCTGAACGAGTAGAATCATCAGAAGGTGTTTACGTAGTGCCAGCATTTGTTGGTCTAGGTACACCATATTGGGATGCAGATGCACGTGGTGCAATCTTTGGTTTAACACGCGGTACTGAAAAAGAACATTTTATTCGTGCGACATTAGAATCTCTTTGCTATCAAACACGTGATGTTTTAGAAGCTATGGAAAAAGATTCAGATATAGAAGTTAACAATTTACGTGTTGATGGTGGCGCAGTTAAAAATAACTTCATTATGCAATTCCAATCTGATTTACTTAACGTTGGTGTTGAACGTCCAGAAATTAATGAAACGACTGCACTAGGTGCTGCATATTTAGCAGGACTAGCTGTTGGATTCTGGGATAGCAAAGATGAAATTGCAAATCGTTGGAAACTTGAAAAAGAATTCAAACCAGATATGGAAGAAAAAGAGCGAGAAAAGCTTTATAAAGGTTGGAAAAAAGCTGTAGAAGCGACACAAGTATTTAAATTAGAAGAAGAATAAAAAATTAGACGGATTGTAGTTATTTATGCTACAATGTGGGTAAGTTAATAATATCAAGATGAGAAATGAGAGATTCTGTTCGTACAATTTATATATGTATGGGATAGGTCTCTCTTTTTTTATTATTTATAGGAGGCGCTAGGTTTATGAGTTTATCAACATTGAAAAGAGAACAGATTAAAAAAGATTTGAAAAATGATGCTTATGATGTAGTCATCATCGGTGGCGGTATCACAGGAGCTGGAATAGCATTAGACGCAAGCCAAAGAGGTATGAAAGTGGCACTTGTAGAAATGCAAGACTTTGCACAAGGTACAAGTTCACGTTCAACTAAATTAGTGCACGGTGGTCTACGTTACTTAAAACAATTACAAGTTGGTGTTGTTGCAGAAACTGGTCGTGAACGTGCAATTGTTTATGAAAATGGTCCACATGTAACAACTCCAGAGCGTATGTTATTACCAATGCATAAAGGTGGTACATTCGGTAAGTTTTCAACTTCAATCGGATTAACAATGTACGATACATTAGCAGGCGTAAAAAAAGCAGAACGTAAAAAAATGTTAAATGCTAAAGCTACACTTGAAAAAGAACCACTTGTTAAAAAAGATGGTCTAAAAGGTGGCGGAACTTACGTTGAATATAGAACAGACGATGCACGTTTGACAATTGAAGTTATGAAACGTGCAGTTGAAAAAGGTGCTACAGTAATTAACCATACAAAATCTGTACATTTTACTTATGATTCAAATGAAAAAGTAAATGGAATTCATGTTGAAGACCAAATTACTGGTGAAACTTACCCAATTAAAGCTAAAAAAGTAATTAATGCAAGTGGTCCATGGGTAGACGAAGTTCGTAGTGGAGACTATGCACGTAACAATAAACAATTACGCTTAACTAAAGGTGTGCACATTGTAATTGACCAATCTAAATTCCCATTAGGACAAGCTGTTTATTTTGACACAGAAAAAGATGGTCGTATGATTTTTGCTATTCCACGTGAAGGTAAAGCATATGTTGGAACAACAGATACTTTCTACGATAATGACAAAACAACACCATTAGCAACACAAGAGGATAGAGATTATTTAATCGAAGCAATTAACTATATGTTCCCTGATGTAGATGTTAAAGATGAAGATATTGAATCATCATGGGCTGGTATACGTCCGTTAATCTTAGAAGAAGGTAAAGATCCTTCAGAAATTTCAAGAAAAGATGAAGTATGGGAAGGTAAATCAGGCTTATTAACAATTGCTGGTGGTAAATTGACAGGTTATCGTCATATGGCACTTGAAATTGTAGATTTATTATCTAAACGTTTGAAATCAGAATATGGTTTGAAATTCAAAGCATGTGCAACTAAAAATTTAACTATTTCTGGTGGAGATGTTGGTGGCAGCAAAAACTTCGATAACTTCATTAATAAAAAAGTTGAAGAAGCGAAAGCTTATCAAATTGACGAAGCGACAGCACGCCATTTCGCTTCAAAATACGGTTCAAATGCAGAAGAATTATTTAAAATTGCTCAAACAGCACAATATCAAGAATCAGGTTTACCATTAGATATCTATACAGAATTAATTTACTCAATTCAAAATGAAATGGTATATCGTCCAACTGATTTCTTCGTACGTCGTACAGGAAAACTTTACTTCAAAATTGACGATGTAATTAATTATAAAGACCAAGTTATTAGTGTTATGGCTGGATTATTAGGCTATTCTACAGTACAACAACAACTATATACAAAAGAGTTGAATGTTGCTCTAGAAGAAGCGCAAACTGGTAATGAACAACCTGCTGTAAAAGAATAATATAAAAAAATAATTTCATGATATTAACATTATTAAATAATAAGCATAAATATCATTTATAAAAAAGAGGCCTATCAAAATGACATTACTGTCTGATAGGCCTCTTATTGTTAAATTTTATTCATTAATATAGCTAAATGTTAAGATAAAGGTATAATTTGATTTTAATTAGTAAAATGGAAAAGTTGCAATATAATAAAAATATAAATGGTAGTGAGATGTCAGTTAATAGTAACTACTAACACAATTTAAAATTAACGATAACATTATTATGTTAACTAATAAGACGCATTTTATATTTATTTAAAATTAATATTGTTTGCTATTTGATAGTGATGTCATTTGAAGGTATATTATTTAATAAAGGTTATTGAAAACTTTCATGGTTTGGAGGCAGATTATGAATTTAAATGAATTTAAAGTCACAGTTTCTGATGGGAAAATGATTGATGTGAAGTTAGATAAAGCAAAGCAACAAACTATAGGTGTGATACATCTATTTCATGGAATGGCTGATCACATGGATAGATATGACCGTTTAGTCACTTCTTTAAATCAACAAGGTTATGACGTTTTAAGGCATAATCATAGAGGACACGGTACACAAAATGACAATGGCACACGTGGTCATTTTGATTCCATCAATCAACTTGTAGATGATGCATATGAAATTGCACAAACGGTCTGTATCAATTATACTAATATACCCTATATAGTCATTGGCCACTCTATGGGGTCAATTGTGGCAAGGGTATTTGCTGAAAAATATCCACAATCTTTACAAGGATTGATACTAACAGGTACGTTACAACATAAGAAAGTATCAGGATTTATTTTATCTATTATTTTAAAGATGATCACATTGTTCTTTGGTAAAAAAAGAAAACTAAAATGGTTGAATAAAATGATGAATCGTACATTTAATAAGAAAATCGATTCACAAATGACTGAACATGATTGGATATCCAGCACTAAGTCAGAAGTTGAAGCATATATAAATGATTCAAATGCAGGATTTTTAGTATCAAATCAAGTTATATATGATACAATGCGCCAAGCGAGATTAACTAGCAAGATAAAAAATATAAAAATGATGCATCATAGTTTACCAATACTACTTATTTCTGGGAAAGAAGATGCGTTAGGTAATTATGGTGAAGGGATTCGTTTATTAGGTAAATATTTTAAAAAGGGCGGTATTGATCATGTTACCGTACAGCTATATAAATTTAAGCGAAACGAAATCTTGTTTGAAGATGATTATGTGCAAATATGGCAACATATGTATGAATGGATAGAAAAACAAATTTTAAAAAAATATGAAAGTAAATAGTAAATTAAAAAAGAGAGTTGATATAAATGGAAAATAGCAAACCATTTATCATCGTAATAGTTGGTCCAACTGCTGTTGGTAAGACTGAATTTAGCATTGAATTGGCAAAGCAATTTAATGGTGAAATCATTAGCGGTGATTCAATGCAAGTATATAAGTATATGGATATTGGTACTGCTAAAATAACAAATGATGAAATGGAAGGCATTCCGCATCATATGATTGATATTTTAAATCCAGATGATTCATTTTCAGCATATGAATTTAAAGTTAGGGCGGAAAAATTAATTAAAGAAATAACTGAGCGTGGTAAAACGCCGATAATTGCTGGAGGAACGGGCTTATATATTCAATCTTTAATACACAATTATGCATTTGAAGATGAAGAAACTGTTTCAGATGAAAAAATTATTGAAGTTCAACAAAAAATGAGTGAGCTACAAGAACTATCAAATGATGAGTTGCATGAATATTTAGCAACATTTGATGTTGATTCAGCAGTTGCAATACACCCAAATAATCGCAAAAGAGTTATCAGAGCAATAGAATATTATTTGAAAACAAAAAAAGTTTTGAGTTCACGTAAGAAAGTTGCGCAATATACAGAAAATTATGATACATTATTATTAGGGATAGAAATGTCGCGTGAAACATTATATAATAGGATTAATAACAGAGTAGATATAATGTTGGAACGCGGGTTAATAGATGAAGTGAAGTATCTTGTCGAACAAGGATACGAATCGTGTCAAAGCATGCAAGCAATTGGATATAAAGAAATGATTCCAGTAATTCATAATGAAATGACCATAGAAATGGCAACTGAAAAATTAAAGCAACATTCTAGAAATTATGCGAAACGCCAAATGACATGGTTTAAAAATAAACTCGATGTTGTCTGGTTAGACAAGGAAAAACTCACACTTTCATCAATGTTACATGAGGTTTCAGCCCAAATAAATAAAAGGAGTACATAACATGAATACAACAGAAAACATCCAAGACAAATTCCTAGGGCAATTTAAAGCTGAAGAAACAAAAGTAATTGTTTTTTTAGTAAATGGATTCCAAATGAAAGGTACTATTGTAGATTACGACAAATATCTTGTATGTTTACTATCGCAAGGTAAAGAACATATGATATACAAACATGCAATTAGTACTTTCACAATTGATGATTCAGAAGAATAGTGAATCAATAACTGTAAGTTTGGGATAATGATATCTTCAAATTATTGATATATTATATCCTATACATAATCATTTTGAATAAGCTTTTAAACTTGCTGATAAAACCTGTCTTTGTCAGCAAGTTTTTTGTGATAAATTACAGATAAGTCATTGTCTATTTACAAATTCACTTAATAAGGATTTCTAACAATAGAACGACTGAATTTTTAGTGAGAATTGATTTCATAGATATAATTAAATTCATTTATGTAAAAATAAATACAAAAAACATCTGGGACATAAATACCCAATCTTAAAAAAGAGGACAAATCCTTATGGATTTGTCCTCTTTATATTTATAATCTTACGATTTTGACCGTGCATGCTTGCATGGGGTATGGTTCGAGCCTATAGTCTCTCACTCATACGATTTCCCTAGGCGTCAGCACGGTAGAAAATCGGTACAATATATAGTTTGTTATTCAAAAAATAAGGTCTTTTCGTATAATTTTATAAAAACAAAGAAAACGTCAATTTCTATATAATTTCAATAGAAATTGACGTTTATTCATTAGTCAGAGATGTTCATGTCCCAGGCTCTTTTTGTATTTAAGAATAAATTGCTAAAAAATTATCACAGCTTATAATAATTTTTCTATATCAGCTTCAATTTGATCAGGTTTCTTTTGTGGAGAAAAACGTTTAACAACGTTACCCTCTTTATCAACTAGAAATTTAGTGAAATTCCATTTGATTTTTTCATTTAAAAAGCCATTTTGTTCAGAAGTTAAATATTTAAATAGTGGATGTTGATTTTCACCTTTAACGTCTAATTTTTCATGCATTGGAAATGATACGCCGTAATTAATTTTACAGAATTGAGTAGCTTCTTCACCAGTTCCAGGTTCTTGGCCACCAAATTGATTACATGGGAAACCAAGTACTTCAAAAGGTTGGTCGTTGTATTTTTGGTATAATGCTTCTAAACCTTCAAATTGAGGCGTGAAACCACATTCACTAGCTGTGTTTACGATTAACATTACCGTTCCTTTATAATCTTCCAATTTATATGATTCACCATTAGGTTTTTGTACTTCAATATCATAGATAGTCATATTCATTCACCTCTTGGTATTAATTTAACACAATTTGCCTCTATAGTCTTTATAAACACTCTATGATAGAATAGCTAAGAAAACTTTGAAAAGAGGTGTATGATATGTCACAACAATCGTTACACAAGACGGCGAAAAAATTAGAAACAGCAGTGTTAGTTGGAGTACATGCTCAATCGGAAGACGAATTTAATTTTGAGTCAACGATGGAGGAATTAGCATCATTATCCGAGACATGTCAACTTGATGTGAAAGCACAGTTCACACAAAATAAACAGCACTTTGATAACAAATACTATGTTGGAAAAGGGAAATTGGAAGAAGTTAAAGCATATGTAGAATTTCATGATATAGATGTTGTTGTGACTAATGATGAGTTAACTACCGCTCAATCAAAATCATTAAACGGCCAACTTAATGTCAAAATCATTGACCGTACACAATTGATACTAGAGATATTTGCTTTAAGAGCGCGTAGTAAAGAAGGTAAGTTACAAGTAGAATTAGCTCAATTAGATTATTTAATGCCAAGATTACAAGGGCATGGGCGCAGTTTATCCAGATTAGGTGGCGGAATTGGGACAAGAGGCCCTGGTGAAACAAAGTTAGAAATGGATAGACGTCATATTAGAACTCGTATGAATGAAATTAAACATCAACTTAATACAGTAGTCGAACATCGTGAAAGATACAGAAATAAGCGTGAGCAAAACGCTGTATTTCAAGTGGCATTGGTCGGCTATACAAATGCAGGAAAGTCTTCATGGTTTAACAAATTAGCTAATGAGTCAACGTACGAAAAAGATTTGTTATTTGCTACATTAGATCCAAAAACAAGACAAATTAAAATTAATGAGGGTTTCAATTTAATCATTTCAGATACAGTTGGTTTTATTCAAAAATTACCTACAACATTAATTGCTGCTTTTAAATCAACTTTAGAAGAAGCAAAGGATGCCGATTTATTATTACATGTCGTTGATAGTAGCCATCCAGAATATCGGGGACAAATGGATACTGTCAATCATATTATAAATGATTTAGATATGGACCACATTCCGCAAGCCATCATATTTAATAAGAGAGATCTTAATCAAGATGTAATCCCAACAACTAATTTACCCTCAGTTAATGTATCAACACAATTTTCTGAGGATGTTGGTAAAGTAAGACAATTATTATTTGAGCAAATTAAAAATATATTAAATTATTATGAAGAAGAAGTTGACAGTACAAATGCGGATCGCTTGTATTTTCTTAAACAACATACGTTGATTACTGAATTACAATTTAATGAAACGTCTGCCAAATATGAAGTTAAAGGTTATAAAAAAGAATAAAGGAAGTAATTATACATGGACGAAATCAAACAAGTCGTGAATGAAGTTGAAGCAGTACTTCTACCTTATTTTAAAGAAATTGAACAAAGAGCTTACCTTAATCAGGAAAAAGTATTAGACGCATTTCATGCTGTTAAAGCATCTGAGAGTGACTTACAAGGAACGACTGGATATGGTTATGATGATATCGGTAGAGACCATTTAGAAGAAATTTATGCACAAACTTTTAAAGCTGAAGATGCATTAGTTAGACCACAAATTATCTCTGGTACACATGCAATTACACTTGTACTACAAAGTATGTTGAAATATGGGGATGAGTTACTTTACATTACTGGTAATCCATATGATACTTTACTTGAAGTAATTGGTATCAATGGAAATGGTATTGAAAGTTTAAAAGAGCATGGAGTGAGTTATAGCAAAGTAGATTTAGTGAATAGTGAAATTGATATTGATGTTGTGTTGCAATCGATTAAGCCAAATACTAAAGTGATTGCAATACAGCGTTCTAAAGGGTATGACCAAAGACCTTCAATCAATTTAGACGCAATCGAACGAGCTATTTCAGCAATTAAAGCTGAGCATCCTGATATCATTGTATTTGTTGATAATTGTTATGGTGAGTTTGTAGAGTTAAAGGAACCAATTGAATGTGGGGCAGATTTAATTGCAGGATCATTAATTAAAAATCCTGGCGGTGGTCTTGCGAAAATAGGTGGTTATATTGCTGGTAGAAAAGATTTGATTGAACGCTGTGGCTATCGTTTAACAGCTCCGGGTATTGGTAAAGAAGCAGGCGCTTCATTATACTCGTTACAAGAAATGTACCAAGGTTTCTTTTTAGCGCCACATGTAGTGAGCCAAAGCTTAAAAGGTGCATTATTTACAAGCCTATTACTAGAAAAGTTAAATATGCGTACAAAACCTGCATATCATGAGCCAAGAACTGATTTAATTCAAACTGTTGAATTTGATAGTAAAGAACAAATGATCCAGTTTTGTCAAAGTATTCAGCATGCATCCCCAATTAACGCCCACTTTAGTCCTGAACCGGCATATATGCCAGGTTATGAAGATGATGTTATTATGGCAGCAGGGACATTTATTCAAGGTTCTTCAATCGAATTATCTGCAGATGGACCAATTAGACCACCATATGAAGCGTATGTACAAGGTGGTTTAACATATGAACATGTTAAATTAGCAGTAACACGTGCTGCACAATCTTTGAAGGCCAATCAATTAATTTAAATTGAATAATCTTAAATGACGTTAAATGATTTCTAAAATGGAATGATTTAACGTTTTTTTATAAAAAATATCTAAAAATTTTTAAAGAATATTCAGAAAAGTTTTTGGATTTTAATAAAATATTAACTGTAAATCCAGTCATATCAACATGTCAGCGTTTCATGTTAGAAAACCTAACATACCTTTGAATTTGTCTGATAATTGTGCTAAATTAATAACAAGTTCAAAAATAGAGGTGATTGGATTGAAGTCAAACGATACTTTACGACGCAATATGCCTGTCTTCTCTATGAGTGTTGTTACGAAGTTGAGTGAATTAACCGCAAGACAAATTCGCTATTATGAAACACATGAACTGATTAAACCACAACGGACAGAAGGGAATAAGCGATTATTTTCACTGAATGATTTGGAGCGATTACTTGAAATTAAAAGTCTGATAGAAAAAGGTTTTAATATTAAAGGGATTAAACAAATAATTCATGATGATCAAGCGCACCTTTCTAATGAAGAACAAGAAACTAGAAAACAAATGATAGTTGATGCTACACAGAAACCGCAACGAGAAGCGATTCCGATAAACCGTGGCGATTTATCACGTTTTATCAAATAATTTTACTGGAGGACATTAACAATGCCAAAACGTTCATTTACTAAAGAAGACATTCATAAGTTTGCCAAGGAAGAAAATGTAAGATACTTACGTTTACAATTCACAGATATTTTAGGTGTAATCAAAAACGTTGAAGTACCTGTTAGTCAATTAGAAAAAGTATTAGATAACGAGATGATGTTTGACGGATCATCAATCGAAGGTTTCGTACGTATTGAAGAATCTGATATGTACTTATATCCTGATTTAGATACTTGGGTAATTTTCCCATGGACAGCAGGTCAAGGTAAAGTAGCTCGACTAATTTGTGATGTATATAAAACAGACGGAACACCATTTGAAGGTGACCCACGTGCTAACTTAAAACGTGTATTAAAAGACATGGAAGATTTAGGATTCACTGACATTAACTTAGGACCTGAACCAGAGTTTTTCCTATTCAAATTAGATGAAAAAGGTGAACCAACATTAGAATTAAATGATGATGGTGGATATTTCGACCTTGCACCTACTGATTTAGGTGAAAATTGTCGCCGTGATATCGTATTAGAATTAGAAGACATGGGCTTTGATATCGAAGCAAGTCACCACGAAGTTGCACCAGGTCAACACGAAATTGACTTTAAATATGCAGATGCAATTACAGCATGTGATAATATCCAAACATTCAAACTTGTTGTTAAAACAATTGCTCGCCAACATAACTTACATGCAACATTCATGCCAAAACCATTATTTGGTGTAAATGGTAGTGGTATGCACTTTAACGTATCTTTATTTAAAGGTAAAGAAAATGCATTCTATGATCCAAATGGTGATATGCAAATGACAAAAGACGCATTCCACTTTGTTGCAGGTATTCTTAAAAATGCGCGTGGATTTACTGGCGTATGTAACCCATTAGTTAACTCATACAAACGATTAGTGCCAGGTTATGAAGCACCATGTTACATTGCATGGAGTGGTAAAAACCGTTCACCATTAATCCGTGTACCATCTTCTCGTGGTTTATCTACACGTGTTGAGGTACGTTCAGTAGACCCAGCAGCAAATCCATACTTAGCTTTAGCAGCAATCTTAAAAGCTGGTTTAGATGGTATTGAAAACAAATTAGAAGTACCAGAACCAGTTAACCAAAATATTTACGAAATGAATCGTGATGAACGTGAAGCTGTAGGTATCCAAGATTTACCTTCAACGCTTTATACAGCAATTAAAGCAATGAAAGAAAATCAACCTATTAAAGATGCATTAGGTAATCACATTTATAACCAATTCATTAACTCTAAATCTATTGAATGGGACTACTACAGAACACAAGTTTCTGAGTGGGAAAGAGAACAGTATATTAAACAATACTAGGTGCTAGACAAAGGGGTATAACACTAGGTATATAAGCAACCCAGTTATTCTTTACGAATAATTTGGGTTGCTTTTTTTGCACACATTTATATTTTTTTAATGGTTTGGGTGAAAATTGGGTGAAAATTGGGTTTTGTTCAGAATTAGCTTATAAAAATATAGATACAATAAAAATATTATGTAAATTAAAGTGATATAAAAAAGGCACGACATGTTTGTCGTGACCAATTATGTTAATAATTCAAAAGGATTTATTTCTTTTTGTTTCGCTTATTGACTATTCCTTGGATAATGACGATAATAAACCCAACGAAGATTCCCATGAAAATAGCTAAAACTACTGATACAATTGGCGGTAAATCGAATTGAAATTGCAAGATTAAACCGATGACTATCGCTATGATAATGGTGATTGATGAAATCATATTTTCTTTGAATATACTCAAAAACGTTCACTCCTAACATGCACATTATAGCACGTATTATACTTTGAGTTAAATTAAATTAACGAAAGTTAGACGTATTGTAGCCTGATTTATGATTTGATAAAAACCACTAAATAGATGGATATTAAACATATGTTAAAAGCGCATCTTGACTGTAATGGATAATTTATATATGATGATTTGAATAAAGACTAAGAAGTAGGTGCAACAATGAAATCAACTAAAGCGTTAACAGGTATAGTAGCTGCCGTAATAATTATCGGGGTATTATTTTTTCAATTTATAAATCATAGTGGACCGTTTCAAAATGGTGGATCAAAAAGTGCTTCAGGACCTAGTGAAACTGAAAAAGTTCATGTTGATCGAGTGGTAGATGGGGATACTTTAATTGGTAGTAACAATAAAGAACAAAATATTAAAATAAGACTAATTGGTATTGATACACCTGAAACAGTTAAACCGAACACACCTGTACAACCATATGGTAAAGAAGCTTCAGACTATTCTAAGAAAGAGTTATCAAATAAAGATGTATATTTAGAATATGATAAGGAAGCTGAGGATCAATATGGTAGAAAATTAGCATACGTTTGGTTAGACAAAAAAACAATGTTTAATGAAATACTAGTAAGAAAAGGGCTGGCGAGAGAAAAGTATTTTGCTCCAAACGGTAAATATAGAACTGACTTTGAAAAAGCTGAAGAAGAAGCAAAAAATGATAAATTGAATATTTGGAGTTAATATACGTTATTAGTAATTTGGACCAACTTATGTTGGTTCTTTTTTTATAAAAAGAGAGTTATGAACATTATAAACTTGTTCATAACTCTCTAAAATATTGCTAAATTAGTGGAATCTTTCTACTAATTTATTGTATTGTTCTTCTGAAAGGGATTCATTTGCATTTGTTAATGTATCACCAATGACTTCTTTTAATGAAGACTTAGAAGAAACCGTTTCTGTATAATCTTCACGAACATTTGGGCCGTCAATAATATTTACACTACCATCTGTAAAGTAAACCAAACCAATATTACTGATTTTGTGATTTGATTTTTCAGCAATAGCCGCTTCTAATTCTTTAGTGTTTTTTGCAGTTTGTTCAAATGGATCATAACTGTAAAAATCATAAATTACAGAATTATTTTTCACGCGTTCTATAAAAGTATACGAACCTGTACGTGTCGTATTAAATTGACTGTGATATTGTTGTGCAATATAACGACCTACTGTTTGGTTTAATGATGTTTCGTTACTATTTGAAACTTCGTTTTCAGAATTTACATCAAAGTGGTAAAAAGTTTTTTGTTTCCAGTTTTTTACATTGATGTTAAAAACACCTTTGTCAGTTATAACAATATAATCAAATGCTCTTGCATATTCAAATAATGGATGTTTAACTGCAAGATTTCCTGTTGCAATAATATCAAATGCATTAATAACACCTGAAGTTTTATACTGTTCAAGAATATCATTTAAATTTTGTTTTGCTTTACGTAAACCATGATGGTTAGTATCGTTGTTTCCGTCAAAATGCAGCATCTGATTTTTCAATTGTGTATTTTCGCGTGTAACAAAACTAATTTTAGTAACTAATTGTTCTTTAGAATACTTTTCAGATTCTAATTTTTGTTGCATATTTCTTTGATTTATAATCATCACAATAATGAGCAAAATAACAATTACTAATAAAATGAATGTTAGTAGCATGATTATCATCCTAATCTCTATAAAAATTTGATATTACAGTTTATTCTACTCCTTTATGAACCTTTGTACAAATCTGTTTGTTTAAACTGTAACTACATATTGATTATATTCTCATTATTATGTGTTTATCAACGGAATTGATAAATTTAACTTAACTTAAACTGTAATTTAATGGAGAATTTATAACAAGAATGTCATTTTATATTTTTTAAGTATTTTAACCAATAATACTAATGATGGATTTTGTAATAAAGACGTGAACTAATTATATTTATGCGATATTTCTTAAAGTAAATATACATTCTGATTGTTTCTTTTAACTTAAATTACGAAACCAATATAAATAATGGTATTAATTCAGCTATTTCAAAGCAATATAGTATTTATTTATAACTGTCTTTAGTAATCGTATAGTTTACATAATTGTACTTAAATAGATATAATAGTGTATATGTGAATTTATTAATTAATATGGGGGATTATTACTTGAGTGCTTTGAAAAACTATTTGAACGAGCTTATTGAATGTATTAATAAAAATGAAATAATTGCGTTTGATAATCATCCCGTTTCTTTTAAAATCATAGATCAATTATTTAAAGCTGGTAAAAAAATCACAGTTATTTCTTATTCAACTGACATTATTAAATATGTTTCAAAATATACAGATTTTAATATCATTTTACCAAATGGTGCTGTAAATAGTGCTTTTCATGTGATTTCAGGTCCAGAAGTGATAGAATCGTTTTCTAAATATCATATTAACTATTTTTTTATCAGGGTTCCGTATATTTATAAGGACGATTTTTATCAGGATATACCGGAGATTGCAGATATGCAAAAAACATTAAATCAAAATAGTGAGCATCAACTTATTATAAATAGGCCGACATTTTTAGAAAATTTGCCTGGTAATCAATATATTAAAGTTGGTGGATTTTAGAAATGTAGAATAGTTTTAATATTTGAAGTAGAATACATTGAAAAATGATCGGACAAATTATATAATGTATTTTAATGGAAACGCTTACTTTTTGAGGAGGTGTCTATTTTGGACAATCATATACAAACTTTAGTAAGTCAAATTAATACCAATGTTGGTAACTTAATTAAATATAATGGAGAAGTTGCAAAGCAACTTTTTATGAGAGATGAGTTTAACTTAAACTGTAAAGTAGATATAAGTGTTGAACGAAAATTTCTTGCTGAAGTATTAAAATATATTCCAAACTTGTATACTATAAAATTATATGATGATAAACATGTAACAACGAATTTTACAGATATTCAATTTTCAGAAGTTACACATGCGAATGTATATTATGATACTGATTTAATCATGACATTAATTGTATATGATGTAGAGCAAGATGATTGGATGTTTAGATGGAATCATAATATTAGATTACCTGAAAAAAATATCTATTTCCATTCAATTAGGTGGGATGTAGATTACATAAAGCCTGAAATCGTTTTGATGTACGAGTTGCTCGATCCGATTGATTATCAGCAGATACCTAACTATAGAAGCGTTATTGATTCATTAAGCTACTATCAATTTGTAATGTTACGATTAGTAGTAGGAGATGAACGTATCAATCAAGCTTTAATTTCAGAGAAATCAGCAATGTAAAACCCACAAATCAATGGAAATCAACGTAATGTTGACCATAATGATTTGTGGGTTTGTTTTATATTTTTAAATATTCGCCATTATAACAATATTCATAAGTCGATTTTACAGCTTTTTCTGCATCGGCAACATCAATACCAAACATAATTGAAATTTCAGATGCGCCTTGGTTCATCATTTTTAAATTGATTTCCGCTTCAGCTAAAGCATGAGTTATAGTATTTGCAGTACCTACAATTCGATGCATGCCTTCTCCTACAATCATCAGTATTGCTAAATTGTGTTCAACGTTTAGTTCGTCCACATCGCATTTTTCTCTGATGTCATTTAAAACTTGTTCTTCTCTATTTTGAATTTCTTTGGAGCGCATAATTATACTGATACTATCAATACCTGAAGGCATATGGTCGAAAGAAATGCCATAATCTTCAAGCACACCTAAAATTTTTCTTGTAAAGCCAATTTGTCTGTTCATTAGATATTTTTTAATATTTAATACCGTGAAATCTTTATCACAGCTTATACCACTAACGATATTAGAAGAATTGATTTCTCGATCGTGACGGATATATGTACCTGTATCATTTGGACGGTTTGTATTCTTGATAACGACAGGTATGCGATCTTTGTGTAAAGGTTGTAAGGCTTCGTCATGAAAGACACCAAAACCTGCATATGACAATTCTCGCATTTCACGATAAGTAATTTCATCAATGACTTCTGGATTTTTTACTATTGTTGGATTGGCTCTAAAGATACCTGAAACATCTGTGAAGTTTTCATATAAATCTGCACGAACACCTCTTGCTACTATAGCACCAGTAATATCTGAACCACCACGTGGAAAAGTAACGACATAACCTTGTCGTGAAATACCAAAGAATCCAGGAACAATTAATTTTTCATTATAATTTCTTAAATTATATATTGCCTCATAAGATTGATCTAATATTTGTGCGTTTTGTGGTAAATCTGTAACAGTAATACCCGCTTCGCCAGGAGATATATAACGTGTAGGAATACCTTGGCTATTATTGTATTCAGCGATTAGTTGGGCATTAAAATTTTCCCCACATGAAAGTAATGCATCTAATAAACGTGCAGGTTTTTCTTTTAATGTGGCAATATAATTTTCAAGTGTTTGATTAATAGTAGATAACAATGAATCGCTCATGTCTAATTCAACTATGATATCTGCATACCGTTGAATTATTTCATTTTTCTTTGCTTGATAATCTAATCCTGCAATTACTTTTTCGTAAAGTCGAATTAATAAATCTGTAGTTTTTACATCATCACCATGTCTCTTTCCAGGCGCTGAAACAACGATGATTTTTCTATCTGAATCAGCATTTACTATATTTAAAACTTTTTTTATCTGTTCTGCATTAGATACAGAACTTCCTCCAAATTTCGCTACTTTCATAATGAATTACAACCTTTCTAAAAAATCAGAAAATTTTGTTTAGTTTTTATCACGAGAGTGATAGTATAGATATACGGTTTTTATTTTCAACCTTTACAAAAATAATGAATGAATTTATACTATACCATATTCTAGTATTTTTCAACTGTACAATTGTATTTTTTGAATGAACAATCGGAGGAATGAAATGATGAAGGAATTAAATGTAGCCCTGCTCGGTTTAGGTACTGTAGGTTCAGGTGTAGTTAAAATAATTGAAGAGAACAAAGAACAAATAAAAGAAACGATGGACAAAGATATTAATATCAGACATATTTTAGTTCGCGACAAGTCAAGAACGAGACCAATCAATGTATCTAATTATCACTTAACAGAAGATGTAGATGAAATTTTAAATGATGATTCAATCGATATTATTGTTGAGGTAATGGGCGGTGTTGAACCGACTGTCGATTGGTTAAAACGTGCTTTAAGTCAGAAGAAACATGTCATTACAGCAAACAAAGATTTATTGGCAGTTCATTTAAATGTTTTAGAGGATTTAGCACAAGAAAATGATGTAGCTTTAAAATATGAAGCGAGTGTTGCGGGCGGTATTCCAATCGTTAATGCAATTAATAATGGATTGAACGCAAATAACATTACAAAATTTATGGGTATTTTAAATGGAACGTCTAATTTTATCTTAAGTAAGATGACTAGAGAGAATACATCATTTGAAGATGCTTTAGATGAAGCTCAAAGATTAGGGTTTGCTGAAGCAGATCCAACGGATGATGTTGAAGGTGTAGATGCAGCAAGGAAGGTTGTTATTACGTCATATTTAACATTTAATCAAGTGATTAATTTATCTGATGTAGATAGACATGGTATTAGTGACGTTGAGTTGTCTGATATCAAAGCTGCAGAAGCACTTGGTTACAAGATCAAATTGATTGGTAAAGGAACTTATGAACAAGGTAAGGTGAATGCATCAGTTGCGCCTACTTTAATTAATAAAGCACATCAATTATCAGCAGTTGAAGATGAATTCAATGCAATCTATGTCATTGGTGATGCTGTTGGGGAAACAATGTTCTATGGTAAAGGTGCTGGTAGCTTGGCAACAGGTAGTGCTGTTGTAAGTGATTTATTAAATGTAACGTTACATTTTGAATCGAATTTACATACGTTACCACCACATTTTGAGCTAAAAACAGAGCAAACTAAAGAATTAATGGATAGTGAAGATACGATTACATTTAAAGAAAAAGAAAGTTACTATGTTGTGATTCAAACAGATGGTGAAGAGCCGACAAAAGTCGAAGCACTAATCAAAGCTGAATTACCGTTCCACAAGTCCCTAGCTATTACTGAGCGTGACGCTAAAACAGTTGGTTTGATTGTAGTGGGATTAGATGAATCACCAGAATCAGCAATTACAGAAGCAGGATATGTTGTAAATAAAATTTATCCAGTAGAAGGGGTTTAATAGAAATGGAAAAATGGCAAGGTTTAGTAAAAGAATTTGAAGAGTTTTTACCTGTAAACGAAAAAACACCACGTTTAACTTTAAACGAAGGTCACACACCATTAATATATTGCGAAAATTTATCTGAAATGCTAGGTATTGAATTGCATGTAAAATATGAAGGTGCCAACCCGACTGGTTCATTTAAAGATAGAGGTATGGTAATGGCAATGGCGAAAGCCAAAGAAGAGGGTAAAAAAATTGTTATTTGTGCATCTACAGGTAATACTTCGGCCTCTGCTGCAGCTTATGCAGCGCGTGCTGGATTAAAGGCAATTGTTGTTATTCCAGAAGGGAAAATCGCTCTAGGTAAATTATCTCAAGCTGTGATGTATGGAGCAGAAATCGTTTCGATTGAAGGAAATTTTGATGAGGCGTTAGAAATTGTTAAAGAAGTAGCTGAAAATGGTGAAATTGCATTAGTAAACTCTGTAAATCCATATAGAATCGAAGGACAAAAAACAAGTGCGTTTGAAGTTATTCAACAATTGGGCGGAAACGCACCTGACATTTTGTCAATTCCTGTAGGTAATGCTGGAAATATTACTGCATATTGGAAAGGTTTTAAAGAATATAGTGATAAAAATAATACGCAATTACCACATATGTTTGGTTTCCAAGCTGAAGGTGCATCACCAATAGTACAAAATAAAGTGGTTAAGAATCCAGACACTGTGGCTACAGCAATCCGCATTGGTAATCCAGCAAGTTGGGAAAAAGCTAATAATGCATTAAGTGAATCAGAAGGTTTAATCGATAGTGTAACTGATGAAGAAATTTTAGAGGCATACAAACTTATGGCCAGCAAAGAAGGCGTATTTAGTGAACCAGCGAGTAATGCATCTATTGCTGGACTTATTAAATTGCATCGTGCAGGTAAATTACCTCAAGGTAAAAAAGTGGTTGCTGTACTTACCGGCAATGGCTTAAAAGATCCGGATACTGCGATTTCTT
This sequence comes from Staphylococcus sp. ACRSN, assembly GCF_022346615.1. Lineage (GTDB taxonomy): Bacteria > Bacillota > Bacilli > Staphylococcales > Staphylococcaceae > Staphylococcus. The sequence goes on along the minus strand of NZ_JAKRNS010000009.1, from coordinate 62,816 downwards.
TATTAGATAATCCGATTCAACCATTGCCAAATGATAGAGAAAGCATCTTAGAATATATCAAAGGAGCGCTCTAACATGAGTGACATGTTACATTTGAAAATTCCAGCATCTACTGCAAATTTAGGTGTTGGTTTTGATTCTATCGGTATGGCATTAAATAAGTTTTTGTATTTGGATGTTAAAAAAAATAATAGTGATGTTTGGACTTTTAATCATGTGGGTCCAAATGTTGAGGATCTTCCGACTGATAATAGACATTATATTTATCAAATTGCCCAAAGTGTTGCACGCAAATATGATGTTACTTTGCCTGGCTTAGATATTGAAATGCGCAGTGAAATACCATTGGCAAGAGGTCTGGGTAGTTCTGCATCAGCGTTAGTCGGTGCATTGTATATTGCAAATTATTTTGGTGATATTGAATTATCAAAATATGAATTATTGCAATTAGCAACTGAAATTGAAGGTCATCCTGATAACGTAGCACCAACAATATATGGAGGACTAGTTCTAGGCTATTTTAATCCTGATACAAAAGTAACGGATGTGTCATACATTGATACACCAAAAGCTGATATCATTATTACTATTCCTTCTTATGAATTACGTACTGATGATTCTAGGGATACATTACCTGAAACTTTTTCACATAAAAAAGCAGTGCAAAATAGTGCGATTAGTAATACGATGATTAGTGCTTTGATTCAACATAATTACGAATTAGCAGGAAAGATGATGGAGCAAGATGGTTTTCATGAACCGTTCCGTCAGCATTTGATTCCTGAATTTCAAGAAATCAAAGCTATTGCAAAGCAACATAAAGCTTATGCAACTGTAATTAGTGGTGCTGGACCAACTGTATTAACACTAATAGCACCTGAACGTAGTGGAGAATTAGTCAGAGAATTAAAAGGCACATTTATAGACTGCCGATCAGAGTTAGTGACAATCAATGAAAGTGGAGTTGTCTCAAAAGTACTGTACCAACGCCAGTAAATTATTGTAATATAGTATAAAGGTGTTGAAAGGAGATACATACATGAGTAAATATAAAATGATTGTTATGGACATGGATGATACGTTGATGAATCCTGATAATGAGGTTAGTCCAGAAACTGAACGCTATTTAATTGATATTCAACAACGTGGCTATCATGTTGTATTAGCTTCAGGACGTCCAACTGAAGGTATGTTACCTGTTGCAAGGCAACTGAAATTGGATCAATATGAAAGCTATGTGATTAGCTATAATGGTGGTAAGACGATTGCTGTTAAAGATGAACATGTAGAGGTAAGTAAATCTGTTTCAAAAGAGAACTTTGATACAATTGTTGATTTCTGTCGGGAACATGAGTTATTTGTACTGACATATCACGAAGGTTTTATTATTTATGAAGGTGATCATGAATATATGAATATCGAATCTGAATTAACTGGTTTACCGATGAAACGTGTCGAAGATATTAAGGCATTTATACAATCAGATGTACCAAAAGTCATGGGTGTGGATTACGTACCTAAAATTACTTCACTAAACATCGAACTTTCTGGTCATTTTAATGAAGAAGTTGATGTTACAACAAGCAAACCTTTCTTCTTAGAATTTATGGCTAAAGATGTTTCGAAGGGGAACGCATTAACGGCATTTTGTGAAAAAATAAATATCAATCTTTCTGAAGTTATAGCATTTGGTGATAGTTCGAATGATATTTCGATGCTTAATGTCGTAGGTCATGCAGTTGCAATGGGTAATGCGAACGAAGCAGTTAAAGCTGTTGCGGACGAAATAACATTAAGTAACGGTGACAATGGTATCCCTCACACCCTAGCAGCAATCCTTTAATCTGTATGCATATATAATATATATGACTTTTGTGCAAGATTTAAGAGTCTGGGACATAAATACCCAATCTCAAAAAAGAGGGCTAATTCATAAAGGATTAGCCCTCTTTAAATTTAAAATCTTACGATTTTGACCGTGTATGATTGCTGGGGGTATGGTTCGATCCTGTAGTCTCCCACTCGTACTATTTCCCATATAGTTTGTTATTCAAAAAATAAAGCCCTTTTATATAATTTAATAAGCATTTACAAAAAGATAGATATGGATTTCAAAGAGACTTTAAATTGTATGAGTGCGATGATTGTTCAAATTGTTCTTTGAAAAGCAAATGTATGAAATTGCATTCGAAAATAAATAAAAAGTTAATGGATAATTATAATTGGGAATATTTCAAATCTCAAGTTAACCAAAATCTTTTAGAACCAGAAACTAAAAAAATCTACCAGAGTTTACCCTGATAGAAAATGAATCAAAAATTAATTATTTTGCTGTGTGTGTCCACTCATGTTTGCCACGATGTCGTTTAACATGTGCATATACGTTGTCGGCAGCATAATCTAAATTAGTATACACAGTGATTGAAAAAGCAGATTGATTCTCTTCGAATGGTTCATCTAAAAATAAATCTTTAAGGTGATTAAAAAGGCTCTCCATTTGTGCATGCTCCAAGCTGCCATATTCTCTCAAAGTGCGTTTAAGCAATTGATTATTCTTTTCCTCAAGTGATTGCACAACGATAACGAAACGTTCTTCAGTTTCTAAAATATCGTCGAATAGATTCGTTTGTCCAATCATAATATTCACCTCAATGTGACATTTAGTATTAATGTTATTATACTATATTTTTTATACACTGAAAATATACATGTATCAAGTAGCTGATAAGAATTTTATTTATGTCACACGCATAATAATATAACTGTTATAAAACTTATCTATAAGGTGACAAATTTAAATATAGCTATTATTCAGGTTTTAATTGCATTAACGCTCCGAAGTATTGTTGGCAAGTCGTAAATGAGATAAAGGCAAATAATTCGCTTATTTCACAATCCGATAATGTTTCTTTTAATAATTCAAGTATATAGTTTGGTATGTTTGTACCTAACTTTAAATATACTTCAGCGAAACCGATACAAAGCAATGAAATTTCATCAGTTAAATGGTGATTGGGCATACCTTTGGCTTTACAATATAAGCATCCATTTTTTTGTGCTAACATCTTTCGTATTTCTTCTTTCAATTCTTTAGATAAATAAGCATCTTTTTCGAGTGTTTTACTTAAATTAGTCCAGTCTTTCATCAATAATTGATATATTGATTTTATAATATTGATTTTTTGTATGGAATGATTTATTTATTGTAATAATAGGAAAAAAACATAAAAAATAAGGAGAATTTTAAAATGGACGTTACAGATGAAAATATATTGAATATTTTAATGCAGGATAGTAAAGTTTCTTTAAATAAAATTAGTGATAAAGTAAATTTATCAGTGCCATCCGTACGTGAAAGAATAAATAAAATGAAAGATAGTGGAATTATAAAAAAATATTCTATTGATATAAACTATGGTGCGCTTGGATTTGATATAGATGTAATTATTGATATTATAATTAAAAACAATCTATACAGTGACTTTAAAGAATTTATAAAACGCCAAAACAATATAGAATTTTGTTATAGGGTATCTGGTGAAAGTTGTTTTATTTTAAAAGCTCATTTTGAGGAGATGCAAAAAGTAGAAGAATTTATTGATGAGGTACAATACTATGGACATACTAAAACTCACTTTGTATTTTCAAGAACAGTTTAATTAATGATATTTACAACACTTTGTATTGTACGATCATTTTTTTAGGGGACAGCTTCAGACTGTAGTACTCATCTTGTCCCGTTCCCTTAAATGATATGTCACGATTTATTAAGGCAATGATTGAAACAATGCTAGAAAATGAATTCGATTAATTCAAATATCATCGTGATCCTACATCATATTATCTCAAAAGGAAATTGAAAATTATTCTATATGCCTAATTATAATCTGTATGCTCTGATTGTAAATATGAATGGCACATAATATAAGAAAAGTAGTAGCTCAATGAGCTAAATATAATCAAAATAATATTGAAAAAGGCAATTTCTATATTATTTCAATAGAAATTGCCTTCTTAATAATTGTCCAAAAACTTTATGTCTCAGACTCTAATTTAATCTACATTATGATTGTCTAATTTAATATGCTCTAGCTTTACAATTTTAGATTTTCTCACCAATTTATGTGTGAAATATACGATTGCTAATATGATAATTGGTGCAATGTTTCTAATTACAGATACATAGTCTCCAGATATCAAAGCACCGAATGAATTGCCAAAGAATAGGAATAAAAGTGCAATGATTACCACAATTGGGCCCAAGGGATATAAAGCGGCTTTATAAGGTAATACATCTTCGGCGCGCTTATTTTGTTTTTTAATTGCTGAGCGAAGTCTGATTTGTGCTACAATGCTGGATGCCCAAACCACAATAACTAATGAGCCAATGATATTTAATAATGAAAAAACGATATCAGACTTGAATTGCGCTAAAATAATTACAACTAATACGATGATAAAAGTGGTGCATATTGAAATAATTGGTAACTTAGTTGTTTTATTTAGTTTTGCAAATAGTTTTGGAGCTTGCTTGTCTTCTGCCATTGAAAATAGCATACGACTTGTTGTATAAATACCTGAATTTGCAGCTGATAATAGCGATGTAAGTATAACTGCATTAATAACTGAAGCGGCAAATGCGATACCAACACGGTCAAATACTATTGTAAATGGACTTTGTGTAACCGATTCATGTTTATTAAGTAAAAGTGGATCACTGTAAGGAATAATTGCAGCGATTACAGCGATAGATAACACATAAAATAATAAAATTCTCCAAAATACTTGTCGAATTGCTTTAGGCATTGATTTGTGTGGGTTTGATGATTCACCTGCAGTTACTGCAACCATCTCGGTACCACCAACTGAAAATCCTGCGATAAGTAATACTGCTAAGAAACCAGATACACCACCAACAAAAGGTGCTTCGCCTGTAGTATAGTGTTCAAAACCATAAAATTTTCCACCTAATATACCGACAATAGTTAAAACACCAACAATAATAAAAATAATAATTGTAAGAACTTTGATTAATGATAGCCAAAATTCTGTTTCTCCAAATGCTTTAACAGTAAAAATATTTAAAAGAAAAAGCAAACAAAGAAATAAAATACTCCATGTGACAGGGCTGAAAAAATGAAATACTTCCCAGTAATCTAATACACTTGATGCAATAATGATATCAACACTCGTTACCAATACCCACATCACCCAATATAACCATCCCATCGTAAAGCCTAATGAGCTATCTACAAAACGGGTTGCATATGAACTAAAAGATCCTGAAACCGGATAAAATGTAGCTAGTTCTCCTATTGATGACATTAAGAAATAAAGCATGACGCCAATGATTAAATAAGCGAGAATCGCGCCACCAGGTCCAGCCTGAGATACAACATTTCCTGTTGCAACAAATAAACCAGTACCAATTGCGCCACCTATAGCAATCATTGAAATGTGTCGAGAATTGAGACCACGTTTCATATTATTTTGTCCCATAATAAGTCTCCTATAATCTATAAAAATTTATATACATTACATTTTAATGCTTTTAACACCTACAAGCAATGCATTTTTTTAGGGTTTAACCAATTAAATTCTTAATATTCTGAAATATTTAGTGTTAAAGGAAGTAACTTAATTGATTTTCAAATGTGGATACTTTAAAATTAATGCTAGGTAATAATTATTATTATTTACTAAATGTGAGGGGGAAACATTATGAGCAACAAAAGAAATTTAACTAGTCTTTTTGGTGCACCGGTTTCAGATAGAGAGAATAGTATGACTGCTGGACCTAGAGGACCACTATTAATGCAAGATTGGTATTTTTTAGAACAGATGGCTCATTTTGACAGAGAAGTAATTCCGGAAAGAAGAATGCATGCAAAAGGTTCCGGAGCTTTTGGTACATTTACAGTAACAAATGATATTACACAATATACATCAGCAAGTATTTTTTCAGAAGTGGGTAAACAAACTGAAATGTTTGCGCGTTTTTCAACAGTTGCAGGTGAACGTGGCGCTGCAGATGCAGAACGTGATATTAGAGGTTTCGCTTTGAAATTCTATACAGATGAAGGAAACTGGGATTTAGTAGGTAATAATACGCCAGTATTTTTCTTTAGAGATCCTAAATTATTTGCAAGTTTAAATCATGCTGTAAAAAGAGACCCAAGAACTAATATGCGCAGCGCTCAAAATAACTGGGACTTTTGGACTTCATTACCAGAGGCATTACATCAAGTTACTATTTTAATGTCAGATAGAGGCATTCCAAAAGGCTTTAGAAATATGCATGGATTTGGTTCACATACGTATTCAATGTACAATGATAAGGGTGAGCGTGTTTGGGTTAAATTTCATCATAGAACACAACAAGGCATTGAAAATTTACAACCTGATGAAGCAGCGAATATTATTGCAGATGATCGAGAATCATCTCAACGTGATTTGTTCGAAGCAATTGAAAATAAAGATTTCCCAAAATGGAAAATGTATATACAAGTAATGACAGAAGAACAAGCTAGAAATCATAAAGATAATCCATTTGATTTAACTAAAGTTTGGTATAAAGGGGATTACCCATTGATTGAAGTGGGTGAATTTGAATTAAATCGTAACCCTGATAATTATTTCCAAGATGTAGAACAAGCTGCATTTGCACCAACAAACATTGTACCAGGGCTTGATTTTTCACCAGACAAAATGTTGCAAGGTCGCCTTTTCTCATATGGGGATGCGCAACGTTACAGACTTGGTGTAAACCACTGGCAAATTCCAGTAAACCAGCCAAAAGGTGTTGGTGTAGAAAACATTTGTCCATTTAGTCGTGATGGTCAAATGCGTATTTTAGATAATAATCAAGGTGGTGGCACTCATTATTACCCTAATAGTGATGGTAGTTTTGAAGACCAACCCGAATATAAAAAGCCTGGCCTAGAAGTTGAAGGGGAAGCTTATGAATATAATTATCGTGAAGATGACGATAATTATTTCGAACAACCTGGTAGACTTTTCAGACTACAATCGAAAGAACAACAACAACGTATTTTTGAAAACACTGCCAATGAAATGCAAGGTACAACGTTAGAGGTACAACATCGTCATATTCGTCATTGTTATAAAGCGGATACTGAATATGGTAAAGGTGTAGCAAATGCATTAGGCATTGATATTAATGATGTTGATTTAGAAGTAGCAGATTAGTTATTTATATTTTAGCTAAATAAAAATGTAGCATAAGATGTTGGAAAATATATTAAGTAAATAAGAAAATCAATATCCTTAAAAAAGAGTGTTAATCTGTAATAGATTAGCGCTCTTTTTTTAATTGTACATGTAGGTTTGTCTGCCTATAGTTTGGTTAGAACCTGTATTAACTTACGCATATTATTAATCCGTATGTTAACACTTTACAAAATAGGTGAATATACTTATTAATATTGAAGAAATAAGAGGAAATTATATAATAAATTGATTATTACACAAATTTAAAATGTAATATTTTATGTATTGTTTTGTTTTAATGTAAAAACACATTAGCTTGTGAATAAATTTGGCAAAACACTAGAGTAAACAGTGTTAGTCGAAGATTAAGGTTGAAGCGGCATCCTAGTAAACTGAGCCAACAATACGAAATATAGTAAATGAAAAACCAGTAAATGAATATAAAATTCATTTACTGGTTTTTTCTAGGGGTTATTTCCTAGTTACATTGTCGTATTAAAAATAGTAATTTGAAAGGCAGAATGTTATTTAGTTTCACGATGTACAGTATACTTGTTTAATCTAGGGCAGTATTTTTTTAATTCAATACGTTCTGGATTTGTACGTTTGTTTTTTGTAGTAATGTAATTACGATCGCCACATTCTGTACATGCTAATGTAATATTTACGCGCAAAATAGACACCTCTTTCTTAATAGGAATTGTTACGTTTTAAAATTTTAGCATATTAATTTTATTTTTTCAAATCAAATTAATCAATTATGACAATAGGTGCGTTAATTAAGGAGAAAATCAATACATGACACAAAATTTGCAATAAGAAAATTAAAATAAATGATTTGCGAAAAAGATAGAATGTGTTAGTATATAAAACGTAATGATTACGATTTGGTTAGAAAGGTAGGATATATATGGCGAAAAAGTCAAAAATAGCAAAAGAGCAAAAAAGAGAGCAATTAGTAAATCAATATTATGAATTAAGAAAAGAATTAAAAGCTAAAGGAGATTATGAGGCATTAAGAAAATTACCGAGAGACAGTTCTCCAACACGTTTAACAAGACGTTGTAAAGTAACAGGCAGACCCCGAGGTGTTTATAGAAAATTTGAAATGTCCCGTATAGCTTTTAGAGAGCATGCATATAAAGGTCAGATACCAGGTGTGAAAAAATCTAGCTGGTAATTTTTAAACTCCGACTATAGTCCATTTACATTTGGAATAAAACATTGTATATTATCTAATGGTTAAGATGAATAAAAAGTGATTGTTCGGGAATTAATTATAGTAAGTATGAAAATATGATTGAACTGGACATAATTGTTGTGAAAATCTTACCAATATACACGTGTTATATAAAAAATGTTAGGGGTTTGTTTTATTATGAAAATATTTGATTATGAAGATATACAGCTTATACCAAATAAATGTATTGTGGAAAGTCGTTCTGAATGTGATACAGCGATTGAATTTGGACCTAGAAAATTTAAATTACCTGTAGTTCCAGCCAATATGCAAACGGTTATGAATGAAACATTAGCAGAATGGTTTGCAAAAAATGATTATTTCTATATTATGCACCGTTTTGATGAAGCTGCGAGAATACCGTTTATTAAAAAAATGCAAGATCAAGACTTATTTGCATCAATTTCTGTTGGTGTAAAATCTACAGAATTTGATTTTGTAAAGCATTTGGCAAACGAGCAAATTATTCCAGAGTATATTACAATTGATATTGCACATGGTCACTCAGAATCAGTTATCAAAATGATAAAGCATATTAAGTCATATTTACCTCAATCATTTGTTATCGCTGGTAATGTTGGTACTCCTGAAGGTGTTCGTGAATTAGAAAATGCAGGTGCAGATGCTACAAAAGTAGGCATTGGTCCTGGTAGAGTTTGTATTACTAAAATTAAGACTGGTTTCGGTACTGGTGGTTGGCAGCTTGCTGCATTAAATCAATGTAGTAAAGCAGCTAGAAAACCGATCATTGCAGATGGTGGTATTCGTACACATGGTGATATTGCAAAATCAATGCGTTTCGGTGCATCAATGGTAATGATTGGTTCGTTATTTGCTGCACATGAAGAATCACCAGGTGAAACAGTAGAATTAGATGGTAAATTATATAAAGAATATTTTGGTAGTGCATCTGAATTCCAAAAAGGTGAACATAAAAATGTTGAAGGTAAAAAGATGTTTGTCGAACACAAAGGTGCGTTATTAGACACATTAGTAGAAATGCAACAGGACTTACAAAGTTCGATTTCTTACGCTGGTGGTAAAGACATTAATTCGCTTAGAAAAGTTGATTATGTAATTGTACGTAATTCAATTTTCAATGGAGACCGTGATTAAATCATATAGTAGGTGTATAAAATTAGAAAATTAATTGGATATATCGTTGTTATCTTATTAATTGTGTTAATTGTTCCAGTAAAAGAATTTAAACCTGTACTTGGACTAGAAACGCAATTTAAATCAAAAGTAGCAAGCTGGACATCTAATTCGTCGCTTTCAGATAAACAACTAAAAGTACCTAATAAACAAGCCTTTGCTGTAAATAATATTCAAATGAATATGGAAAAATCTGAAGTGAATAATAAATTGGGAAATCCAAAACGTATAACATCGAATGAATATGGCACACAATGGTACACATACTATGCACGTGATTATCAATCATTTGTAATGGTTAGCTATATTGATAATAAGGTCAATGCGTTGTACAGTAATCAAAATGTAATTTCGTCAAAAAGTAAAGTGAAATACGGTACACCAAAGCCTAAAGTTCGTGAAAGACTTGGTGATCCGATTACTGAAATAAGAAAAGGTCATACGAATTATGAAATCAAAGATGACGAATATGATACGTTTCATGATAATCGAATCTATACTACAGCGTTTTACGACAAGCATAGTAGTAATAATTTAACGGCAATTTTACAGGTTAGTGATCAAATGGAGTCAAGATTACAACAACAATACGGTGCGCCTTCAGATGACCTAGCCAATAGCTTTGAATTACAAAACTATGACCTTGTTAATGCTGAGCGAGTACAACATGATTTACCCACTTTAAAATATTCGAAAGATATATCTGGAACAGCAAGGAAACATAGTTCAGATATGGCAGAAAAAGAATATTTTGATCATACAGATTTAGCCGGTAATTCACCATTTGATAGATTAGAATCTGACGGTCATGATTTTAATGCTGCAGGTGAAAACTTGGCATATGGTCAAACAAGTAGTATTTATGCACATCAAGGTTTAATGAACTCGTTAGGCCATAGAAAAAATATTTTGAAACGCGATTTTAAAACACTTGGAGTCGGTGTTGATTTCAATCATAATAGACAACCTTATTGGACGGAAAATTATACAGGTTAATGTTTAATTTTCTTGTTTAAAGGGTATCCTTTAACTTGTAGAGGATGAGTTAGAAATGACAACAAATAAAGCAGATAAAACAGAAGATATACTAGAGAAAATTAAAGAAGTCTTAGAGAAAAAAGACGAAAAATAAGAGGCTAAGCAATATTGCTTAGCCTCTTATTTTTATTGCGACAAGTATTTTCAAAAAACACTACATTTCTCGGAATAAACCAACAACTTTACCGAGAACGGAAACTTGTTCTAGATAAATTGGAGCCATTGTGCTGTTTTCAGGTTGTAATCGATAGCGTGCCTTTTCTTTGTAGAAACGTTTAACAGTTGCTTCGTTTTCTTCTGTCATTGCAACAATAATATCACCATTTTCAGCAATTGTTTGGCTACGTACGATAACTTTATCACCGTCTAAAATACCAGCTTCAATCATACTATCGCCAACGACATTAAGAATGAATATATCGCTATTATGAGTAGAAGTGAAATGTTCTGGAAGTGGAAAATATTCTTCGACATTTTCTACTGCAGTTATTGGAATACCAGCAGTTACTTTACCTATAACGGGAACATGTATTGTTTCCTCCATATTAACGGGTTCACCTAGAGACTCGCTCACAATTTCTATTGCTCTTGGTTTTGTAGGGTCTCTCTTGATATAGCCTTTTTCTTCGAGGCGTGATAAGTGGCCATGTACAGTCGAACTAGATGCTAGACCTACAGCTTCACCTATCTCACGTACACTTGGTGGATAGCCTTTTGATTGAACAGTTTGCTTGATATATTCAAAAATTTCATTTTGTCGTTTCGTTAATTCTCTCATATTTAGGCACTCCCTAGCTTTAATTTAGTTACATTATAGCATGCGTTTGCATTTTTTACAAACGTTTGTTCGTTTTGGTGTTGACTAAGAACAGATGTTCTGTTAAATTATTGATACAAACAAACGTTCTAGGAGTGGGTATAAATGATAAAAATATATAAATCACATATAAAGACTTATTTAACAGTGTTAATAGCGACAATGGTGCTATGTTCGTTATTTATTTTAACTGCAAATCATAACAGTGGAGCGGAACAAACGTACGAAATGACTGACCATCAAGTTGCAAAGCATGTGCAACATCAGAAAGATAATAATGATGTTAAGGATGTGGATACCGAACAAAGCGAACATCAAGTTACGCCTTTAGTTGCTTCAGTTAATTAAGACATTTATATTTTAGGGATAACAACTTAATTGTTTAATTGGGATAAAATAAGCGAAACTATTTAGTTTCGCTTATTTTTTTGTTATATTCTTTTATATTAATAATCAATGGAGGGAAACCATGGCGAAGATAGATGGTGTAGACTTGGATCGAATTAATGAACTGGCAAGAAAGAAAAAGGCAGAAGGCCTTACTGAAGCGGAAGCAAAAGAACAATCGAAACTTAGAAAAGCGTATTTAGATTCGTTTAGAGAAAAATTTAAACAACAGTTGGAAAGTACGCGTGTCATTGACCCTGAAGGTAATGATGTTACTCCTGAAAAAGTAAAAAACATTTTAGATTCAAAAAATAACCAAGACAAAAAGTAATTCAATTTTTTGTTAATTTTCTGTTAAATCATGTATAATAAGAATTAAACTAGCTAGAAGAAAGGAAGTCATTTTAAGATGAATAATCAAAAAGACCAATTAGCTATTGATACAATTAGAGCATTAAGTATCGATGCTGTTGAACAAGCAAACTCAGGTCACCCAGGTTTACCAATGGGCGCAGCGCCAATGGCATATACGCTTTGGACGCGTCACTTGAACTTTAATCCCCAATCAAAAGATTTCTTTGATAGAGATCGTTTTGTATTATCAGCAGGTCATGGCTCTGCATTATTGTATAGTTTATTACATGTATCTGGTAGTTTAGAATTAGAAGAATTGAAACAATTTAGACAATGGGGTTCAAAAACACCAGGACATCCAGAATTCAGACATACAGATGGTGTAGAAGTAACAACGGGTCCATTAGGACAAGGGTTTGCAATGTCAGTAGGCTTTGCAATGGCTGAAAAACATCTAGCAGGTAAATTCAATAAAGAAGACGCTAAAGTTGTTGATCATTATACTTATGTACTTGCATCAGATGGAGACTTAATGGAAGGTATTTCACATGAAGCAGCTTCATTAGCAGGTCATAATCAATTAGATAAATTGATTGTTTTATATGATTCAAATGATATCTCACTTGATGGAGATTTAAATAAAGCATTTTCTGAAGATGTTAAAGGTAGATTTGAAGCTTATGGTTGGAAACATATTTTAGTAGAAGAGGGAAATGACATCGATGCAATCGATAAAGCAATCGAAGAGGCGAAAGCCCAAGATGTTCCTACAATTATTGAAATTAAGACAATCATTGGTTACGGTTCTCCAAATAAACAAGCTTCACATGGCGTTCACGGTGCACCATTAGGTGAAGACGAAAGAAAATTAACTTTCGAAAACTATGGTTTAGACCCAGAACAACGTTTTAATGTACCTCAAGAAGTTTATGAAATCTTCCAACATAGTATGTTGAAACGTGCTAATGAAAAAGAAGAAGCATGGGAAAAATTAGTAGAAGATTATGCAAGTAAATACCCTGAACTAGCGGAAGAATTTAAGTTAGCTATAAGTGGTAAATTACCAGTTGACTATAAAGAAGTTCTACCTGAATTTGAAGCAGGACATAGTGGTGCTTCACGTGCTGACTCTGGTGAAGTAATTCAAGCAATCAGTAAATCAGTACCTTCTTTCTTTGGTGGTTCTGCAGACTTAGCTGGTTCAAATAAATCAAATGTAAAAGATGCAAGTGACTTTAATAAAGAAACTCCTGAAGGTAAAAATATTTGGTTTGGTGTACGTGAATTTGCAATGGGTGCAGCAGTAAATGGTATGGCTGCTCATGGTGGTTTACATCCATATGGTGCAACATTCTTCGTATTCAGTGATTACTTAAAACCAGCACTTAGATTATCATCTATCATGGGATTAAATTCTACATTTATCTTTACACATGATTCAATCGCAGTTGGTGAAGATGGTCCTACACATGAACCTATCGAACAATTAGCAGGTTTACGTGCTATTCCTAACATGAATGTAATTCGTCCAGCAGATGGTAACGAAACGCGTGTTGCATGGGAAGTAGCATTAGAATCTGAAGGTACACCAACATCATTAGTACTTACACGTCAAAACCTTACAACTATGGACTTATCTAAAGATACAGTTGAAGAAGGGGTACGTAAAGGTGGTTATGTTGTATTTGAATCTGATAAAGATGCAGAGTACTTATTAATAGCAACTGGCTCAGAAGTGAATTTAGCAATTGAAGCAGCTAAAGATTTAGAAGCGCAAGGTAAAGGTGTTCGTGTTGTTTCAATGCCTAACTGGAATGCATTTGATCAACAATCAGCTGAATACAAAGAATCAGTATTACCAGCATCGATTACTAAGCGTGTAGCTATTGAAATGGGCTCATCACTTGGTTGGCATAAATATGTTGGTACTGAAGGAAAAGTAATCGGTATTGATGGTTTTGGTGCAAGTGCACCTGGCGATTTAGTAATTGAAAAATATGGTTTTACTAAAGAAAACGTTCTTAACCAAGTTCAATCACTTTAATAATTATCAGATTATATTTTACAAACATGAAGTGGTATGGGAGCTTTAGTTCCCATACCACTTTTTAGTTTCTAAAGTATCTCATACCTTTGTTTACAAAATCATTCTTAAATTGATATAATATTTTAGGTTAGGATTATTATAAAATTGAGGTGCTCTTGAAATAGAGTATTAATTTTAGTAAAATGCATTAGGATAGGAAAGTGGGTGAAACAATGGTAACTTGGTTAGCAATTTTATTAATCGTGTTAGCACTTATACTTGGTTTAGTGGGTGGATTTTTCCTTGCAAGAAAATATATGATGGATTATCTTAAAAAGAACCCACCAATTAATGAAGAAATGCTACGAATGATGATGATGCAAATGGGTCAAAAACCATCTCAAAAGAAAATAAATCAAATGATGACAATGATGAATAAAAATCAAGAAGACGCTATGAAGAAAAAGAAATAGCGCGTCATTAAAGGGCTGACAGCTACTTATTAAAAGTAGTTATCAGCCCTTATTTTTGTCTGTGGTAGGGTTTGTTGGCAGGGTGAAATATTTTAGGTTAGTAAAAGAAGTGGAAGTGATGTACCGTATATTTTAAAATCTTGTATTTAAAATTATTTGAAAGTAATAAAACAAATAATAGATATCAGTTATACCATATATAATCTCGCATTACTTTTCACCGATAATAAATAAGAATAGATTAAATTAAGTTCTATGCCAATTTGGAAATGTTTTTTAAATATTCAGAAAATATTATGCTTCAGGTCTTCTTTTTGATATAATGTTTAAACATAAGGGAGGTAGTAATAAGTGAAAGATGCCTATGAAATGGAAGATAAGGAAGTATTAGACCGTCTTGCCAATGTGCATATTAACTTTCCTGATGAGCAAGCATTTAAGAAATATCATAATGCCATGCAAATTCAAGATATGAATTATTTAAGATTTACATTGAATAACGCATACTCTGCTTGTGACAAATCACAAGTATTGTAGATAAAAGCGAGAAGCCTAAATAGCTAATATTAAACAAATCAAGTGCTTTAATAGCATTTGGTTTGTTTTTTAGTGTTGTCATAAATTTAGCCTTAACTTTGAGCGTTTATTATTATGTTTGCTTAAAGAATATATTTTAATTTATTTGAATTTGTCAGTATTTTGAATTTAGTTAAAAAAACTGCTAAAAATTAAATTTAATGATATACTGTGCAAGTAATTATCATCTTGTAGAAACTTAAAGAAGGTGTCAACGTGTTATATTTAATCTTTTCAATTTTATTTGCTTTTTTAATGGGAGTTGCTGTCATCATTATTAGAATGAAGGCACAACAGTTTCCAGTAAATGAAAAGAAGATAATATTGCCGCCATTTTTTATGGCAACAGGTGCATTGATGTATATTGTGCCTTATTTTAGATTAACTGGATTAGAAATTATTGAATGTATTGTGTTAGGCGCTATTTTTTCAACAATACTGATGTGGACTTCTAGATTTGAAACACATGGTAGTGAAATATATATGAAGCGTTCGAAAGCTTTTCCAATTATATTAATTTCTTTGTTATTGATTCGTACGGTAATCAAAATTTTTATAAGTAATAAAATTGATCCTGGAGAAATTGCAGGTATGTTTTTCTTATTAGCTTTTTGTATGATTGTACCTTGGCGTTTAGCAATGCTATATAAATATAAGAAGGTTAAACAAACGTTAATTCAATAATTTGAGTGCCGTTTATCTCTAGAGATAAACGGTTTTTTTATGGAGTTGCTTTAAATTTAAAAATATATTACTATATTTACGAACAAATGTTCTTGTTAGGAGTGTAATCATGAAAATAATACATACAGCCGATTGGCATCTCGGTAGAATTATTAATGGGAAATCTTTATTGGAAGATCAAGCATATATATTAGAGCAATTTATAAGAGAAATGGAACAGCAACATCCAGATGTAATAGTAATAGCAGGTGATTTATATGACACAAGTTACCCTAATAAAGAGGCAATATTATTATTAGAACATACGATTAAACGACTGAATTTAGAAATGGGTATTGCGATTATCATGATTAGTGGAAATCATGATAGTAAAGAACGTTTGCAATACGGTGCAACATGGTTTGAAAGATCAAATTTATATATTAGAACACATTTGGATAATATCAACGAAGCGATTACAATTGGGGATGTGGATTTTTATACTTTACCTTTTGCAACGATAAATGAAACGCAACAATTTTTTAATGATGAGCGTCTTGAAACACATCAACAATGCCTTTCTAAGTCATTGTCGTATATCAATAAGGCATTAGATAAAGAAAAACTTAATATTTTGATTGGTCATTTAACTGTACAAGGTGGTTTGAGATCGGATTCTGAACGACCATTAACAATAGGAACAGTAGAATCTGTTGAGGCTGAAAGTTTTAAGCAATTTGATAGAGTGCTGTTAGGTCATTTGCATCATCCTTTTAGTATTCAATCAGATTATATTAGTTATAGTGGATCGTTGTTACAATATTCTTTCTCAGAAACGAAGCAACCTAAAGGCTATAAATGTATTGAAATTGAATCGGGAGAGATTATAAAAGAAAAGTTCATACCAATGCAGCCTCTTAGAAAATTAGAAGTTGTAAATGGGGATTATGAAGCAGCAATACAAGAAAAAATAGATATTGAAAGCAAGGAAAATTACTTGCATTTCAAATTGAAACACATGTCACATGTGAGCGATCCAATGATGCATTTAAAACAAATTTATCCAAATACACTAGCATTAACTAATCAAACATTTGACTTTGAGACGCCATTACATGAACGAAATGAAGAAATTCAAAAAATGAATGATGAAGAAATAATATCACATTTTTATGAATATATTACAGATGAATCCTTGTCTGAAACTCAAAATAGTAAACTCAATTCAATATTAAACGACATGTTACAAGGAGGTTCGGAAAAATGAGACCTTTAACTTTAAAATTAAATAATTTTGGACCTTTCTTAAATGAAACAATTAATTTTGATAATATAAATGAAAATCAATTATTTCTAATTAGTGGAAAGACTGGATCTGGCAAGACAATGATTTTCGATGCTATGGTGTATGCCTTGTTTGGAGAAGCTTCAACGAAAGATAGGCAAGAAGGGGATTTGAGAAGTCACTTTGCTGATGGCAAATTACCAATGTCTGTGGAATTTGAATTCAAACTTAGGGAATCAATTTTTAAAATTGTACGACAAGGTGCATTTATTAAAGAAGGTAATAAAAATAAAACACTTGGTCAATTGGCGATATATCAATTGGAAAATGATGAATTTACTTTAAGAGAAAGTAAGATAACACAAGGTAATCATTACCTTGAAAGTATATTGGGAGTTAATGCAGAACAATTTAGACAGTTGTTTATTTTACCGCAAGGTGAATTTAAACGTTTTTTACTATCTAAAAGTAAAGAAAAACAGTCAATACTAAGAACGTTGTTTAATAGTGAGCGATTTGAAAATATTCAAAAACGGTTAAATGATGATGTATCAGAAGTAAGAAATATAATAGAGCAGAGATATAATACATTAGAGAATAATTGGCAAGATATTAACACTTTTGAAGATGATGAATTAAGTCAATATAAAGAGATTAGCACGAGACAAACCAGCAGATTGTCTGAAATTTTAGATGTATTTAGAGATAAAGGAAAAGTAATTCTTCAGGAATTAAAATCTAAAAAAGAGAAGCAAGATATTGTCACAAAAAAATTAAAAGATAAACTAGAAACAAACATTAAATTAGAAAATGATTTAGCCATTTTAAAAAACAAACAAAAAGAATTAGAAATATTAAAGGAAAATGAGCCTGAAATTAATCGTAAAGTCCAATTTTTAAAAGAACTCAATGAAGTAAAACCTTTATTAAATTTAATTGAAACTCAAGAAGGCTTACATAGCAAAAAAGCAAATATAGAATCGGATATTGCAGAGAAAGAGATTTTATTAGATAAAATTAATAAAAGTGTAGTCGACTTTGAAAATCAACTGTCTAACTATAATGAAAATCAACAAGCTATAGATAGCAAACGTAAATTTGTTGAAAAATGTAATTTGTTTTTTGAAAAGAAAGAGAAGTATCAGAAGGCTTATAATCAATTTACTAATTCTAAAGAAAAATTAAATCAAATATCAAAGCAATTTGAAATGCAACAATCTGAAGTTGAAGAAATAAAGAAACAACTTAATCAACGAAAACCAAATTATTCGAAATTAGATGAAGTTACTGCATCAATATTTGAACTTAATATGAAAATCAAAGAACTAAAAAGCAATGAACTGAATAAGGTTGAATATAATCAACTTTTAGATAAAAAAAGTAATGTTACTAATAAATTAAAAGGTGTTAAAGAAGCGTTTCAATTACTTGAAAAGAAGTATCAGGATATAGATAAGTCTAATATTGATTTAAAAGATAAACAAAATATTATAGCTACTATACAAGCAGCATTACAAAAAGGTGACACTTGTCCAGTATGCGGCCACGAAATAGATGTTCTAGATGAGCACCTTGATTTTGACGAAATTACGTTTAGACACAAGCAATTAACAGAAATTGAACAAGAAAAAAATAAACAAAATGAAATAAGAATTAATTTAGAGAGTGACTTACGTGCAATTGAAGAACAAATAGGGAAATTTGATACTGACAAATTAAAACAAACAAACTATGAATTATTTGAACAGGAATTAAGCGATAAAGAAAAAGAAAAACAATCAATCTCAGAAGAGAATAAACAAATTGAAAATTTACTAGAACAACTGAATAAAAAGCAATCTGACTTACATCGCTTGGAGTTAGAGCAAAATAAGATAGAACATCAAGTGAAAACTGATGAAGTTGCAATCAATGATTTTGAATCTACTACTGCATATCAATCCGTTGAAACTTTTGTTTCAGACTATCAGCGTATGATGCATGAAATTGAAGCATTTGATAAAAGAATTTATCAATTAGAAAATAATATACAAAATGATAAAAACAAAATTTCTGTCGAAAAAAATAGCATTCAATATTTACAAAATAGCTTAGATGAATTAATTAATGAAGCTAGATTATTAAGCCTAAAAATAGATGAAGAAATGTCTAACCTCGGTTTTTCAACAATAAACGAGGTACAAGAAATAGTAGCTAAAATTTCAGATAAAGAGCAATTAGAAGATGAAATCACAAAATATAATAAAGATAAACAAGCAATTGAATTGGCTATTGCTCAATATATTGAACAGACTCAAGATCGTGTACTTGAAGATATTCCAACTATTCGTGAACAATCTAAATTGGAACAATTAAATTATGAAAACATAGCTAGTGAATTAAGTAAACATGAATACAAAATGGAATTTAATCAAAAGAAAATAAACGAAATTATTGAAACAATAGACCAATTAGAAGAAGAATTGAAAGAACAACAAGAAATATTTCAACTTTCTGAAATCCTTTCTGGTCAAAATAATTTAAAATTAACGTTAGAAAATTATGTGTTAATTTATTATTTAGAAAGAATACTAACACAAGCAAATCAACGACTAGCTTTAATGACTGGGCAGCGTTATCAACTATCAAGAAGACAACAAGTATCAAAAGGATATAGTGGTTTAGAAATAGAAGTCTTCGATACTCATTCCAATCAAACAAGGCATATTACATCCTTGTCAGGTGGTGAAACTTTCCAAGCTTCTCTTGCTCTGGCTTTAGGGTTAAGCGAGGTCGTTCAAGAAGAATCTGGTGGTATTACATTAGAATCTATGTTTGTTGATGAAGGATTTGGAACGTTAGATCAAGAAACCTTAGAAACAGCACTTGATACCTTGATGAGCTTAAAATCAACAGGACGAATGGTAGGTATAATTTCTCATGTTAGTGAATTAAAACAGCGTATACCACTTATACTAGAAATTCAATCAGATTCATATCAAAGTACGACTAATTTTAAAAGACAATAATCAGGTTGACTCAACAGTGAATTCGTTTTAAGTCAGCAGATTAATAGGTTTGGGGCTATATCATGATATATAAAATGTATTACTGGATTAAACAATGGCTTTGATTTATATAACGTTAACTTCAATTCCATGTAAATACAGTGTTGTTAAGATAAATGGACGAAAACGTTCTCAACTCAAACCTTAGCTAATTATTAAATTAAAAAGAGCTAATCCTATTGGATTAGCTCTTTTTAATTGAGAATGGGCGTTTACACCCTAACTCATAATTAGTAGCATTAAATAATTTTAATTTTTTTCACGTAATAAATCACGGATTTCAGTTAGTAATACGGTATTTTCTTCTATTTCTTCTTCTTCTTCATTTCTCAACAAAGTGTTAGCGATTTTTACAAAAATGAATAAAGCAAAAGCGATAATGATAAAGTCGATAATAGATTGTACGAACATACCATATTTAATACCCATGAACGACCAACTCTTAGCGAAATCAACTGTACCAAAGATTAAACCGATTAATGGCATAATAATAAATGTAACTAAAGCAGTTACGATTTTATTAAATGCTGCCCCCATTACTACTGCAACAGCTAAATCTAATACATTACCTTTTAAAGCAAATTCCTTAAATTCTTTTAACATTTAATTAACCTCACTTATTTTTTAAAACATAAAAATTATTATACAAGATAATTTATAAATAGAACATACTTTTTTTAGTTGAATTTGATAATAATACATGTGTTTGTTATTCTAATAAATGATGAAACTAATGTAGATTTATTAAGTTGTTTAAAATTCTACGTTAGTTTTTGTATTTAAATTTGACTAGAAAGGGAGTAATTATTTATGAATTCTTCTGAAAAACATGCAAATGGTAGGAAGATTTCTCCAGTTTTTATCTATAGTGCAATTCTTGTTGCGATAGTTGTGCTCATTGGTGCTATTTTGCCTGAACAATTTGATACGGTTACGAATGGCATTAAACTATGGATAACTGAAAAGCTAGGTTGGTACTATCTCATTCTTACAACGTTTATCGTCTTCTTTTGTATTTTCTTGATTTTCAGTCCTATTGGAAAATTGAAACTGGGCAAACCAAATGATAAACCTGAATTCAATACTGTTTCATGGTTTGCGATGTTATTTAGTGCTGGTATGGGAATTGGTTTAGTATTCTATGGTGCAGCTGAACCTATGGCTGATTTTGCTTCCCCACCTAATGCAGATCCTAAAACGAATGCTGCTTACACAGAAGCATTACGGTCTACATTTTTCCATTGGGGATTTCATGCATGGGCGATTTATGGCGTAGTGGCATTAGCTTTAGCATATGCACAATTTAGAAAAGGTGAGCCTGGGCTAATTTCTAGAACATTACGTCCTTTATTGGGTAATAAAGTGGAAGGTCCTATTGGGACAATCATTGATGTATTGGCTGTATTTGCTACAGTTGTTGGTGTAGCCGTGTCATTAGGTATGGGTGCACTACAAATCAATGGAGGACTTAACTACTTGTTTGGAATACCAAATAACGTTTGGGTTCAAGCAGTTATTATTATAGTTGTTACAATTTTATTTATTATGAGTGCTTGGTCTGGATTAAGTAAAGGTATTCAATATTTGAGTAATTTAAATATATCTCTTGGTGCATTATTAATGATTGTAGTGTTAATTATAGGGCCTACAGTTTTAATTTTAAATATGATGACAAGCTCAACTGGTAGCTTGTTAAACTCATTTTTATTAAATTCATTTGATACTGCAGCTCAAAATCCACAAAAGCGTGAATGGATGTCAAGTTGGACATTATACTATTGGGGTTGGTGGTTGAGTTGGAGTCCTTTCGTAGGTATATTTATAGCTCGTGTATCAAAAGGACGTTCAATCCGAGAATTCATTGCAGGTGTTTTATTAGTTCCAGCAATTGTAAGTTTCGTATGGTTTAGTGTATTTGGTGTTTTAGGTATTGAAACTGGTAAGAAACATGAAGAATTATTTAAAATGTCTGCCGAAACACAACTATTCGGAGTGTTTAATCATTTACCGTTAGGAATGATTTTATCAATAATAGCACTTGTTTTAATTGCTTCATTCTTTATTACTTCAGCCGACTCAGCAACTTTCGTGTTAGGTATGCAAACAACATACGGTTCATTAGAACCATCTAATGTAGTTAAAGTGACATGGGGTGTTGCCCAATCACTTATCGCATTCGTATTATTATTTGCTGGTGGAGGAAATGGTGCAGAAGCATTAAATGCGATACAAAGTGCTGCCATAATTAGTGCGCTACCATTCTCCTTTGTAGTTATAATGATGATGATCTCATTCTACAAAGATGCAAACAAAGAACGTAAATTCTTAGGCTTAACTTTAACGCCTAATAAACATCGTTTGCAAGAATATGTTCAACATCAACAAGATGATTTCGAAGATGATATTATAAATCGTAGAAGTTCATTGAGAGAAGCTGAAAAAACAGAACAATAATTGTAAGTTAATTATATAAAATAACAACTATCCCTCGTTGAGGTACGTTGAAAAACTAGACAGAATTTTGTTAGCTTTTTCGACACCTTAAAACGAGGGTTTTTTGTTTTATTTGTATGCTAGATAAACTATTAAAAAAGAGAGAATATATGTAATAAAAAGTGATAATGATTCTCAATTGATAAAAATAACTTATTACACTAGCACTTTATCATAAGTATAACTTATACATACTGATTGAAAATTCAAAACTAATTTATAAGGTTTTCTACCTTTATCCAGTTGTTTTAAATTACATATAATTATACAATTTAAGTAACGGCATATATTAAAAAACTTTCAGGGGGGATTTATATGGCTTCAAATATTAAGCAACAAGCTAAAAAATCGTTTGATCTTAATGGGAAAACGTATACGTACTATGATTTGAACACTTTAGAAGAACAAGGTTTTACTAAAGTATCGAAATTGCCATATTCAATTAGAGTATTATTAGAATCAGTATTGAGACAAGAAGATGGATTTGTTATTACAGACGAACACATTAAAGCATTATCTGAATTTACAGAAGGTGCTGATGGTGAAGTTCCATTCAAACCGTCTCGTGTTATCTTACAAGACTTCACAGGTGTTCCTGCTGTTGTTGACTTGGCTTCATTACGTAAAGCGATGAATGACGTAGGTGGAGATTTAAACAAAATTAATCCAGAAGTACCGGTTGATTTAGTTATCGACCACTCAGTACAAGTAGATAGTTATGCCAATCCAGATGCATTAGAACGTAATATGAAATTAGAATTTGAACGTAACTACGAGCGTTATCAATTCTTAAATTGGGCTACAAAAGCGTTTAATAACTACAGTGCTGTACCACCAGCAACTGGTATCGTACACCAAGTTAACTTAGAGTACTTGGCAAATGTAGTACATGCACGTGAAATTGATGGAGAAACAGTTACATTCCCAGATACATTAGTTGGTACTGACTCACATACGACAATGATTAATGGACTTGGCGTATTAGGTTGGGGTGTAGGTGGTATAGAAGCCGAAGCTGGTATGCTTGGTCAACCATCATATTTCCCTATTCCAGAAGTAGTTGGTGTTAGACTTTCAAATGCATTACCACAAGGTTCAACTGCAACTGACTTAGCATTACGTGTTACTCAAGAACTACGTAAAAAAGGTGTGGTTGGTAAATTTGTTGAGTTCTTCGGACCAGGGGTACAACATTTACCATTAGCTGACCGTGCAACAATTGCAAACATGGCACCTGAGTATGGTGCGACTTGTGGTTTCTTCCCAGTTGATGAAGAAGCATTGAAATATTTAAGATTGACAGGGCGCGCTGATGATCAAATTGATTTAGTTAAAAAATATTTAGAAGAAAACAGCATGTTCTTTACTGTTGATAAAGATGAACCAGAATATACAGAAGTTGTAGAATTAGATTTATCAACTGTTGAAGCATCATTATCAGGCCCTAAACGACCACAAGATTTAATTTTCTTAAGTGATATGAAAAAAGAATTTGAAAAATCAGTTACTGCTCCTGCTGGTAACCAAGGTCACGGATTTGATGAAAGCGAATTTGATAAGAAGGCGACTATCAACTTCAATGATGGTACTACTTCAGAAATGAAAACAGGTGATATTGCAATTGCTGCAATTACATCATGTACAAATACGTCTAATCCATATGTAATGTTGGGTGCTGGTTTGGTTGCTAAAAAAGCAATTGAAAAAGGTTTGAAAGTACCTGATTTTGTAAAAACATCACTAGCTCCAGGTTCTAAAGTTGTAACAGGTTATCTAAGAGATGCAGGATTACAATCTTATTTAGACGAGTTAGGCTTCAATTTGGTAGGTTACGGTTGTACAACATGTATTGGTAACTCAGGTCCATTACTTGAAGAAATTGAAAAAGCAATTGCTGAAGAAGACTTATTGGTAACTTCAGTGCTTTCTGGTAACCGTAACTTTGAAGGTCGTATTCATCCATTAGTTAAGGCGAACTATTTGGCATCTCCTCAACTTGTAGTGGCATATGCATTAGCAGGTACAGTGGATATCGACTTACAAAACGAACCATTAGGTAAAGGTAAAGATGGCGAAGATGTATATTTAAATGATATCTGGCCAACAATTAAAGAAGTTGCAGATACTGTTGATAGTGTTGTTACACCGGCATTGTTTAAAGAAGAATATGAAACGGTTTATAACAACAATGAAATGTGGAATGAAATTGATGTAACAGATCAACCGTTATATGACTTTAATCCTGATTCAACATATATTCAAAATCCATCATTCTTCCAAAACTTATCTAAAGAACCAGGAAAAATTGAACCATTAAATCAATTAAGAGTAATGGGTAAATTTGGTGATTCAGTAACTACTGACCATATTTCTCCAGCAGGTGCGATTGGTAAAGATACACCAGCAGGTAGATATTTACTTGAACATAATGTTCCTATTCGCGAATTTAACTCATATGGTTCTCGTCGTGGTAACCATGAGGTAATGGTTCGTGGTACATTCGCAAATATTCGAATTAAAAACCAATTAGCACCAGGAACTGAAGGCGGTTATACAACTTATTGGCCAACTGGTGAACAAATGTCAATCTTTGATGCAGCAATGAAATACCGTGAAGATGGTACAGGATTAGTTGTATTAGCAGGTAGTGACTATGGTATGGGTTCTTCTCGTGACTGGGCGGCAAAAGGTACAAACCTATTAGGCGTTAAAACTGTTATTGCACAAAGTTATGAAAGAATTCACCGTTCAAACTTAGTTATGATGGGTGTATTACCTCTACAATTCCAAGAAGGCGAATCTGCTGATAGTTTAGGTATCGATGGTACTGAAATTATTTCTGTAGAAGTAAATGAAGATGTAAAACCACATGATTTAGTTAAAGTTCAAGCTAAAAAAGAAAATGGTAAAGTAATCGAATTTGAAGCTATTGCTCGTTTCGATTCTAATGTTGAACTAGACTACTACCGTAACGGTGGTATCTTACAACTTGTATTAAGAAACAAATTAGCACAATAAAATAACAACATATTCAAAGTATTGAATACGTTAGAATAAGCTGTATTAGCAATATGCTAGTACGGCTTATTTATGTTAACATTAAATTATATGAACAATTGAAAAGAGGCTATTTAAAGATGATTTACAGTTTAACTGAAATAGAATCACGATATCAAGAAACGGATCAAATGGGCGTGATTTATCATGGAAACTATCCGACATGGTTTGAAGTAGCGCGTACTGATTATATTAATAAATTAGGGTTTAGTTATAAGGAAATGGAAGACGCTGGTGTGATATCACCTGTAACCGATATTGAAATTAAGTATATTAAGTCGATATTTTATCCGGAAAAGGTAACAATTAAAACATGGGTAGAAAAATACACAAGGTTGCGTTCGCTTTATCGTTATGAAATTTATAATGAATTAGGTGAATTAGCGACAACGGGTTCAACCGTTTTAACTTGTATCACGAAAGAGGATTTTAAACCTGTTCGTTTAGACAGAGCATTTCCAGAATGGCATCAAACATACCAAAATGTTGAAGAAAGAAATAAAGCAGGGGAAGCCTTGGAAATATAAACTGCGTATTATTTATATTCCAATTAAGAGATGGTCGTTCATTATTTCAATGAACGACCATCTTTTATGTGTTTTGCAAATAAATTTGCATTAATTATTGTACTTGAATGAGATATTAATAAAAATTGCAATCAATGTAAGGTAAAAAATGAATATCACTTGTTTGAGTAGGTACATTAAAACATCTATCTAGTTATAATGTATTGAACTATTACACAGTGCGCAAATGTATTTCATTAGCCTCTTATTGTTTTGTATAAGAGATTTCATCAATACCGTCATTTACATCGATGAATAAATTATCATCTTGGAAATACCATAAGTCTTTCTCGGCTATAACGACATTTAAACCTTGGTAATTATTTTCATAACCAATTTCTAAGTCATTCTTTCGATCAACACTAAATGCAGGACTAAATCCTTGTTTCAATTGGAATTCTCCACCGTAACGAACGAAGAATTGTAAGACTTTATCATCTTCTGGTAAATCTAGTTCTTCTTTAAACCAAGATACAGCATTGTCTGAAAGTTCTATACCCATAATTAAAGTCCCCTTTCGGTTCACAAGTGGTTCACTTATGACAATTTATTACTAATTTATTTTTAAATTAGTATTATATTCATTACCCATTTTGGATAATGTTAAAAGCAGTATAACATAATTTTTTAATAAAATATCCTATAATACTGCTCGTTTCACTTAATTTTTCAAAAATCATGCTATTGACCTATATTAATAGTATAATAGATTAATGAGGAAAAAGATGTTGTAGTTGTAATATTGAAAAATGAATCAGGGCAATACCTTATTTTTCTAAAAGTACTTCATACAGATAGGTGGCTATGATAACGTACTTTAAGAAAAGCAAGGAACAAGCCATTTTAATACAGCGCGTTGTTAAATAAATAATAAAACAGGCTAAAACATTAAAAATGCCTCAGCCTGTCAATAAAAATTAATTCAGTTTTTAAAATTCATGTGGTTTTGTAATAGTTACATCCATTTTATCTTAGGTTCTTCACCTTTAAATATGCGTACAATGTTTGAACGGTGTCTTATAATCAGTAGAACGCCAACACCTATGCTTACGACAAGCAAGATATAGTCTCGAATGACTAAGGCGCCAATAATACAACAAATTGATGCGATTATACTTGATAGCGAAACATATTTTGTTAAATACAAGATTCCGAAGAATATTGCTGCTAATATTAATAATAAGACGGGATTGATACCAAGTATAACACCTGCGCTCGTGGCAACTGCTTTTCCACCCTTAAATCCTAAATATATTGGATATACATGACCCAAAATTGCAAAAGCACCAACAATTAGACCGTTTGTGAAGAATGTGCTAATTGCACCATCTGCATGTACTGGTAACCACAATGGAAAGAAAACGACAATAAATCCCTTGAAAATATCTAAGAAAGTAACTAAAAATCCAGCTGGCTTTCCTAAAACTCTAAAACTATTTGTCGCGCCAGTGTTACCACTACCAAATTGTCTAATATCTTTTTTGAAAAATAATTTTCCTATTACATAGCCACTTGGAAAAGCACCGATAAGGTAACTTAGAATTAACATGATTATTATCATTATCATATTCAATTACACATCCTTTAATGACATTAAAAACATTTTATCACATAAGGGGACAATAAGACGAATAAAAATTAAAAAGAAATGAATTAACATTTAAAAATTTATTTGGTGCTTGCATTTTATCAAGATTTATATAAAAATAACTATTGTATAGTTTTAATAACGAACGTACGTTTGTAGGAGGGCGAAACGATTGGCAATGAACAAACAAAATAATTACTCGGATGATTCCATTCAGGTGCTTGAGGGATTAGAGGCCGTTAGAAAAAGACCTGGGATGTATATTGGTTCTACCGATAAACGTGGTTTACATCATTTGGTGTATGAAGTTGTCGATAATTCCGTCGATGAAGTATTAAACGGTTTTGGTAATGAAATCGCTGTTACGATAAACAAAGACGAAAGTATTACAATTGAAGATGACGGTAGAGGAATGCCTACTGGGATTCATGCATCAGGCAAACCGACAGTTGAAGTTATTTTCACGGTACTTCATGCAGGCGGTAAATTTGGACAAGGCGGATATAAAACTTCAGGTGGTTTGCATGGTGTAGGTGCATCTGTTGTAAATGCATTAAGTGAATGGTTAGAGGTTGAAATTCATAGAGATGGCATGATTTACCAACAAAGTTTTAAAAATGGTGGCATACCAGCATCTGGATTAGTCAAAAAAGGGAAAACAAAAAAAACGGGTACGAAGGTAACGTTTAAACCAGATCCAGAAATTTTCAAAGCATCTACTTCATTTAATTACGATGTGTTGAGTGAACGTTTACAAGAATCTGCATTCTTGTTGAAAAATTTAAGAATACATCTCAAAGATATGCGTGTGGGTAAAGAACGTGAAGATTTCTATCATTACGAAGAAGGTATTAAAGAATTTGTTGCCTATGTCAACGAAGGAAAAGAAATCTTACATGATGTTACGCTATTTAGTGGTGTTGCTAACAATATTGAAGTTGAAGTTGCGTTTCAATATAATGATCAATATTCAGAAAGTATCTTGAGCTTTGTAAACAATGTGCGTACAAAAGATGGCGGAACACATGAAGTAGGATTCAAAACTGCTATGACACGCGTTTTTAATGAATATGCACGTAGAATCAATGAATTAAAAGCTAAAGATAAAAATTTAGATGGAAATGATATCAGAGAAGGCTTAACAGCGATTATTTCAATTCGTATTCCAGAAGAATTATTACAATTTGAAGGACAAACTAAGTCTAAATTAGGTACAAATGAAGCGAGAAGTGCTGTAGATTCAGTTGTTGCAGAAAAACTACCTTATTATTTAGAAGAAAAAGGCCAACTTTCAAAAGCTTTAGTTAAAAAAGCAGTTAAAGCGCAACAAGCGCGTGAAGCTGCACGTAAAGCGAGAGAAGATGCGCGTTCAGGTAAGAAAAATAAGCGTAAAGACACATTGTTATCAGGTAAATTAACACCTGCGCAAAGCAAAAATACAGAGAAAAAAGAACTGTATCTTGTTGAGGGTGATTCTGCTGGAGGTTCAGCTAAATTAGGTAGAGACCGAAAGTATCAAGCAATTTTACCTCTGAGAGGGAAAGTAATCAATACTGAGAAGGCAAGATTAGAAGACATCTTTAAAAATGAGGAAATCAACACAATCATCCATACAATCGGTGCAGGTGTTGGTACTGAATTTAAAATAGAAGACAGTAACTATAATCGTGTCATTATCATGACTGATGCTGATACCGATGGCGCACATATTCAAGTCTTATTATTGACATTCTTCTTCAAATATATGAAGCCATTAGTAGAAGCTGGTAAAGTATTTATCGCATTACCACCATTATATAAATTAGAAAAAGGTAAAGGCGCATCTAAGAAAGTAGAATATGCGTGGACAGACGAAGAACTTGAAAAGTTACAAAAGAAACTTGGAAAAGGTTTTATGTTGCAACGATATAAAGGTCTTGGTGAAATGAATGCTGATCAACTTTGGGAAACAACAATGAATCCAGAAACGCGAACATTAATTAGAGTACAAGTTGAAGATGAATTACGTTCATCAAAACGTGTCACAACATTAATGGGTGACAAAGTAGCACCACGTCGAGAATGGATAGAAAAACATGTTGAGTTTGGATTACAAGAAGATCAAAGTATATTAGATAATAATGAAATCCAAATTCTAGAACAGGAAAATCCTAATGAGGAGGAAGTAAATTGAGTGAAATAATCCAAGATTTATCACTTGAAGATGTTATTGGGGATCGCTTCGGTAGATACAGTAAATACATCATTCAAGAGCGTGCTTTGCCAGACGTTCGAGATGGACTTAAACCTGTTCAAAGACGTATATTATATGCAATGTATTCTAGTGGAAATACTTATGATAAAAATTTCCGTAAGAGTGCTAAAACAGTCGGTGATGTAATTGGACAGTTTCACCCACACGGTGATACATCTGTTTATGATGCGATGGTACGTTTGAGTCAAGATTGGAAACTGCGTCATGTATTGATTGAAATGCAAGGTAATAATGGTAGTATAGACAACGATCCTGCAGCAGCAATGCGTTATACAGAAGCAAAGTTAAGTCGTATTTCTGAAGAGTTACTCAGAGATATTAATAAAGAAACCGTACCATTTATGCCAAACTATGATGATACAACAACAGAACCAATGGTATTACCGGCTAGGTTGCCAAACTTATTAATTAATGGTAGTACAGGAATTTCTTCTGGATATGCAACGGACATTCCACCACACAATTTAGGTGAAGTGATTCAAGCAACATTAAAATATATTGATAATCCTGATATCACTGTGAGTCAACTTATGAAATATATAAAAGGACCGGACTTTCCAACAGGTGGCATCATTCAGGGTGTTGATGGAATTAAAAAAGCATATGAATCAGGTAAAGGTAAAATTATCGTGCGTTCTAAAGTTGATGTTGAAGAACTTAGAAACGGTCGAAAGGAACTTATTGTTACTGAAGTGCCATATGAAGTAAATAAAAGTGCATTAGTGAAAAAGATGGACGAACTGCGCGCAGATAAAAAAGTTGATGGTATTGTTGAAGTTCGAGATGAAACCGATAGAACAGGATTGCGTATTGCTATTGAATTAAAAAAAGATGTAAATAGTGAAGCTGTAGCTAACTACCTATATAAAAATACAGATTTACAAGTTGCTTATAATTTTAATATGGTAGCAATTAGTGAAGGTAGACCTAAATTGATGGGAATCCGTGAAATTATTGATAGCTATTTAAACCATCAAATCGATGTTGTTACCAAGCGAACACGTTTTGAATTAAATCATGCTGAGAGTCGTATGCATATTGTTGAAGGTTTAATGAAAGCACTGTCAATATTGGATGAGGTTATTCAATTAATTCGTAATTCTAAGAATAAAAAAGATGCTAAAGAAAATCTTGTTGAAAAATATGCATTTACTGAAGCTCAAGCAGAAGCTATTGTTACACTGCAATTATATAGATTAACAAATACAGATATTGTGCAATTGCAAGAAGAACATGATGAGTTAAAGGCACTGATTAATAAATTGACTAATATTTTAGATAATCATGATGCATTATTGAATGTGATTAAAGAAGAACTTACAGATATTCGTAAACGATTTAAGCAAGAACGACTTTCTAAAATTGAAGCGGAAATTACAGAAATTAAAATAGACAAAGAAGTAATGATTCCAAGTGAAACAGTAGTGATGAGTATTACGAAACATGGTTATATTAAACGTACTTCGCTACGTAGTTTTAATGCAAGTGGCGTAGATGAGATTGGCGTCAAAGATGGCGATGCGCTCTTGAAACAACAAGAGATGAATACGTTAGATACCGTGTTAGCTTTCACTAATAAAGGACGCTATTTGTTTATTCCAGTTCATAAATTATCTGACATTAAGTGGAAAGATTTAGGTCAACATGTGTCGCAAATTGTACCAATTGACGAAGGTGAATACATCATCGATGCCTTTGGTGAGAGTGATTTTAAACCGGATGCTTATTATATATTAGCTACCAAGCATGGTATGGTTAAGAAAAGTAATGTATCGATGTTTAAAACATCACGTTATAACAAGCCACTCGTATCAATGAAATTAAGAGATAACGATCAAATTATTGACGTAATGCGTATAACGAAAGATCAGTTATTAACGGTTATCACTAATAAAGGTATGTCATTAACTTATAATAGTGAGGAATTATCAGATACTGGCTTAAGAGCTGCAGGTGTAAAATCTATCAATTTGAAACCTGAAGACTTTGTAGTATTGACGCAAACGATTTCTGAGGAAAATACAATTTTAATGGCAACACAACGTGGTTCATTGAAACGAATTAGCTTCAAGATATTACAAGAAGCGAAGCGTGCACAACGTGGTATTACATTGTTGAAAGAGCTTAAAAAGACACCACATCGAATTGTGGATGCTCAAATTGTACAACCAAACCAAACACAATATACGATTTATTCAGAAAGCCAACAAGAGTTAGGAAGTATTAAAGATATACATCTTTCAGAACAGTATACTAACGGAAGCTTTATCGTAGATATTAATGAATTTGGTGAGGTTATCGCACTAGATTTAGATTAAATTTTTAAAATTTATTAGTAAAATTGTCTATATATTGATAAAATAATAATATGTACAATATAATTGAACTCAAGGGATTTGTAGTTAGTTGAAGATTATAAATATAACAATGCGTTTATAGTTTATGATCTTTAACTTCGTAAATGCTCGCTCAATATTTTAGTTATTGAGTAAGTTATTGCGATAATACTATGGGTCTCTTGATTTTATTATGAAATTTAACTTATTAGATTTGAGGGATGAAAGTGAGAGATTTTGATGGTTTAATACCAGATTGGTTCAAAGATTTCGTACAAGTTGGTAATGATTTGATATGGTCTCAATATTTAATTGGACTACTCATAACAGCCGGTATTTTCTTTACGATTGGGTCCAAATTTGTTCAATTACGTTGGATACCAGAAATGTTTCGAGCAATTGGTGAAAAACCAGAAACATTAGACAATGGTAAGAAGGGTATCGCACCATTCCAAGCATTTGCCATTAGTGCAGCATCACGTGTTGGTACAGGAAATATCGCAGGTGTAGCCACAGCTATCGTTCTTGGTGGACCAGGTGCAGTATTTTGGATGTGGATTATCGCATTCATCGGTGCAGCAAGTGCATTTATAGAAGCAACACTTGCACAAGTATATAAGGTGCCAGATAAAGAAGGTGGATATCGTGGCGGTCCAGCTTATTACATAACTAAAGGTCTAAACCAAAAATGGCTAGGTATTCTTTTTGCGATATTAATAACGGTAACATTTGCATTTGTATTTAATACTGTGCAGTCTAATACAATCGCAGAATCTTTAAAAACACAATACAATGTAAGTCCTGTAATTACAGGGATTGTATTAGCAATTTTAACAGCAATTATTATTTTTGGTGGTGTACGTAGTATTGCAACAATGTCATCTGTAATCGTACCAATTATGGCAATTTTATATATTTTAACTGTTGTAATAATTTTAATTATGAATTTTGATCAAATTATACCGATGATTACAACGATCATTAAAAGTGCATTTGGTCTTGAGCAAGTCACTGGTGGAACAATTGGTGCAACTATTCTACAAGGTGTAAAACGTGGACTGTTCTCAAATGAAGCAGGTATGGGTTCTGCACCTAATGCTGCTGCCACAGCTGCTGCGCCTCATCCTGTAAAGCAAGGACTTATTCAGTCTCTAGGAGTGTTCTTTGATACAATGCTCGTTTGTACTTCGACAGCAATTATGATTTTGCTATATTCAGGTTTAAAATTTGGCGAAAATGCACCACAGGGTGTTGCAGTTACACAAGCAGCATTAAATGAGCATATTGGCAGTATTGGTGGTATTTTCCTTACGGTCGCTATTGGGCTTTTTGCATTTTCATCTGTTGTAGGTAATTATTACTATGGCCAATCCAACATTGAATTTTTATCTAAAAACAAGGTTATTTTATTTATTTTCAGATGTCTAGTTGTGGTATTAGTATTTGTTGGTGCTGTCGCTAAGACGGATGTTGTTTGGAGTACCGCTGATCTATTTATGGGCTTAATGGCAATTGTAAACTTAGTAGCTATCATTGGTCTTTCAAATATTGCGTTTGCAGTAATGAATGACTATCAAAAACAACGCAAAGCAGGTAGAAAACCAGTTTTCAGGCCAGAACAATTAGAAATAAATTTATTCGGTATTGAAAGTTGGGGCATGAAAAAATAAGTATTTATAAAAAGCTACGTGCAATTCATTATAATTGTTACATAGCTTTTTTAATATGTAATTTTTCGATCTATTACTTCCCATTTTTTTGTTTTCAATATATAATTTTATTGACATATAAATAAGGATGAAAAAAATGAATGATTACTTAGTTACGAAAGTTTTAAATAATAATGTCATCATTTGCACAAAAGATACGCATGAATATGTTCTGATTGCTAAAGGGATTGGTTTTAATAAAAAAGCAGGTATGACATTGCAAAAAAATCAAACGATTGAAAAAGTATATATTTTGGATCAAAAATCTCAACAAGAATATTATAAATCAATCATTGCATATGCCGATGACCAACTTATCCAAGCGGTTATTGATGCGGTTAATATCATTACCAATTCTGAATTAAAAATCGATAATCAGCAACTTGTAGTTTCGGTTACAGATCATATTATATTTGCATATAAACGTCTGAAACAAGGTCAAATTATCAATAATCCATTCGTTGTAGAAACAAAGCAATTGTATAATAGAGCTTATATCATTGCGGAAAAAGTTATTCACAAACTTAATCATGTATTGGATGCGAACTTTCCTGAAGATGAAATTGGATTTATTGCACTTCACATTGCATCAAATACCGAAACTGTATCGATAGACGAGATGAAATTTATTAATCGCCTTATAAATAAATGTATTTTTATATTAGAACATGATTTAAAAAATAATATAGATAAAGAATCTGTACATTATCAACGTTTTATTAGACATATTCAATTTTTAATTAAAAGGTTGAGTCATGGAGAGAACCTTCAACCTAATGAAGCCTTTGAAGCACTTTTAAAAGCGCAATACCCATTATGCTATAATATCGCTTTAAAGATTATGAAGATGTTACAACAAGAATTGAAAGTTGAAATATATGAGGCGGAAATTACTTATCTTACATTACATGTATATCACTTTATGGCAAATAAGAAATAAGTGACGGTTGCTATTTTTTAATAACAATTGTTGCATTATATTATATGCTTCCTTTAAAGTAGGCACTTAAAAAGTGAAATCTTTGAAGGGAGTCACTTTACTTGATATATGAAAATGAATTTAATCAATAAATGAGAAAAAGCAACGTACTGTGATAAAGGTGTACGTTGCTTTTCATTTAATCATCTTTGTTTAACTGCTCTCCATATTTTTTTCCGTAATTTTCCATCATATCTATGATAGGAACTAAGTCTTTTCCTTTATCTGTTAAAGCATATATAACTTTTGGAGGAACCTCTGGATAAACAGTTCTACTTATAATGTTATCCGCTTCTAACTCTCTAAGTTACTTAGTTAATGACCCTTGAGAAATACTTTCCAAAAATTTTTTGATTTGATTATAACGTCTATCTTTTTCTTTCAAATACCATATAATTAAATTTTTATAACGACCTGACAAAATGTTTTGAGTATAGGCAATACCATAGATATCTCGTCCTTCTTCTATAAGTCTTCTGTCAAAACCATAATTACAAATTTTAACCATAAAATTCCTCCAATATAAAACAGCGTGCTTTCTGTATTGTTCAATACATCTCGATTATCTATTCCATCATATACTAGCTAAAATTAAAAATAGGATTAACAGCTTTTTTAATTGTTAATCCTTGTTGTTCTTTAGTTAGTACTAATTGCTATTTAAAATAATCTTTTGCCCATTCTTTCATAGTAATACCTGGACGTCCAACTACTGTTTTTACATCGTCATGAACTATATTTTGGTTCCATATTTTGTTTTCTGAACCTAATTTCATAGTAATAACAGCACTTTCCATATAAGCCCGAATTGAAGGTGATTCAATTTGAGAAATATAGGCTTCTAAAGTTTCTGGACTGCCTATATTGACTTCTATATTTTGGCCAGATACTTCAGATAAAATATCTGCAACTTCTAAGCTTGTAAGTACTTCAGTACTCAACCAATAATTAGCACTCCCATGTTTATCAGGACCTTCTTTTAAAACTTTAGCACTTACAGCACCTATATCATCTGCAAATACCCAACCCTGTGAGGCATTACCCCAATTGACTGTAAATGATTTTGTTTCTGTTAATGGAGGGTCTATAATTAAAGTAGTATCAGCAATGACATTTGGGTGAATATGTGTCCAATTAATACCACTTGCTTCTATATAAGTTTCTACAAGGTCATGCCAATTAAAATGCGGTATCATATCACGACGAGAAGTAAACACACCTAAATGAACGATATGGTTTACTCCTGCTTCCACTGCGGCGTCTACTAATCTTTTACTTTGATGTAACATATCAGAAGTATAGCCTGTTAATAAAAATACACGATCAACATTTTCTAATGCTTTTGGAAATGTTTCTGATTTATTAAGATCGAGTATAACGGCCTCTCTACCTTCATTACTCCATCTTTCAGCTGTTTCTAGGCGACTTGTTGCAAGACGAATTATGATTCCTTCATTATTTTTGTCCAAATATTTAACTACTTTTGAACCGACTCTTCCCGAGGCACCAATAACCAATATTCTTTCATCCATATATAACTTCCTTTCTTTATAATTCTAATATTCAGTTGAAAACTATTTCTTAATCACTAATTATATAAATTTCACTACAATTTTAAAAGTAGGCAATAAAAATAGAGATAGTACTAAAAAAAGTACTATTGTGACATATAAAGAATTATGAGTATAAATTGGTTTTATAAATAATCATTAATTAGGATTTTAAATATTATTACTTTTGTTGGTTTTACATATAAAATGACGACTTCTTTTCTTAAATCTAAAATAATGAGTAAAATATAGTAATTCGTATAACTTTAGAAATATTAATTTAAACTTTTTAAGAACTCAAATTTCTTTTCCAAATAAATATGAGAAGCTTTTGAACCCATATTATGGAACATGAATCCATGACCTTGTTCACTTTTCTTTATATCTGGTATATACAATTCTGATTTAACATTGTGTTCTTTTAATATATGATAATAATCTCTAGCTTGATCTGCGAATGTACCTGTGTTCCCGTCACTAATATAAGTAGGTGGAGATTCACTAGTAACTTTTTTTATCAAATTTATTTTATTGATTTTATTTTCATTTCCACTTACAACAGGCATATCGAAATAAGCAGCCATACTTTGACCAAAGATATAATCTGTTATTAAATTTTCTTTTTTTGTCTTGTGACCACGTGATGCATCAAGTGCTGGGGACTCTAAAACTAAAGCTTTTATGTTTTTAGATTTAATGACAGGCTTAATACCTGATTCTTTGGAATACTGTGGATTTGTTTGAATTGTTGTAAAATCGGCAGCTATAAATCCACCTGAGCTCCCACCTGCAAAAACTACTGAATCCATGTTTATTTTATACTTCTCATCATTTTTTTTCATGAAATTTACAGCTTCTGATAATTGATTAACTGGGGTCGGATGTACATATTGAGGTGCCAATGCATAGTTTATTGTTACTACATTATACCCATGGTCTATCATTTTTTCATATTGCTTTAAAGTTGTATTTTGAGATGTGCTTGCGTTAGGATCACCACCCATAGAGTCGCCTTGGATAAAGCCTCCCCCATGAACATAAAAATACGTTGGTCGATTTTTATCAAAATGTCCAGTTGGTGTAATGATATTTAAATAACTTCTTGGATATTTATCACCATATTTAATATTTGTAGTTAATTGGTATTTTTTATCGATTATCATAGTTTTAGATGGAGGAGCATTATAGCTGTTTTTAGCACCTGTAGAATTTTGTAAAAATAAAGTAACTGGTTTAGGTGAAATTATACAGATGATTAATAGTATTGTAATGAATGTTAAAACTAATAGTGTAATCAGTTTTAGCCCTGTAACTAATATAGTCAATATAGCATGCTTGAATTTCCTTCTAATTCCTAAACCAATACTTAATAAGATAAATCCTGTAATAGATAGTGTGACTTGAGCGGCTAAAAATAGGGCTATTTTATTAAATAACATGCAAGTAATTTCAATTAAAATGAAAAATGTTGACAATAACATAATTACAGCAAATATTTTTCTATGAGTAAGCTGTTTTGTGATTACCATATTAATTATGAGTGCAATAATTGATATGACACCTAGTGGTATAAGATAATTGATAAAAAATGCCTGTGACCAATTTAACAAAATAAAAAGCAAACCCATGATACTACTGTATATTTTGAATTTATTTCTCATTTTCTAATATTTCCTTTTCGATAATTTTAAGTTGTTTTGCTATTGTTGTTAAACTTTCGATAACTTTATCCCAATCTTTACCATCGAAGCCGTGTCCAATGGGCATTAATGTATTTATTAATTCATTTCTCTTAGTATTTAACAGTTCATGACCATATTTTGTTAATTTAATAAAAACAACTCTACGATCTTTTTTATTATATATTCGCTCAATATATCCTTTATCTACTAATCTACTGACAATAGCTGTGATAGAACTTTTTTTAACATTAAACTCTTTTGCCAATAAACTAGAAGTACAATCTTCTCTTGAATTTATTGCGTTCATTAAATTGAATTGATCTGATGTAATAGGACTATTGGCAAAGGCATCTTTTTGAATAACGTACATGCTATTCATCATTGATTGTGAAATTTGACTATACTTATCAATGTATTGTTCTAAAGTTTTTATATCCATTTGAGAACTCCTTTTATAAAATAGTTTCATTGTCTAACTATTAGACTATGAAACTAGTTTAATCTATATATTTAAAAGTGTCAATAATAGACAAACCAAATAGTGCTTATAACTTTACCAGTCGAAATTGTCCATCAGTAGTTCAAAAAGTGAAAATCTTGGTATTAATAAACAATAAAATTTGAGAATCAGAAGAGACCATTGTTGTTTGAAAATCAAGTAGCCTGGTACGAAGCAAGGAGGAGTTAATCACATGAGTTAACGAACGATTTGTGATGTTACATAGGATTATAAGAAAATATAATTATAGATAAATTATGTGCTACAGGACAATTAGTATTACATTTATTCACAACGTTTGCAGAATTTGAACTTAATATAATTTTAGAGCATTCTTCAGCTGATTGAATGGTAGTTCATGATACAGTATGATAGGGGATTTGAAGAATTGAATAAGTAAGATTTGAGTCTACTCAAAACGCTTTATGATAATGGCACACCAATTAAGACAAATGAAAAAATGGCAATTTCAAACACAACAATTTATCGTTACATCTGAATATATGGTTAGTGTATAAATTTTAAAATTTATACTTAATAAACATAATGTAGTGAAATATATGTTTAGAGCAATGCTTATATGTTATTATGAATTTAATAACCAAGCATTTATGAGATTGACTGATAAATGTATGTTATTACTTCGTATGAAAAGGTCTTAATTAAATTATTATACAGTTTATAAAGTATAATATGAGCTAAAGCAAATATGTAATGTTTTATATTATTATCTGAAGTTGCTCATTCTACATAAACATTGCTATTAAGACTGCTTTAAGAATTAAATTAAGGTATGGTGAAGTAAATGAATCAAGAAACAAACACTAAGCAAGAAACAACGAAGCAAAAAAAAGACAGGCTCAGATTAAGTTTTCCTGAGACACGCTTTATGAAATTTTTTGGTGGTAAAGATTTAATTTTTGGACTCATTGTACTTATTTTGGTTGGTTTTTCTATATTTATTTTTGATCAAGTATCGTATATATTTAAGCCATTTATTATTGTGTTTAATACAATAGCAGCACCAATCATAGTTTCTATTATTTTATATTACCTATTAAATCCATTAGTTAATTTAATGGAGCGATATAATATTGGACGTGCTTGGGGCGTTATTATCCTCTTTTTACTTATTGTAGGGGTTATTTCTTTAGCAATTAACTTATTAATTCCTGTAATAGGCACACAAATAAAAAGTTTTGGACATAATTTCCCAAATTATGTTGATAAAGTAAATGGTTTAATTGATAGCATAACCAAGTATTCATTGATATCTAATTCGTATAGTCAAATCCAAGACCAACTTGATACATTATCTAAGAAAATTCCTTCTATGATTTCTGATTACTTTAACGGTTTTGGTACAAAAGTAAAAAATGTAGCAGAAGCTTTAGTTAATGTTGGTGTAGTGATTGCGACAACGCCATTTGTCTTATTCTTTATGTTAAAGGACGGTCATCGCTTCAAAGAATTTTCAACTAATTTGATGGCTCCAAAATTTAGAAAAGACTTCCATGATTTATTAGATAAAATGAGTGAACAAGTTGGTTCTTATATCCAAGGTCAAATTATTGTTTCATTCTGTATTGGTATATTATTATTTATCGGTTATAGCATTATTGGGTTGGACTATAGTTTAATTCTTGCCTGTATCGCAGCGGTGACAAGTGTTGTTCCATATATCGGTCCGACAATTGCAATATCGCCAGCAATTATCATTGCTTTAATCACTTCGCCGATTATGTTATTAAAATTAATTGTAGTCTGGACTGCTGTACAGTTTATTGAAGGTCACTTTATTTCACCTAATATTATGGGTAAAACATTGAAAATTCACCCATTGACAATTATTTTCATTTTATTAAGTGCAGGTAATTTACTTGGTGTCGTTGGTGTGATTTTAGGTATACCAGCTTATG
Organism: Staphylococcus sp. ACRSN; assembly: GCF_022346615.1. Taxonomy (GTDB): domain Bacteria; phylum Bacillota; class Bacilli; order Staphylococcales; family Staphylococcaceae; genus Staphylococcus. The sequence goes on along the minus strand of NZ_JAKRNS010000009.1, from coordinate 21,893 downwards.
CTATATTAAAAGTATTAGTATCACATTTATTTTACTTATATAAACGTAGATACAATAAATATTATGGCGATGATGCCGGTAAATATGAAATTAAAGATGAAGAACTCAATCGTTAATCGTGCTTGAAGCGGACGTCTTTGGTTTTATTTGAAAATATAGAGTTTTAAGTTTGTTAACTAGATAAGTTTAAAATAGTTGTTGTATAAAAGCGTTAATTTCTACTAATTTATATTAGAAATTAACGCTTTTTTTGCTGTGTATTTTAATTGTGTAAGGTGATGATAGATCATTTGAATTTGAATAGTGATAGTTGGTTTATTAACAATTTTGAAAGTATATTATTCATATATGTTGAAATAAAAATTATGTAAAAATTTAACTTGAAAAAATAATTTGAATTAGAAAGAGTATAGTAAAACGAATGAAATTACATTTACAACTATAGTTTTTATCAATAATTGATATGACATTATTGTTAGTTCATGTTTGTTAAATTATATTTCTTTGAGATTTATATTGTGGTATATTTTTTATGAATATATGAAACTAGGAGAAATGAAGTGGAAAAATGTCGAAAGAACTAAGAAGTAAGCTGCTATCAACCTTAAAAATAGTATTTGCAGTTGCTTTATTAATTTTTGTAATATTTACGTTGTATCGTGAGCTTTCTCATATCAATCTAAAGGAAACAATCAAGTCTTTTGGTAAAATCAATAGTTTATGGTTAGTGGGATTGTTCTTAAGTGGAGGGGCTTCAATTGTTGTCATGTCTTTATATGATGTGATATTAGCAAAAACATTAAAACTACGTATATCCATTTTGAGAACTGTACGTATTGGATATATCGTAAATGCGCTTAATTCAGTCGTTGGTTTTGGTGGATTTATTGGAGCGAGTGTAAGATTTTTATTTTATAAAGATACCACTAATGATAAGAAGGCTTTAGTGCATACAATATCTATTGTTTTAATTTCAATGTTAACGGGATTAAGTTTATTGTCTATTTTAGTTGTGTTACATGTGTTTGATGTTTCACATATCTTTAGTCCATTTCCTTGGATTAAATGGTTATTATATGGTGTTGCATTGTTTTTACCTATTTTTATTATAATTACCATTGTAAAACCTGTTCAACAAAGTGCGAAATATCTTGGTGTATATTGTACACTTGTATCGGCTGTGGAATGGTTTGTAGCAGCCTTGGTATTATATCTAGCTGCTTATATTGTTGGTATTCATATTGCATTTCCGACATTTATAGGCATCTTTATCATTGCTGCACTATCAGGATTAATTAGCTTTATTCCAGGTGGTTTCGGATCATTTGATTTAGTGGTAATTTTAGGTATGAAAGGTTTAAATATACCTGAAGAGAAAATTGTTTTAGCAGTTTTATTATATCGTTTTGCATATTATTTATTTCCACTTCTTGTGGCACTTATTTTATCTACTTTTGAATTTAAAGGTACAGCAAAACGTTATTGGGAAGATTCAAAGTTCAGTGTGCCAATGAAAGATATGTCGTCATTATTAGCATCATATCAAAAGGATGTTTTAGGTAGAATCCCTTCATTTTCTATTGCTATGCTATTAATATTCACGAGTCTTGTCTTTTTCTTAAATAATATAACAATTATTTATGATGGACTATATGCACCAAATCACAATTTGTATTACGTCATAGTGGCGATACATACGTGTGCTTGCTTACTATTACTATTAAATGCATATGGTGTTTATTGTGGCTCAAAAAGAGCTATTTTATTTTCAATTACTTCTGTCATTTTAATTTTTGGTGTGACAGCGTATACGTATGTCTCGTATATATTATTAGGATGGTTAATTATCATTATAATATTACTTGGTATATTTTATCGAAGAGCTACAATTATTAAAAGGCCATTTAGGTTAAGCAAATTGTTAGTTAGTATCGTAATTGGTGCAATGATATTATTAATTAATCATATCATTATTACGAGTACTTTTAGAACATTAGATATATTTCATGTAGAAGTAGATACTTCTATATTACGGTACTATTTTTGGATTACAATCATATTGGTAGCAGTAGTTGTTGGTTTTATTGTATGGTGGTTTGAACATCGTTATCGTGTATTAAGAACGGATGAAGCATTAGAAATTTGTCAGGATATTGTTAGTGAATATGGAGGCCATTTCTTAAGTCATTTAATGTATAGTGGTGATAAAAAGTTTTTCGTAAATAAACAACACGATGCGTTTATCATGTATAGATATAAAAATAATGCCTACATTGTATTAGGAGATCCAGTTGGTAATTCTAATTCGTTTAACAATTTATTAGAAGAATTTTATACAGAAGCCAAATTTTTAGGATACGATATTATTTTCTATCAAGTCACTGATAAATATATGTCTTTATACCATAATTTTGGAAATCAATTTTTCAAACTGGGTGAAGAAGCGGTAATAGACTTAGACAATTTTACAACTTCTGGGAAAAAGAAACGTGGTCTAAGAGCGACACTCAATAAACTTGAAGAGAGTGGTATGACATTTGAAGTTATACAACCGCCTTTTTCTGATTCACTTTTAAAAGAATTGAAAGATGTAAGCGATGAATGGTTAGGTGATAAAAATGAAATGCATTTTTCTGTAGGTCAATTTGACACTTTTTATCTTAACCAAGCACCGATTGCATTGATAAAGGATAAGGATGAACAGGTTATTGCATTTTCTTCAATTATGCCAGTTGTTGATAAGGAAATCATCTCAGTTGATTTAATCCGTTGGAAGTTAGATAGTGAATTACCTTTAATGGATGGACTTTATCTAAAAATTTTATTGTGGGCAAAAACATGTGGTTACCACAAATTTAATATGGGTATGGCAACATTATCAAATGTAGGACAAGTACAGTTTTCATTTTATGGTGAACGTATTGCAGGTAGAGTGTTCGAGCATTTTAATGGTCTTTATAGATTTCAAGGTCTAAGAAGGTACAAGGAAAAATTCAAACCGGATTGGGAACCGCGATTTCTTGTTTATAGAAAACACCATTCACTTTGGCTAAGCATGATTAAGGTCATGCGCGTTATTAGAAAGAAAAAGTAATACAAATACGCTTTATATATAACAAAGTGCACACAAAAAAAGGACAAATCTTCAATTGAAGATTTGTCCTTTTTTATAGCTTAAAAGTCTAGCACTTTAAGCTTTTAGGAGTTTAAGTGTAGTGCTTAATGGTTTGTATAGCTAATAATTGGAGAAGTAATTAGCTACTTAATAAACTAACTTGAATACTAAAAATGTCATTTTATTCTAACTCTATATGACGTTCATTACCCCTTTGCCGAAGGTATGTATATAATATAACATCATTAGTAAGCGCTTTCAATATTGAGCTAGATATTATTAAAAATTAAAGTTTACATTATACTCTCATTAAATCAAATTAATTTCATAGTATCATTTTACAATTTATGCTTTTAATTTTGTTCTTTTTAGATTTATACATTTATAGGAAAGGGAGCAGAGCAGGATATAAAAATTTTATGTAATATCTATTCAATGAATAATAAATATGCTATTATGAAAACGGTTACATATAAAGGCAGGAGTGACTGAACAATGACTACAATTAAAGAAGTTGCTAAAATGGCAGGCGTTTCTGTGGCAACTGTATCTAGGGTGATTAATGACAATGGCTATGTAAAAGAATCTACTAAAAAGCATATAGAAGAAGTAATTAAACAATTGAATTATATGCCGAACGAAGCAGCAAGAACGCTTTTTAAGAAGAAATCAAAAATTATAGGCTTACTATTACCTGATATTAGCAATCCATTTTTTATGTTAATTGCGCGTGGCGTAGAAGATATTGCATTAAAGCATGGTTATCAAGTATTGATTGGGAATAGCGACAACACATTAGATAAAGCTAAGGATTATATTAGTATTTTTAATTCTCATAATTGTATTGGTGTCATTTCTACTGCATTTGATCATCATACAATAACTGAATTGATAGCCTATCAACATATCCCTTTTGTATATGTTGATAGGCTAAGTGAGAAACAACATGGGGTTTCGACGAATCATTATCAAGGTGGACAATTGCAAGCCAATATAGTGATTAAAGGTAATGCGAAACATGTACTCATTATACATGAGGATTTGAGTATCGAAGCATTTAAACTAAGATATGAAGGAACTAAAAACATGCTAACTCAAGAACATATATCTTTTCATAGTTGTTTAGCTACACAGATTGAAGATGAAACTCAGTTTGAACGCATGATAAGTGGTAGTAGTATAGATACGATTATTTGTAGTAACGATGTTTTGGCAATTAAAGTATTAGGAATGGTACAACAATTAAATTATAACGTACCTAATGATATTCAAATAGTTGGATACGATAACATTCCATTTTCAGAAATGACGTTTCCACAAATAACAACAATTGATCAATCAGCGTACCATTTAGGTACAAAAGCTGTTTCCAAATTATTAAATATAGATGATAAACCATTTGAAGAAATTGAATTAATTATAAAAAAAAGACAAAGTACTAGAAATTAATGCATATTATGTAACGGGTTACATATTGGCGATTAGGAGAAAGGAGTTAAAAGGATGTATAAAACAGGTGTTTTGAATAGTGAAGTTTCAAAGATTTTAAGTGATTTGGGTCATACAGATAAAATTATAATTGCAGATTGTGGTCTGCCAATTCCAGAATATGTTAAAAAAATAGATATTGCACTTACACTAGGTCAACCTTCATTTTTAGATGTTTTCAATGTAATACAACAACATATGGTTATTGAAACGATGACTGTGGCACATGAAATTGAAAATGATAATGAAATATTGCTAGATAAGTTAAAAGCAACAAATATAGCAATTGAAACAGTAAGCCATGAAAGATTAAAAGTATTGAGTAACGATGTCAAAGCGGTTATAAGGACAGGTGAAGCAACACCTTATGCCAATGTGATTTTAACGAGTGGTGTTATATTTTAGGAGGTGAAGTCATGATTAGCATGAAGCAAATTTTTAAGTCTTTTGGACAGAATGATGTGTTATTAGGTGTTGATATAGAAATTCGTGAATCAGAAGTCCTTGCATTAATGGGAGAAAATGGCGCTGGAAAAAGTACTTTGATGAAAATATTGACTGGCGTATATAAAGCTGATCGTGGAGAAATTTTAGAAAACGATAAAGAGATACAATATAAAAATACAAAAGATGCAGAACAAAATGGTGTTGCATTTATACAACAAGAATTGAATATTTGGCCAAATCTAACAGTGCTTGAAAATTTATTTTTAGGAAAAGAAAAATTGAAAAAATTCGGTATTATTGATAATAAATCAATGCGTAAAGAAGCGTTAGCACTTTTTGAAAAATTAAATTTAAACCTGGAATTAAATGAATTAGCAGGAAATCTATCAGTTGGTATGCAACAGATGCTTGAAATTAGCAAAGCATTAATGCAAGATGCAAAAGTGATTATTATGGATGAACCCACTGCAGCATTAACAAATAGTGAGATTGATGTGTTGTTTGAACAAATCAACCAATTAAAACATGAAGGGGTTTCATTTGTATATATTTCACATCGAATGGAGGAAATATTTGAAATTGCTGATCGGATTACAGTTATGCGTGACGGTAGTTCAATATTGACGGCTAAAACAAATGAAACGACACAACAGCAAATTATTAAAGCAATGATTGGTAGAGATCTTAATAATCAATATCCAGATCGAAATTATACAAAAAATGAGATTTTGTTATCTGTTAAAAATTTGAGTAGTAAAGATCAGGGGATTGAAAATGTCAACTTTGATTTACATAAAGGTGAAATATTAGGTTTTAGTGGTTTGATGGGGGCAGGACGTTCAGAAATCATGAGAGTCCTATTTGGGTTAGATAAAGGTCAAATGCAAGTTATGATGAATAACCAACCGCTTCAAATTAAAAACCCTTATCAAGCAATTCAACAGGGATTGGCTTTTATAACTGAGAACAGAAAAGATGAAGGATTAGTGTTACAAGATAGTATTGTTGAGAATACTGCGCTTCCAGCACTCAAAAGTTTTTCCAAAGCTGGAATGTTAACTCAATCATCGATGAATGATTACACTGAACAAATGATACAGAGGTTAAACATTAAAGGACGTAAAGAGGATAGTTGTATTGATCTTTCTGGTGGAAATCAACAGAAGGTTGTATTGGCAAAGTGGATTGCAACTGCGCCCAAAGTTCTAATTTTAGACGAGCCTACAAGAGGTATTGATGTAGGTGCTAAAAGAGAAATTTATCACTTAATGAATGAATTAACGGAGCGTGGTATGTCGATTATTATGATTTCATCTGAACTTCCTGAAGTCATTGGTATGAGCGACCGAGTTGTTGTTGTTCACGAAGGACATATATCAGGCGTATTAGATAAGACAGAATTAACTGAAGAAAATATTATGACGCTAGCTACAGGAGGGAATTTAAATGAAGCAATCTAAGATATCATTATCCTATTTAGAAAAGGTCATTCCATTTATTGGATTAATATTACTTGTAATTATTATAAGCGTTTTGAATAGCGCTTTTTTGGAGCCTTCTAACCTATTTAACTTATTAAGACAAGTGTCAATTAATGGTTTGATTGCCTTTGGTATGACTTTTGTAATTTTAACGGGTGGTATCGATTTGTCGGTCGGTTCGACCTTAGCTTTATCCAGCGCGCTGGTTGCTATACTGATGGTTTCAGGCGTTGATGGTATTATCGCAATTATTATTGGATGTATTTTTGGAGCAGTATTAGGTGCGATTAATGGATTCTTGATTACTTTAGGGAAAATGGCTCCCTTTATTGCAACTTTAGCTACAATGACTGTATTTAGAGGCGTAACATTAGTTATAACGGATGGGAACCCAATCACAAATCTAAATGGAAGTTATGCATTTCAGTTATTTGGAAGAGGATATTTTTTAGGTATACCAGTACCAGCAATTACTATGTTTATCACATTTATTATTTTATATATAATTTTACACAAAACAGTATTTGGTAGACAAACATATGCTATGGGTGGTAATGAGAAAGCTGCATTTATCTCAGGTATCAAAGTTAATAAACTAAAGGTGTTCATTTATGGATTAGCAGGTTTAATGTCAGCATTGGCAGGAGCAATATTAACATCAAGACTAAATTCTGCTCAGCCCACTGCAGGTATGTCGTATGAGTTAGATGCCATTGCTGCTGTTGTATTAGGTGGTACTTCATTAACAGGTGGCAAAGGTAGAATCATCGGTACACTTATTGGTGTCTTAATTATCGGTGTATTGAATAACGGTTTAAATTTATTGGGCGTTTCCTCTTTCTATCAACAGGTTGTCAAAGGTGTCGTTATTATTATTGCAGTACTCATTGATAGAAAGAATAAGTAAGGGGATGGTGTCAGAATGAAAAAATTACTAATAAGTTTAATTGCAATACTATTGTTTTTAACAGGTTGTTCTCTTGAATCACCATTAGAAAATAAAAGTACTCAGAAATCGGATAAGAAAAAGTCTGATATTGTTATAGGTGTCAGTATTTCTACGTTAAATAATCCATTTTTCGTTAAGATAAAACAAGGTATTGAAGATGAAGCAAAAAAACAAGGTGTTAAAGTTAAATTTGCAGATGCTCAAGATGATGCTGCAAAACAAGCGAATGATATAGATGATTTAATTCAACAAAATGTAGATTATTTAATTGTAAACCCTACTGATTCAGATGCTATTTCTGGTAGTATACAAATTGCTAACGATCAAAATATTCCAGTCATTACTTTAGACCGTGAAGTGTCTAAAGGTAAAGTGGCATCGTTTATTGCCTCTGACAATGTTAAAGGTGGAGAAATGGGTGGTCAACTACTTGTTGATGAATTAGGAAAAGATGCAAAAGTGGCAGAATTGGAAGGAATTCCAGGTGCGAGTGCAACCAGAGAACGTGGAAAAGGATTCCATAACATTGCTGACAAATCTTTAGATGTTGTTTCTAAACAAAGTGCTAAATTTAATAGAACTGAAGGATTGAATGTTACGCAAAATATCATTCAAGCACATCCAGATATTAAAGCAATTTTTGCACAAAATGATGAAATGGCATTAGGTGCAGTTGAAGCGGTTGGTAATAAAGATATTAAAGTTGTAGGATTTGATGGCAATGAAGATGCATTAAAATCGGTGGATAATAAAAAATTGTTTGCGACTGTTGCACAACAACCAAGTTTGATGGGAGAAGAGAGTATCAAGACAGTTATGAAATTATATGAGGGTAAAAAGGTAGACGCAAAGCATAAAATCCCGTTGAAAATGAAAAAACAAAAATAACGATTGTAAGAACTTTTTAGTAGCATGAAGCTTTTAGCAAAGAAGATATAGTATATTTGGAAATTAAACAAAGAAGCCCTGAGATGAACTTTTGAATTCATTTCAGGGCTATTATGTTAAGCGTTATGTTTCCTTTGAGAGAATTGCGAATTTAGCTTTCAAAAGTTGACTTATATTGATTGCGCTCTTGTTGTTCTTTGTTATAACGCTCAGGATTCTTTTTGTAGAAATCTTGATGCTCTTCTTCTGCTTCATAGAATGTTGAAGCGGGTAGGATTTGTGTTGCGACAGCTTTCTCTTTGTCGATTGTATTTTTTAATTTTTCTATATAATCTTCTGCCAATTCCTTTTGGTCTTCATTTGTATAGAATATAGCAGTTTGATATTGCGTGCCTCTGTCTTGGAATTGGCCACCTGCATCTGTTGGATCTATTACAGAAAAGAAAATCTCTAATAATTTATTATATGAAAATAATGCTACATCATATTCAATTTCAACAGTTTCAAGATGTCCAGTTTCGCCGGTCTTCACCTGCTCATAAGTTGGATTATCTACATGACCTCCCATATAACCTGAGGTTACTTTTTCGATTCCTTCAAATGTGTCAAATGGTTTGACCATGCACCAAAAGCAACCTCCAGCGAAGTATGCTTTGTTTATATTCATGATTAACATCCTTTCTGTATTAGACCTTAGTACCATTTATTAAGTTTTTCCTTGATTTTTATACACTTTTTATATAAGTTAGTATATATTAATTATAGTACATAAATGTGCAATTTTGAAGATATAAGGTTGATACTAATGACTGAAGACAAACAAAGCAACAATGAATTTACAGAAAAAAGAACAGCAGAAGGTTCTATGCGAAGAGTGAAAAAAAAGAAAATAAGAAAATTACCATTTATTATTTTGATTTTTGTAGTTATTTTGGCAATTTTAATCGGCTATTGTGTGCATGGTTATAATTCAGGAATAGATTACGCAAAAGATCATGGTAAGACACTTAAAGCTCATAAGTTTAATGGTGCTTCTAAGAACGATGGGAAAATCACCATCATGGTATTAGGAGCAGATAAAGAACAAGGTGGTATATCTCGTACCGATTCAATTATGATTGCTCAATATGATTACATTCATAAGAAGATGAAAATGATGTCCGTCATGCGTGATATATATGCTGATATTCCGGGCAATGGACAACATAAGATTAATTCAGCATATTCTATCGGTGGTCCAGAATTATTGAGACAGACCTTGAAGAAAAACCTGGATATTGATCCTGAATATTACGCAATTTTAGATTTTACTGGTTTTGAAAAAATGATTGATGAATTAGAACCGGATGGTGTCCCAATTGATGTTGAAAAAGATATGTCTGCAAATATTGGTGTTTCACTTAAAAAAGGTAATCATCGATTGAATGGTAAGGAACTTTTAGGCTATGCACGATTCAGACATGACGCAGAAGGTGACTTCGGACGTGTGAGAAGACAGCAACAAGTGATGCAATCACTTAAGAAAGAATTAGTGAGTTTAGATACATTACCTAAATTACCAAAAGTAGCTGGTATTTTAAGAGGATACTTAAATACGAACATGCCAGACTCAGCGTTGATTCAAAGTGGTCTTAACTTTGGTCTACGTGGTGATAAGAATATTGATTCTGTAACTTTACCTATTAAAGGTACATATCAAGATCTTCAAACACCTGTAGATGGTAGTGCATTACAAATAGATAAAGCTAAGAACAAAGAAGAAGTCAAAAAGTTTTTAAATGAATAAGTTTAAAAGTTGGTCAACAAAACATGTATTTAAAAAGATTTTGTTGGTTAATATTAGCCACAATGACTAGAATTAAAAGTGTTTTAAATTAAAATGCTTGCTCAATGGAGTTAGTTGTTGTGAAAACTAAAAAACAGGTTGAGACATAAGTAACGTCTCAACCTGTTTTTTGTTCTATTCAAATAGATATACCTAAGCCATATCTATTTGAATGACTATTGATCAGATTTTCTTACGCCAGCAACACCATAGTGTGCAGGGTTCATTTCTTCAATGACTACTTGAATGGCTTCTTTATTAGCACCTGTAGTTTTTTCCACAGCTTGTGTAACTTCAGACACAAGGGCTTTTAGTTGGTCATCTGTACGGCCTTCTAATAGTTTTACGTTTACAATTGGCATGATGTTCCTCCTACTATTTAAATATATTAATTGAATTAATTATAACATGAAAATTCCAAAAATTATAAATTTTAGTGTTGGGGAACATTTGTTCGTAAAACATTGAAAGGGAACATTTGTTCGTATATAATGTTTTATGAAGGAGGTTATGTAATATGGATATATTGTATGATTATAATCTAGTGGAAGAAAGAGATGTACTATGTATAGATCAAAAGAGCTTTTTCGCGAGTGTCTCTTGTATACAGAAGGGGTTAGATCCAAATGAGGTTAAACTGGCAGTCGTCGCAGATACTAAAAGACAAGGCTCTGTCGTATTAGCTGCAACAGGGCCATTAAAAGATTTAGGAATTAAGACAGGATCTAGGTTATTTGAAATACCACATAGAAATGACATATACATTATTAATCCAAGTATGCGTAAATATTTAGAAGTATCTATAGCTATTTCTAAAATTGCATTGCGTTATGTTGCTCCAGAAGATATACATCAATATAGTGTAGATGAATTCTTTATGGATGTTACAGACAGTTATCATAGATTTAGCGCGACATTACATTCGTTTTGTGAAAGATTGCAATGTGAAATTAAAGAAGAAACAGGAATTGATTGTAGTATAGGGATTGGATCCAATATGTTACTAAGTAAAGTGGCTATGGATATCGAAGCTAAACATAGTCCAAGTTTAATAGCTGAGTGGCGTTATCATGATATACCTCAAAAGCTATGGCCAATTAAACCATTGAATAAATTTTGGGGGATTAGTAAACGTACCGAAGTTAAATTGAATAAACGAGGCATTTTTTCGATTGGTGACTTAGCAAAGTATCCTTATCAATATTTAAAAAGGGACCTAGGGATTATTGGCGTAGATTTACATCTACATGCTAATGGCATAGATATGAGTAGAGTGAGAGATAAATATGAAGTTATGAATCCATCTATTTGTAAGAGTCAAATATTGATGCGAGATTATCGGTACGAAGAAACAAAAGTAGTTATGCGTGAATTAATAGAAGATGTAGCGAGTCGTGTAAGAGCGAGAAATAAGTTAGCTAAGACAATTCACTTTTCATTCGGTTATAGTGATGAAGGTGGTGTGAGCAAACAATATACTTTAGATAATCCAACCAATTTAGATAACCAAATTTTCCAAGTTATTGAACACTTTGCAGATAAATTATGTGATCCATCAGCACGATATCGTACATTAAGTGTCTCACTAACACAGTTTATTAATGAAAGAGAGCGACAATTGAATTTATTCGTCGATGAATATGAGAGAAAGCGTCAAGAACGGTTAGCAAAGGCAATTGATGAATTACAAAGGAAATATGGCAGGGGAGTTGTTTCTAGAGCAGTGTCATATACTACAGCGGGAACTAAAAATGGACGCTTAGGATTAATGGCGGGGCATAAGCTATAGTGTGCTTAGAATAACCTAAATGATATTTAGTTGACTAAATCAACTATCAAATGTATATTTAATTTAGTTGACAAAGTAAACTAACGAGGTGTGGATTTTGAGCATACAAGCAATCAGAAGATTCAATAGGTATTATACAAGGATACTAGGCGTATTTGATAAAAGTGTTTTTAACTTAAACTATTCTATGCTAGAAATGAGAATATTAGGAGAAATAGGTAGATATAAAGGTGTTACGGCTAATGCATTAACGCAATATTTAGATATTGATAAGAGTTACTTAAGTAGGATTCTTGATAAATTATTAAAAGCAAATTATATTTATCGAGAAAAAGATCAAACGGATAGTAGAAAGTTGCATATTTATTTAACAGATGAGGGTCAAAAGTTAAATGAATATGTAGAGGTTGCCTCTGATAAGAAGGTGGAAAGGTTGCTTACTGATATGTCACCTGAAGAAGTAAAGGATTTAACAGAAGCGATGAATACAATTGAAACCATATTAGGTAAAGTTGTAAATACTGACTTAGAGGAGGAACAATAAATGATTTCGTTTGAGAATGATTACTTAGAAGGTGCGCATAGTAAAGTGTTATCACGTCTTATTGAAACAAATATGATCCAGGAGTCGGGATATGGCAATGATTCATTTACAAAACAAGCTGAAGAACGAATTAAAGAAGTAATTGATATGCCAACAGCAGAAGTGCGATTCTTAACAGGTGGTACACAGACGAATCAAATCATTGTTGATACTATATTAACAGCATATGAAGGTGTAATTGCTGCTGATACAGGGCATATTAGTACGCATGAAGCGGGAGCTATAGAATATACAGGGAAAAAGATATTAGCATTACCTACAAATGATGGGAAACTATCTGCTAAGTCAGTAAAGGCATATATTGAAACATTTTATAAGGATGCCAACCATGAGCATATGGTCTTTCCTGGGATGGTTTATATTTCATTCCCAACAGAATACGGAACACTATATTCTAAAGCAGAGTTAGAGCAACTTTCAATCGTATGTAAAGCATATCAGATACCATTATTTATAGATGGTGCAAGACTCGGTTATGGTTTGGCAAGTCCACAATCAGATGTGACAATTAAAGATATTGCTACATTGTGTGATGTATTTTACATTGGAGGAACAAAAATAGGTGCATTGTGTGGTGAAGCGGTTGTTTTCACAAAATCTAATATGCCAAAGCATTTTACAACACAAGTGAAACAACATGGGGCATTGCTAGCAAAAGGCCGATTATTAGGAGTACAGTTTCTAGAGTTGTTTACAAATGATTTGTATTTCGAAATCAGTACACATGCCATTCAAATGGCTGAAAGGCTTAAAACAGTATTTATAGAAAAAGGTTATCAACTCTATATAGATTCACCGACAAACCAACAATTTTTCATAATAGACAATGACACAGTACAAACGCTTCAAGGAAAAGTGAAATTTTCATTATGGGAAAAATATGACGATACACATACAATTGTACGTTTTGTAACAAATTGGGCCACATTGGAAGAAAATATAGAACAATTAGAATCTTTAATATAAATATAAAAACAGCTCTTTCTGTAAATTAAGAAAGGGCTGTTTTTATGTAAAAAGCAATTAAAAGTAAGTGAAACATAGTTAGTCAATATATGTATCGAAATCACTTAAAACTTCAGCACCATGTTTACGATCTTCAGGATTTTTAAAACTGATACGTAAAGCACCATAAATATCTTCACGTACTTCGAGTATTCTTAAGTTACTTATAGAAATGTTATGTAAACTTAGTATGTGAGTAACTTTGCTTATCATACCTGGTTTATCCGGAATATCCACGTAAAGATCATACTCGACAGATAGTGCACCTTGTGATTTAAGGGGAAGCTTATCACGATAAACCTTTGCGTCATTGAAAAAATCATAAAGGTCTTCGGGATTATTACTTTCAATTAAATCAATTACATCAGACATTTGATGTTTCCATTCTTTCAAGATATTTAAAATGGTATCTTTATTCTCTAATGTAATATCTCTCCACATAACCGGGTTACTACTAGCGATACGAGTAATATCTCTAAAGCCTCCTGCAGCTAATGTTTTAACTAAAGAAGAATCTTTGACGTGATCTGAATTTAAATGCACTAAACTAGAAGCAATGATATGCGGCACATGACTAACAATACCTGTCACAAAATCATGTTCTTTAGCTGTAGTAGAAATAAATTTAGCATCTGTTGTTTTCAATAAAGATTGAATTGTTTCGAATGCATTATCATTAGCAGTTTCATTATGGACCAGAATGTAAAATGCATTTTCAAATAAATGTTTCTTAGCATTTAAGACACCAGATTTATGGCTGCCTGCCATTGGATGACCACCAATTAAGTGAATATCATGTTCTAATAAATTACTTTCGTATTGTTGAATCGTTGATTTTGTACTACCAGTATCAGAAACAATGACGTGTTTTTTGGTATGATAGTTAGGTAATTCTTGTAAATATTTAATTGTTTGTTGTACAGGCGTGGCATAAATGATGATATCTGCATTTTCGACACTAGATTGATAATCAGTAGATTTATAATCAATAATGCCGATAGAATACGCCTTTTCAAGTTGTGATGAATCAGCATCAAATGCCGTTATTTCAATATCATCATGATAGTACCGAAGATTACTTGCTAAACTTCCGCCAATTAAACCTAATCCGACGAAAAGAATTTGTTTCATAAAGCGAATCACCTCTATCAAAATTTTCAGAATAGTAATATTGTATAGTAGCAACTAGTATTAAGCAATATGTATACGAGTATTTCATACTGAATAAATGTCTTAGGCAAAATAAAAGTTTCAATAAAGAATTTAATAAGTATATACGTATTAAATATATAAAAAAGGGGAAAATAATGCATATTCAAAACATATTGATAGTAGGAGACTATAAAGCATCAATTAAGAAAGATTTATCTAAATTAGAACAATACCATATATTAATTAAAAAATTAGCGCATATTACAGAAGATGATTTAAACTGGGCAGATGCCTATGTAGGTTTTGAACCTTGTGAGCAATTTCATCCTAACAAAGTAAAGTGGGTGCATACATTTAATGCTGGTGTAAATAATTATTTAGAAATAGAGGGTTGGCAGACATCACAGACTTTAATGACGAGAACCGTAACTGATTTTGGTGTGAAGATGGCTGAATATTGTTTAAGCTATATATTGAGGGATACACAACAACATACAGCATTTAATGAGCAACAAAAAAACAAGCAATGGAAAGCTATTTCTCCAAAGCCATTAAAAGATATTACAATCACTTTATTTGGAACAGGTGCAATTGGCCAAAAAATGGCAGAAATATTTTCCGTATTTGGAATTACAGTACATGGTGTATCCAATAGTGGAATGAAAAAACCATTTTTTCATAGTGTAACTAATGTTACGCATTCGGAAAGTAAAATTGCCGATGCAGATTATGTTATTAGCACATTACCCTTAACCAAATCCAGCGAATATTTATTTAATTACACACTATTCGAGAAGATGAACAACACTGTGTTTATAAATCTTGGAAGAGGAAAGGTTGTTGACACAGAGAGTTTGATAACTGCATTAAATAATAAACATGTTCGACATGCGATATTAGATGTATTTGAAAGCGAACCGTTATCCATAAATTCAAAATTATGGGAGAGAGATGATGTAACTATTACACCACATATATCGGCTTTAACAGATATTGATGATGCAATCGCATGTTTTTATGAAACTTTGCAAAAAATAGAACGAGGATATCAACTAGATAATAAAGTTGATTTCTCAAAGGGTTACTAATAATCAATGACAAAAGTGAAAAATTATGTGAATTCAAATGACGGATGGGTGCTAAAGTAGCTAAGGAAAGTATTAAATACACTAATAAATTGATAGTAGCTAGCTTAATTACTTTTGAATAATGTTTTATTTCGCAATAATATGATAGTATTTTACAAAAGGGAGGTAACATGAAAATGACAGAAAAGAATTTCCCAAAAGATGCAATGCGTGTCTTAAAAGAAACAAGCCGTACTTTCTATATACCAATTACGTTTTTAGATAAGGAAATTAAATATACAGTTGCGTCTGCTTATTTAGTGATGAGAGCAATAGATGAAATTGAGGATCATGAAACAATTGATAATGATTTAAAATATTCACTATTAATGCAAGTGAGCGAACTGTTAAAACAACCATTTGACGAAGCTAAATATTTTCAAATATTAGAACCTGTGCATAACGATATGCCAGAGGTTACACGTCGTTTAGGTGATTGGTTACAAGCTTGCCCTGAAAAAACTTTAAATGTTGTGATGGAATCATCAAGTGAAATGGCATTTGGTATGGCAAAATGGGCAAAAGCAAATTGGAATATCCATACACGTGAAGACTTAGATGATTATACATATTATGTTGCGGGACTCGTTGGTGTAATGCTATCAGATATTTGGTATATTTGCGCAGATGTTAAAACGGATCGCGATTTAGCAATTGGTTATGGTCGTGGTTTACAAGCTGTTAATATATTACGAAATGAAGATGAAGATCTAAAAGAACGTGGTGTAAGCTTTGTACCAGATGATTGGACGCGCGATGATTTATTTGAATATGCTGAAGAAAATTTAGCAAAAGCAGACGAATATATGAAAGATATAAATAAAAAAACAATTTTATTATTCTGTCGTCTACCTCTTGCACTTGCACATAAAAGTTTAAAAGCAATGAAAAATGGGCGAGAAAAAATTTCACGTAAAGAAGTAGAAGAAACAGTAGAAGAAATCCAGAAGGATTAACAAAGATAATCTTATATAAGTAATTGCAACGAAAAAGCAAAGCAATGTATTAAAATGATTCAAAAATTCTAATTGAACAATTGATGAAATACATTGCTATGATTAAGTTGAATGGCTTAAAGAATATTAAAGGTTATTGGTTATAGATAACGGCTTTTTACACTAAAACCACCTAGTAAAATAGGTGGTTTTGTTATAAGTAATATGAGTAGAAAACAGGTGACAATATGCTTTTACTTATTTTGGGATTTTTACATTATATGATAATAAAATCTTTCAAGAAATCTATAGGTCAAAATGTGGCAGACAAACCAAATTTATTTATGGGCTATAGAAGTTTTAATGCTTTAAAAAATGATGATATATGGATTTTTGCACAACAGATGTTTTTAAAAAACAGTGAACAGGTAAATAAAAAAGAGATTACTATAGGTGTATTATGGCTCGTTTTTGATATCGTCACATGGATAATTCCATTATCTTTAATAATTCAAGCAATAATATTTTTTATTGGAATGTTATATCTAATCATCAAAACAGAAATATGTATAAAAGTAAAATCGAATCTAAAATAAGATAAGTGGGGTAACGATAAATGGAACCTATATTTAAAACAATTAAAGAACTTACAGAAATTAATAGCCCTTCAGGGCATACAACACGTGCGATAGAATACGTTGAGCAACAAGCAAAGCAATTAGGATATGATACTGAAATCACAAATAAAGGTGCTTTATTAATTACAGTAGAGGGGCAAAAGCAGACACAATATAAATGTATAACTGCACATGTTGATACATTAGGTGCAATGGTGAAAGAAATCAAGGAAGATGGACGCTTAGCTCTAACGTTAATAGGTGGTTTTCATTATAATGCAATCGAAGGCGAATACTGTGAAATAGAAACTGCATCGGGACAAATATATAGTGGTACAATTTGTATGCATGAAACAAGTGTACACGTATATCGTGATAATCATCAACTTCCTAGGGATATAGACCACATGGAAGTCCGTTTAGATGAAAAAGTAATGTCCAAAGCAGATACAGAGAGTTTAGGTATCGAAGTAGGAGATTTTATAAGTTTTGATCCTAGAACACAAATAACGAAATCAGGATTTATCAAATCACGTCATTTAGATGATAAAGCAAGTGTTGCAATCATTATTGAGTTGTTAAAAGATATTAAAGACAAACAATTAACCTTGCCTCAAACAACACAATTTTATATTTCAAATAATGAAGAAATTGGTTATGGCGCTAACGCTTCTATATCACCGAAAGTTGTTGAATATATTGCTTTAGATATGGGAGCCTTAGGTGATGGGCAATCTTCCGACGAATATACAGTTTCAATTTGCGCGAAAGATGCATCAGGTCCATATCACAAAGAATTAAAAGAGCAACTCGTAAATCTTTGTAAGATAAACAAAATACCATACAAAATTGATATATATCCTTATTATAGCTCTGATGCATCAGCAGCACTTAAGGCTGGTGCCGATGTGCGACATGGTCTATTTGGTGCCGGCATAGAATCGTCACATGCACTTGAAAGAACGCATGTAGACTCATTAGTTGCCACTGCGACACTATTAAAGGCATATTGCTTAACAGCTTTGTAAATGATGAAATGGCTGTATAATATGAAGCTACTTCATTATGAATTATAAAAAAACTTAAAATAGTAAATGTTTTCCATCTTAATCAGAGTTGAAAAAGAGATGACTAGAGTTGAAAATACCCTCAAAGTATTTTAGAACTCTAGTTTTTTTATGTAGTTATAGAATACAAAGCTAGTTCATGATTTAAAATAGAAATTCTTCTTATAAGTATTCACACCTCAAAATAACAATTAATCCTACTAAAATATAAAACATAGTTAAATTAATTTTGTCACATTATTTATATTATTATATTGGAAAACATTTATAAATATAATACAATAAAATTTAGGTGTTTAATATTGTGTCTGCTTATAAATTTCTAGTAAATATTTAATTAATAATTGTAATGTTTTGGAAGATACTATTTATATTTTGAAAATTCAATAGAGGAGGTGCACAGATGAATTTTAAAGAGATAAAAGAAATGTTAATGAATTACCGATGGGATTCTACAGATGTCATGTATCTAGTGTTATGTATTGTTTTAGGGTGCATTTTTACAACGCCATTTATTGGTGTACCTATAGGCATAATAGCATATTTCTATCTATTCTTTGATGGAGATAATGATTAAAGAGTTGATAAGAATATAGCTATATTTCTATTTATCTTAATTTGTAGTTTATATACATAATTATTTATTATAAAAGGAAATCTAAATAATTACATATCATCTTAAGACTAAACATAGGTTTCTAGGAGGCATATTTGTGTTGACTGCACTTAAAAATTACAAAAAATGTGATACATTATCATTGGTCATCATGGTTACATCAATAACATGTTTAATATTAAATTTAATTGTAAAAGTTATTTTTAGTTGGGCTTTTTTGGATTACATAAATGCTATTTTGTCAGTAATATTTATACTGAGCTTAGTGATTGGTACTATACCAACTATTTTAGAAAAGAATTATAAGCGTTTGATAGTAGAGTTGCTGTTTATTTCTATAATAATATTCTTATTTTTTTTAGTTAAATACTAAGTATAAAACGTCATATTAAACATGATCAAAATAGGAGGTGAAACCTTGAATACTAAAACTGAGTTGGACAAAGGATTTTTTATATCAACTATACTAAATATTTTATTCTTAATTGGACTGACTTTTATTTTTCAAACAGGAAATTTATTTCTATTAATAGCTTATGTCATTTTGATGGTGATAAACGCTATTTATTTAGTTGTTAAAACAAGTAAAAACTGGAAATCTAAGAATGATATATAAATATAAATGGATAAGAAAAGGGTGAATTTCAACTATTTTAAAGAAGCGTTTAAGAGAAGAAAAAGTAGCAACAGGACTGTTTATATTACATATTTTAATATGGTTAATCATGTTATTCTTTTTACCTAATGATATCGTGATGTAAAAAAAGGGAAGATGGAACTACTTCTTATACTTTTTATAAATTTATTGCAGCATTCATATCAATTATAATTGCATTCTTAATATACATATTATGCTTATTACCAAAAGTAGAAAATGGAAAAGTCACAAGTAAATTTCAAGATAGTTTTGTAATTATATCAGTTCAATTCATAATGATGATTACAAGTATATTTATAATCATAAATGCGATGATTCATTAGTTATATAATATAATAAAAAGGAGAGTTTGTTTTGAACTTTGGTAAATATTATTTAGATTCCTTTTGGGTAACTATGGTTATTGCTTTATTATTATTTAGTTTTACGATGCCTTATTTTTTAATCATTCAAGGACGATAAAACAACTGACTAAAAAGAAAAACATATTCATTTAATACAATTTGGGAGTTTGAAAAATAAAATTATTATTTAAAGAACACTAAATTTTTAGTGATAATATGTTTTATTTATCTATTGTCAATCGTAACCAATGTTTAGGTGGAATATTTCATGCTGTAGCTGAGGAGTCCTTAACTCTTTATGGTTATGCCAAATTTATGTATGAATTATTTAATCATGAACCGAATATTGGTTTTTTACAATGGGAAGAATGGAAAAAGTATATCGATAATGATGAGGAAGTTTCTCATACTTATTACCATATAGCTAGAAGTGGTCATTATAGTATAGAAAATGCAAAAAAATTAATTAATTATAAACCCAAACATACTACTAAAGAAACAATAGAAGAAAGTGTGAAAGCTTATATTAGAAACGGAATTATTAATATTTAATTTAAATTATTTATAAGCTCAAAGGAGTATTTATAATTTGGAAGTGTGGGAATAGTTTCCATTTTTCAAGAAGAAACAGCTAAATTATTAGCTAAGTTTAAAGAGAAAAATAAAAAATAGACCAAGTATATATGCTGATAAATTTTATTGAAGTTAAGGGTTCCCAGGCTCAACGTCAATAAAGTAATTATTGTTTCTGTAATTTAAAAATAAGGAGTGAAAATTATGAAGATAAAAACCTTTGCAAGAATTACTTGTGGTGGTTTGGACAAAGTAGTTAATGAATTTTGTTCCCAATCGAGCGTTGAGGTTTTAGAGATTCAAGCTAATAGTACGTGGTTGTTTATTACAGCTACCGTTATATATCAAGATAATTAGTTTCTTCTTACTTTTAATACATAATTTCATATCAATTTATTAGTAAATCATTCAATATTGGCAACAAGGTAGTAATAAAACACCTATTTTATAACAATGCCCCCATCAACATTGGAATGGGGGCATTGTTATATTAATAATTAGTACTTGTTAATTTTTATATCTTTATAAATACACTAGTAATAGATTTGAAAAAATAACAAAAGTAACTTTTATAAGATTATTTATTGCCTTTATGCTTTAATTTCAAAAATATATAAAATATGAATTCAACAACATAATGTATCGCTATACCAGCAATACCAGCTAATATGATCAATAAAACTAAGTTATATTTTTCATACATTTCTGTCAATGAATAGAAAAGCAAACATATTATCAATAAGAAAAATTTCACTGTACTTTTCTGATTTCTCACATCTTTCATAATTATCCACGCTTTCATTCTTAATAAGAATCTAATAAACACACTTACCAATATGATATAATAATGCATAAATGTCAAAATGTTTTTATATTAAAAAATATAAAATTTATTTACAAAATATTGCTTGTGCGAAAGTACAATAAATTTATATTAAGCAACGTGTTATTATTTCCTTTAGAAACAAGTGAAATTATATTAACTTTTACATAATAATGAAACGTAGGAGTGGAGTGAAATGAAAAATTCGACAATACTTTTATTTCTTGTTGCACTCATCTATATTGTAGTAACAATACTTTGTGTTCCGTTTTTATTTAATAATGGTAATTATATAACAGTAGTAACATCAGCATTACCTGTAATTTTAATTGTTACTTATATAGTTAAAGTTCTAAAAATTAAGAAAAATGACTCATAGTAATTTTATGA
>NZ_JAKRNS010000008.1 GCF_022346615.1 Staphylococcus sp. ACRSN | reverse complement strand
ATACTTCTCTGGATAGGTAACAATTAATTAAAATGTTATATAACTAAATTATGAAATTATATATGAAAAAAATTATTCATATTAATTGGTATTATGTTATTGATACCAGTCATATTCGTAGTTTATTCAATCTATAGTCTGAGTAAAGAAGAAGTATACTATGGTATCGTAAAAAATAATGGACTAATTAAGAAGTTGGTTAGTGAAGATAAAGAAGTGGTATATGATTATCAGTTGCCAAACGATGGCCGAAATATTAAAAAGAATGATTGGATAAAAATTACATTTACTGAGCGAAGACGTACTATTTTGAAGCAAGAAATAGTTAAAGAAGATGAAGTTCCAAATATGATAAAAAGAGATTAAACAGTAGTGTTGTAAAATTTTTAATATCATAACTATTATAATCAAGTTTAGTTAGTATAAATATAGTAGGTTAAAGATTGGAGTTTAATGTATGAAGAATAATGTAAAAGGTATCAATCATGTGGGGCTTACGGTTCCAAATATTGATCAAGCAACTGAATTTTTCAAAAATGCATTTGGTGCGAAGATTGCGTATGATGGTTTGAGTTATGATGATGATCCAAGACAAGGTTCAGAAGTAGAAAGAATGTTGGGATTATCGCAAGGCAGTAAAATTATAAAACAACGAATGATTGTAATTGGCAATAGTGCAAACATTGAAATGTTTGAAATCAAAAGTAACTCGCAAAGTGAACCATTAAGGTTAGAAGATTTAGGATTTAATCATATTTCACTGTTTGTTGAGAATATGGATCAGGCAATTAATGATGCAGTGGAAGCAGGTGCTATGCCTTTATCAGAAAAACATGATAATTCAAAGTATGAGGATAGTACGAATAGTAGTAGTGTATATTTAAAGACGAGTTGGAAATTACTGATAGAACTACAATCAATTCCAAATGGATACTATTATCCAAAGTATAGTGAACAAGATGTATTTATACCCAAAGATTAATTAAAGATATTTAAATTTTACAGCTAAAACTTACTTATTTATAAGTAAGTTTTTTATATTTAATAAAGAGATATTCTTTCTTGAAAATATATGAATTGGCTCATAAATAGAAATTAGTATTATGTTCAATAATTACATTTTTTGTTTAACTATAATATTTTGTTCACAGAATGTTCACTTACGAAGCAAAATTTCAATAACTATACTGAATACATGTGATTAAGAAAGGATGATAATTTTGCCAACTACAAAAAAAGAGAGTTTACAGTTTGGCTTTATAATGTGTTTTGGTATGGTTCTTGTGATGACAATTTATAATCTATGTCTAAATGGATCAATTACAGAAATTACTTTTATTGAAGGACTTTACAACTTTGTAATAGCTTTTGTGATAGCTTTTATATTAGATATGTTTATTGTGGGACCTAATGCAAAAAAAGTAGCTCTGAAAATAACAGCTAACACTGATAAAGGAATATATAAAATATTATCAATTTCAGTTTGCATGGTCTTCGGCATGGCATTTTGTATGTCAATTTATGGTTTAGTTTCTGGTTATTTGCATAATGGTTTTAATTCAAATTCACCGATTATCGATTTTTTAACAGTATTTGGAAAAAATATAATTGTTGCATTACCGCTACAAATTATAGTTATGGGGCCATTAGTGCGTTATATATTTATGAATTTTATTAAAATAGACAAAATGAGAACAGAGCAATAAGGGCTATTGATCCGACTTGGTAACGTACTGTCTCCCAGCAGATAGTAGGATTGAGAGACTACAGGATCGAAACATACCTCAGGCAAGCTTGAATATTCAAAATCGTAAGACTTACTTAAAAAAAAGAGAGTTAATCTTTTAAAGATTAACTCTCTTTTTTTTAAGTATAGAGATTTAGTTTGTTCAAGGTCATGAAAATAATAATTTCCTTCTTTAGCGGTTTATTTAAGCAAATATCACAAGTATAAAACCAATTGCAAATACTAAAAGGTTTAAATTTTTATTTTTTATTAATTCACTTAATAGTACCATTGCAGCACCTACAATTAACAATGGTTTATCATAGGGTGGCCAACCGAAATATTGCATTACCATACGTACAACACCTTGTATAAGTAAGCATGTTAAGGCTACAATCGCAATTCTTCTAATCCATAATCCGAATTTATCCATATTCACCAACCTTTATTACAATTAATCTTTAATATATGATAACACTTTTCTTTATGAATAGAAGAAATTATCCAAAAGTAAAAATACTTATTAATAGAAACAAATAGTGTAAGTATAAGTTTATTCACATTAAAATTATATAAAAAAATACTAGAGTAATTAACTCTAGCGATAATATTGATTATAAGGGTTGCCTCTAGATAAATACTAGAGGCAGGTGTTATGTTATAGGCTTTTGACGAGCCTAAATTTAATATATACCATGACATATTGATATGCAACTTAATTTTTCACAATATAAAAAATGTTATTAAAACACGTTGTTAGTTTATGTCTATAAAAGCATATTTAATGATTGTTTTGCATTTAAACATCAATTTGACAGTATGTTATTATATTTATAAAATAACTAAAATATTAGGGGCTTATAAACATGACAAAGGAAAATGTCTTTTCTAATACAATAGATACATTATATGAAACATCTAGACTACTAAATGAATATGAGAGTAAGCCTAGAAAATACGGCACGGAAGATGACCTATATATGGTTGAAGCGCATATCATAAATCTAATTGGTGATAAAAAGCATATTAATATATCAGATATTGCAAAATACATGAATCGGACAAAAAGCGCTGCTTCCCAAAATATTTCTCGATTGGTTAAGAAAGGTCTGGTTGAAAAACGAAAAAGTACTAATAGTTCAAGAGAAGTTGTAATCATGTTGAGCTCAAAAGGGTACACTGTTTATCAATATCACAAGAATTTAGATAAAACTGAATATGAAGCGTATTTAGCTAAATTAGAGCATTTTTCAACGGATGATTTTGAAAAAATAGAACAATTTCTATCTATTGTTAATGATAATTTAATGTATTTATTAAAAAATAATAATGATAAATAATGTAACTAAAGTATTTTGACTAAATTAAACCACTCTTGCCCGCCATGAGTTG
Source organism: Staphylococcus sp. ACRSN (assembly GCF_022346615.1). Classification (GTDB taxonomy): domain Bacteria; phylum Bacillota; class Bacilli; order Staphylococcales; family Staphylococcaceae; genus Staphylococcus. Next base: position 160,811 of record NZ_JAKRNS010000008.1, on the reverse strand, counting down.
ATTCTGATAAACCATGATTTATATAACCATATTTTTCATAGAAAGCAATTAATGTAGCTTTGCAAGTTAAAGTAACGCCTAGACGTTTATTTTTTTTAGCTATAAGATCAAGTTGATTTAATAATTTTCCAGCTAAACCTTGGTTCCTGTGAGACTCGGAAACGACAAGTCCTAAAACTGCAATATAACCACCTTCTGTTCTATTCTTATCAATATTTTCAAATAAATCGTCTGTAATATACATTTGATTTATTACAGGTCCATTGATATATCCAGCAATTTCTCCATTATTTTCAGCTTCTGCCACTATAAATGTATCATTGATAGTGTTGATTCTATCAATCAGTGCATTTTTAGTTGCAGCTTCATCAGGTGTAAAACCATTATTCTCGATAATTAATAAATCATTTAAGTCGCTATTCTTAACATTTCTAAATTTATACACTTCAATCCCTCGCAGTTCATTATTATAATCGAAAATAGTTTAGCACCTTAACTATTTATGGTCAATATATTTAAGAATTAGATTAGTGTATTAAAGTAATTATTAGTAAAGCTGAAAAAATAATTTTAGACGTCAATATAGTGAATTAGGGTTATATAATATTTGGCTAATATAACTTCTGAAGTCACGTCTTCGTCTGAAATCAGAATAAATACAGTTACAATTATTAAGTTTCAATAATAAATAATATTAAAATGTAACAATAATTTAATTAAAGAATTTGTTTTTATAAATGTTTTTAATTATAAAAAAATCGGTATTGATTAGATAAAAAAATTAGTGTAATATTTGTATATATCATTTCAGGAGTAGAAACACATGAAGAAAAAATTTATTATTATTACAATGTTGATTGGATTAATTTTTACTATTGTTCCTAATGAAAGCCATAATGCTAAAGCGAGTGTGCAGCACAATCCAGTTGTCTTTGTACATGGAATTGGTGGTGGAGCTAATAATTTTAGTAAAATTGAAAATTATCTCATCGCTAATGGCTGGGATAGACATCAGTTTTATGGTATCAATTTTCAAAATAAGGAAGGATATATTTCTAAAGATAGTCCTCAGTTAAAGCAATATATAGATCAAGTATTACAAGAATCTGGATCACAAAAAGTAGATATTGTAGCCCATAGTATGGGTGGTGCGACAACGCTAAACTACATAAAGAATTTAGGCGGCGGGAGTAAAGTGAATAATGTAGTAACTTTAGGTGGTGCCAATGGTTTAACAACTAATACGGCATATACCGGAACAGATCCTAGTCATAAAATTTTATATACTTCTATTTATAGTTCGGAAGACTGTGTTGTTGATTCGCATTTATCATATTTAGCAGGTGGAAAAAATGTGCAAGTATCTGGTGTAAGTCATATAGGTTTACTCAATAATTATAAAGTTAAAAAATATATAAAGCGGGCACTAGATGGTGGTAGTTATAATACTAATCTAAAAGTGGATAGTAAAAGCACAAAGAAAAGTATAATTTCCTTTTTTAATTTTATTAGTTTTAATATAAGCACACATTAAGAACCTAAGTCTGAAAAATTTTGATTTTGTATGTTCCATGCTATTGATTCTTGGAGGATGAATAAAGTAGTTAAAACTGTTAAAAATATTTTTAGCTAGCGTATTTTTACTTATATAGTCCACTATGTAAGTACCTAAATTTTTATAAATTATTAATGCTTGCTCGATAAATGATTAGGTACTATACAAACAATATTCATAAAAGCGTGAATCTTTTAATATAAAAGGATTCGCGTTTTTATTTTTTTAGCTACTATTAATAATTAATCGTTAATAAGCATTGAAAAACAATAAATATAATTAATAGTATTTTACAAATTATATTACATTAATATAAAAATAATTAAAATTAAATTCATATCAATGTAATACTTTAGAAAAATACATATGATATATTATTGTCGGATTGAAAATATTATATTATCTAAGAATTTATAATGTTTTTGTGGTTATTAATACATTTTAATTTCTAATTATGAAAGGAAAACGGATGACAAAATATATTTTGAAATTTTTCACATTTTTTATTTTTGCGATGACGATATTTTTCTTACACAATATACATACAGTATCTGCAGCAACAACGATGTCACATGATGAATCAATGAACTTTACTTCATCTCTTGAAGGTAAAGGATGGGATTATGATAATGAATACGGTTGGCAATGTTTCGATTTAGTTAATGAGCAATGGGATTATTTGTTCGGACATGGATTGAAAGGGGATTACGCTAAGGATATACCAAAAGAAAATAATTTTGATGGTGAAGCAACAGTTTATAAAAATACTTATGATTTTAAGGCTAAACCAGGGGATATTGTTGTGTTTAATGAAAATTATGGTAATGGAGCAGGGCATACTGCGATTGTTACAGATGCAAATTACGATGGCAATTACACAGAATTTGAATCACTAGATCAAAATTGGGAAGGCGGCGGAGCTGAAAAGAAAGAAGTTGCGCATAAAGTAGTTCATAATTATGAATCTGAAATGTGGTTTATTAGGCCACATTATAAAAAATAATAAAGTAATTAAATACGTAATATATAAAAAAGAACCAAGTGAAATAATATAATTTCACTTGGTTTTTTTGAAATAAAATAATTAATCATGTTTTAATATACCTAGAAGGGGTATTTTATGTATTGTATATTAAGCGTATTATATAATAATTTTAAATAAAGAAGGTGGGATATTTTGGTAAAAAAATTAATAACAATAGCTATCACTTCAGGACTACTATTAACAGCATGTTCAAATGATAATGAGCAAATGAATGATTCACAACACCAATCACATAACGATAATCAAAGTACTATCCCAGAAGATATGCAAAAATCAACAAATGGTAAATTCCAAAAAGGGGATAAGATTCAAATTATCACTGATCATATGTCAGGCATGAAAAATGCAAAAGGAATCGTTAAACAAGCTTATAAAACACATGTTTACGAAGTGAACTATAAACCTAAAAATGGAGATAAAGAAGTTAAAAATCATAAATGGGTGGTAAATGAGGAAATTGAAAATGCAAAGCAACATGGTTTTGAAAAAGGAGATTCAGTAAAACTTGAAGCAGATCACATGCCAGGTATGAAAGGTGCTATTGCAGAGATTGATAAAGTGAAAGATACAACCGTATATGTTGTAGATTATAAAAATACTAAGAATGATAAATGGGTGAAAAATCATAAATGGATGACTGATGAGGAATTAAAGGATAGATAGTATAATATATACTATTAAAATTGAAATGAATTTTAAAAACTTTGCAAAAAATACAGACTAGGCATACATTATGTCTTAGTCTGTATTTTAATTTATTGCATTATTTTTATATTGGATTAATCCTGTAGTGTACTTGAATTTATGTGATTATCTATAAGTTAGTTTTTAATAAAATTGAATTGTTTTTTTCCAATTATAAGAAAGGGCAATAGCGATGTTCATAATAAGCAATGTGATTACAAATTCTGAAGCCATATATCCTTGTGATAAGTGAACTGTAAATAATGCACCTAACATAATTATAATAAATCCAAGTGCGATATAGTTTGTTAAGATTCCTAAAATCATTAAAATACCGCCTATAAATTCAAATAGTGCTAATAAAATACCTAAAAATGCTGGCATTCCTAAACTTTGCATCATATGCATTGGTTCACCAAAGCCGCTAAATACTTTTTGGCTTCCATGTATAATAAATGTTAATCCTAACATTAATCTAATTAATAACATACCAGTCCTCATTTTATATTTACCTCCTTTTTATAATTTATTATTATATGATAAATTATATAGAAATAGTAGGCTTTTGATTAATGAAAACGATTTTATTTATAAATTTTTATAATAAAAAACACAGGTTATGATGTTTATTGTGACTCAACCTGTGCTAATTTAAGTAATATATTTAATTTGAATTTCTATCAAGGTTACTATGCAATGCTTAGATTTAAATTTATTAAATAATTATTTCCAACCAATAAGTTGTGCGATGATTAATGTGATAATTGAAATGATGCCCCATATTATAAATAAAGGGAAAAAGAAACGAATCCATTTTGTGTAAGAAACGCCGCCTATTGCTAATGCAGCCATGAAATAACCACTAGTTGGATAAAATACATGCGTAAATCCATCTCCCAATTGAAAAGCTAACACGGCAGTTTGTCTTGTAATACCTAACATATCTGCAAGTGGTGCCATAATAGGCATCGTTACGAGTGCCTGGCCACTACCAGAGGAAATAATAAAGTTTATTGCAACTTGTACGGCATACATACCTACTACAGCAACTGTGGGTGTTGCACCGTCTATAGCTGAACCTAAACCGTGAACGATTGTATCCATTATCTTACCATCTTCAAGTACTACTGCGATAGAACGTGCTAATCCAACGATTATAGCACCCATTAAGACATCTTTGAATCCTTCATTGAAAGCTTCGCAGACTTCTTGAGTTGAGAGTCCTGTTACTAATCCGACAATAATTCCCATCAATATGAACAAGCCGGCCATTTCTACCATAAACCAACCTTGAGTTGTAACACCGTAAACTAAAATTATAAAAAATACAAGTACAATAGCAATACCCCATTTTTGTTTTTTAGTTGCTATTATAGGTGCTTGGTTTGTAATTTGTTGATAAAGTGCTCTTTTTTCTTGATCTTCTACATAAACAGAACTTAAAGTTGGATTTTTTTTAATTTTTTGTGCATAGCGCATGATGAAAATTATAGTGAAAATCAACACTATAATAAATAAAACAATACGTAAACCAATACCTGAAAAAACTTCGATTCCAGAAAGTTTTTGTGCTAATCCTGTATTAATTGGATTTAATACGCCGACAGTAAAACCAACAACTGTTCCACATAGTGCAATAGCAGTTGCCGTAATTGAATCATAACCAAGAGCAATAATCAGTGGTATGATGACTGGTATGTAAACAAGTGAGAGTTCAGCTGTTCCAATCAATGTAGCAACGATAGCAAATACTGTAGTAAGAACCGGGATTATAAAAATACTTTGATTGATAAATTGTCTTGCTAATTTATCTACAGCTATTTCTATAATGCCTGTTTTTCTAAGTACCATGAACATGCCACCAATAATTAATGTAAAAAATACAATTTCTCCAGCTTCAATCAGTCCCTTTGGTATTATTGATATAAAATCTACAATGCCAACAGGTGCAGATTTTATATAATGAAATGAATCTGCATCGACCATTTCTCTGCCTTCAGGACCTTTAATACGCTTAAATTCACCAGAAGGTATAAAGTATGTTGCTAGTGTAGCTATAGCCCCAAATATAAATAAAATGACATAAATATGTGGCATTTTAAATTTTTTCGCTTCATTTGGTGAACGTTTCTTATCATTAGTGGAATTAACCAATAAATACACAACCCCTTTGTATATATATATAAAATAAATTTATTGTAGCATGGAATAGAGTAAAATAAATTGTAAATTTCTGAAAATTTAGAATTATTTTTTGTATATATATACAATGTAATATAACAATATTAATTTTAATAAAATGAATATTAGTTTTTTGAGAAATGTAAGTTTCTGTAATTGTTGTAAGTTATAAAAAGAAGATTATTTAAGAGAGGGTGGTCATTTGAAAGTATACTGTATTCACTGAGGCCAATGAATACAGTATTTTTATAACAGTTTTACTGCCAACGTTCTAATTTTTTCATGAATTTTTTAGTATACATCTTATTAAGAATAAATTTTTGGAATTTATTCATGTCAGATTCCTGAAACTTTTTTAAGTTATGTGCATACATTTCATCAAAACTTAAATCTAAAGTCCATTCGCCATTTTGATAACAATGATAACAATATTTTTCTGACAAAGTACCATCTTTTTCTGTTCCTAAAGGTGTTTTATCATCTAAGGGTATACCACAACTTTGGCACAATTTAACTTTAGCCATTTTATCACTCCTTTTGAATTTTAAATTATTTTATTGTTATAAACCATATAAATATAGAAACTATTCAAAGTCAACTATTTATTAGGCTATGGTAAATATAAAAAAGGGTAATAGAAGAATAGTAAAGTTAAGGATTCATTATACTCAATTGAATGGAGTGATTTTATGAATTATATTAAATACTTGAAATCTCAAGATGGTACAAGTATATATACAAAAATTAATGATGTTGAAATAGCAAAAGCAAATATTATAATTGTTCATGGATTGGCGGAGCATTTAGACAGATATGATGTTTTAACAGAATTTTTAAATAGAAATTCATTTAATGTAATTCGTTATGATCAACGAGGTCATGGGAGATCCGGTGGCAAAACTACTTTTTTTAGTCGTATTGACGAAATTGTTGAAGATTTAATAGCAGTTATTGATTTTGTTCAACAAAATTTTCAAGGGAAAGTATATTTAATAGGCCATAGTATGGGCGGATATACCGTTACTTTATTTGGGAGTAAATTTGAAAATAGAGTTGATGGTATCATTACTTCTGGTGCTTTGACGTGGTATAATTTACCGCTTTTTGGTTATCCAAAACGGGATAGAGCATCAGATGTTTATATTGAAAATGAATTAGGAGAAGGTGTTTGTTCAGACGAAACAGTTATTAGAAAATATGAAGAAGATGATTTAAACGCTAAGCAAATTTCAATGGGGTTGATTTATACGTTGTTAGACGGTGTTACGTATTTGAAAGAAAATGCACATAAATTTAAATATCCAATATTAATTTTGCATGGAATGGAAGATGGTTTAGTTAGTTATAAAGATTCAATAGAATTGTTTGAAGAAATAGCATCAAAAGAAAAATCCCTTCATATTTATGAAGGGTTACAACACGAAATATTGAATGAAAGCAGTTATAATCAAAGTATATTTGCTGAAATTGATGCTTGGTTAAATAGTAAGTTATAAGCAATAATTGAAATGTGTAAAGGAGTCTATGAATATGAAAATTAAGACACTGTATAATCGATATGAGGAAAGCTTCGAAGTATTTGACGACCGCGTAAATCAATTTATGCAAGAAATCTTAGCAAAAGAAACTGGAGAAATCATAAGTGTGACTCCATTAGTGACAAACAGTGTTGAAGGCATAGATTATTTTATTAATATTGTATATAAATCATAAGTACAAGTTTTGAAAAGAGTTTATAAATTTTAAAAAAGATGACAATAGTATGTAGCTAAAATTGGCATATTGATCAATCATCAAAATATTGTTTATGATGTAAAGAATTTGAAGATAAAGATAATAGGAGGCGAATGAAAATGAAAATTATAGCAACAAGTATATTTGTTGAAGACCAAAATCACGCAAAAAATTTCTATACTGAAAAATTAGGATTTGAACTCGTACATGATATGGAAATAGGAGGAGGGTTTAGATGGTTAACTGTTAAAGAAGTTAATTCATCAAATCCAGTGGAGATTGTATTAGAGCCTAATGAAAGTCCTATTGCAAAGAATTATCAAGAAGGTTTATTTAATGCTGGTATACCAGTTACTATGTTTGGTGTTGATGATATAGAGGAAGCTCAAAAGAATTTGAAAGCGTCTGGAGTTGAATTTCATACGGATGTAAAAGAAGTAGATCACATAAAAATGGCTATTTTTAATGACACTTGTGGAAATCTGATTCAAATTGTTGAACAGTAAAAGAAAATGAAATGTTAATATGTAAGTAAAATATATTAAGCACACTAAGTTTATTTTTCTAGAATAAGCTTAGTGTGCTTTCATTAGGAGTACATATATGGAGTTTAAAATTGAAAAAACAAAAAATCTTTCCAATATCGAGCTAATTGATATTATGAGAGAAAGAATAAAAGTGTTTGTCGTTGAACAAAATTGTCCATATCAAGAAGTAGACACAGAAGATAATGATGCATTACATGTATTGATTAAAGAAGATAAGTCAATCGTAGCATATACCAGAATTATAGAAAAAGAAGACTATATCAGTTTTGGAAGAGTATTAGTAACGGAAACAAACCGTAATAAAAATTATGGGCGCAAGATCGTTCAAAAAACAATAGAAGTGATTAAAAATCAATATAATACCCGATTAATTAGGATCTCTGGACAATCGCATTTACAAGCTTTTTATGAGTCTTTCGGATTTGAATGTGTGTCTGAAGTATATTTAGAAGATAACATACCACATGTAACCTTAGATTTGAATTTATAAAATATAAAAAACCGCCTAGTATGATTTGCATAATTGATTAGCACTAGGTGGTTGCATTAAATATAGTTTTAAAATAAAAAACATATCATAGAAAAAATAGTAAGACTAAATTGTATATATATTTGATAAAGTAAAAACTTTATCCCCCTTAAATGTAAAAGACGCTGCTTGAGACGTATTATTTGTTCAGATTTATATGATTTAATAAATTGCAATATAATATAAGCAAGCTATTTAGTCATTTTATCAATGTCTTGAGAAACGAGCATTAATAACTCTTGAGTTTCTTCTTGTGTTAAATCATCTGAGCCCTTAATTCTAATTACAGATCCTTTATCTGTCTTAACGTGGTAAATTGGTTCTTCATCTTTATAAACTTTACGTAATATTTCCATTCCATCATCCCTTTTTTTATCGAAATCCTCAAGTATGTGAATAACACAAAGCTAAATGAGGATAGTAATACGAATTGCTTAAAGTATGCATTAAATAAAACAAATGATTAATGCCTCTCTTATAGGATAACTTTTTAGTAAATTGATTTCCAACAGTATGAATTGATTTATTTGTTTTTTTGAATAAAAAAATAAAAGCTTAACAAATTTAATGAAGTTTTAAACTTCTTTCAGATTTAAAAAATAATTATTAGAAGGTTAAATATATAAGTGTTTTTATAGAATGAAAAGGGGTAAATAATAATTAAGCACTAGAAGTCCTCCAAACTTTTGTGTGAATTATATTTTCTAGAAGCCACTTCTTTAAGAGGTTTTTTTGCTTTTGTAATAAGGTAATATTTGGTTAACACAGTACTGGGATTGTTAACAAGTAATATATTTAACAACTAGAGTCAGGACGTTAAAAATAGGTACGATAGACTTATTAATATAATAAAATATAATCTTACATATTATATAGTGTGAAATTACTATGATTTGCAAAATATTTTGAGTAAGTAATGACGGTCGAAGACCAAGGATGAAAAGGTATTCTGAGGTAACTAAGCAAATATATGTGAAGTTACGAAGTATTGTAAAAAATAGCAAGTAAATGAATTTAAAACTCATTTACTTGCTATTTTTCTAGGATTTATATCCCAAGACCTTCTGGTATCCATAAAGTTTATAATGAACTAATAATTATTATAATTAACTTTTAGTAAGTGACTTAAAAAATAAGTAAGTGATAATTACTCAATATTATTTTTTAATTTATCATCCATATTCAATGCTACATCTTCTAATAGTTTCTCTGTTTCTTCAGGCGTTAAATTAGTATGAGATTTAACTTTTATAATAAGACCTAAATCCGTTTGTATATAAAAAATTGGCGTTTCATCTTCATATATTTTTCTTAAAATATGCATAATATCACCTCATTTTACTTTCAAACTTCATACAAAACTTGGCGCAATAAGTGTTCTTTTGTCTAGTGTAAAATTTCATCTTTGTACTATTTTAAAGCATATTAATAAAAAATGATAATCATACGTTCTAACTGTTGGAAATATAAAGTGTGAAATGTAGATAGAATTAAGAGAAAATGGGCTATAAAGAAGTGAAAAATGGGGATAAAGTAATTTAAAAAGTAGTTAAAAAATAAAAAAACAAAGCACATGTAATAACATCATACAAAGCATAGCAATGAAAAATGGATTATATGGTGTTATTACATTTTAACTAAGTGATTTTTGGTTAATATTAATGTAAATAGATATAGTTAACTAAACAGATTATAAAATAAAATTTACAGATTAGTGTTGCTTTCGATTTCATCTTCCTCTAATTCCTCTTCTGATATGAAACTTATAGTGACTGATAATTTAATTAAAAATAGGATTAAACTGATACCAAATATAATAAATAAAAAGCGCTTCATGAAAGTAATCTCCTTTATTTCGTATGCGTTTACATAATTATATCAAAAAGATTGTAGTAGGTGTAATATTTTTGTATGAATATATAATAAATATTAAATGGTGTTTGCTAACGAATGAATTTCGGAATGAGTTTTATATATATGAGTTCTCCTAATAATTCAATTAGTGTTTGTGTAACAATTACGATTGCTGAAATTGCAGCTATTTTATCAGGTAATGCAAAAGTTATTGGTAAAACTACTAGTGCGTTTCTAGTACTAGTGCTAAAAGATAATGTTCGAATAGATGTGGTTTCTAAAGATAATAATTTACCACTAAAATAACCTATTATTGGTGCAATAATTAAATATATTATGTATAAAGGGATAACCATATAGACTAAAGACACATTAGAAATAACGTTGTGAATTTGTGATCCAACAACAGAAAATAAGACCAGTGCCATAAATAATTCAGGTAACCAAGTTGTGGCTTTTAATGTTGTTTTGGCAATTTTTGAGTTTTGGCTCATTGATTGTAAGAAAATGGCCAAAGTAAAAGGTATGATGATATATATTATAAAAGTTTGTATAAATGGTAATAGTTCTATTGTAGGTATATTCATATGTTGTAAAAATAAGGTTAAGTAAACTGGTAGTAAGACAATTTGTAAGAGTAATAATATAGGTGTAACCATTGCCATATATTGTGCATTGCCTTTTCCCATAGCAGTAAAAACAATGACATAATCAATACAAGGAGCTAGCAAAACAAGATAAACTCCAATAAGTATACCTGGATGTGAAATTTGGAAAATATGAACCAAAATATAGACAAATATTGGAATAAATATGAAATTGGATAGAATTAATCCCAGTATAAACTTCATAGAAATTATGGGGCTATTTTTTTGAAAAAAAGGTAGTTGTGAAAACATAATAAACATAAGAAATACCAATAGAACAGAAATTATATTTTCTAAAAAATGAGCTGATTTGGGTATAGTTAAACCAACGATTGTTGCCAATATGAGCGATATTAAGTAAATTGATATTTGATGATGTTCAATAAATTGTTTTTTCTTGTTCATGTAAACCTCCTTGTACGTTATTATCTTATACTATATAAATACACACAACTTTCTATATTAAGAAAATTGTGTGCGGTTAATTATTGTTTTTGTTTATCTTGAACCATAACTTTATTTTCAATTGAATCGTTATTTGAACTATCAATACTTAACAATAATGCTCGAATAATTAAAATACCTGTGAATAGTAAGAATAAATTTTTTAAGATTTTCATTATCATCACACACCTGTCTAAGTTATGGAACGAAAAATAAATTCTAAACAATATATTTTTGTGACTTTAACTAATTAAATAGGACTATCATTTCACTACTGATCGTTAATCGTAATTAATGCGTTTGCTTCATCTACACTAACATGAATTGCAGGACTATTGTTTTCAACAACAGCTTGTTTAACTTCTCCATTAATAATGGTAAATGTGACTTGGCTTAGAATTCCCATTGCATATTCATTGATAGGACTAACCAGTGAAACAGACTGTTCATCTTCTTGAATGACAAACTGCTTTGTACTATTGTTCTTAATTTGCCACTGTGGTAAGTAAGTTAATTTCAAGTAAATGCCTCCTTATCGACATTGATATGGCTTTAATTTTATTATAAACGAAATGATATTGATGTACGAATTTGCAGTCTTATTATTAGTGTTTTATAAGTTTTTAACTATAAAAAACGTTCCAAAGTATTTCATCTCAATATTGAAAAATAACAGAGACAATTACTTTAGAACGTTAATTTAACTTTGCATTAGTGACCAAAGATCAGTACAAATAAAATACCTACAACACCAAAAACAATTAGTATTACAGTCAATCCTAACAATGATTCTTTTGCTTGTTTAGAACCTCGAACTTTATAAGTAATAAGTGAAGCTACACCTGATACTAGGAAAATGATAGAAAGCCATAAAACAATCATGAAATGAAGACTCAAAACGAAAACCTCCTCTATTTATATTTATTTAAGTTTTGAAAGACGATGATAATTAAAATAAAAGCGACTAATAATAGATAATTAATAATTTTTAACAGATTTATCTTATCATTAAATAGGGCGTTACAATAGGGGGATTGTAAAATGTTCACTGTATTATAATATATAGATATGTTGAAAGTATATATGAACAATCAGCTTTATTTTTGTTTATAGAAAACAATCGTGAATTATATAATACGATGTTAAATATTTAATTAAATAAGCAGGATGATATATAATATGATTATAAAATATTATGATAGGAGCATTTATTATGAATGAAGTGAATAAAGTAATCTATATTGTATTGGCATTATTTCTAGGTGGATTCGGAGTTCATAAATTTTATGCTAGAAAAACAGGAATGGGTCTATTATTTTTAGTGTTTTGTTGGACAGGAGTTCCACATGTTCTTGCAATTATAGGAGCAATTATTACAGTGTTCAAGCCGGCAGACCAACATGGTAATGTCTTAGTATAAAAAATGATCACACCGAGAATATATAAATAATTAAAGTAGAGTTCGGAAGATAAATATCCATTCTCAAAATAAGCGAGCTAATTCATTATAGATTAGCTCGCTTTTATATTTAATATCCTATGATTTTGAACGTGTATACTTGCCTAAAATATTGTTCGAACTGGTAGTTTCTCACTCATTTACTGATTATTTTTCTAGGATTTATGTCCTAGGTTCTTAGTGTGATCAACGTCAGTAAAAATTTGATTAATCAAATTTGGATTAACTAAAATCATAAGTAAACTTAATAAAGTTAACAGTTGTTAAAATAATGCTGTCACAAAGGGATTTTAGAACGTTTAATTTATTAATATCTAATTTTTAGCACATAGACAAATATTTTCAATTTGTTATGATTAATAAAAGATTTATACAAAAGTGACAAACAAAATTTAAAGATTGATGAGGTAAAGCATATGACATTCTATGATTTTGTAATTAGTTTTGAAGAAGATAATACGCCATTAGGTTTTTTAGCACACAATATTATTGGAGATAAAAACTTTCCAAAACACGCGACTTGTTACAATGAATTGTATGCATATTTTTATCGTAACTATATCGATCAACAATTGTTAGCTTCTGCAAATCGAGCATTAAGTTTATATAATACTAATGCTAATCTAGCATAATCAATATTTAGTACACTGCATAATACCAATTTTGTTTATATAAAGCATCTTTGATATCAGTTGTTTTGAAATTTATTTCATTATTTCTAATAGAAAATGGTTTAATTATATTTTGTGCCATCCAACTGTTGATAAGTTCTTTAGGCAATCCGTCTAATTCCATATCACTTTTACTTAAAACAAAGCATTCCCAATCAAGTGAAATAGCAGAAGGGTTAATATAATTACATTCACCAAGCGGTTTCATAAATAAACACTCCTTAATAATGTAAATTGTACGTTAAGTTTTACCCATATGCTTACAAATTAAAACTGTTTTTATAATAGAATTATTATTAAAAGTATTTTTCATCCATATCATCAAACAATTATATTTTTATAGATAACACATTATCTTTATTAATTATATTTCCATAGATAACAAAACTAAAACCTGAAACAACTATTTAAAGTTGTTTCAGGTTTTTATATTTAAATTATTTTTTTATTTACCAAGGTATAATACCTAAAATACATGCAACTAGAATCATAAATAAACTAGAACCAATGGCCCATTTAATAACAATTCGTTGGTTTTGTCCATATTCAATATCTAACATACCAACAAGTAAATATCCTGCTGCGTATAATGGACTTAATACATGAAGCGGTTGGCCTAAAACGGATGCTCTTGCCATTGCTACTTTAGAAATACCAAATTGTTGTGCAGATTCTGCAAGTATTGGTAATACGCCATAATAGAATGGATCGTTGGCCATAAAGTATGTAAATGGCCCACTTAAGATTGCAGTGATAAGTGCAAAGTGATTGCCCATCGCATCAGGTATGATATGTACTAAAGCATTTGCCATTTCGTTTACCATTTTTGTACCATTCATGACACCTGTGAAAATACCTGAAGCAAAAACTAGACTGATTACGGCAAGCACATCACCAGCATGTTTTTTAACTACTGAATTTTGAATACTTAAATTTGGATAATTGATTAATAATGCTACGCCAAACCATAACATAAATAGTACTGGAATCGGTAATAAACCGATAATTAAACAGACAATTAATGAAATCGTTAGGATCGCATTTGGAATAATCATTTTTGGTCTTTTTAATAACGATTCTTCTTTAGTATCATTTTTAGTGACTTCATCTAAATCAATGTTTGTGTAAGATGTAATGTATTTTCTAGCACGCTTACCTAAAATATATGCGACAATAAATGCAAAGACAATGCCGGCTACCATCGCTGGTATGATAGGTATAAATACTTCTTCCGTAGTGACTTGTAATGATGAAATTGCTCTCGCGGTTGGTCCACCCCATGGCAACATATTCATTACACCAATAGAAAGTAGTGCTAAAGTAGAAAGTGTGTAGAGACTCATGCCAATTTTTTTATATAATGGCATCATTGCAGTTACCGTAATAATAAATGTTGTAGTACCATCTCCATCTAATGCAACCATGGAAGCAAGTATAACAGTTCCGAATGCAATTTTGACTGGATCCCCTTTAACAACTTTTATTATTTGATTAATCACAGGTTCGAACAAACCGGCATCAATCATAACACCAAAGTATAAAATCGCAAAAGTAAGCATAATACCAGTTGGTGCTACTGTTTCTATACCTTCAAGCATGAACTTGCCTATGCCCGCATAGAACCCACCTATAAGTGCAAAGATTGTCGGAATGACAATTAGAGCAATTAAGGCAGACATTTTACGTGTCATGATTAGAATCATAAAGATTACAATCATGATGAACCCTAAAATAGCTAAATTCATATTTTAATCCCCCTTATTTTTATTATTATAGCGCTTTCAGAATATTTTTAAAATTAAAAATAGTGTAAAAATGAAAAAATTTATTTTGCAAAAGCAAAAAGCCTAACATAATGATATCTTTGAATAAAATAAAAGCATGATAAAGAAAGCGAAATAATAGGGAAGGGGGGTTTTTAGGTATATGAAAAAGACGAATTGAAAAAAATTAAAGTTTTGTCAAAGAAAAATTAGGGTGATGAAAGCAAAATGTTCATAAAAAAGCCTAAATGAATTTTATATAATTCGTTTAGGCTTTTTAAAATCCATATCTCTGGTTTTGGGTATTGATTTTATACTAAGTATGTAACTGATTTAAATCATAAGGAGTCATGCTTTAAAGTAATGAATGCCATAGAGGAAATGATAATAAAATAAAAGAGAAAATACTTACGCACATAGCAAATATATTTGCTATTCGATCCCCGCGTAAACAAGCATATATATTAATTAGTAAAACACCTAATATAAATAATCCGCCAGCAAGAATTGCTATGTTTCCTTCTAAAATTTTATTAACTACTAATAGTGGTGTTGCAAGCGTAATAAGCGATAAAAACAAGGATAATAAGGTTGTTGCATATTTCAACTTGTTCAGTCCTCTCTGATTTTGAAAGATGAATTAAACTATCTACCAAGATATAACTTAAATAAATGTATTATACGTCTTTACTAAAATAATATTTGCTTCCAAATATTATTGCAAGTAATTAAAGGATTATTTATAAAAGTACTGTACTTCACTAATAGTAGATGAGTACTAATACATATTTTCAAACAAGCAGGTTAAAATTTATGTAATAACTAATTATAAAAGACTTTAACTTATGAAGTGATATTCTATAATTAACCTAAATCATTTTCCAAAAAATTATATATTAGCCAATGTTCATCAACGTAACGATCACCATATTTTCTGGCATGATGTTCTAACACAAGTGTTTCAAAGTTTAATTGACTGAAAAAGACCTTTCCGCTTATATTATTTGAGATTAAAGAAGTTAACAATATTTCAATTTCTTTTTCTTTACATATTTGAAATAAGCGTTGCATAAGCAAATTAGCAATTTGATCCCTTTCAGAATGATCTATGCCTTTAGCACATAAATTTTCAATAATTGCTTTGTGTGTTAATCCATAAGACTGATCATGAATTAAAGTGGCTGACCCTACTAATTCATTATTTTCAAAAACGCCGATTACAGTATAATGGTTGTTATGAATATCAAGAATGTATTTGATTAATTGTTGAGAAATACTTTGCTCATTTTGATATTTCCATGCGTATACTTCAAGTTTTTGTTGGACGCCTTGCAATAAAAGCGAATAATACATCGATAAATCTTCAACTGTTAAATAGCGAATATGTCTCATTAAAGGCCCCCTAAATATTTGAAGGAAAAATTATTATTAATATTTTGATAATTTTATTATAATATTAAAGGAAAAAATTTATTTGAGCAATACTATTTTTGATTTTTTATGAAAAGTTAGTAGTAGGTTTTATATGATAATGAAATTAATCTCGATTTATAAATTATATAATAATACTTAATTGAATTAATTTAGAACTTATTTAAATATGAATTACATGATATAATATAGTGGGATACATAATTGGAAGAGGGGGCAAACTTTGTGACTTTGTTTATCACAATTGTTGTTTCACTATTGGTTCTTGTCCTGATTGCTTTTTTAATTTTAATTACTTATTTTATCATTCAAGATAGTGATGAAAGGCAGTAAAATACATATCAAATATAAACGAAAAGACATCATGATTTGAACAGAAAATTAGAATTAAGTTTCTATGAAAAGTCCTTATAATGATTAATTGAATATATTATAAGGGCTTTTTCATGTATTGAGAATGTAACTTCAATCTTTCTACAGTGGAGTAAAAGATAATAACCAAACAGTTATTTATAATATCAAACATTTAGACGTACTATGATTTAAAATTATGTTTAACAAAAAAGGCAATTTCTGTAGTGTTTCAACAGAAATTGCCTTTTAATTTAACTATTAAGATTGATATCTCAATTTAGATATTTACTTACAATTTTTATTTTACAACTTCAACATTTAAGTCAACATCAATGTTGCCACGTGTTGCTTTTGAGTATGGGCAGAAGTCATGAGCATCTTGTAAATATTTTTCAGCTTCCTCTTGAGACAATACGTCTTTAACTTTTGCAGAGATAGATACACTTAATTTTGGGCTTTCTGCATCAGGATCATCTTCTAAACGGACTGTTAAAGTTACTTCGGGTTCTGCACCTCGAACTTTATTTTGTTTTAAAATTAAATCAAACGCACCATTAAAGCATGACGCATAACCAGCTGCAAATAATTGTTCTGGGTTTGTTCCTTTTTCAGCATCAGCTTGAGCTGGAGGAATAACTGCTACGTCAATTGCTTTGTCATCAGTTTGAACGTGTCCATTACGTCCACCTGTATTAGTTGCTTTAGTTTCATATTTTACTGCCATTTAAAATACCTCCTTAAGGTCTTTACTCATATGTCTACCCATTGTATAAAATTTAAATCATTGTAAATCGTTTTCATTTAAAAAATTCTTCTGATAGTTACAGAAAGTTTTTAACAGATTGATTTAAGTAATCGTATTTTATTAAATGGGAAAATTTAACATGTGATAAATATAATTTAATTTTAAATTATGAGAAAGTTAAGTAGATCATATTAAAAATAGTTACTTAAGGTAACTTCATATGATTAAAATGCGTTTTTAACATTGTGTTATTTTCAAATATTGTTATACAATAATTTTAATTATCTTATAAATAAAAGGAGTATAAAGGATGACAAAAGTCGATATTGCAGTGACGATAGCTCCAGAAAAAAATATAACAGATGAAACACTACAACAATTAACTAAATATAGTGATTCATTTGAACTGATCGAACTCAGAATTGATCAATGGTTAGACTATGATGAAAAGTTATTAAAGCAAGCGATTCAATCGATTAAATCAATCAATGTCAATAAGCGATTATTGGTAACTTATCGTACCGAATCACAAGGGGGGTTCGGTCCATTAAATTTTGATAAATATGCAGAATTGCTTTCAGAGATTGTGAAAAATGATGGTGTAGATATGATTGATATTGAATTTGATAAGACTAGAAATAGAGAAGATTTACAACAATTTATTAATGAGGCAAACAATAAGGCTGTAGAAGTTGTGCTTTCGTATCATGATTTTAAACAGACACCGGCTATAGAGGAATTAAAGCATTTGTACTTTAAGATGCATCAGTTATCACCAAGTTATATTAAAGTTGCAGTGATGCCACATGATAAATTGGATGTATTGAAATTATTAGAAGCTGTTTCGGAAACTGCAGATACTGTTTCCGAAAAAGTTATCGGTATATCTATGTCAAAATTAGGTATCGTTTCCCGTACAGCTCAAGGCATATTTGGTGGTACGGTTTCGTATGGTTGTTTAGATACTCCGAAAGCACCAGGACAAATTCATGTTGAGACGTTAAAAAAACAATTAAGTCTTTACGAGTAATTTGAAAATAAATACGTTCTATTTTATAATTGATAATAGTTATCATTAGAGGAAGGGCGATTTAATTATGGAACTGCAAGAAGCTATTTCACAACGTAGAAGTATAAAAGTCTTTAAAAGAGATATGAATATAGATGATGATGCATTATACAGTGCAATAAGAAAGGCTGCAGATGCGCCAAACCATGGACATAGGGAACCATGGAGAGTAATCCATGTTGCTAAAGATAGATTAGGCAATATGAGCAAACAATTAACGCAAATTGCATTTCATGACCAACCGAAAAAACAAAAAGAACATTACCAAGTGGTTACAAATCTTGGTGGTATGTTGATATTGATTTTAAAAGAAGATCCTAATCAATTAGAAGGATTAGAAGATCATTTAGCCTTCGGAGCATATATGCAAAATTTAATGCTATTATTGCATGAGGCTGGAATCGGTACTTGTTGGAAGACGCCACAATATATATTTAATGAGGAAATTCAAGCACTATTTAATATTCAAGAAAATGAAAGATTACTTGGTTTTCTATATTTAACAGATTTAGAAGATGAAATGAATTATAGACCACGACATACAGAGAATATGATTGAAACGTTTTAATGTTATAGAGATTAATAGTTTGATATGGAACTGGAAAATAATAGACCATTTAATGAATATTTTTAATTCATTAAATGGTCTATTTTAAAATGATATTTTCAATTTATAACATCAATTTACATTTGAGTTACATAAAATTGATACTTCTATAATTTACTTGTTAAAAGTGTCTGCTAAGAAGTTTTCAACTTGTTCAGGTGATTTAGCATTTGCTGAATGTAGATGAGCAAGTTTTTCGCCATTTTTGAATACTAATAAACTTGGAATTCCCATAACTTCATTATCAGCAGCAACGTCTTCTAATTCATCTCTATTAACAGTAAACCATTGATAGTCATTATATTTTTCAGTAATAGGATCAATCCACATATCCATAGCTTTACAGTCTGGGCACCAACCTGCTTCAAATTTCACGATAACGGGTTGGTCGCTTTGGATTGTGTCATTAAATTTATCTGTAGTACTAATTGGTTGCATAAATATTTCTCCTTTTTAGATATATTAGTAATACTATTATAGCGAAATTATAATTCTAATAAAAAAAATCAGCTTAATAATTAGAGCGTTTTCTTAATAAATTTGATATATTAGTGATAACTAGATATAGGAGGTACAGAATAATGATAAAATTTTACCAGTATCCTAATTGTACAACATGCAAAAAAGCTGCAAAATTTTTAAAAGATTACGGAGTTAGCTTTGAACCTATTGATATTGTGCAACATACACCTACTAAAAGTGAGTTCAAAGAGATTTTAGTAGGTACAGATATCGAAATTAACAAACTCTTTAATACACATGGCGCAAAGTATAGAGAGTTAAACCTTAAGGATAAATTGAATGACTTAACTGATGACGAAAAATTAGATTTACTTGCGGCGAATGGAATGTTAGTAAAAAGACCTCTTGCTGTTTCAGGCGATAAAGTAACGGTTGGATTTAAAGAAGAAGAGTATAAACAAGTCTGGCTATAATTTATAGAAGTGAGTGGGATTTTGAAAGTACAAGTATTTTATAAAAAATGAAAACGTTTTACAAATATGTTGGAAAAACGGTTCAAGGTGCAATCTTATCCCACTTTATAGTTGCCCTTATACCGTACATATGGCATCATAATTATGTAATAACATTTAGGAGGGGATACTCGTGGCAGTACCAAACGAATTAAAATATTCTAAAGAACATGAATGGGTAAAAATTGAAGGAAATACAGCAGTTATTGGCATTACAGAATATGCTCAAAACGAATTAGGAGACATCGTATTCGTAGAATTACCTGAGGTTGATGATGAAATCAATGAAGGTGATACTTTTGGAAGTGTTGAATCTGTAAAAACTGTTTCTGAATTATATGCACCATTAACTGGTAAAGTACTGAGCTCTAATGAAGAGTTAGAAGATAGCCCTGAGTTTGTAAATGAATCTCCATATGAAAAAGCTTGGATGATTAAAATTGAATTAAGTGATGAAAGCCAATTAGAAGATTTATTATCAGCAGAACAATATTCTGAAATGATTGGTGAATAATAATGATTTAAACTCCTTGATCGCATGTATCTGGGAGTTTTTATTATATATGTAAACAGATTGCAAAGCACAATAGGTAAACATTAATGTTTAAATAAACGTTTATCATATTTAAAATTGATATACAACAATAGGTAACAATGTTTTAAGTAAACTTCTAATATGAGTTAATCAGGAAAAATAAGTGAATGAATAATAAGCTTAAATTAGAAAAGTGTAAATAATGTTTATGATTGTGAACTAATGTGAAGAACTTAATAGAAGAGAATAACTATCAACTTTTTAGAGGTGGATATCATGACGATACTAAACCAAGTAATCATTGTCGAAGGAAAATCCGACAAGAAGAAGGTAAAGCAAGTTATTGATCAACCGATTGAAATTATTTGTACGAATGGTACAATGGGCGTTGATAAATTAGATGCCATGATTGAATCATTATACGGTAAACAAGTTCATATACTTGTTGATTCAGATAAAGAAGGTGAAAAAATCCGTAAATGGTTTAAACGTTATTTAAGTGAAAGTCATCATATTAGAATAGATAAACAATATTGTGAAGTGGCAAGATGTCCAAAACCATATCTTTCTAGAGTATTAGAAAAACATGGATTTCAAGTTAAAGATGAAGAAATTGTAGCGAAGGCACAAATAGATTATATAGCTGAAAGGGTAAGTTTATTAACATGAATGTAACAAAAGAAAGTCGTGTTGATGTACATGAACACGATGATAAAGAAAAAGCATTAATCTTTGGTTATACACCCACTTGTGGGACATGTAAAATATCTGAACGCATGTTAGATATAGCAAACGATATCTTACAATTGCCAATAATAAAAGTAGATTTAAATTTCCATCCTGAATATAGTCAGGAACATGAGATTCAGTCTGTACCAGTCCTATTAGTAATGTCTAAAGGTAAAGAAATAAAGCGTATTTATGCTTTTCAGTCAGTTCCTTATTTGTTAGAAAATTTAAAATAGTCATTGACGAAACTTTAGTGCAATGGTAGGATTATTGATAATTAAATAAATGATACTCTTATCATGAGAGGTGGAGGGATGTGCCCTACGAAGCCCGGCAACCGTCTGTAACAGAAATGGTGCCAATTCACAAAAAGTCATTTTTGACTTTTGGAGATGAGAGAAGCGGCAAATGCTTTCTCTATTCTTCGGTGAACATAGGGAAAGCATTTTTTAATTGATAGAGCAATACAAGGAGGCAACTATGATGATTGAGTTAAATCAAATAGTGAAAAGGTACAAAACTAAGAAACAAGACGTACTTGCAGTAGATCATGTTGATTTAAGCATACAATCAGGCTCAATCTTTGGAGTAGTTGGTTTTTCTGGTGCAGGAAAGAGTACTTTAATTAGGCTCTTGAATAATCTCGAACAGCCTACTTCAGGAGACGTTATTATTGATGGCGATACCATTGGGAATTTATCAAAATCAGAATTGAGAAAAAAACGTCAAAAAGTGAGCATGATATTTCAACATTTTAACTTACTATGGTCAAGGACAGTTTTAAATAATATTACATTTCCACTAGAAATTGCTGGTGTTTCTAAATCAGAAGCGAAGCAACGTGCACTAGAACTTGTGGAATTGGTTGGATTGAAAGGTAGAGAAGATGCTTATCCTTCAGAATTATCTGGTGGTCAAAAGCAACGTGTTGGAATAGCGCGTGCGTTAGCTAACGAACCACATGTTTTATTATGTGATGAAGCGACCAGTGCACTTGATCCACAGACTACAGATGAGATTCTAGATTTATTATTAAAAATCAAAGAACAACGTAATTTAACAATTGTTATTATTACTCATGAAATGCAAGTGATTCGACGCATATGTGATGAGGTTGCAGTAATGGAAAGTGGCCGTGTCATTGAACAAGGTGCGGTAACAAGCGTATTTGAAAATCCTCAACACGCCGTGACAAAACGATTTGTCAAAGATGATTTAAATGATGATTTTGATGAATCAATTACTGATTTAGTACATATTGATGATAAGTCTTATATCGTACGTTTAAACTTCACAGGAAATAATACGACTGAACCATTAATTTCCTATATTACAAAAACACATGATATTGATGTAAATATTTTGGAAGCCAATATTAAACATTCAAAAGATGGTTCTCTAGGTTTCTTAGTATTACATTTACCGGAATTAGATTCAGAAAAGTTTGAAAAGTTTAAAAATGATTTAGAAGCGCAACATGTTTCGTTGGAGGTGTTAAAGCATGGGTAATTCTTTTAGTGACATACTCCAAGAAATGATTACAATGCCAAATGTTCAGTGGAGTGAGGTTTGGATTGCAACATACGAGACATTGTACATGACGATTGTTTCGACAATATTTGCATTTGTTTTTGGATTAATCTTAGGTGTACTACTATTCTTATCTGCTAAAAGTGAATCAAAAGTAGCTAAAGTATTTTATAATATTGTGTCGTTCATTGTTAACTTATTCAGAGCGATACCATTTATCATCTTGATACTATTATTAATTCCGTTTACAAGTTTAGTGTTAGGTACAATTAGTGGTCCAACAGGTGCATTGCCAGCATTAATCATTGGTGCAGCACCGTTCTATGCTAGATTAGTAGAAATTGCATTTAAAGAAATTGATAAAGGTGTAATTGAAGCAGCATGGTCTATGGGAGCAAACACTTGGACTGTAGTGAAAAAAGTGTTGATTCCAGAAGCAATGCCAGCGCTAATATCAGGTATTACAGTTACTGCTATTGCATTAGTCGGTTCAACAGCAATTGCCGGTGTTATTGGTGCAGGCGGTTTGGGTAACTTAGCATATTTGACAGGTTTTACACGAAATCAAAATGATGTCATTTTAGTTTCAACTATTTTAATACTTATTATTGTCTTCATCATCCAATATATTGGTGATTGGGCTACAAATAAGATTGATAAGAGATAAAATTAATAAGGAGACTTAACGATATGAAAAAAATATTTAGTTTAGCTTCGGTTTTAGTTCTTGCACTAGTTTTAGCAGCTTGTGGTAATGGTGGCGGAAAAGATAAGACGATTACAGTCGGCGCATCTCCAGCACCACATGCAGAGATATTAGAAAAGGCTAAACCGTTACTTGAAGACAAAGGTTATAACTTGAAAATAAAAACAATTAATGATTATACAACGCCAAATAAATTGTTAAATAAAGGTGAATTGGATGCTAACTTTTTCCAACATACACCATATTTAAAAACAGATAAAAAGGATAAAGGATACAAAATCGAGTCAGCTGGTAATGTACACCTTGAACCAATGGCTGTATATTCTAAAAAATATAAAAGCTTAAAAGATTTACCAAAAGGTGCCACAGTTTACGTTTCAAACAACCCTGCTGAAGAAGGTAGATTCTTAAAATTCTTCGTAGATGAAGGTTTAATTAAACTTAAAAAAGGTGTGAAACCTGAAGACGCTACTTTCAAAGACATCGCAGAAAATAAAAAAGATATCAAATTTAACAATAAACAGTCAGCAGAATATTTACCTAAAATTTATCAAAACCAAAAAGCTGATGCTGTAATTATTAATTCAAACTTTGCTATCGATCAAAAACTAAGTCCACAAAAAGATTCAATTGTCGTTGAGAAAGCTAAGAATAATCCATATGCTAACTTGATTGCAGTTAAAGACGGACATAAAGATGATAAGAAAATCAAAGCTTTAATGGATGTATTACATTCTAAAGAAATCAAAGATTACATTAATAAAAAATATGATGGTGCCGTAGTACCAGCAAAATAACATCATATGTAGTTACCCCCTCTAACTGTAATAGTCAGAGGGGGTTTTTGAATGTATAAGTACATAAATACAAAAAGAGCAAACACTCAAAAAATGAGATGTTTGCTCCTTAAAAATAATATTCAATTACTTAAATAATTAATTAAACACGATCGTGTTCGTCTTTAATATCGCCGACGATTTTTTCTAAGATGTTTTCCATAGTTACGATACCAAGTGGCTGTTGATTATCATCTTCGATTAACGCAATATGAATTTGATGTGCTTTCATTTGTTCTAAAGCAAGGTGGGCCTTAGTTTCCGGTTTTAATTTAAGTATTGAGTTTGTAATTGTTTCAAGTGAAGTAATATTATCCTTTAATAAATCTTTAGCATGAATATAGCCTATAATATTACTTTTTTGTCCTTTATACACAGGGAATCTAGTGTAATGTGCATTGCTAATATAAGACTTTGTTTCATTATAACTATCTTCTACATTAATTAGTGCTACATCATTGATAGCAACAAAACCATCTTGAATTTTCATTTCGTCAAAAGCAAATGCTCTATTAATATGCGTTAACTCATTTTGCGAAATTTCTCCACCAGCATGACTCTCTTTCAAAAGTAATTTGATTTCTTCTTCTGAATGATAAATTTCACTTTCCTTTGCAGGTGTCATACCAAACAATTTTAGTATCAATGTCGCTGAACCATTAAGTATAAATATAAATGGATAAAATAATTTAGAAAACAAGATGATAGGTTTAGCGATGATCAATGTTATCTGTTCGGCCTTTTGAATGGCAATTGTTTTTGGTGCCATCTCACCAATAGCAACATGTAAATAGGTTGCAATGACAAAAGCACCTATAAGTGTGAAGACGTGAATCAATGTATCTGAAAGACCTATACTACTAAATAAAGGATGCAGTATAAATTCAAATGTCGATTCTCCGACCATACCAATTCCGAGCGCTGTTATGGTTATACCTAGCTGACAGGCAGCTAAATATTCATCGAGATTAGAAACAACTTTTTGCGCTGCAAGTGCGCGCTTGTTGTTTTGTTGAGCAAGGGTGTTAATGCGTGAAGTTCTCACTTTCACGATAGCGAATTCTGTTGCCACAAAAAATGCAGTTAATACTAGTAAAATAATAAAAGTCAATAAACTAAATAAGGTTCCCAATAAAGAATTAATTCCTCCTAAATGATCAAGTTCAATCAAATTGATTGAATCATTATTATAAATAATCAAAAATCAAATGTCGAATGTAAAGATTGAATTTTATAGTTAAAATACACATCATAAACCATATAAAAAGTAAAAGATATACTTGAAAGCTTGAATGAATCTTCTATGCTAGCAGCATATTTAATCGATATATGAATAAAAAATAGTATTGAGAACATTACTTCATATTTTATCAGTTAATCAATGCTTAGTATCATTATCAAAAATCATTGTGTTTTAAGAACTATTTTAATTTAGCGCTTGAAAAGGTTTATATTCGAATGTAACTACGTTATAATTATTAGTTGTAATATGATTTTAGTCTTTTGACTGTAGATTAAAATTATTATAAACTAGTAAGGAAAAACATATCATATATTACGGAGGGAATATGTATGCCATCTACATTAGAAATTAAAGACCTACATGTGTCTATTGAAGATAAAGAGATTTTAAAAGGTGTTAACTTAACAATCAACACTGGTGAAATACATGCGATTATGGGACCAAATGGTACTGGTAAATCAACGTTATCATCAGCTATTATGGGTCACCCAAGCTATGAAGTAACTCAAGGTGAAGTATTATTAGACGGCGTTAATATTTTAGAATTAGAAGTTGACGAGCGTGCGAAAGCTGGATTATTCCTAGCTATGCAATATCCATCTGAAATCACTGGTGTGACAAATGCAGATTTCATGCGTTCAGCAATTAATGCTAAACGTGAAGAAGGCGAAGAAATCAACTTAATGCAATTCATCAAGAAATTAGATAAAGAAATGGATTTCTTAGATATCGACCAAGATATGGCACAACGTTATCTTAATGAAGGTTTCTCTGGTGGGGAGAAAAAACGTAATGAAATCCTACAATTAATGATGTTAGAACCTAAATTTGCTATCTTAGATGAAATTGATTCAGGTTTAGATATCGATGCGCTTAAAGTTGTATCGAAAGGTATAAACCAAATGCGTGGAGATGAGTTTGGTTCATTAATTATCACTCACTATCAACGTCTATTAAACTACATCACACCTGATCACGTGCACGTTATGTTCGGTGGTAAAGTTGTAACTTCAGGCGGGCCAGAATTAGCGAAACGTCTTGAAGAAGAAGGCTATGAATGGGTTAAAGAAGAGTACGGTGCTACAGAATAAATCTGAACTTTTTGCAACATAAATAAGATGAAGATTTGAGGCAATTATTGTTGTCTAAAGATATAAATCATACGATCATCAAATGGGAGGAAAAATGTATGACGACTGAAACTTTAAACATTTCTGAAGCGCAACTTGTTGAGTATTCACAAGCCCATAATGAACCAGCTTGGATGACAGAATTACGTAAAGAAGCGTTGAAATTAACTGAAACTTTAGAAATGCCAAAACCAGATAAAACTAAAATAAATAGATGGGACTTCGACTCATTTAAACAACATGAAACTACTGGTAATGTATTCCAATCATTAGAGGAACTACCAGAAGCTGTTAAAGAAATTATCGATGTAGAAAACTCTGATAATTTAATTATTCAACATAACAACACGTTAGCTTTTTCAAAAGTATCTGATTCAGCTACAAAAGATGGTGTGATTGTTGAAGGTTTATCAGAAGCATTAATCAATCATCCAGAACTTGTTAAACAATATTTAATGACAGAAACAGTTGCTTTGGATGAACACAGATTAACTGCATTGCATACTGCATTAATCAACGGTGGTATATTTGTATATGTACCGAAAAATGTTGTAGTAGACAATCCAATTCAATACGTTGTATTACATGATGACGACAATACAAGTCTTTACAACCATGTAATTATTGCGACTGAAGAAAGTGCTGAAGTAACTTACGTAGAGAACTATTTATCTACTGCAAGTGGTGAAGGCAATCAAATCAACATTATATCTGAAGTGAATGCTGGAACAAATTCAACAATTACTTACGGTTCTGTTGATTATTTAGACAAGGGATTCACTGGTCACATTATTCGCCGTGGTATCACTGCTGAAGATGCGACAATTAATTGGGCACTAGGTTTGATGAATGAAGGTAGCCAAATTATAGATAATTCAACGAATTTAATTGGTGACCGTTCTGAAAGTGCCTTAAAATCAGTAGTTGTTGGTACAGGAGATCAAAAAATAAACTTAACTTCTAAAATTGTTCAATATGGTCAGGACACAAATGGTTATATCTTAAAACATGGTGTTATGAAAGAAAATGCTTCTACTGTATTTAATGGTATTGGCTATATCAAACATGGTGGAACAAGATCTATTGCTAACCAAGAGTCACGTGTATTAATGCTTTCAGAAAATGCACGCGGTGATGCAAATCCTATTCTATTAATTGATGAAGATGATGTAGAAGCAGGTCACGCAGCATCTGTTGGTAGAGTTGATCCTGAACAACTTTACTACTTAATGAGCCGTGGTATTTCAAAAGAAGAAGCTGAACGTTTAGTAATTCACGGTTTCTTAGACCCTGTAGTACGTGAATTACCTATCGAAGATGTTAAACGTCAATTACGTGAAGTTATTGAATTAAAAGTAAACAAATAATAAATTGTTATGAAATCTTTGAAAAGTTTGGACAATAGTAATTAAAGTGAAAACAAGTGTTGAGTGTACAACACTCATCACGTTGAAACTTTAACTAAGGTCTAATTATAGATTCTTAATAGAGAAAGGTCTGTGGGTAATTTGACCGAATTATTAAATGTGAATGAAATTATAAAAGACTTTCCAATTCTTGACCAACAAGTAAATGGTAAACGATTGGCCTACTTAGATTCTACAGCAACGAGCCAAACGCCAATTCAAGTCATTGAAGCGATAGATGATTACTATAAGCGTTATAATTCGAATGTACATCGTGGTGTTCATACACTAGGTTCATTAGCAACTGATGGATATGAAAATGCACGCGAAACAGTTAGAAATTTCATTAATGCAAAATATTTTGAGGAAATTATTTTTACAAGAGGTACAACTGCAAGTATTAACTTGGTAGCGCATAGTTACGGAGATGCCAATGTTTCTGAAGGCGATGAAATCGTTGTTACAGAAATGGAACACCATGCAAACATCGTACCATGGCAACAGTTGGCTAAACGTAAAAATGCTTCGTTAAAATTTATACCAATGACAGAAACTGGTGAATTAAACATTGAAGATGTTAAAGCTACAATTAATGACAATACTAAAATTGTAGCAATTGCTCATATTTCTAATGTTCTTGGTACGATTAATGATATTAAAGCAATCACTGAAGTAGCACATGCACATGGTGCAATTATTAGTGTAGATGGTGCACAAGCGGCACCGCATATGAATTTAGATATGCAAGACTTAGATGTTGATTTCTATAGCTTTAGTGGTCATAAGATGCTTGGTCCTACAGGTATAGGTGTACTGTATGGCAAAAGAAAATTATTAAACAACATGGAGCCTACTGAATTTGGCGGTGACATGATTGATTTCGTTAGTAAATATGATGCTTCTTGGGCGGATTTACCAACAAAATTTGAAGCAGGTACACCATTAATAGCTCAAGCAATTGGATTAGCTGAAGCAATTCGTTATATCGAAAGTATAGGTTTTGAGGCAATTCATCAACATGAAACAATGTTGACGCAATATGCATACGACAGAATGCTAGAAGTAGATAATATTGAAATTTACGGACCTCCCAAAGAACGTCGTGCCGGCGTGATTACGTTTAATATGCGTGATGTACATGCACATGATGTTGCTACAGCAGTAGATACGGAAGGTGTTGCAGTAAGAGCAGGACATCATTGTGCGCAACCATTAATGAAATGGTTGAATCAATCGTCAACTGCCCGTGCGAGTTTCTATATTTATAATACGAAAGAAGACGTTGATCAAATGGTTGAAGCTTTGAAACAGACGAAGGAGTTTTTCTCGTATGAATTTTAATAATTTAAATCAATTGTATCGTTCAGTAATAATGGATCATTATAAAAGTCCTAGAAATAAAGGGAAACTAGATAATGGTTCAATGACGGTAGATATGAATAATCCTACGTGTGGTGACCGTATTCATTTGACGTTTGATATTGAAGATGGCTTTATTAAAGATGCTAAATTCGATGGTGAAGGTTGTTCGATTTCAATGTCTAGTGCTTCGATGATGACTGAAGCTGTTAAAGGTCATTCATTGGCTGAAGCAATGAAGATGAGTCAAGAATTCACAAAGATGATGCTTGGTGAAGACTATGAAATTACAGAAGATATGGGAGACATTGAAGCGTTGCAAGGCGTGTCTCAATTCCCAGCAAGAATCAAATGTGCCACATTAGCTTGGAAAGCATTAGAAAAAGGTACAATTGAAAAAGAAGGTAATGAAGAATAAGTAAACACTACACATTGACATTGTGTAATTTTCCATTCACACTATAAGTACAACAAGATTCAAAATTAAACTTTTAACAGTTAAAATAGTAATAAATGGATTGAACAAAGAAGCGCTTGCAATAGAAGTCGTTTTAAATATATAAAAGGAGTGATTGAAATGGCTAAAAAAGCACCTGATGTTGGAGATTATCAATATGGTTTCCATGACGAAGATGTTTCCATTTTTAGATCAGAACGAGGATTAACAGAAAATATCGTTCGAGAAATCTCAAATATGAAAGATGAACCAGAATGGATGCTTAATTACAGATTGAAATCATTGAAACAATTCTATAAGATGCCAATGCCACAGTGGGGTGGAGATTTATCAGAATTAGACTTTGATGATATCACTTACTATGTTAAGCCATCAGAAAATACTGAGCGTTCTTGGGATGAAGTACCTGAAGAAATTAAACGTACGTTTGATAAATTAGGTATTCCTGAAGCAGAACAAAAGTATTTAGCTGGTGTATCTGCACAATATGAATCAGAAGTTGTTTACCACAATATGGAAAAAGAACTTGAAGATAAAGGAATTATTTTCAAAGATACTGACAGTGCATTAAGAGAAAATGAAGAATTATTTAGACAATATTTCTCAACAGTTGTACCTGCTGCAGATAATAAATTCTCTGCATTAAACTCTGCTGTATGGTCTGGTGGATCATTTATTTATGTACCAAAAAATATTAAATTGGATACACCGTTACAAGCTTATTTCCGTATTAATTCTGAAAATATGGGACAATTTGAACGTACTTTAATCATTGCGGATGAAGGTGCTTCAGTAAACTATGTTGAAGGTTGTACTGCACCTGTATATACAACGAGTTCATTACACTCAGCAGTTGTAGAAATCATTGTTCACAAAGATGCGCATGTTCGTTATACTACAATCCAAAACTGGGCAAACAATGTTTATAACCTAGTTACTAAACGTACACTAGTTTATGAAAACGGAAATATGGAATGGGTAGATGGTAACTTAGGTTCTAAGTTAACTATGAAATATCCAAACTGTGTATTGATGGGTGAAGGTGCAAAAGGTAGTACGTTATCTATCGCATTCGCTGGTAAAGGACAAGTTCAAGATGCCGGTGCGAAAATGATTCACAAAGCGCCTAATACTTCATCTACAATTGTTTCTAAATCCATCTCAAAAGATGGCGGTAAAGTTGTTTACAGAGGTATTGTTCACTTTGGTCGTAAAGCTAAAGGTGCACGTTCAAATATCGAATGTGACACATTAATCTTAGATAATGAATCAACATCTGATACAATTCCATATAATGAAGTATTTAACGATAATATTTCATTAGAACACGAAGCAAAAGTTTCTAAAGTTTCTGAAGAACAATTATTCTACCTAATGAGTAGAGGTATTTCAGAAGAAGAAGCTACAGAAATGATTGTAATGGGCTTCATAGAACCATTTACAAAAGAGCTTCCAATGGAATACGCAGTTGAAATGAACCGTCTAATCAAGTTCGAAATGGAAGGTTCAATTGGATAAGATAAAGTCTTGTCATTGAATTAATATAATATAATTTAAAGCACGGTCAATACGATTTTGATACCATTTTTAAAATGTTGTCAAAGATTGTATTAGACCGTGCTTTTTTTATGAGTAAACTTGAAAATTGGATATTTATTTATAGTTAAAAGTGATTGAAAAGGGCAATGAGACATCCGTTTATAAAAGTCATTTGTTGGGAATAAATGTTTAAACATGAATATATTTTTTGAAACCAAAAGGGGAAATTCAATGATGATTGTTGCTATAATCATACTTTTGTTTGCGTCCTTCTTCTTTTCAAACAGTGAAACAGCTTTATCTGCAGTGAACAGGATGAGATTACAAACAAAAGCTGAGCAAGGGGAAAGTAAAGCAAAGAAAATTTATGAATTTTTAAATAAACCGAGTGACTATCTTACATCTATTGTCATCGGAAAGAATATTACTAATATTATCTTAATAGCACTTATTACGCTATGGTCGGAAAATCGTGGTCTCAATATGTTTTTGGCTATAATTATAACAATTATAGGGGTTATTATAATATGTGAAATCATTCCCAGAGCTTTTGCAGAGGCATATCCAGAAAAAACAACGAATTGGATTTATCCAATTTTGCTTGGATTTATATTTATTATTAAACCTTGTATTATCATTCTAAATAAGCTAACAACATGGATTAAACATATCCTTCCAAACAGTAATCAAGAAGAACAACGTTTTTCTAAAGAAGAAATTAGACAGATTGTGACGATAGCTGAAAGCCAGGGTGCTTTTAATGAAATTGAAAAAAATCGTATTCAAGGTGTAATGAACTTTGAAAAACTTAAAATTACAGATATCGCTACAACACCGCGTATTAACGTAACAGCTTTCCCTTCAGATATTTCCTATTATGATGCATATGAGACTGTAGTATCTAAACCTTATACGCGTTATCCTGTTTATGACGAAGATATTGATCATATCATTGGTGTATTCCATTCTAAATATTTGCTA
This sequence comes from Staphylococcus sp. ACRSN, assembly GCF_022346615.1. Classification (GTDB taxonomy): domain Bacteria; phylum Bacillota; class Bacilli; order Staphylococcales; family Staphylococcaceae; genus Staphylococcus. The sequence continues at coordinate 128,066 of NZ_JAKRNS010000008.1, read as the reverse complement.
GCATGGAGTAGAAAGACAACAGATGATATTTCTAATTACATTTCAGAACCTTTATTTGTAAATGAACATAACAGAGCGGAATGGGTATTAAGGAAAATGACAGTTTCTCGAAAGCATTTAGCCATTGTGTTAGATGAATATGGTGGGACAGATGCAATAGTTTCACATGAAGACTTAATAGAAGAAATGTTGGGTATGGATATCGAAGATGAAATGGATGAAGAGGAAAGAGAAAAAGTACAACAACAACTTAAATCATTTTATAAGTCATAATGGTTTTTATATTATAATGTGGAAACATTTTAAAGGGGTGCTTTGAATGGATTTAACAAATGATGTTACGAAAACGTTGGGTATACGTTATCCAATTATTCAAGCGGGAATGGCTGGAAGTACGACACCAGAATTAGTGGCAACGGTAAGTAATTCTGGTGGTTTAGGTACGATTGGTGCTGGTTACTTTACAACAGAAAAATTAGATCAAGAAATAACTTTAGTCGAAGAATTGACAGATTTATCATTTGCAGTTAATTTATTTGTTCCGAGTGATAAGCTTTATTTACCTGAAAAAGTTGAAAAAATGAATGCGTGGTTAAGACCGTATCGTAGGGCCTTAAATTTGGAAGAGCCGACCGTAAATATAAGTGAAGAAGCACAATTTAATGCTGCGATTGATTTGTTAATTGAAAAGCAAATAGCAATCGTTTCTTTTACATTCGGTATACCAAATTATAAAGCGATAGATAAATTGAAAGCGAACGGTGTCACTTTGATTGGTACTGCAACTTCAGTTGAAGAAGCGATTGCAAATGAGCAAGCTGGTATGGATCTGATAATAGCACAAGGAAGTGAAGCAGGTGGGCACAGAGGTTCGTTTACATACGTCACGGGTTCTCAAGTGCCATTAGTTGGTACAATGTCATTAGTACCTCAAGTTGTAGACGCAGTTGATATACCAGTAATTGCAGCGGGAGGCATTATGGATGCTCGAGGTTTGATTGCAAGTATGGTCCTAGGTGCAAAAGGAGCACAATTGGGTACTGCGTTTTTAACAACTGAGGAAAGTGGAGCTTCAAAACTTTATAAAAGTGCAATTCAGGATAGTAAAGAAACTGATACGGTAGTTACCAAAGTGTTTAGCGGTAAGCCTGCACGTGGAATTGATAATGATTTTATTCATAATATGAACAGGTATGATGATGATATACCTGATTATCCAATTCAAAATCAGCTTACTAATTCTATTCGCAAAGCATCTGCGAAAAATGGTGATACGAAATGGACGCATCTATGGAGTGGACAGTCACCACGTTTGGCACAAAGTATTTCAGCAGCGACATTAATGCAACAAATTATTAATCAGACTAAAGCGTTAATTTAAGACAAATGATTAGATGTTGTAAAATGAAAACATTATTTGATAGAGCAATACACTATAATACGAGTTATGTTTTTAGAGTTAATATTATTATTTAATCAAAAGCTTTAAACTTCGTATGAAATGTTTAGAATGGTAGAGAGAACCTAAACTATGGTGTGTTGCTCTTTTTTGGTTTGAACTATCGACAATTGATATGAAATCTATAGTATAAAGTTTATTTTGTTTAGAATTTATCGAGTGAATACATGAATTCAGTTATGGTATCATTAATGTGGTGATATTATGATAAATATAGGTTTAACAGGATGGGGAGATCATGATTCACTATATGAAGATTTGCAAAGAAAATCAGATAAATTAATTACATATGCAAGTCATTTTCCTATAGTCGAATTAGATGCTTCCTATTACGCTATTCAACCCGAAAGAAATATTAATAAGTGGATTAGAGAAACGCCAAAACGATTTGAATTTATTGTTAAAATTCATCAAGCATTGACACTTCATGCTGATTATCATGAGTTTACTGAAACAAGACAAGAATTATTCGAACAGTTTACGGCTATGATTGAACCATTGCAAGCCGTAGGAAAATTAGCGATGGTTTTGGTCCAATTTCCACCATGGTTTGATTGTACTGCAAAGAATATTGCGTACATACGTTATGTTAGAGAACAACTTAAAGCTTTTCCAATGTGTGTAGAATTCAGACATCAGTCTTGGTTTAACGAGACATATAAAGAAGAAACCTTAAGGTTTTTAACAGCTCATCAAATCATACATGCAGTTTGCGATGAACCACAAGTAGGACAAGGTTCTATTCCGTTAGTTAATAGGATTACTAATGAAATAGCATTTGTACGTTACCATGGACGTAATACAAATGGTTGGACGAAAAAAGATATGACAGATGAAGCATGGAGAGATGTTAGGTATTTATATGATTATAATGATAGAGAATTAATGGATTTAGTAAATAAAGTAAAGATTCTAGAACATAAAGCTAAAAAGGTATATGTCGTTTTCAATAACAATTCGGGAGGGCATGCTGCAAAAAACGCAAAAACGTATCAACAAATGCTTGGTATTGATTATCAAGGATTAGCACCAAAACAGTTAAAATTATTTTAGGAGAGATTGGATGTTAACAATTATATTATTGGTTTTAATTGGTGCATTATCAGCCATTTTAGGTTCGCTTGTAGGAATCGGTGGCGGTATTATCATTGTTCCTACACTGGTTTATCTCGGTGTAGATAATGACATACTTCATGGTATAACACCGCAAATTGCAATCGGAACTTCTTCTGTTATTCTGATTGTAACTGGATTATCTTCTACGCTAGGATATCTAAAAACGAAGCAGGTTGATGTGAAAAATGGATCTATATTTTTATTTGGCTTATTACCTGGCTCATTAATTGGTTCAATTTTAAGTCGCTATTTAACATTAGAATCATTTAATTTGTATTTTGGTATATTTTTAATCTTTGTATCTATTTTGTTAATGATTCGAAATAAAATTAAACCATTAAAAATATTTAATAAACCGAAATATCAAAAGACTTATGTTGATGGAACTGGTAAAACTTATCATTACAGTGTGCCACCTTTCGTTGCATTTATTGCAACATTATTAATTGGTGTACTAACGGGGCTATTTGGAATCGGTGGTGGTGCATTGATGACACCATTAATGTTGATTGTATTTAGATTTCCACCCCATGTTGCTGTGGGTACAAGTATGATGATGATTTTCTTTTCTAGTGTAATGAGTTCAGCAGGGCATATCGCATTAGGACACGTTGCTTGGATATATTCCATTGTATTAATTATTTCTAGTTACTTTGGCGCTAAACTTGGTGTTAGAATTAACCACTCAATAAAATCGGATACAGTTGTGACATTATTGCGTACAGTTATGTTAATAATGGGTATATATTTAATAATTAAATCGTTTTTATAAAATTTGAGGAGGGAATTAACCAATGCAGTTAACAATTTATCATACAAATGATATACATAGTCACCTTCAAGAATACGCTAGAATTTCAGCTTATTTGAATGAAGAAAGACCTAAATTAAATCATCCCTCACTCTATCTAGATATTGGTGATCATGTTGATTTGTCTGCACCTGTTACTGAAGCTACAATGGGAACAAAAAATATTGAACTATTAAATCACGCACATTGTGATTTAGCTACTATTGGTAATAATGAAGGCATGACAATTTCACATGACGCGTTAAATCATTTATATAATAATGCTGATTTTCCAGTAACTTGTGCAAATGTTTTCGATGAAGAAGGTCATTTGCCTAACAAGATTAAGTCATCTTATATTAAAGAAATAGAAGGTGTGCGTATATTATTTGTTGCAGCAACTGCACAATTCACCCCATTTTATCGTGCGTTAGATTGGGTTGTAACTGATCCAATTGAAGCAATCAAAGATGAAATCAGTGCAAATGAAGGTGCCTATGATATACTTATAATTATGAGTCACGTTGGCGTGTTTTTTGATGAGAAATTATGCCAAGAAATACCGGAGATTGATTTAATTTTAGGTAGTCATACACATCATTTCTTTTTAAATGGAGAGATGAATAATGGTGTGTTGATGGCAGCAGCAGGTAAATATGGTTATTATCTCGGTGAGGTAACATTAGATATTCAAGATAAAAAAGTTGTAACTAAACAAGCAACATTATATCCAGTGACTCAACTACCGGAAGTTGATACGAATTTTGAAGAAGAAGGGCGCTTGTTATTAAGTGACCCTGTTGTCAATCATCCAGTCAAGCTACCGAGAAGAACAGATGTTATTACGCGGTCAGCATACTTATTAGCTGAAAGTGTGTTTGAGTTTACCAATGCAGATTGTACGATAATTAACGCAGGCTTAATAGTAAAAGGTTTAGAGGCTGATAAAGTAACTGAGTATGATATTCATCAAATGCTACCACATCCGATTAATCTTGTACGTATTAGGCTAACCGGTCAAGAATTAAAGCAAGTTATCATCAAGAGTCAAAAGCAAGAATATATTAATGAACATGCGCAAGGATTAGGTTTTAGAGGAGACATATTTGGAGGCTATATTTTATATAATATTGGACTAATTCAATCAGAATCTAAGTACTTTATAAATGGTGAAGCAATAGATGATGAATCTACGTATATATTAGGTACTGTAGATATGTATACATTTGGTCGATACTTCCCAACATTAAAGGAACATGCGATTGAATATTTAATGCCTGAGTTTTTACGAGATATTTTTAAAGAGAAACTACTAGAATATTAAAAGATGTCCAATATACATTTAAATTTGCCCCGAATTTCGTTATAATATATACAGATTTCAATTCAGGAGGATTGTGCGTTTATGGCTACTAAAAATGAAGAAATTTTACGTAAACCGGATTGGTTGAAGATAAAGTTAAACACTAACGAAAACTACACTGGTCTTAAAAAGATGATGCGTGAAAAGAATTTACACACAGTTTGCGAAGAAGCAAAATGTCCGAATATACATGAATGTTGGGGAGAAAGACGTACTGCTACTTTTATGATTTTAGGTGCAGTTTGTACACGAGCTTGTCGATTTTGTGCAGTTAAAACGGGTTTACCAAACGAACTAGATTTGGAAGAGCCAGAACGCGTGGCAGAATCAGTGGAATTAATGAACTTAAAACACGTTGTAATAACTGCAGTTGCGCGTGATGATTTAAGAGATGCTGGTTCAAATGTATATGCAGAAACAGTCCGTAAAGTTAGAGAACGTAACCCATTCACATCAATTGAAATATTACCTTCAGATATGGGTGGCGACTATGAGGCATTAGAAACACTTATGGCATCTAAGCCCGATATCTTAAACCATAATATCGAAACAGTCCGTCGTTTAACGCCAAGAGTTCGTGCACGTGCAACATATGATCGTACATTAGAATTCTTACGTCGTTCTAAGGAATTACAACCAGAAATTCCTACAAAATCAAGTTTAATGGTAGGTTTAGGTGAAACGCATGAAGAAATACTTGAAACGATGGATGATTTACGTGCAAATGATGTAGATATCTTAACAATTGGTCAATATTTACAACCTTCACGTAAACATTTGAAAGTTGAAAAGTATTACACACCATTAGAATTTGGTAAATTAAGAAAAATTGCAATGGATAAAGGCTTTAAGCATTGTCAGGCTGGTCCGCTTGTACGTAGTTCTTATCATGCTGATGAACAAGTAAATGAAGCAGCAAAAGAAAGACAACGTTTAGGTGAAGAACAGCTTAAACAAGATACAACTACAAATTAATTAAATATTTAAGATAAAGACTTAGTTCAAGTTTAATAATTTATTAAATGGGCTAGGTCTTTATTAAAACTTAAATTCTTCCTGTATAATGATTTTGCTCAGTTGATTCTGTAGGAAGAAATATAGATTAGGTGAGCGTAATGATAAAAGTAAACGAACAATATTTTGAAATAGTAGAGGATTATAGAGAATGTTTTGACGAGGAACTATTTGCAAATCGTTATTCAGATATTTTAGATAAATATGATTATGTTGTAGGAGACTTTGGTTATGAACAATTAAGACTAAAAGGTTTTTATAGTGATCATAATAAAAAAGCTGAATTAAGCAAACGATTTTCTACAATTCAAGACTATTTATTAGAATATTGTAATTTTGGTTGTCCATATTTTATATTAAGACATCTGTCTGAACAAGAAGTTAAAAAACAAATAAGTGAACTACAAAGTGAAGCAGATATTATTGAAGGCAATAAATTACAAGATGTAAAAATTCAACCAAGTATCCAACAATCTGAAAATGAATAAAACTCAAAGCAATGATTTTGGCAAATAAAAAGCGGCAATTCTATTAGTTTAAATAGAGTTACCGCTTTTTTGTCGTCACACAACTTATTATATATTATTGAATGACTTCATTTAAATATTCGGATATTTCATTACCTTCATCTTCTGAAACACCAAGGATGTGTGCAATATAGCCGGGTTCCTCGATATCGTCTGAACCTATAATACCAAATTTATTTGTTTGCATATTTAAAACAATAGTCTTTCCATAATGGCGATCTGTTTGTACTAGCATTAGATCATAACGACTATGTTCGCCAACAAAGCCAACAAATTGGACTTGTGCTGATTCATCATCATCATATAAATACATATCTATCATTTTTGAAAAACGCTCCCTAGTTCATTTTTATTAATTACCTATTTTTTAAGTTAACTAAAGTGTTAATAATTAGTATAACTGGAAATGAATTAGACTGTAAAGTTATGGTATGATGAATTAGATAGGGGTGACTAAAATGTATTTCGTAAATAAAGAACAGTTAAATGCAAAATTAAATTACTTACAACAATTACTTGCAGACTATCCTCAACAAAAGCAGAATCATTACGCATTTGAACGTATTGCTCAAATGTTAATTGAATCATCGGTAGACATAGGGAATATGATAATTGATGGTTTTATTTTGAGGGATCCCGGAAATTATAAAGATGTCATTGATATCCTAGAATTGGAAGGTGTTATTTCTAAAGAAACACAAGAAAACATCAATGAAACAGTAGACGTTAGAAAACAATTTGTGCATTACTATGATGAACTTAATACGATAGAACTTATTCCAATTTTTGATAAGTCAGTACAATACTATCAGCAATTTATAACTGAAGTATTACAATTTTTAAAGAATGAGAATGTGCCAATTACTGCGTTTGGTCAAAAAGGAGAATAATAAATGATGAAAAACTACAAAGCTTACCTTATCGACTTAGACGGTACTTTATACAAAGGTAATGAAACGATTGACGGGGCAAAGAATTTTATTTCGTATCTGAATCAAAATCAAATTGCTCATTTATATGTAACAAATAACTCAACAAAAGAACCAGAAGAGGTTGCGACAAAATTGACTTCAATGGAATTAGATGCAAAAGCGAGTGAAGTAGTGACTTCTGCGCTTGCAACAGCAGAGTATATTTCTGAAGCATCTCCAGGTGCAACTGTATATATGTTAGGTGGCACAGGATTAGCAAAAGCATTGACGAGTCATGGCTTACAATTGAAGAACGATGAATTTGTAGATTATGTAGTTATTGGATTAGACGAAGCTGTTACATATGAAAAATTAGCGACTGCAACATTAGCTGTACGAAATGGTGCAACATTTATTTCGACAAATAAAGATGTGTCTATTCCTAAAGAAAGAGGATTTCTACCAGGTAATGGAGCAATAACAAGTGTAGTATCGGTGTCGACAGGCGTACAACCAACATTTATTGGTAAACCAGAACCAATTATTATGACGAAAGCATTGGAGCAATTGCAACAAATGGGTATTAAACCGTCAGAAGTTGCCATGGTTGGTGATTTATATGATACAGATATATTATCCGGAATTAATGTAAATATTGATACACTCCATGTTCAAACAGGAGTTACTACTAAAGATGAAATTGAACTCAAAGACGTTCCACCAACACATAGCTTTAAAGATTTAAATGAGGTTATTACAGAGCTAGAAAAATAGGAGTGATTGAATGGAAAAAGTAATCGTAACTAGAAAGATACCGCAACCATTTATTGATCAATTAGAACTATTTGCAGAAGTAGAAGTTTGGAATGAATCATTTACGCCAATGCCAAGAGATAAGTTTTTGAATGCATTGAAAGACGCGTCGGCATGCTTTATAACATTAAGTGAAACGATAGACGAAGAAGTTGTAGCGCATGCACCAAATTTAAAGGTAATTGCAAATATGGCAGTTGGTTTTGATAATATAGATGTGAAACTTGTTCAAAGTAAAGGAATAGTGGCTACAAACACACCTGAAGTATTAACTGAAACAACAGCTGAATTAGGTTTTACCTTAATGCTTAGTGTGGCAAGACGTATCGTTGAAGCGGAACAATATGTTCAAAAAGGCGAGTGGCAAAGTTGGAGTCCATATTTGCTTGCAGGAAAAGATTTGCATAATGCTAAAGTAGGTATTTTTGGTATGGGTGATATTGGTAAAGCCTTTGCACGCCGTTTAAAGGGATTTAATGCTAATATCATGTATCATAATCGTAGTAGAAAAATGGATGCTGAAAAAACTTTAGGTGCACTTTATGTATCATTTGAAACGTTATTAGAGCATAGTGATTTTATAATTTGTACTGCACCGCTGACTGAAGAAACACGTGATAAATTTGACGCCACAGCATTTAAAAAAATGAAAAATGATGCAATATTTATTAATATTGGTAGAGGTGCTGTTGTAGATGAAAATGCTTTAGTATCTGCATTGCAAAATGGAGAAATTGCGGCGTGTGGTTTGGATGTTTTGCGCAAAGAACCAATTGATATGTCACATCCATTATTATCCATGAAAAATGCGATAATTGTTCCACATATAGGAAGTGCTTCGGTTATTACACGAAATCGAATGATACAGTTGTGTGTCGATAATATTAGACTTGTATTAAATGGAAAATCCGCTAAGACGCCAATCAGTTAAAAATTAAAAACTATAAATGCTAAGTTATAATTAATTATTAGAAAGAATATTCATCATGTACTTGCTTGTGTCAAAATGTGAGAAATATTTTATCCAAATGATTAATTTATAATTAAGTATCTAGGATGTAAATCCTAGAAAAATTGCCAGTAAATGAATCTTTATATTCATTTACTGGTTTTTTTATATACCATATTTCGTATTGTTGACTCGATTTCGAATTAATATATTCTCGATCTTACTCTTCGACTGACAATGCTTTTTCAGAAGTCTCACCAAAATACGCCATAAATACATGTGTTGTTACATAAACAGAAACTACTTTATTTTAAATTTGTACTTTATTATGCGAAAGGAAGTTATTTTCTATATTGATAAGTATATTATACCAATTTGATAATGTACTAACGATTGAGGTGAAACAAAGGGGAACGAGTGGTTTGTGTGAAGATTATTTGAACGAATCATACTACAAGAATGTTTACATGTTCAAAATCGTAAGATTTTAAAAATAAAAGAGAATTAATCTCTATTTTTTTACATTAATTTTGGTGAAAGTTTCAAAAGTATGAAATTATTTATGTATATATATCCATGAATAATTCATATTTATGATTTTTGGTATTTCAAATCATAGCTATATAATATTAATTTAAACATTGGAAATTATTGCAACGTATTTGATATAACATTTTTGTTAGATGAAGAAATATGGATTTAATTGTAAAGATGGGACTTTGATTGTATAATTATGAACAGTAAATAAAAAATAACTTAATTATATATGTGTTAAAATAAATTAAGAAACAGATAATTTAACCATAGTATTTTGCACGTGTTACAAAGGAGGCTCAAGAATATGAATCATGATTACAAACAAACCTTCGAAAAAGTAAAACCCTGGCTACTTACTTTTTTGTATGTAGCGATTTTTATTGCACTTTATTTGATTTATGGAACTGGAGATACGCAAAATAACTTTATTTATAATGAGTTTTAATGAAGGAGACAACAATGAAAGACATTATTCAATCATTAATTGATATTGAAAAAAACGACGCGAATCAAATAGCAATTAAGCATAATGATGAAACATTAACTTATAGTGATTTAAGCCGTTATTCAAATAAATGTGCTGACATGATATCAAATACTACAAAACCTGTAGTGATTTATGGTCATATGTCGCCTTTTATGATTGTAGGTATGATAGGTGCAATTAAGGCAGGTTGTGGTTATGTGCCAATTGATACATCGATACCACAAGATAGAATTGATGCAATTATTCGAAAAGTAAATCCTGAGTATATTATTAACACGACTAATCAAGATGATATGTTTCAAAACCTCAATTTGATAAATGTAAAAGCAATAGTCAATTATAAAGAAGTTGATTATTTTGAAAGTCGAATGAGAGCGAAAGATATCGCTTATATTATTTTTACATCAGGTTCTACGGGAGAGCCGAAAGGTGTGCAAATTGCATATGATAGCTTAAATGAATTTATAGATTGGATGGTTAAACTTAATCAGTTGGGTGATAAACAACAATGGTTAAATCAAGCACCATTTTCATTTGATTTATCAGTTATGGCAATTTATCCATGTTTAGCTACTTCGGGTACATTAAATTTAGTAGATAAAGCAATGATTAATAAGCCAAAACTTTTGAATGAAATGCTGCTCGAATCATCTATAAATGTATGGGTGTCTACACCTTCCTTTATGGAGATGTGCTTAATGTTACCAACGTTAGAAGAAAATAAATATTCGAGTCTGAAGGAATTCTTTTTCTGTGGAGAAGTGCTCGCACATAGGACGGCTAAAATGTTGAAACAAAAATTCCCATCTGCGTATATCTATAATACATATGGGCCAACAGAAGCAACAGTCGCAGTTACAAGTATTCTCATCAATGATGAAATATTAAATACTTACAATCCATTACCAGTTGGTGAGGCTAGACCTGAAACAGTATTGAGTTTATCTGATAATCAAGAACTCATTATTACAGGAAATGCAATAAGTAAAGGTTATTTATCTGATCCGGAAAAAACAAATGAAGTGTTTAAAATAATTAATGATAGACGAAATTATTATACAGGAGACAAAGCTTCTTATAGAGATGGATATTGGTTTATCAATGGACGTTTAGATTTTCAAATTAAACTAAATGGTTATCGAATGGAAATTGAAGAAATTGAATTCCAATTGAGACAATCACAATTGATTAGAGATGCAGTCGTTATACCAAATTATCGGGAGAATAAAGTCACACATATTAATGCTGTGGTTATTAAAGCTGATCATATTGTTGGAAATGAAGATGAGCAACAATTAATTCATGATATTAAAAGTGAGTTAAAACAACACTTGCCAGATTATATGATACCAAAAAGGTTGATGTTTACCGACCGATTACCTCTAACAAATAATGGCAAACTAGATCGTAAACAGATTGCAGAGGATTTTGCATAATGACACCATATGGCACATTTACATTTTTTCTCATAGCAATCATTGTATTATTACCAGTGATTATTTTAGGTTTTTTAGGTAAAAGAAGTCATATTTACAATGGTTTAAGTACATTGTTTATGATACAGCTAATTTTTTCGTCGACAAAACATAACTTCTTTGATCAATCATTTTTAAGTGTAGCGTTTGTCAATCTTGTCATTTACGTGGTGTGGCAACTATTAATTATTATGTTTTATTGGAAGTCACGATCAATAAAGAATACATTTAGCAAATTTTTCATGGTTATTACACTCTCAATTTTGCCACTAATCTTAGTAAAGGTGATGCAAAGTACGCTATTAGGAACAGCACAAATTAAGTTTCATGAAAGTAAAGTTGTTGAACTCATAGGATTTTTAGGAATTTCTTATGTGACGTTTAAAAGTGTGCAATTATTAATGGAAATTCGAGATGGTTCAATAAAAGAAATTGATTTTTGGAAAATAGTGCAATTTATTACTTTCTTTCCAACAATTTCGTCAGGACCAATTGATCGATACAAACGTTTTGTAAAAGATGAACATGTAGCTCCTAGTAGCAATGAATATAAATTATTAGTAGAAAAAGCAATACATTATATCATGCTAGGATTTTTATATAAATTTATTATTGCGCATATACTTCATGTCTATGCGATTACACCATTATTAATGGACCTTCATGGATTTACTGCGAAATGGTTATATATGTATGCCTACAGTCTATATTTATTCTTTGACTTTGCAGGATATTCGCTATTTGCGATTGCTTTTAGTTATTTATATGGCATAAAAACACCACAAAACTTTAATAAACCATTTAAAGCTAAAAATATAAAAGACTTTTGGAATAGATGGCATATGTCTTTATCTTTTTGGTTTAGAGACTGTATATATATGAGAGCTTTATTCTTTATGTCTAAGAAACGATTGTTAAAAAGTCAATTTGCCATGTCAAATATCGCATTTTCATTGAACTTTATCATAATGGGAGTCTGGCATGGGATAGAAAGTTACTATATTTTATATGGTATTTACCATGCAGCATTATTTATTGGTTACGGTTATTACGAAAGGTGGAGAAAACAGCATCCACCACGTTGGCAAAATCAATTTACTACAATTTTAAGCATTATAGTAACGTTTCATTTCGTTGCATTTGGTTTTCTAATCTTTTCTGGAAAACTTTATTAAAAAATAGGAGGAATTTAAAACATGGAATTTAAAGCGCAAGTATTAAATTTATTAGAAGAAGTAACTGAAAATAAGATTGTGAAGGAAAATCCTGATGTCGCGCTTTTTGATGAAGGGATTATTGATTCGTTTCAAACTGTTGGATTGTTATTAGAAATACAAAATAAATTGGATATAGAAGTATCAATCATGGATTTTGATAGGGATGAATGGGCAACACCTAATAAGATTGTAACGGTACTAGAAACATTAAGATGAAATTAAAAGCATTTATACCTATTATAGTAAGTGTCATTATATTTGGTGTTTTCTTATTGTTACCTGCAAGTTGGTTTGAGGGTTTAATAAATAATAAAACACTAGAAGAACAACGTATTAATATATCAGATCAAGTATTAAAAGGCACAGAAATACAAGATAAAATGTTTGAATCTGATAAATATTATCCAATTTATGGTTCAAGTGAACTTGGTAAAGATGACCCATTTAATCCTGGTTTATTATTAAATAATAAACAAAGAGCACCTAAAGCACCTTTCTTAATTGGTACAGGTGGCTCTACGGATTTAGTGAACGCTGTAGAGGCTGCATCACAATATCATAATTTAAAAGGAAAGAAAATGGCGTTTATTATTTCGCCACAATGGTTTACAAATAACGGTTTAACCAATGTGAATTTTAAAGCACGTGTTTCAGATGCACAAATAAATCAATTATTTATGCAATCTGGTATGAGTAATGAATTAAAACAAAGATACGCTACGCGATTATCACAATTTAAAGATGTAAAAGATAGATATTATTTAAAAGAAATGAAGAAACATCCTAATAAAGTAAAAGGAAGTTATTTATCCTCATTTAAAGCACAACAGTTGAAAAAAATTGAAGCGATCAAATCTATTTTGCCTGTTAAGCCTTCACCTTTAGCACAAGTAGATCCAATTAATGATAAAGGTAAATCATGGAAAGGTTTAACGGATTTAGCTGAAAAACACGGTCAATCCCAAACGAAATCTAACAACTATGGAATTCGAGATGAATATTGGAAATTGATTAATAGTCACAAAAGAAAAATAAATCGAGATTATGAATTTAATGTTAATTCACCAGAATTTCAAGATTTAGCATTGTTTATTGATACTATGAATGAGGCGGGTGCGGATGTGGAATATATTATTTTACCGTCTAATGGAAAATGGTATGACCACATAGGTATTAAACAAGAACGACGTCAAAAAGTTTATAACAAGATAAATCACACAATCACACAACGTGGTGGAAAAGTATATAATATGACGGATAAAGATTATGAACCATATGTGATTAGTGATGCTGTACATGTTGGTTGGAAAGGTTGGGTCTATATTAGTGAAAATATAGCACATCATATGAACGGTAATGACAATCACAAAAATCATAAACCTTCCAAATTAGAAAAGCATACTCAACAAAAATAAAAAGAGAACTGTATAGTAATTAAACAATTGCTTTGTAAAGCAGTAATTATGTAAAGTTGCTAGGTTGTCATTCTAAAGAGTCTCTTGAATATTACGTATGAATCAATTCAATATACAAATAAAAACGGTAAATGCTATCTTCAATAAGATAGCATTTACCGTTTTTCTTAAGTTAGAATATACTATATTCTAATAACACTTGTTTATTGTGTCTATAATTGATGGTGTGTGATTATCATGAATTGTAATTGCAACAATTTGCTGTTTATTAGAATACTTGTTCTACTTCAATGACACCAGGTACTTCTTCATGTAAAGCACGTTCAATCCCTGCTTTTAACGTGATTGTTGAGCTAGGGCATGTACCACAAGCACCATGTAATTGTAATTTAACAATACCATCTTCTACATCTACAAGTGAACAGTCACCACCATCACGTAGTAAGAATGGACGCAATCTTTCAATAACCTCAGCTACTTGATCAAACATCGTTGCGTTTTCAGTTGGCATGGAAATGCCTCCCTTCCAAGTAAATAATTTCATGTTATACTTATCTTTTTATTATAATAGATATATGTTGAAAAATCTATAAATGAAAACAAAAGGGGATAGATAAACGATGAATAAAGCGAGTGTTGTTGTTTATGGTGCAGATATTGTATGTGCGAGTTGTGTTAATGCTCCAACTTCACAGAATACGTTTGAATGGTTACAGCCGTTATTAAAGAGAAAATATCCAGATACTTCATTTGAATTTACTTATATTGACATTGAAAAAGATACTGAAAACCTGACAGATCACGATCAGCAATTTATTGAACGTATTCAACAAGATGAATTGTTTTATCCATTAATTACAATCAACGATGAATATGTAGCTGACGGATACATTCAATTAAATCAATTAACGAAATTTATGGAACAAAGATAGCTATTCAAATATTTTATCAGCGGGTTAATTAAATAGTAGAAATAAAAAACAGTGAAGTATTCTAGTCATAACTAGTACGCCTCACTGTTTTGATTTATTGATATTTTCATTTGTAAAATATAGATTAAGCTACTTTATCCGTTATGGTATTTGTACAACCATAGTACACCAGATTTTAAGATTGAAGCTAAACGGCCAGTTACAGTTCTATCCATAATGTAAGCAAAACCTTTTTTATCTCCTAAAGAACCTAAGAAACCTTGGATTTTGATTTCTGGCATTTTTTCAGGTAGAGGTTTGTCTTGCCATTGTAACTTCATAACATCAGCGATTTGATCACCTTGTGCTTCTGCTAATTGTGCACTTGGTGCGTGAGGTAATTCTGCACAGTCACCAACAACATAAACATTTGGATAAGTTGGAACTTGGTGATATTGATTTAAAATTACTCGACCACTCTTACTAATGTCAATTGGTAAGTTTCTTACTAATTCTACTGGTTGAATACCTGCAGTCCAAACAATTAAATCTAATTCTTCAGGAACATCATTATTGTAAATACGCCCTGGTTCTACACGATTGATGTCAGAATTAGGTATAACTTTAACATTGTTTTTTCTAAACCATTTTTCTATATAAGTACTTAATTTTTCAGGGAAGCGACTTAAAATACGCTCTCCTCTATCATAAAGATAAATATCCAAATCTTCACGACTTTCTCTTAATTCACTTGCAAGTTCAATCCCACTTAATCCAGCACCTACGATACCTACTTTTGCACCATTAGGCAATTCACTTATATGGTGGAAAGTTTCACGTGATTTAGATAATGTTTGGATACTGTGTGTGTATTCTTCAGCACCCGGGACGTTATGGTATTTATCTTCACAACCAAGACCGATAACTAATTCATCATAATCTACTTTAGTATTTCCCACTGAAACAATTTGATCATCCAAATTAATATCGTTAATTTCTCCATAAACATTATTTAATCGATCAGAATTAGGGAAACTCATACGAATATCTTTATCAGATTTCGTACCTGCAGCTAATTCATAGAATTCTGGCTTTAGCCCATGATAAGGCATGCGATCGATAAGTGTAATGTTATAATTTTCTGGAAGCGCATTTGGTAAAATATGTGACATTATACGCATATTTCCGTAACCGCCACCTAAAAGAACTAAATTTTTCATTATTAATATACCCCTCTAGTAAAAATTGTATTGAACATTTGATAAAAGCATTGCGAGTTGAGCTGTGAAAAGCATAGTGTCTTATCAATTATGCATCAATGTAAGTTATTAAATATAATGTGGTTAAATCATATTTGTCTTATATTGATATACCAATTTTTTATAAACAGCTTACTTAAATACATTATATGCTTTTTTGTATGGTTCTACAAATAAGTTATAGTAATAAAGGGCTATCATGAAAACGATTTAACTAGTATATGAAGTAGTGAGTAAACCTAACTATTGGCGATATAGCGCGTATTACATAATTAGTTGTATATGATGTCATATTACACAAAAAAATATTGTTAAAAAATGATATTATTTATAAAAATAGTTATAGCTTACAAGCAAGCATGTGTCGTAAATTGAATGAATTTGTTATAATTGTATAACTGATAATTAATGAGAGGGTGTATTATGAATCCAATAGTAGAGTTCTGCATTTCGAACTTAGCGAAAGGTGGAGACTATGTATACAATCAACTGGAAAATGATCCAGGTGTAGATGTTTTAGAATATGGTTGCTTACAAAATTGTGGCATATGTTCTAGTAGCTTGTATGCATTAGTGAATGGTGATATGGTTGAGGGTGAATCGCCAGATGACTTATTACAAAATATTTATGCGCATATAGAAGAAACATGGATTTTTTAGGGAGGTAATAATTATGGCAGTAATTGACGTAACAGAAGCTGCAGCATATGAAGTTAAAGATATGTTAGAACAAAATGAGATGGCAGACGGTTACTTAAAGGTTAAAGTAAATGGTGGTGGATGTACGGGCCTTACTTATGGCATGTCTGCTGAACCAGAGCCAGGTGAAAATGATGAAGTATATGAATTTCATGGCTTAAAAGTATTGATAGACAAAATGGATGCACCAGTCTTACAAGGTACAACTATAGATTTCAAACAGTCATTGATGGGTGGCGGTTTCCAAATTGATAACCCAAATGCAATTGCTTCTTGCGGTTGTGGAAGCTCATTTAGAACTGCTAAAGTTGCAGGAACACCTGAAGACTGTTAATTAATTAACAGGTTATCGTTTCGTTAAGTAACGTTAACCTGTATCTTTTAATTGTTTATGTGAAAAAATAAACAATATATGCGTTAGCGCTTGAAAATCAAGTATAAAAACTATAAAATTAGTATTGGATGAAAAATGTCTTTTTTGTGACTTACATAAATACAATTAGGGTATAGAAAAAGACTTATGCAACAAATAATATATGAAAGCTTAGGTGAATGAAATGGCTCAAGATCGTAAAAAAGTTTTAGTTTTAGGCGCTGGTTATGCAGGTTTACAAACTATCACAAAATTACAAAAGCAAATTTCAGCAGATGAAGCTGAAATTACGTTAATTAATAAAAATGATTACCACTACGAAGCAACATGGTTACATGAAGCTTCTGCAGGTACAATTAGCTATGAAGATTTACTATATCCAGTTGAAAGTGTTTTAAATAAAGACAAAGTTAACTTTGTTAAAGCTGAAGTTACTAAAATTGACCGTAACGCTAAAAAAGTTGAAACAGATGCTGGTATCTTTGATTTTGATATTTTAGTTGTAGCATTAGGATTTGAAAGTGAAACATTTGGTATTAAAGGAATGAAAGAACATGCATTCCAAATTGAAAATGTTTTAACTGCTCGTAAATTATCTCGTCACATCGAAGACAAATTTGCTAATTATGCATCTTCAAAAGAAAAAGATGATAATGACTTAGCTATTTTAGTTGGTGGCGCTGGTTTCACTGGTGTTGAATTCTTGGGTGAATTAGCTGATCGTATCCCAGAATTATGTAACAAATATGGTGTAGAACAAAGTAAAGTTAAAGTAACTTGTGTTGAAGCTGCTCCAAAAATGTTACCTCAATTCTCTGATGAATTAGTTAACCATGCTGTAAGTTACTTAGAAAGTAAAGGCGTTGAATTCAAAATTGCTACACCAATCGTTGCGGCTAACGAAAAAGGATTTGTAGTTAAAGTTAACGATGAAGAACAACAATTAGAAGCAAACACTGCTGTTTGGGCAGCTGGTGTGCGCGGTAGCCAATTAATGGAAGCTTCATTCGAAGGCGTTAAACGTGGCCGTATCGTAACTAAACAAGATTTAACTATCGAAGGTTACGATAACATTTTTGTAATCGGTGATGTATCAGCATTTATTCCTGCAGGTGAAGAGCGCCCATTACCAACAACTGCTCAAATCGCTATGCAAGAAGGTGAACACACAGCTAAAAATATTAAAAATATCTTAGAAGGTCAACCAACTCAAGAGTTCACATATGTTGACCGTGGTACTGTATGTTCATTAGGTTCTGGAGACGGTGTTGGTGTTGTTTACGGTAAAGATATCCAAGGTAAAAAAGCTGCCTTCATGAAGAAAGTAATCGATACGCGTGCCGTGTTTAAACTTGGCGGTATTGGTTTAGCATTCAAAAAAGGTAAATTTTAATATCTGAATTTAATAAGTCACATAGGCTTAAAGTATGTGAGTCATTAGTAAAAAGACCTGTCTTTCAATAAGATGGGTCTTTTTGTTAAATTGAAAAATAAAAACTTTTAAAAACATGAAAAGTGAGGGAATATGATGAAATCAACTATTCAAACTAATGCAAAAACACATCATTCAACGTTAATCATCGGAGTACCTGAACATATTAATCAACTAGAAGACATAAAGTTAAATGATGAAATTATAAACGATAAAATAGAACAATTAAAACGTACGCATATTGTAAGTAGTAATATCGGCAAGGTTAGCTCAACACATTTTAATTTAAGTGGTAATGATTATAAAGTGATTGCTGTAGGTTTAGGAAATTTAAAAGAGGCAACAAGTAATCAATATTTAAATATATTTGGCGAGTTATTTCAATTTTTAAAAAGTGAGCGAATTACTGAAGCTGACATTTTATTTGATACTTTTAGATCAAAAATATTTGAAGATGTACAATTAGCTGCTTTGTTAGGGCAACAAAGTGAAGCTGCTATTTATCAATTTGACGGTTATAAAACAAATAAATCTGCACCTTATGAACTTGAATTGGATATTCATAGCAGTACTGCTTCAACTGAAGCACTGCAAATAGCACTTGATAGAGGTTCTATATTGGCAAATGCAATAAATCTTTCTAGAGACTATAGTAATATACCACCCAATATATTGACGCCATCTTATTATGCACAGTTAATAGAGAATCATTTTAAAGATAGCGATGTAACAGTTGATGTCAAAGATGGCGATACATTACAACGTGAGGGCTTTGGATTGATTCATGCAGTTGGTAAAGGCTCAAAACATAGTCCGAGACTGATTACATTAACATATAATGGAACTTCAGAGGATCAATCACCTGTAGCACTCGTTGGAAAGGGTATTACTTATGATTCGGGTGGTTATTCAATCAAATCTAAAACAGGTATGCAAACAATGAAGTTTGATATGTGTGGTTCAGCAAATGTTGTAGCAATGATTGATGCAGTAAGTAAACTTAATCTGAAGATTAACATTGTTGGTGTTATTGCGGCAGCTGAAAATATGATTAATGAGATTGCGATGAAACCAGATGATGTTTATACAGCTTTAAGTGGAGAAACGGTAGAGGTACTAAACACAGATGCAGAAGGAAGACTTGTCTTAGGTGATGCAGTTTTTTATGCAACTCAATTTCAACCTGAAGTTATTTTAGACTTTGCAACATTGACTGGAGCAGCTATTGTAGCATTAGGAGAAGATAAAGCGGCAGTGTTTAATAACAATGCTAGTTCTGAGTTGTCGGAGATATTATCACTGGCCTCACAACGTGATGAATATGTATTTGAATTACCAATGACAGATACAGAAAGAAAATTAATTAAAAAGAGTGATGTCGCAGATTTAGTAAACCATACCAATGGACAGGGAAAAGCATTATTTGCAGCTACATTTATTAATCATTTTGCTGGAAATGTACCACACATGCATTTTGATATTGCAGGGCCCGCGACGACGAATAAAAATAGCTATAAAGGACCAAAAGGACCTACAGCATTCCTTGTAACAACGATTGTGGATTGGTTATCAAATCAAAGATAAAATAAACTATTGGCTATAATGGGGTGAGGTATTCAACGCAATAAATAGTAATATTTGGTTATACCGATATTCTTCTAGTGGTATAAATGATGTGTACACTATAATAGATTAAAACATAGGATTGACAATTTTAATTGAAATTGGTACTATTATCTTCGTGATACTTTAGTTCGATAACGTGATAAAGGAGTTATGTTTTGTGATCAATGCAGTTGTTATAGCAGTTGTACTGATGATTATACTTTGCTTATGTAGGCTTAACGTGGTAATCAGTTTATTTGTCAGTGCATTAGTAGGTGGATTAGTTGCAGGTATGAGTGTATCTGACATCGTTTCCGTATTTGGTAAAAATATCGTTGATGGTGCCGAAGTTGCATTAAGTTACGCTTTATTAGGTGGCTTTGCGGCACTGATTTCATATAGTGGTATTACTGATTATTTAGTAAATAAAATTATTAATAGTATACACGCTGAAAATAGTAAAATGTCTCGAGTAAAAGTAAAGGTTATCATTATTATTGCCTTATTGGTACTTAGTATAATGAGTCAAAACTTAATTCCAGTACATATTGCATTTATTCCTATCGTTATACCGCCGTTAATCAGCTTGTTTAACGATTTGAAAATTGATCGAAGACAAATCGGTATTATTATAGGATTTGGTTTATGTTGGCCATATGTACTTTTACCATTTGGATTTGGTCAAATATTCCATCAAATTATAGACAATGGTTTTACAAAAGCACATCATCCAATTGAAATGAGCATGATTTGGAAGGCGATGATTATACCTTCATTAGGGTATATTGTCGGTTTGATTTTAGGTGTGTTTTATTATAGAAAACCAAGAGAATATAATGATCGTAATGAAGAAAGAAACAATGATGATATTGTTATTAGACCTTATGTGCTTGTCGTTACTATCGTTTCTATCATTGCAACTTTTGTTGTCCAAACTTTAACAGATTCTATGATATTTGGCGCATTAGCCGGTGTTTTAATATTCTTTATATCACGTGCATTTAAATGGACAGAATTGGACAAAAATTTTGTTGAAGGTATAAAGATTATGTCATTTATTGGTGTTGTTATTTTATCTGCGAATGGTTTTGCAGGTGTAATGAATGAAACGGGTGATATTACGAAACTTGTGCATAGTTTAAGTGGTATAACTGGTGATAATAAATTGATTAGCATTATTGTGATGTATATAATTGGTTTAATTGTTACGCTTGGTATCGGCTCATCATTTGCGACAATTCCAATTATAGCTACTTTATTTATTCCATTGGGAGAATCATTAGGATTAGATACAATGGCGTTGATTGCATTGATTGGTACAGCAAGTGCATTAGGGGATTCAGGTTCACCTGCCAGTGATTCAACTTTAGGACCAACAGCAGGACTTGATGTTGATGGTCAACATGATCACATTCGAGATACATGTATACCGAACTTTATATTTTATAATATACCGTTAATAATTTTTGGTACTATTGCTGCTATGGTATTATAGGTAGTATTAAGTATTGAATGAGGTGTCAATTATGACAAATATGATAGATACGTTAGAAATGAAAGTTGTAAAAGAAGGTCATGGTGAAATTATAATGTCTATGCCAGTAACTGATAAAGTGAAACAACCTTTTGGTTACTTACACGGTGGTGCGAATTTAGCATTAGGCGAAACGGCTTGTTCAATTGGAGCTGCACATATTATTGATACTGAAAAATTTATACCTTTAGGTTTAGAAATGAATGCCAACCATATTAGCTCAACTATGGAAGGTACCGTTTTTGCAACTGCAACAATCTTACACGAAGGCAAAACAACACAAGTATGGAATATTGAAATTAAAGATGATTTTGACAGGCTAATTAGTGTTATGAGAGGCACAATTGCCATCAAGCCACGGAAGTAAACTATATAAAATACGCTTAATACTTAAAATGTGTGATTCGAGACACTTATAATAAGTATTAAGCGTATTTTTAATTTTATTAATATAAAATTTGTAAAAGAGTCTATGATACAGTCGTTTTATGAGTTTTATCTATAAATGCACGGGTAATTCTTATTGCTGATTCTCTACCACCCATTATATTTCTGGCAAAAGGACCTAACTCTAAATCAGCTAATCCACCAGAAACATATAAATTTGGTAGCCACTCAAGTTGAGAAGAGATATTTGGTAAACCGCAACTCCGAAGCGGTGCTTTGTGTATTTTAATTAATTGTTGAATGATCGGTTGTTGCATAATTGTCTCTTCAAAGCCTGTAGCAAAAATTATATAATCGTATAATAATTGTTGATGTTCAGTAATGATTTTATGATTTTTTATTTTTTTTAGTTCATTCACGTGTATGACAAGACGCCCTTGCATCACATATTTCTTTAGCCTCAATTCTAATTCTTTAGGCATTGAGCCTTTGTGCCTTTCAGCTAAAATTACGCTTTTCTTTTCAGTTGAATTTTCAAGTTGACTAAATTTTTTCATATTTCTTGGACCAAGCCATCCAGAATCAGCATCGAAATCGTGTACTGCTAATGGCTTGTTTGTCCATAAATGAATTTGACTTTGATTTTGTTTTAATAATTTTAAAGTTAAATGTGCTGCAGTAATCCCACTACCAATCACATGAGAGGTATGAGCATAATCTTTATATGTATTATCAAAAATATGAGAAACATCTGACGCGTCTTTATAACTCTGCGGTGTTTTTATTTGATGATTACAACCAAAAGCAATAATAACATTTTCCGAAATGATGCATTGTTTATTGTCACAATGTAAATGCCAAAATTCTGCATCCTTATCTACAGCAGTAACAGTAGTTTGTTTGTGGCTTTTATTTAAATCAAATTTATGGATTAAATCATGTGTATGATACATAAACATTTCTCTGTTAGGTCTTTGATATTTCCCATAAGATGGATTAGTAAATTGTTTGATTTTAGCAAATTGCTTTAAATGAAAAGGGTTCGGATGTACATGATGAACACAAGGTGAACGCAAATAAGGCATCTCAATTCTTGATGTGAATGTATTAAATTGTTCACAGAGGTTGGAATGTGGATCTATAATACATAAATCTTTTGTATCTAAACCTTGTTCTCTAAGTTTCAGTGCAATTGTTACAGCTTGTATGCCACCACCTATAATAGTCCATTTAAACATAAAATATAACCTCCTTGTAAAACGTAACTATTACGATTTAATATATCATTATATATATTTGAAGGCAAACTATAAATAAAAAGGTTATTTTGTGAAAGTTTAAGAAAAAAACCCATCAAAGTTGATGGGTTTTTTTATATTCCAAGTATATTATAATTTTGTATCTTTTAAATCTTGTTTGATTTCATCTAATTTAGTTCTTTTAGAAGGAGGGGTATTTAAATTATAAGCTGCTTTGATAATTAAATGGCTGGCAAGTGGACCTGTTATTAAAATGAACAATATACCTATGATAAGTTGCATGTTTACATATCCATCTCTACCAATAAAGAATAGGAATACACCACTTATAAGTAGCATTGCACCAAGTGTAGCTGCCTTACCAGCTGCATGTGAACGAGAATATACATCGTCTAAACGAATCAATCCAATCGCTGCGAGTGCGCTTATGATAGATCCTAACACAACGAGTATTAATGCAATACTAATGATTATCGTCCCTGTCATGGTCAATCACCTTACCTTTATCCATATATTTTGCAAAGACTGCAGTACCTAAAAAAGCTAATATACCAATCATTAAAATGGCTACAATTAAGTATTTTGTACCTAAAAAGATACTAAATAGTGCGATGATAGCCATTAATTGAATCCCCATTGCATCTAAAGCAACGACACGATCAGCTAATGAAGGTCCGATTATTACTCTAACCAACATTGCTAGCATAGATAAAGCTACGATAATCAATGCGATAATAAGAATAATATTATAGTTAAACATTATTCGCCCACCTCTCTTACTACTTTTTCTAGAGATGACTTAATACCTTCTGTTTCTTCTTCTTTCGTACTGAAATCTATCGCATGTATGTAGATTTTAGTACGATCGTCACTAATACCAAGTACAATAGTTCCAGGTGTTAAAGTGATCAGGTTAGATAATAGTACAATTTGCCAATCTTTTTTTAAATCTGTTTGATAAGTGAAAAAAGCGGGTTCATTTTTAATTGTCGGTTTAATAATAATACGAATTACATCAATATTTGCTTTGATGAGTTCTATGATAAATACAATGAATAATTTAATGATTTTATAGACTGTAATAATATAAAATCTACCTGGCAATACGCCGCGCATTAAATAAACTAATAGTAATGCAAATAAATAGCCGAGTATAAAATTATTAAATGTATAATTTCCTGTGATAAACAACCAAAATACAGAAAGCATTAGGTTCACAAGTATTTGAACTGCCATATTATTGTCCCCCCAATACACTTTCGATATAAACATTAGGATTATAGAAAGGTTCTGCAGCATCTTTGATAATAGGGTGTAATACATCAGCTGATAATCCAAAAATGACCGAAAGTAATACAGCAATAATTGCTACAGCTA
The DNA here is from genome assembly GCF_022346615.1 of Staphylococcus sp. ACRSN. Taxonomy (GTDB): domain Bacteria; phylum Bacillota; class Bacilli; order Staphylococcales; family Staphylococcaceae; genus Staphylococcus. Next base: position 103,157 of record NZ_JAKRNS010000008.1, on the reverse strand, counting down.
ACAGGCCTTTATATCTAAGTTGATGATTTACAACATAACCTTTAGGTTTTCCGAAAAATCCAAGTAAAAAGATTTTTATTACTGAATAAAGTACGACCAAACTAGATAGTAATACGACTATGCCACTAATATAGAAACCTTTTTCAAATGTAGCTTGAACGATATAAAATTTACCGTAGAAACCACTGAGTGGTGGAATGCCAGCAAGACTAAGTGCAGCGATAAAAAAAGTCCATCCTAATACAGGATAATCTTTTATTAATCCACCATAATTTCGTAAATCATGCGTTTTCGTTATCTTATACATCACACCAATTAAGAAGAATAAAGCGGCCTTAATTAACATGTCATGTAATGTGTAATAAATTGCCCCCATCATACCACTCTGATTCATCATTGAAACGCCAACTAAAATAACACCAATAGCAATCATTATGTTATAAATGATAATTTTTTTCGTATCATAATAACTAACTGCACCAACACATCCAAATATAATCGTCATTAATGCTAAAAATAAGATTGTATAATATGAAAAATTGGATGTATCTCTGAAGAATAGACTGGCTGTTCTCGCAATTGCATAAACACCTACTTTAGTTAATAGTGCCCCGAAAAATGCAATAATGGCAACTGGAGGTGCATAATATGCGCCGGGTAACCATATATACATAGGGAATACGCCAGCTTTTGTCGCAAAAACAAAGATAAACATTATAAATACAATACTAACTATACCTTTGTCTTGCGCAGAAATTTCGCTTAATTTCTGACTGATATCTGCTAAATTAAGTGTGCCAACTACTGAATACAACATTGCGACCGCAATTACAAAAAATGCAGATGAAGTTACATTAACTAATACATATTTTATTGTTTCACTCAGTTGTACTTTTGTACCACCAATTACTAAAAGGATATAAGATGACATCAAGAATACTTCAAAAAATACGAATAAGTTAAAGATATCACCAGTTATAAACGAACCGATTACACCAGTTAACATGAACATAATAGAGAAATAGTAGTAATACGTTTCACGTTCTAAACCTACAGATTGATAGGAGTATAGAATAACCAACATTGTAACAATTAAAGTCGTTATGACTAGAAGTGCACTGAATATATCAAGTACAAAAACGATACTATATGGTGCTGACCAGGAACCAAGTTCAAGTTTAATCGGTCCGTCTTTCAAGACATTATTTAAATTGATAAATGCAAATATCAATGTGATTGCAGTACCACCTAAAGCCACATAACGTTTTATAGTAGGGCGCTTACCTATAAATATTAATAGGATTACTGTAATCATAGGAATGATTAGTAAAGAAACGATAAGATTACTCTCTATCATCTTCGATCACTCCTTTCATACTTTCTACGTTGTCAGTTCCCAATTCTTTATAACTTCTAAATGCAAGTACAAGAAAGAAGGCAGTAACTGAAAATGATATTACGATTGCAGTTAATATTAATGCTTGTGGTATAGGGTCTACATATGAGGAAATACCCTTTTCATAAATTGGCACTTCTCCTTTTTTGAGTCCACCCATTGTAATTAAAAATAAATTTGCTGTATGTGTTTGTAGTGTTGTTCCAATAATGATGCGTATCAGACTCTTTGAAAGAATGAGATAGACGCTCATTGCAGTGAGAATACCACAAACAAAAATCATCACTATTTCCATTACTCATTCTCTCCAATCGATAAGATTATAGTCATTACAGTACCAACTACGGCAAATAATACACCTAAATCAAAAAATGTCGCTGTGTGTAATTCCATAGGTTTTAAAAAGAATAATGGTATTTCGAAAGGTTTATGTGTAAAGAAATTTTTATCATAAAACCAACTGGCCATCGGTGTCGCTAAACAAAATGTTAATCCAATACCGATTAACATTTTAAAATCCCAAGGGAAAATTTTACGCATTGTTTTAATATCAAAAGCAACGGCGATAATTACAAGTGCACTAGACAGTAGAAGACCACCTACGAACCCACCACCAGGTGTATAATGTCCTGCTAAAAATAGTGATAAGCCAAACATCACGATAAGAAAGAAAATGACGACAGCTGAATATTGAAAGATTAAGTTATTTTTCTGTCTCTTCAATATCATGACCTCCCTTATCTTTAGCTTTATTGTTATAGCGTAATTTAATCATTGTATATACGCCAAGACCTGCAATACCTAATACGGAAGATTCAAATAACGTATCTGTACCACGGAAATCAACGAGTATAACATTAACCATATTCGTGCCGTGAGCTAAGTCATAAACATGTTCTTTGTAAAATGATCCAATAGATGAAAAATGCCTATTACCATAAGCAATCAAACCAAGAACAGTAACTACAGCACCTGCGCCGACAGAAACAAGAACATTTATCCATTTGAAAGGCTGTGTTTCTTGGTGTCTGTTTAAATTAGGTAAATGATAGAAACAAAGTAAAAATAACGCTGTTGAAATAGATTCAACTACAAATTGTGTTAGCGCTAAATCTGGTGCACCAAAGAATATAAAGAATATGGCAACACAATAGCCAACGGCACTTGCCATGATAATACTGAATAATCTAGAATGTGCAAAAATTATCATAGATGCAGCTGTGATAATAAGTACAACGATGATTAATTCAAATGGTCTGATTTCACTTACATTTTTTAAATTAATACTAAATGGTGTCACGATAAGGGTCACAATAGTAATAATGATTAATGAAATAAAAATTATTACCAAGTTATTACGAGTAAAACCAGTAACATATGAGTTTGTAATCTGTTTAGATATGTTTGGTGTTACAGAACCGAATTTATCGTACCAATAGTTAATAGTTAGTTTTGTAGGTTGTGATTTAAGCAATTTTATCCAATAACTAAAAGTTAAAATCAAAAGACAACCAATAATATAAATCAATAAAGTAGATAAAAATGCTTGTGTGAAACCATGGAACATATGAAACTCAACAGGTGATGTCTGTTTCATACTTATTGCGTTAGTTGCTGGTGCTATTATGGATTCTGAAAGTATAGAAGGGAATAACCCAAATGTAATTACTAAAATAGCCAATGTAATAGGTGCAATTAGCATTAATATAGGTGCTTCATGCGGTTTGTTTGGTAAATCTTTTGGTTTATAAGTACCTAAAAAGACTTGTCCAATCAAACGTACTGCATAAACAAATGTAAAGATGCTACCTAAAATAGCAATAATCGGAATGAGTATACCAATTGAGTTCAAGCTAAATAAGTTAGCATGAGTTACTTCAATCATACTTTCTAAGAACTTTTCTTTTGATAAGAAACCATTAAATGGTGGGATACCTGCCATACTTAATGAACTAATGATTGTAATTGTAAATGAAATTGGCATAATAGTTAATAAACCACCTAATTTATTTACATTACGTGTACCTGTAGCATGATCAACCGCACCTGTAATCATAAAGAGAGCGGCTTTAAATGTTGCGTGATTGATTAAGTGAAAGACTGCAGCAGTATATGCAGCGATATAGAGTTGGCTATCAGAACCTTCAAAATGATAGCTTACTGCACCAATACCGAGCATCGCCATAATCATTCCTAGTTGAGAGACTGTAGAAAATGCGAGAATACCTTTCAAATCTTGTTGCTTTGTAGCATTTAATGATGCCCAAAACAAAGTGATTAATCCAATTCCAGTAACAGTCCATATCCATCCTTCAGAAATAGCAAAAATTGGTGTCATACGAGCGACTAAATAAAGACCAGCTTTTACCATAGTTGCCGAATGAAGATAAGCACTAACAGGCGTTGGTGCTTCCATTGCATCTGGTAGCCAAACATAAAATGGAAACTGTGCAGATTTAGTCATTGCGCCAATAAGTACAAGTATCATAGCAAATATGAAGAATGGACTTGCTTGTATATCTGCAATATGTTTAATCAATTGTTGAATGCTTGTTGATCCTCCAGCCAAAATCAATAAGATTAAACCACCGAGTAACGACAATCCACCGAACACAGTGACTAACATTGATTTTTGAGCACCATACAGGGAAGCTGGTTTTTCTCTCCAAAATGATATAAGTAAGAAACTTGAAAACGAAGTTAACTCCCAAAATAAATACAAGATAATAACGTTATCTGATAATACAACCCCTAACATTGCACCCATAAAGAGCAGTAAATAACAATAAAAATTTCCCAACTGCTCCTGTCGACTTAAGTAACTTATAGAATACAGTACTATTAGACTTCCAATTCCAGTTATCAGTATGCTAAATAGAAGGCCTAAGCCATCAAGATATAAATTGAAATTCATACCGAAATGCGGCATCCATTTCAACGATTGCATTACAGATTCACCTGACATGGTTGTCGGTATATATGATAAAAAATATATAAATAAGACGACGGGGATGGGTAATACAAACCATCCTATATGTATACGTTTATGAATACGGTATACAAATGGAATAATGAGTGCAAATATTAACGGTAGGAGTACCGCTAAATGTAACCAGCTCATTATCTTATCCTCCTTTTACATTTAAGTATAAGATTATTATACATGAATTAAACTATTCTGAAAAACGTCCCAGACCTTGAAATTGCTATGTTGAATGCGCTTATTAAATAAGAAGAAACAAGGTATTTTTATTCAAAATTTTGTTTATATTGAAGTCTATAATCTTCTTTTAAACGTTGTAGATTATCTAGAGATTTGTGAGCATGAGGTGTATTTTGTTCCTTTAACTTTTCTTCTAATGATGTTATTGCCTGTTGGAGTGAAGTAGTATAATCAAGTTGTTCAACATTAAATGTTCTGAGTTGAGATTTTGCTGCATAACGCTTTTCAAATTGACTTAATGCTTTTCTTTCATGAAAAAATACATTTTCAGTTGAAGTGGGATTATGTAAATCGCCTTGTTTTGGATGTTTTATCACTTGTTCAATTTGTACTAAGACTTGATTCTCATCTTCCTCAACTACTGATACACCATAACTTCCAGTTTTATGTGCAAATCGATATAACATAATTCATTTCATCCTTTCATATATGTTAGAATACATATATCATCTTAACATGAAATGGAGAATTTAAATGACGAACTATCCTCAATTAAACACAGAAATCAATGGTAATGAGATTAAATTAGTTATGCACACAAACAAAGGTGATATGACTTTCAAACTATTTCCAGACATCGCACCAAAAACAGTAGAAAATTTTGTTACACATGCTAAAAATGGTTACTATAATGGTGTCACTTTCCATCGTGTCATCAATGACTTTATGGTACAAGGTGGCGATCCTACTGCAAGTGGTATGGGTGGCGAAAGTATTTATGGAGGACCATTTGAAGATGAATTTTCATTAGAAGCATTTAATTTATATGGTGCACTTTCAATGGCGAATTCAGGTCCAAATACAAACGGTTCACAATTCTTTGTGGTTCAAATGAAAGAAATTCCAGAATCTATGCTAGGTCAACTTGCCGATGGTGGATGGCCAGAACCAATTGTAAAAGCATATGGTGAAAAAGGTGGTACACCTTGGTTAGACCAAAAACATACCGTATTTGGTCAATTAATCGAAGGTGAAAGTACATTAGAAGATATTGCAGCGACAAAAGTTGGCGCGCAAGATAAGCCTGTACATGATATCACAATTGATTCTATTGATATTGAAGAAAAATAATCAAATAATAGACTAGATAATTTGTAATAATAATTTAAGTATTCAGTTATGCAAAGTGTGTTTTACTTGAGAAACTGCGCTATATAAAGATGCAACAATTAATAGGTCAGTATGTCTAACAAGTGTAAATGATGAAGTATAACTGAAAATTGATCGTAAATTATAACGAGACAATAATAGGGTGGTGTAGCATGTTAAATCATTGCTACATCACTTTTTTATTTAATGAATTGAATTTTAATAATAGATAATAATAAATAAATCCAAATTCAATCTATTAAATGGACTTTTATACACTAAAATTAACAAATCGTGAAATTTTTCTATATTAATGTTAGTGCCTGCTTCTAATTTATGCTATTATAATAGTGTTAAGTAAAACGAAATAAGGGGTTATCACGTTGAATAATCACTATAAAGTAGGTCAACATGTAAAAGTTCGTGTGACTGGTATTCAACCGTATGGCGCTTTTGTAGAAACCCCTGACAATACTGAAGGTTTAATCCACATTTCTGAAATCATGGATGATTACGTCCATAATTTAAAGAAATTTTTATCAGAAGGTCAAATTGTAAGAGCGAAAGTTATTTCAATTGACGAAGAGGGTAAGATTAACTTTTCTTTAAAAGATAATGATTATTTTAAAAATTATGAACGTAAAAAGGAAAAACAATCAGTATTAGATGAAATTAAAGAAACCGAAAAATATGGGTTTCAAACAATTAAAGAACGCTTACCGGTTTGGATTAAGCAGTCCAAAAACGCGATTAAAGATGAATAATCATCTTCAAAACGCTAAGCATTTCTCGAAATTTTATACTTTTGAGAAGTGCTTAGCGTTTTTAATTCTAATTCAGTAGTCTCCTTATTTTTCCGTAAAATTAATCAGGATTGGTTTTGTATAAAATAGAAAATATACATGCGTAAGCATATTGTTTTTGTTTATAGTTAAAAGTGGTTAGAATTAAGAAGTATTAAATTTGATTTATAAGTATGTATTTAAATTAGGAGGATTTTTTATAATGGAACAAAAATTTCAACCTTTATTTGAAAAATTAACATTACCAAATAAAGTAGAATTAAAAAATAGATTTGTATTAGCACCATTAACACATGTTTCTTCAAATGATGATGGTACAATTTCTGAAGAAGAATTAAAATATATGGAACAACGTTCTAAAGATGTAGGTTTAGCGATTTCTGCAGCTAGTAACGTAACTGATATAGGTAAAGCATTTCCTGGACAACCATCTGTTGCACATGATACAGATTTAGATGGTTTGAAACGTCTTGCAAAAGTTATGAAAAAAAATGGTGCGCAAGCAGTTGTACAAATTCACCATGGTGGTGCACAAGCATTACCTAACTTAACACCAAATGGTGATGTTGCAGCGCCAAGTCCTATTTCAATGAAAAGTTTTGGAGAACAAGAAGCTCATGACGCGAGAGAAATAACAGTCGAAGAAATTCATGAGACAATTAAAGCATTTGGAGAAGCAACACGAAGAGTGATTGAAGCAGGATTTGATGGTGTTGAAATTCACGGTGCAAATCACTATTTGATTCATCAATTCGTTTCACCTTATTATAATCGTCGTGATGATGAATGGGGAGAAAATCGTCTTAAATTTGCATTAGATGTAGTAGACGAAGTTACAAATACAGTTAAGGCTCATGCTGATGAATCGTTTATTGTTGGTTATCGTTTTTCACCTGAAGAAGCGGAAACACCAGGAATAAGTATGGAAATTACAGAATCACTAATTAAGGCATTAGTTGAAAAACCGTTAGATTATTTACATGTATCATTAATGGATATTTATTCAACAACACGTGAAGGTAAGTATAAAGATCAACAACGCGTTAAGTTATTACATGAATGGATTGGTGGACGTATGCCACTAATTGGTATCGGTTCAATTTTCACTGCACAACAAGCGTTAGATGCAATAGAGAATACAGATGCTGATTTGATAGCATTAGGTAGAGAAATTTTATTAGACCATAACTTTGTTAGTAAAATTGAAGATGGCAAAGAGGATGAAATTATCTCTGAATTTGACGCTTCAAGATTAGATAAACATGAATTACCTAGTAAGTTATGGACGCAGTTTAAAAATGCATTCTATCCTTTACCTAGAAATGATGGTAAATAATTAAATAGATGAGATGAGTTAAAAGTCAGATATGTCATCGATAACATCATGTCTTTTCTTTATATGCGATATAGCATTTAATAGGACATGATTTATTGTGGGACATATCTGTTTTTTTAATTTTTAGGGCAAAATGATGTAGAGGATAATCAATCTATAGTTTGATGACATGCAAAATTAAATCTTTATAATCAAATTATGATATTAAAATGATTAGGATGATTTAACATGAATAAGTTAATGTATAGCAATCGACAATTGATAAACAGAATGAGTAGTAAAAGTAAGCCGTTATATCAATACATAAAAATTGATAATGTATATCAGAAACTTTTACAAGAATGGAAACCTATTTTTGACTAAAAGTAAGCTTTACTATAAAGAAAAATACAAATTTAAAATGATTAATAATGCATTATTTTGTAGAAAATATTAATATGAAATTTATTTAAAAAAATAATATTATAGGCTTGTATATAGCAAGGAAGTTATGTCATTATATATGTAAGGGCTTACATAATGTTGGACAAAATTAAACAGTACTTTTCAAGGCTTTTCCTAAATATTCATCTAGTAAATCTTGAATTCATAACTCTTTTTGAAAATAGTTTCAGTTTACGTTTAAATACGTTATGCTAGGAGTAAGTATTGTTAAAGAGTCTAAATGGCTCTTAAATTTAAACTAAGGGGAGATATCATGTCAAGATCAGAAGAAATCATTGAGTTAACAAACCATTATGGAGCATCAAACTATGTGCCACTTCCAATCGTTATATCGGAAGCTGATGGCGTATGGGTTAAAGATCCTGAAGGTAACAAGTATATGGATATGTTATCAGCATATTCAGCTGTAAACCAAGGTCATAGACACCCAAAGATTATTCAAGCATTAAAAGATCAAGCGGATAAAGTTACTTTAGTTTCTCGTGCATTTCATAGTGAAAATTTAGGTGAATGGTACGAAAAAATTTGTAAGCTTTCTGGTAAAGAAAAAGCTTTACCAATGAACACGGGTGCTGAAGCAGTTGAAACTGCATTGAAAGCAGCACGACGTTGGGCTTACGATGTAAAAAACATTGAACCTAATAAGGCAGAAATCATTGCATTCAATGGTAACTTCCATGGTCGAACTATGGCGCCGGTTTCATTGTCATCTGAAGCTGAATATCAACGTGGTTATGGTCCATTATTAGATGGATTTAGAAAAGTTGATTTCGGAGATATCGATGCAATCAAAGGTGCTATTACCGAAAATACTGCTGCTATTTTAATAGAACCAATACAAGGGGAAGCAGGTATTAATGTACCACCTGAAGGATACTTAAAAGCAATTAGAGCATTATGTGATGAACATAATATTTTATTTATAGCAGACGAAATTCAAGCAGGATTAGGTCGTTCAGGAAAATTATTTGCAACTGACTGGGATAACGTAAAACCAGATGTATATATCTTAGGTAAAGCCTTAGGTGGTGGCGTGTTGCCAATTTCAGTTGTCTTAGCAGATGAAGAAGTGTTAGGTGTGTTTACACCTGGGTCACATGGATCAACGTTCGGTGGTAATCCATTAGCGTGTGCTGTTTCTAATGCTGCATTAGATGTCATTGTAGACGAAGATTTACCTGGTCGTTCATTAGAATTAGGTGAATACTTTAAATCAGAATTACAAAAGATTAATCATCCTTCTATAAAAGAAGTTAGAGGTAAAGGATTATTTATCGGTATTGAATTAACTGAAAACGCAAGACCTTATTGTGAAGCATTAAAAGAAAAAGGTTTATTGTGTAAAGAAACGCATGATACAGTAATCCGATTTGCACCACCACTTATTATTTCTAAAGAAGAATTAGACTTTGCATTAGAAAAAGTTAGAAGTGTTTTTGAATAATTTTTAGTTAAGTAATATAAGTATTTAAAAGACTTTAAAAAGAAAAATCTTATGTTACAATTATCATGAAAGCGAAATCATTAGTAACGAAAAAGAGGCGAAATGGATCATGACTGAGAATAATAATTTAGTTACTTCTACGCAACAAATTATTAAAGAAGCATTGCATAAATTGGGTTTTGACGATGGCATGTATGATTTAGTAAAAGAACCATTAAGATTTTTACAAGTTAGAATTCCTGTACGTATGGATGATGGTACAGTTAAAACATTTACTGGTTATCGTGCGCAACACAACGATGCTGTAGGACCAACAAAAGGTGGCGTTAGATTCCATCCTGATGTTGATGAAGAGGAAGTTAAAGCATTATCAATGTGGATGACATTGAAATGTGGCATTGTGGACTTACCATATGGTGGTGGTAAAGGTGGTATTATTTGTGACCCACGACAAATGAGTATTCACGAAGTAGAACGTCTTTCTAGAGGTTACGTTCGTGCTATTTCACAATTTGTTGGACCAACAAAAGATATTCCTGCACCTGATGTTTTCACAAACTCTCAAATTATGGCATGGATGATGGACGAATATAGTTCATTAGATAAATTTAACTCACCAGGTTTCATCACTGGTAAACCAATTGTATTAGGTGGCTCACAAGGGCGTGACCGTTCTACTGCATTAGGTGTTGTTATCGCTATAGAGCAAGCTGCTAAAAGAAGAGGCTTACAAATCGAAGGTGCACGTATCGTTATCCAAGGTTTCGGTAATGCTGGAAGTTTCTTAGCCAAATTCTTATACGATATGGGTGCAAAAATTGTAGGTATTTCAGATGCTTATGGTGCATTGCACGATCCAGAAGGTTTAGATATCGATTACTTGTTAGATAGAAGAGATAGCTTTGGTACTGTAACGAATTTATTTGAAGAGACAATATCTAATAAAGAGTTATTCGAAATTGATTGTGATGTACTTGTACCGGCTGCAATTGCAAATCAAATTACTGCGGATAATGCACATGATATTAAGGCAGATGTAGTAGTGGAAGCAGCTAATGGACCAACTACGCCAGAAGGTACTCGTATTTTAACAGAACGCGGCATTTTGTTAGTACCTGATGTTCTAGCAAGTGCTGGTGGTGTAACTGTATCTTACTTCGAATGGGTACAAAATAACCAAGGTTATTATTGGACAGAAGAAGAAGTAAATACAAAACTTCGTGAAAAGTTAATTACTGCTTTTAACACAATATATGAATTATCTCAAAATCGTAAAATTGACATGCGTCTTGCAGCATATATTGTTGGTATCAAACGTACTGCAGAAGCTGCGCGCTATCGTGGTTGGGCTTAATCATCATCTCGGTATGATTAGAGCTTAATTATATAAATTAAATCGGTTAGAGCATACAACTTTCTAACCAAATTTAAAAGGCAATTTCTATTGAAGTAAAATAGAAATTGCCTTTTTTTATTTATGAAAGTTCAAAATAAATATATACATATAGAATGACTTATGACAAAGGTGACGAAAGGTAATATGAAGATCCAAAGAAATGGTAATAAATATATAAAATAGCAAACAGAGACATTATTAATGTCTCTGTTTGCATACTTGTTTGAGCGTTTTTAAGTGATTATGATTTATTTTCTTCTATAACTTGTTTATACACGTCTGAATAATTAGTAAATACACCATCGACACCATAACTATTTAATCGTTCCATGTCTGCTTTTTTATTTACTGTAAAAGGATGGACTAAGAAGCCCATTGATTTTAAATGCTGTACATTGTCTTTAGTTAAATCAGTGTATTCAGGACCTACACCAATTGCAACATTTTTAATAGATTCTAAATCTTTATCGGTAAGATTTGGTAGTTCACCTTTATCTAATAATCTAACGAGCGGTACATCTGAGTTAAGATTGTGCACCTTTTCTAGACTTGCTTGTGAGAATGATTGAATCATAACATGGCCATTTTTTAATGATTGATTTGTTAACATATGGTGTTTATCTAAAGTATCAAGTAATTTTTCCTCCATACCAGGATAAACATTTGGCGATTTAGTTTCAATGTAATAATTTGCATCGGTACCATAGCGTTCTAATATTTCATCTAAAGTAGGCACTTCGGCACCTTTGTATTGATCATCAGCATATTCAGGGTGTTGTGAATTAAATTTACTTCCTGCATCTAATTTTTTTAATTCATCTAAATTATATGAATCAACACGACCTGTACCGTTTGTAGTTCTATCTACTGTTTCATCATGCATTGCAACAAGATGCCCATCTTTAGTCATTTGAAGGTCAATTTCGATATATGATGCTCCAATATCATTGTGACTTTTGTCATACGAATACAATGTGTGTTCAGGGGCATATCCACTTGCACCTCTATGTGCAATCGTTGCATATTTTTCTCCAGTTAAATTATGTATCTCCTTGTTTTTAGCACTTTTTTCTGTAGCTTCAGAAAGTGGTCTTGCAGAAGATGCACTATTTTCGTTTTTATTTATTATGTTTGTATTTTGATTTGGATTTTTTTCAGTTTCTGATTGATTTGTAGTATCTTGTTCTTTTGTACTCACTTTTGATTGTTCTTGGGAAGTTTGTTGTTGAGGGGATTGTGTCTGATTTTGTTTTTGTTGTGTGTTAGTAGTTTGATTTGTTGATTCGTTGGTAGCACTTTGTGATTGTTCTTGAGTGTTGTTTTGCTTTTGTTGGTTAGTATCATTTTGTGTCTGCTCTGGTGTGTTAGTTGTTGAGGTTGACGCATTGTTTTCATCTGCTTTAGCCATTGATGTTGAAGCTAATAATGTTAATGATAAAGCGGTCATACTTGATACCATAATTCTTTTCGCATTTTTCATAAGTGCTTCACTCCTTAAAATGAACTGTACACTGTCATTACCTTTGAATTTAATTGTTTAAACACAATTTACGTTTTCTTTATTTTAACTTCAAAAAATTAATTATTTTTTAACGCATTAAAAATTTATTTATAAAAGTAATATACAAGGTCATTATTAAGTTGATTAGTAAAGCATTGAACCGATTTATATATTGAATTATGGTAGCCTAGTATAAAATTAGACAAAAAAAGATACCTCGTTTAATTTAATAAGTATTACAATACTAAATTAACAAGGTATCATCTGAATACAAGCCATAACATGTCTTGTAAAATTTACCAATAGAACTTTCTATTCTTATACTCTATTTATATAAGTAAAAAAGTTAATTATTTTTAATCACATTGAGTTGTTCTTTTACGGAAGTTTGTCCAGTTGAACCATAACTAATACGACGACTGACACAATTCTCAGGTTTTAGATAATCATAAATATCTGATTCAATACTTTCATGGGCTTTTTGGTATTCGGCTAACGGTACATCTAATAAATAGACATTGTTTTGAATTGACCAAAGTACAATTTTACCAACAATTTCATGCGCATTTCTAAACGGAACACCTTTATTAACTAAATAATCTGCAAGTTCAGTAGCATTAGAAAAATCATTATAAACAGTAGAGTGTAATTGTTCTACGTTAATCGTCATTGTATCAACCATGCCTTCAAAAATTCTTAAAGAACCTTTAAGTGTATGAACTGCATCAAATAACCCTTCTTTATCTTCTTGCATATCTTTATTGTAAGCTAATGGTAATCCTTTTAAAGTCATGAGCATACTCATTAAATGACCAGTCGTTCTGCCAACTTTACCTCTAATCAGTTCTGCCATATCTGGGTTTTTCTTTTGTGGCATTATAGATGATCCAGTTGAAAATGCATCAGATAAAGTGATGAAATTTGCTTCTGCAGAGGACCAGAAAATAATTTCTTCTGCAAAACGTGATAAGTGAACCATTGTTAATGAAATATTATGCAATGTTTCAACGATATAGTCTCTATCGCTTACAGCATCCATACTATTTTCATATAATGAGCCAAAGTTTAATAAAGATTGTGTTTCGTGACGGTCGATAGGATATGTTGTACCACTTAATGCGGCTGCACCAAGGGGAGAAATATCGATTCTTTTCAAGCTATCTTGGAAACGAGATTTGTCACGTTCTAACATCCAATAATAAGTCAATATGTGATGCGCAAATGATATAGGTTGAGCTCTTTGTAAATGTGTATAACCTGGCATAATCGTATCTATATTTGCTTCAGCAACAGAAACGATAGTCTCTTGAAATGATATTATCAATTCAATCAGTTCTGTTACTTCAGCTTTTGTATATAGATGCATATCAGTTGCTACTTGATCATTTCTACTACGACCTGTATGCAGTCTGCCTCCTGCATCACCAATTCTCTTAATTAATTCATGTTCAATATTCAAATGAATATCTTCTAAAGATACATCTAAATCTAGCTTTCCTTGTTTAAAATCAGCGAGTATATCATTTAATCCTTGTTTTATTTGCTCACAATCTGAATCAGATATAATACCTTGATTTGCTAACATAGTAGCGTGAGCAATACTTCCTTGCACATCGTATTCGATTAAGGTTTTATCGAAGTGAATGGAAGCATTGAATTCATCAACCCATGCTTCCGGTTGTTCACTAAATCTACCACCCCAAGCTTTAGTGCTCATCGTGGTAACCACCATGTAACATTGAATTTACTTGTGTAGGTAGACCAAAGATATCAATGAAACCTACTGCTGATTCTTGATTAAATGCATCTTCCTTAGTATACGTCGCTAATTTTTCATTGTATAAAGTATGTGGTGACTTTCTACCATTCACAATTGCATTACCTTTGTATAATTTGACACGCACTTCACCAGAAACAAATTTTTGAGTACTATCTACAAATAGTTTTAAACTATCAGTTAAAGGTGAGAACCATAAACCGTTGTATATTTGCTCAGAAAATTGTTTTTCAATAATTGGTTTGAAATGAGCCACATCTTTAGTTAATGTAATAGTTTCTAATGATTTATGTGCATTAACTATAACTTCTGCAGCTGGTGTTTCATATACTTCTCTTGATTTAATACCTACTAATCTATTTTCAACATGGTCAATTCTTCCAATACCATGTTTTCCAGCTAATTTATTTAAGTATAAAATTAATTCACTTAATTTATAAGGTTTACCGTCTAATGCAGTAGGGATACCTTGTTCAAATGTTAGTACAATTTCTTCTGCTTCATCTGGCGCATCTTCTAATTCTTGTGTTAAATCATACGCATCTTTAGGTGGTGCAGCATATGGATCTTCTAAAATGCCACATTCGTTACTTCTACCCCATAAGTTTTGGTCAATTGAATATGGTGAGTCATGTTGAATAGGTACTGGGATATTATGTTTGATTGCATAATCAATTTCTTCTTCACGGCTCCATGCCCATTCTCTAACTGGAGCAAATACCTTTAATTCAGGGTCTAATGCTTTGATTGCTACTTCAAAACGAACTTGGTCATTACCTTTACCAGTACAACCATGTGCAATACCGACAGCATTTGTTTCATCTGCTATTTCAACTAATTTTTTTGAAATTAAGGGTCTTGATAATGCTGATACAAGAGGGTAAGTGCCTTCATACATTAAGTTACCTTTGATTGCATATGAAACGAAATCTTCACTAAATTCTTCAGTTGCATCAATGATGTGACATTCAATAGCACCCATGTCTAATGCTTTTTGATGTACAAGCTCTAAATCTTTGCCTTCACCTACATCTAAACAACATGCTACAACATCATAGCCTTTATCGAGTAACCATTTTACTGCAACACTTGTATCTAATCCACCTGAATATGCTAATACTATTTTTTCCTTCATTGTTTTCCACCTCGGTTTAAATTTTCATTTATTGATTTTATTTGTTTATTTGATATAAATCAGTATAACAGAAAGATTATGAAAATAAAACCATTTTTATACATAAATATACATTTTTAAGAAAATTAGAAATGGCTATATTTATATAACAGTACTGTATTGCTAGATTTTAAGGCTGTTCGGGATATGAAAGTAAATGTATATAAATATGAATATAATCACATAGAATTAATTTTATTTGGGTGGTAATTGTCACAATTATCACAATAAATAGGCTAGTTGTTTGAATAGTAAAAATAAACTTAGTAAAATGATTTTGAAATCAAAAACACTGGAGGCAAAATAAATGACTCATATTCAATTAGATTATGGCAAGACTTTAGAATTTTTTGGCGAACATGAATTAGAACAACAAAAAGATATTGTTAAAACAATTCATAAAACAATACATGAAGGTACAGGTGCTGGCAGTGATTTCTTAGGTTGGATTGACCTACCTGTCAATTATGATAAAGAAGAATTTTCACGTATTTTAGAAGCTTCAAAACGTGTTAAAGCAAACTCTGATGTGTTAGTAGTAATTGGTATCGGTGGTTCATATTTAGGTGCTCGTGCTGCAATTGAAATGCTAACATCTTCATTTAGAAATAATAATGATTATCCTGAAATTGTTTTTGTAGGTAACCACTTATCATCATCTTATACACAAGAATTAATTAATTATTTAGATGGTAAAGATTACTCTGTTAACGTAATATCTAAGTCTGGTACTACTACTGAACCAGCAGTAGCATTTAGATTGTTTAAACAGTTGTTAGAAGATAAATATGGTAAAGAAGAAGCTAAAGAGCGTATCTTTGCAACTACAGATAAAGAAAAAGGTGCACTTAAACAGCTTGCTACAAACGAAGGTTATGAAACTTTTGTAGTGCCAGATGATGTAGGTGGACGTTATTCTGTATTAACTGCAGTAGGCTTATTACCAATTGCAGCAGCTGGTATTGATATTGAAGCAATGATGAATGGTGCGGCAAAAGCTAGAGAAGAATTATCTTCAGATAAATTAGAAGATAATATTGCTTATCAATATGCAACAATCAGAAATATTTTATATGCAAAAGGTTATGATACTGAGATGTTGATTAACTATGAACCATCAATGCAATATTTCAATGAGTGGTGGAAACAATTATTCGGCGAATCTGAAGGTAAAGATTTTAAAGGTATTTATCCATCAAGTGCAAATTATACAACGGACTTACACTCATTAGGTCAGTATGTTCAAGAAGGGCGCCGTTTCTTATTTGAAACTGTTGTGAAGGTTAATAATCCTAAACACAATATTACTATTGATACAGATCCAGATGATTTAGACGGTTTAAACTACTTAGCTGGTAAAACAATCGATGAAGTAAATACAAAAGCGTTTGAAGGTACTCTATTAGCACATACTGATGGTGGTGTTCCAAACGTGGTCGTTAATATTCCACGTTTAGATGAAGAAACATTTGGTTATGTTGTTTACTTCTTTGAATTAGCTTGTGCTATGAGTGGTTATCAACTAGGTGTGAACCCATTTAATCAACCAGGTGTAGAAGCATATAAACAAAACATGTTTGCATTGTTAGGTAAACCTGGATTTGAAGATAAGAAAAAAGAATTAGAAGCACGTTTATAATAGTTACGTATAATTTTGATTGGTATAAAAGTTAACACTCATTTATGAATCATTTAAGTGTTTGTACAATCACACTATGATTAGAAAAAAGTCGAAACTGAGACACCAAGATTTCTTTATAGTAAAAGGGCAATTTCTATTGAATATATAGAAATTGTCTTTTTCTATTTGTAGAACTTTAAAGAAATAGTGCGTGTATACGTAATTATTAGATAAATCTAATAAAGTAAAAGATAAAGATGAAGGATACTAAATTGAAGTTGTAAGTTAGTGAAACAAAATACTATAAGGTGACATAAATAGAATGAGAGTTTAAATCAATTGAATTAGATGCTTTATCGTACTTGAGACTGATTTATGGATATACCTATACATAATTGTTTTAAATTAGCTAAGATAAATTTATAATTGAAAAGTACAGTAAACTATAGGGAATGATTTCATGACGCAAGAACAAGTCCAACATTGGTTCGATTTATTCGGCGATTTAGGATATATTGTCGGATTTTTATTACCATTTATTGAGGCCTTTTTACCTATTTTACCAATTATTGTATTTGTTATAGTAAATGTTAATGCATATGGTTTATGGATAGGAACACTTTTAGCTTGGTTAGGTACTGTTTTGGGTAGCTATATTGTATTTTTAATATTTAGAAGGTTAACTCATACGAAATATATGCAACGTATTCAACATCAGAAATCTGTACAACGATTAATTCATTTTATAGATAGACACGGTGTGATTCCGATATTTATATTGTTATGTTTTCCTTTTACACCTAGCGCACTTGTAAATATTGTTGCAAGTCTATCCCATATTAAAGCACATGTATATCTATATGTATTATTAGCATCTAAGTTGATTATGATTGGATTGATAGGATGGTTAGGTAGTGATATTACCACTTTATTTACGAATCCATTGAGACTAATTATTGTTTTTATTGTAATTGTATTGATGTGGTTTGTTGGACATCGAATAGAAAAACATTTAATGCATTCGTCAGAGGAGTGACAACATGCAACGTATACTAAAACATTTGATTTTAATTATTATTGCGATTATGATTGTACTATTGATTCAAGCGTTGCTCATTACAGGTGTTGTTGTTAAAAATAATCAGATGGCACCGAACTTGGATAAGAATGATAGAGTTATTGTAAATAAAATTAAAGGAACTTTTAATTTATTAGATAATAATGATATTATTATGTATCGTAATGGAAAAAATATAGAAATAAGTCGGATTATTGGTAAGCCTGGTCAATCCATAAACTATAAAAATGGAACTTTATATAGAGATGATAGAAAAGTAAATGAATCTTACATTAATAAAAATCATATTCAATCTTTATCGTTAAGAAATATTAAAAAATCAGAAGGGGACATTGTTCCTCCAAATGCATATTTTGTATTAAATGACCAAAGATCGAATAAAAAAGATTCACGCACATATGGATTCATACAGAATAAGGACATTATTGGAAATGTGAGTTTAAGATTTTATCCTTTCAATAAATTCGCTGTTGATTTTAACTAAATGGATGAGGTGTAAAAATTGAGAAAAGAGATAATGGAGTGGTTCGTATCAATCGTCGTTGCAGTAGCATTGGTGTTATTGATAGTGAACTTTGTAGCGAAACCCTATACGGTTAAAGGGGATTCTATGGATCCAACACTGAAAGACGGTGAACGTGTAGTTGTTAATTTATTTGGTTACAAATTTGGAGATATTAAAAAAGGTAATGTTGTTGTCTTCCATGCTACCAAAGAAAGTGACTATGTGAAGCGTGTCATTGGTACAGAAGGAGATAATGTAGAATACAAAAAGGATAAACTGTATGTTAATGGTAAAAAAGTTGACGAACCTTATCTAGATTATAACGAGAAGC
This sequence comes from Staphylococcus sp. ACRSN, assembly GCF_022346615.1. Taxonomy (GTDB): domain Bacteria; phylum Bacillota; class Bacilli; order Staphylococcales; family Staphylococcaceae; genus Staphylococcus. The sequence goes on along the minus strand of NZ_JAKRNS010000008.1, from coordinate 84,039 downwards.
ATAAACAATATAATTATATTACTGGCTCATTTAAGACGAAAGATTTGAATCAAGTTAATCAGAAAAATACGATACCAAAAGATAAATTGCTTGTTTTAGGTGATAATCGAGAAGTGAGTAAAGATAGTCGTTCATTTGGTTTAATCGATAAAGATCAAGTTGTAGGAAAGGTATCATTTAGTTTTTGGCCATTGAATGAAATGAAATTTGGTTTTGATCCAGATACAAACTATGATAAGTAATCGATTTATATATTCGAATGAGGTAGAATGAATTTAAAAAACAGATGTATTTCAATTAATTATTGAAATACATCTGTTTTTTTGCGATAAAATATCATGTGATTATTCAGCTATTATTTCATCAGTATTTATAGAGGGATTAACCCTTAATAATTAACAAAAAGATAACCGATACGCAATTTAATATATGTTAAAATATGAACAAAGGAGTGGGATATGTTATGGAATTAAATGCCTATATAGGTAGAGCTGGGACAGGTAAATCATTTGAAATGTTAGCTGAAATTCGAAAAGAAATGAAAGCACGTCCACTAGGAGATCCAATTGTTCTAATTGCTCCTACACAAAATACCTTTCAATTTGAACAAGCATTTGTGAATGATCCAGATTTAAATGGTAGTTTGAGAACTGAAGTATTACACTTCGAAAGATTGAGTTATCGTGTGTTCCAAGAAGTTGGGGGACTAATGGAACAACAACTATCGAAAACGGCAACTGAAATGATGATATATGATATTATTCAACAACATCAGGCCGAATTAAAGTTATATCAATCTCAAGTGAAGTATTATGGTTTTAGCGAAAAATTGTATGAACAAATACAAGATTTTAAAAAATATGAAGTGTCACCAGTGCATTTGGAAAACTATATTGCTGAAAACACATTACAAACAAGAACAAAACATAAATTAGAAGATATCGCATTAATTTATAAACATTTAGAAGAAAGAATTAATGGCGAGTTTGTATCTACAGAGGATTGTTTAAATCGTTTTATTACTGTAATGGATCAATCTGAAAGATTAAAGCGCACAGAAATTTACATAGATGGATTCCATAACTTTTCAACATTAGAATATCAAATGATAAAAGGTTTAGTTAAAAATGCAAAAAAAGTTACCGTATTGTTAACAACGGATGGCGATAAAGATCCGTTTAGTTTATTTAGAAAACCTTCTGAATCATTAACACATATTGAAACTATAGCAAATGAATTAAGCATTCCTTTAAATGTGAAACGTTTTACGAAACAACATCGTTTTCAGAATGAAGATTTGAGTCACTTGGAACATAATTTTAATGCATTTCAATTAGAGCCTAAAAATGTAAAAGATAATGTTGAAATACTTGAAGCTTCTGTTATGAGAGAAGAAGTTAATGAAATTGCGCGACGTATATTAAAGGAAACTAGAGAAGAAGGTAGACGTTTTCAAGATATTGCAATACTTTATAGAGATGAAAGTTACGCTTATTTATTGGAATCGATTTTACCTCAATTTGATATACCATTTAACATTGATATAAAGCCATCAATGACACATCATCCTATTATGGAAATGGTAAGATCATTAATTGAAGTCATTCAAACCAATTGGAATTTTGAACCAATTATGCGTTTGTTAAAAACAAATGTTTTAACTAAACAGTTTAAAGATAGTAATTATTTAATTGATATATTGGAAAATTTCGTACTTGAGCGTGGAATTTATGGTAAACGCTGGCTAGATGAAAGTTACTTCCATGTTGATCAATTTAGGAAAATGGGATTGAAGCGACAACCATTGACAGATGAAGAAAAGGAAACATTCGAACGTGTTATCCATTTAAAATCGTATGTAATGGATAAAATTATGTTATTTGAACAACGTATGAGCAATGCAGATACAGCTATAGAGTTTGCGACAGCCTTTTATGAAGCGATGGAAGCATTTGATTTACCAAGTGATTTGATGACTGAGCGAGATCAGTATGATGCTGATGGTGAACATAAAAAAGCTGAAGAAATTGATCAGTTATGGAATGGTTTAATTCAAACATTAGATGATTTAGTAACGGTCTTTGGTGACCGAAGTTTGACACAATCTCGATTTTTAGAGTTATTAGATGTCGGTTTAGACCAATTGGAATTTATAATGATACCTCAAACAATTGACCAAGTTAGTATAGGAACGATGGATTTAGCAAAAGTAGATAATAAAGCACATGTTTATTTGGTTGGCGTAAATGATGGTGTGATGCCACAGACGGTTTCATCATCAGGTTTAATTACAGATGATGAGAAAAAGTATTTTCAAGCGCAATCCAATTTAGAATTAAGTCCTACTGCAGATATATTACAAATGGATGAAGCATTTGTTTGCTACATAGCAATGACTAGAAGTAGTGAAAAAGTGACATTTTCTTATGCTTTAATGGGAACAAGTGGAGATCAAAAAGAGCGTAGTCCTTTTATAGATCAAATACAACAATTATATAGTAATTTGGAAATTACAAATGTACATCATCAACATCAAGCGAACCCTTTAACATTAATGGAACATCCACATCAGACTAAAATTGCATTATTCGAATCACTTAAAGCTTGGTTAGATGAAGAGATAGTTGCAGATACATGGTTAGATACGTATCAAGTTATGAGAGATGATACGCGATTAAATGAAGGATTGGATTATCTTGTTTCGGCACTAACTTTTGATAACGAAACTGTGCAATTAAATCGACAGCAAGCAAAGGCATTGTATGGTAAGCAAATTAATGCGAGTGTATCTAGGTTTGAAGGTTACCAAGCATGCCCGTTTAAACATTTTACATCACACGGTTTAAGATTAAATGAGCGAACGAAATATAAACTAGAAAACTTTGATCTCGGTGATATTTTCCATCAAGTGCTTAAACTTATATCTGAAAAAATTAATGGAGATTTTAAAAATTTAAATGTAAATCAAATTAGAACGCTAACACACGATGCGCTTTCAGAAATTTTACCAGAAGTTCAATTTAATTTATTAAATTCGACAGCTTACTATCGTTATTTATCACAACGTATTGGTGCAATCGTTGAAACAACATTAACTGCATTAAAATATCAAGGCAGCTACAGTCAATTTAAACCACAACGTTTTGAGGCAAGTTTTAGAAAGAAACCGCTCAAACCTGAAGATTTAAAAGCAGAACCATTAATCACACAACAAGGAATACCTATTAATATTAGAGGACAAATAGATCGTATAGATACGTATAATCAGGGTGATGAAAGTTATGTGAATATCATTGACTATAAATCATCTAAATATAGCGGTACCTTAGATTTAACAAAGGTTTATTATGGCATGCAAATGCAGATGATGACATATATGGATATTGTATTACAAAACAAACAACGTTTAGGATTGAATCAAACGACGCAGCCAGGTGGTCTTTTATACTTTCATGTACACGAGCCAAGATTACAACTTGCGTGGAACGAATTAGATGAGGAAAAGAGAAACGAAAAATTTATTAATTCATTTAAATTGAGTGGTTTAGTTAATAATGATACTTCTGTAATAGAGGCTTTTGATAATAGAATAGAACCAAACTATACTTCAGATATTATACCAGTGGCTATGAAAAAAGATGGTGGTTTTAAAAGTAATAGTAAAGTTGCAGATTCGGAAACTATTTATAAATTAATTAAGCATAATAAAGAGAATTTTATAAAGACTGCAACTGATATTATGGATGGTCACACAGAAGTTGCACCATTAAAATATAATCAAACATTGCCTTGTGAATTTTGTAATTATAAGTCTGTTTGTCATGTTGATGGCATGATTGACAGTAAACGTTATAGAACAGTTGATGAAACGATTAATCCACTAGAAGCAGTGCAAAATGTTGAAATAGAAGAAGGTGAGTTTGAATGAATTCAATACCAATAAAACCAGACGGTACGCGTTGGACTGATAATCAATGGAAAAGTATATATGCTAAAGGTCAAGATATACTAGTTGCTGCAGCTGCTGGTTCGGGAAAGACAGCAGTATTAGTAGAACGGATCATTCAACGTATTTTGAATGATGAAATTGACGTTGATAAACTACTTGTAGTGACATTTACAAATGCCAGTGCTAGAGAAATGAAACAACGTGTAGATCAACGTATTCAAGAGGCATCAACAGACGACCCGAACAATGCGCATTTAAAAAATCAAAGAATTAAAATACATCAAGCTCAAATTTCAACTTTACATAGTTTTTGTCTAAAGTTAATACAAAATCATTATGATGTGTTAGATATTGATCCGAATTTTAGAACGAGTAATGAAGCGGAAAATATTTTATTGCTTGAACAAACTATTGATGAAGTATTAGAACAACATTATGACATTTTGAATCCTCATTTTGTTGATTTAACTGAACAACTATCTTCAGATAGAAATGATGATCAACTTCGTTCAACGATTAAAGATATGTATTTTTTCAGTGTGGCAAATCCAAATCCATTTGAATGGTTACAAAATATATCTATACCATATGATAATGAATCAGAACAAAAAGGATTGTTAGAACTGTTAAACGACATAGCTATGATTTTTATGAAATCAGCATTAGAGGCCTTAAATAAAAGCTATGATTTATTTGCAATGTTAGATGAAGTGGAGAAGCAAATAGATATTATTGAAAGAGAACGTAAGTTCATGGCTACAGCAATGGAAGGCGGAGTGTTAAACACAGAAGTAATCAGTAATCATCAATTTGAAGCACGCTTTCCTGCAAAAAACAAAAAAATTAAAGAAGCTAATGAAATGATGATTGAAGCTTATGATGACGGTAAAAGACATTATGATCAATATAAGTCATTAGTTTCAAAAGTGAAATTGGACTATTTTACAAGAACAGCAGATGATTTAATGCATGATATGCAACAATTAGCACCGAGAGTAGCATATTTGGCTGAAATTACGGCAGATGTGATAGAACAATTTAATGCTAAAAAGCGAAGTAGAAATTTACTTGATTTTTCAGATTATGAACATTTCGCACTAAAAATACTAACAAATGAGGATGGAGAGCCATCAGAAATTGCACTTATGTATCGTGAGCAGTTTGAAGAAATTCTTGTGGACGAATATCAAGATACTAACAGGGTACAGGAAAAAATTATTTCTTGTATTAAACGTGGCAGCGAATCAGACGGAAATTTATTTATGGTTGGAGATGTTAAACAATCAATATATAAATTTAGACAGGCGGATCCTAGTCTATTTATTAGTAAATATAATCGATTTACAGTAGACGGATCAGAATTGGGATTACGTATTGATTTATCTCAAAATTTTCGTTCACGAAAAGAAATATTATCGACGACGAATTATTTATTTAAACATATGATGGATGAAGAAGTTGGGGAAATTATTTATGATGAGGCAGCACAACTATACTATGGTGCGCCGTATGATGAAACATTGAAACAAATTCAATTAAATATGTTAGTAGAAGATAAAAATTCAGAATTAAATAGTTCAGAACAAGAAGCAGAATATATTGTACAACAAGTACAACATATTATGGAAAAAGAAGAAATATATGATATGAAAACGGAACGTTATAGAAAACCAAACTATAAAGATATAGTGATATTAGAGCGTTCTTATGGTCAAGCACGAAAGATACAACAAGCTTTTAAAGATCATAATATACCATTTCATGTGAATAGCAAGGAAGGTTATTTCGAACAATCAGAAGTACAGCTTATATTATCTTTTTTAAGAACTGTAGATAATCCTTTGCAAGATATTTACTTAGTTGGATTAATGCGATCAGTAATTTATCAATTTACAGAAGATGAGTTAGCACAAATTCGAATTGAACGTCCAAATGACGATTACTTTTATCAATCAATTCAACATTATTTATTAAGTGATAACGTGGATGATATATTAGCTAGTAAATTAAATACATTTTTAAACGATTTAAAAATGTATCAAGTATATAGTCAGCATCAACCTGTATATCAACTTATTGATAAATTTTATAATGACCATTACGTTATCCAATATTTTAGTGGCATGATAGGCGGTAAAGGTCGAAGAGCAAACCTACATGGCTTATTCAATAAAGCGGTAGAATTTGAAAATTCAAGTTTCCGTGGTTTGTATCAATTTATACGATTTATTGATGAACTTATAGACAGAGGCAAAGATTTTGGTGAGGAAAATGTAATAGGACCAAATGATGATGTAGTAAGAATGATGACAATTCACAGTAGTAAAGGTTTGGAGTTTCCATTTGTTATATATTCTGGTCTTTCACGAAGGTTTACACGTAAAGACTTACAAAAATCTACAATATTAAACCAATCCTATGGTTTGGGAATGAATTACTATGATGTAAAAGAACATATTGCTTATCCATCACTATCATCTGTAACATTTAAAGCGATTGCTGAAAAGGAAATGATTTCAGAAGAAATGCGTTTAATATATGTCGCTCTAACTCGTGCAAAAGAACAATTATATTTAATCGGGCGAGTGAAAGATGAAAAAGAAATCAAACAGTTTGAGCAAGTATCTGTTTCTGGTTCACATTTACCGGTGAGTTATCGTATTACGGCACAACGACCAATCGATCTCATTTATCCGATATTGTCAAAATATCAATCATCTTCTTTGCCTAAAGATTTACGTTTTGAAGCAAATATTGATGAAGTAGATGAAGCAATGAAGCCTCATGTGCAATTGAATATAGCATTTTACGAAGATGTAGCATCTGAAACTATAAAAGATGAAAGTGAAGAAAGAACTGTAACTGATATATATCAAATGCAAGCGGATTTTACTGGTCTACAAAACCAAATTAAAAAACAATTAACGCATGAATATGCTCATCCAAACGCGATTCATAAACCATCAAAGCAGTCTGTATCAGAATTAAAGCGTCAGTTAGAAACAGAACAAACTGATACAAATTATGATAGGGTCAGACAGTATAAAATAGGCTCATTATCATACGAAAGGCCAGCATTTTTAAGTCAAAAGAAAAACAGAAAAGCTAATGAGATTGGTACATTGATGCATACTGTTATGCAACATCTACCTTTTAAACAAAATCGCTTAGATGAAACAGAATTAAATGACTATATTGATCGTTTAATTGAAAAAAATATTATTCAAGAAGATGCGAAACAAGATATTAGAATTGATGATATCATGCAATTTATAAATAGTGATTTATATGAAATGATTACTAACAGTGATGTTATTTATAGAGAATTGCCATTTGTTGTTAATCAACGTGAAGTAGACCACGAGCAAAAAACGGATGAAGACGCGTCAATTATTCAAGGTATGATTGATTTGATTTTTGAAAAAGATGGTCAGTATTATTTTGTTGACTATAAGACGGATGCTTTTAACAGACGTCGTAATATGTCTGATGAAGAAATTGGAGAACAATTAAAAACACGGTATAAAATACAAATGGCGTATTATCGAAATACATTAGAAACAATTTTGAATACTAACGTAAAAGGCTATTTATATTTCTTTAAATTTGGTCAACTTTCAATTGATTAATGATAATAAATCAAAGGAGCATCAGTCATTGACACCAAGTAAAAGATTGTTTGAATTAGACGCATTAAGAGGATTTAGTTTATTTGGAATTATATTGATGAATATATTAAGTTTCAGTATGCCATATGATCAAGCTTTTTTACCAGATATTATTCATAACAGTATTGATGAATGGATTTTACGTTTCGTTACACTTTTGATTATTAGTTCATTTTACCCTATATTTACTTTTTTATTTGGATATGGATTAGCGATAATGTATGAAAATAGCCAAATAAAAGGAATGAATTACTATTCATTTATTTACCGAAGATTAGTATTTCTCATGTTTTTGGGATTGATACATGGAATATTTATATTTTCAGGGGATATCTTGTTTGGTTATGCATTTACTGGCATGCTTGCTGTATTATTTATAAAATGGCAGCCAAGAAAATTAGTTACATTTGCGATTATAATGTTCGTTTTAAAACTCATTTTAATAGTAATTCCTTTTTCGTTATTAGCTTGGTTTACTCATAGGTATGGGGGTAATAATTTTACAGGTTTACCTTTGGATAAGTTGATTAGAATTAATCAAGAGGGAGACTATGCTTCCTTTTTAAATATAAATTTAATTGATGAAACATATCGTATCTTAGATGTGGTTACTACTTCTGCTTATTTTGAATTTTTACCATATGTCTTACTTGGCATAGCGGCACAAAAAATTGATTTAATAAGATTTGTTCAACGAAATAAACAACGTGCAATTAAATTTTCAGTACTATTCATGGGATTCGGCTATATCGTGAAACTACCACATGTCATTGATTATGGTAATAATGCTTATAGTAATGTAAGTTCGATGGTTGGTGGACCACTAGTTGCTACTGGCTATATCATATTGTTTATTGTCTTATGTCAATATCGAAAAATCAGTAGATTGTTAAAAATATTTAAATATCCAGGTAGAGTGAGTCTATCAGTGTATTTAGGTCAAAGTATCATATTTACGTTGATATACATGGGTTTTGGTCTCGGTTTATATTATAAATTATATCTATATCAGTCCTATATTCTTGTTATAGTTGTATATGCTATACAGTTAATTATTTCTTATATATATTTAAAACGCTTTAACCAGGGACCAATAGAATGGCTATGGAGAAAGGTGACATACTTAAATTAAAAATAATTAAGTGTTACTTTGTGGATTTTTTTTATTAATACTGGGTATTTATTTGTTATTAAGACGTAAATATAGTTATAATATGTAATAAGATAAAGATGAGGAGCTGATATTGAATGAAATTCCTATCATTCAGACATGAAGAACAGACATCTTATGGTGTGAAAGTAAAGCGTGAAGAGGCGGCATGGGATTTAAAGAAAGTCTTTGCTGATTTTGCTGAAGGAGAGTTTCATCCCAAAACATTATTAAACGGCTTACAACAAAATCAAGTCGTAGATTTCCAAGAACAAGTACGTAAAGCCGTAGTGGCAGCGGAAGATAGTGGAAATGCTGATTCATATAAAGTTAAATTTTCTGATATAGAATTTTTACCTCCAGTTACACCAACAAATAATGTTATTGCATTTGGACGTAATTATCAGGAACATGCAAATGAGTTAAATCATGAAGTTCAACGCTTGTATGTGTTTACTAAAGCGGCGTCTTCATTAACTGGTGATAATAGTACAATACCAAATCATCAAGATATTACAGATCAATTAGATTATGAAGGCGAACTAGGTATAGTAATTGGTAAATCTGGTGAGAAAATACCTAAAGGTTTAGCATTAGATTATGTATATGGCTATACAATTATCAATGATATTACAGACCGTAAAGCACAAAATGCTCAAGACCAAGCGTTTTTATCTAAGAGTTTAACAGGTGGATGCCCGATTGGTCCATACATCGTAACGAAAGATGAGTTACCAACTCCAGAAGATGTAAACATCGTGACTAAAGTTAACAATGAAATACGTCAAGACGGTAACACTGGACAAATGATTTTAAAAATTGATGAATTAATTGAAGAGATTTCTAAATTTGTAGCGCTACATCCTGGTGATATCATTGCTACAGGTACGCCAGCTGGTGTTGGTGCAGGTTTGAATCCACCGAAGTTTTTACAACCAGGTGATGAAATCAAAGTGACAATTGATAATATTGGTACACTGACAAACTTTATATCAAAATAAATATATTAGCCGGACTGTTAATTTATCAGTCCGGTTTAGTTATGTTGCTTGTGGTCTTTAGTGGATAGTTACTAAAATAAAAATGGTAAAAATAACTTTTGAAATATAAAAGCGTATTGCGTATTATATAGATAGTATATTTTTAAATATACTGCACATTTTATGCAATATGTTAAATACAAAAAATTCATTATTGAATTATATGAATTAATTTAAATCACAAGTGGGGGGATTTTTATGTTACATATTCATATTACGTCGTGGGTACTTGCAATCATTTTATTTCTTGCGGCATATTTTAATTTTTCTGAGAAGCAAGGACCAACGCCTTATTTTAAATCTATTCATATGTTTTTAAGATTAATAATGATTTTCGTCTTAATTTCAGGATTTTGGATTTGGATACAAGCATTTGGTTCAAATAATGCAGGTGGGCATATGCTACTTACATTGAAAATGCTATGTGGCGTAGCTGTTGTAGCTTTAATGGAAGTAACGATTGCTAAACGAAAAAAAGGGCAACCAAGTCATGGTATGATGTGGACGACAATTGTGTTAATTATCATAACAATGGTTATCGGTGTTATATTACCACAAGGTCCAATTACTAAAATGTTTGGATTGTAAGTTTGAAAGTGTTAATTATGCATTGTAATAGCATAATTAATTAAAACAATAAAATTAAAAAAGTACGCATTCGTTTAAATTTCAGTCGAACGAATGCGTACTTTTTTATTATTTACGGTATATTTTTAAAATTAGCATAAGATATCAAATTTTGTTTCTTCAAGCAATGGTATAAGTCTATATTTACAAGTACTTTTATATCAATAGAATTAATGCCAATTTTTAATTATTTTTTCTTCGAGCTTTATCAATCATAAATGTTTTACAAATAACTGTTATATTATTGATTACTGTATAACGGCAAATATAAAGATTATAGATTACGTGCTTTATATCCAATCATATTGATTATATCTTTGGGTCTACTATATGGTGGGGCATATGCAACTTCAAAATCAGTAAGATCATCAATTGTTGAGTGATGCATCATTGCCATTGATAAAATATCTATACGTTTATCAACACCGCTTTTTCCTACAGCTGCAGCTCTAATTATACGTCTATTACTTACATCGAAATAAACACGTAAATGTATTTTGTTTTTATTAGGATAATAACCGGCATGGTCATATTGATTGAGTTCAACCGATTTATAATCAAAATGTTCTAATTCTTTAGGAGAAACACCGACACTAGCAAATGTATAATCAAAAAATTTAACAATATTTGAACCTAAATACCCTTTAAATCGAATATTAGGATTCCCAGCAATTTGTTCTGCAATGATACTAGCACCTCTATGTGCACCCCAAGCTAAAGGTACGTGTGCAGGTAAATCGACATGACGGTAGTGAGAAGTAATAATATCTCCTAAGGCATAAATATTAGGAATATTTGTTTCAAACTTATCATTAACTGGAATATAACCATGTTCATCTAAGTTTAGTTGTGATGATTTCATGAATGATGAATTTGGTTTTACGCCAACACCTTCAATGATTAAATCGAATTGTTCTATTCTTCCGGATTTAAAATATACTTCATTGCCAATTACTTTTGTAACTGATTCATTTAAATGATAAGTAATATTGCGTTTATCCATTTCATCTAGTATAGGTTGATTCATATCGGCATCCATTAATTTATTGATGTGTTCAGAACGATGTATAAGTGTCGTATCAATATTACGTTCATATAGATTATCTACTACTTCTAAACTGATATAACCAGCGCCTATAACTAAAGCTTTTTGAACATGATTTTGTTCAATAAATTGATAAATAGCATCTGTGTCTTCCATATTTCTTAGAGTAAACGAAATTGGACTGTTTAAATTAAGATTGTTAGCACTGCAACCAGGACTTAATATAAGTTTGTCATAATCAACAGTGTATGATTGTTCAGCTTTTTTGTCATAGACAATCACTTTACTATTAGCATCATCTATAGCCGTTACTTCATGATAGGTTTTAACTGTTATATGTTTCTTGCTGTAAAATTGCTCTGGTGTTGCTTCTAATACATGGTCTCTTGAATTAACAACATTGCCGATATAATATGGTAATGCACAATTTGCAAAACTCATATCTCGATCCTTTTCAAATACAACAATTTCACTATCTTGATCTAATCTTCTAATTTGGCTAGCGACAGTCGCTCCACCTGCTACAGCACCTACGACTACTATTTTAGTCACATTAATCTACCTCCTATTAAAGCTTATAATGTTTATATTTTAGATTTAATAGACGTTTCATAAGGTATGTTTAATTCGAAAAATTGGTTTAGATATCTACCGATACCATCTTCGTTATTAGAATATGTGATGTCATTGGCCACATGTTTTAATTCATCTAAGCCATTTTCCATTGCAATACCATGTTTGGCATATTTTATCATTTCTAAATCATTGTCTTCATCACCAAAAGCAATAATTTGATTACGTTCAATACCTAAGTGAGTCTTAACGTAATCGATACCTCTAGCTTTACTAATACCTTGCTTAACAATTTCGATGACTGGGAATGGCGATCCCCAACGACGATGTTCAATATTTTCAGCATAAAAGCGTGTTAGCATTTGTTTTACACGTGGTATCATCACTTCTTCTGCTTCTACAAGGATTGAAGTAGGAGACTCAGTTAATGATGCTAACAAGTCACCAGTTTCCACTTTAGGCGTCCCCATAGAAAATCCATCAAATAATTTTTGATCAAAATTATTTATAAAAACATAGTCTTTAATTTCAGCTATTATATTTGAAACGCCATAATCATTAAGTGACTTGATTATATTTTTTGATAATTCTAAATCTAATACCTCATGAATCGTTTTAAATTGGTTGTCTTTTGGATGATGTACAAATGCACCATTAAAATTAACAACAGGTGTATCCAGATTAAGTTCGTGGTAGTAAATTTGACTAGCTCTATATGGACGACCAGTTGCAATCATAAGTTTGTGACCTTGAGCTTGTAATGTATTTAAAACTTCTTTTGTATAGGATGATATTTCTTTATCATCGTTTAACAGTGTGCCGTCTAAGTCTAAACATATTAAAAAAGGTTTCATTAAAATCTCCTTAAGTTATAATTATTAGTGTATGAATATCATAGCATTTTATTGGCGTTTTGTAAGATATTTGATATATTGTTAATATCATTATTAATGAAGAGGTGAGTCGAATGGATGAAGGATTAAAAGATAGCATATTAAATGCACTAGAAATGGTAATTGACCCTGAGTTAGGAATTGATATTGTAAACTTAGGTTTAGTATATAATGTAGACGTTGATGACGAAGGTTTATGTACAGTTGAAATGACTTTAACCTCAATGGGTTGTCCGCTTGGACCGCAAATTATGAACCAAGTAAAAATGGTATTAGCAGAAATACCTGAGATTTCAGATACTGAAGTTAATATCGTTTGGAGTCCACCATGGGATAAAGATATGATGTCTCGTTATGCCAAGATTGCTTTAGGAATTGGCTAAATCGAATATGAATAAATGAAGACTAGTTAACACACCTTAGACTTTTTAAAGTTGTGTTAACTAGTCTTTTTTAATATAAATTGGTAATGCTTCTATGAATAATCTTCTTTATTTAAAATCATTAAAAGGTAATTTTAAGGGAAAATATGTGGAATGAATTGTTAATTTAGGTAATAAAATACAAATCATAGCTACAATAATATTTATTATTATTATCGTGCAAAATTATTAAAATAATTGCAGTTGTATTACAAAAGTATTACAATAACTTAGTAAAATGGATGAAATATGCATGAATAACTTTAAAATTTAGTATGAAGGTTTGATTTAAAATGAATAGAGATTCAAATTTGGAAACGACAAAGTACCGTCATACACGCTATATGCCAGGTCTAGATGGTTTGAGGGCAATTGCGGTAATAGCAATAATTATTTATCACTTAAATAAACAATGGCTAACTGGTGGTTTTTTAGGTGTTGATACTTTCTTTGTTATATCTGGTTATTTAATAACAAGTCTTTTATTAAAAGAGTTTGAAGAAACTGGACGTATTGATTTAAAGCAGTTTTGGTTACGTAGATTGAAAAGGTTAGTGCCTGCTATGCTTGTTCTTGTTGGTGTTGTATCAATGATGACACTCATATTAAAACCTGATCAGATTGTTAATATAAAACACGATGCATTTGCGGCTATCTTTTACGTGTCAAATTGGTGGTATATCATCACAGATGTTAACTATTTTGAACAGTTTGCCTTTATGCCTTTAAAACATCTTTGGTCTTTAGCAATAGAAGAACAGTTTTACATAGTGTTTCCAGTTATATTATCAATCTTATTATTCACTGTAAAAAAATATAGAAATGTGTCGCTTATCTTTTTAGTTGTTTCATTAATTTCATTATTATGTATGGTTCTTATTTCACAACCACATATGGAACATTCAAGAGTGTATTTTGGAACAGATACAAGGCTCCAAACATTATTATTAGGTGTGTTGTTAGCATTTATATGGCCACCTTTTAAATTGAAAGTAAATCCACCTAAACCATTAAAACATACGATTGACTGTGTAGGTATTGTAGCTTCTTTAGGAATAATCGCTTTATTCATATTTGTAGATGACACGAGTGATTGGATTTATAATGGTGGATTTTATTTGATATCAGTACTAACACTTTTTGTGATATTGAGTGTAGTACATCCAACAGCATATTTTGCAAAAATGGTTGGTAACCCTGTACTAGTATTTATTGGCAAACGTTCGTATAGTTTATATTTATGGCATTTTCCTGTAATAAGTTTTATTCATTCTTATTATGTGGCTGGTCAAATACCAGCATTTGTTTATCTGATAGACATTGTGATTACATGTATTTTTGCAGAATTATCTTATAGATATATTGAAACACCATTTAGAAAATATAGTTTTAAAGCATTTTCACTCAATCGCTTTAAAAAAGTTTCGTTTGTAAGAACGGTAGCGTTATTTGTAATTTTAATTCCAACTATTTTTATTTTTGCAGGTGCATTTGATCAATTAGGAAAAAATACTAATCAACACAAACAAACATCGTTTACTTCTCATAAAGCAAATGACAAGACGCAAGATAGTAACAAAAATAATCATAAACAACAGAAGAAAGATTCAGAAACTAAAAACACAAATAAAATTGACAAATCAATTAAACCATTAATGATTGGTGATTCTGTAATGGTAGATATTGGTGAACAATTTACCAAAAAAATACCTAATGCTGAAATTGATGGCAAGGTAGGTAGGAATTTATATGAAGCGGTTCCGTTAATAGAACAAAAGTATGAAAAGTTCAATAAACCAGGAAATAAAGTTGTTTTAGAATTAGGTACAAATGGTGATTTTTCAAAAGCGCAATTAGATGAATTGATTAATCATTTTAATAAAGCGGAAGTATATCTTGTTAATACTAGAGTACCAAGAGGTTATGAAAAACATGTGAATAATCTTATTTCAGAAGCCAGTAAAAAGCATAAAAATGTAAATGTTGTAGATTGGTATAAACGTTCCAAAGGACATACAGAATACTTTGCGCCTGATGGAATTCATTTACAACCTTCTGGTGTTAATGCTCTGACGGATGAAATCATTAAACAAATAACAAAGTAATTGAAACAAAATCGAATAGACTGAGCCTTGGTGACTACTTATCATATTTGTATGTTAAGTAGTCACCATTTTTGTATTTTGTAAAAATAAATTTTCTAATCTGTAGTTATACTTTGCTATTTTAATAGAATTTGATATATAAAAATGGTTGAGTTGTGAAAAAAGACATTATTTAATTGAACAATGGTTTAACTATTATAAGGTTGGAAATATAAATAAAAGAATCGCCACTAGGTTTTTAGGATATAACTTCAGTTACAAAACTAGATAGAATCTCATATGTAGCATGACATGTATTAAATTTTATTATGGTTAAAAAACACGATAAATTTAAGTGTTAACGCTTGAAAATGGTTTGAAGAGGGACTATAATTAAATTAAGGTCAAAGAAAGTCAAAGTCAAATTTACTTTGCTTGATCAAACTCTGAATGATGAGGTGAATTATATTGGATATAAATCAAATGACCTATAAATTACAATCAACTATACAAAATGCTATGGAATTAGCTAAATCAAATGAGCAACAAAATATTGAAATTGAAGCTGTATTATCTGCCGCATTAAGCGAAGATGAAAGTTTATTTAATAGCGTTTTTGAACGTGCAAATATAGATACAAAAGCGCTCCAAGACGCTTTTCAAAAAAAATTAAAGCAATATCCCACAGTCCAAGGTGACAACATACAATATGGGCAATATTTAAGTGCAAAAACTAATGAATTATTTAACAAAGCTGAATCTTATATGAAATTATACGAAGATGAATATATATCAATGGAACATTTGATATTGGCAGCAATTGAAATAGATACAACTACTCAACAATTTGTAGACAATAAAAAAGAAGTTATTACTGAAATAATAAAGAAAATAAGAGGAGGAAATCATGTGACATCGCAAAATCCTGAAGTGAATTATGAAGCATTAGAAAAGTATGGACGTGACTTAGTAGAGGAAGTACGTCAAGGTAACATGGACCCTGTTATAGGTCGAGATGAAGAAATTCGAAATGCTATTCGTATTTTAAGTAGAAAAACAAAGAATAATCCTGTTTTAATTGGGGAACCTGGTGTAGGGAAAACTGCAATTGTAGAAGGACTAGCACAGAGAATTGTGAAAAAAGATGTTCCTGAATCACTGCTTGATAAAACAATTTTTGAACTTGACCTCAGCGCATTAGTTGCAGGGGCAAAGTATCGCGGTGAATTCGAAGAACGTTTGAAAGCAGTATTAAAAGAAGTTAAAGACTCAGATGGTAAAATTATATTATTTATCGATGAAATTCATATGTTGGTAGGTGCAGGTAAGACAGAAGGTGCAATGGATGCAGGAAATATGTTGAAACCAATGTTAGCACGTGGTGAGTTACATTGTATTGGGGCAACTACTCTAAACGAATATAGAGAATATATTGAAAAAGATTCTGCATTAGAAAGACGTTTCCAAAAAGTAAATGTTTCCGAACCAGATGTAGAGGATACGATTTCTATATTACGTGGTTTAAAAGAGCGATATGAAGTTTATCATGGAGTTAGAATTCAAGATAGAGCACTTGTAGCAGCGGCAGAATTATCAAATCGCTATATTACAGACAGATTTTTACCCGATAAAGCGATTGATTTAGTAGACCAAGCTTGTGCCACTATAAGAACAGAAATGGGATCAAATCCAACTGAATTGGATCAAGTAAATAGAAGAGTAATGCAATTGGAAATTGAAGAATCTGCTTTAAAAAATGAATCTGACAATGCGAGTAAACAAAGACTTCAAGAGTTACAAGAAGAACTTTCAAATGAAAAAGAAAAACAAAATGCTATACAATCTCGTGTGGAGGAAGAAAAAGGTAAAATCGCAAAATTACAGGAAAAGCGTACTGAATTAGATGAAAGTCGAAAAGCTTTAGAAGACGCAGAAAATAATTACAACTTAGAAAAAGCGGCAGAATTACAACATGGTAAAATACCTGAACTTGAAAAAGAACTTGAAGAGATGGAAGCTGCGTTTCAATATGAACAAAATAGTGACTCTGATCGCATAATTAGAGAAATTGTAACAGATGAAGAAATTGGAGATATCGTTAGTTCATGGACTGGAATACCTGTTTCAAAATTAGTTGAGACAGAACGAGAAAAGCTTTTAAACTTGGCAGATATTTTACATGAACGTGTCGTGGGTCAAGATAAAGCAGTAGATTTAGTTGCTGATGCTGTTGTAAGAGCTAGAGCTGGAATTAAAGATCCAAATAGACCAATTGGAAGCTTTTTATTCTTAGGACCTACCGGTGTTGGTAAAACAGAACTAGCTAAGTCATTAGCTTCTACTTTATTTGACTCAGAGAAACATATGATTCGAATTGATATGAGTGAATATATGGAGAAACATTCGGTTTCTAGATTAATTGGGGCTCCTCCAGGTTATGTTGGACATGATGAAGGTGGTCAATTGACGGAAGCAGTTAGACGTAATCCATATTCAGTCATTTTATTAGATGAAATTGAAAAAGCACATAGTGATGTATTTAATGTATTGTTACAAATTTTAGAAGAAGGACGTTTAACAGATTCTAAAGGTAGAGAAGTAGACTTTAAAAATACAATTATTATTATGACAAGTAATATTGGCTCACAAATTTTACTTGAAAATGTAAAAGATGCAGGTGTGATTACTGAAAACACAGAGAAAGCGGTAATGAATAATTTAAATCAATACTTTAAACCTGAAATTATCAATCGTATGGATGATATTGTATTGTTTAAACCATTAACAATTAACGATATGAGTTTAATTGTAGATAAAATACTGACGCACTTAAATATTCGTTTGATGGAACAACGCATTTCTATAGAAGTATCAGATGCAGCAAAACAATGGTTAGGTGAAGAAGCATATGAACCACAATTTGGCGCTAGACCATTGAAACGATTCGTTCAGCGTCAAATTGAAACACCATTGGCACGAAAAATGATTAGAGAAAATTTCCCTGAAGGCACAACAATTTCAATAGATCTATCTGATGATGGTTTAACATTTGAAGAACATAAACCACAAACACTTGAATAACCATCAATATTAAAGTGAAGTCATCCTATATTGTTTAACTATTGAAATGATAATATAAAAGGATAAAAAATAATTTAAATATAAAAGCCCTTAAATAAATCCGGTCGGATTTATTTAAGGGCTTTATTAATGCATAGATTTAATCAATTAATATGACGTTAGAATTTAAAAATGCGCATTAAAAAGACAAGCCATCAACTGACTTGTCAAAAAAAGATTTACGATTCTTTAGATTGATTTGATTTAGGTTTGATTACTAAATCAAAAAGTACAACAACAATTGTAAATACTACTGCTGCGATTAATGGTGTAATAAGGTTCAATGAACCGCCACCGTCTAAACTATTTAATACAAAATTAACCATTTCTAATAAGAGAATAGCCCAAAATAACACTGCGAGGTATTTCATTATGTAATGCCTCCAATTTAATATATATAGTTACATTATAAATAAGAAAGCGCTATTTGTATAGTATTATTAAGTAGAATATATTTGTTTGCATTGTACAAAGAAAATCTTTAATTTATAATAAAATAGGTATTTCACCTACATATTAGTCATAGTTCTTGTATTTGAAATGTGTATTATGTTAAATTAATACCTGGTATTAAATTTAAAATTAAGAAGGTGTTCACTATGAACGTGGGTATTAAAGGTTTCGGTGCATATGCTCCAGAAAATGTAGTAGATAATGCCTATTTTGAAACATTTTTAGAAACATCCGATGAATGGATTTCAAAAATGACAGGAATTAAAGAGAGAAGATGGGCTAGCGAAGAAGAAGAAACTTCAGATTTAGCTTATCAAGCGAGTTTAAAAGCAATAGAAGATGCTGGAATTGAAGCAACTGATATTGATATGATTTTAGTTGCAACATCAACTGGGGATTACCCATTCCCAACAGTAGCTAATATGTTACAAGAAAAATTAGGTACTGGAAAAGTTGCTTCAATGGATCAATTAGCTGCTTGTAGTGGATTTATGTATTCAATGATTAATGCAAAACAATTTGTTCAATCTGGTGATTATAAGAATATATTAGTTGTCGGAGTCGATAAATTATCAAAAATAACTGATTTAACAGATCGTTCGACAGCAATTTTATTTGGTGATGGTGCTGGTGCTGCTGTAATCGGTGAAGTATCTGAAGGCCGAGGTATTTTAAGTTATGAACTTGGTTCAGATGGTTCAGGTGGTAAATATTTATATTTAAATCCAGAAAATGGCAAAATCTTTATGAACGGTCGTGAAGTATTTAAATTTGCTGTTAGAATTATGGGCGAAGCTTCAACGAATGCCGTTGCAAAGGCAAACTTGCAACCAGAAGATGTAGATATGTTTGTTCCGCATCAAGCGAATATTCGTATTATGGAATCTGCGCGTGAACGTTTAGGAATCCCTAAAGAAAAAATGAGTGTATCAGTAGATAAGTTTGGTAATACATCTGCTGCTTCAATTCCTTTGAGTATTGCTCAAGAATTAGAAAATGGAAAAATCAAAGACGATGATGTCTTAGTGTTGGTTGGATTTGGTGGCGGCCTTACTTGGGGTGCTGTAACGCTAAGATGGGGAAAATAGGAGGATAAAATATGAGCAAAGAACAACGTGTAGTAATTACAGGAGTCGGCGCATTATCACCTCTAGGCAACGATGCAAAATCTAGTTGGGAAAATGCGTTAAACGGAGTAAATGGTATCGATACAATTACTAGAATTGATACTAAAGATTACAATGTTCATTTAGCTGGAGAATTAAAAGATTTTAATATAGAAGACCATATGGATAAAAAAGAAGCACGTCGTATGGACAGATTTACACAATATGCTGTTGTTGCAGCTCGTGAAGCTGTCAAAGATGCCAAATTAGATATCAATGAAGATAATGCTAATCAAATTGGTGTTTGGATTGGATCTGGCATAGGTGGAATGGAAACTTTTGAAATTGCACATTCACAATTATTAGAGCGTGGACCAAGACGTGTTAGTCCTTTCTTTGTTCCAATGTTGATTGCTGATATGGCTACAGGACAAGTATCTATAGACTTAGGTGCTAAAGGTCCAAATGGTGCAACGGTTACAGCATGTGCAACTGGTACAAATTCTATTGGAGATGCTTATAAAATTATTCAGCGTGGAGATGCAGATGCTATGATTACTGGCGGTTCTGAAGCTCCGATTGCACATATGGCAGTCGCTGGATTTAGCGCAAGTCGTGCTTTGTCAACAAATGATGACAAAGAAACTGCATGTCGTCCATTTCAAACTGGTAGAGATGGTTTTGTAATGGGAGAAGGTGCAGGTATCGTAGTACTTGAATCACTCGAGTCAGCACAAGCTCGTGGCGCGGAAATTTATGCAGAAGTAGTAGGATATGGTTCTTCAGGAGATGCTTATCATATTACAGCA
The DNA here is from genome assembly GCF_022346615.1 of Staphylococcus sp. ACRSN. Taxonomy (GTDB): domain Bacteria; phylum Bacillota; class Bacilli; order Staphylococcales; family Staphylococcaceae; genus Staphylococcus. Next base: position 63,100 of record NZ_JAKRNS010000008.1, on the reverse strand, counting down.
CCAGCGCCAGAAGGTGAAGGTGGCGGACGTGCGATGCAAGCCGCATTAGATGATGCAGGTATTGAACCAAGTGAAGTACAATACATCAATGTACATGGTACAAGTACACCTGTAGGAGATTTAACTGAAATTCAAGCGATTAAAAATACATTCGGTGAATCTGCTAAATCTCTTAAGTTGAGCTCAACTAAATCTATGACTGGTCATTTACTTGGTGCAACTGGTGGATTAGAAGCTATTTTCTCAGCGTTATCTATTAGAGATAGTAAAGTAGCACCAACGATTCACGCTGATAATACAGACCCTGAATGTGATCTTGATATCGTTCCAAACAAAGCAATTGATTTAGAAATTAATTATGCTATGAGTAATAGTTTAGGCTTTGGTGGTCATAATGCTGTATTAATTTTCAAAAAATTTAATGATTAACATATAAATATAAAAAGAGGATGTATCCATTAGGGAATACATCCTCTTTTTATATTGTAAAAGCGAGTATAATACTAATTATTAAATATATTAAATTAATGATAAAACCATTGATAACCCATGAAGTAACAAAATATTGTTCTCTTTTTATACGATTTGGTTTAAAAAATTCATCTTCATTCATGGTTTGTTGCTTCTTTTTATTGGAAAGTTGATACTTTAATCTTCGAAATCCATAACTTGTTGGATCTAATATACCTTCTTGAACAACAATAATCGCAAATAACATAATTGTTAAAATGATAGAGATATAAAATAGTATATTGATAAAATGAATTAAATTATGTATGCCGACAAGCCAAATAATGCAAGTTAAGATAGGTGTTAATAGTAACCATGTGAGAAATATTTGCTTACTTTTCATTTTTATACCTCCGTTATATATTAATTTTATTGTAACTTAATAGTACTGAAAAATGAATGTTTATATTTATAAATGCATTTATATCAAACTATGTATTAGTTAATAAATTATTTTGTTTAAAATTTCTTTATTAATGTAAAGCAAAACAATATTGCTTAAAAGATGAAGTAAATATATAATAGTTATTAAATATTTCTGAAAATTTAGAAAGAAATGTTTATTTAGTTATTAAAGGGGGATAAGTTATGCTTAAATATGTATTAAAACGATTAGGATATATGATTTTATCGTTATTTATTATTATATCGATAACATTTTTCTTAATGAAATTAATGCCAGGTTCACCATTTAATGATGAAAAATTAAGTGAGCAACAAAAGCATATTTTGAATGAAAAATACGGCTTGAATGATCCGGTACCTGTACAATATGTACATTATTTAAAAAATGTCGTTACAGGTGACTTTGGGAATTCGTTCCAATATGATAATCAACCAGTATGGGAATTGATAAAACCAAGGCTAATTCCATCACTTGAAATGGGACTAACAGCGATGGTTATTGGCGTTATTCTAGGTCTTATATTGGGCGTAATAGCTGCGGTGCGGCAAAATAGTTGGGTTGATTATACTGCCACTGTAATTTCAGTAATTGCAGTATCTGTACCATCATTTGTACTAGCTGTATTGTTACAATATGTATTTTCCGTAAGATTACAATGGTTCCCAGTAGCAGGTTGGGAAGGCATAGATACTGCAGTATTACCGTCATTAGCACTTTCGGCAGCTGTTCTAGCAACAGTTACAAGATACATAAGAGCGGAAATGATAGAAGTGTTAAGTTCAGATTATATCTTGTTAGCAAGAGCCAAAGGGAATTCAACGATGCGTGTATTATTTGGTCATGCCTTACGTAACGCATTAATACCAGTAATCACGATTATCGTACCAATGTTGGCAAGTATCTTAACAGGGACATTAACGATTGAGAATATTTTTGGTGTACCAGGACTAGGAGACCAATTTGTAAGGTCGATCACTACAAATGATTTTCCAGTAATAATGGCAACTACTATATTATTCAGTACACTATTCATTATTTCTATATTCCTTGTTGATATATTATACGGTGTTATTGATCCACGTATTCGTGTGCAAGGAGGGAAGAAATAATGACTGATAAAAGAGATGAAAAATTAAATGGTGATTATTCGAATGCCGTAATGACTCATACATCAGATGCAGTTGCTTCTTCAGACTTTGTTGCAGCTAAACAAGATATTGAAAAAGAACCGGAGTTACAAAGAGAGAGTAAAAACTTTTGGCAAGATGCATGGACACAATTAAAACGAAACAAACTTGCAGTAGTAGGAATGATTGGATTAATAATTATCGTTATGCTTGCTTTGGTGGGTCCTTTGATTACTAAACATGATTATGCAGAACAAAACGTTGAAGAACGTAATTTGCCTGCAAAAATACCGGTATTAGATAAAATCTCATTCTTACCATTTGACGGAGAAGGTGTCGATGGTAAAAATGCTTATAAAGAGGCAGGAGCTAAGGATAATTACTGGTTTGGGACAGACCAATTAGGGCGTGACTTGTGGTCTAGAACTTGGCAGGGTGCACAAGTTTCGTTATTTATAGGTGTTGTAGCGGCATTGCTAGATATCTTTATCGGAGTTGTCTATGGTGCGATATCTGGTTTCTTCGGCGGTAGAGTTGATAATGTCATGCAACGGATAATTGAAATTGTTGCCTCTATCCCTAACTTAATCGTTGTTATTTTATTTGTATTAATATTTGAACCATCTATATGGACAATTATTTTGGCGATGGCTATTACCGGTTGGATAGGTATGAGTCGTGTGGTACGTGGTGAATTCTTGAAAATAAAAAATCAGGAATTTGTATTAGCATCAAGAACGTTAGGTGCTTCAAAATTTAAATTGATATTCAAACATATTTTGCCGAATACATTAGGACCTATCGTAGTTACATCAATGTTTACTGTGCCGAATGCAATATTCTTCGAAGCATTCTTAAGTTTCATTGGAATTGGTGTACCAGCACCAAAAACTTCCTTAGGATCTTTAGTAAATGATGGCCGTGCGATGTTATTAATCCACCCACATGAATTATTTATTCCTGCAATTGTATTAAGTTTATTAATATTATTCTTCTACCTATTTAGTGATGGATTACGTGATGCATTTGATCCAAAAATGCGTAGATAAAAAGGGGGCAACATTATGTCAGAAAGAGTATTAGAAGTTAATGATTTGCATGTTTCCTTTGATATTGACGCAGGGGAAGTACAAGCAGTCAGAGGTGTAGATTTTTACCTTAATAAAGGAGAAACATTGGCAATTGTTGGTGAGTCAGGATCAGGGAAATCCGTGACAACTAAGGCAATTACAAAGTTATTCCAGGGTGAGTCAGGACGCATCAAACATGGTGAAATAAATTTTTTGGGAGAAGATTTATCTAAAAAATCTGAAAAAGAATTAATTAAATTAAGAGGTCGAGATATCTCTATGATATTCCAAGATCCAATGACATCTTTAAATCCGACGATGAAAATTGGCAAGCAAGTGATGGAACCTTTAATGAAGCACAAAAATTATAGTAAATCTAAGGCGAAAGAAAGAGCACTCGAAATTTTAAATCTAGTTGGTTTACCCAATGCTGAAAAACGTTTTAGTGCATACCCGCATCAATTTTCAGGTGGACAAAGACAAAGAATCGTAATCGCTACTGCATTGGCTTGTGAACCAAAAGTATTGATTGCTGATGAACCTACAACGGCGCTTGATGTGACAATGCAAGCTCAAATATTAGATTTAATGAAGCGGTTACAAGATAAAATTAGCACATCTATTATTTTTATTACACATGATTTAGGCGTAGTGGCAAATGTAGCTGATAGAGTGGCTGTGATGTATGGGGGCCAAATGGTTGAAACTGGTGATGTAGATGAAATATTCTATGATCCAAAACATCCGTATACATGGGGGTTATTATCATCAATGCCAGATTTAACGACTGGTGCTGATACAGAGTTATTGGCAATTCCAGGGACACCACCTGATTTATTACACCCACCAAAAGGTGATGCATTTGCTGAACGTAGTAAATATGCATTGGAGATTGATTTTAAATCGCCTCCACCATGGTATCAAGTGTCACCTACACATTTTGTTAAATCTTGGTTATTAGATGACCGTGCGCCTAATGTTAAACCACCTGAAATGGTTAGGAAACGATTGCGTAATATGCCTAATAATTTCGACAAACCTCAACAAGTAGAAAGGGTGTCGTTTAATGAAGCCAAATAATGAAGTCCTATTACAAGTTAAAAATTTAAAGCAATACTTTAATGAAGGTAAACATAATGAAGTAAGAGCAATAGAAAATATTTCCTTTGATGTTTTTAAAGGTGAAACATTTGGTTTAGTTGGTGAATCCGGTTGTGGTAAATCAACAACTGGAAAAGCGATTATCAAATTAAATGATATTACAGACGGTGAAATTTTGTATGAAGGTATTGATATACAAAAGATTAAGAATCGTAAGGATTCATTGAAGTTTAATAAAAAAATGCAAATGATTTTTCAAGATCCATATGCTTCATTAAACCCTAGGATAAAAGTTATGGATATCGTTGCAGAAGGCATAGATATACATAAACTTGCAACCAGTACGAGAGATCGTAAAAAACGTGTATATGATTTATTAGAAACAGTAGGTTTAAGTAAAGAACATGCTAATAGATATCCACATGAATTCTCAGGTGGACAACGTCAACGTATTGGTATTGCTAGAGCGCTTGCTGTAGAACCGGAATTTATTATTGCTGATGAACCTATATCAGCACTAGATGTATCAATTCAAGCACAAGTAGTTAATTTATTGCTGAAATTACAAAAGGAAAAAGGTATAACTTTTCTTTTTATTGCCCATGATTTATCTATGGTTAAGTATATTTCAGATCGCATTGCGGTGATGCATTTTGGGAAAATTGTAGAATTAGGTTCTGCTGACGAAATATATAATCATCCTATGCATCCCTATACGAAGTCTCTACTTTCAGCTGTACCACAACCAGATCCTGAAAGTGAACGTGTACGACAAAGAACAGTTTATAATGAAGACGCTGATAATAATAAACACAGAACATTACATGAAATTACAAATCAACATTATGTATTTACGACTGAAGAAGAAGCTGAAAATCTAAAAGAACAATATAATCAGACAATAGTTTAAAGGGGAAGGGGGATTTTGATGAAGAGGATAAAATTATTTATAGTGTTATTAGCTTTAACAGTTGTTACTGCTGGTTGTAGTAGTGCGAATGGCGTTTATTCCGATAAAGGACAAGTATTTAGAAAAGTCTTACCGCAAGATATTTCATCACTTGATACTGCCTTAGCAACTGATACCGTTTCTTTTGATTTATACAATCAAATTTATGAAGGTTTATACACATTAAATAAAGATGATAAAGCTGTACCAGGTGTTGCCAAGGCTATGCCTAAGAAAAGTGATGGTGGAAAAACATTAACGATTAAGTTACGTAAAAATGCAAAATGGTCAAATGGTGACTCGGTCACTGCACATGATTTTGTATATGCATGGAGACGTGTATTAGACCCTAAAACAGCATCAGAATATGCTTATATTATGTATGATATTAAAAATGCTGAAGCAATAAATATGGGTAAGAAAAAGATTAATCAACTAGGTGTTAAAGCAATCGACGATTATACATTACAAGTAAAATTAACAAAACCTATACCTTATATTAATGAAATGCTAGCCTTCGCGACCTTTATGCCACAAAATGAAAAAGTAGTGAAGCAGTATGGTGAGCAATATGGTACGACAGCGCAAAAATCTGTTTATAATGGTCCATTTAAATTAAATGATTGGAAGGTTGAAGATAAACTTCAATTATCTAAGAATAAAGATTATTGGGATAAAAAAGCAGTACACTTAGATCATATAAACTATAAAGTTTTAAAAGACCAACAAGCGGGGGCATCGCTATTTGATACAAATTCTGTAGATGACACAATAATTACTGCTGATCAAGTTAATAAATATAAAAACAACCCTGGATTAAAAAAACGTTTGTTGGCAAGTACATTCTATATTAAATTGAATCAAAACAATGTACCTGCATTTAAAAACAAAAATTTACGTTTAGCAGTATCACAATCAATCGATAAAAATGGTTTTGTAAACACTGTGAAAAATGATGGTTCTACTGGTATGGATGGTTTCACATCTAAAATGACGGCTAAAACACCTGATGGAAAAGACTTCACAGAATCAATAGATTCACCACTAACATATAATCCTAAGGCAGCAAAAGCACACTTAGAAAAGGCTAAAAAAGAATTAGGTGTTAAAAACATAACTTTTACTATGAACACCGATGATGGCGCAGATAAAAAAGTTGCAGCAGAATTTATTAAATCTCAGGTAGAGAAAAATTTACCAGGCGTAACTTTAAAAATTAAACAACTACCTTTTAAACAAAGAGTAGACCAAGAACATTCAGAAACGTTTGAAGCATCGCTTTCTGGTTGGGGTCCAGATTATCCGGATCCATTAACTTACTTAAGTATCATGACTACTGGTAACGCATCTAATAATACTGGATGGGGAAGCAAGGAATATGATAAGTTGGTGAAAGATGCTAATGGTAAGCTATTGACTAAACCAGAAGAACGAAACGCTGCAATGAAAAAAGCAGAAGAACTTATGTTAAATGATGCACCAGTTGCACCAGTATATCAAAAAGGGGAAGCACATTTAACGAATCCACAAGTTAAAGGTTTGATATATCACCAAATTGGTGGAGATACATCATTGAAACATGTGAAGATAGACAAAACCATTGATAGAGAAAATGGACAGAAGAAAGATAAATAATTTGTCTCAAATGACCTAACCTTTGATAGATGGGTTAGGTCATTTTTATAATAAAAAAACTGTCAGCAAACATAATTGTTTGTTGACAGTTTTTGTAAATAGGTTTTATCTCTTACGACCGAGTCCCATTGCTTTTTCCATTTTTTTCAATGTTTTGAATGAAACTTTTTGAGCTTTGTCGCGACCGTTATCAAGAATATCGTCTAATTCATCTGAATTGAAGTAATAATTGTATTGCTCTTGGAAATTAGTTAAAAATACTTTAACAATTTCTGCTAAATCCGTTTTAAATACACCATAATTTGATTCTTTGTATTTTTCTACAAGAGAATCAATGGATTCATCAGTTAAACTTGAGTAAATTGATAATAGATTCGAAATACCTGGTTTGTTGTCTCTATCGAATTTGATAATACCTTCAGAGTCAGTTACAGCACTTTTGATTTTCTTAGCTGCTACATTTGGCTCATCTAATAATGAAATAAAGTTTTTTTGATTATCATCACTTTTGCTCATTTTCTTAGTAGGATCTTGCAAACTCATAACACGACCGCCTACTTTAGGCATTCTAATTTCGGGTTTAATTAAAATATCATTATATCGTGAATTAAAACGATCGACTAAATTACGTGTTAATTCTAGATGTTGCTTTTGATCATCACCTACAGGAACAATATTCGTATTATAGATAACAATATCAGCAGCCATGAGTGGTGGGTATGTTAATAATCCTGCAGGAACACCTTCGGATTGTTTTGCTGATTTATCTTTAAATTGAGTCATTCGTTCTAACTCGCCAATAGAAGAAATTGTTGTTAACATCCAACTAGCCTGAACATGTGCAGGAACTTCGGACTGAATAAATAATGTGGATTTTTCGGGATCTATTCCTGCCGCTAAGTATATTGCTGCAAGTTGTCTAGTTTGTTTACGTAATTTCAAACGATCTTGTGGCATTGTAATCGCATGTTGATCGACGATGCAAAAGAAACAATTGTAATCATCTTGGACTTCGCGAAATTGTTTCAATGCACCAATGTAATTACCAAGAGTTGGAATTCCGCTTGGTTGGATGCCTGAAAATAATGTTTCCATTTTATGATGCCTACTTTCTAAAATTTAATTTTATGCATATTACGTATAGTATAACAGTATTTCCATCATTTGTAAGTTATGTTAGACTAATCATATATCAATATTTTTAGCATTAATTTATCTTGAATTGCTTATTTTTGAAAAAAATTTTAAATAATTAAGAAATTCTCATTTAATTTTAATGTTGGAAGGGTATAATATGTATTGTAAGGTTAGGAAGAGGAAGATACTTAGTATTTCTTAATCATATAAATAATGAAATCAAATGAATTTTATTCATGAAAAATAGGAGAGTGAGATGTATGGTAACATTATTTACTTCACCAAGTTGCACATCTTGCCGTAAAGCGAAAGCATGGTTACAAGAACATGACATTCCGTATACGGAGCGTAACATTTTTTCAGAACACTTAACAATTGACGAAATCAAACAAATTTTAAAAATGACTGAAGATGGAACAGATGAAATCATTTCAACACGTTCTAAAACATATCAAAAGTTAAACGTAGATATTGATGCATTACCTCTTCAAGACTTATATTCAATTATACAAGACAATCCTGGCTTATTACGTCGTCCAATCATTTTAGACGACAAACGTTTACAAGTCGGATATAACGAAGATGAAATCAGACGTTTTTTACCTAGAAAAGTGCGTACGTTCCAATTGCAAGAAGCGCAACGTATGGTTGACTAATTAATCCATATAAATTAACAGACTAAACCATAAAGTAGCATTTATACGTGTTACTTTATGGTTTCTTTTTGTACCATAACAAATTGACCTGTGGGTGAGTCAATTAAATTGATTTAGTCGATATTTATAAAGAGATAATTGATAAATGAGGTAAGAAAAATTGCTTTGAAAGATGTGCAGTTTTTTTGGTTTATGACAGGGTATATGTTAATATAAGTAACCGGATAGAAAAAGGTTAAATTTAATCAAACAAAAGAATTGTAATTTTTAATATATTCTAATACAATAATGAGTACTATTCATCGACTGTAAGGAGTGAGATGATATGAGAATAGAGCGAGTTGACGATACTACTGTTAAATTATTTATAACATATAGTGATATTGAAGCCAGAGGATTTAAACGTGAAGATTTATGGACGAATCGTAAGCGTGGGGAAGAATTTTTCTGGAATATGATGGAAGAAATCAACGAAGAAGAAGATTTTGTTGTTGAAGGCCCTTTGTGGATTCAAGTACATGCTTTTGAAAAAGGTGTAGAGGTCACAATTTCTAAATCTAAAAATGAAGATTTAGTAAATATGTCTGAAGATGACGATGAAAATGATCAACTTGATTATCAGGTTAATGATTTATTATCACAAAGCTTCGATCAAGATGACAGTTTAGAAGACTTATTTGAACAAAGACAACAACAAAAAACAAATGAACAAGGTCAAAGTCATAAAGAGCATAAACAACAAGATGTTCGCACAGTTATAGTTAAATTCAATGATTTAGAAGAAGTAATTGATTTTGCTTATCACAATGATCCAAAGACCGATGAATTCGAAGATTTATTATACAGTCTTAACAATGTTTATTATTATGCCATTCATTTTGATGCAACAGTGGATCAAGAAACAATTAATGATAGTTATAGTCAATTACTTGAATTCGCATATCCTACGGATAAAACAGAATTTTACCTAAATGACTATGCAAAAATTATCATGAGTCATAATGTTGCTACACAAGTTCGCCGTTATTTTCCAAGTTCAACAGAATAAACTTTTAAATTAATATCTGATAATAGATAGAACCTATCAAGCCTTTGCTTTGATAGGTTTTTTTGTTGAAACAGATGAAATTTTTACGATTTTAAAAGTAATTATGTCTCATTAAACGTGTAACATTATGAGGTGAGAAAATGATATATGCGCTTGATCAATCTCATAATTTGATTGATGCTCGATTTGCCATTAAAGAGGGGAAATACTTTTGTCCTCACTGTAAAAAATGCGTTATTTTAAAGCAAGGCACTAAAAAAATCACTCATTTTTCACATGCTCGTATAGCTCAGACATATTGCAATAAAACCGAGAGTGAATCTCATCATTTCTTAAAATTATATATAGCCTCTCATTTTAGGGATAGAAATTTTAAAGTAGATGTTGAATGTTTTATAAAAAAAGCCTATCAATATCCTGATATAGTAATAAATGATAGTGATGTAATAGAAATTCAATTTTCTCAAATTACTATAGCAACTGTTTTAAAAAGAACAAATGGTTTGTTGGAAAGTAATTTTAAAGTGAATTGGATTATTTTAAATCCTAAATATAATATAAAGACAAAATATTTAATACTTACTCATTATCAACGTGCATTTATCAATCATCATGATCGAACGCTTTATACTTGGGATAATGCGAAATTGAAATTATATTGCTATTTTAATATTTATTACCTTGGGGGAAAGTTATTTTTGGCAGATGTAAGAGAAATTTCAGTAAGTGATTTATTGAATCATTGCCAAGGAACTTTTAGTAGAAAACGATTTAAATTGAATAATAAAAAGATAAATCGTTATATTAAGCAATGTCAGCTTAAACGTTCTGTATTAGAGCCTACATTAAACGTGATTTATAATATGCGATTGCAGTTAAGTGATATTTGTAAATACTTTGGAATTATTTTCCCAGAACAACTTTATATAAAATCACATCCCATATATTGGCAATTACAACTTTATTATTTAATGGAAACAGGTAGATATTCTTTAGAAAGATTCATTACAAAAATTGAGTTCAACGTATTTTATATAAATGATTTTAATAAGAAAGAAATTGCGCAATTAATTGTTGATAAATTCAAATCATTTTATAATGAATTCAAATATAATAACGTGCAAAAAAAGTCATGAAATGAGAAAATTAAATATAAGGAATTATATAGGAGGTTTACAAAATATTATGAGTCAACAATTAACAAGAGAAGAACAAGAACGTAAATATCCAGAATATACATGGGATTTATCAACTATATTTGAAAATGATGAAGCATTTGAAGTAGCTTTTAAAGAAGTAGAAGGAGAGTTAGGTAAGGAAGAACAATTTAAAGGTCATTTAGGTGATAGCTCTGAAAAGTTATACCATGCATTAGCTTTAGAAGATGAATTAGGTTCTAAACTAGAAAAAATATATGTATATGCACATTTAAAACAAGATCAAGATACAACTAATGATACTTATAAAGGTCTTGAGTCTCGTGCTTATCAATTGATAATTAAGTTTAGCTCTAGTTGGAGCTTTTTAGTACCAGAAATTTTACAAATTGATGAAGCTAAAATTCAAGAATTTGTGGATACAAATGAAGCGCTGAAACGTTATGCATTTGATCTTAAGTTAATAAATGAAAAACGTCCACATGTCTTGAGTGCCGATAAAGAAAAGTTATTAACAGAAGCACAAGATGCCTTATCTACAGCTGATAATGTATATGGCATGTTTAGCAATGCTGATTTAGAATTTGAAGATGCCAAAGATAAAGATGGTAATGCACATTCATTAACACAAGGTACATTCATTAAATGTTTAGAATCAGATGATCGTGTGTTACGTAAGTCAGCATTCGAAAATTTATATAAAGCATACGGTGCGTTTAATAATACGTTAGGTTCGACATTAGCAGGAGAAGTGAAGAAAAATGTCTTTAATGCAAAATCTCACAATTATAAAACTGCTAGAGAAGCTGCTTTAAGTTCAAATCATATACCTGAAGCAGTATACGACAACTTAATTAAAACAGTTCATGATTATTTACCACTACTACATCGTTACACTGAATTACGTAAATCACTATTAGAATTAGATGATATGAAAATGTATGATTTATATACACCGTTAGTTAAGGATGTAAAATTTGAAATGCCTTATGAAGAAGCAAAAGATTGGATGATTAAGGCGTTACAACCAATGGGCGAAGAATATATGAAGGTTGTTGAAGAAGGTTTAAATAACCGTTGGGTAGATGTATTTGAGAATAAAGGAAAACGTTCTGGCGGCTATTCATCTGGTGCACATTTAACAAATCCATTTATCTTATTAAATTGGTCTGATACTGTATCTGATTTATACACTTTAGTACATGAATTTGGTCATTCAGCACACAGTTATTTCAGTAGAAAACATCAACCGTCAAATTTAAGTGACTATACAATTTTTGTGGCAGAAGTTGCATCTACATGTAATGAAGCATTATTAAGTCATTATATGGATCAACATTTAGATGATGAAAGACGTCTATTATTATTGAACCAAGAATTAGAACGCTTTAGAGCAACATTATTCAGACAAACGATGTTTGCTGAGTTCGAACATAAGATTCACCAAATTGAAGAAGCAGGTGAACCATTAACAGCCAATAGAATGAACGAAGAATATGCTCAGTTAAACAAGCAATATTTTGGTGATTCTGTTGAAACTGATGAAAATATTAGTAAAGAATGGTCACGAATTCCACATTTCTATATGAATTATTATGTTTATCAATATGCAACAGGTTACAGCGCTGCTCAAAGTTTAAGTCATCAAATTTTAACTGAAGGACAGCCAGCTGTAGATCGTTATATTAATGAATTCCTGAAAAAAGGTAGTTCAAATTATCCAATAGAAATTTTGAAAAATGCTGGTGTAGATATGACATCACCCGAACCAATCGAACAAGCATGTAAGGTGTTTGAAGAGAAATTAGATGCTTTTGAAAAGCTTATGAAAGCTTAGCACTAATGAATTCGTTTTCAATATGACAAGTTTGTGACAAAGTGAATTTATTTAATTGAAATGCTTGAAAGGGTCATTTGGGCGTGTTATATTATAAACATGAAATTAATCACATAACAAACATACCCCTTTGTTTGAAGTGAAAAAATTTCTCCCATCCCCTTTGTTTAGCGCCGTGTAATCAGACACGGCGTTTTTTTTTATGCCATTTTTTATATAAAAGTTGTTATTTACTAAATGATTATCATATTTATTTGACAATACATGCATGAATCATTATAATTAACTTGTATCTAAAATAAATACACGTAGGAGTTGTTTTTATGAAAATAGCAGTTATAGCAGCGAATGGAAAAGCGGGTAAATTAATTACAAATGAAGCGGTTAATAGAGGACTTGACGTTACAGCGATTGTAAGAAGTGAAAATAAAACAAAAGCAGATAAAGTTATTCAGAAGGATTTGTTTGATCTAACAAAAGCAGATTTAGCTAGTTTTGATGTTATTATTGATGCATTTGGACAACCAGATCAAGAGAAATTAGATCAACATAGTAAGTCACTTACATTTTTAAGTGATTTAGTGAGTAATACAGAGCAACGCTTATTAATCATTGGTGGCGCAGGTAGTTTGTTTGTAGATGAAACTCATACAATGAAATTGGTAGAAGCGCCTGATTTTCCTGAAATATATAAAAATACAGCACTTGCGCAAAGTAAAACGTTAGAGGAAATTAAGCAACGTGATGATGTCTTATGGACATTTATTAGTCCAGCACCTGATTTTCAATTTGAAGGTGAAAGAACTGGAACATATAAAACAAGTGATGATGAAGTGATTGGAACGAGTGTTAGTTATGCTGATTATGCAATTGCTATGGTTGATGAAGCAGTAGAAGGTAATCATATACAAAAAAGATTCGCTGTATTTAGTAAATAATAATAAAGAGTTAGATCAACATAAGAGTAAAAGATAGGCTAATTATGTTTATAAAAAATAAATCTTTGTTTTAGTTAGTCAAAGTATCTCGAAATGTTATTATTTTAACGGATGGTAATTATTAAATTTTAAATTTATCGAAAAAATATTAGTAAAAGAAAAGAGAGTCGATTGAAATGTAATCATTTCAATCGACTCTCTTTTTATCAGGAATAAAATTCCAGTTTCAAACTTTAGATTTCCAAAATTTTCCTTCTGGAGATTGCAGTTTTTCAATTTTTTGTTGCAATGCTAATTTTTTAAGTTCTTTATTCATTAGTTTTTCAGGCCACTCATAAATGGTTAATAATTCCTCTTTAGTGACTAATTGTTGCTGTTTAATATAATCTTCTAAACTTGGAGGTAATTCTTTTTCAATTGTAGAGCCAATCAGTTCATTTATGATGTACGTATAAATATGATACGGATACAAGCCTTCAACCTTTAACCCTTCTTCATGTACATCTTCATTAAAGAATACAAGAGTAGGTGCTTCTTCGATATCCATTTCTCTTGCAATATGCAAATCGACTTGTAAGCTTTCCTTTAGACAACTATTGTGTAAATCTTCCTTGAAAACTTCATAATCTAGACCTGCATTAGTAATACAATTATTGACCATTGCTTCTGTGATGATATCTCGTTTTGGTATGATTTCATTCTGAACAAGATGAATAAAACGTTCAGCTCGCAATCGTCCTTGTAATTCAGCAGCTTTATATGATAATGCAATATTATCTAAGTCTGATGTACTTTGTGCTTGGCATTTGGTCAAAACGCGTAATGAAGGATTTAATATATGTCTAATACTTACATACTGCTTATATTCAATTCTTAACTTTGAGAGTATAGCAGATAATTTAAAACAATCTTTACTAAACGGATCGAAAAATGAATAAATTTCTATTTTACTCACAGGTGAAAGATTTGCATCTTCACGACTATTAGCATGTATCAATTTTAATTCTTCAGTCATGTTTTTTTCACCTACAATTAAATTTCGGAATTTACCATATGGTTTGCTGTTAAACGTAATCTTTCAAATAAATAGTCACCGACGCCAGCAGGTAATTGTGCATATTGAATTGCTGTATACATATTTTCTAACCAAGCGTCTCGTTCAAAATTTGAAATTTTAAAATCTAAATGACGTCTTTTTAACATAGGATGTCCATGTTCTTCGGAATATAAAGGTGGCCCTCCTAAAAACTGTGTCAAAAACTGTTTTTGTTTTCGACTAGTTTCATTAAAATCACCAGGAAAAAGGTGATTAATTCTATCGTCTTTTTCAACGAGTGAATAAAAATGATCTATCAATTTATATAAGGCATCTTGTCCAATGATTTCATAAGGTGTTTGCGTCATATTATCACCATGTTCTCTTAATATATTACTAATATAACATGAATATTTACATTTGGAAGTAATTCGACTTTTGGACAATTTAGTTGACTATTTTTCGTTCAATTCTGCTTTCCTATTGAAAAATCTTTGAACTTTATTGTCTGGAGTTTGGTGTTCGATATCAAATTGTTTTAACAAGGATTTAAAATGTGCTAATCCTTGATGATAGTCTGTAACTTCATATTCTAATTCAAAGTCTTCGTAATCTAAATAAGTGCTTTTATCTAATACAAGTAAGTTGCCATTAATTTCTTTTTCAACTCGTTCTGTAGTGAGTGATCCCAAGATAGCTAATGCATTTGTGTTAACATTCATTTTATCAAGCTGTTCTGTAATTTCACTTGGAAGTTCTTCAGGCAAAATTACTTTGTCGATTTCTGGTTCGATAAATGTTTCAAAGTTATATTCCATCAATCCAACTTTGGCTGGGATTTTTAATGTCATTTCATTAAAAGATGATTTAACGCGAATTCTTAACGCTGATTTATGTGCTTTTAAATCAAAATTTGGGGTATCAATATAATAATTCGTTTGTCTAAAATGTTCCACTTCTTTAAAATAAGTATCATCAATTTTGTGATATTGTGTTTGGGATAAAAGTTGCTTAAATTCAATTTCATTATTAGTAGACAATATATACACTCCTATAGGCAATTTAATGTATTAATTTTAAACTACAAAACAGATATTTTAAATTGAAGTGCATTATTTTGAATAATAAATAAATGGAAGTCATTAGTTGATGATATTTCACTAGTCATGTAACGTGTTAAGTGACTTCAAATTATGTTAAAATAGTGGGGAATAAGGAGGAACAAGCATGCGTATTTATGTAAATGAGATTAAAGTAACAGAGGAAAGTATAAATTGTTATACAGAAGCGTCAACAGAAGGTTTACTGGAAGCAGGACAAATGCTTGTTGACAGTGATAACTATAGTTTCGCGTATATATTAGATGATGGTCAATCATATTCATATTTAATATTTGTACAAGAAACATGGTCGATGTTACACGAGAATAAAGGTAAAAAGATAATTGTAAACGATAATTTAGAATTAGAAAATTTCGAAAGGGAATTCAATTACATATTGGATAATATCGAAGGTAATTCAAATTATGGTAAGGAGTTTGTTTCCGTTGTTGAAGATACTTTCGAATTAGAGTGAAGCGGAGTGAGGCACAATGAATCAATGGGATCAATTTTTGTCGCCCTATAAACAAGCAGTTGATGAGTTGAAAGTTAAATTAAAGGGGCTTAGAAAACAATACGAGGTTGATGATAATGCATCGCCAATTGAATTTGTCACAGGTAGAGTCAAACCAATGACAAGTATCATTGATAAAGCAAATAAACGTGGAATACCATTTGATCGGTTACATGAAGAAATGTATGATATTGCTGGTTTGCGCTTAATGTGCCAATTTGTCGATGACATTGATGTCGTGGTCAATTTGTTAAGACAACGTCAAGATTTTAAAGTTGTAGAAGAACGTGACTATATTAGTAATACAAAGCAAAGTGGATATCGTTCATTTCATGTGATTATTGAATATCCAATTGAAACGTTGCAAGGGGAAAAGAAAATATTAGCTGAAATTCAAATTAGAACATTGGCAATGAATTTTTGGGCAACGATAGAACATACATTGCGCTATAAATATGATGGTGACTATCCACCAGAAATACAACATCGATTGGAAAGAGCAGCAGAGGCAGCCTTTTTATTAGATGAGGAAATGTCAGAAATCAAAGAAGAAATTCAAGAGGCACAAAAATATTATTCAAAAAAACGTGCTAAAAAGCAAAATGATAACTAAGGAGGTGCAATCTTGCGATATACAATTTTATCTAAAGGTGATTCGAAATCAAATGCATTAAAGCATAAAATGATAAATCATATGAAAGATTTCCAAATGGTTGAAGATCCAGATAACCCAGAAATTGTTATCTCAGTAGGCGGAGATGGAACGTTACTCCAAGCTTTCCATCAATATAGCCATATGTTATCACGTTGTGCATTCGTAGGGGTGCACACTGGTCATTTAGGGTTCTATGCTGACTGGCTTCCTCATGAAGTTGAAAAGTTAATCATAGAGATTAATAATTCAGAGTTTCAAGTTATAGAATATCCATTATTAGAAATTATAGTTCGTTATAATGATAATGGTTATGAAACACGATACTTAGCATTGAATGAAGCAACTATGAAGACCGAGAACGGTTCTACATTAGTGGTAGATGTCAATATAAGAGGTAATCAGTTTGAGCGTTTCAGAGGTGATGGTTTATGTGTATCTACACCATCAGGTTCAACTGCATATAACAAGGCCTTAGGTGGTGCTTTGATACATCCATCATTAGAAGCAATGCAAATTGCTGAGATTGCATCTATAAATAATAGGGTGTTTAGAACAGTAGGTTCGCCACTTGTATTGCCGAAACACCACACTTGTTTAATCACACCTGTTAATCATGATACGATTCTAACTTCAATTGATCATGTAAGTATAAAGCATAAAAATGTGAATGCAATACAATTTCGAGTTGCTAATGAAAAAGTAAGATTCGCAAGATTTAGACCATTCCCGTTTTGGAAAAGAGTTCACGACTCGTTTATCTCAAGTGGAGAAGACGAGTAATGGAATTTGAATATCAAATTCAGTATCAAGCAACAGTTAAAATATTTTTACAAAATAATGATTTTTCAAAGAAAAGTATAAGCGCCATTAAACGTAATGGCGCTTTATTAGTGAATGGGAAAAATGTAACTGTTAGAGCACAAATGTCAGTAGGAGATACTTTGTGCGTAAAATTACCTAACGAACAGCCAAGTGAAAATTTGATGCCTTTTAACAAACCTCTTAATATTTTATTTGAAGATGATTACTTACTTATTGTTTCGAAAACGATACAACAAAATTGCGCGCCTTCACGTGATCACAAACATTTTAGCCTAGTAGAGCAGGTGTTGGGCTATTTTCAGCAGAATAATTATGAATTGACCCCACACATTATCACGCGTTTGGATCGCAATACCTCAGGCATTGTCATTATTGCTAAACACGGCTACATCCATCATTTAATGTCACAAACGATGATAGATAAACGTTACCTATGTATTTGTCATGGAGAAGTTGATGAACAGGGAATAGTAGATGCGCCAATTGGTAGACATCCAGATAGTATAATTCAACGACAGGTAAATCAATCTGGTAAGGAAGCAAAGACAGTATTTCGTTGTATAAAAGTAAAACCTAAGTATAGTCTTTGTGAAGTGAGGTTAATAACTGGTAGAACACATCAAATACGTGTGCATTTTCAATATATAGGACATTCATTAGTAGGGGATGATTTATATGGTGGTAAACAGGATATATATAATCATCAAATGTTGGGATGCAAAAAAGTTTCATTTATACATCCAATAAATAAAAAAAATATTGAAGTTTTAGATAAATATGACACGATAGAAAAGAAATTTAATATGCTATAATTTAATTATTCATGGAGGTGGGGAATTTGGCAAATGAAAAAGATTCAATCACTTTAGAAGATGAACAAGTGTATGATAAAAATTTGCTTGATCATTTATTACAAGATAATCAAATTGATGAATTTAGAGATGAATTCTTATCAATGCATAACTATGAACAAAGCGAGTACTTCGAGGATAGTGATGATGACATTCGTCAGAGAATCTATGAAGTATTGTCACCAGAAGAAGTTGCCGACTTCTTTGAACAATTAGAAATTGATGAAGAAGATTATGAAGCACTATTCGACACTATTGATGCTACATATGCGAGTAAGGTTTTAGAAGAAATGTCTTATGATAATGCTGTTGATATAATGAATCAATTGTCCAAGCAAAAAGTGGTTAGTTTGTTGACGTTGATGAATCGAGAAGATGCAAAAGAAATCAAAGCATTGTTACATTATGAAGAAGATACTGCCGGTGGTATTATGACTACCGAATATATTTCGTTAAAGGCAACGATGCCAGTTAAAGAAGCATTAATGCATGTTAAGGAACAGGCGCCTGATGCAGAAACAATTTACGTTATATTTACTGTTAATGATGATAAACAATTAGCTGGCGTATTATCATTAAGAGATTTAATCGTTGCAGAGAATGACGCTTATATTGAAGATATTATGAGTGAACGTGTCATAAGTGCTAATGCAGCAGACGACCAAGAAGATGTTGCACAAAAAATGAGAGACTATGATTTTATTGCCATGCCCGTAGTCGATTATCAAGATCATCTATTAGGTATTATTACAATTGATGATATCTTGGATGTAATGGACGAAGAAGCAAGTGAAGACTACTCTCGTTTGGCCGGTGTGTCAGATGTCGATGCAACCAATGATTCCATTTTAAAAACGGCTACAAAACGTTTGCCTTGGCTAATTATATTAACATTTTTAGGAATGATTACTGCCACGATTTTAGGATCTTTTGAAGATACTTTGGCAAAAGTTGCGCTTTTAGCAGCATTTATCCCAATCATCAGTGGCATGTCTGGAAATTCAGGAACACAATCATTAGCCGTATCAGTACGTAATATATCAACAGGTGAAATTGATGAAGAAAGTAAATTTAAAGTAGCTTTAAGAGAAGCAGGAAGCGGCTTTTTAAGTGGTTTGGTTTGTGCAATATTACTTTGTATTATCATTGTGATTATCTATGGACAACCAATTTTAGCATTAATTGTCGGATCAAGCTTGACAATTGCAATGACAGTAGGTACATTAGTTGGTTCAATGATTCCTTTAGTAATGAATAAATTGAAGATAGATCCAGCAGTTGCTAGTGGACCATTTATAACAACAATTAATGATATTGTTAGTATGTTAATCTATTTTGGATTAGCAACATCATTTATGTCTTATTTAACATAGGGGGGTTATATGGAATTCGTATCACTTGTTGTAGTAGTTTTAGCAGCATTTTTAACACCTATTTTAGTAAATCGACTTAGAATTACATTTATACCCGTCGTCGTTGCAGAAATATTAATGGGGATTTTAATTGGTCACTCATTTTTAAATTTAGTAGAACGTGATGAAATGCTAAATATTTTGTCTACGTTAGGGTTTATATTTTTAATGTTTTTAAGTGGATTGGAAATAGATTTTAAAGCTTTTAAAAAAGATAAAAGCCCAGCACCACAGAATGAAGATGGAACACGTAAAAAGAAAGAACCGGGACATTTACAGTTAGCGCTTGTTGTATTTATGTTTATCATGATTATTTCAATTGTTTTTGCATACATGTTTAAATGGTTCGGATTGATTGATGATGTCTTACTTATGGTCATTATTATTTCAACGATATCTCTTGGCGTAGTCGTTCCAACACTTAAAGAAATGAATATCATGAGAACAACAATCGGCCAATTTATATTACTTGTTGCAGTTTTAGCAGATTTAGTAACAATGATATTATTGACAGCCTATGGAACCTTACATGCTTCTGGGAGCACTTCACTTTGGTTAATAGGTAGCTTAGTTGTCTTTACAATTGTCTTTTATTTATTGGGTGGTATATTTAAAAAAGCTCAATTCTTGCAAAAATTGATGGATGGTACAACTCAAATTGGTATACGAGCAGTATTTGCATTAATTATTATGCTTGTTGCACTGGCAGAAGGTGTCGGAGCTGAAAATATACTTGGCGCATTTCTTGCCGGGGTTGTTGTATCATTATTAGGACCTGATGAGGATATGGTAGAAAAATTAGATTCTTTTGGTTATGGTTTCTTTATACCCATTTTCTTCATCATGGTAGGAGTAGATTTAAATATTCCAACATTAATTAAAGAACCATCTTTATTATTAATTATTCCATTTTTAATTATTGCGTTCTTAATTTCTAAGCTAGTTCCTATACTTTATATACGTAGATGGTTTGATATGAAGACAACGATTTCTTCGGCGTTTCTATTAACGTCTACGTTATCATTAGTTATTGCATCTGCTAAAATTGCAGAGCAACTTGGGACAATTTCACCAGAAATATCAGGTATTTTAATACTAAGTGCAGTAATTACATGTGTGTTTGTACCAATTGTATTCAAAAAAATGTTCCCAATTCCTGATGAAGCGACTAGACAAATAGAAGTCAGTTTAATTGGTAAGAACCAATTAACGATTCCTATTGCACAAAATTTATCATCACAGTTATATCAAGTTTCGCTTTATTATAGAAATGACCTTAGCGATAAACGTAAGCTATCTGATGCGATTTCAATGATAGAAATTGCTGATTATGAAGAAGAATTATTAGAGAGACTTGGTTTATTTTCTCGTAATATTGTCGTTTGTTCGACAAACGATGATGCGATTAATCGTAAAGTTGCTTTGATGGCTAAAGCAAAAGGTGTTAAACGTGTAATTTGTCGTCTAGAATCGAGTTCTGAAGATGAGATTTTACAAAAGCAAGGGATTGAGGTATTTAGTAGTTATATGAGTAATAAAATTTTACTAAAAGGCTTAATCGAAACACCTAACATGTTGAATCTCTTAAGTAACGTTGAGACATCATTGTATGAAATAGCTATGTTAAATCACCAATACGATCAAATACAATTACGTAACTTCCCATTCGATGGAGATATTATATTTGTGCGTATTATACGAAACAATGAGTCTATTGTACCTCATGGAGATACACAGCTTCGCTATAGAGATAGATTGATTGTTACAGGATCTAAAGAATATGTAGATGAATTAAAACGAGAATTAGAATTATATTACTAATATTATAAAACAATGGTTTAAGGCATACGCTTTAGCCATTGTTTTTTATTACAAACCGAAATGATTTAGGGTTTCTTAGCACAATAGTAGTAAAATAAATTGTCCAAATATTGTTAGCAATGTTAGAATAAAGAGTATTGAAATTGGCATAGAGTGGTGTTGTTATACTTAAACTCGAGCTAATTTAAAAATGAATTATTTCAAAAGGAGTTAAATCATGTTTAATTTAGAAAATAAAACATATGTTATTATGGGTATTGCTAATAAGCGTAGTATTGGTTTCGGTGTAGCAAAAGTTTTAGATGAACTTGGTGCAAAATTAGTTTTTACATATCGTAAAGAACGTAGCAAAAAAGAGTTAGAAAAACTTGTTGATCAATTAAACCAAAAAGAACATCATATCTTCCAAATTGATGTTCAAAGTGATGAAGATGTAGTAAATGGCTTCTCTAAAATTGGAGACGAAGTAGGTAAAATTGACGGCGTATATCATTCAATCGCATTTGCAAATATGGAAGACTTACGTGGTCGCTTTACAGATACTTCTCGCGATGGTTTCTTATTGGCGCAAGACATTAGTTCATATTCATTAACTATTGTTGCCCGTGAAGCTAAGAAATTAATGACTGAGGGCGGTAGTATCGTTGCTACAACATACTTAGGTGGCGAATTTGCAGTCCAAAATTATAACGTAATGGGCGTAGCTAAAGCAAGCTTAGAAGCAAACGTACGCTATCTAGCATTAGATTTAGGTGAAGATAATATTCGTGTAAATGCGATTTCAGCTGGTCCAATTCGTACCTTAAGTGCTAAAGGTGTCGGCGGATTTAATACTATCTTAAAAGAAATTGAAGAACGTGCGCCATTAAAACGTAATGTAGATCAAGAAGAAGTTGGTAAAACAGCAGCTTATCTATTAAGTGATTTTTCTAGTGGTGTAACTGGTGAAAATATTCATGTTGATAGTGGTTTCCACTGTATTAAATAATATGATAAAAGCTACCAATAAAGTTTATACTTTATTGGTAGCTTTTTTAGGAATAAGTCAGATATAAACTCTGGTCTTTCAGTAATATATTCAAACTTAAAAGCAGATGGGGACATTAATATTGTCTCCATCTGCTTTTAATTAAAATTAATCTTTTACATCACTATTAGCTTTATCCATGATTTGTTGTCTATAGTTATAAACATTTCTTACTATGGTTTTAATCACTGCGTAAAGCGGTACGGCTACAAGAATTAATGTAAAGCCACCTAAATTACCTGCGGCTAAGATTACTACAATGATTGTTAATGGGTGAATATTTAATGATTTCCCCATAACATTTGGAGTAATAACATTTCCTTCTAATTGTTGAGCAATTAAAGTAATAATACAAACCCATATAAATGTTGCTGGACTTTGGATGATAGCAATAATTGCAGCAGGTGCAAATGCCATCCAAGGACCTAAGAATGGAATCATATTAGCAATACAAGCAAACATAACTAACAGTAATGTGTAATTTAAACCAACAATAGTGTAGCCGATGTATAAAATAATTCCTAAAATAATACTAACGGTAACTTGACCTTGAATATAAGATTTAAGTGTATTATTTAAATCTTTTAATAATTCAACTACAAAAATCTTTCTGTTTGATTTAAATAATTTTGCGATAAATGGAATAAATTTTTCGTGATCTTTTAGCATATAGATTAAGAAAAATGGCACCATAATTAATAAGAATAGTGTTGAAATAAATGATGTAATATAAGTGAATGAGTTTGAAAGAATACTTGCTACACTGTCACTCATATTTTGTACCATTTTATTAATTCTGTCGGTTACATCAGAGGGTAATCTTTCCATTTGATCAAGTGAGAAATTAATAATATGTTGAACTTCATGTTGTAATGTTGGTATTTGATTCACTAAATTTTCGATTTGTTCCATTAAAAGTGGACCAACAATACCCACAATTATACTAATTATAATGATCAGTCCAATAAATATAATTAAAATACTTCCCCAACGAGGGACTTTGTACTTCTCTAGTATTTTTTGAAATGGCAAACAAACATAAAATAAGAAGCCACTAAGTAAGAAAGGTATTAATACGGATTGGATAATTACAATGAAAGGTATAAATACACTATGTACTTCCATTGCGAGTTTTATAAGTAGAAACAGGATTAACAAGGCAATACCTGTTCTAAACCATACCTTGTTTAGCATGGGGCAGTTCCTCCTAAATAGTTACTTTAATTGAAGTACTTTTCAGTATATATCATATATTGTGAGAACAAAAGACAAAAATGAAGCATCTAGTTAAATGGCTAAGTAATTATTAAAAAAATAAATATGCCAAGATTAAAAAGTACAATGTCTTTAAAACTGTATTACATTAATACTATAATACGATAAAATGTTTATAAATTAAGTATCCCAATTTTTATAAATATTCAAAAAATAACTTTAGAAATTTATTGCGAGTTACTTTTTGTATGTGTATAATGAGTGAAAATATATCATTTTACATAATTGTACAATAAGGGGGATACATTATGTTCGAAAGTTTTCTTACTTGGTTTTATGATATTGTTTGGAGTAAGCCACTAGTTTATGGACTGTTATTAACGGGGATTATTTTTTCATTTATGATGCGATTTTTTCAGGTACGCCATTTTAAAGAGATGATAAGACTAATGTTTCATGGGGAAAAATCTCCGACTGGTATTTCAAGTTTTCAAGCAATTGCTTTATCACTAGCAGGTCGTGTTGGAACTGGGAATATTGTAGGAGTTTCGACAGCAATATTTATTGGTGGTCCTGGTGCAGTATTTTGGATGTGGGCGACAGCATTTTTAGGTGCAAGTAGCGCATTTATAGAATCGACATTAGGGCAAATTTATAAAAGAGAAGAAAAGGGTCAATACAGAGGGGGACCTGCTTTTTATATAGAATCTGGGATTAAAGGAAATGTTGGTAAGATATATGGTTTAATATTTGCCATCGTAACAGTAATTTCAGTAGGTCTATTATTACCAGGCGTACAATCTAATGCAATTGCTAGTTCTATGAAAAATGCATTTAACATTCAACCGTGGATTATTGCGATAGTACTTGCATTTATATTAGCCTTAATTATCTTTGGTGGAATCAAGTGGATTGCAAATGCAGCTACTGCGATTGTACCATTTATGGCTATTGCTTATATTTTAATGGCAGTAATTATCATAATTTTAAATATTGAACAGGTACCAGCATTATTTGCATTAATTTTTAAATCAGCATTTGGTTTACAAGCAGCATTTGGTGGGATATTTGGTGCCATGATTGAAATTGGTGTTAAGAGAGGGCTTTATTCAAATGAGGCTGGTCAAGGTACTGGTCCACATGCAGCAGCCGCCGCAGAAGTATCACATCCAGCGAAACAAGGATTGGTACAAGCTTTCTCAGTGTATGTAGATACACTATTTGTCTGTACAGCAACAGCGTTAATCATTTTATTATCAGGCACATATAATGTGACGAATGATGACTCTGCAACTACAAGTAAATCAAATCTTATTAAGGATAATGGCGTGTTCGTAGAAATGTCTAATGGTGACAAAGATTATTCAGGAACTGCAATGTATGCACAAGCTGGAATAGACAAAGCATTTCAAGGTAGTGGATATCATTTTGATCCAGCATTTTCAGGTCTCGGTTCATATTTCATTGCATTTGCACTATTCTTCTTTGCATTTACAACTATTTTAGCTTATTACTATATTGCAGAAACTAATATATCTTATTTAACTAGAAAGCGATCAAAAAATTTCAGTACTTTTTGGATAAATGTCACAAGAATTGTCTTAATTGCAGCAACAATATACGGTGCAGTGAAAACTGCAGATATTGCTTGGATGATGGGCGATTTAGGTGTAGGTATGATGGCATGGTTAAATATTATAGCTATATGGATACTTCACAAACCAGCACTGAATGCACTGAAAGATTATGAGCAACAGAAGAAAAAGCTTGGATCAGGAAAAAATGCTATATACAAACCGGATTCTAAAAAATTACCACAAGCTACATTTTGGTTAAAGGATTATCCAAAGCGTTTGAAAGAACATAAGGATAGATAGTAAAAGTTATAAATAACAAATTATAAAGCGTATTATTTTAAAATATTGCGTCACTTGGTACAATGTCATTAAGACAACTAGGGGGCGCTATATTTATGTATGATTTTCAACCTGGAAATATAAATAAAATTGAATTTCCGAGTGAAATATTAGAAAGAGATGTAACATTATCTATTTATTTACCAAAAGATTTTACTGAGCTATTTAAATATAAAGTCGTATTTTGTTTTGATGGTCTAGACTTTTTCAGTTTTGGTAGAATTCATAGAAGTTATGAAAAATTAAGGTCAGAAAATAAAGTAGAACGAGCAATTTTTGTTGGATTTCATTATGAAGATGTAGAAAAAAGACGCGCTGAATTTCATCCTCAAGGTGCGAGAACACCATTAACAGTTAAGGCTGTAGCAAATGAAATATTGCCATTTATAGATCGAACATTCCCAACATTTAAAGTTGGAAATAGTAGAGTATTATTAGGTGATAGCTTGGCCGGAAGTGTAGCATTAATGACTGCATTGTCTTATCCGAGGGTATTTAGTCAAGTAGGTATGCTTAGTCCACAACATGATGAAGTAATCCAAAGAATGTTTGAACGCTGTCAATTTCAAGATCAACTGTCAATTTGGCATATTGTTGGTTTAGAAGAAGACGACTTTGAATTGCCAACCAATGGTAAGCGTGCTGATTTTCTGACTCCAAATAGAGAATTAAATCAATTAATTACAACATCTGGAGCCACATATCATTATTTTGAATTTGAAGGTGGTCATAGATGGAAGTCATGGAAGCACTACCTTGACGATTTACTAATTTATTTTTTATCAGATAATATTTCTTTTTAATTATCTGAAGTAAATTTAGTTTAAAGTAACGAATTTTTAGAAAATTTGATATAATGAAAGTATGTTAAACAAAGGAGGAATTTAAATGATTTTAGGATTGGCATTAATTCCGTCGAAAGCATTTCAAGATGAGGTAAATGCATATCGTAAACGTTATGATAACCATTATGCGACTATTATGCCGCATATTACTATTAAGGGGCAATTTGAAATAGAAGACAGTGAATTAGAGTCTGTAAAGGACAACATTAAATCAAGAATTGAAGGTATTCCATCTGTAGAAGTACATGCTACAAAAGCATCTAGTTTTGCTCCTACTACGAATGTCATTTATTTTAAAGTACAAAAAACGGAAGCGCTTGAAAAACTATTCAATCAATTTAATGAAGGTGATTTTTACGGAGTAGCAGATCATCCTTTTGTACCGCATTTTACGATTGCACAAGGACTAACAAGCCAAGAGTTTGAAGATATTTATGGTCAGTTAAAACTTGCGGGAATTGATTATAAGGAAACAATAGATGCGCTTTCTTTAGTTTATTACGATGCAGAAGAAGAAAAATGGAAGTTGCTTGATAGCTTTAATTTAGCGTAATTTAAATAAGTGCCCATTAATGAATCATCGTTTACGTTATTACAATTATGGAATTAATCAAGTATCGAGGTATTAATATCTTTGATATTTAATTTCAAAAAGTATTTGGAGACTATGTGTCCATGCTTAAAAAAGAGTGCTAATTTGTAATTATAAATTAGCACTCTTTTATTTGAATTTTAATGTTATAGAATAAGACCCTTCAGTTAAAGTAAATTTTAACTGAAGGGTCTTTTTTGTAGATATAATTAAGGATTTTATTTTAATAATCAATTGGTCATCCAAGTTTTTTCTAATTATTAAAGTTGTTATTTTATGTTATATATCTAACCTTATCGCACTAATTGTTTTTCTTAGGAATGATGTGCATTTCTATTTTTGAGAAAATAGATACCATAGAATATTGCTAAGAATAAAAAGACTAAGGCAGAGAAATAAAATGTATTGTTAACCGATTTAGTAAATTCAGTGATCAACCCGCCAACAATTGGTCCAATCATTGAACCAAAACCTTGGATACTATTAAATACACCCCAAGTTTCTTCTTGTTCTTCTTGATGAATATGGCTTGCCATAAACGTATTCCAAGCAGGTAATAATAGACCATACATTAAGCCAATAAATACAGCTAAAATCCAAACAATGTATATATTGGTAATTAAGGATAAGGCAAAAATCATCAATGTATAAAGTAAGAAACCACCGAAAATCATGCTATACATAAATTTAATTCCATTCTTATCAATAATTTTTGATAAGAAAAGCATTGAAAATGCACAACCAATACCCCCGAATACTATAGCTAATGTATATTCAACTGTTGAAACACCAACGACTTTCGTTGCATATGTAGGTAAAATTGGAACAAGTGCAGTAATCGATGCACCTTGAAGTAATATACCTGGAAACAATAATAAATGTCTTTTTGTGACATTTACAATTTGACCGAGTTGTTGTTTGACAGGACGTGTATTGTAATTGGTTAATCGTATTTTTACAAAGTAATAAAGTATCCATGCAATAAGTACCACAAAGGACATTAAAAATGCAAATTGTGTTGGATGGAATTTAAAGATAATATTCATACCAACCATGCCGACAAGTAAACCTAATAGCCATGAAAAGTATACATAACCCATTTGTTTGCCACGATGCTTTTCATCAACACTTGCTAGCATAATTACCCATATTGGACTTACTGCAATTCCTAATAATACTGCGCTTAAAATTAAGACAATAGGTGATGTAGGGAACCAAATAACTAAGAATAAGCTGACAAACGCCAGTAAAAAACCTAAAGTCAAAACTAATTTAGTACCTAAGCGCTTTAAAAGAAACCCAATAACAAAGTTTGTTGCAGCATCGGCAATAAAATGAATAGAAATAGCAGTAGATGTAATACCTACCGCTATTGAAGTTGCTGTTGGTAATAATGACAAGTAACTTAAAACATACATACCTCTTGCAAATTCCATTAAAAATAGAATGATTAACATAATTATGAAGTTTTTAGAAATAGCATTTTTATTTAACGAAGAGCTTTGCATATAAAGGAACCTTTCCGTAGACGTCCTCATAACGTGATGAATGATTTAAAATATCTAGTAAATCTTTGCATAATTTATAAGTTGAATAAGGGATGCGTGAGTCACTCATTGATTGCGTCATAGCTGCTAACTCTGTTGGCGTATTTGTTAAAGCGGCCACTTGCTGAATTGCATCTTCTGGTGTATTAGCAATACGTCCATATCCTTTTTGTTCAAAGTACATTGCATTCTCAAGTTCTTGTCCAGGAGCTGGGTTTAAGAATATCATAGGAATTTGGCGTGTTAATGCTTCAGAAATAGTAATTCCACCAGGTTTCGTTAACATGAGTTGACTAGATGCCATCCACTCATTCATATGTTTAGTATAACCAAGTATCAATACATTATCATAATTATTAAATGTTGCAGACAATGAACGTTTGAGGTCTTTATTCTTACCACAAATCATCACTACTTGGGATTGAGGGCTACTATCAAGTATTTCTTGTATCATTTGATCAAATCCTTTAGATACACCAAAAGCGCCAGCCGACATTAAGATTGTAGGCTTTTCTGGGTCTAAATGATTTTGACTTAACCATGATTTTTTATCAATATTTTGTTCGAATTTATCTGAAATAGGTATACCTGTTACTTTTATTAACTCTTTTGGTACACCGATGTCCATAAATTCATCTTTCAATTCATTCGTAGCAACATAGTACCTTTGTGAATGAGGTGTAATCCAATTTTTTTGTAATCGATAATCAGTCATAACTGTTGCAATCGGTATATTCATATCGAATTGTTCGGTAAGCACTGACATTACAGGCGTTGGGAAAGTTAATAAAATTAAATCAGGCTTTTCTTTTAATAGTAGATTTATCAATTTATTTAGTCCGTAATACTTATAGAAACATTTATCTAATTGGTCTGGGCGACTATAGTAAAATGCTTTGTACATATTTCTAAAATATTTAAAGCTATTAATGTACCATTTTTTACATATAGAAGTCAGAATTGGGTGAGCTTCTAAAAATAAATCGTGTTCAATAACAGTTAAATTGTCTAGATTCATTTCATTAAATTGATTTACGACACTTTGCGTCACCTGTAAATGACCATTACCAAAGGAGCCAGTAATAATCAATATTTTTTTATTTTGAGTAACCATTAATAGCCACCCTCCAATAGTATAATTTTGCTCATGCTAAGTTTAACGCATTTTTTTATCATGCGAAAGAAAAAACACAATAATTAAAGATTATATCATTTTACATTACGATATGAAATAATTCATACTGAATCATGAAATTATATAGCACAGAAATTATATTGTTATATACATTTACATTACCACCAAAGTAGAAGTATATGCTTAATATACAAAAATTAAGCAATATTATAAGAAATATTAACATGAACATCATATGTAGTTAATATTGTTACAAAACTATAGTCATTCTATTTATGAAATTATAGAGTGTTTGTCAAAAATTATATTTATAAATGTATAAACTAGAAATTACTGATTATTAGATTCTATAAAATGAACCGAAAATGTGTATAATAGTATTATTGGAAATAAAGGAGCGATATATGTTGGACGCGAATGTGTTATTTGAAAAAATTAAAGTAAAACAGGTCATTGGAACATTGAATAGATCAATAGATGATATTACTACTGATTCTAGAACTGCAAAGTTAGGAAGTATTTTTGTAGCTTCTAAAGGCTATACAGTAGACAGTCATAAATTTTGCCAAGATGTTGTGGATAATGGGTGCCAAATCATTGTTGTAAATAGAGCTTTAGATTTAACTGGTGAAGTAACACAAGTTATAGTTCCAGATACATTGAGAGTGGCTAGTTTATTGGCTAATTCACTTTATCAATATCCGAGTAAACAGTTAATTACTTACGGTGTAACGGGTACTAATGGTAAGACATCTATTGCAACGATGATACATCATATATATAGGAAGTTAGATAAAAATAGTGCTTATTTAGGTACAAATGGTTTTCAAATAAATGAAGATAAATCTAAAGGTGCGAATACGACACCTGAAACAGTTGCTTTAACGAAAAAAATTAATGAAGCGGTTGAAAAAAAAGCGGAAGCAATGACATTGGAAGTTTCTAGTCATGGTTTATCATTAGGCCGTTTAAGTGGTGTGGATTTTGATGTCGCTATTTTTTCAAATTTAACACAAGACCATTTAGATTTTCATGGCACTATGGAAGCTTATGGGCATGCAAAATCACTTTTATTTAGCCAATTAGGGCAGGATTTATCAAGAGAAAAGTATGCAATTATCAATAATGATGATGCATTTTCAGAATATTTAAGAACAGTAACACCATTTGAAACATTCACTTATGCTATAGAACAGGAAGCACAATTTAAAGCAGAAAATATTAACGAATCTTTACAAGGGGTATCGTTTGATTTTGTGACACCTGATGAAACTTTAACTGTAAAATCTCCATATGTTGGTCGTTTTAATGTATCTAACATAATGGCAGCGATGATTGCAGTGTGGAGTAAAGGGATTGATATGCCAACAATCATTAATGCAGTAGAAAATTTAGAACCTGTAGAAGGTCGACTTGAAGTTTTAGACCCTGATCTACCGATTGATTTAATTATTGATTATGCACATACTGCAGATGGCATGGATAAATTAATAGATGCTGTAAAACCATTTGCAAAACAAAGATTGATATTTTTATGTGGTATGGCAGGAGAAAGAGATATGACTAAGACGCCAGAAATGGGACGCGTTGCATGTCGAGCAGATTATGTCATTTTCACTCCAGATAATCCTGCGAATGATGAGCCAAAAAAACTCACAGCAGAACTTGCAAAAGGTGCAACTCATGAAAATTATATAGAATTTGAAGACCGTGCAGAAGGTATTCGTCATGCAATTGATATTGCACGACCTGGGGATACAGTAGTATTAGCTTCAAAAGGACGTGAACCTTATCAAATCATGCCTGGACATGTGAAAGTACCACATCGTGATGATTTAATTGGTTTAGAAGCAGCTTACAAAAAATTTGGTGGTGGACCTGTTGAAGGTTAAAAATATACAATATAATGATATAAAATCTCATGTCTATATATATGATAATAAAGTTGGGCAATGCTATATGATTGCATTGCCTGATTTAAATTGGTCTTTAGAGATTGATATGTCTTTAAATGATGATGAATTAAAAGAAGAAATTGTGATACACTTATTTACGTTATTAGATGAGGAGACGGCGAGTCGTATTGCTGATGACCTTATTCAATGGATAATTGAGAATTAAAGGAGATTATAAATGAGTATAAAGAAAGAAGTTGAATCAAGAAAAACCTTTGCAATCATTTCTCATCCAGATGCTGGTAAAACAACATTGACTGAGAAATTATTGTTATTCGGTGGCGCGATTAGAGAAGCTGGAACAGTTAAAGGTAAAAAGAGCGGTAAATTTGCGACAAGTGATTGGATGAAAGTAGAACAAGAGCGTGGTATCTCTGTTACCAGTTCGGTTATGCAATTTGACTATGATCATTATAAAATTAATATCTTAGATACACCTGGTCACGAAGATTTTTCGGAAGACACATATAGAACACTTATGGCAGTAGATAGTGCGGTTATGGTGATTGACTGTGCGAAAGGTATCGAGCCTCAAACGTTAAAACTATTTAAAGTTTGTAAAATGCGAGGCATTCCTATTTTCACATTTATTAACAAATTAGACCGTGTTGGTAAAGAACCATTTGAGTTATTAGATGAAATAGAATCTACTTTAGATATCGAAACATATCCTATGAATTGGCCTGTGGGCATGGGACAAAACTTCTTTGGTATTATTGATCGTGATTCACGTACAATTGAACCATTTAGAGATGAAGAAAATATCTTACATTTAAACGATGACTATGAGCTTGAAGAAGAACATGCAATCACTAATGATAATGCTTTTGAGCAAGCGATTGAAGAACTGATGTTAGTCGAAGAGGCAGGGGAAACTTTCGATAACGAAGCGTTATTAAGTGGTGATTTAACTCCTGTATTCTTTGGTTCAGCGTTAGCTAATTTTGGCGTGCAAAATTTCTTGAATGCATATGTAGATCATGCGCCTATGCCAAACGCACGTCAAACGAACGAAGATGTTGAAGTAAGTCCATTTGATCAAGATTTCTCAGGATTTATCTTTAAAATTCAAGCCAATATGGATCCTAAACACCGAGATAGAATTGCATTTATGCGTGTAGTTAGCGGTGCTTTTGAACGTGGTATGGATGTCACTTTACAGAGAACTAAGAAAAAGCAAAAAATAACAAGATCTACTTCATTTATGGCAGATGATAAAGAAACTGTAAACCACGCTGTTGCAGGTGATATTATTGGATTATATGATACAGGTAATTACCAAATTGGTGATACTATCGTGGGTGCCAATCAAAAATTCAGCTTCCAAGACTTACCTCAATTTACACCTGAATTATTTATGAAAGTTTCAGCGAAAAATGTTATGAAACAAAAGCATTTCCATAAAGGAATTGAACAATTAGTACAAGAAGGTGCAATTCAATATTATAAAGCTTTGCATACAAATCAAATAATTATCGGTGCAGTAGGTCAATTACAATTTGAAGTTTTCGAACATCGTTTAAAAAACGAATATAATGTTGATGTTGTAATGGAACCAGTTGGTCAAAAAATTGCTCGCTGGATTGAAAATGAAGATGTAATTAAAGATAATATGAGCACTTCACGTTCAATATTAGTTAAAGATATTTATGATAATTTTGTATTTTTATTTGAAAATGAATTTGCAACTAGATGGTTTGAAGAAAAGTTCCCAGATGTAAAATTATATAGTTTGTTATAAATCTAAAATTTGTGTATAATACTTTTATTAATAGAATACCTATGACTTTGTGGTCAGAGGGGAGTAACTCAACTATTATTATAAACATAAACAATATGATTACATGTAAGTAATAGCTAATTTATATTTTTATGCTAACTAATAGAGCATCTTATCGTCATTACGAAAATTGAGAAATAAATAACAAGGTATTAAATTTTTATGATTTATACTAAAAATGTTTATAAATTTCTTTATTTTCCGGTAAGGTGGACAACTTAAGTTGTCGAGTGAGACCTTTGCTATAAGTGTGAATCGTTTTATTTGTTGTACTATTTTTAATATAAAATAAACAATCGATATTGAATGATTTGCGCATGCTTAGCTTAGGTCTCTATTTTTATGCTTAAAATTAAAAGGGAGTTGTAAAAAGATGGATGCAAGTTTAATTTTGCAATATTCATGGGTATTATTAGTTCTTGTCTTTTTAGAAGGTTTACTTGCTGCTGATAATGCCGTCGTTATGGCTGTAATGGTTAAACATTTACCGCCTGAACAAAGAAAGA
Source organism: Staphylococcus sp. ACRSN (assembly GCF_022346615.1). GTDB lineage: Bacteria > Bacillota > Bacilli > Staphylococcales > Staphylococcaceae > Staphylococcus. The sequence continues at coordinate 28,800 of NZ_JAKRNS010000008.1, read as the reverse complement.
AAGCATTATTCTATGGTTTATTAGGTGCTTTGGTGTTCCGTTTTATTTCATTATTCTTAATCAGTATCATCGCTCATTTTTGGTGGATACAAGCTCTAGGTGCTCTTTACTTAATTTACATGTCAATTAAGAATTTAGTCGATTTCTTTAAATCTAAAGACAGCCACGAACAAGAAAGTGGCGACGATCATCATTATGATGATGACGGAACAGAGAAGAAAGCCAGTCCTAAAGAGTTCTGGGGTACAGTGTTAAAAGTAGAATTTGCCGATATCGCATTTGCTATAGATTCTATGTTAGCTGCGCTTGCAATTGCAGTAACCTTACCAAAGGTTGGCATTCATTTTGGTGGCCTTGATTTAGGACAATTTATCGTAATGTTCTTAGGTGGTATGATTGGTGTTGTAATTATGAGATTTGCAGCATCATGGTTTGTTAATTTATTAAATAAATATCCAGGTTTAGAAGGTGCAGCATTTGCAATCGTCGGTTGGGTAGGTATTAAATTAGTAATCATGGTATTAGCACATCCAGATATTAAGATATTACCTGAATCATTTCCGCATACAGCTTTATGGCAATCTATATTCTGGAGTGTCATGATATTATTAGTGATTATCGGATGGTTAACTTCATTGAGAAAAAACAAAAAAAATAATCAATAGTGATTTGAACTGGAACACATAACTTATTGTGTTCCAGTTTTTTTGTGAAATTTTTACATTAAAATCTATGTAAGGTGGTAACGCTATATATGAAGAATTTTTGTATTGGTTAAAAATTTCTGCAAATTCGTTAGAAATTTATCATGAAAGTGATTATAATCAAAATATATCTACTTTTATAAAACAAAATAAAGAAGAAATATTAATTTTAATATGGCATAATAGTAAGATAAGGTATATGTAGTATTAGGGGGAATTATGATGACGCATAATAAAAAACAAGTCATCCCAAAAGCCAAGTATGGTAGAAAGAGAAGGGAATACTTTCATAATGAAGAACGAGAAAATCGTATTCAACTAGAGCAACAACAAAAAGAAGTACAGGCCGCCAAGGAAGAGAAACTGGCAAAAAATAATGAAGAGCGTGTAAAGGATAACCTGAGGAAAGCACGTATCGAAAAATTAACACAAGAAGAAATTCAACAGCAACAAGCACAAGCGGCTGATAGACAAAATGAAGGCCTCAAGACTGAACAGACATCTACACAACAGTTAAATGAAGCTCAATATCAAGATACTACTGAAGATGCTAACAGTAATGATTATTTTGATTTAAATCTACAGTCACAAACAGATACTAATAAAGAGTTAGATACAAAAAATAAGACTGAAGTTAATACAGATACAAAGCATTCAAAAAATACTATTTCACTCGAGGATGAAAAATTAGACAACGAGACTTCGACTGAAGATAATAAAGTGAATGATTCAGTTGAAAGTGAGACAACAAGTAACGATAAGAAGAATAAACAAAAGTTACAAAAAACAAAAACAGAAGAAAAACAACAAGACTATTTCTACTCTGAAGAAGCACAAAAAAATAGAGTAGATAAATATGTTGATGATGATAAAGATTATCGTTATAAAACGACAAAAGATGATTATAAACAAAAAGATAAATCAAATCATGAAAGTACTTGGACTAAAATCAAATCATTTTTCCGTGAGTATTGGGCACAGGTATTAATAGTTCTTGCAGTAATTTTAGTTTTAACATTAATAAATGCAATATTTTATAATGTAGACCAAAGTGGCAATACAAAAGATAGTATTTTCCAAACTAATAAAGACAATAATAAAACGTATACAGACACGATGAAAAATGCAAACAATGCAGTACATTCAGTAGTAACGGTAGATAACGATACATCCAATGGTAACTCATCTGCAGCAAAAGAAACGCAAGAAGCAGATAAACAAAATGAACTCGGTTCTGGTGTCGTCTACAAAAAAGTGGACGACTCTATTTTTATTTTAACTAACGCACATGTTGTAGGAGATAAAAAACAACAAAAGATTACATATGGTAATGATAAATATACAATTGGTAAAGTGATAGGATCGGATAAATTTTCTGATGTTGCAATTGTTAAAGCAAAAATAAAAGATGGTCAAGGTATTAAACCTATTAAATTAGGAGATTCAAGCACACTTGTATTAGGAGAACCTATCATTGTTGTTGGTAATCCATTGGGAAATGATTTTAAAGGTAGTGTATCAGAAGGCATTATTTCAGGTTTAAATCGACATGTACCTGTAGATATAGATAAAGATAATCAATATGACGTTTTGATGAAGGCATTTCAAATGGATGCACCTGTTAACCCGGGGAACTCTGGAGGTGCCGTAATCGATAGAGATGGAAAACTGATAGGTATTGCTTCATTAAAAATAGATATGGATAATGTTGAAGGTATGGCATTTGCAATTCCAATAAATGATGCACAATCTATTGCGAAAGAGTTAGAAGATAAAGGAGAAGTAAAATATCCAAATTCTGGTGCTAAATTAGTAAATGTTGCAGAACTTGATGATTCTGCGCGCACTACCATTCGTTTGCCTGATGATGTGAATGAAGGTGTAGTAGTTGCAGATGTTAAAAAAGATTCATTAGCTAATAAATCTGGCTTGCAAAAAAATGATGTCATAGTAGAATTAGATGGTAAAGATGTTGAAGATAATCTAAGATACAGACAAATCATTTTTAGTCATAAGGATGATTTAAAAACATTACCAGCTAAGGTATATAGAAATGGTAAGCTCAAAGATATCAACATTAAATTGAAATAACGTTGGGGTGAATATAGATTGTCCATTTTCAATCAATTATTAAAGAAGTCTAGCCCACAACAAGGGATAGTTTTGTACTATCTTGTTGCGATTATTGTAGCTTTTTTACTATTGAATTTGCCATTTGTTCATAAACCAGGTGTACATGTAGACCCGGTTGATTCTTTGTTTGTGGCAGTCTCGGGAGTGAGTGTAACGGGGCTAACACCTGTCAATATTGCTGATACTTATAGTACTTTTGGTCAGATTATTATTATGATCATTTTAAATATTGGTGGTATTGGAGTTATGGCAATTGGTACAATGCTATGGGTTGTATTGGGTAAACACATTGGTATGCGTGAACGAAGATTAATTATGTTAGATAATAATAAAGATACAATGAGTGGTACCGTAAAGTTGATATTGGAAATTGTAAAGACAATTTTAGTGATTGAGCTTATAGGTGCAGCATTATTAACATTTTATTTCTATCGTGATACACCTGATTTACAATATGCAATTATGCAGGGCTTCTTTGTTGCTGTTTCGTCAACTACGAACGGTGGTTTAGATATCACTGGACAGTCTTTGATTCCGTATGCAAATGATTATTTTGTACAAACAATTGTCATGTTTTTAATTGTATTAGGATCAATTGGTTTTCCAGTATTATTGGAAGTTAAAGCATATATCAAAAATAGAATACCAAACTTTAGATTTTCATTATTTGCAAAAATTACTACGGTAACCTATTTAGCGTTATTTGTTTTTGGTACACTATTTATCTTATTGTTAGAACATAATCATTCTTTTCAAAATATGTCGTGGCATAAATCGTTATTTTATGCCTTGTTCCAATCCGCTTCAACGCGAAGTGCTGGATTACAGACAATTGATGTTAGTCAATTTGGCGAAGGCACTAATGTAATTATGAGCATCTTGATGTTTATTGGTTCATCACCGAGTTCTGTAGGTGGAGGAATAAGAACAACAACATTTGCAATATTAATCCTGTTCTTACTTAACTTTAGTAATACAGCTGAACGGACTTCCATTAAAGCATTTAATCGAGAAATACATGCGACAGATGTTCAAAGGTCATTTGCAGTATTTACCATGGCATCTATATTAACATTTGCTAGTATGATTACGATTCTTGTAGTTGAAAATAATAAGCTGACCTTTTTACAAACATTTTTTGAAGTGATGTCAGCTTTTGGTACATGTGGTTTGTCACTAGGCATTACTGATGATGTTAGTAGTACAACAAAGCTTATACTTATGTTACTTATGTTTATAGGCCGTGTTGGACTAATTAGTTTCATCATTATGATTGGCGGACGTAGAGAACCGGATAAATTCCATTATACAAAAGAGCGTGTGCAAATCGGCTAGATTTAGTAATAATGGTAAAAAGATATATTTGAGATAGATATAACTGGTTAGAATTAATTCTAATCAATCGTTGTATCTATCTTTTTTATTGCTTAAAATAGTAGATAAAGTTAGATATAGTTTTAGTTGTTGTAATTAGTGTCAACAAAAAATATAAAATGTTAAACTGTTGATAATAAGGAGAGAGGCTTATGAAACAAAGTGAAAAAATTGCTATTGATGTCATCACAACTTCAGATATGCACAGCCATTTCCTTAATGGTGATAATGGCTCCAATATATATCGAGCAGGTACGTATGTAGACAAAGTTAGAAATGAAAATAAACATGTGATTTTATTAGATAGTGGAGGCAGTTTGGCAGGTTCTTTAGGTGCATTCTATTACGCATTAGTAGCCCCGTATAAAAGGCATCCAATGATAAAATTGATGAATGCGATGCAATATGATGCGAGTGGTATTAGCCCTAATGAATTTAAATTTGGCTTATCCTTTTTCTCAAGGTCAATCGCGTTATCAAGATTTCCATGGCTATCTGCGAATATTGAATATCAGCAGACACGTGAACCATATTTTTCAACGCCTTATACAATTAAGCAGATTGAGGGTGTTAAAATAGCAATTGTTGGTCTTACTTCGGATGGGTTGATGGAACGTGAACATTTTGAAATGGAAAAGGATGTTCAAATTGAAAAGACATTACTATCATCTAAACGATGGATTCGATATATACATGAAACAGAAATGCCTGATTTTCTTATCGTTATTTATCATGGTGGTTTAAATCAATTAAATAAGTCAGGAAAAGAACGTGAAGAAAAAGTAAATGAAGCAGAAAAAATAATGCAAACTTTAGGTGTTATTGACTTACTTATTACTGGTCATCAACATCAGACTTTTATAGGTAGAGACGATCAAACGCTGTATGTTCAAGCAGGTCAAAATGCAGAACAACTCATTCATGTTAATATAAACTTTAAAAAACGTACGAGTTCTTATGAATTAGAAAATGTAGATTCACATATCGTTGATTTAAATGAATATGAAGAACATGAAAATTTACTGCACTTAACGCATTATGATCGTAAGGCTGTAGAATATTGGTCTAAAGAAATACTGTCGCAAGGTGATATTGGTGCCACAGTAAATGGATTAACTGATGTTATTTGTAAACCTCATAACTTCACGCAATTACTTCATGATAGTATTAGATTGAAATACGATTATGATATATCATGTGTGCATTTACCAACAAATGGAGAGATGGGTCTCTCTGAAACGGTTACGAATGGAACTTTATACCAAGCGTATCCACATCCTGACGTACCTGTAGATTTAACGTTAAAAGGGCAACACATCAAAGATATATTAGAGTATGGTTATTCTCATATTGAATTCAGTAATGGAAACCTTAGTTTAACAATTATTGACGAAACTTTATGTACGTTTTGGCAAGGGGTAGATTACACGATTGATATGAATGCACAACCCTTTGATAGAGTGACACTTAATAATATTAAACTAGAACATGTTTATCGTGTGAGTATGACAGATTATTGTTATAGAAACTATAGACAATATCTAGAAAATGCAGTTATTCACGATACAGGGGATATCACGATGTTTGAATTAATTTCAAGAAATTTAAAGGATGACACATATAAGATTCGTCAAAAACAAAGTTTCAATGTACTTACACAGTAAAACTTTGAAATATTAACAATAAAACGAAATATTGCGTTTTAATACAAAAAAACAGGTTGCCGGAGTATATAACCTAACCGGTAACCTGTTTTTAGAATGCTTAAAAAGATTAAGCATGAAATATTAGAAGAATTACAACTGCAACAATTTGAGCTACTACAGATGTAGCAATTCTTCGTGTATAAAGATAACTTAGTGAAAGCACGATTTGTACTAAGAAAATGAAAAACACAATCCACTTATTGTCTAGATAGAAAAATAATGAAGCGGAACATAGCGCTGAAATTATAATGCCTATCCAACTAGGAATATTAAGTTTTAATAATTCTTTTTGCAAAACGGTTCTCATATAAAGTTCATGACACGGTATAACAAAAACTAATGTTACTAACATTTGCCATTTAAAATATACACCAGTTCTTGTCAATTCTTTAATTAATTCTGAGTATTTTAAATCAGAAACAATTGCTGAAGTAATAAGCTGTATTAGTATGAGAACGACACCAACGAGTATGCCAATACCGAGTGAGGTAAGTAAACGTTTGGATTCGATATCACGTTGGTAAAATACATAGCTTATGCCTGCAATCAACATAATACCTGTATATAAATACCAATAGACTTGTTTTTCACCCCACATGATGTATAAGATAATGTGAAAGGCAATAAAGCTTACTACAAACCATATTAAAGCTTTTGACATTTTATTCATTGAGCTTAACCTTCTTGTTCAATGATTTTGTATCGTTTATGATTAATGACAGTCTTCTCTGGCAAGTCTAGATCATTGAAGTTCTCCATAATTGTTAAATCTACAATTACTGAATTATCATTAATTTTTTCTACGCGGCCTTTTAAACCGTCATAAAATTCTACTATATTTCCAACTTCTGCAACAGTCATCTTTAGTCCTCCCTAGAAATGCTAACTAGATAGTATTATACAAAAAAATTAGACACAAATAAACAAAAAACCATTAAAATGCTTGTTGTAAAAGTGATTTTAAATTTATTTGAAATTTTGGAGTGAATGATTGGCATTTTAAGTGAAAATGTAGCATAAATATTAGTAAGGGCGTATTTATGGGAAAAGGAGTGGAACAAATGAAATTTATTAGTAATAACAACATCACAGATCCAACACTTAATCTAGCAATGGAAGAATATGTTTTGAAACATATGCCTAATGATGATAGCTATTTTTTATTTTATGTTAATAGACCATCTATAATAATTGGTAAAAATCAAAACACAATTGAGGAAGTAAACCAACCATATATTGACGAACATGGTATCGACGTAGTGAGACGTATTTCAGGTGGGGGTGCAGTTTATCATGATACGGGTAATCTGAATTTTAGCTTTATTACAGATGATGATGGTAATAGTTTTCACAATTTCAAAAAATTTACAGAACCAATTGTAGAAGCACTAAAAAATTTGGGCGTTGATGCTGAATTAAGTGGAAGAAATGATATACAAGTTGGGAATGCAAAAATTTCAGGAAATGCTATGGTTAAGGTTAAAGAACGTATGTTTAGTCATGGAACATTAATTTTAAATAGTGAGTTAGATGAAGTTCAAAATGCCTTGAGAGTAAACCCTGCTAAAATTAAATCTAAAGGAATTAAATCAGTAAGAAGTAGAGTAGCGAATATTGTAGAATTCTTAGATGAACCTATAGATATTAATACATTTAAAGATATTATTTTAAAAACTATTTTTGGAGAAACAAGTCAAGTTGAAGAATATAAATTAACAGAAGAAGATTGGAATAATATTGAACAATTGAGTAATGAAAAGTATCGAACTTGGGAATGGAATTATGGTAAAAATCCAAAATATAATTTTGAACGTGAAGAGAAATTTGAAAAAGGGTTTGTACAAATTAAATTAGATGTTAAAAAAGGTAGAATTGAGCATGCACGTATATTTGGAGATTTCTTTGGTGAAGGTGACATTACCGATTTAGAAAGTGCACTTGAAGGTACATTACATGACTTTAATAGTATTGAAGAGGCTTTAGCAGACTACGATATTCATCACTATTTTGGTGCGATTGATCGTAACGAGTTAATCCGTTTAATGTCTTAATAAGTAATTACTAGAAATTCAAAAAGAATATAAACATACGAAAAGGTCTATCCACCGACAATATCAACTGATAAGTAGGGATAGACCTTATTTTAAATGGCAATCTATTAAATTATCCAACGAGAAATTCCTCCAAATTTTTGTATTCTTCAGTATAGCGTTTGAAATCATTCTCGTTTTTATTTTTTAGAGCATTGTCAATCAAGTTTTCTAATTCATGCTTACGTACATTTCTAAGTGATTCGTCGATAATTAATTCGATGCCTAAATCATTAATAGTAGATACAAAAGACTCTAATGTATTATATTTAACGTGTGTGTTATGTTTCATCTTAACCACTGCCTTTCTATATATTTACATGTAGTATACAGTCTTTTTATATTGAAATCAACAAATAGTCTGATTATTCCGAAAAAATAAGTGTAAAATGCAACTTTTTCAAAAAATGAGAAATAGTAAAAGTATTTTCATTAAATTTAAATAAATTAAAATATGTTAAATAATACAATATATTGTATTGATTTTAAAATCTGCATGTTATATTATTTGCTTATCACCACAGTATAAGGAGGCTTCAAGAATGAATATACATTATGTTATTAAAAAAGGTGATATGGCATTACAACCGTGTAATTTATCGTTTGGATTGTTAGAAGGTACACAAATCTATAAATATAAAGGCGAATCTTCAGTTGTTAAGGATCGAATACATAAAATAATTGATAGATCCTGTCGATTTTATGGTAGCAGCTATACATTTAAAAAAGAAGATACCATAAGAATTACCGGTATTAGTAGTAAACCGCCAATACTTTTTACTCCGCTTTTCCCCACTTATTTCTTCCCAACGCATTCTGATAGAAAAGATGAAAACACTTGGATTAATATTCACTATGTACAACAGATAAAAGCTTTAAAAGAAAAGAAATGTAAAGTTATTTTTGTAGATGATCAAACTATTACGGTAAATATATCTGCACACAGCATGCATCATCAGTATCTTAATGGCATCTATTATTACTATATGATGGATAGAGCTGCTAGAGTAGCTACGTTTGATCCTGATTCTCCAATTGATTATACGAAACCACAATTAAATATTTATGAAGCATTAGCGAAATACTCATTATTTGATAAAAAATAGTGACGTAACTTAAGAAATAATTGTAAAAGGAAAGTATGTGGAATATTATATTAAATTAGTGTAAATGTTCTGCATACTTTTTTAACATTTATACTTGAAAAATCTGCTGATGTTGATATAATTATATTTGTGCTTGATAAGAGAACACATTAATCCACAGTAGCTCAGTGGTAGAGCTATCGGCTGTTAACCGATCGGTCGTAGGTTCGAGTCCTACCTGTGGAGCCATGGAAACGTACTCAAGTTGGCTGAAGAGGCGCCCCTGCTAAGGGTGTAGGTCGCGAGAGCGGCGCGAGGGTTCGAATCCCTCCGTTTCCGTACATAGTTATAAATAATGAATTTCTGTTAAGCAGAATACACGAAGAACGTTGTTATTACAACGTTCTTTTTATTTTTGCCAAAAATACATAAAACTCTGTTTTTAAATTTTTGGTCAATGAACGGACAACATGACCGTTTATATTTTGATATGATCCCTTCAAAGATTTCATTAACAATTACCAATTTGCGATTTTTTTAAATTGATAATAGAGTTTTATTGTTTTTTACTTACAACTGATATAAGCTAACGAGATTACGTTTTGTTGAGAAAAGTAAGGGTAAATATTTAATGTAATTTGAGAGGAGTTTTATTAAGTATGGCTAATCAAAAAAATATACTTGTAACAGGTGCTACTAGAGGAATGGGGAAGGAAATATCAAAAGTATTAGCCGCGCAAGGTTATCATATTTTCTTAGGAGCAAGAAATATTAATGATGGGAAAACAATTGCAGAAGAATTAGAATCTAAAGGCTTTTCTGTTACAGCAGTTCAATTAGATGTAACAGATATGAATTCCGTAAAGTATGCAACTCGAGAAATACCTTCTTTAGATATCTTAATTAATAATGCTGGTATAGCTTTAGAGACATCTAGCCCATCGAAACTTGATGTTAATAAAGTGAAGAAAGAGTTCGACGTTAATGTTTTTGGTGTAATGAACGTGAGTTCGGTAATGTTACCATTACTAAAAAAAGCTGAACAAGCAAAAATAATTAATATTTCCAGTATGATGGGTTCTCTTAACTCTGCCTTGGATGAAAATTCTATTGTTTATGGAGCTGCAGTGGCTGGTTATCAATCATCAAAAGCGGCACTAAATATGTATACTATACAACTAGCAAAAGAATTAGAAAAAGAAGGTTGTAATATCAGTGTAGATTTAGTTGATCCCGGTATGGTTGCCACAGAATTTGGTGGATTAAAACCAGATACTGCTAAACAAATGGGTGCAAAATCGGTTGACGAAGGAATTAGAAGGGTTATTGAATTAGTAGTAAATGAAAATGGGAATGAAACTATTACTTTTACTAATAATGAAGGAATTGTGCCTTGGTAATGTGAACAATCTATCTAAATGAACAAATGGGTTGTTTTACCTCAACTATACGTCATTGAACTTTCTACAATCACTGATACTAAAAGGATGTAGAGTGAATTTTGAATTTCCGTATTTAAGATTAAACCCGTTAAATTGATGTTTTAATAACATAATTTAACGGGTTTTTTTGTTATCTTTTTATGAAAAGTATTTAAATGTTGATATTGCATAAATGATAATGATAAATAAATATAATTATCTCTTTTAACACAAAGTTAAGGTAACACTTTTAGCATTAATAACTTTTTTCGTCTAAAAATTCTTTATCTATGACTTTTTTCGTTGTATTTTGTAGTTGTTGTTTCGTCATTTTGGCTTCTTTTTGATATTGAATGCCATGTTTTGCCGCTAAGTCATTGTTATATTTATCTAGCATATAAACTTTAAAATTTTTACGTGTATTTTCATTATACGGATCCGACATTTCATAATGGTTAACGATAGAACGCCATTTGACATCATCAATTTTAGTATCACTATGATTATTAGATATCTTAAATTGAATACTACCGCCTAAATGGTTTTTTTCAGTACCTGTTTCCTGTCCATTTAAAAAGTTTCCAAGTGAATAGACGATTAATGTTTTATGTTGATTTACTCCTTTTAGCCATTTAACCGGTTGTATCACATGAGGGTGTGATCCAATTACAACATCAACATTTTGTTTTGCCAAAAAATTGGCGTATTCTTTTTGTTTAGCACTTGGTTTATGACTTCCTTCCTTTCCCCAATGCATGGAAACTACTACAAAATCACTCTTTTTCTTAGCTTTTTTAATATCACTTTTCATTTTTGCTTTGTTAAAATAATTAATTTGATAATCTTGAGATGGTTTTAACTTATTAGTTCCAAATGTATAGCTTAACATGGATATATTTGTCCCTTTGACATTTAATATCTGTGGTGTATCTCTTGTTTCTTTATTATTGAACATGCCTGTGAAAAGCGATTTGTCTTGGTACTTTTGCCAAGTATGTATACTATTGTTAACTCCGCTTGTACCTTGATCTAATGAATGATTATTTGATCCGTTAATTAAATTGAAGCCTGTAGCAACAACATCTCTTGCTATTGAGGAAGGTGTATTAAATCGTTTGAAACCAGAATAAGGTCGTGTATCTCCACCTATAGGTGATTCTTGGTTAATATATGCGATATCTTTATTTTTTATATAAGGTAGAAGGGGTTCATACATTTTTTGGAAATTATAAGATTGTCCGTGTGTATGGGCATCCTGATAAACAACTGGATGAATGAGATTATCACCAACTGCAATAAAATCTAACTGCTTTTTTTGATGATTGACAATTAAACCGATAAAACCGCTTAAAAATATTAAGCATATGATTACATATATTAAAATATTTTTCATTGCTTCACTCCTGCTTGGTAAATGGTTTGATTAAATTTATAAAATATCAAATTGATAGAAATTGAAAATTTATTTAGGCAAAGTAATTTTGGATATAAAAATATATTTAAAAATCGTTAAAATACTTTACCCTTTAACTTGCCATTATATAAGTTATTTACAGTTTTTTAATGATTAATTGTTTGATTAATGCAAAATATAATCAATACAATGCATAATAATATAGACGTTTGACTATATAGATGTTAATCTATATACATTGACTTGGAGGTAGATTGGTTTGATATATAAAGATATTGCTCAAATTCTTAAAGTCTTAGCAGATCCGAGTAGGTTGGAAATACTAGATTTGTTATCGTGCGAAGAACTTTGTGGTCATGACTTATTAGGTCATTTTGAATTTTCACAACCTACGTTAAGTCATCATATGAAAGCGTTGCTAGATTCTCATTTAATAACAATGAGAAAAGAAGGTAATAAACGAATATATCGATTAAACCATGGTTTGATGTCAGATATAAATCAACATTTGAAAGATATAAATACTGCGAGTACACATTGTATATGTCATGACATTGATAAAGGTGAGTGTGATTCATGACATTATTTGCTGTGATTTTATTTTTAGCAACGTTGACTTTTGTAATATGGCAGCCTAAAGGTTTAGATATAGGTATTACCGCAATGATTGGTGCAACTATAGCTATACTTACGGGCGTTGTTAGTATTTCGGATATCTTTGAAGTCACTGGTATTGTTTGGAATGCAACATTAACGTTTGTTGCAGTGATTCTAATTTCTCTAATACTTGATGAAATTGGATTTTTTGAGTGGGCAGCATTACATATGGTGAAAGCTTCACAAGGAAATGGTTTGAAAATGTTTGTTTATATTATGATATTAGGTGCGGTTGTTGCTGCATTTTTTGCAAATGATGGGGCAGCACTTATATTGACACCAATAGTTCTGGCAATGGTGCGTACATTAGGGTTTAATAAAAAAGTGATTTTTCCGTTTGTTATCGCGAGTGGTTTTATAGCAGATACGACATCTTTACCAATGGTTGTTAGTAATTTAGTAAATATTGTATCGGCAGATTATTTTGGTATTGGGTTTGTAGCGTATATGGCTAGGATGATTATCCCTAACATCTTTGCTTTGATTGCTAGTATCCTAGTACTTTGGGTTTATTTTAAAAAATCTATACCTAACTCGTTTGATATCCAAAATATTGCAGACCCAAAAACTGCAATTAAAGATCCGAGATTATTTCGATTTTCATGGATCGTTTTATTATTGTTACTAATAGGTTACTTGATAAGTGAATGGGTTAACGTTCCTGTATCAATAATAGCTGGCATTATTGCTATTATATTTATCATATTAGCTAAACATTCAACAAAGGTAAATACGAGACATGTGATTAAAGGTGCACCTTGGAATATTGTCATATTTTCAATTGGCATGTACCTTGTAGTCTTTGGTCTGAAAAATGTTGGTATTACTACATTATTAAGTACTTTATTAACGACAATTTCGCAATTTGGTTTGTTTAGTAGTGTGATGGGAATGGGATTTATTGCTGCCGTACTCTCATCAATTATGAATAATTTGCCTACGGTATTGATTGATGCAATTGCGATTGGTCAATCAGATGTGACAGGTATATTGAAAGAAGGCATGATTTATGCAAATGTTATTGGATCCGATTTAGGACCGAAAATTACGCCGATTGGTTCACTAGCTACACTGCTTTGGTTGCATGTTTTAACTCAAAAAGGTGTCAAAATTGCATGGGGTACTTATTTTAAGACAGGTATTGTCATTACGATACCGGTGTTATTTGCTACACTTTTAGGATTATATATAACATTAATTTTATTTTAGAGGAGACATAAAATGAAAAAGAAAACCATTTATTTTATATGTACAGGTAATGCTTGTAGAAGTCAAATGGCTGAAGGATGGGGACGTAAGTATTTAGGAGATACTTGGCATGTATATTCAGCGGGGATAGAGACACATGGTGTGAATCCTAACGCGATTAGAGCAATGAAGGAAATCGGTATCGATATTTCGAATCATACTTCCGATTTGATTAATGAAGATATTTTAAATCAGTCAGATATAGTGGTTACTTTGTGTAGTGATGCGGATAATAATTGTCCGATATTACCTTCTCATGTAACAAAAACACATTGGAGATTTGATGATCCAGCTGGTAAGGATTGGACTGAGTTTCAACGTGTGCGTGATGAAATAGGTCAAAAAATTAAAGCATTTAGTATTCAGAATAAATAAAAAAACATGTGATTCTCGTCATTTTATGATAAGAATCACATGTTTTTTATTTTTTATAATATATAGTTAATATGCTTATTTTTTGTTTATTAAATTTTTAATTGCTTTCACAATGTAGCCAACAGCTAGTGCTCTAAATACACGTTTGATTATATTTCCCATAGGTAGTACCCCCTTAACAATTATACAATTTATTCAAAATGCTATATAAAAATACATACCCGTTTTTGTATATTTTAAGTAGTAAATTAAAATATTATTTTTCAAAACTAATTAATCCATCTTCATCAGCTTTCTTAAAAAATATTGTAACGATTCCACTGATAATTGCAATAATATATGGAATGCCAGTCCAGAAAAAGACTAAATGTAATACGCCTTGTAATAATTGATTAGAGTAAAATTTATGAACGCCTATCCAACCTAGGAAAAAACATAGTACTACGTAAATCACTTTGTTAATTTTCATTTATACGTGTCCTTTCTTTAAATAATTATATATTAATTATCTAATATATTGGTTAAGACAACAATTAAAAACATTTGGAGTTTAACTGAGAATTAAAATAAGTAAGAATTTCGAATTTTAAAATGATTTCATATATAATAAAGATGATAAATCCATTTAATAAGGAGCGTTATGATGATAAGGAAAGCAGAGGCTAAAGACAAAAATGAATTAGCACAATTGTGTTATATAATTTGGGAAGAATTAGAAATTCCATTAGTTGAAAATATAAATAAAACACGTTTATTAAAAGTGATTGAACGCAGTATGGTAGATGTTCCATATAGGGGGCATATTGATAATATTTGGGTTTATGAAATTGACGGTGCAGTTGCTGGATGTTTAATTGCTTATCCGGGCAATAAAGAATTGCAATTTGAAAATGCTTGGTTAGAGCTAGAATTAGATGAAGATATACTTAAGTTCGGCACACCAATGCCAACAAAAGAAGCAAAAGACGATGAATGGTATATAGAGACTGTCGCAACTTTTCCTAAATATAGGAGGAGAGGCGTAGCTACACAATTAATTGAATATGTTATATCAACTTCTCCTAACCAAAAATGGAGCTTAAATTGTGATATCAATAATGAAGTAGCTTTACGTGTATATAAAAAGTTAGGATTTGAATCCATCAATCAAATAGATTTATATGGACATATGCATCATCATATGATCTATACAAAAAAATAACAGTCGACTTATCAATAAAGTTCGACTGTTAGATTTATAAAATCAAATTAATAAAGCGTGTTAAGTTATAATCAAAATGGGGTACTAAAAAATTAAATACCACCTAACAAAGCACTAATATAAATACCTAGCGCATATAAAACACCAAAGAAAGTATTTGTCTTTCCTGTAGCTGCCATTGCAGGCATCATTGTTTCTGGCGTGTCATATTTTTTAAATCTTCGAACAGCCTTTATAGGTAAAGGGAATGATAGCAATGCTAACAAGAAGAAAATTGATCCACCAGGTTTGAAGAATACAATGTATACGACTAATACATAAGCTACAATATACATAAAAGCTAAAAAGTAAACAGAGAACCGTTTACCTAATAATATTGGTAAAGTTTTTCGTCCACTTTCTTTATCTTTTATGCGGTCGCGAATGTTATTTGCCATATTGATTAAACCAATTGTAATTACTATAGGTATGCTAATCCAGATAGCTAAACTTTGGATGTTATTGGTTTGTATAAAGAATGAAATTAAAATAATAATCATTCCCATAAATATCCCTGAAAATAGTTCACCAAATGGTGTCCAAGAAATTGGGAAAGGTCCGCCTGTGTATAAATAACCTACAGCCATACACACGAGGCCGATAGGTAATAACCAAAACGAACTATTAACTGCAATAAAAATCCCTAATAAAGCAGCAATAATATAGAATGCTATTGCTAAATTCATTACTCGTTTAGGCGTCATACCATTTCTAACGATTGCACCACCGATCCCAACGGAAGTGTGATCGTCTAAGCCTTTTTTGAAATCATAGTATTCATTGAACATATTTGTTGCTGCTTGTATTAGTAAGCATGCAATTAACATTGCCAAGAATAAACTCAGGCTGAGATGGTCTTCGCTACCTAGTAAAAATATCTTTGCAGTAGCAGTACCTACAAGCACTGGAACAACAGCAGCTGTAAGTGTATGTGGTCTCATCAATTGCCAATATTTTTTGACAGTTGAATATTGTTGATATTGAGATGCCATATTGTATATACCTCTTATCCTTTTAATTTATAATATTTTATCAAATCAATTTTAATAGAAGATGTTATTTAGGTCAAATAACGTAAAATTAGTACAAATGAATTAAGCTCATATCCGTACACACATTGTGAAAAGTGGTACAATATTATAATGAGTGAAAACTGATAAATGAAAGAAGTGAAATAGATGACTTTGGACGTCAAGGAAAGTGAAATTGTCGAAGCGGTATATGAGAGTAAGCATACTTGGGTTTCAGTTGAAGCAACATTAGATTATGAGTTGAACCCAACTGAATTATTTCATATAACAGAAGATAGTGCAGGTGACCGTTTTTATTTTAGGAAAAATGACAACGAAACTTCATTCTTTGGCTATCATGCTATTAAAAGGTTTAAAAATGATTTTGAAAATAAACAATCTATTTTCAGAGAATGGGAAAAATATAAAAATGACATTGCTTTAATCCATCCAAGCTCAGATAAACATCATCTTAAAATTTGTGGCGGATTTCAATTTTCATCACATAAATCAGGAGATGAATGGCGTGAATTTGGTATTAACCATTTTATATTACCTGAAGTATTGGTAACAATGGAAAAAGGAAAAACATATATAACTTATACTGTTGAGACAGATAAATTTGAGATAGCATCATTTTTAGAAATTATTGAAAAATTGACTCAACCTGATGTTTCGCCAGATTTTGAACGTGGTGAAATTAAACGCATCGAAGATATTTATAAAGATGAGTGGCGTGATTTAGTTAAAGAAACAATTGATATTTTAGATGAAAACAAAAAAATTGTACTTGCTCGCAAGCGAATGATTCAATTTGATAAAAATATAAATATTCCATATATTTTGAAACAAGCAATACAAGGTGAACGTAATAGTTATTTATTTGTATTAGAATCACAGGGAAGTGTTTTCTTTTCACAAACACCTGAACAGCTTATGGAAGTTAATGATGATGTTCTATCAACCAAAGCGGTTGCTGGAACAATCAAACGAACACATGAAACAGCAATTGATAAGGCGAATATTAATGCATTTTTAAATGATGAAAAAAATTTAAACGAACACCGATTTGTAGTTGAAAGTATTTTAAATGATATTGAACCATATGTAGAACAGATAGAATTTAATCAAGAACCGCAAATATTAACAAATGATCATTTATATCACCTTTATACTAAGATTAAAGGTCAACTGACAAATACTTCTTATATTGGCTTATTAGATAGTTTACATCCAACGCCAGCTCTAGGTGGCTTTCCGAAAAAAGAAGCGATAGAATATATCGAACAAAATGAATTTGGTACACGCGGATTATACGGAGCACCAGTTGGATATATTGATATGTATGATAACTGTGAATTTATTGTGGCAATTAGATCAATGTTAATCAAAAATAATCAAGCAACTTTATTTGCTGGTTGTGGTATTGTATTCGATTCGGATGCGGATAGTGAAGTTGAAGAAACTGCAGTCAAATTTAACCCAATGATGAAAGCACTAGGAGTCGATGATTATGAGTAAGCATATAGAAGCTTTAACAAATCAAGTATTTAAATTTGTCTCAGAATTATATGCATATGGTATAAGAGAAGTTGTAATAAGTCCTGGTTCTCGCTCGACGCCATTAGCTATTGCTATTGAAGCACATCCGCTTATGAAATCTTGGATACATCCTGATGAACGTAGCGCGGCATTTTTCGCTTTAGGGTTGATTAAAGGGAGTGAAAAACCTGTTGCTATTTTATGTACTTCAGGAAGTGCAGCTGCAAACTACACTGCAGCTATTTCGGAAAGCCAATTGAGTCATTTACCACTGGTTGTTCTAACTAGTGACCGTCCTCATGAATTAAGAGGCATTGGCGCACCACAAGCAATTAATCAAACGAGTATGTTTGAGAACTTCGTAAATTATCAATTTGATTTACCAGTTGCAGATACTGGTGATACACGCGAATATATGCAAAGTACAATCGAATTTCAAATGCAAAAGGCGAGTCAATACTTATATGGGCCACATCGAGGACCGATTCATTTTAACTTACCTTTCAGAGAACCTTTAACACCTGATTTAGAAAAAAGTTATTTGCTTTCGTCCGAAACTAAAAATTTACCACATTATCAAAAAACAACAAATCTAACAGAAATTCTTAATATTATTCAAAAGAGAAAAGGTTTGATTATTGTAGGCGACACACAACATCAAGATATAACACAAGTATTAACATATTCAACCATTCATGACGTGCCAATCTTAGCAGATCCATTAAGTCAACTAAGGAAAGTACATCATCCAAATGTTGTGTCTACATATGATTTATTATATAGAGCCGGGTTAGATGTTGAACCTGATTTTATAATTCGTGTGGGCAAACCGGTCATATCAAAGAAATTGAACCAGTGGTTAAAAGAAACGAAGGCATTTCAAATTTTAGTACAAAATAATGATGCACCTGATGCTTTCCCAGTTCCACCAAATGTTTCTTATGAAATGTCGATAAATGATTTCTTTAGGCAGTTATCTGAAACAAATACGATGGAACGCAAGCGTTGGCTAGAAAAATGGCAAACATTAGAAAAACAAGCACAGGTAGAAGTGAAGGATTATATTAAATCAGCTACAGATGAAGCTGCATTTGTAGGTAGTTTATTAGATAAGCTAACAAGTGAAGATACGCTATTTGTAAGTAATAGTATGCCTATTAGAGATATTGATAACCTATTTATAAATTGTGATGCAAGTATATATGCAAATAGAGGTGCTAACGGTATTGATGGCGTTGTGTCTACAGCATTAGGTATGGCTGTACATAAAAAAACAACATTGTTAATAGGTGATTTGGCTTTTTATCATGATATGAATGGTTTATTAATGTCAAAATTAAATGATATTAGTTTAAACATCGTGTTACTTAACAATGATGGTGGCGGTATATTTTCATATTTACCTCAAAAAGAGGCAGCAGACATGTATTTTGAAAGGTTGTTTGGCACACCTACAGGTTTGAACTTTGAACATACTGCATTACTCTATGATTTTACCTTTGAACGATTTGAAACAATAGAAGCATTTAAATATGTTTCGCTTTCGAATTTTGGAGCACATATTTATGAAATTATAACGGACAGACAAGATAATTTGAAACAACATCAAAATTTATATAAAAAGTTGAGTGATATTATCCATGTTACATTATAAATTTCATCAATCACAAAATGATTCAAATCAGTTATTAGTCTTATTACATGGTTTCATTAGTGACCAAAGTACCTTTGATAATCATATAGAAAAATTAAATGAATCAACTAATATATTGACAATCGATTTACCTGGTCATGGTAATGATATTTCAGATGAAAATAAAGTATGGAATTTCGAATTTATTTGTTCTGCCTTAAATGATACACTGAGTCAATTTTCTGATTATCAAATCTACCTGCATGGTTATTCCATGGGAGGACGTATAGCGTTATTTTATGCTTTAAATGGCACTGTAAATATCGATGGTTTGATATTAGAAAGCACATCACCAGGTATAAAAGAAGAAGTTGATAGAGCAGAACGTCAGCAAGTTGATTTAGCGAGAGCAAAAGTTTTAGATATTGCTGGTCTAGAGATATTTGTAAATGATTGGGAAAAATTACCTTTATTTTACACACAATATGATTTAGATAAAGATGTAAAAAAAGGAATTCGTGAAATGCGTTTAAGACAAAATCCAAACCGATTAGCAAAAGCATTACGAGACTATGGTACAGGTTTTATGCCAAATTTATGGTCTGAGATTTCAGGAATAGAATTACCTACTTGTATCATTGTAGGTACGTTAGACAAAAAGTTTTGTAAAATTGCTGAAACAATGAAACAATTGATTCCACAGAGTGAAGTGAATGAAATTTCTAAAAGTGGTCATACGGTTCACGTGGAACAACAGCAAGAATTTGATAAAATAGTATTAGGTTTTATTCATAAGGAGGAGCAAAAATGACTAGACAGTGGGAAACATTAAAAGAATATAAAGAGATTAAATATGAAATTTTTGAAGGTATAGCTAAAGTTACAATTAATCGTCCTGAAAGAAGAAATGCATTTACACCGAATACAGTTCAAGAAATGATGGATGCATTTTCAAGAGCACGTGATGATCAACGTATTTCAGTTATTATTTTAACTGGTGAAGGGGACAAAGCATTTTGTTCTGGTGGAGATCAAAAAGTACGTGGCCATGGCGGTTATGTTGGCGATGACCAAATACCTCGTTTGAATGTTTTAGATTTACAACGTTTAATCCGTGTAATACCTAAGCCTGTAATAGCTATGGTAAGGGGCTATGCAATTGGTGGAGGAAATGTATTAAATGTAGTATGTGATTTAACTATTGCTGCAGACAATGCAATTTTCGGTCAAACTGGTCCTAAAGTAGGCTCATTTGATGCTGGCTATGGTTCAGGTTACTTGGCAAGAATAGTAGGACACAAAAAGGCACGTGAAATTTGGTACTTATGTCGTCAATACAATGCTCAAGAAGCATTAGATATGGGATTAGTTAATACAGTAGTACCATTAGAAGATGTAGAAGACGAAACGGTTAAATGGTGTCAAGACATTATGAAACATTCACCTACTGCATTGCGATTCCTTAAAGCAGCTATGAATGCAGATACTGATGGATTAGCTGGTTTACAACAAATGGCTGGAGATGCTACGTTATTGTACTATACTACAGATGAAGCAAAAGAAGGTAGAGATGCGTTTAAAGAAAAACGCGATCCAGATTTCGATCAGTTCCCTAAATTCCCATAATAATAGCGAAAGATTAGTCCATATAATGGATTAATCTTTTTTTGTTTTTGTTAAAAATTATATTAATTAATGCTATGAATTAGAATGTGGATAATTGAATTTATAATAAGGGATTAGTTCGAGAAAATTCTTATGATTTTTATTATTATATTTGACTAAATTTAAACTATATAATAATATTATAATAAAAGGATTGAGGAGAGAGCAATGACATCAAGTATCAATAATGAAATGAGAAAAGAAATGTGCTACTTGTTTTACATTACTAGTAAAGAAGTTGTTAACAGATTTAATCGATATTTAAAACGATATGATATCAGTTTTCCGAATTACATTGTTTTATTGTATATTGAAAATGATAAATCAGTTTATATTAAAACATTATGTGATGAATTATATTTAGACTCAGGAACGATTAGTCCTATAATAAAACGATTAGAAAAGAAATCGCTTATCACTCGAATGAGAAATGAGGATGATGAACGTAGAGTTAAAGTACAATTGACGGATAAGGGCATTGAATTAAAAGAACATTTTAATCAAATAAGTGAAGATGTTATAAGTCAATTTGATATGGAAAAAGAAGATTCTATTGCATATCACCACATTTTAAAGCAATTTGCAGAGCGTAATATTTATAATAATAATTAAACATAAACATATGATACTAACACGTCAATTAAAAATTTAATATATACATAATAAAAACACTAGCTCATACATGTGATATGGCTAGTGTTTTTTAGATGTTGTTTTTTATTTTAACTTATAATTTTCGCTTAAATAGAGTTCTAATCTACGCATGCCTTCTTTTAAGGCATCTAATTCATAAGCATATGAAATACGAACATATCCTTTACCTATATCGGTAAAGGAAGAACCAGGAACCATTGCAACATGTGCTTTTTCTAATACATCGACACAAAATGCAAAGTCATCGTCTGTAAATCTTTTTATACTTGGGAAAATGTAGAAAGCACCTTCCGGCTTTGCTTCAAGTTCAAAACCTAGTGATTCCAATTTATCAATTAAAAAATCACGGCGTTCAATATATGCTTCATTCATATATTGAGGCGCTTCTAGTCCTTCATTTAATGCGGCGATACATGCAATCTGGGCTGGAACATTGGCACATATACAATTATAGGCATGCATAAATGTTAACTTTTCAATTAAATATTCTGGACCAATTAGAAAACCAATTCGAATACCGGTTGCAGAGTGAGATTTACTCAAACCACCAATTATTAATAATTGGTCTCTTAGTTCATCAAATTGACCAAATGAAGTATGTTGTCCTGAGAAAGTATTTTCAGCATAAATCTCATCACTAATGATAAAGATTTCTTTATCTTTCAATGCATTTGAGAGTGCTTTAACTTCATTATAATTTAATGTAACACCGGTTGGATTTGTTGGATAATTTAATAATATTGCTTTTGTTTTAGAATTTATATGAGATTCTATTGCAGCAGGGGTCAATTTGAAATCAGTTTCTGTAGTATCGATAAAAATTGGGATACCGCCTAGTGTTTGAATAAGTGGTATATAACCAGCATATACGGGTCCAGGAATTATAATTTCATCTCCAGGGTTGATGATACTTCTTAATGCAGTGTCTAATGCTTCACTAGCACCATTAGTAATAATAATTTCCTCAGGATCATAGCTAAAGCTATATTTATGTTTAAAGTAATTACTAACACTTGTTCTAGTTTCTAATAATCCCTTATTGTGAGAATAGGTTGTTTTATTTTCTTTGATTGCATTAATATATGCTTCTTTTACAACATCTGGCATAGGAAAGTCTGGTTGGCCAATTGTTAAATTGATGCAATCTTTAATGTCTTTCATACGATTGGAAAATTGACGTATGCTTGGTGCTTTTAAAAATTTAGAATTATTGTTTAAAGATAATTTCATTTATTATTCCACCTCAAGAAAAAATACCGAATTGTAATCATATGTATGATTGTTTATACGATTTAAAGTATATCTATCATAACATATTTAAAATAATTACAATTCAGTATTCTGAAAATTAACCCTTAAAATTAGAAGGGGATTGTAGATTTATAATTGGATTTGTCCATTTTGCTATAAACCTTGTTGACAATACAAAGACAATAATACATGTAACTAAGATTAAATAAATATACGTATATATAGAAATATCATCTTTGAATGGATAAATTTTATATCCTCGTAAAATGCCAATTACTAAGCCGTGAAGTAAATAGATATACATGGTTCTTTTCCCTATGTATGTGAAAAATCTCTTAGTTTTAGGTACTAATATTAAAAATGAAAACATTGAAACTAAGATGACAATGTATAGCAATAATCGTTTAATTGGACTATATAAATCTTGTTTACCTTCTAGTGATATATAAGGTGAATCACCAAGTAACCAATCAGAATTAATAGGATGGAGATAATAAATAGTAAAGAAACCAATGAGTACGAGTAATGCTATAGGTATATATTTTTTATTTCTAAATAATTTAGTATGTTCAAATTTAAATAAATAGCCTAAATAAAAAATAGGGAAGAACATGATTGTTCTTGAAAAACTTAAATAAGTATCTATATCGTCTGAGTATCCAGCAAATAAAGATACAATAATTGCTATAGGTAATACAATGTAAGATTTATATTCTCTTACAATCACTAAAATAACATGGAAGAAGAAAAGTGTGAGTAAAAACCAAAGTGCGAATACTGGATCAAATGGATCCATACTTACGCTGTCTTCTTTACCAGTTAAAAAGTAATAAAGTGAAAAGAATGCAAAGAATATAAAATAAGGAATTAATAATTTTTTAGATACTTTTTCAATATATCTATTTTCTCCAGCTTTTTTTGCGAAATAACCCGATATAAATAAGAAGCCAGGCATATGAAAACTATATATTGTTAAATATAACGAAGATAAAAAACGGTTTTCACCAGAATAGGGTTGTAATAAATGACCTAATACAACGAGGAAAATCAATAACGCTCTTGCATTGTCAAAGAAGTAGTCCCTGTTTTTTAATTGATTCATTATGATTCTCCTTTTGTTTATTCTGTAGAAATTAAATACTACTGTTACTAATTTATTATAAATTGGTTGGGTTATGCAACGAAATAGGTCATATTGTAGATTTTTATTGTATATATTCACGAATAACATTATAATATTATAGAATAAAATAATTAAAATCTTATATAGATTACAATTAAATAGTGGAGATGAAACAACATGTATAAACAACTAGAGCAACTAATAACATTAACGAGCAACGACTTAAATTTAGTGAGCAGAAGATTTGGTCAACGTACTGATTTAACTTCGGAACAACTTGAAATGCTCAGAATACTATATAGTTATGATGTATTGTCGCAATATGATTTGACGATGAAAATCAATAAAGAACAATCTATTGTCTCCCGATGGATAAAGAAGTTATGTCACATGGGATACATTACCAGTAAACAATCTAGTCGTGATTTAAGATGTAAAGATTTGATGCTGACAGAAGATGCCAAGGCATTGGTACGTCAAATAAACGAGGTGCGAGTCGCTTTAATTGAAGCGCGTTGTCAAAATTTAACTGCATTAGATATTGAAAATTTAAATCAATTGTTAAATAAACTGAATGCCCATCATTCTTATATTTAGTTGATTTGATTTTTGCTAAACGATTATCTACCTATATAAATTTATCAAAAATGAAAGAGTACATGTTACCTTATTAAGGCGACATGTACTCTTTATTTAGTTTATTCTATTCAATAACTTACAATTAAATATTTACTTATATGTGTTTACATCAAAGTATTTGCCTAATTTATCCATAGAATCATAGAACGATTTAATTCTTGTTGCATTGTGTTTTGCCCATGCTACATCTGTTGCATATTGATGTACACCAGGATTATCAGGATTCCAGCGCATTTTATATAATGTATTTTGCCCTTGGTTGATATATGAGCTTGCTATAAATTGAGCTCCACCAACAATGGCTTTTTTAACTGAATCCCAACCATTATTTTTAGCTGTGATAAATCCTTGTTTAACAGCATCGTGATCAACTGCACCTATACCAAACATATTGTAATATTTAGTAGGTTGGTTTGTCACAACTTTGTTGTTTATGACATCTCCGCCATTAGCTAGGGTTGAAGAACCATTACCAGTTTCTAATAAGGCATGAGAAATTAAATATACTTCATTGATATTATTTTCTTTAGCTGCTTGGCTAAAGGCTTCGCCTTGACCTTCTAAGATACCTTTGCCAACAAGCAATTTATTCAAATCTGTAGCATTAATATTTTGAGACTTATCTAAACGTAAGAATTGGTATTTTTGTGTAGGGTCTTTAACTAACTTATTAGCATCCATTGCTGATTTTACCTCATCTGCAGTAGCATCTTCCCATTTACCTGGTACACGTTGAATTTGTGGTTTAGTGCTTAAACCTTTTTGTAATGCAACAGCTTGATCCAGTGTTAGACCTGTTGAGTAATATTTCACTAGTTCTTTACGTAAATCAGACTCTTTAATCCATACGGTCTTACCATTAGACAGTTTACCATGATACCATGTCACGCCATTTATTGTTTGTTTTTCAAACACATTAAAGATGCCTTCGTAAAAATCTCTTAATGATCCTGCACCTTTAGTAGCAGTAGGGTCTAAATAATATTGCCCATTTTCATTATAGATAATGTAATCATATTTTTGTGGTATTGGATTACTTTGTGTTGTCACTTTATTTAAATCTTTAGCTGCAATCCAGCCAGTTTTGTTGTTTACATTACCATAAACATATTCATCTTTATCTACAAATAAAGATTTAGATGCATTAAATTTATTATTCACATTATCACTTAATTTATCGATTTGTTGTGCTTTTGTACCCCATGGAATTGCGTATAATCCATTGTTTGTAGGTTTTATTGTATATTGGCCTTTTTTAGCTTCGGCTTTCGATAAATTACGTGTATTTATATCTTTTGTGTTTATCCAACCAATAGGTGTTTTTTGATTTGTATTCTGAATTAATACATATGTGTTATTACCTTGTGTGCGTTGCTTCGTAATTGTATATGTTTTACCGGCGAATTTGGAAGCGTCTTTGCCTTGTTCATCAAAAACAGTTGTTTTAAGACCAGAGTTTTGAGTGCTTAATTGGCCAATTTTACTTACATTTGTTGTTTTATTAATAGTATTACTAGCTTTTGCAGCCTCTTTGACTTGGATATCTTTAGTAAGCATCCAACCCATATTTGTATTGGTTTTATTATCAGTAATTAAGTAAAATTGTTTGCTTCCAAGTGCAGCTTTTTTACTTAATTTAAATGTTTTACCGTTAACATATGATTTTTGTACACCTTGTTTATCATAAACAGACGTATAAACACCACTGTTTGTTTTATTCACTGAACCTTGTTGATTTGTTAAATTAGTTACTACTAATTTATTTGTATCAGTAGAAGGGGAAGTAGTACTATTAGATGTTAATTTGCTTAAACTAACCCAACCAGATACTTTGTTTACAGTTCCATAAATATAATTCGTTTTCCCAATATGTTGTTGTTTTGTAGCTTTAAATGTTTGATTTGATTTTCCTGAAACAGTACCAACTTTTTGTGAACTTGTTCCCCAAGGTACGTTATAAAGTACTTCACCAGGTTTGATCTTATAACTCTTATTAATTTTTGCTACTGATTTTGCAGCATTGTAATTAACATCATTTTGTTTAACCCAGCCAATTAAATTACCTTTATTGTAATCTGACACTAGATAGTATTTTTCTTGACCTAATGTAGCTGTCTTAGTAACTTTTAATGTTTGGTTTGTACGGTTAGTTGCTTTTCCATTTTTATCATAAACAGTAGTATAGACGCCATTATTTTTGCTATTAATACGTCCAACACCACTATTAGATTTTACTGTTAATTGACCTGTTTTAGGTGTGTCGTCTGTGTTAGTGCTACCACCATTATTAGATGAAGTCGTACCCCAATCAGCAACTTGACCGGTTTGAATTAGATATTTTTCATAAATTAAATCATATAATTCATCATAACTATAGTTATGTGACGCTAAGTATCCGTGTGGGTCACTGTGATCAGAACCACCTAAATACTTACTTACAGCTTGGTGAGTCCACACTGTTCCAGCACCATCATATTCAGCACTATCTGGTTTTAAACCATAATAGCGTAAATTAGTTGCTGCATAGTCAGCATAGTTATTTATAGAGCGTGCAAATGAATCATAATCATGTGTGTGTACTAATTCAACGTGAATGAATCGTTCATTTGCTGGTGCTCCTGCACCCCAAGCTAAATAGTCTGTATCTGCTGTTTCAATTATTCTATTACCATCCACATAAGCATGAACAAATGCACTGTTATAGTTATTCTTCATATAATTAACTTCACCAGTAATTGTAGAATTATCATTTGCAGTATCGTGCATAACAATACCTTCAGGTTTGCCATAACGATAATTATACTTCGGTAAATAACTTGCAATATCTTGTTCATAATTTGGTGCAGTATAGTTATTTTTACGGATATAATTATTGATTGAAGAATTCACTTTTGGTGTATATTTTGGCAATGTTGTGTTAGTAGCGGCCTTAGTAACTGTTTTAGTTGCCACTTCATTAGTTAAAGCACGTGTTTGAGTTGCTTGACTTGAAGTAGACTGTAGATTAGCTGCTTTTAACATAGGTTTAACTTGATTCTTTGTTGTATCAGAAACGTTATTAGACGATGTAGTTGCTTTTCTAGCGACAGGTACAGATACGTTAGATTGTAATCTATCATTCTTATTTGAACTACTCACTTTAGATGAGAAGGCAACTAATTCAGCGTTATCTACTGATTGCGAGTCATCTAAATCTTGTTCATTTTGAGTTGTCTTTTCTGATGTATCATCAATTTGATTTGATTGTTCTGATTTATTCTCAGTATCTGCATCTTTTGTTTGTACTGAAGAATCATCATTATCCAATTTGTTATGATTAACATCATCTTGATTAAATCTAGATACATTAGCATCATTAGCCTTGCTTGCAGATTTATCTTCAGAATTTGAATCATCTTGTTTCACATCTTCAGAATCAGTATTATCTTGATTTGAACTGCTAGCATCTGAATTCACGTTTTCATTATTTGAAATATCCGTATTAGAAGCACTATCAGTGTTATCTTCGGATTTAACAGAATCAGAAGAAGATACTTGTTGGTTTGATGACACATCAGAATTTGAATCATCTTGTTTCACATCTTCAGAATCAGTATTATCTTGATTTGAACTGCTAGTATCTGAATTCACATTTACCTTATTTGAAACATCCGTATTAGAAGCACTATCAGTGTTATCTTCAGGTTTAACAGTATCAGAAGAAGATACTTGTTGGTTTGATGACACATCAGAATTTGAATCATCTTGCTTCACATCTTCAGAATCAGTATTATCTTGATTTGAACTGCTAGCATCTGAATTCACGTTTTCATTATTTGAAACATCCGTATTAGAAG
>NZ_JAKRNS010000007.1 GCF_022346615.1 Staphylococcus sp. ACRSN | reverse complement strand
ACAAACAACTTCTTATAATTAGAAGAATTAAAAAATTTATTAAACTGGTTATAATTTTAGAAAATATGGGTAATAAAAATTATACATTCTCTTTTTCAATATTTTATTTATTGGTAAAGCATTTGAAACATTGACACAATCTTGCCTGTTTTTTAGATGTGCACGTTATAATTAATTAGAATTATAAATTTATATTTATTTTTGTTCTCTATTTATCTAATGATGATAAATAGAAACCAGACAGAATAAATTTAATTTAATCTATTGGTTTGGAAAGAATTGTATTAATTACTGAAAACATTGATGTAACGCTTAAACAGATTTTTGTTTACTTTCTATTTTTATTTAGTTATAATAAACTAAATAAAAGAGGGTTTATTATATAATATCCAAATATAAAAAAGCTATAAATTATGATAAACCTTTGAATTTAACTTTGAATTAAGACATATAATTATACAAAAACAAATTTAATATGTATACTAAATTGGGCATTTAAAACTAGGGAGGAAATTAGGATGGCTATCACAAAAATCAATGATTGCTTTGAATTATTGGCAATGGTAACATATGCTGATAAATTAAAAGGCATAATTAAAAAGGAATTTTCAGTAAGTTTCGAGGAATTCGCTGTATTAACATATATTAGTGAACATGAAAGTGAAGAGTATTACTTAAAAGATATTATCAACCACTTAAACTACAAACAACCACAAGTTGTTAAAGCAGTTAAAAACTTATCACAAGATGATTACTTTGATAAAAAACGTAACGAACACGATGAAAGAACTGTTTTAATATTAGTTAACACTAAACAACGTAAAAAAATCAATGAATTATTATCACGTGTAAATCAACGAATTAAAGAAGCTAACGACGAAAACGAAGTATAATTTTTATAAATCAGCTGGAATATAAGCCTTAGCTAAATGAGAGGGTCTATTGAAATACTCATGTGTTTCAATAGACCCTCTTTCTTTAAGTTTTATATTAAAATACTTTATATGGAGTAGATAAACATAGAATCTCTTCAAACAATTACATAAAATAAAGCATTTATAACAACCAAAAAGACAATCTCTATTAGTATATAATAGAAATTGTCTCTTTTAGTTTTTCATCTCTTACACCTAAACTCAAATATGCCCCTTTTAATGATTACTTTTGAAATTCAAGCGATTCTACAAAATTCAAATAAACATTAAGAAAATGATTAGGTTCTTCAATATGTGGTGCATGTCCAGATTGGTTAAATTTAAATATTTTAAGTGATTTAAATGCATCTTGATATTGATCAAAATTTTCCATTGCAATTAATGGATCATATATTCCGTTAACGATTAACGTTGGTACACTTACTTTTTCTATAACAATTTCTTCATTTAGTACCGGGAAGTTTAATAGTGCTCGTGTAGCGATAGCACTCGCTTCAGATGACTGTCTACTATAAATCAATTGATTTTGAAACCATTTTTTGGCCTTATCTTGTTTTTTATATAAATAAGGAAATAAAATAATCAAGGCTTCTGATTTATCAAAACCTTCTATTTCGTCTTGATGCTCAACCATTAATTTATTTAACCCATGAACACTTTGTATTAAGTTTGAAGCAATTAAAGTTAAAGATCTCACTTTACATTCATATTTGTTTGTAAATTGTTTTGCAATGACGCCACCCATATCATGGCCTACTATATGCGCTGAATTTATTTCTAATTTTTCCATTAAACATTTTAAATCTTCAATATGATCATCTAAATGAAATGAAGTAGGCTTTGATGATTTACCATGGCCTCTCACATCATATATAATAACGTCATATTTATACTTTAATTCATTTTTCAAACTATATAATGAAGCCATATTACTGTCTAAACCATGTATTAAGATAACAGGAAAACCTCGACCCTCACGGATGTATGCAATCTCGGTGTTATAACTCGTTTCTATTTTTTTCATCATGGGTCACCTCCCTTTACAAATGTAATATACCCGAATTTGTACTTTTCTACGCTACATTTCACATTAATATTATTGTATTTTTCCACATCTGAATACTTATTCAAGCGCACAAAATAGCCACTTTAAGCTATGTGCATACTTGATGCTCATACCTTAAAGTGGCTATTTTTTCTATTACTCTCAAATATCAATTTCTCGACGAAATACGGATTGTATAGTATATGATAACTATTAATAATAGTACCCAAATTATTATAGATGCGATCTGTGCAATATTGGCACTACTTATCATTGCATCAATTGTTTTTTGACAAAATAATAATCCAATTCCAGTAAATTCCAATCTTCTAAAATAAATTCCTGAAATACTAAAAATAATACCCACAAAAAACATGAATTGATGTGCGTACATTGACACTGCGACAATACCTAAGTTCAAATCAAATGCATGTACAATGACTAAGAAAAATGAAATACCTGCTATACCAATACCAATAATTCGCTCAAATCTATTACTATATAAATAATTTTTCCAACCAATTCTTAAATAAATAAAAATTGATATTGGTAAAATAACTAAGCAATAAAAAATTGATAAACCTGATGCTGCTTGAAAAGTCACATAATGTTTGTCATATAAATAAGACAGTAAAACAAAATTCACTATAAAAAACACTATGGGATTTAATTGTAATGTAAATAAGTTTCTTTGAATCGTTAAGATGATTTCTGCTGGAGATTTACTTCTATACTCAATATAATCTTGATCCTGAGCCTCTGATTTATGGAAATCCTTTTTTAGTTTCTCTTTAATATCATCAATTAGATTAGGAGAAAGGCCCTTATGAGTGAAGTAATCATTTATATTTTCTAATAATACTTTGTCATTAACTCGCATGAAATACTCCTTTTGCACTTATTAAAAGTTTAACCACTTTTAACTGTTTACGGTTTATAGGCTATAGATTAATTACTACAATTTCAGTATATAATCTCACATTCTACTACATTTTAACAATTAAATAACCGACAAGCATCAAATACACACTTGCCGGTTCATTTTAAACCTTTAAACATCAAAACATCTTATTCACTAATATCTATGCGATATAATTTGATGTTTTTATCACTTGGAGATGATGAACTAAATTGATAAGATACATCATTGTCTTGAACATAACCAAAGTTACCTGTTACATTATTATAATGTTCACGTGTAACAGCGCTACTGCTCACTTCATTTTTTACAGATTTATAAGTCGGACCATTTGTATCATTATAACTCATCGAAATTCGAGTGATTTCACCTTGGTTCTTCTTACCTTCTGCCGTCACTACCAATACACCATCATTAAGTTTAAATTCGTAATAATGTTCTTTATTATCAACACTATGTGAATAAATCGGTTTGCTATTATTCTTCAAGACCGTTTCTACTGAATCGCCTAGTTTAGCACCTTCTAATGTTGTATCTCCTTGTTGTAATTGTTTAACATTTTGGATAGTATTACCTGAAGCTGCTGATGCACTATCAGCACTTATCCCAGAAAACGCTAAACCTGAAACTAATGCAGCTACTAATATTTTTTTCATAGCATTTCTCTCCTTTATTACGTTTTCCGTAAATTCATTGTACTATAAATATTACTAAATTAACAGTAATGTTACAAAATTATTACAGTGAAATTATTTTTGTAATTCAGAACAGCTATAAAATGCCACTTTCTACACATATTATTTCTTTTATCTTACACATTGATAATTGTTTTTAATAAACGCTTTTACTTTTGTTACAAACTTAGTTTTTTCTTCTACGAAAGGATAGAGTCCTGATTCTGTGAATACTTCAAATGTAGATCCATCAATCATATCACTTACTTCTTTAGCTTCTAACACTGTAGTTCGTTCACCATGTTTTCCAACAATAATCTGAGTTGGTGTTTTCATTTCATCTAAATAATGCATAATATGATTATGATTAAATGAACGACGTACTGAGGTTAATTCATCTTTTGTCGCCATATCATTAGTATCTTCAACTTGTTTTAAAAATTTCTTAACTTTGTGCTTTGAATAATATAAATGCTTATCTAAAAAATTTTGTTGCGCTTCTGAATTCCAATTTCGAATTTTATATGCATATTTCTTATATAATCTTTCTGCAGGATTCATATCATTAAGTAGTGTTGGATTAATCAATGTTAATGCAGTAGCTATTTTTGGATATTGCGCTGCAAAGCCAACTGCAATAGAAGCTCCCATTTCATGACCTATGATAGCGCATTGATCTATATAAAGATAATCTAACAATGCCTTTATATCTTCAATATAATCTGT
The DNA here is from genome assembly GCF_022346615.1 of Staphylococcus sp. ACRSN. GTDB lineage: Bacteria > Bacillota > Bacilli > Staphylococcales > Staphylococcaceae > Staphylococcus. The sequence continues at coordinate 160,594 of NZ_JAKRNS010000007.1, read as the reverse complement.
AAAATTTATATCGAGCGGCTTATCGGAGTAGCCATGACCGCGTAAATCGACTAAAATCACTTGATAATCTGAACTAAATTTATCCACAATTGAATGGAATACTGATAAATTATCAAATGATGTATGCAACATCACGATAACCTTACCTTCTCCACTAGAACGATAGTTTAATGCTACACCATCATTTGTTTTAAATAATTTCATTACTTAGCTCCCCTTCTTTCCAATAGGCAATATAGATAATAATTCTTCTAAGGTCGTAATCGTGTAATCTACTTCCTCTGGTAATGGTTCAATCTCTGCATCTTCTTCTTTAAACCAAACACTAACCATCCCCATAGCACGAGCAGGCGCAACATCATTTAATGGATCATCACCTACATACATTGTTTCTTCAGGCTTCGTACCTAATTGTTCTAAAATTGTTTCAAAAATTTTAGGATGTGGCTTTCTAAACCCGACTGTCTCAGATGTCGTTAAATAATTAATTGCATCTTCAACGCCTAATGCATGTAAACGAAATTGCTTTATCTTAGATTTACCATTCGCAATAACACCTGTCAGATAGCCATAATTAGACAATTTTTCAAGCGTATATAATGTATCGTAATATGGAAATACATAACGATAAAAATGCATTTCAAAATCATTAAATAAATCTTTCCAAGTCAAACGGTCTACATGAAAATCCTTGATTAGTGCTTTGTATAATTCTGGCTTATCATGATCTTCATCATCATCTAATTCAATAAATTTTTTTCTGAAATCAGCTAACTGAATACGTACCAAATAATCATGAAACCGTTCATATTGCTCTTCTATAAATTTATCTCTAGATTTTTTTCTATCTAAAAGTGTACCTTCTAAATCAAAAACAATTGCCTTTATTTCTGTTAAGTCCATTTTTATACCCTCTTTAATTCAAACATTTCATGACATTACTTATTGCTTATATTATACGTCATAGTCTACTCATTTTTCCAAATACATCCAATTATTACCATTACTCATACATTCGTGGTTCAGTTACCATAATATAGAACAACACTGGAATACCGAATAAAGCTAACACAATACTAGCAGGTAATTGATATGGTTCAATTATAATACTCCCAATCCAATCAGCACTAATCATAATTGCTGCGCCAATCACCATATTTAGTATAAATTGTTGTCTTAAATTTAAATGATTAAAATGTCTACGCACAAGTTGTGGTATTACCATTCCAATAAAACCAATCACACCTACATAAGCAACAATAACAGCCGTAATAATTGAAGCAATTATCAATACAATATATGTTACAAATTGAACATGCAGTCCGAGTGATTTCGCCCTCAATTCACCGAGTTGTAACAACTTAATACTTGAAATCATACTTAATAATATACTAATCGTTACCAACAAAACAATAGCGATATATACCACTTTATAATATTCCGCTGAAGCAAAACCACCAAACATATAATTAACAATACTATTAAGTTTTTTTTGATTAAATTCAATTATTAAATACAGAACTGCATTGAAAAGTGCGCCAATCATTATCCCAGATAGAATCAATGTTCTTACTGGATAACCTCTTGACATTATTGCAGTTAATGTCAGTACAATACCTAAAGAAATTAAACTACTCACAACAGAAAATAAAGGAATCCATATCATTGAAAAGCCAATTGCAACCGCAACACCTGATCCTAATGTCGCACCACTTGCTAATCCTAACGTATAACTATCTGCAAGTGGATTATTTAATAGCGTTTGAAACATATGTCCTGCGACCGTTAATCCGGCTCCTGCAAGCAATGCCTCTAACATTCTAGGTATTCTAACTTGTAATAATATTGTTTGTGTTAAATCATTATTAATATTACCCAATCCCCATAACAGGCTGAATAATATGCTAATTATGAGTATGGCCATCCACAGGCTCACTACTTTAAAATATTTCATTTTATTGCCACGCTTTCGATGTGTTCTTTCACTTAAACGATACCATCAGTCCAAATTTAACACTATACTTAATTTTCTATATTTATATTTGTAAAATACTGTTGTAATTATAAAGAGCGCTTGTATAAAAATTAACATCTAAACTGTATTTATAGATATATTCTAAATCATACTGTTAATAATAAATTTACCATGTTTTAATTCAGTTATATATTAATAAAAAGAAATTTGACTTTAAATACTCTATTAGTAACCTTTAAATGAATTAAAAAATTTCAATTAAAGGCATTACCGCATTACTTTGTATTTTTGAAACGTATTTCCTTGATTATTTTTTCTTCAATATTGAAATTAAGTTTCAATGCATTATTTTCCTGAGTACTTGTTTTTATTTTCATTTTACAAATTAAAAATAAAACACTTTCTCTTAATTCACTAATAAAATGAATTCAAAGAAAGTGTTATTATATTATGCAGATAAAACGAAACCATTGTTCATAAAAAATAATAGCTTAATTACTTATTTATCATAAATAGCTTCTTTTAATGCCTTTAAGCCATCGTCGATTCGAGGACCAGGTCTAGATATCTCATCACCATTTACTGCTTTTAATTCACCTTTCTTAACAGCAGTGATTTTATCGAAACCGCCACGTTGTTCGACCATTTTTTGATATGATTTTTCAGATATACCCATTGTAGAAATCATAATGTCTGGATTTTTTTTAATAATATCTTCTTTGCTCACCTTTTGCCAGCCTTCTATATTACTAAAACTATTTTTTGCTTTTAGTGTTTCCAACATATCATTGAAAAATGTTTGTTTACCAGCAGTGTATATTTCTGGTTCTGATGATACTTCCATAAACACTTTCTGTGATTTAGCATCTTTTGGTACCGATGCTTTAATATTTTTGATATTTTGTTTAGTTTCTTTTACCAAAGCTTTTGCTTTAGATTGTTTTCCTGTCACTTCACCGACTTGTTTAAAGCTGTCATACATTTCAGATATAGATTGTGCATCTTTTACGTAAACAACTTTCACACCACTTTGCTTCAGTGATTTAAGAACATCACCAGCAGTTGATTTTTGAGATTCGTGCGCCAAAATTAAATCCGGCTTTGCCTTTAATAATGACTCCTTATTTAACTTCATAGCATCAAATTGTTTTTTATCTTTCACTTCTTTTGGATAATCATCTACCGTTGATACTCCAATTACCTTTTTACCTAATCCTAATTCATACAATATTTCAGTATTGCTAGGCATAAGTGAAATAATCCTATCATATTTCACTTTATCTGCATGCTGCTTTTCTTTTTGCTCCGTACTACATGCTGCTAATAAAACAATTAATATAGCAACAAATGAAATGAATTTAATAGATTTTTTCATTATTGTACTCCTAATTGATATTTTTATTTTAATTTTATCAAAAATATCAGTATTATATAATATTATTTGACAAAATATTCATCTAAAAACTGATAGCCTCTATCATTTTTACTATTGAAATATACTTTCCCAAAATTATCTAATAACGCATGTAATTCATTGGCATCTTGATTGGTAAATGATTCTGGTAGTTCAATATTACTTTTTAATTTTCGATAATTATCAGTATCGACATATCCTAATTTTGTAAATATTCTACGGGTATAACTATCAGGAATAAATTCAATACCATCAAATACATATACAATCAATACGTCTGCCGTTTCTTCACCGATGCCTTTTAATTCAAGTAACGCTTTTCTTAAGTGCTTTCCATAATAATTTTTAATTTTTTCATAATCAAAATCAAATGCTTCAAGCCAACTCAGTGTTGATATAATTGTTTGTGCTTTAGTTTTATAAAAGCCACTAGATTTAATTAAATATTGTAAATTTTCAATATCTAATTTTAATATATATTGAGGATCTAAATGAGTATGATTAGATAAAGAGTCAATTGCACTTGCAGCATTTCTCCAATTCGTATTTTGTACTAAAATAGCACCTAATATAATTTCAATTTTTGTATCAGCTGGCCACCATTTTTGTGGGCCCATATTTTGAAATAGTATTCGATATAATGAATTAATATCAAGCACATTTTCCCCTCCTATATAAAAACGCCCCGAATAAAAATGATAAAGATCTAATTAATAAAATACCAATTAGTGTATCATCTATTCGCGGCGTGTATTTCTTATTTTTTTAATGATTGCCAATTTAAAGTTAATTACATTGATTCAGGTGCTGTTACTCCTACTAGGTGTAATGCATTTTGCAATGTGATTTTAACAGCATCAACAAGAGCAATATGTGCTTTTGTTTTTTCAATATCATCTGTTAATACTTTTTCAGCGTTATAGAATCTATGGAAATGTGCAGCTAAATCTTGAATGTAGTTTGTAATTCTATGTGGTGCACGTTGTTCTGCCGCACTTAAAATCGTTGTCTCAAATTCTGCTACTTTTTTCAATAATTCAATTGCTTTTTCATTAGTAATTAATTTAAAGTCTACATCTGTAGATGGCATTATGCCTCTTTCTGCTGCTTGTTTTAATATTGAACAAATTCTAGCATGTGCATATTGTGCATAGTAAACTGGGTTATCTTGAGATTCCTGTTTTGCAAGCTCCATATCAAAATCAAAATGTGTATCTGGACTACGCATCGTCAAGAAATATCTAGCTGCATCAACGCCTACTTCATCCATAATTTCACGTAATGTAATAGCGTTACCTGTACGTTTACTCATTTTAACTTCTTCACCATCTTGCAATAAACGTACCATTTGCATAATTTGGATTTCTAAACGGTTACTATCCACACCAAATGTTTCTAAAGATGCTTTTAGACGATTGATATAACCGTGGTGATCTGCACCAAATAAGTTAATTAATATATCATTTCCACGTTCAATTTTATCAAAATGATATGCAATATCAGGTAAGAAGTAAGTGTAATTTCCATCTTTCTTAATAAGTACTCGATCTTTATCATCTTTAAAATCGGTAGTACGTAACCAAGTTGCCCCATCTTCTTCGTAAATATAACCCAGTTCTGACATTTTATCTAAAACTGCATTAATTTCTCCTTTTTCATATAAAGATGTTTCACTAAACCAATTATCATAATGTGTGTTGAAATCTGATAAATCTTTACGTAATTTTGCCATTTCATAGTCGACACCTAATTGTCTAAATGTCTTAATTCGCTCATCTTTAGAAAGTTCTTTAAGCTCTGGTTGTTTTTCTGCTAAATCTTTACCAATATTGACAATATCTTTACCATGATAACCATCTTCAGGCATTTCTATTGTATCGTCGCCTAATGCTTCAAAGTAACGTGCTTCAATAGAACGTGCCAAATTTGTGATTTGATTACCAGCATCATTGATATAATATTCACGCGTAACATTGTTGCCCGCAGCTGTTAATATATTCGCTAAAGTATCGCCTACTGCTGCATTACGAGCATGTCCAATATGTAAATCACCTGTAGGGTTGGCAGATACATATTCTAATAAAATATTTTGTCCATTTGGTGTATCTGTATAACCAAATTTTTCACCTTTTTGAATAGCTTCGGTAATGATTTCAGTAAGGTATGAATTATCTAGATAAAAGTTGATAAATCCAGGCCCTGCTATATCAATTTTTTCAACTTTAGCAGCTGTCGTATCCAAATTATCAACGATTGCTTGAGCAATTTCTCTCGGATTACGTTTGGCAATTTTAGTAAGTACCATTGCAATATTCGATGAATAATCACCATTTTTAGTATCTTTAGGTATTTCTATTTTAATTTCTGGAATATCTGCTTTATCCGCTAATTGTGCGTTTTGGATACTTTTATTAATCTCTTCGATTAATGTCTGCTTTACTTGTTCTATGATATTCATTTCGCTATCTCCTTATAAATTATTTCAAATTGATACGTGCCCATCTTCTCATCATCTTGTATTAAATCATAATGAATTTTCAACTTTCCACCATCAGCTGTTACAAATTGTATAATTGAATGCGTATGAACAGTCAATGGTATACGTCCACCCGTAATTTCATATAGTGTAACTGTTTTTTCTCCCTCAACAAAATGAAGGTTCATTTTAATATCGCCTTTTCTAATAACCTTCACACCGGTATCTTCTATTTTTACTGTTACTTGTACCTTAGCTTCATCAATTTCTTCTTCATAGCGAATAAACTCTGAGTTCTTTTTCTGCCATAAGCCTTGTGTCGAAGAAGAAAATTTCTCTTTATTCCCATGCTGTTTAACGACTTGTTTAGTCTGGATATTCACATTGTTTTCCAATGTACGATTCACCCTAATCTTTAAAATAATACACACCATTATAGCATATTTAATTTATCGGTTACAGTTCGTATACTAATTTAGCATTTTCAATTTTCAAATATACTTATAAAACTTAAATTTAATTAAAATGTATAAAAAAGAAACCAAACATCACTTGTGTTTGGCTTCTTTTGCTTCGTATTTAATCGACTTCTAAAGCAGCGTGTAATTCATTATTAGAATTATTCCACATTTCTATATCGTGAGATTTAAGAAACGCTTTAAGTACTTGCTTATTTTCATTTCCTATATGGTCAATTTCAATTTTACGTTTCATAGATTTATCCATCATATTGACGTGTTCTGGCATATGTTTATACCCTCTACGAATCGACTTATTTACTAGTAAATAACAAGCTGTCAATCCCGCATAATACGGACCATTTTCTCCACGTTCAGTAGTAACCCAACATAACCAATATTCTTTTGCTTCGTCACCTTGAACAGCTGCTTTATCATCAATCCATTTAACACCTTTTTCTACAGTTGCTCTTGCGTGCATACCACCTATATCAATAAAGGCATCTTTATTCTCTACATCTATAAAGACTGGGGCAATATTGTCTAAACTAATAGAACCTATATTTGTACCTTTATGGCCATCCAGTGGATCATTCTTAACAATATTAAACTTGAAACCTTTGTTTTCAGCCACCAGAAAGCACCTCCTATCATTTATCCTTACTTATTTCAATCAATTTCAATTTTATTTATTTTACATATATCAAAGTCTCAAATGTATTCTACTATCTGTAGTTATATAACTCAACCAATGTAATCAGCCGATTTATATACTCTTAATTTAATTCATTTAAAATACTAATAATTGCATTTTTTACATTTTCATCTTCAATATCTGTAATTAATTCTTTAGGATAATACAGTTTATAATCTTCACGATTAATCCCTGTGACACTTGATATCACGAGAGATTGACTACTGATTTCCTTTATCTTACCATTGCGTCTCAAGAGATGTATAGGTTGTCTATTTGAACCTGGTCGATCATAATCATATGGTAAATCTGAAAATGATTCACTTACGAAGTAATAATTAGGATCTAAACCAGCTTGAATAAATAAATCTGTTAGTTCTGTAATCGTGATTATCGAACCATCAAATGGCATGTGCTTAAATAAATCTCGATTAGTGAAACGTCTAGATAAATCACTAAGTATTTCATCATCTTCTCTAATCCATGACTTGAGGTAATAGACAACAACTGCTTCATCTAATTCTACATATTGCTCTATGGTCATAGTCCCTTCAAAGAAAGGTATAAAGTCCGTAGGTTCCATTTTAAAATGATAACCTTCTTCATAAAGTTGCTTAGCACGTTTCAGGCAATTATTTAGTAATACTTCTCCACCTCTACTTACTGGGTGAAAATATATTTGCCAATACATTTGATATCGACTCATAATAAAGTTTTCGACTGCATGCATACCACTTTCTTTAATTAATACTTCATCTTTTGATGGACGCATCAAACGTAAGATACGTTCCATATCAAACTGTCCATACGATACACCAGTAAAATATGCATCTCGTTGCAAATAATCCATTCTATCTGCATCAATTTGAGATGATATCATTGAAATAACTAATTTATTTTCATGCGTTTTATTGATTACATCAGCAACTTGCTTTGGAAAATCATCTGATACACGTCTCAATACTTCATTCACTTCAGTAGGACCATTAATGATTGCTTGTGTAAATGCTTCATGATCCGTATTGAAAATCTTTTCAAAACTGTGTGAAAATGGACCATGTCCTAAATCATGTAGTAATGCAGCACAAAGTGCTAATGGCCTATCATCATTATTCCACGCTTCACGACCATTAAAAGAATCATCTATAATTCTTCGCACGATTTCATAAACACCCAATGAATGTCCAAACCTGCTATGTTCGGCAGTATGAAATGATAAATAAAGTGTTCCAACTTGTTTAATTCTTCGTAGACGTTGAAATTCTTTCGTCTTAATTAAGTCCCAAATAACTTGATCTTTAACGTGAATATATCTATGAATCGGATCTTTAAACACTTTTTCTTCGGGTAATTTCTGAGTAGCATATGTTGTAAATGTCAATTTAGTCCTCCTCTCAATTCACTTGCCAATTCAATTATTTTAATACTTTTTTCATTAGCGCTAAATCCATTTCTTCCCCATACATAACATGTTTATACGAACGTAATTTTTCGAAGCCTTTTTTCTCATAAAAAGACATAGCATCGTCATTCTTATTATCAACTTCTAAATAAATCTCATTATAATTATCAAAGTAACTTAATCCTTCTTTTAATAATTCAGAACCATAACCATTATGTTTCCACGATGGTCTAACATAATGGGCAGAAAGATAAAGTTCCGTGCCGTTAATAAAATTAGCAAATCCTATGATTTCATCATCTTCCTCGACGACTAAAAAGAGTTGATCATTTAATCTCTTTTGAAGATGTTGTTCATTATAAGAAGCAGCTAACAGCTCATTTACCGTTTTTGCTGCATAAATATTTAAATACGTATTATACCAAGCCTTTGTTGCTACATCTCTGATACCTACAACGTCATCTGCCGTCGCTTTTCTTACTTTATGCATGTTGTACTCCCCTTATTTCTAATCGGTATTAATAGAATAATTATACCATATATCCAATAGTCAAAATACTTTATCAGTGAAGATAAAAATAGTTCGAACAACAAATGTATTGTCCAAACTATTTTTGACTTACTTATTTTTTGAAACCTAATGTTTCTTGCCATTCTTCTGCTCTGTTTAATGCGTAGACATCTTTTTCGATATCTCCAGGTCTCTCTGCCGTTCCGATAATATAACCAGATAAGGTAGCTCCTAAAAATTCTAAACTATATTTCACTTGAGTAATACACGGTTTAGCTTTAACTTTAGGGCAATCTCCACCTACTATAATTAAACGAAAATCTTTTTGTGCCATTTTCTCTTTAAAATCTTTATAACTCGGATCCACTAACGTTTCTGACCAATGATCAAAAAATGCCTTCATCGATGCAGATAAGCTATACCAATAAATTGGTGAGGCTATGATTACTGTGTCACTTGCTAGTACTTTATCAATAATCTGTTTATAGTCATCATCATAAGTTTCAATAATTGTATTGTCATGCCTTACGTCTCTAACTGGGTTCAATTGGTACTTTGTTAAGTCAATCCATTCGTAGTCGTATCCTTCAACGGCCATCTTAGTTAAATAAGCAGTGTTACCCTCTGGGCGACTTCCTCCGAATAAAACTGTAATCATAATAAACTCCTTCTACTATCTTTAATGATTTACCCATTAAAAATGATCAATATACATTGCATATCAATGCAATAAACTTAATTAATAATCCTACACTAAATTTCTCAGTTATTAAACAGTTTAAATAAAATACATTAATATATTAAGTTATTTGCTCATAAATCATCAAATTTTTTATATATTAAAATGTATATTCCCTAAATTTTGATTTTTAAATATTAAAATATGTTACGAAATTTTGAACTTAAATAAATTGAATAACATCTAAAGGTAATCGAGTTGTCACAAAATAAAAAATTTAACTGCTAATAATTAATCAACTTGCAATAAAAACACTAGTTTGATTTAAGGATTGCCTACACATTCCTATCTACTTCTAACAAAAGTACTAATTACCAACTTTAATATAATGCTTCAAAATAAGTAAGAGAGCTAATCCAAAAAGGATTAGCTCTCTTATATCTATATACTAACGTTGCCGATTGAATATCTTTGCTAAAATGCAATCGTTCAATTTTTTCAATTATAATATATTACTGTTCTAACTTGTAGCAAATATACTATAATAACGCTCATTCTCTATTATTATTTTACCGGAAATACAGATTCAATTTTTTCTATTTCTTCATCAGTTAATGTTACATCTAATGTCTGTAAGTTATCTACAACTTGGTCAGCACGTTTTGCACCTGGAATCACAACATCTAGTGATGGTCTCGTTAAATAGAAAGCCAAGACTACATGCGCAACATCTACATTATGATTACTAGCAATTTCTCTTAATTCATCAACTTTTTTAAGGTTTTCCTTAAATTTATCTCCTTGAAATTCCGGGTTTTCAGAACGCAAGTCGTCAAATGTACTATTTTCATTATATTTACCTGCTAAAATTCCTGAAACAAGTGGGAAATATGGAATGAAAGTTATTTGATTTTCTTTAGTGTATTCAAAAATCGCTTCATTCTCTCTGTTTAATAAATTATATTCCATTTGTACCACGTCTACATAACCGTCTTTATTCGCTTCTTTAAGCTGTTCAAGACTAAAGTTAGAAACACCAATTGCTTTGATTTTTCCAGCATCTTTTAATTCTTTTAAAGCAGCAACTGCTTTATCTTTAGGTGTATTTTCGTCTGGAAAATGAATATAGTATAAATCAATATAATCTAATTGCAATCTTTCTAAACTTTTCTCAACTTGCTCTTTTAAAAATTCTGGATCATTACTTTGTTGTACGTTTCCATCTTCATCAAAATAATGTGAACCTTTAGTAGCTATGGCATATTCATCACGCGAAAATTCTTTCACTGTCTCTCCAACCAATTCTTCAGAACGTTCAGGTCCATAAATGTAGGCAGTATCTAACAAATTAATACCATTTCTAATAGCTGTTCTTACAACTTCTTTTCCTTGTTCTTCATCCAAATTATTATACAGATTATGCCCACCCACTGCATTCGTTCCTAATGCAATTGGATTTACTTTGACATCTGATTTACCTAATTGTACTTTTTCAGTCATATGTTACCCACTCCTCATCTTAAAATTCATTTCAATTTGTTGCGGTATACATTCACTGATTCTCATATTTCTAAACATTCTTTTATTTCCAAAAGAATATGTAAAATATATACGCTAGTTAAAATTTAGCATGAATAAAGCCTGATATTAAATAAACTGCTTATAAATCAGACAAGTTTTATATGTTTAAAGTAATAATAAAAAAGTTTCCAAATTTCGGTATTTCTCAATGCACAATCACTTTAAGTGATTTAATCGTACATTGAATTACCATTTAATTTAGAAACTAAAATGATTATATATTTTTATATCGCAACAACATAACAACATTATTAGGTCTGATTACTTAATTAATGCTCACTACAAACTCAATACATCACTACTGAATTCCTACTCTGAAAAAGCAAAAATCATTGCTTATTTTTACCTTTACGCTGTGCTAATTTTTCTTTTAATTTTCTATCTTGTTCTTCTTTACGGCGCTTACGTTCTTCATTACGCAACCTTAATCGCTCTTCTTCTTCAGGATCTCTTGGTTTTTGTAATTGTTTCGTTACCTTTTCCATCAGTTCATCTTCAGTCAATGCTGCTAAAGGACGGTTGTTTATGAATGCAAACGTCTTTCTTCTACCAGGACCACAATAAGATTGACAGCCTATTTCAATTTCAGCCTCTGGATCTAATTTTGTCAATTTCTTTTCTAATGATTTACAATTAACACCTTGGCAATCATCACAAATCAAAAATTTATTTTGCATTACCGTCCTCACCTTTCTCATAAGATTTGCAACAACACGTTCATTTATCGTAATTATCAAATTTTATTATCATAGTTATTTTAAACATAAGTCTCTATGAACTCAACTGTAATAAGTTCTATTTACAACTCTAATTATTTTACTCTTTTTGGTGAAAAATTCAAGCACTTCTTCTATTACAGTAATACTTAATTCCCCTTAATCACGCTTATATAGCATATAACTTACTCTTTTTGTAAAACAATATAGCTCTCATTCTAATTTCAACATATGTATTAACTTCACGACAAAAAAAGACAATCACAAATTAATTGTTATCGATTGTCTTATAGATTATTAGCCGAATAAAATTCTATTTTCATTGATTTAAATAGATTATGTCCACCATAAGTCTGGTGCCGGCTGCGTGATATTTACAGATTTCAAATTTTGCACTGCTTTATTAAAACCTTCTTCAATCGACATAATTGGATCTTCATGCTCTATACTCATCACATAATCATAGCCATTCATACGCAAAGCACTAATCATTTCACCCCATGCATATGGATTGTGACCATAACCTACAGTTCGAAATGTCCAAGCTCTCGTTTGCACATTGCCATAGGGTTGCATATCTGTTAATCCATACATATTGACATTATCTTGATCAATATACGTATCTTTAGCGTGAAAATGATGTATTGCTTTGGCTTGTCCCAATATTTTGATTGCTGCGATAGGGTCAATTCCCTGCCACCACAAATGACTGGGATCTAAATTTGCTCCTATAGCTTCACCAGTAGCTTCTCTTAATTTCAACAGTGTATAAGGTGTATGCACTAAGAAGCCAGCGTGTAATTCTATACCTATTTTCACATTATGTGATGTTGCATATGTTGCAACTTCTTTCCAATATGGAATGAGTTTTTCTTGCCATTGCCATTCGTAAATTTCAGAATAAACCGTTGGCCATGGTGTTACAGGCCAGTTTGGATGCTTAGCATCGTCATCAGCGCCAGCAATACCAGAAAATGTATTTACTACCCCAACATCTAACAAAGCTGCTAATTTGATTGTCTTATATAATGTATCATGTGCTATATCCGCTTCTTGTTGATTTGGTGATATAGGATTATTATGACAACTCAATGCACTAATTGCTAAACCTCGACTTTTTATTTCCTCTAAATATACTTTACGAGCTTGTTCATCATCTAACAATTTATCTAAAGGGCAAAATTGATTCCCAGGATTGCCCCCTGTTCCAATTTCAATCATTTCAACTCCTGCATTGGCAACATAATCCAGCATTTCTTCAAATGATTTATCCTGAAATAGAACTGAAAATACACCTATTTTCATCACAATCACTCCTCTTTTCTCAATTTAGTTAATTCTTACACTCGCGCTTTCATCATCACTGCGATAAATTGCATCAATTATCTTGTTAATATTTTGAGCTTGTTCGGGTTGAACAACTAAAGTTTCTTTTCCAAGACAACTTCGAATAAAATTATGTGTTTGTCTTTGTGCAGCTATTTTTTCATCATGCGCTGCATAGGCTTGTTCTACAAAAAAAGTTCCAAAACGAGGCTGATAAATTTCAAAAGGATATAAGTTAATTCCACCATCTACTCCAGATATGCTTAACGTTCTCGTATCTTCTTTGATATTCGCAGACCACGAACATTCAAATTGTAGTGATGAACCATCTTCAAATGTGATATAACTTGTCACGTGATCATCAACTTCAAATTGCTCATGATCAAAGGGACCCCAATCATTTATTTGTGTCGGACTTTTGCTCAATCGATTATATGTTTTGCCAATAATTTCAACTGGCTTAGCATCATTTAATAACCAAAGTGATAAATCTAACAAATGACAACCATAATCGATTAAACTCCCGCCACCTTGTAACGTCTTATTAGTAAAGACGCCCCAACCAGGCACCTTTCGTCGTCTCAAAGCCTGAACTCTTGTTACTAGTGAATCTCCCACAACACCATTATCAATTGCTTTTTTCGCTGTTTGCGCAGCATCAGTAAAACGATAGTGATAACCAATTGCCAAACATTTACCAGCACGATTTTTAGCGTCAATCATTTGCTCGCATTCATATTGGTTCATCGCCATTGGTTTTTCACAAAAGACATGTACACCAGCATCTAAAGCTGCAATTGCTATTTCTGCGTGAAATTTATTAGGCGTACAAATCATTACTGCATCCACTAAAGGAAATAGTGCATGATAATTTGTCACTACTGTTTCAATATCAAATTCAGTTGCTACAGCTTTCGCTACATCTATATTGATATCTTGTACAGCCGTAATTGTCACTTCATCGTTCAGTGATTGAAGTGTGGGCAAATGTCTATCTCGAGCAATTCCACCACAGCCAATGATACCTATCGCTAATTTTTGCATGGTAGGCCTCCTCTATTCATTTACTTTTTTCGAATTATTTCTAGTGGTTGGGCGTTGCCATACTGTGGCGTTGGTGTGTGTAAAGGACTCGCCCAGTTTACTGCATTTTTAATCACTTGTTGAATTTGTGTATTATAATATGTTGGATAACTCTCATGCCCAGGTCTAAAATAAAATATTTTTCCTTTTCCTCTTTTATAAGTCACACCACTTCGAAATACTTCTCCACCTTCAAACCAACTAATAAATACAGTTTCATCTGGTGTTGGAATATCAAAATGCTCACCATACATTTCTTCTTTTTCTAATTCAATATAACTTGGTAATGATTCTGTTATTGGGTGCGAAGGATCTACTACCCACAATCGTTCTTTATCATCATTTTCACGCCATTTTAAATCACAAGAAGTTCCCATAAGTGCTTTGAAAATTTTTGAAAAATGTGCAGAATGCAAAACAATAAGCCCCATACCTTGAAGTACTCGCTGCCTAACCTTTTCTACAACTTCATCACTTACTTCTTCATGTGCTTTATGCCCCCACCAAATGAGTACATCTGTTTCATTGAGTCGTTCATCATCCAACCCATGCTCCGCTTCATCTAAAGTAGCCGTTTTTACACTATGTTCAGATTTTAAAAAGTCTCCAATAACATTGTGAATTCCATTTGGATAAATCTGTCTTATTTCTTCGTTCTCTTGTTCATGTCTATATTCATTCCAAACCGTTATACGCATCATTCAGTCCTCCTATTTAACTTAATTGATATATACTGCTTTACCAGTATTGGCAGATTGATAAATCGCCTCTAGTATTTGTGTAACGACAAGTGCTTCTTCAGGTTTAACTACAGGTTCTAAATCATCAATAATACATTTCACCCAAGCTCGCGCTTCTTCTTCTGCTTCATCAATCGATTCACTATCAAAGAAATCTACTCCTGGATTGTCAATTTCTACATGTGACGTATAAAGTGTCCCTAAATCCTCACCATGAATACGTAAACCCTCTTTCATATCTGCGCCACCTTGCGTTCCTGATAAAGAACATTTAGCTTCATCTACCTCTAGAGAATTGAGTGCCCAACTTGATTCTAAAATAATCGTCGCTCCATTTTTCATCTTAATAAATCCAAATGCCGAATCTTCTACTTTAAATTGTTTCGGATCCCATGATCCCCATGCATTTGCTGCATTTTCTTGTTTTCCTAATTTATGAAAAGTAGAACCCATTACTGATTCTGGTTCATAATTATTCATCATCCATAATGTTAAATCTAATGCATGTGTACCTATATCAATTAATGGGCCTCCGCCTTGCTGTTCTTCATCTAAAAATACACCCCAAGTTGGTACGGCACGTCTGCGTATTGCATGTGCTTTACTAAAGTATATTTCACCTAAATCACCTCGTTCTGTTACTTTGTGTAAATGTTGACTATCACCACGGAATCTATTTTGATAACCAATTGTTAATTTTTTCTTGTTTCTTTTCGCTGCTTCTATCATTTCGCGTGCTTCATCTGTAGTTTTGGCCATTGGCTTTTCACACATTACGTGTTTCCCCGCATCTAAGGCATCTACTGTAATCATTTTATGAGTATTATTAGGTGTACAAATATGGACTACATCGATTGCGTCATCAGCTAATAAATCACGATAATTTTCGTAGACTTCAGAAATATCACTACCATATGAATTAGCTGCAAGTTGTGCTTTTTCTTTATCAATATCACAAAATGCTACTAATTTTACTTCTGATACCTTTTTCAAACTTGGTAAATGCTTACCATTTGCGATACCACCACAACCTATTATGCCTATATTTAATTGCATATACTCATCCCCTTATCAATATTCTTTCTACTTAAAGTAAACGCTTACAATTCATTGCATGTATATTTCTAATTACCTAATAATAGAAGATTCTTACATTCCATATTAAATTATTACCTTAAACTCACCAATAAGTTTGACGTATTTAGAATTTATATATTAACATTAGAATATATTTTCAAATCACGGAAAATTTTCCAACGAATAGGTGGCGTTGTTACTATGGTTCTTGATCATCTTATAAATAAAAACTTTGAACAGCTAACAGAAAATGATTTACATATTATGAGTATTATTCACCAACATATCGATGAAATGACAACTATGAAAATACACGATTTAAGCTTACTGACACATACATCTATCTCAACCATTCATAGACTTGTGAAAAAAATGGGCTTTGAAGGATATAGTGATTTTAAATTTTATTTAAAAATGGAAAGTCATAGCGCACCTACAGAAGTAATTAACACCACGCCTATAGTGGAAGATATTCAACGTACTGTTGAACACTTGCAAATGTTCGATTATCAACCACTAAATGAATATATTGATGCAGCTTCCTTTATTTATATTTATGGCACTGGTATGGCACAACAAAATGTTGCGCGAGAAGCTCAACGCCATATGTTATCTATTTCTAAAAAGGGCATTGTACTAAATGACGAAAGTGAGTTTCGCTTAGCTATCCAACAAATGACTAAAGACGACTTGCTCTTTATCATCTCTTTGTCAGGCGAAACACAAAATTTAAAATCACCCATTCAATTATTGAAATCTCGTGATTATAAATATGTTTCTATCACAACATTGCATGATAATTATATTGCAAAAAATGCAGCATTTAATATTTACGTAAACAGCGTTCCCATTCAGTTTTTCAATAATACCGAATACTATAGCTTCACACCTTATTATGTTGTTTTTGACTTTATCGCTAGAACTTATCATAATTACAAAATCGCACAACACGATTCAGAATCGACACAATCATAATAGCTAGTAGTCATCCATTTAAAATTATTTGAATACATGTAAATTACATCGACTGTGCCGAATTATTGTAGTTCAGTCGATTGCCTTTCTTTATTGATTAATTGCTCAAATGCTTCTCGGACTTGAGGTACAGATAATCCTACAATAACTTGAACGTTGCCACCGCTTTTCACTAAGCCATGCGCGCCACCATGTGCTTTAAAATAATCAACTTCTTCAACTTTATCTGGCGCTGCTACTGTAACTCTTAATCTTGTCGCACAATTGGTAACATCGATGATATTATCTACTCCACCTAAACCTTGTAAATAGACAGTCGCTTTTTGTTCATACTCCGAATTAGTGTTTCCTTTAACCGCTTTACCTTTACGAGATTCTTGATAATCTTTTTTACTGTAAAGTTTAGTATTTGAAACTGATTCCTTTTCTCTTCCTGGCATTGGTATGTCAAATTTCAATATTATAAATCTGAATAAGAAATAGTATACAAAAATAAATATAAAGCCAATAATAAATTGAGCAATATATATGCTCCAATGATTCCCAAACAACGGTATCCAATTCGTTGCCGCAATTTCGATTAGACCTCCACCGAGGTTACCTACAAGCCCAAAAGCATGCATGATGGTAACCATTGTCGCACCTAGTATGGCATGAATTAAGAATAAAAATGGTGCAATAAAAATAAAGGTGAATTCTAACGGTTCCGTTATTCCAGCGAACACTGCTGTCAATGTAGCTGCAATTAACAGCGCACCTACTTCTTTTTTCTTCTCAGATTTAGCAGTTGAATATATAGCTAATGCGATTCCTATTGAGCCAAACATTTTTATATTACCTTGCAAGAGAAAACCGCCACCTGGATAAATATCTTTTAATGATTTAGTAGAATTTGCATAGTCATTCAAGTGTGAAATCCAGTATGATTTTATACCTCCATTCACTACCGCCGGACCATATTCGAATGGTGTATATATAAAATGATGTAACCCTGTCGGTATTAATATTCGTTCTAAAAAGTGGAATAACCAAACACCTATATAACCAGATGATGCCAAAAATACTTGCAATGATGCTATCCAACCTTGAACAATTGGCCATCCCCAACTAGTTAGAAATGCAAGTGGTATCATAACAAAAAAAGCACTCATAATGACAAAAGGTGATCCTTGGAATATACCTATTGATTCTGGTAATTTTTTATCATAATAACGATTGTGCAACCAAATTGCTATACCTGAAATGATTAATGCACCGATAATATTAGTATCTAAGGTCTTTATACCAACTAATTCTGTCAAACCTGTTCCAGCAGTTGCTTTTTCATCAAAATTCACACCAAATGATTTACCCCACGTTGATAAAATACTGTTTATAAAGTAATTAAACATCATATATGTTACAACAGAAGACATTACAGCATGACCTGCTGACTTTTTAGCTAATGAAATGGGTAAACCGATAACGAAAATTAATTCTATATTTTCAAATACTGTCCAGCCACCATTTTCTATCAATGTCCATATTTGAAACCATAAACTATTTGGTTTTGCTAAATGACCCATAATAGCTTCGTTTTTAAACAGCGTTGCGATACCTATGATTATCCCAAAAAAAGGAAATAATAACACAGGTACAATCATAGCCCCTCCAAATCTACGAATTGCATTCCCAACATTTTGACCAAACTTCATCGCAATCACCTTCCTCAAATTATGTAAGCGTTTTCTTAAAGCTACTTAAAGGTGATGATAGTCTTTTATTTTTCACTATTCAACTATTTCCATGTATTTAGATAATAGGTAGCAAGTAAAGATTGTATTTTCATTTTGAGGTAAATTTTCCAGATGTATATAAAATATTAACTTAATATGTTTTATATCTTAAACTTAACAGCATAAAAAAAGACAACACGCTCTTTTAAAAATCTGAGTGTGTCGCCAATTTGAAATTATTGTCCATTATATATATTAAATTCTAATGGTTTCACTTCATTTTCTAACCATTCTTTGTAAATCGCTTGTTTATTCACATCATTTCTTACGATAGTAATACCACAATCACCACCGCCAGCACCTGATGTCTTAGCTGCACCGCCATGTTTTTCAGCGATTGAGCATAATACTTTGAGATGTGCTGTTTCAATATCAATTGAAGCCTCTTTATCCATAGATTGTATGATTTCACGATTAAGGCGAATCATCTGTTGTACACCTTTAATATGGTTTGTCTTAAATGCATGAATTAATTTTTCTACACATAAATGTGAACGTTCTAAAAATTTACCATAGAATGTGGGATCTGATTTCAAACGTTTCACTTCACTGACTAAATGTGGTGATGAAGCCGGAGAGCCTGTCCATCCAATTAAAACTTCCATGTTTTCTGGCGCTTGCAGTGGCTCTATATGTAAACCTGGCCAATTTTTCTTTAAAACATCATTAACAGAAGTATCTTCAATTTGTTGAGAAACCCATTCATGATCGAATGTACTATATGCTAACCACCCTGTATAAACACTAACGGCAATATCACCACATGAACTTAAATTTTGTAGTTTCATATTGGCGATAACAGCAAGTTTATATATAAATAAGTTTGATAAATGCAGATTATAAAATTCATTTAAAGCTTTAACAACTGAAACCAATACTGCTGCACTCGAGCCTAGTCCATACTTATGACCATTTGCATCATCTAAATTACTATCAATCGTCAAATGGAAATGCTTTAACTTAACATTGTTTGTTCGTGCATATTGTTCAAATACTTCAATCGCTGTTATCACATATTTGAGTTGTTTTGCAGCATGTACATCTGAAACCACAATTTCGTCTTGATTTCTTTGAAATGTTACAGGTTCATGATGTAATGTTTTTGAATGTATTGTTCCTTCTATTGCATTGGATTCTTCGATTGTTGCTGTTACAAATCGATTTACCGCAATGAGTACGGATTTATACCCAGGCTCTGTAACTGCATATTCACCTGCTATATAGAGTTTACCGGGTGCTTTAACTTGAATCATGTTATCTCTTCCTTATTTAATAATTTCGACGCCTTTTTTCGTAATATCACTGACAATCACTTGATCTTCGTTAAAAGATTGTAACAATGCTTCTACAACTGCTGCTTTATTTTTTTGTTCTACTAAGATTTTGACATTTGGTCCAGCATCCATAGTAAAATAACATGGATATCCTGCTTCACGAGACTTATGTACAATTTCCATAGCTTGATAACTTTCATCTACCATATATGTAAATGGAGGTTGTGCACCTAAATTGGTTGCATGCATTCGTAGGCCATTTGCCTCAAAGACTTCACCTAAATGTTTAAAATCACGCTTATTTATTGCATGTTTAACTTCCGCTATATCTTCATCAACATGATCTAACCAATACTGATAAAAACGAGATGTATCACGTGTATGAGACATACCGGCGCGGCTTGAAACCTTTTTAGATTGATTATTAATGACTACAAAAATCATAGCTAAATCTGTTTCCCAACCATTAGCTTCTATTGGTTGGCTAAAAGATGTATTATCATCATGCCCTTTTTCCC
Source organism: Staphylococcus sp. ACRSN (assembly GCF_022346615.1). Lineage (GTDB taxonomy): Bacteria > Bacillota > Bacilli > Staphylococcales > Staphylococcaceae > Staphylococcus. The sequence continues at coordinate 139,920 of NZ_JAKRNS010000007.1, read as the reverse complement.
ATTCTACGAAACCACCATATATACTTCTCGAAGCAGAACCTGACCCTCTACGTGCTAATCGAGACAAATCTTTGCCTGAAAGTTCCATACCCAAAGCCTCATTGCAAGCAGCAGCAAGTGCAGCATAGGCACTAGCAGAAGATGCTAATCCAGCCGCCGTAGGAACAAAGTTATCACTTTCAATATATGCATGATTTGTGGTACCACTCACGCTACGTACAATATCCATAAAGCGTTGAATTTTGGTAGTTTCTTTATCATTGACTTCTTTACCATTCAACACTAGGGTATCTTTCTCAAATTGTGCATCAAATGTCACTTTAGTTTCTGTGTAAAAACGATCTAAGGTAACAGATAAACTATTATTCATTGGAATAATTAATTCTTCGTCAGCTTTTCCCCAATATTTTATAAGTGCTATATTTGTGTGTGCACGTGCTTTACCACTTTTAACCAAAACGTTAACCTCCTAAATATTCTATCCATGTATGGTGTGCACCAAGGGCTTCAGCAGTTTTTGCAATGCGCTCTGCTATTTCTATATTTGTCGCAAGGACAATCATACTACCTCCACGGCCACCGCCAGTTAATTTACCTGCTATTGCCCCTTCTTTTTTACTCGCTTCAAGTAGGGCTTCGATTTTTTCATGGCTTACTGTCAAAGTTTTTAAATTATCTTGGCATAAATTAAAAATTGAGGCTAATTGTTCAAAGTTATGGTGATTAATTGCATCACTTGCTTCAAACACAAGCTTTCCAATATGCTCAACATACTGTAGATATGTTTCGTCTTCTTTACATAAGTTATGAACATCTTCAACCGCTTGTTTTGTAGAACCACGAACACCAGTATCAATGACAACCATATATCCCTTGAGTTCTAATGGTTTTAAGTTTTGAACTTCACCTTTTTGGAACCAAACAGGCTTATTAGATACAATTGTTTGCGTATCAATTCCACTGGGTTTTCCATGTGCAATACGTTCTGCCCAATTCGCTTCTTCAATTAATTGCGCATCTGATAAAGGTTTATTTAAATAATCAAAACTTGCACGAACAAATGCGACTGCCATAGCTGCACTAGATCCGAGTCCACGAGAAGCGGGAAGATTGGTATCTATTGTTACTTTAATAGGATTATCAATTTTATATAAATCAATAAAACGGAATATTACTGCTTTTAAGTGCTCTGGTGCATAATTCAATGCGCCATCGTAAACATCACTTTTAATATATGAGGTCTCTGTGTCACTTAATGCCTCGATTGTTGCTCTAACTTTTCCGGTAGTAAATGGAATGGCTATTGCTGGCTCGCCAAACGTAACCGCGTGTTCACCTATTAAGATTACCTTCCCATTTGCTTCCCCATATCCATGTTGTGCCATATTTTCAATCACCTTTAGTTATCCTATAAATTTATGATTTAAGTACTTAATATTACTATAGACAAAATAATTACACAGTTTGCTCATCCAATATTAAAAATGCATAAGATTTCCCGGGAAATTCCAGCATTTTATTTTTGAAAAGCCATTTCAGTTTAAAATTATACCGCTTTTGACTGTTAACATTTTTAATCGGTACTATTACTTAAGTCTTTGTTTCATCACATTCTTATTATCTCACAGTTTATAAATTATACTATACAACTATAGTCATACATGTCATATTAACGCGTCTTATTCACAGTTTATAACCAAAAGTTAATACCTGCTACTAATTTTTAACAATATGTTCTTATTATAAAACGTTCATGTCGATATTCAAAATATAAACTTATCAGCATATTCATTTATGCATTATTTACGTCTTCACTTTTACTATATTACTTTTTTAGCTTACATAATTCAACAATTAGAAAAATGTATGCTTACGTTTTTTAAGTTTTAAAGTATATAGACCTTTTTGATAGAGAGGTAAATTTCTTTTTTACTATATAAGTATATAAAACAAACTTTATTAACTTTATACTTTTTTACTTAAAGCATATTTTCATTCTACTAATTTCTGTTTATCACAATTTAACCACTATAACAGAATAACATATTAAAAATGTATAAAAAAAAGAAGCGCATATGACTAAATATATAAGAGCTTTAGTAAATGTTTTTTCAGTCAACATTACACTATTAGAAATAAAAGTCACATAACACTATACCATTCAAGCTACTTGTTATATTACTATTGCGATTTTATTTCTTAACACTTATCGTCACATACACTTCTTAAATCTTTTATATTTATATCACTAATGTATTAATCCATTTTTTGATTAATTTTAGCATTTCGTTCAATCATTTTATCATAATAACCATCATACTTCGCATATTCTTCATCTGTAATTGGTTCCATATTCAATCGTCCGCCTAAATCTTTCAAAGCATATAACAATTGAAACATTACATCTTGCACTGTAATTTCTCTACCTAACAAGGATGCTAACGAAGCCATACACTGCGAGTCAATATCAGGATACTTAAACTTGGTCTCAGCATCTTTTAGCGCATGCTGATAGAATACTTTCATCATTTCAGCACGTTCACTACCATCACCTTCGACACATAAGTATACTTGCACCGCGATACCACCACGGACGCGTCTTTGTGAAATGCCAGCGAACTTTTTACCATTGATACTTAAATCAAATTTGCCTGGACAATATGATTGTTCAATTTCATGCGTTTCAATTTCAACATCTTCATCTTCAAACATTTTAGCAACTAATAAATACATAACTGTAAATGCTTCATCAATTGTTACTTCATTTTTCCCTTTAAAAATAAGAGAAATATTCAGAATGCCTTGATCCAACACTACACCAAGTCCACCTGAATTCCTAACAATCGCATTATATCCACGGACATCAGTCAAATATCTTATGCCTTCATGTAAAAATGGTAATCTCGAATCATGAATGCCTAAAATCACAGCATGTTGGTGTATCCATGTTCGTACCACACTACTAGAAGCTCCATTTCCTACGCTTTCTGAAAATGTATCATCAAACGCAAATGATTGCATTGGTTCTAATCCTGACGAATGATCAATGTAGCGCCAATCGATACCATTAAAATATTTGCTTGTTAAATCCATTATTGTAAAGTTTGCGCAGCAGTAATAATTGATAGGTTATAAACATCTTCAGTTGAACAACCTCTTGATAAATCATTTACTGGAGAATTTAGTCCTTGTAGTACTGGGCCCACTGCGTCAAATCCACCTAGACGTTGAGCAATTTTATAACCAATGTTACCAGCTTCTAAGCTTGGGAAAATAAATACATTTGCATCTCCTTGAATCTTAGCACCAGGCGCTTTTTTCTCTGCAACTTCTGGTACAATTGCAGCATCAAATTGGAATTCTCCATCTACAACGATACCTTCTAGGTTGTCCGCTTCGATTTTTTCTTGAGCTAAATTCACAGCACTTGAAACTTTTTCTACATCGTCAGATTTAGCCGAACCTTTTGTAGAGAAGCTCAACATTGCAACACGTGGTGACATACCGAAGCTTTGTGCAGATTTTGCACTTTCAATTGCAATTTCTGCTAAATCTTGAGCTTCAAGTGTTGGATTGATTGCACAATCTCCAAAGATATATTGTTGATCATCTTTAATCATAAAGAAGATACCAGATGTTTTTGAAACACCAGGTTTAGTTTTGATAATTTGTAGTGCTGGACGTACAGTATCCCCTGTTGAATGTGCTGCGCCACTTACTAAACCTTCCGCTTTGCCAGTATAAACAAGCATTGTTCCAAAATAGTTAACGTCATTCAACATTTTTTCAGCTTGCTCTTGTGTCGCCTTTCCTTTACGGCGCTCCACAAATGCCTCAACTAATTCTGCTTTTAATTCACTTGTTTCAGGATCAATGATTTCTAAATTTGAAAGATCTAATCCTTTTTCAGTAGCTAATGCTTCAACATTAGATTTGTTACCTAATAGTACAGGTGTTACATAATCCGTAGTTTGTAGTTGAGTTGCTGCTGTTAATACGCGTTCGTCTTCTCCTTCAGGTAAAACGATTTTCACATTTTTTCCTGAAAGTTTTTCTTGTAATACATCTAATAAAGACATAATGGCCTCCTCGAATTTTTATATTCATTTTTCATAACCATTATACGCCATTTTTTTATAGAATTCCATGTCACTAATTTGTAATCATTTACTTATGTTATATCACTACCTTTATGGTAAAATTTTTAAGTGTAGAATATGAATTTAAAAGGAGCGATTAAAATGCCACAAGCACCAGAAACGTTAGATGGATGGTATAGTTTACACTTATTATATGCTATTGATTGGACGAGTTTGCGTTTAGTTCCAAATGAAGAACGTCAATCTCTTGTAGAAGAATTGCAATCATTTTTAAACAAGCATGAATCAGCACGCACAAACAATACTGGTGATCATGCATTTTATAATATTACAGGTCAAAAAGCAGATATCTTATTATGGGCATTACGACCAGAAATGAAAGATTTAAATGCCTTCGAAAATGAATTTAATAAATTGAAAATCACGGATTATCTAATCCCTACTTATTCATTTGTTTCAATTATTGAATTAGGTAATTATCTTGCTGGTAAATCAGACGAAGACCCATATGAGAATCCTCATATCAAACCACGTTTATTCCCTGAACTACCAAGATCAGAATATATTTGTTTCTATCCTATGGATAAGAGACGTAATGAAACTTATAACTGGTATATGTTATCACTAGAAGAAAGACAAGAACTTATGTATAACCATGGTAAAATTGGCCGTAAATATGCTGGTAAAATCAAACAATTCATTACAGGTTCAGTAGGATTTGATGACTTTGAATGGGGTGTAACATTATTTGCAGACGATCCATTACAATTCAAAAAAATTGTTTATGAGATGCGCTTTGATGAAACAACAGCTCGCTATGGCGATTTTGGTAGTTTCTATGTTGGTCACATTATTACAAAGGATGAAATTCAAGATTTATTTCACGTATAATCTTTATTATAATGGATGCTCCATTTAGAGCACATGTATTTTTTAGCTAACAATATATTAAAAGGCACATTTGTATAATTGTACAAATGTGCCTTTTTTGTAGTGTGTTTGGGAGAACTTTAATCACTACTTAATTTAAGTATTAACTGCTAATAAAACTTTGTCATTGTCGCTACTCAATAACAAGTTGTAACAGCTAACTAATATTATATTAACCTATTTGCAATATTTGAAACATTTTTGACTTTCTAGTATTGCACAAAATCAAATTGTACAATCTATAAACAAAGAAAACTTACTTAAATTAATGATACTTTCTCGGAAATAACGTGTTAGAATATACGTATTCTTAGTAATTTTTATTTCCAACCTATACCAACATTAAACATAGGTAAATTACAATATTTTATGATTGGTGATTAAATGACAAATTATGCTCAAAGTATCGACAGTTATGATGAAAGATTAGCTAAAGATGTTATCGTCTTAGCTGGTAGAATTTTGCTAGAATCTGGGGCTGAAGGTTCCCGTGTCGAGGATACAATGACTCATATCGCACATACACTTGGCTATACTGAAAGCAATAGCTTCGTTACCAACACTGTGATTAATTTCATGTTACACGATGACACCTACCCTAGAATTTTTAGAATTAAATCTCGCGATACAAATTTACATAGAATTTCAGAAACAAACCGTATTTCTAGAAGGCTTGCTAGAGGTGATATTTCCTTAGAAGATGCATATCACGCATTAGGTAAAATACGAACTGCTCAAAGTATAAATCATGATTTATTTTATAAATTTATAGCTGCCGCAGTTATTTCAGTCAGCTTTCTATATTTACAAGGAGGACATTTGATAGATGTGATTACCGCTTTAGTGGCAGGTGCATTTGGCTACTTGGTAGTAGAAGTATTAGACCGTAAACTACAAGCACAGTTCATTCCTGAATTTGCAGGAGCTATGGTGATTGGTCTAATAACTGTTTTGGGCCGTGAGATATTTCCAGGTGGATCCGGCTCAACAATCATAATTGCTGCAGTAATGCCTATCGTCCCTGGCGTACTTATCACTAATGCAATCCAAGATTTATTTGGTGGTCATATGTTGATGTTTACGACTAAGTCCCTTGAAGCACTCGTTACTGCATTCGGCATCGGCGCTGGCGTCGGTACAATTCTCATTATTTTTTAGGAGTAATGTCTATGTTTTGGATTTTAAATTTATTATTTAGTTATACTGCTTCATTATTTTTCGGAGTGATTTTTGATGTTCCAAAACGCTTGTACCATACTGTCGGTTTTGTTGGTGCGAGCGGTTGGATGATATATACTTTATTCTTTGAAACCTTTCAATTACATACGATTTATTCTAGTTTTTTTGGTAGCCTGGTATTAGGTATATTGAGTCACATTATGACTCGATTGAAAAAGGAACCTGTTATACTATTTATGATTCCAGGCATTATTCCTTTAGTACCTGGTGGTTTAGCATTTGATGCAACCAAAAATCTTGTTTTACTTGAATTTAGTAAAGCAATCAATACGATGCTAGAAGTGACTTTAATTGCGGGTGCAATTGCATTAGGTTTATTATTTGCAGATCATTTCTTTAAACTCATACTTTCTGATAAATACAAACTGTTGCGCCATCGTAAATCATCATAAAGAAATCCTCACACTAAAATTAAGTGCGAGGATTTCTTACTAAAATAATTTATTTAAATATTAAATGTAAAATACAATTATTCAATTACAAAAATTTATTATTTTGCTTTATCAGATTTATTTTCATTTATTAAATCTACCAATTCATCCTCCGTACGATTTAAAATAAGTTGACTTAATTTATCATTATCCATTTTTTTCAATTTTGGATAGCGAATAAAGAAGAAAATCAAACCGATTATTAACCATCCTGCCAATGCAACATACGATGGCATTGATAATGAAGCCGGAGAACCTGGAATTAATAGTAAGCACAAGAATATAAATGAAACTATCGTACCTAAAATGGCAAAAGTCTTATATACCGGACCATAAGTATTACTTGATTTATTATAACTAAATAATTTAGCTGCTGATAAACAAGTAATGAAATATGCAATTGAAACGCCAGTTGAAGACATATCAACAATCCAAGTCAAAGCAGTTCGTCCTAGCCATGGCGCAATTAAAGTAATCATCACTAAAAATACAATTGCTATATAGGGCGTTTTAAAACGTGGATGTAATTTACTAAATATGCTTGGCATAATACCAGCACGCCCCATTGAAAATAATAATCTACTAGAACTCATTAAAAATCCATTCAATCCAGTAAATATACCCATAATAATTGCAATCGCTAATATAGCTAAACCTATATAACCAAATGCTTCTTGCGTCACTGCACCTGTTAACCATAAATTTCCATTTAAACTTTTACTTGATGTACTTAACCAACCAGTAAAGAAAATCATTATAACATATGTGATAGCTGCAGCTAGCAAGCTATATACAATTAACTTAAATGTCTTATTTGGTGAAAAGTTAAACTCTTCTGCAGTTTGCGGAATATTGTCAAAACCGACATATGCCCATGGTGCAACAGCTACTATAGCTACAATTGATGTTAACCATCCAGATTGTTCATTTGCAAGTGGTTGCAAATGCTCTAATGAGAAATTATTACCAAAGAAAGAACCAAAAAATAACAACAGAATCGTAATCACCATTGCAACACAGAAATAATACTGTAATGATCCAGAAACACTAGCACCAATAATTGCGACAAACATAAATACAATTAACAATAGCGATGCGATAATAATTTCCGTTATGTAAACATCCCATCCTGCGATAGTATAAAGTTTTCCAGTCTTCAATACATCTGGCAATAAAAATTTAATTAACAAACTAAATGCTGTTGCATTCAGTGCAACTACACAAATATAACCAAACGTTAAAAACCATGATGAAAAGAAACTCACGTATCTACCGAACCCTAAAAAACTAAAAGCAAAGGCACCACCCGAAACAGGAAATCGCTCTACTAATGCACCATAACTTACTGCAATTAAAATCATTAGTATTGCACCTATGACTAAACCAATCGCACTTGCCATTGGCCCAGATTGACCAATCCAATCTCCTGGTAGAATAAATGCCCCCCAACCTATACAAGAACCATAAGCAATTGCCCAAACAAATTTCTCAGACAAATTTTGCTTTAGGTCCCCTCTATCTACTTGCACGTCTTTTTTATCCATAAATAAAATTCACCTCATGGAATGTATTTAACCACAAGATGAATTCTTAAACAATTAAATTTTAAATGTCGCAATAACTAGCATTAACCAACCAACTATAAATAATACTCCACCGATTGGTGTCACAGCACCTAAAATACGGATTTGTGTCAGTGCTAAAATATATAATGAACCACTGAAAAATACGATACCAAAGAACAATAACCAACCTGCCCAATTGACATTAATTGAAGTCGTTCCACCAATAATACCAAGTGCTAATAAACCTAAACCATGATACATCTGGTAAGTTGTTGCTTTTTCCCAAACTGACATATATTTTTCGGATAATTTATTTTCCAATCCATGCGCACCAAAGGCACCTGTACCTACTGCCATCATGGCATTTAAAGCACCTAAAATAATAAATAATTTCATCATGTTTTTTGCGTCCCTTCTATATTAAAAGTCAAAAATGGATTCTCCATTCCCTAATTCATCATCTGTAACCATCCGCTTCGTTGATATCGATGTATCATTTGCTGTCGTTTGTTGACTTGCAGGCACATTTCCACCCATTGCCTTTAACTCAGACATCGATATTTCATCTGTACCTTGTTGTTTAACACCTTGAGAACTGCTTTTTTCAACTCTCGATTGAGATAGATAAGCTTTGGATGATGTTTGTCGCTTTTCTTTAAATGAAACATTTTCTGAATCACTTGTAACTAGTTCAGTCAACGTTCGAATAGCATAAATATGTTTTTCAAAATCGACTTCACTATTCGCTTCATCAGCTTGAACAAGTTCATGTTCAATTAGCTGAATTATTTTTTCCTTTTCCATACTTTATTCCTCACCTTCACACCAATTAACTGGACTTATACCCTTCGACTCAAGATACGCATTCACTTGTGAATACGGCTTAGACCCAAAAAAACCTCTATACGCTGATAACGGACTAGGATGTGGTGATTTGATTATATGATGTTTTTCTGTATCGATGAGCTTAATTTTTTGTTGGGCTGGTTTACCCCATAATACAAAAACTACATTCGATAGATAATGAGAAATTGCAGCAATCACTTCATCAGTGAAAAATTCCCATCCTATATCTTTATGAGAATGCGCTTCCCCTTGACGAACTGTCAATACAGTATTTAATAATAAAACACCTTCTCTCGCCCAATCTTGTAAATGCGGCGAATTTCTATGACAACCTATATCATCTTCTAATTCTTTGTACATATTTCTTAGTGATGGCGGAAATTTAGCATCCGGTTGAACTGAAAACGCTAATCCATGTGCTTGATTTGGACCATGATATGGATCTTGTCCCAATATAACTACCTTCACCTGTTCAAATGGTGTTAAATCAAAAGCTTGATATATATCTTTTCTATCTGGATAGACAATTTGCGTTGTATATTCTTTTTCTAAAAAGTCATGCATGGCTTGGAAATCATGCTTTGTTGTAATTTCATGAAATATCTCGGACCATTCCATATCGCATATCACCTCATTTTATATATTAACATATACATTACTTCTTAGTTACTAACTCATTCAACAATTCTATATCTACTATATAATGATATAAATTCTCATTATTTAGAATAGTCGACAATCGTGGTATGATATTAGCATATAGAAAATTTAGGGAGTGAACATCAATGGCTTTAAAGAAAACACTAACAATTGCCGGTTCAGATACGAGTGCTGGCGCAGGTATGCAAGCTGATTTAAAAACATTTCAAGAATTAGACACATATGGCATGGTAGCCTTGACTTCTATCGTGACAATGGATAAAGAAACATGGTCTCATGACGTAACACCCCTACCATTTGATGTCTTTGAAAAACAACTTGCTACTGCAATTTCTATTGGTCCAGATGCAGTTAAAACTGGTATGTTAGGTACAGAAGAAATTATTAAACGTGCTGGGGAAGCATATGTTGAATCTGGAGCAAATTATTTTGTCGTAGATCCTGTTATGGTTTGCAAAGGAGAAAATGAAGTATTGAATCCTGGTAATACAGATGCAATGATAAAATATTTATTACCAAAAGCAACAGTAGTTACACCAAATTTATTTGAAGCAGGACAACTATCCGGCTTAGGTACACTTTCATCAATAGAAGACATGAAAAAAGCAGCTCAAATCATTCATGATCAAGGTGCTCAACATGTCATCATCAAAGGTGGAAAAGCTTTAGACCAAGATAAATCATATGATTTATACTTTGATGGAGATAAATTCTATCAATTATCTACGGCTATGTTCCAACAAAGCTATAACCATGGAGCTGGATGTACATTCGCTGCTGCGACTACTGCATATTTAGCAAATGGTAAATCACCACGTGAAGCAGTGATAGCCGCAAAAGCTTTCGTCGCTTCTGCAATTAAAAACGGTTGGAAGATGAATGACTTCGTTGGTCCGGTAGACCACGGCGCATATAACCGTATCGAGCAAATTGATATCGATGTCACTGATGTTTAATTAACAACAACACATTGTAAATAGATTTTCAACAGTAGTAACACACATTTCGTTGCTACTGTTTTTTTATTGTTTTAAATTTGTACTAATTATAGAAAGTAATCGTTCGTTTTCATTATAGGTTAATATCAACCATCGTCTCTATTTATTATATTTAAGACTACAGTACTGTTATCAAATTAATAACTAGTCTAATTATGCACTCCTTAACATGCTTTACATATAGATACGACAATAGTCTGAATCTAAATTGATACTACAGCCTCATGATATAATTTAAAAATTGTATTACTATATTAAGTGTAGAGAGACAAAGGAGGGAATTACAACATGATTATCTACAAACAGACAATCGAAAATGGAAACCCAATTTATGAAATTATCACCAAGACCTTTAAATCGATAACTGTTAAATTTGATGAGAACTTTAGCAAAAATGAATTATATAAGTTACTCTCTCTACTTGAAGGTGATGTCGACAGCATGAAACTAAGTTATTAAACATCATCAACAATCACATCAAAGATAAAACAGAAAAAGCTCGATAAACAAATTCAGAAGAACATAAATAACTACTCCTAAAAATATGAAGTTAAAACCCTATAAGGATATTATTTAAAGTTGTCCCCTTTAAATAATAAAAAGCATAAAACATTCCTAAAAAACACTCACCCTATTAGGCGTAAAACTGTCGACCAAAGATTGTCCCCTTTGTCGCTTGGAGAGTACCTCGAAGCACTGTCGATATATTATCGCCTAATAAAAAGCCCTTAAATGAATTGATTAAATTCATTTAAGGGCTTAAATTTTTGTATTTATATCTTAATTTTCTTTAAATTTCACATTACACTATGCAATTTACTTAAACTCGTTTGTCTTTCGCCCACCATAAAGCTTTCTCAGGGTTTTTAGAATAGTAATCATATTCTTCGTCATTTTGTACATTTGGATAAGAACCTTTAAGTGACTTACCAGCTGTACTTACATGTAGTAATGAAATAACGATAATACCTACTACACTCATTGCCGCTAAGTAATAAGCTGGAGAAAGCGGATCTCCTGTCTTCGCTACTAGCGATGAAGCAATTAAAGGTGTCGTACCACCAAATAATGATACAGAAACGTTAAATGTAACTGCCAATGTTCTATATCTAATATGAGTGTAGAACATTGTTGGTAATGAACCTGGCATTGTAGCTTCATACGTTGACAAGAAGAAACCTAAAATGAAAATACCAATAATAATAAGTATCAAAGATTTAGATTGGAAAAGTGAGAATGCAAGCACACTAAACAATGCAGTTCCAATTAATCCAATTAAGAATACTTTCTTTTCACCAATTTTATCAGCTACTCTACCAAACATTAATGCTAATGGAATCATAACAGCCATTACTAAAGTAATTAAAACTGTGACAGTTGTACTATCAAGTTTAATTATTTCTTGTAAATATGATGGCATGTATGAAGTTACCATATAGTTAGTACAGTTAAAGAACGCTACCGCTACAAAACAAACGATAATGTCTTTGTAATAATATCTTATAATTGTGAAGAAACGGATGTTATCTCTCTTAGGTTGTGTCGCAACGTCATTTTCATATACTGGCGATTCTTCTAAACGTCGTCTTAAATAGAAACCGAAGATGCCTAAGAACAAACCAAGTATAAATGGAATTCTCCAACCCCAAGATGCCATTTGCTGATCATTTAGGAAGAAGAATAGTAAACCACTAATTACCGAAGCTGCAATATAACCTGATAACGTACCAATTTCTAATCCACAGCCAAGTGTATTTCTCTTATTATCTGGAGATGATTCTGCAACATATACCATTGCACCTGCATATTCTCCACCTGTTGAAAATCCTTGTAACACTCTACCTAATAAAAGCAGTATCGGTGCCCAAACACCAATTTGATCATATGTAGGTAATAATCCGATTAACAATGTTGAAAATGCCATCATGATAATCGTCGTCGTTAATACGACTTTTCTACCAAACTTATCACCGATAATACCAAAAATGATACCACCTACGGGTCTAAGTAAAAATGCAATCGCGAACGTTGCAAAGGTAAAAATTGTTTTGAGTTGATCATTTTCTACCGAACTGAAAAAGTTTTGTCCGAGTATAACTGCTAAATAAGAGTATAGACCAAAGTCGAACCATTCCATTGCATTACCAACACCGGTTGCAAATACGGTTTTTTTAGCTGCTTTAGGATCTACCCTATTTATGTTACTTTTGTCAAAATCCTTGTCATAATCCATGAACATGTCACTCCCCTTAACATGTTATATTATTATACGTAGTTATTCTATTTTGTCAAATTGAATACAATTCATTAACTTTCACTTTTTTATTTTTATTCATTTGGCAATAATTCAAAATAACAAGTCAGATTAATTTTACATTTTTTGTAAAACAATCTTTTAACTACATACAATTTATATACACACCTTTAATTTTTAAGGATGTGGATTTTTACCCTTTTTATCGAATTTGAAACAATTATATGATTACATCCATCAAATTCAAAGTCTATTTCTTCATCTATTTCTATAGGTTCTACGTATTTAACTTTAAAATTATTCCACGAGATATTTTGATGAACCATCGCCATTTCAACAGCAAATTGACCAGGAACAATCTGACTGTGAACCGGATTTTTATCTCGAACTATACTTAAGTATTCTGCTACTTCATGCTTTGAAAACTTCAAATCTATTTCACCTTTTCCAAAAACGTTTGTGTAATATCAATACATTTTTTAGAATATTTATAAATTTCCATCTTATAAATATACTTGATAAAATGACCGATTTTTTTCTCATTTATTAACATTATTTTAGCTTGATAACTTTCATTGCTATACAATACTTGATTTGTTTCAATTATCGTCTCATGTAAAAGTAATACTTTTGTACTGAAATTCTGAAATGTTTTAAATTTAGGCCACAATCTTGCACATAACATTGTAGGAACCTTTGAGGACGTTGATTGATTAAACAATGCATTATATTTTGCTACTTCTACTTGATCAAAGGAAATCTCCAACACTTCCTCACCATCGTTCAAATAATGCTGCATTACCCATACCACCTCCTATGCCCATTGTTGCGAGCATATGCTTTTTAGATTCTAAATGAAAAAGCCGTGTGACCAATGCAGCACCGCTTGCTCCATATGGATGACCAGTTGCTAACGCGCCACCTAATATATTTAACTTTTCATCTGGTACATTTAATGCTAATTGGCTTGCAATCACTTGGGATGCAAAAGCTTCATTTATCTCAATCGCATCAATATCTTCCATTGAAAATTGGGTGCGCTGTAATAATTCTGTGACTGCAGGTATCGGACCTATACCTAATACGTTCGGAGAAACACCTTTTGTCATACTCTGTTTGAATATTAACCCTGATGTCAGTCCTGTTCGTTCAGCTAATTCTCGTTCCATGACTATTACAAGTGCTGCACCGTCATTTTTCATACAACTATTTCCTACAGTAACTGTGCCATCAGGTAATAAAGGCTTAAACCTATTTAATGTACGTTCAGTTAATTTAGGCTTTAAACTTTCATCTTTTTCAAATAGCTGTCCTTTAACTGAAATAGGTAATATCTCACGTGCCATTTGACCTTGCTCATATGCAATGACTGCTTTTTGATGACTTGCGTATGCAAAATGATCTTGTTGTTGTCTTGTGACATTGTATACATTAGCTACTTGCTCTGCCGCTTCAATCATAGAAGGATCTTCATGTTCTGGCGCAAATGATGCTCGTTCAAAAAATTCAGGTACTTGAAAATCATAAACAGATTGTGGCCGTTTGATTTTCCATGGTGATCGGCTTGTACTTTCTACACCACCTGCTATGTAAATTTCGCCTGATCCCGCTTGAATCATTCGACATGCATATATAATTGCCTCCAAACCAGAACCACATTGTCTATCAATGGTAACACCTGGTATCTCTTCATTTAGGCCTGCTTCTAGTAAAGCTTTTCTTGCTATATTCCCCCCATTACCAACAACATTGCCTAATACAACATCATCTATGTCTTTCATAACGGATGGGTAATTTTGCTTAAAGTAATGAAATAATGGTAATAACAAGTACTCAGGTTCTAAATGGCGCAACTGGCCACCAAACTTGCCAAAAGCTGTACGTTTAGCCGCAATAATTACTGGTTCTCTCATTTATACTCACTTCTTTCCAAATACCATTCTTTCATGGCTTTCCTTGCAATTTTTCCACTTGCAGTATGCTTAAATTGCGTTATTTTTTTCAATTTTGAAGGAATCTTATATCTTGCTAAATGCTTCGACAAATATTGTTTCAGCTCACGGTAAGTAATTGTTTTATCAGATGTATAGATTAAAATAGCCACTTCTCCAAAGGTAGGATGCGGTTGTCCAATAACAAGCACCTCATCAAACCATTCTGACGCTTGCAATACATGTTCTACCTCACTTGGATATACATTTCGACCACCAATGATTAGCCGGTCATTTGCTCTACCGTGTAAATAGAGATAACCATATTTATCTATCGAGGCGAAATCACCTGTTGAAATCCAACTTGATTGCAAAATACCTTTATCAACATATCCACTAAATACCATGTCACTCTTAATATTAAGTATGCCAATATTATTTTCATCTTTTTGTGTTAACTTGATGTTAACATTATCAAATGGTAGACCTACTGATTGAGCTGGTGCTTGATTGTCATAATTATAGCTAATAAAACTCGCCTCTGATGTTCCAAAAAATTCGACGATAATTGACTTAGGAAAAGATACATCTACTTTATCTCTAACATGTTCTGAAAGTTTATCTCCACTGCTAAATATATAATGATTTTTATTTAATACTTTTTTCACATTAAGACAACTTGCTAACATTGTAGGTACCAAAAAAAGTGCAACATTTTGTTGCAAATTATTCACGCGTTCCATAAGTGTCAATGCATTAAAGTTTTGCTGTCCTATAAATGTTCTACCACTATATAATGCATAGATACAAGCGTATAACGACAATGAATGTGCTAACGGTCCAGGTGCTATAACAGTCGTTAATGATTTAGGTATGAGTTTCTCATTTTCAAAATAAGAATGTATCCAAGATAATTCATCTCTGTAATAAGCTTTAGGTAATCCAGTCGTTCCAGAGGTGAATCCAATATGTAAAAATTGTAACTGTTCAAAATCGTATGCCCTTTGCTGTTTATATCCAGTAGCGAATACTTCATGTTGCTCATCAATGATATACGGAATGTGGTAATATTTTAATATTTGATTCACTTGTTCGTTTGACCAACGATAATCTAATAAACAAGGTAAATGTTCCTTATAGAGCAATGCTAGATAGTAAACCATAGTATCTAACGGATCTTTAATAGAAATACCTACAAACTGATTTACTGATAATCCAGTCATTTGTTTACTCACTTCTATTATTTTGACTTGTAACTGCTGATATGTAAGACGTTGACCATCAAACTCCAGCGCAATTTGATTTCCATTTTGTTGCGCATGTTCTGCTATTTTATTTATTAATTGCATATTTATCACATCTCTTTGTTAACTTTTATATAAATCATATTAACATTCATTCACTCTCTTTGCCCTTAACAATGTCTATAATCGTGGTAACAATGAACATAAATTTCCCATTTCAAACATCAAAAACCATAAATTTTAACTACTTAACAACTAAAATATCAATTTATATTTTAAATGTGGAGCTAAATCCCAAAACAAAGATATAATATATGCAATTTAAACATAAAAAAAACGCTAACCCTACTATACAATCAATAGGGTTAGCGTTTTTTTATTTAAATTTTACATTGTTTCTTTTACTCTAAATTAGCATGGTTTTGTTGCATCGTCTCTTCATCGACTTTTAATTCAGTCATCAAATCTAACACGACACTGTCTAAGAATACTTGTGCTGCCTGTTCAAATAAACTTCCTAAAGGTTGTGCTGAACCTTCCGCATCGTATTTTGTACCAGCAGGAAGTTCAATGATAGCATTGGCTAAGTCACCAATTGGCGACTCTGGTTTGGTCGTTAGTAATACCACTTCGGCACCTACTGATTTTGCTTTATCTGCTAATAATCTTAAGTGTTCCGTAGATCCTGACCCAGAAATAATTACAAAGATATCTCGCTCAGTAATAGATGGTGTAGTTGACTCACCAACTACATATGCACTTTTCCCAAGCTGATTTAATCTCATCGCAAAACTATTTGCCACAAAACCCGAACGTCCTTTTCCAGATACAAAAACTTGTTCTGCTTTAATAATTTGCTTTAAAAAAGTTTCGGCTTCACTGTCTTTTACATGTGATAATGTGTTGTCTAATTCATCAAGTATTAAACGATAGTTTGTGATTTCTGTCATAATTATTTTCCTTCAATTGCAGCTTTACATTGTTTTGCTGCTTCTACAGGGTCATCAGCATTGGCAATTCCGCCACCAACAATAATTAAATCAGGATCCTCTGCAACAATGTCCTTAATTGTATCTGGTTTAATACCACCTGCAACGGCTACTTTAGAGTTACTAATTACAGATTTAACTTGGCGTAAACTGTCTAGAGGAGAAACACCTTCTGCTTGTAAATCATAACCAGTATGAACAGCAATATAATCTGCACCTAGCGCATCTAATTCTTTTGCGCGTTTTTGTAAATCTTGCACAGCTATCATATCTACTAATAATTGTTTGTCATGTTTATGTGCTTCTTCAACAGCTGCTTTAATAGATGCATCTTCTGCAACGCCAAGTATTGTAATGACGTCTGCACCATATTTAATAGCTTGGCTTACTTCGTAGTCTGCAGCATCCATAATTTTTAAATCTGCTAATACTTTTACACCATCAATATTATCATTTAAATGTTGTACAGCTGGTAAACCTTCATTTATAACAATTGGCGTTCCAATTTCTACGATATCTACATGATCTTTGACTTTATTTGCTAATTCTGCAGCATCCTCTTTATTTAATAAATCAATTGCTAGTTGTAGTTCCAAAATAATCATCCCTTCTATTTTTGATAAATGTTTTATCTGCTTACACATTACATTTAAACATTAAATATCTTACTTTACACATCATCTGTTTACCCTGAACATATTTTGTTAAACGGGACTTAGTTTCTTGGTGCTGATGCATCATCTACATATATTTCCACATTAGGATGCGCATGTAGGATAGTGGCCGGTACTGTCGGATCAACTTCATTTTTAGTCAATGCTTCAATTGCTGCCCTTTTCTTCTCACCAAATGCAATTAAGATGATACGTTTAGCTTTTAAAATTGTCGCAAGACCCATAGAAAGCGCTTGTTTAGGCACTTCTGTTTCATCATCAAAATATCGACTATTTGCGTTTATTGTACTCTCAGTTAAATTGACGATATGCGTAGGGCTATTAATATCAGTACCTGGTTCATTAAAGCCAATATGACCATTTTCACCAATACCTAAAATTTGTATATCAATTGGTCCTCGTTTATTGATTAACGCTTCATAACGTGATGCTTCTAATGCTAAGTCTTCTGCATGACCGTTAGGAATAAATATATTTGCTGAATTAAAATAAGGATATCGACGAAATAGCACATCATTCATGTAAAAGTGATAACTTTCTTTATGATTAGCATCAAGTCCAACGTATTCATCTAAATTAAATGTTTCAATATTTGTGACATCAAGTTGATTTTTGCTTAGTAAATCAACTAAAAATTGATAAATTTGTACCATTGTACCACCGGTTGCTAAGCCTAGTTTACTATGAGGATTTTGGCTCATTTCTTTATATAATTCGCAAGCTACATAAAATGAAGCATATTCCCGTGTTCCTAAATTAGTAATTTTCACAACAATTTCCTCCATTATCAAAATTTTTCAGTAAGCCCTATGACAATATAACTAATAATTATTTTTGATACTTTCATACTATATAATTCTCTGTATTTTTAACAGAATAAGGGCTTTTTTAGCAGTATCTTTAAAAATTTTAAAATTCTTTTAGAATAATTGAGCAGAGAGATACATTTCTGTTACTGTTTTTAGTAAAATAAGGTGATAATCATAAATATAGTAAGATTGTTAGAGATAAAATTCACATTACTAGTAGAAAATGTATACAAGTACGTTTACACTATAAGATATACTTATATATTCTAAATTATTTTGCGATATGCAATAACTATAATTGAATTTTGTAATGTCCGTTTCTAATGGCAAGGAGGCAAAATTTTGGAACAGATAAATGTTGAAAAAGTACAAACGTTACTTTCATCATATGAAAACAAACCTGTTTATATACACGTTGAAACAACAAATGGTGCCTACGCTGCACACTTTGATCAACGCGTGTTTAATGCAGGTACATTTTTACGCAATATACAAGTCACATTTGAGCATGCTCAACTTAAAGGTGGAGAAAAAGACCCTTACAGAGTTGGTTTAAAACTCGTTAATAATGGTTGGGTTTATGTTCAAGGTTTAACGCATTATGAAGTAAATGATAATGGTGAATTTCTATTAGCTGGCTTTAACTATGAAGGTCAATTAGCAGCCGCATTAGAAATTAGTACACAACCATTTGAAGTTTAAGGAGGGCGAATCATGGCAGAGGAAAGTCACGTATTAGTAATATTCCCACATCCAGATGATGAATCGTTCTCATCTGCTGGAACGCTAGCACGTTATATAGACAATGGTATCCCAGTCACTTACGCATGTTTGACATTAGGACAAATGGGTCGTAATTTAGGAAACCCACCTTTTGCAACACGAGAATCATTACCGCATATAAGAGAAAAAGAATTAGAAAACGCTATGGACGCGATTGGTATTACAGATTTACGAAAAATGGGACTTCGTGATAAAACTGTAGAATTCGAACCACATGACGAAATGGATGCAATGGTAAAATCTTTAATCGATGAACTAAAACCATCCGTAATCATCTCTTTCTATCCTAAATTTGCTGTTCACCCAGATCACGAAGCAACTGCAGAAGCGGTAGTTAGAACAGTCGGACGCATGTCAGTAGAAGAAAGACCACGTTTACAACTTGTAGCATTTAGTAATGACGCAGCCGAAAAACTTGGTGAGCCAGACATTCTAAATGAGATCAGTGATTATAAAGAGGTAAAACTACGTGCATTTGAAGCTCACGCATCACAAACAGGTCCATTCTTAGAGCAACTTGCAACACCTGATGTATCTGGACAAGTAAAAAGCTTCTTAGAAGTAGAACCTTATTGGACTTATAACTTTGAATCTTAAGTGGAGGAAATAGCATGACTGAATTTGACTTATCAACACGAGAGGGACGATGGAAACACTTTGGTTCTGTCGACCCTGTCGAAGGTACGAAACCAACTGTTAAAGAAAAAATGAAAGACCTACAAAGTACACACAAAGATTTTTTATTTGAAATTGAAGAGGTAGGTATTAAGAACCTCGTATACCCTGTTCATGTCGACCGTTTCCAAACTGCTGGAAACTTCAGTTTTTCAACAAGCTTAAACCAAGATGAAAAAGGCATTAACATGAGCCGCATCTTGGAAAGTGTGGAAAAACATTATCAAAATGGTATCGAATTAAACTTTGATACGTTATATCACGTGTTACGCAGTTTGCAAGAAAGTATGAATCAATCAGCAGCAGGATTAGATGTCTCTGCAAAATGGTTTTTTGATCGTTTTAGTCCGATAACTCAAATCAAAGCTGTAGGTCATGCAGATGTAACGTATGGTATAGCTATTGATAAAAAAGACGTTACACGTAAAGAAATCACAATTGAAGCGGCAGTCACTACATTATGTCCATGTTCAAAGGAAATTAGTGAGTACTCTGCCCATAATCAACGCGGTATTGTAACTGTAAAAGCTTATCTTAATAAAGAAGCTGAACTAACAGATGACTTCAAAGATGTTATTCTTGATGCGATGGAAGCGAATGCCAGTTCAATACTCTATCCTATTTTAAAACGACCAGACGAGAAAAGCGTTACTGAACGTGCTTATGAAAACCCTCGTTTTGTCGAAGATTTAATTCGTTTAATTGCAGCAGATTTAGTTGGTTTTGAATGGTTAGATGGATTTGATATTGAATGTCGTAACGAAGAATCAATTCATCAACATGATGCATTTGCTAAACTCAAATATAGAAAATAATAATGAAGCATTACAAAATCTAGGACATAAACCTTAGAAAATTTACCAGTAAATGAGTTTTTATATTCATTTACTGGTTTTTTTATTTATGAAATTTCGTATCGTTGTCTCTCTTCCCTAGCATGTATCTTAGCCTTGTTCTTTGACTGGCATTGCTTTCTCAGGAATCTCACCAAAACACTTCGGAAATATGTGTGGTTTACATTAAAATAATAAAATATATAAGGCACCTCATTTTAAGATTGTGTAGTGATCATCTTAAAACGAGGCGTCTTATTTTTTCTATATTAATAAACATGTAATGTCTATTTTGTAAAATACTGATACCCGGATAAAGTAGTATGAGTGAGAGACTCCGGCTTGAGTCCAACCCCCTCAAGCAAGTATGTAACTTCAAAATCATGATTACTTAAATATATAAGTAAAAACTATTTTATCTAGCACTTCCGTTCTCAAAATATTTTTTATATTTTTCAATAAAAACTAACTAAAAGTAATTTTTTCACACTTTCTACTTAATTATTACTACACCGCATTACAAAAAATCATTAAATATTAAAAAAACAGATAGAACTTTTTAAATTTTGTTGATGTTCAATATACGTCTTCCATATTAAAATTTAATTAATAAATTTAGTAAATAATATAAAAGGGAGTGAGTAGGACATTTCAAACATTGATTTTCAAATACATTATTTTAATACTAAAGAACAGCCAGCCAAAAGTATGCGTAAACTATATTTTATAAAAATTTATTATGTCATCGATGGTAACTTAACAATTTTAAACAACACAAACTTAATAAAATATCATTCACACCAAGTATTTTGGGTTCATGATTACGATAATTTTGAATTAATTGATTTTAGTGGCAAATTAGTGAGTATAACGTTAAATAATTTTTATTATCATGAAATAACTAAAATCTTAAATTCAGAGCATATATTAAAACAGCCTATTCCATTACCTAATTCACTTAATCAATATTTTAATGCTGTGATAGAAGATACAAATGATAATAATGCTCCAAATATTCAAAATAACTTGCGACAATTAATCCAACTCATATTTCAAATAGATGTACATACTAAATCCACTGACTGTATAACATCTAATATTTCAATTATTGAAGCAATCGTCAAACACATCAATCAATGCTCGACCGATAACCATAATTGTCTGTGGTTCGCTAAACGCTATTACTTAAATTATAGTTACTTGTCTCGTGAATTTTCATCTTTTATGTCCTGTCCTTTATCTGAATACATTTTAGGTTGCAAAATACATGCTTCAGCATGCGAATTGTATAGAGGGCTATCTTCAGAACAAATTTGGGAAAAATACAACTTTAAGTCACATCAAGATTATCTTTTACACTTTAAAAGAATCCATAGTTGCTTCCCTCAAGAATTTAAACAATATACTTCTAATCGATAAATTAATGTTACTAACTATTTTACAATAACAACTATTATCTTTAACGAGGTGCCTTTATGAACTTAATTAACTACGAAGAAAGACGAAAATTAATCAAAAAAGTTATTAAACAAAATCTTAAACTTACATTTGCAGAAATAATCATTTTAGAAAAATTAAAGCAACTTAACAAAACAAAGCTAGATTCAACAGAATTAAAGCATAGCTTATTCAATCGCAATATGCCCTTTTCAGTACAACTCAATAATTTAATTACACTTGGTTATTTAAATAAAATTCGTAATGAAACGGATGAGCGCCTTATTATTTTAAGCAATATCAATTTAGAAAAAATAGAGCAAACGCTTGAACAGTATCACTATATTGTTAAATCCATCCTCAAAAATAATTAAGTCCAAAAAATTTCACTCAATTCATCTTAAGTAAATTTATACTATATAATGGTTCATTACCTTAAAAACAAAAACACTTCCGTTAAAGTCCATCGTTGAAATGGGTATAATGAAAGTGTTTTATATTTATCAAGCATTGAATGCTTATCTCATTTTATTTTAAATGTTCATACGGGCTATTCTTAACAAATGAAATAATTTGATCAACGAATAACTTAGATCTTAATTGGAATTCACTGTTGTCTAAATAAAGCGCACCATTCTCTAATTTATTATAATCCGTGTCATGTGTAGCAATTTGTGTAGGCACAGCAATGCCTAATAATGTGCGGACAATTAATCTTAAATGTGATAATGGCTCAGAGCTTACGATACCGCCACTATTACCTATTAACCCAACTGGTTTCATTTTAAAATCATCCATTGTTAAATGGTCTAATGCATTTTTTAAAATACCTGAGTACGAACCATGATAATTCGGTGTACCTAATACAAAGAAATCTGCTTCTCTTGCCTTAGTCTGTAAATCTTTTAAATTCTGTTTATAATCCTCACTAGGATTAGAAGCGCCAGAAACATCTAATTGATGGATTGGACGCTCTGCTAAATCAAAAATATCTGCTTCAAATTCATGCTCTTCAAATTGCCCTTTTAAAAAATGAGCTAAAGCTGTAGTATGGGAACCTGTTTTTGCACTTCCTACAATTATTAAACCTTTCATTGATTCATTCACCTCTATATTATTTCTCGTTATTTTCTTTTATCAATTTCATAATGGCTTTACCGACACCACTTTGTTCATTCGTTTCAGTTACATATTTCGACACTTGTTTCACTTCTTCTGTCGCATTTGCCATAGCTACAGAATACCCAACGCGCTCTAACATCGAAACGTCATTTAAATTATCACCAATAGCCATGACATTTTTCATATCTATGTTAAGTCGTTCTGCAATAGTAGATAAAGCTATGCCTTTTTGTGCATCTGAATGTGTAATTTCAATATTGCCTCTTGATGAAGAAGACACAGCAAGACTTCCTGATTCTGCTAATTTACGACTCACACGTTCAATTTTATCTAAGTCACTATCAAAGGCTAGTATCTTCATGACAATTTCTCCTGGTGTTTTTTCAATCTTGTCATAATTTTCTACTACTTTTAACGTACCGTTATCAATACGCTTTTGAATCCCCTGTTTGATTTTTTCAACGTCTGCCTTTTGACCTGCACGTTCAGCAATATCGATATAGATATCTAAATCTCTTTGAGGATTTTCAGTATAAATACCTAAGTTCGTGTAAACTTGATAATAAACATTTTCACGGTTCAATTCTTCTGTAATACGGTTTATGAGTTCACGATTCAAATTCGAAGTACTCATAATATTAAACGATTCGTCTCTTACTTCCGCACCATTCAAGCATATATACGGCACCTTTAAATCGGTTTGATTTACAGGTGTATTGGCTTCATAAAAAGCTCTACCCGTAGCAATCACAACTGTGATACCTAACGACTGTGCATACTTAATCGCTTGAATATTTTCCTCTGATATTTCATGTGCCGCATTTAACAATGTCCCGTCCATATCAGTTGCAATTAGATTTATCATTCATTTTCCTCATTTCCCTCTATTATCATTACTACAAATTTAAACACACACCATAATATTTAGACATACTTTTGTAACATAATTATATTCTAACAAAAGTTTAACTATTTGTATTATCCGCCGATTGGTCTATTTTTTTCTTTTTTCTTAAATCACTAAAAAATTGTTTTAAAATTGTACTACAACGTTCCGCTAATACACCTGATATAACATTTGCCCTATGATTAAATCGTGATTCTTGCAATAAATTCATTAAACTTTCTGCACAACCGCCTTTTGGATCTTGCGCGCCATATACCACTCGTGGTATACGACTCATAACAATCGCCCCTGCACACATTACACAAGGCTCTAAAGTAACGTATAATGTACAATCTTCCAATCGCCAGCTACCTAATTGCTTAGCTGCGCTTTCAATAGCTATGTGCTCAGCATGAGCAGTTGGATTTTGTTCTTTTTCTCTCAAATTATGTGCACGAGCAATAATTTCATCATTGTGCACAACAACAGCCCCTATCGGTACCTCTCCGATAGCACCTGCTTTTTTCGCTTCCTCAATTGCGAAATTCATATAATATTCATCAGTTGTCATGTGTCTCACACCCTATATATGGTACAATACTTATTGTCTATTTTAACATTGGAGCGGTATATATGAAAAAACCTTTTATAGCTATTGAAGGGCCAATTGGTGTTGGCAAATCATCATTAGCACACAAACTTAGTCAGTCACTTAATTATTTCGAAGAAAAAGAAATCATTTCTGAAAATCCCTTTCTTTCGGATTTTTACGAAGATATTTCAAAATGGAGTTTTCAAACAGAAATGTTCTTTTTATGTAATCGTTATAAACAATTTCAAGATATTGCTAAAATGCATTCTGGCATTGTTAGTGATTACCATATCTATAAAAATAAGATTTTCGCGAATAACACTTTAACTAATAAGGAATTCGAAAAATTTTCCAGAATATATGATATTTTAACTGAAGATTTAGAAATGCCAAATGTCATTATATTTTTAGATGCTAAATTAGATATCTTAAAATCACGTATTGCGCATCGCAATAGAAGCTTTGAGCATCAAATAGAAGATGACTATTTAATCAACTTAAAACGCGATTATCAAGCCTATTATGAATCTTTAAAAGCAGAAGGACAACATGTGATACGCATCGATACAACAGATTTAGATTTCGTAAATAATAATGAACATTATCAATATATATTAAACTTAATTGAACCATTGATTGGAGGAACAAATAATGAATAACTATGGAATCCCTCAAGATGCCATCATTACAATTGCAGGCACAGTTGGCGTTGGTAAATCTACATTGACAACAGCTTTAGCAGAACGACTAAACTTTAAAACATCATTTGAAAATGTTGACCAAAATCCATACTTAGATAAATTCTACAGTGATTTCGAACGATGGAGTTTCCATCTACAAATCTATTTTTTAGCCGAACGTTTTAAAGAACAAAAACGCATGTTTGAATATGGTGGTGGCTTTATTCAAGATCGTTCAATTTATGAAGATGTCGACATTTTTGCTAAAATGCATGAAGAACAAGGTACAATGAGTCCTGAGGATTTCAGTACATACTCAGAATTATTTAATGCCATGGTTATGACTCCTTATTTCCCTAAACCGGATGTTCTCATTTATTTAGAATGTGACTATGACGAAGTAATTGAACGTATCGAACGTCGTGGACGTCAAATGGAAATTGAAACAGATCATGACTATTGGAAAAAACTTTTTAAACGCTACGATGATTGGATAAATGAGTTTAATGCGTGTCCTGTCGTTCGTGTAAACATCAATGAATATGATTTACATGAATCACCAGATTCTTTAAATCCAATTATAGATAAAATACGTAATATTATTGAAGCTTATCGTAAAGTCGATCAACGTTAAACCAAAACATTGCGCATAATATAATCCAACTAGGCTGGGACATTACTAATGTCTCAGCCTATATCATTATTTGAGTGGCAAAAAACTGACTTAATAACACTGTTGAATCAATAATTTTTATCTTCTACTCAATGTTTCCAATATCATATTTAAAAACATTTTAATTGAACTCACTTTAAATCCACTCTTTGCCAGTTTTATTCTATATGACTTCGGTAAATAATTTTCTCAATATCAGCTTCATCCACAAATTTGCTAAAATATTCATCATCTGTTTTAGATAAACCAAAAGTACTTGCTTTATCTTCATCTTCGGTCCCTATATAATAAGCACCTTCTGTATCTTGATATAAATCAAATATAGCACCTTCATAACGCGCTTCTTGAAACAACTCATATAACTCATCTAACTCGTCTCTACGTACACGTTTAAAATATAGTGTGTGATTCACATAATTAGCTGTTTGTGCTTCAAATCCTTGTTCAACTGCACTTTCATCTTCTGTTACGAGCATCACCTCGTGACTAACAATTTCCACTACTTTATATGTCTCACCTTTATAATCTGCATACTTACCATCTATCATGTTAACACCCCTTACAGCTAAATCTATTATAAATAAAAAAAGTCATAATATACGTTGTGTATATTATGACATAATTTATGTAATGCGCCTATCTATTTAATAAGGTTGTAACTTCAGTTGCATTTTCCACGATATAATCAGCTTCGGTCAGCTCCTCTTTCAATCCAACACCTGTAAGTACAGCAACTTTTAATCCAAGTTTAGCATTGATACCTGTTTGGATATCATTCGCATTATCTCCTACAATTGCTACATTTTCTGGTTTCACATCATATCTATAGAATAATGGATTGAGTACTTCTGGATTCGGTTTTTCTACTGCGTCTGCTTCAGTTGAAATAATTAAATCAAAAAAGTGATCAAATTTTGTAACTTCTAAAAACTGATCTACTCCCACTTTAGAATCACTTGTTACAATACCTAATTTATAACCTCGTTGCTTTAATGTGTCTAAAGTTTGCTCAATGCCTTCAACAAGTACATTTTCAGGGACACGTTGATCTACTAACGTTTGACTACGTTGTTGTGCCCATCTCGATACATCTTGTCCTGCAATCTCACAAAATGCATAAATCATCTCATCCAAAGCACCAGACGCCATAACCGTCCCCGGTTGTATTTCTCCATCTATAACGCCTAATGATTCATATGCTTGATTAATATCAGCAATATCCGATTTATAAGTCTCCATAAAATCATCTACTAATTGCAATCCTATTTTCATCCAGCTTTTATCAAAATATATTAAAGTACCATCTTTATCGAATAATATCCATTCCATCTAGTTAACAGCTCCCGTATTTTAACTCTTTCAACTAACGCTTACTATTTTAATATATTTGCTATTACTTAAACAAATATTGAAATTGAAATACTATAAAATAGCGATTTCATCTAAACACCTTTATTTTCACACTATAAAAAGACTTCCTAGAGCATCTATTGCTCGAGCAAGTCTTCGTATAATACTACATATTAATATCTTGGAACTACAACTCTCCAACCTTCTGGATCATCTAATTTACCGCTTTGGATACCAATATAATTTTCATATAATTTTTGTGTTACTTCGCCAGTTTCATTATTATTAATGATAATTTCAGTATCTTCATATTTTAGTTTTCCAACTGGTGATATAACAGCAGCTGTACCTGTACCAAATACTTCTGTTAAGGCTCCACTATTATGTGCTTCAATTAATTCATCAATTGATACACGTCGTTCTTCAACTTCGTAACCTAATTTCTTGGCCAATTCAATAATAGTTTTTCGCGTAATACCTGGTAAGATACTACCATTTAATTCTGGTGTTACAAGTTTGCCATTCTCTACGAAGAAAATGTTCATGCTGCCAACTTCTTCAACATATTTTTGTTCCACACCATCTAACCATAATACTTGATCGTAGCCTTGCGCTGCAGCATTTGTTTGTGCAAGTAGACTTGCAGCATAGTTACCAGCTACTTTAGCATGTCCAACACCGCCACGCACAGCACGGACATATTCATCCTCTACATAAATCTTAGTAGGTTGTAATGATTCCCCACCATAATATGACCCTGAAGGTGATAATAAAATAAGTAATTTATAAGAATATGAAGGTCTTACACCTAAGATTCCTTCGGTAGCAAATACAAAAGGTCTAATATATAATGATTGTCCTTCTCCTTCTGGTACCCAATCTCTTTCAACATCTACTAATTGTTTTAAGCCATCTAATACTACCGCTTCATCAATTTCAGGCATATCTAAACGAGTTAATGAATGATTAATACGTTTAAAATTTTCAGATGGTCGGAATAAATCAACTTCTCCATTATGTTTGTATGCTTTTAATCCTTCAAACACTGCTTGTCCATAATGTAGTACTTGCGCTGCAGGTGAAATTTCAATAGGGGCATAAGGCACAATCTTTAAATCATGCCATCCCTGATCAATATCATAGTCGAAACTTAACATATAATCAGTGAAGTATTTCCCAAATCCTAAATCACTTGGATCCGGCTTTTCTTTTAAGTTTTCACGTTGTACGAATTTAATTTTATCTGACATGATTTTTCCTCCCAAGGCTCATTTAAGTATTTATATTAAATTATACCAATAGCAGATACGCTGTTCAATAATTTTCAAAAAATTTAAAATATATCAATTATTAATAAATGAAAATCAATTCAATTGTGTGTAGCGATTTTATATTTAAACATCCAGCTATGTCAATTTGTTTTAAAGTAAAAAAGAACAGGCTGAAACATCAAAAATGTCTCAACCTGTGTCAAAGTTAATCAATAAATGAATTATCGATTACATTGTGCTTGTATCAATGACGAATCGATACTTAACATCAGAAGCTAATACTCTCTCATACGCTTCATCAATTTGATCAGCAGTTATCAATTCAATTTGTGGTTCAATTTCATGTTTTGAACAAAAATCTAACATTTCTTGCGTTTCTCTTATACCACCAATAGCTGAACCCGCGAACGATCTTCGATGTCCAATTAAGTTTGCAACACGTAGTGATATAGGTTCTGCAGGCGCACCAACGTTGACGATTGTGCCGTCTAATGCTAGTAATTTTAGATAATTATCTAATTTCAAATTAGCACTTACTGTATTGATAATTAAGTCAAATGAACTTCCAAGTTGCTCAAATGTCGCTTCATCACTTGTAGCATAATAATGTTTAGCGCCAAGTTTTAAACCGTCTTCCTTTTTATTTAATGTTTGTGATAAAACAGTTACCTCAGCACCCATTGCATGTGCGATTTGAACTGCCATATGCCCAAGTCCACCCATACCTATGACTGCAACTTTTTTACCTTCATATGCTTTCCAATGATTTAGTGGAGAATATGTTGTAATACCTGCACAAAGTAATGGTGCAGCAACATCCAAACCAATATTATCCGGAATACGTAACACAAAATCTTCATGTACAACGATATGCGTTGAATATCCACCTTGTGTCGGTTCTCCATATCTATCTGTACTGGCATATGTGCCTACATTACCTTTTAAACAGTATTGTTCTTCACCATTTTGACAATGTTCACATTCACCACATGAATCCACCATACAACCTACACCAACACGGTCATCGGTTGTATATTTACTTACTTCTGGACCAACTTCTTTTACAATACCTGCAATCTCATGACCTGGCACCAATGGGTAATTAACCGGGCCCCATTCTCCATGTGCAGTATGTATATCAGAATGACATATACCTGCATATTTAATTTCAATCAATACATCATGTTTATCAAGGTCTCGTCTTTTTATTTCAGTAGCATGAAAATCAGTGTCTGGACCATTAACCGCTCTAGCTTTTGCGTTTATCATATTAATTTCCTCCATTACTTAATCAATAGAATATCCTATAATATATTCTTTAAATTTAATAATAAAACCTGGAGTGAACTCTAGGTCAATGAAAAAGACTTTTAAATTTTTATATTTTAAAGCGTATAGAATATAAATACTAAAAAAAGACACTTTCATCCATCACTCTAACGATTGAACTATGGACTACATTCAAGAGAACTAAATGATAGTACCAATCAATATTAGAATGATTGTAAAAGTGCCTTTTATCATACGATTGAGTAATTTCTTATATTACATATAGTCTTATTTTATTGGCTAACTTTTTCCTTTTTTTGAATTGCTGTTAGCATAATTTCAGTCATTTTTTGTAAATCATGTTTTGGATTAAAGCCCCATTCAGCACGTGCACAACTTACATCAATACTATTTGGCCAACTGTCAGCAATGCTTTGGCGAACAGGATCAACTTCATAATCTAAAGTGAATTCTGGTTTAAACTCTTGAATCGCCGCTTTAACCATTTCAGGTTCGATACTCATTGCACTTAAGTTATATGCATTACGATTGATTAATTTCACGCCATCAGCTTCCATCAATTGAATAATTGCATCAATCGCATCGTCCATAAACATCATATCCATATAAGTGTCTTTTGCGATATAACTCGTGTAACGTCCTTCACGAACAGCCTTAAAGTATATATCAACAGCATAATCTGTTGTACCGCCGCCAGGTTCTTTAATATGTGAAATTAATCCTGGAAATCTTACACTGCGTGTATCAACGTTAAATTTATCAAAATAATATTGACATAACAATTCACCTGCAACCTTGTTCACGCCATACATCGAAGTTGGACGTTGAATTGTAACTTGTGGTGTATTCACTTTTGGTGTTGATGGTCCAAACGCTCCAATTGAACTTGGTGTAAAGAATTGTAATTGATATTCACGTGCTGCTTCTAAAGCATTCATTAAACCACCCATATTTAATTCCCAAGCAAATAAAGGATTTTGTTCTGCCGTTGCTGAAAGTAAAGCTGCCATATGCATAAATGTATCTGGTTGAAAAGATTCAACTAATTGAAACATACGTGTTTTGTCTGTAACATCTAAAATTTCGAAAGGTCCATTCATAATTGGTGATTCAGCTTCTGGTTCTCTAATATCGGTTGCCAACACATTATCGTTCCCGTATAATGCTCTACATTTCACAACAAGCTCCGTTCCAATTTGTCCTAATGCCCCAGTAATCATAATCTTTTTCATAGTAATTATCTCCCTTGTATATTACAGAAATCGTATTGTATTTCTCAAGTGCACAAATTCATTATTATTAATCTAATTATAGTATAAAACGTCGTTTTTGTATACTATGAGTGTACAAAAAGATTTATAAGTGTAATATTACTCATTGATTATATATCCTTTTTCCTCTTTTCAACACTTTTTTCTTAATTATAGTTATTAATATTTTATGCCTAAAAATGATAGTTGTTCTTTTGACATTCTTAAAAATAGGTGTATGATTAAGGTGTAAATATACACCTTAACATTTCACGTTTTTCATGTTCACCTTTATGCTAAATTACAGATTATTCAAAGTTTAACTTGTACAGCTTTGTTAAACTAATCAAGATTGAGTTGTTTGATATACCACACTTAGATACAAATCTAGTATTTAGCAGTTAATTTGCAAATAATGTTTCTATTCCATTAACGTGCTTCAATCACTTTGCTTAGCGAAATTCAATAATTCTGGAGTGATTATTATGTATAAAATTGGAAAAGTTATTTCTGCAACTTTCGTAGTATCGACACTTGTTATAGGATCTTCTGTCGCATATGTTTCAACCGACACTCAAAATGTACAAGCGGCTGAAAAAGTACAAAAATGGGGACATGGTGAAGGTGGTTCTGGTGGAGAAAGTAGTGAAATTGGAAAGAATTTAAAAGCAGAAACGCCTTGGTATAAATATGAAGGATATACTACCTACGATGCCTCATTCACGCAAGATTACAACTTTGTTCGAGCACTTAAATATGACAATGTAACGATTGATGGCTATAAAGTGAAAACAAATGTTAAAAACGACAACTTAGACCATACCAAAGAAGTTTACGATACAACTGTTGAATACAATAGTGATAATGAAGTCATAGGTCTCTCATTCTTAACTAAGCCCGATTCAGTATCTAAAGCTACATTTAAAAAGGCTCATACTTCAAATGAAATTATCGATGAAGGTACAATGGAAGGCGAAGACCAACATGGCACATATATAAAATACGCTACCAATGATGGCTCTTATGTGGCATACTTTGACGAAAATGATAATCTAATGCAACTAAGAATTGATCAATAACAAACATTGCTTCTTTACACCATAACAATTATCAAAAAAGTAAATACAACACTTTAGCTATAATAAAGCTCCTTCTTACTTATAATAAGTATAAGGGGCTTTATTATATACGTTCAATTGATAAATTTTTGAAATATATGATTGTCTTTTCACCTACTAAAAGTAAACTAACAAACATTTGATTTAATTTAGTATTAGCTATTTTCACATTAGACAATGTATTATTTTCATTTTGTTTAAACGATTGCAATATGCCCTATTTCAGCTCAAAAAGATCACAAACGTAATTTCCCTTTAATTTCTTGTTGATTTGATTCAAAGTCAAATTCAGATTGTTCAATTATTTCACCTTGCTCAATCAGTTTTTTTAAACTCTCCATTTGATACTGCCATCCTGAAAAATCAATAATAATATGTGGAAACTCATAAGGTAAATATTCCTTTAATGTCAATATAGTTTGATTATGTTTTTCAGCCAACTGAAATCTCACGGTACCTGTATCCCAAGTAAACTCAAATGTTTTAGGTTCATCAAATTGCAAAATATCCATTTTTAAATCTTGGTCGTTTTCTATATGAAAATATAAATTCCCATGTTCGCTACGATTTTCTACATATAATTGAGGAAACCACTGCTGAATACCTTTTGTCGTAGTTAAATAATTAAAGACAGTACTAGGTTGTTCATTTATTAAAATTTCAATTGTTTGATAGACGCCTTTGTCATTCTTAATATAATTTACTACCATATCATTTTCCTCCTTGATATAAACAAGCCAGAAATAGCATTAATTGAGTATCTTCAGACACTTTTAGCGCTATTTCTGGCTCATGGTAGTTATACTCTACCCGTTTTCTTTATTGGATAGTTGGATATTTTGTTTTAAATCTCTACTTTGGTTTGACTTTTGTAACCGCCAATAAAGTAATCCTAAAATAATAAACCAAATCGGTGATAACACAACACCCATTCGTGTGTCTGGCATCACAAACAGTACAACAAGTACAAAAACAAAGAATAGTTGCACTAATCTTGCAGTATGCACACCACCTGGCAATTTATATATACTTTTTTTATGTGCATTTGGATTTGCTTTAATATATTTTGCATAAGAATGCATAATAAACATCCATACAATAACAAGTAAAATCGTTGAAATTGCAGTTACATAGAAAAATACTTGTGTTGCATTAGGTATAAAGTAATTTAATAATACTGTAATGGATAACAATGCACATGTCACAATAATAGCGATGAATGGCACACCTCGTTTGTTTGTTTTCATCATTAATGGATGTGTTTGCTCTTTTTCTGACAATCCAAATAGTATTCTACTATTTGCAAATATACCACTGTTACATGCTGAAGATGCTGCAGTTAACAATACAAAGTTCATTAGACCTGCAGCAAATGGTACGCCTATTAACGCAAACAAACTAACAAACGGACTATCGTCTGCTTTAATGTTTTGCCAAGGAATAATAGACATCA
Source organism: Staphylococcus sp. ACRSN (assembly GCF_022346615.1). GTDB lineage: Bacteria > Bacillota > Bacilli > Staphylococcales > Staphylococcaceae > Staphylococcus. The sequence goes on along the minus strand of NZ_JAKRNS010000007.1, from coordinate 105,837 downwards.
TCACAACTAACGCCCCAACATAAAATATTAAAATTCTTATTGGTACACTATTAATAGCTTTCGGTATTGTCTTTTCCGGATTTTTTGTTTCTCCAGCGGTAATACCTAGTATTTCAATTCCAGTAAATGAAAAAACAACCATCTGAAAGGACATTAAAAATCCATTCATACCATTAGGGAAAAAACCTTCTTTTGTTACCATATTTCCAAGTCCTGTCGTACCAAAAGGTGTCTGTATTGCAAAAGTAATCATCACTATACCAATAACAATTAGTGCTACAATCGTTAAAACTTTAATGATTGCGAACCAAAACTCTAGTTCTCCAAACATTTTTGTACTCGTTAAATTAAATGACATTAACAATAAGATACAGGCAAGTGAAGTAATCCAATTTGGTAAATCTGGCACCCAATATTCAACATATTTAGCAACTGCAGTAATCTCTGCCATTCCTGATGTAATCCAAGTCAGCCAATATGTCCAACCAGTCATAAAACCTGCTAATGGACTAATTTGATCATGCGCAATATCTGCAAAAGTTTTATATTTCGTATTCGCTAATAACAACTCTCCCATTGCACGCATAAACATAAATAATACAAAACCTACAATAATGTAAGTCAGTAGAATTGATGGACCTGTTAAACTGATTGACTGGCCAGCCCCTAAAAATAGACCAGTCCCGATAGCGCCACCAATCGCAATCAGTTGAATATGTCTATTACTCAATTCTCTACTTAATGAATTCGACATAACAAATTGCTCCCATTCATTTGGTTTAAAGCACAATCAACATAAAAATTGATTTACATACCCCTTTGTTTTTATGTAAAAAATCAATTAATTTGGATAAAAATGTAATATTCAGATTGAATAGCAAGTAAAAATTCATGGTTATACTTGCTGTCATTATACCTTTGAATCCAATACTAAAACTGCTTAACCACGCCTTTCTCAAGCCTTTAATTAAATAATATATCCATATCCAAATTAAATCTTGATAATGCTTGTTTGTATAATATTCCTTTTATCAGAAAATTACAACTAATTATGCTAAAAAATTTAAATTATATTGCACTCTTTAATTATTCACCATTTTAATGTGTTAAATTATTTAGAAAATAAAAATCACTATCAAAATTATTAAATATACATTTTTTTAAATATTAATGTATTCTTTTTTGTCTTCTTCTATAATCCCAAGTAATATTGTTAAATGTTTTTAAATAAATCAGTTAATTTACACTTTTATTCAAGTATCTTTTGTAATACTACTCGTTTTTATATACAATTGATTAAATGCTTTGTAAATGAATCTTTTGATTTGAATACAAAGTAAAGAAAGTATGGTGAATATGGAAAAAGAAAAAAAGAAATTATTACGCAAGATGGTTAAACCGTTTGAAAAGACAAGCTATACGAAAAGTACAATACAAATTATAAATACTTTGTTACCGTTGTTTGCATTGTTGATAGCAAGCGGATTGTTATATCAAGTCCATTGGTCATTGACAATTATTTGCAGTATATTTGCATCAATATTTTTAATTAGAACATTTATTATTTTTCATGATGCTTGCCATGGATCTTATCTTAAAAAGCAAAAGCATAATGATTTATTGGGAAATGTCACTGGTTTCTTGACGTTCTTCCCCTATAGAAAATGGCGTAGAGAACATTTAATACACCATGCTGGCAGTGGTAACTTAGAAAAACGTGGCATAGGTGATATTTGGGTCATGACTGTAAATGAATATAAAAATGCTTCGAAAATGAAACGTTGCATTTATAAAATATATCGAAATCCTTTAGTTATGTTTGTGTTAGGACCATTTTTCTTAGTTCTAATATCAAATCGTTTCAATTCTAAAGATGCAAAATTAAGTGAAAAACTAAACACTTGGTTAAATAATATTGTCCTTATCTTATTATATGGTAGTTTTATTTATTTATTGGGCGTAGCTCAATTTTTCGCTATTTTTGCACCGATGGTCTTTATTGCTGGGATGATTGGTATATGGTTGTTTTATATACAACACACATTCGAAGATTCTTATTTTGAAGAACCTTCTGAATGGGATTATGTAAAAGCAGCAATTGAAGGTAGTTCATATTACAAATTACCTAAGGTGATTCAGTGGATAACTGGTAACATTGGATATCATCATGTTCACCACTTAAACCCAAGAATTCCCAATTATGCACTTGAAGCAACACATGAAAATGTAACACCTTTACATCATGCTACTTCAATTACATTGTTACAAAGTTTATCCTCTTTAAAATTCAAATTATATGATGAACAGAAAAAATGCTTTATTACATTTAGAGAATTTTCATTACGTTATAAAATGGCATAGTTATTCCAATAAATAAAAGAGGTAAACCAGCTAAAATGCATTCTGGTTCACCTCTTTTTTTATTTAACATTTTTCACTAATTGAGCTATAGATTTAATATCCTCCGGCGTCGTTTGACAACAACCGCCGATGATTTTTACACCTTTTTCTACCCAAGAAGCTATATTTGACAATATCGCACTACTATCTCCATCATCTTTCCAAACTTTATGTTCGGCATCATAAACTGCTCCACCGTTAGGGTATACAGCAATTGTTTGAGGTAATTCTTGCAACCCCTTTTCCAGTGCTTTATTTACTGAGCTTACGCTCGAGCAATTCACACCAAATACTGGAACTTGAGCTTCATGCAAAGCAATATAATTACATACATCTTCAATAGGTGTACCATCTGATAAATTCCCATTGTCGTTGACTGTTACCGATATCCAAAATGTACTATTAGGAAAACTAGGAATAATTTTTTCCACTATCGCTTTAATTTCATCAAAATTAGGTACGGTTTCAAAAACAAAATCTTGTATACCTCTATCGATCAAAGCTAAGATTCGCTCTTGGTGAAAACGTTCATATTCTTTTGAATTTAAAATATAATTGCCCGTATACTCAGAACCATCACTTAAATATGATCCATACGGTCCCAAACTACCCACAACAACTTGTTCTGTTGTCGTCGCTTCATTAATTTTATTTACGGCAGTTGTATATAATGACGCTATTTCATCTCTTGTTAATCCAATATCTAAAAAAGTAGCCACACTTGCTTGATACGTACTCGTCAATAAAATGTCTGCACCAGCATTCACAAAACTTTTATGTGCATTATATATTTCATCCGGTTGATTTCTTAATACTTCACTAGACCATAATGTTGAATTCAAATTACAACCTGCATGTTCTAAAGTAGTAGCCAAACCTCCATCTAATACAATAGCACGAGTGTTTGTAGTATTAATCTTATCTGTTAATCGCATTTAAACAGCTCCTTTCTTATTAAATTTAATAAAGTAGTAGATAAGTGCAATAATTGCAAAAGGTATTCCAAAATACAATGCTGGTGCCTGATTTGAATCAAATATCATACCGATACATGAAACAAAGCACAAACAAAATCCAGTCACTGGAATCCATTGCGAAACTTTTAATGATTTATCCCGACGTTTGGCATTAAAATAAGAAACACAAATACTCATCCAAACTATCACTACAGCTAATCCGGCAATAGACACAAGTACAACATACAAAGAATCTGCTGCATAAACACTTGAAATCAATGCCAACAACCCACCTAACATACTGAACAATGTCGCTCTAATCGGCATTTTAAATTTATTCAAGTGACCGAACCATGCAGGAAACAACCCTTCATTTGATAAACTCCATACCATACGACTCGCTGCATACAAACCAGAATTCGCTGCGGATAATAATGCAGTGATAATTACTAAATTCATGATATCACCTGCATAAGGTATTCCAATTTTTTGAAAAATAACAACAAATGGACTTTCTAATGATTTACCTTGATAACTAGGAATCAATATAGAGATAATAACCATCGTTCCAATGAAGAAAATAATCAATCGCCAGAGTGTTGCTTTAATCGCTTTGGGTATTACTTGCTCAGGATTTTTCGTTTCGCCTGCTGCGATACCTATTAATTCCGTACCACTAAATGCATAATTCACAGCCAACATTGTTAGAAATACAGAGCTTAACCCATGCGGAAATGTAGGATTCATATAACGATTTGTTATAGTCTCAATACCATGATAGCCGTCATAATGTGCCAATCCTACAATAACTAAAATACCTAAAATAATAAAAATAAAAATCGTAAGCACTTTAACTAATGAAAAATAAAATTCAACTTCTGCATAAAATCTTGTAGATATAATATTAAATATTAAAATTAAAATTATTGCCAGTGTTGCAAATACATAAACTGGTATGTTCGGAAACCATTTTTGCATTAATAAGCCTACTGCTGTAAATTCTGAGCCTAATGCTACAGTCCATGTCAACCAATAAAACCAAGCTACGATATAACCTACTGCTGGATGTATATATTCTTTTGCATAAATATGAAAACCACCTGTCTCAGGATGCTTAATCGCAAGTTGACCAAGACATAGCATGACTAAGTATACGAGTAATGAACCCATTACATAAGACAAGACTGTTCCAAAAGGTCCAGCTTGCTGCAAAGTATAGCCAGAACTTAAAAATAAACCTGTACCTATGACACCACCAAAACTGAGTAGCATTAAATGACGTTGTTTCATCGATCTTTTAAATGTAACTTGTTCCAATTTCTTCACCTTATCTCTATGTAGTAAATACAAGTTAATCTTATGTATAATTAATCATTCTATTAATGTCTGAAAATTTAGTCAATGGTAAATTGATAATCCTGATCACCAATATAAGTAAAAATACTATAATTATGTTATTGTAATACAATTTAATAGCTGATATTCAAAGAAACAAACGTTATTACAAAATAGCTTTTATGCCCAATTATTAGTTAGATTTAATTTATTTAGTCCAAAACAAAATTATGATACCTTGTAAAATAAAGAAACTAGATATTAATAACAATTAATGATTGAACTCAATGACAATATAATTTCTAAAATAAAAGTGATTGTGACATGACAAAATAAGAGCGTTTATTCTTAATAGAATATCTCTCCTTTATATTTAAAATATTATGATTGTGAAGTATTTAAGCGAGACTCCTGAGGGTACAGGACAAGCTGAAGACTACAGGCTGAAGCTGTCCCCTAGGAAAGCGAGCCAGCAATATGCAATATGAATAAAAAGACTATAGATTTTATATTCCAATAAAAATTTAAAAAGCAAATTGTAATGCACTTTTTCATAAGTAAGTCCATCATTTTTTGAACCGTATGTTGGCGAGACTCCTGAGGGTACAGGACAAGCTGAAGACTACAGGCTGAAGCTGTCCCCTAGGAAAGCGAGCCAGCAAGAAGAAATATGAATAAAAAGAAGCACTCAGATAAATTCAATTCATTCATCTAAGTGCTTTTTCTAGAATTTATGTCCCAGTTTCTTTCTTCTAGGATAATGTCCCTAACTTTTTATTACTTCTATCTTTTTACTACATAATGTTATTTGCCTTTTAATCAATTCACATAAGTTCTTTAACTCACTTTATATACTTTCTATAAAGTCAAATTATCATACAAGATTAGTAAGAATAAATTATTTTAATATTGATTTATATAATTTATTAAAATCATCAAGACTTCGTTGATTCAATAACTCTAAAACTACATTAAAATCATTAATGATATAACTTAACTTTTTGAAAATTGGTTTCATATCTACAGTAGTGTGCTTCTTTAATCCTAAACAAAATATAAGTTGCACTTCTTTATCATCCCATTTAATCGGTTTATCTAACTTAGTTATATAAATAAAAGAGCGTTTAGCTAATGGTGTTACAGGATGTGGCACAGCAATTAAATTACCATAAGCCGTCGTAGCTACTGCTTCTCTTTCGTATACTTTTTCTAAAAAATCAGACTCAATATAATCTAAAGCCTTTAAATCTGATTCAATAACTGCTAATAATTCATCTTTTGAACTAATATTTGTCTTAAAATCAAATATTTCAACCAACTGTTCTTTTTCATTTTTATTAAAATTATCGAAAAATTTATTCAGTAACGCAATATCTTCTTGAGTCAATATTGTATTAACTTGAATCACTGGTACGGAATAATTCGTCGTTATTGGTACCGTCGCGATGATTAAGTCCGTTCCTTCTAATGAAGATTCACTTAATTCATACATTTGCTGAGAATCAGTCATTGTTAATACCTCTCCAAAATATTCCAATAATTTATATTTGATTAGTTCAGAACTTGCCATTCCAGATGCACATACAATTGTGGTACGAATTTTATCCTTTAAAGGTGCAGTTTTTTGAATGATTAATTGAAAATGTAACGCTAAAAACCCAATCTCACTCTCAGATATTTTTATTCTAAATGCTTCCTCTATAACTTTACTTCCTACTAATGCAATATCAAATGCATACGGATAATTTTTTTTGATATCTGATAATAACGGATTTCTAATGTTCATTTTGTATTTATATCTATTGATTGAAGTAGATAAATGTAATGCTAAATTTTCTTTTAATTCTGATTCAGTAAATAAATTAATATGGAATACATTTTCTATTTTTTCAAATATTTGTTGAATTAATTCATTAATTTCATTATGCTCTAATACTTTATTTGACTTTGTAACGATTCCAGAAGCTAAAATATGTGCTTTAATATATTGCTTCTCTTCCATTGGTAAACACATGTAATATTGACTTTCGATCATCATTACAATTTCTTGAAAAAACCGATCTATTTCTGGCGTTGATTGCTGGTAGCAATCAAAAATATTTTCCTTGTCATCAATCACAAATTGATTCTCCACTCGAAACATTGCAATATAAATATGAACTACTAAATTCTCTAATTTAACATCAGGTATGGTAATTTGAAATTGATGTATCATTTTAATCATTTCACTCTTTAAATCATTAATTTTTTCGGTATCAAATGTTTGATTTTGATATGGTTTTGAGAGTAAAAAATCAGCTATAGCATATCGCTTTTGAAATTCAGAACCTTCTATTTTCAATCCATAATATGGACTAGCAATTAATTGTAATTCATATTTTTCAATTTCATTTCTGATTACCTTCAAATCTTTTTTTATTGTAGTTTCACTCATATACATACGTTCACTTAAACTTTCAATTTTCACATAATTATCTAGAATCAATAGCTTTCCTAATATAAAGTGAATTCTACTTTCTTGATTGTTAAAATTTAATAATTCATCTTTTAAATACTGATTATTTATAAACAAATTAAATTTATTTTTATCCATAATATCAATTTTATAACCTGCTGATTTTTTGGATTCAATATAAAATCCATGTGAATCAGCCATTTCATTGATCATTTTAATATCATTTCTAATTGTTCTAGGAGAGACGCTTAAACTTTTTGCTATAAACTCACCTGACACATAACGATTCGAGTGATTATATAATAGCCTAATGCTTTCTAATGCCCGCTTGTTCATGCGCTCACTTCCAATATATTTTTCTTTTATTATAAATACTATATTCCATAATCAAATTGATTTTGCTCGGTTAACATTTTAAACCAATAACCACTCTTCTTAATCGTTCGTTTCTGGTTTTCAATATTAACAGAAATAAATCCATATCTATTTTTATATGCGTTCATCCAAGACCAATTATCCATAAATGTCCACATATGATAACCATGACAATTCGCTCCTTCTTGAATTGCTTTGCTTAACCAATATAAGTGATCTTGCAAAAATTGAATACGGTAATCATCCTCAATTCTGCCATCTTTAATAAACCTTTCTTCGTTTTCAACACCCATTCCATTCTCTGAAATAAACGATTTAATATTGCCATAATTATTTTGCAAATTAATCATAATATCATATATACCCTTTGGATAAATCTCCCATCCACGATAAGGATTCATCTTACGCCCTGGCATTTCATAATTATCAAAGTAATACTCTGGTTTAAACGGTGCTTTCGGATTAGGTATTTCTGATTTAACTTTAATTCGTCTAGGTTGATAGTAATTAACACCTAACAAATCTATTGTATACTTACTAATTAATTCAATATCTTCTTTTTCATAATCTGGTAACAAATGATGCTCTTTTAAAATTGAGACCAATTTTTGTGGAAATGTTCCTTTTGTCACTGGATCTAAAAAACTTCTATTAAAAAATAAATCAGCAACCTCTGCCGCTTCAGTATCTGCTTTATTTTCACTTCTTGGATAAGATGGCGTTAAGTTTAAAATAATACCAATTTCTCCTTCATAACCACTTTGCTTAAATAATTGAATAACTTTTGCATTAGCTAAAATTGTATGGAAAGCATACTGAATACCTCGCTTAGCATCGTTAATATCAGGATAGTGAAAATTATAGAAATAGCCGCCTTCTACTGGAACAATCGGTTCATTAAAAGTGAACCATTTCTTAACTCTATCTCCATATAATTCAAAACATTTCTTTGCATAATCAACGTAATAATCAACGACCGTTTTAGATTCAAATCCACCTTGTTCTTGTTGTTTCATAGGCATATCGAAATGATATAAATTTACAAATGGTTCAATATTGTTACTTATCAATTCATCAATTACATCACTGTAAAATTGCGCTGCTTCCTCATTAACAGCACCCGTTTCTTGATCTATCAGTCTCGTCCATGAAATCGATAATCTAAATGAATTATGACCTGTTTCTTTCATTAAATTTATATCTGCTTTATAAGTATTATAAAAATTGGAGGTTTCTCCAGGACCAACCTGATTGAAAAATCGATTTGGTTCTTGATCATACCAGAAATCCCAATTCGTTTGATCTTTTATATTCTTTGTTCCTTCTGTTTGTGTTGCACTTGCTGCACTCCCCCACCAAAACTGTTTTGGAAATGAAATTTTCATTATTCTCACCTATCCTTGTATGTTTATTTGTTTATATAAATCAATAAATTCATTTGCCATATCTTTAATTGATATGGCATTCATAAGATGGTCTTGTGAATGTATCAAAATTAAATTAAGTTCATAACCTTTGCCTTGTGCTTCGGCTTGCAATAACTTTGTTTGAAAATTATGTGCTTTATTGATTTCTTGTGCTGCTTCTGCAATTTTTTCATTAGCCGTTTTAAAATCTTTTTCTTTTGCATATTGAATGGCTTCCATCGCGCTCGATCTCCCATTACCTGCAAGTAATATAATTTGAAAAGCAATTTCTGTATTATTTTCCATAATCTATTACTCCTCATTTTGTGTATTTTTCTGTTCTTGCTTAAAGTAACCATTATCTAAAACTTTAAAGAATGGTAACCAAATGATAAAAGTTACTATTAAATTTACTAATTGTAGTACAGCACCTTGCCAAGCATTGCCTGTTGCTAAATAACCACTAATAAATATCGGTGTCGTCCAAGGTACGATAACACCCGATGGCTTAGGTACTAGTCCAAATTGCATAGAAAAGTAAGTGATAAGCGTAACGATAATTGGTGCAATAACCCAAGGTATAACAATAATTGGATTCATAATTACAGGTAATCCAAAAAGTATTGGTTCATTTACATTAAAAATAGAAGATGGCGCACCCAATTTGCCAATTTCTTTATTTTGTTGACTTCTCGCTATAATATAAATAAGTAAAATAACTACCATCGTTCCACCTGTACCACCCATGCCAACTAAGAAAGTATCAATAAATTGTTTGGTAATAATATTAGGAAGTTCTTGATGTGCTTTAAATGCTTCTAAATTTTCATTATTTAACGAATACCAAATTGGATCAAAAACGGTATTTACGATGATTTGACCATGTAATCCAAAAAACCAGAACACTTGAATTAATAACACCGCAACAATAGTGGCAGGTAAACCACTACCAAGTGCAGTTAAAGGTTGTTGTAACACTGTATATATTAAGTTTTGCAATGTTTCAAATGGTGTGAAAGAAACTATAATTCGTATAATAAGTACTATTGTTAATGTTGCAGAAATAGGTATCAGTGCACTAAATGACTTAGATACTTGGTCTGGCACACCATTAGGCATCTTAATCGTTATTTCTTTTTTACATAAAAAACTATAAATTTCACAAGCTACCATCGATACAATTAATCCTAGGAACATCCCTTTTGCTCCTAAAATTTCAACCGGTATGACACCATCCGTTTTTCCCACAACTTGTGGTGTAAGAATCAGCACACTACTCAATGCAGTTACTGCGCCATATATACCTTCAAATCCATTTTTTTCTGTCAATTTATAACCAATTCCTATAATGACAAATAGTCCCATAATTGATAATGTTGACTCTGAAGCTGGACCTACCAATTGTTGCCAAAATTCAAACTGTTGTTTTGATAAAATTTTATCTAAAAATGGAAAATTAGATATAACAATAAAAATAGACCCAAAAATAATTAATGGTAAAGCTACCATAAAACCATCTCTTAAACTCGATAGATATTTATTATTATTTAATTTATCGGCAATAGGTAATAGGATATCTTCAAGTTTTTCCATAAATTTACTTTCCATACCTTCATCCCCTTTACTTCCCAATCAATGTTAATGCTTGGTTTAAAACCCCCGCACCATCAATTCGCCCATACGCTACTGTATCGATGATATCTATAGGAATTTCAATTCCTTGTTCTTTTACGTGCTTTTCAAATTTTCTCTTCATAAATCTCATTTGCGGACCAATCAATAACACATCATAATCTTGTAACATCGAAAAGGCATTATCACTTGAAACTGCATCGATTTGCACATTTAAATCCTGCTTTTCTGCAACTTCGTTCATTTTCGAAACAAGAAGACTTGTTGACATACCTGCCGAACAAGATAATAAAATTTTTTTCATAATCAATCATCCCTCTCTTTATGTTAAATCCATCATACAATGTATACGCTTACATATTAATGTTTACTTTTTCCACTAGTAACGGCAATATTGTTTTAACTGAATAAAAGAAACCACAACAAAATAAAATAACTCTCCATTATTTACGAAGTATTTTAGCGAGTTGCTTAAAGGAATAGGACAAACTGAAGACTACAGGCTGAAGCTGTCCCCTAAGAAAGCGAGCCAGCAATAAGACATATGAATAAAAAGAATATAGATGAAGTATTGTATGTTTGATGATTAACATTATAGATTTTATATTCCAATAAAAATTTAACAAGCAGATTGTAAGGCACTTTTTCATATGTAAATTAATTATTTTTTGAACAGTATGTTGGCGAGACTCCTGAGGGAACAGGACAAGCTGAAGACTACAGGCTGAAACTGTCCCCTAGGAAAGCGAGCCAACAATAAGACATATGAATAAAAAAAGCACTCAGATAAATTAAATTCATCTAAGTGCTTTTTCTATAATTTATGTCCAGTTTCTTTCTTCTAGGATAATGTCCTAAAACTTTATCGAAAATGATTTTATTTCATTAATTAATTCGAGCCACTGTGTGTCCCATCTTTATAATTGATTTTTGCACCCTTTTGGGTATTCGAAACCCAAACATTTAAATTAACTGTTTGACCATCATCGTTAACAGAATAAGCTTGTACATGTGAACCTCTTGGTAACAGTTCACTACCATGATAGACCGGTGTCACCTTATAATACACTTTTGTTTCTGGATGATCATTAATTGCATTGCGAACTTGAGTTTCCGAGTACCCCATTCCACCGCCATTACGATCTCTATTTGTTCCAACATTTTGTGCACGCGTACCAAGCGTAAGATTATGTGTTTCCATATCTCCACCAAGAGACCAAGCTAATGAATGAGATTTGTTGTATATATAACCTCGATAACCACTCAGCTGTATGATTTCATTATTTGACTGTTCACCTTTCCATGCTTGTTTCTGTGGATTATAGACACCATCCTTATATTCACCTGCTATATGTACACCATAATCAAATGCAGGTCTTTTAATTACCTTCGAAGAATGACTTTGTACCGACTGATGTGTAACCAATGCAGTTACCGCCCCTGCTCTACCATATCGATCTAGCTTAGGATAAACTACCCAAAATTTATCTCTGCTATATTTATCCAGTAGCTTATTATCTTTGTTATTTAATACCGTTTCATTATCATTTATAAATGCATAGTTTTCACTATTGGTATTAGAATTGATTAAATTGATATCTGCCTTTGTAACTTCTGGTTGAGAGGTTTTATCTGAATCTTGTTGTAAATGATTCGTAAATGTTTCTAATCCTTGTTCAACTTTATTAAGGTCTGCTTGAGTAAAATTGCCATTACTATCACAAGCAGTTAATAACATAGTAGATAACAAAAACAAACTTATTACTTTAAGTAATTTCATGATAGTTGAACTCCTGTTTATAATTAATATACTCATTTCAATGATAAAGACTATAAGTGATTTTGAAAGAGGCTTAATTACACATTATACATTCATCAACCTTTTTATGGTACATTTATTATTTTTTGTAAAAATTCTACACTCTATAGTGTTATTATCTGTACAACAACGACTTTCATTCTGTTGGCGACGAATTTACATCAATTTATTTCTACATAGGATTTTTCATCTGACATTAACAATGCTTATGGTCCACTCTTGTTTCGATAATTACTGTATCGATGAACGTAAATAATGAAGTAATTCGCTCGTTTGTTATTTTATAGTATACATGTTTACCTTCTTGTCTAGAAGTGACCAATCCACAGCCCCTTAAGCTAGATAAATGTTGAGAAATACTAGATTGGCTTATGTTAGTAGCCATAACAATTTGGTTTACAGTAAGTGCTTCTTCTTTAAGTAATTCTAAAATTTTAATACGTATAGGATTGGATAATACATGTATAAAATCCGCTCGTTCTTCTAAAGTTACAATGTTCAAATTCACACCTCATTTAGTCAATGTTTATTAGTAATCATATTACCATTTTCTAATATGATGGACAAACCCCTTTATAACAGCCTTTTATAAAATTATCGCGGCATTATTTTCTGAATTTTTAGATAAATAACTAAAATTTTATTGATTTTAATTCTCAATAAGGCTAATATGTGTATTTCAAGTATGTATAAATATAAAGGATATTTAATAAAGGAGTAATATTATGACTGAAGAAAGTAATTTAGTATTATCTACACAACAAGTAACTAAAGCTGCTTTACATAAATTAGGTTTTGATGAAGGAATGTATGAATTAATTAAAGAACCATTACGTTTTCTAGAGGTACGTATCCCTATTCGCATGGATGACGGTACAATGAAAACATTTACTGGTTATCGTGCACAACATAACGATGCAGTAGGCCCAACTAAAGGTGGGATTCGCTTCCATCCAGATGTAAATAAAGATGAAGTTAAGGCACTGTCAATGTGGATGACATTAAAATGTGGCATCACTAACTTACCATACGGCGGTGGTAAAGGTGGGATTATCTGTGATCCAAGACAAATGAGTCAACAAGAATTAGAACGTTTATCTAGAGGTTATGTGCGCGCTGTTTCACAATTTGTTGGGCCATCCAGTGATATCCCAGCACCAGATGTATACACAAATCCACAAATTATGTCTTGGATGATGGATGAATATAGTAAAATCAACCGTTCAAATGCTTTTGCATTTATTACCGGTAAACCTTTAGCACTTGGGGGATCACTTGGTAGAAACCGTGCGACTGCGTTGGGTGCTGTTATAACAATTGAAGAAGCTACAAAACGAAAGAATATTAATATTGCTGATTCACGTGTAGCTATTCAAGGATTTGGTAATGCTGGTAGCTTCATCGCAAAAATCCTCCACGAAATGGGAGCAAAAATTGTAGCAATATCAGAAAGTTATGGTGCTTTATACGACCCTGAAGGTCTAGATATTGAACATTTATTAGAATTGAAGGAACAGCATGGCAGAGTGACGCATTTATTTGACGATGTCATACTTAACTCTGATTTATTAGAATTAGATTGCGATATTTTAGTACCCGCTGCACTTTCTAATCAAATTACAGTTGAAAATGCACCAAATATTAAAGCCAATATCATTGCAGAAGCTGCTAATGGACCGACAACTCAAGAAGCTACTGCCATCTTAAATCAACGTGGTGTTTTAATAATTCCTGATGTACTTGCAAGTGCAGGTGGTGTAACAGTTTCCTATTTTGAATGGGTACAAAACAAACAGGGTTATTATTGGTCAGAAGAAGAAGTAGAGTCTAAGCTTCGAGAGAAAATGGTTGAAGCATTTAATACTATATATGATTTAGCTGAAGATAGAAAAATGGATATGCGTTTAGCTGCTTATGTATTAGGTATCAAACGCACAGCAGAAGCTTCTCGTTTCCGAGGTTGGGCATAAAGATTATATCTTTTCACACTTTTTACAAGCCAACTTTTCTACACTAACGGGTCAATCAATGACAATTACACCTACTCAATTCTTTGTTTTTAGTAATTTTTTGTTATTAAAATTCCATAATTCCCCCTTTTCTTAAATAATTATTAATTTCTTATATTTACATTCATTTGAAATACAAAACAATAATTTATATAATTATTTACAACAAAGGGGAGGATTTACATTATGAAAAATAATATTTATGGTAATATACCTTGTTTTTTAAATAGCAAGAATCTAACAAAGACAGACACATTAGATACAGATGTCATCATTTATGGTGCACCATTTGAAGGTGAAAGTACTTGGGGTGATTATACAGGCGTTGAATTAGGTCCTAAGCAAATTAGATCTAGTTCTGCTCGCTATAGTCAGTATTTACCTGAATTAAATCACATTGATATCAGTGAACACTTATCTCTCGGTGATGTCGGTGATATTCCGTTTGTTGCTCATGATAATAAAGAAAGTTATGAAATGATTGAATCATTTATGAAACCTTTGTGGGATAGTGGAAAATTTTTAATCGGCTTTGGTGGTGAACATGGCGTCACATATCCAATTTTGAAATCATTCACAGAAACCACTGGTAAAAAGTTAGGTATCATACATTTAGATGCGCATTATGATAATATGCCTGATTATGAAGGTGAAGTCTATGCGCGTAATACACCATTTATGCATCTATATCATACAGATGGTATTAAAAATGAAAATATTATTCATACTGGTATTCATGGACCACGAAATATGCCAGAAACTGGTAAGTATGCAAATGAAGCTGGTGCGGTCACTATAACTATTAATGACATACGTTCAACTACAAATTTGAAACAATTTGCAAGAGACATATATAAACAAGCGAGTAAAGACGTTGATGCTGTTTATTTAACGATCTGTAGTGATGTATTAGATTTCGCTTTTAATCCTGGTGGACCAGTTGATGGAAACGGCATGACATCCTATGAACTCTTAACGATGATTCATGAATTTGGTGCGCTTGGTTTATGTGGCATGGACTATGTAGAAGTCTATCCAATGAACGATCCAAACCAAAATTCATCACACTTTGTTTCTACTGCAGTACTTTATGTACTTGCAGGTCATATCGCTTATTTAAATCAAACCAAATAATTGAGGAGTGATATTGATGTTTAAGGATACTAAGAAACTTTTCAAGTCAATTGGTCCTGGAATGATAATCACTGCCTCATTCATTGGCCCAGGTACGGTAACAACTATGACACAAGGTGGTGCTGGATTTGGTTATAGCTTGTTATGGGCTGTAGTCTTCTCTATTGTTGCTACAATCGTATTACAAGAGATGATTATCCGTTTAAGTCTTGTCACACGTGAAGGTTTAGGAGAAGCAATACAAGATCTATTCTCTAATAAAATTGGAAAACTGATTATCGTCTGGTTTACATTAATTGCAGTTACACTAGGTTGTGCAGCTTATATTAGTGGCGATTTAATTGGTACATCTCTCGGTGCTGCCTACCTATTACATTTACCTGAAAATGCAGTAGCACCCGTAATAGGCATTATTATTTTATTAATAGGTCTTTTCGGCAATTACCGTTTTTTAGAGAAAATCATGATTTTTCTAATGGTGGTAATGGGTATTATATTTATTACAACAATGATCGTGATTAAACCAGATGTTCTAGGCATATTAAAAGGTATCTTCGTACCTACTATACCTAATGGATCTATTATTACAATTATCGCATTGATTGGTACGACTGTCGTACCTTATAATTTTTTCATTCATTCTACAGCTGTGCATGAACGATTTGGTGATATTAAAGAATTAAAGTTTGCACGTTGGGATACAATTATTTCAATAACTATTGGTGGTATCATATCTGCCGCTATACTTATCGCAGCAGCAACACTCATACAAGGTAAAGAAGTAACAAGTATTATTCAACTTGCCGGTCCTTTGGAACCTGTATTAGGCAATGCGGCCCCATTTGCAATTAGTATTGGTTTATTTGCTGCAGGTTTATCATCAGCGATTGCTTCGCCAACAGGTGCAGCTGCTACTATAAGCAGTTTACTTGGATGGCGTGGTGGTATGGAAAGCAAAAAATATAAGATTGTTTTTACATGTATTATTATTATCGGTATTATTACATCCGCACTTGGATTTGAACCACTACAAGTATTACTTGTAGCACAAGCATTAAATGGAATTATCTTGCCTACTGTCGCTATTTTAATCTTTATTGTAATCAACAAAAAGAATTTAATGGGTCATTACGTTAACACAGTTTGGCTAAATATCATCGGCGGTATCGTCGTTATTGTTGTAACTTTTTTAGGCATCTATAGCTTAATCGATGCAATTAATAGTTTTATTCAACGATAATTCATAATCCAACTATGCACATAACAATTTTTCTTTGATATGTTTTATTGCTTTCCAAAATATCTCAATAAAAATAATAAAGCGTGGCACACCAAAATCCATTTTTATTAACCAGATTTCAGTGCGCTACACTAATAAATAGGATAAGTATTTAAAAAAGCACATGCCGAGACATTATATATCTCTCTTCATGTGCTTTTTATATTTGTATGATACCCATTTATTTTTTAAATTGATCCTGCTTCTTTTAAATTCATACTTTTAGTTTCTGGCGCCATGAAAAATGAAACCATAAACCCAATTAACAATAATAATGAAGCTATATACATTGTCATACTAACACCAAAATTTTCCAAAATAACTGGAAAGAAGAAAGTACTTATCGCAGAAGCAATACGACTTATAGTGGTCGTAAATCCACCACCCGTTCCTCTTACATGTGTAGGGAATAACTCATAAGGGTATATCCATTGATGGCTACCCATTCCTGTATTAAAAATACCATATATGATAAAGATTAAAATAATAAATATAAATGGTGTATTGCCAGCAGATAATACACCTAAAGCAAATAGTGCAATCGCTGTAATTAGAAATGGCCATATTAACGTTGGACGACGTCCATATTTTTCGACTAAATAGAGTGCTGGAAAAATACCTATTAAATAAAATAAATTTATAATAGCAGAACCTAAATATTTTTGTGATCCATCCTGAAAGCCAAATTGACCTAAAATTTCGGGAATATATGTACCTATTGCAAATGTAGTCATTACTTGTAAGGACCAAAATGTAGATACAAAAAACGTCCTTTTCCCATAACCGTTTTTAAATATAGCACTCAAATTTGTTTTCTGAGATGTTTCTATTTCATTAGATACTACAACATTTTCACCAAATACTTTTTGAACGATACTATCCGCTTCTTTGTATCTTCCTTGTTTCATTAGCCAATGTGGTGATTCGGGCATGTTTAATCGAGCTAATAACAATAGAACAATTGGTAATGCGCCACTTATAAGCATCCATCTCCAACTGCCTTGACCTAATGGTAATAAGAAATATCCTATCAAATAAGAAATTGCATAACCTATAAACCAAAAAGCATTAATGCCACCTAATAAGGCACCTCTATGCTTACTAGGGGCAAATTCACTCATTAATGAACCTGCAATTGGATAATCCGTACCTAGTGCAATACCTATTAAAAATCTTAAAATTACTAATTGTGTTGGATCTGTTACAAAAAATTGTAAGGTGGTAAATATACCAAGGAGTAGCATATCAATGATAAACATTTTTTTCCTTCCTAAAATGTCAGTAAAATATCCACCCACTAAACCTCCTATAACCATGCCACCTAAAGTACCCATGCCTAATAAACCAATCATTGTAACCGACATATTGAAATCACTTTGCATCACTGACAAAGCGATTGCGATGATTCCTAAACTGTAGCCATCTACAAATGAACTTCCGCTCGCATAAGCAAAAATTTTCATGTGAAATTTACAAAGGGGCATATCTTCCATTTCTCTCTTTTTCATGGTAAAAGCCTCCGCTCTTTATTGTAAACGCTTACAAAATATTTTGCATTTCTTCTACTTTATTAAACCCTAATAGACTATTTATATTTTGCGCTGCTGTAAAACCTGTTTGTATCGCTGTTTCTGTATAGAACGTGCCAAGATAATCTCCAGCTAAGAATAATCTACCATCAGGTTCAGTCAAAGTCGATTGTATTTGGCCACGACCTGGATATACATAAGCCGATCCATACGGGAATTTATTTACTTTTGCTTCAACCACTAAATCTTTAAATCCAGGAAACATTTCTTCTAAGTCATTTAAATATATTTCTAAAATCTCTTCTTCACTTTTCTCTATTAAATCTTTACCTCTATTTGCAGGTGAAAATGTCATAAAGCTACTTCCTTGCTCTCTTTTATTGTGCAATGCATGTACAACATTCGAATTGTGAATCAATATATCAAATGACTTTTTAGGTGTTGCGAAGGCATATATATCATCCCATACTTGCTTATTCGTTTCATTTGTTAAAAACGATGCGCTCACATGTGGACCATACTTAATTTGTTTTAATGCGTATTCTAATTTCGGACTTAAATTTTTTGTTATCTTTTGCGTTATTGGTGCTGGTGTCGCTAAAATGACATATTTTGCAGTTTCAGTATATTCTGTATCACCTATTTTATATCTTACAGTAACGAAGTCTTTATTTTTTATAACTTCAGATACCTGTGCATTTAACTCAATTTGCTTTTTCAGATGACAGGCAATCGTATTAGTCAATGTTGATGGACCACCCATGATATTTTGTGATAGTCCACCAGCTTTGTTCCAGATCATATGGAAATAACCAATCCCAGCTCCGGCCGATATCTGTTCAGGTTCCCCTGTAGAACGGCTCACTGTCGGTCTAAATATAGCATCTGCATCCAGTGGTAATTCGCCAGTAAAGTCAGTAAATGTTTTATTGTTCATAAAATCTAATATACGCTGCTGTCTAACACTATAATCTTCATGTTCAAGTTGCTTTTCAACCTTCCCATATTTGATCACTGCAGCCCTTACTTTAGCCCCCGCTTTAAGGAGTGATAATCTTGCCTTCCATGACATAGGTACTCTAAAAGGATATAGTTCGACCCTACCATTCAGTAATAGTTTGCCATTTAAATGCATTGCCGATAACTTTCCTGGCACCGGTAACGATTTGACACCAACAGATTTTAATAATTCATCAGTTGCTGATCCTTTGCCTGCATATACATGACCACCCCAGTTCATCCAATAGTTGCCTCTTCTTTCAGACATTACACGTCCGCCAACTCTATTTTCTGACTCTAAGAGTAAAATATCATGATTCTTCAATCTCCATGCTGCTGATAAACCAGCCAGTCCACCGCCTATAATAATTACATCTTTCATTATATGCACCTTCTCACTTTTTAATTTAACTTAATTTAGGTACGCTTTTATCTTTGCTTCAAACTCAGAAGATGCAGGCTTTAATGGTAATCTACATGTTGTATCTGCAATACCTAATGCCTTTAATCCTGCTTTAACAGTGCCAGGAACAGTTTCTTCTTCTAACAATTGATATAATGGCAATAATGTTTTATTCAATTCTGCTGCTTCTTGCAGCTTTTCTTCTTGTATTAATTCATAGAGCTTAGCAATTTTATCCGGTACTAAATTATGCACCAAACCAATTGCACCTGCACCTCCAAGCGATAAGGTCGGTAAAAATAAATCCTCAAAGCCTGTTAACAATGCAAAATCAGGATTATCTTTAACTAGCGCAAATAATTTTGATGTATGGATACCATCTGCAGTATTTTTGATACCAATTACACCGTCTATCTTACTTATTTGATTAATTAGTTCTGGTGTTAATTCTACTCCCGTCGCATCTGGATAATGGTATATTACAATTCCAACATCTGTATTATCAGCAATGTGTTGATAATGTTCTATAATCCCTTTATCACTGGTCACCATATAATATGGATTAATAACTAATGCACTATCTACACCAACGCTTTCTGCATATTGAGTTAACTCAATGGTATCTTTTGTTCTATGACAACCTGTTCCTGCCATCACTTGAACACGTTTGTCCACTGTTTCTGTTACAAATTTAATAATTGCTTTACGTTCATCAAAGGTCATTAATGAATATTCCCCCGTACTACCTCCTACTAAAACGCCATGAATACCACCATGAATCACATGTTCAATAAGCTTAGCGTATGCTACATAATCTATTTCACCATTCTCTAACATTGGTGTTGGTAAAGCTGCAATCATTCCATATGGTTTATACATATACTTACCTCCAATTAATATTTATCATTACGCTTTTTACTTCTGTATAACTTTGAATGCCGTATTCGCCACCCATTTCACGTCCTATACCTGATTGTTTATATCCACCAAATGGCATAGTTTCCAATTCAAGACCAACTGTATTAATCCAAACTGTTCCAGCTTTTAACTTTTTGGAAATATAATGTCCTTGCTTAATATTTTGTGTCCAAACACTAGATGCTAATCCATAATCACTATCATTAGCTCTCGCAATTACTTCCTCAATCTCATCAAATACAAAGACTGCCATTACCGGTCCAAATATTTCTTCACGCGCAATGGTCATTTCATCTTCTACATCTGCAAATATTGTAGGTTCCACATAGTACCCTTTATCAAATTTACTATTTCCACCTGCAACCAGACGTGCACCTTCTTTTCTTCCTATATTAATATACTCTAAAACTTTTTCTTGTTGACGCTTTGAAATAAGTGGACCCATATCTGTTGTTTCATCTAGACTAGGTCCAATCGTTACTTCTTCAGCCCTTTGCTTTAATCCAGTAATAACCTCATCATATATTTCTCTATGCACATAAACTCTTGTACAGGCACTACAATTTTGTCCGTGATTATACATTGTGCCATTAAATGCACCTTCAATCGCTTCGTTCAAATCTGCATCCTTTAAAATGATTGCAGGTGATTTTCCACCTAATTCAAGTGTCACATTTTTTATTTGATCAGCCGCGCCTTTCATTACTGACTTACCTACACCAGTAGAACCCGTGAATGCAACTTTATCTATATTTTCATGGGCTACAATGCGTTCACCAACTGTGCGCCCAGGTCCTGGAATAATGTTCACGACACCGTCAGGAAAACCTGCTTCCTTAAATAACTTCGCTGCATATAATAATGACAACGGCGTTTCAGTTGCTGGCTTAATCACAATCGTACAACCAACAGCCAATGCTGCCCCTAACTTCCATGCAGCCATCAATAATGGAAAATTCCAAGGAATAATTTGACCAACTACACCAATAGGTTCATGCAATGTGTAACTGACTAAATCATTAGAAATTTGTGTTGTTTTACCATTAATTTTTGTTGCAAAACCGGCATAATATTCAAATTGTTGAATCGTGCCATCAATGTCATCTGCTAAAGCAACTTCGTAAGGTTTACCACTATCAATAGATTCTAACTGAGCTAGTTCCTCTCTATGTTCTTTTAGCAAACGTGCAAATTCGTAAATAATATTCGCTCTTGTATGCGCTTCCATTTTTGTCCATAAACCATTATCAAATGCTTCTCTCGCTGCCTGTACAGCTTTATCTACATCTTGTTCATCCGCTTCATGGACTTTGGCAATTACACTTTCATCTGACGGATCTAATACCTCAAACAATTCATTATTACTAGATACCTGATACTGACCATTGATATAAAGTGGTATATCATTTTCTAAAAATGCTTGGACTTCTTTTTTTAACTCACTTCTTTTTACATTCAACACTTTATGCCCCCTTTTGAGTATTTAATGGCATATTACCACCTAAATGAACAGAAGTAAATCATTTTATTGTAAAAAGGAATATTTTTGTTCTTTTTCAGAATTTTTATTCTTTCCACTTCTTTGATATGATATAGAAAATAACGTTGATGACTAGAAATGAGGTGCAACCAATGGATTTTGAATTTGATTTAAAAGCTAAAATTGTTAATACTAAAAAATCACTCCCTAAAAAACAGCAGAAGTTATGTGATTATATACTTAAGCATTTCGAAGACTTAGGTTTGATAACGATAAAAACATTATCAGAAGAAGCTGAAGTCGGCATTTCAACCGTTATGCGTACCATTCATGCCCTAGATTACGATAATTTCAATGACTTCCGAAAAGATATATACAACAGTGCATTGCCAAATGATTCAAAATTCACTCTTAAGAATGCATTTATTGAAAGTGGTAAAGTCAAATCTCATACCTTAACACATGTATGGGATAAGAGTGTAACTTTACTAAATCAATCGTTAAAACCTGATTTAATCTCGTCATTCGATCATGCTGTAAATTTAATTGAACAAGCCAATAATATATATGTATTAGGAACCCGCCCTTATAAAACAACAGCACTTTACTTAGAACATTTACTTAATGAATTCAATTTAAGTATTCATCAACTCAGTTATGATACAGATTCGATATTTGATAAAACTAAAAAAATGGCTAATAATGATCTACTAATCGCATTTTCATTCGAACCTTATACCCATTCAGTAATAAACGCTATAAAGGAAACAAAATTACAAGGCAACGATATTATATTAATTACTGATCATGACACTTCACCTTTAATTGAATTTAGTAACGTGACACTAAAATTATCTGTAAGAAAGGACCATTTCTCTATTCTACCGATTATTGCTTTAATCGATGCTATCGTATTAGAGTTAGGAAAAAGAACTTCCGATACCTCACTCGAACATTTAGATAAATTAGAAGAAGTATTGAACAGAAATCACGTTACTTACAACCCTACTAATAGTTAATCAATATAATTGCTTAACTAAAAATGTAAAAATCTTGGACGTAAATCCAAAAAAAATAGTCTATGCCATCACAAATCATGATCAATTTCCTCCTAATATTGAGACAATAATTGACTTTGAAACGATTAAAGGACATCTTATTAAATAAGTTGTCCTTTTTAATATGACTTATGATAATCATCAATCATGTTAAATCATAATTTAACTGAAAGTAAATTGACGGTTGTGAAGTGAAAATGGCGCAAATAGAACTTAGATACATCATTAATTGTTAAGTAACTTCAAATATTCATCTCCCCATTCACAAATACCATAAACCACATTGTCGAGAGACAAACCAATATCAGTTAATTGATATTCAACTTTTGGAGGCACTACTGGATATACAGTCCTTTTTACTATCATATCCTTTTCAAGCTCTCTTAATTGTCTGATTAACATTCTTTGATTAATATCTGGTAACTTTTTTTCTAATTCATTCAGTCTAAGTATTTTTGATTGTAATAAATGATAAATAATAGGGATTTTCCATCGACCACCAATTACTGATAAAGCTAAATCTTTAGAAGTGTAAAATAATTTATCATTATATTCTATTAACATATTTCTCTCCTTAGTGACAGGTTTGTCAGTATTGTAATTATTAGGAAATGATATCATACTAAATACATAATATATAGGAGGTAATAACATATGGAATTACAACTAGCAATTGATTTATTGAATAAAGAGGAAGCAACAAAACTTGCGAATAAAGTTAAAGATTATGTAGATATAGTAGAAATTGGTACACCAATCGTGATTAATGAAGGTTTACCAGCGGTTCAACACTTAAATGATAATATTGATGGTGTAAAAGTATTAGCAGACTTAAAAATTATGGATGCTGCAGACTATGAAGTAAGCCAAGCAGTTAAATTTGGTGCAGACATAGTAACAATTTTAGGCGTTGCAGAAGATGCATCAATTAAAGCTGCAGTTGATGAAGCTCATAAACATGACAAACAATTATTAGTAGATATGATTGCAGTACAAGATTTAGAAAAACGTGCTAAAGAGTTAGATGATTTAGGCGCAGATTATATCGCTGTTCATACTGGTTATGACTTACAAGCTGAAGGTCAATCACCTTTAGAAAGTTTACGTAAAGTTAAATCTGTAATTAGTAATTCTAAAGTAGCAGTTGCTGGCGGTATTAAACCAGATACTATTAAAGACATTGTTGCAGAAGATCCTGATTTAATTATTGTTGGTGGTGGCATTGCCAATGCTGATGACCCTGTAGAAGCTGCTAAACAATGTAAAGCTGCAATTGAAGGAAAATAATTATGTCAGAAATCACAAACTATCGTTTAATACTTGATGAATTAGACCATACACTATCACATGTTAAAGATAGTGAAGCAAAATCCTTTTTAACACAAGTGGTTGAATCGAATCAGATATTTGTTGCAGGCAAAGGTCGTTCAGGCTTTGTAGCAAATAGTTTTGCAATGCGTTTAAATCAATTAGGCAAATATGCACATGTTGTGGGTGAATCTACGACGCCTTCTATTACCGAAGAAGATTTGTTTATTATCCTTTCTGGCTCAGGTTCGACAGAGCATTTAAGATTATTAGCAGATAAAGCTAAATCTGTAGGTTCAGAAGTCATATTATTGTCGACAAATCCGTCATCAGCAATTGGTGAACTTGCCAATGCAGTGATTGAGTTGCCAGCTGGGACAAAATATGATGCTGGCGGTTCAGCACAACCTTTAGGCAGCCTATTTGAACAAGCATCACAATTATTTTTAGATAGTATTGTTTTGGATTTAATGACTGAGTTAAAAGTTGATGAAGAAACGATGCAACAAAACCATGCAAACTTAGAATAAATATAAAAAGCTATAGAAAAATGATATGAAATTTGATTTTGAAATGATCGAAGAGACTACTTAAAAATAAGTAGTCTCTTTTAATATATTTTTATTAATTTGGATTAAATTTCTCCATATTCCCTTCCATAGGTTTCCATCATATCTATAATTGGCATGAGTGCTTGGCCCTTTTCAGTTAGACTATACACAACTTTAGGTGGGACCTCTGCATAAACAGTTCTGTTAACAATACCATCACTTTCTAACTCTTTTAATTGTTTCGTTAATGAACCTTGAGAAATACTTGTTAAAAATTTTTTTATTTCTCCAAATCTGCGACCATTCTCTTTTAAATACCATAAAATTAAATTTTTATATCTTCCTGACAACACATTTTGTGTATATGCAATACCGTGCATATCACGATGATCTTCCACAAAGGATTCATCAAATCCATAATTACATATTTTAACCATATAAATCCCTCCAAATCCCAATAGTACATTTTTTAATACTATGTCATTATTTATTGCCTACTTCATTAATAGAATTAGATATATTAATATACTATATACACTAAAAATTGGAAAGGATATATATATGAAAAGTAGAGTAACAGAAATTTTTAATATAGAAAAACCTATTATTCAAGGCCCTTTAAATTCATTAACTAATCCTAAATTCATTGCCTCTGTCAGTGAGGCTGGTGGTTTAGGTATAATGGGACCTAATTCTGGAGAAGCAAGGGTTACACGGTCACCAATTGAAACAACAGAACGCATGAGAACTGAAATTAAAAAGCTTAAAAAACTAACAAACAAGCCATTTGCTTCAACGATTATGGTTAGCGAAGATCTTACTTATACAGATTATATCGTTGATATGCTTATTGAAGAAAGCGTGCCTATAGTATTAATTAATGGATTATTAGATCAAGAAATATTTAATAAATTAAAAGCAAACAACATTAAAATTATATTCCGACCTATTACACCAACAACAGAAAATGCAAAGGCTGCTGAAGCTATGGGTGCAGACGTATTTGTAGCTACTGGCTTTGATGAAGGCGGCACAGTACCTGAACGTGTAATTGGTACTTTTTCAATTGTACCGATGATTGCCGATGCAATTAACATTCCAGTCATTGCAGCTGGTGGTATTGGTGATGTCAGAGGTGTAAGAGCCTCCTTCAATTTAGGTGCAGAAGGCGTTTATGTTGGTAGTGTACTTATCCCAACTTATGAAAATCCTGCTGCTGAAAATGTAAAACAATATATTGTTGATTCAAATGCTGAAGATTTAATTCTTTTCAGAACACTTCCCGCTTATTATCGATCTCTACCAGGTAAATTAGCTACCGAATTAGAAACTATGGATAAAAATGGAGATACTAATGAAGCAATCGCTAAGCATATGGGAGCAGGAAGAAAAATGAGGCTGGGTATGGTTGAAGGAGATACCGAAAATGGTTATGTCTCAGTAGGCACGGGTATTAGTCCTATCCAATCTATACGGAGTGTAAAAGAAGTGATTGATGATTTAATGCAAGATTTTTAGAGACATTAATTTGTAATTGTTTATATAAATGAGAAAAAGGAGTGTTATCATGAATGAAACAATGAACTTATTAAAAAATCATAGTTCTATAAGAAAATTGAAAATAAAATTTATGTTATAAAACGAAATAATGATAGTGGTAAAAGCACTCTAGTCAAAATCCTAGGTGCTTTTGAAATTTTTGATGAAGGGAATTTTAAGTCTGACGCTAAGGGTATTTTATTCCTGACAAATGAAAGTTTTGGAGGAATTTTATTAAGTAGTTTTTTGTTTTTACTAGCGAACAAATTTCAATCACATTATCACTTTTTAACTTGCAATAGTTTTCCTTATTAAAATGCAAAAAAGATAAATAGAGTCATAAAATATTAAACTAGATAATAAGGTACTTGTTGCTCGCCCGTTATAAGACCCTTTTATTATTTATAGTTTACCTATAAAAGTTAAAGTGATAATCATTGTATCAAAGAAAATTATTGTTAGAAGTCCTATAACACTCCCTACCTTATTTTATTCTCCTATATAAATACTAATTTTGCATTCCGTTCCACTATGATGTTATAATTTATTTAACGAAAATAAGTATTCACTTATACACCAATCCCCTCACTATGCCAGTAGTGAGGGGATTTTTGTTGGTGTGGCTTAACTTAATGCCGCCTATGATTTATTGCGTTTACTTAGCCAATAAGCAAAATACGCAATGGCACAGCCACTGATGACTGGCGCTATGATGTGAACGAAAATAAGTATTATCACTTTATACACCTCCTCTCTACGTCAAATTGACGCCTGAGAGATAGGAGACACTATAATTATACTCTTTTGGATTGTAATTATCATGGGACTTGTTGCTTTTGCTTTAACGATGATTTTTTCAGAGTTACTGATTTTTGAAGATAAAGACTATAGATAGTTATTTAAAATATAGAATATATTAAATACTATGAAGGACATATTTTTATTGATAGAGTACTAAATAACAAATATAAATTAAAAGATAAATAGCATTAAATGTTAGGGGTGTTTAATAAATTGAATAATGTGTCTAAAAATATCATATATACTATTGAAAGAAAAAATTACAAAGTGCTATACAATTTTTTTAACGATAACCTTAAAAGTAATATAAAAAAAAGAACTGTTAAAAAAATACTGAACTCTTACGTAAAAAGAAATATTGAACATTACTTATATAAAAAAATAGATTTACATTTCTCTACTCAGTATGTGTTTTTTGATAAATCACATCAAGGAGGGATAAGCTTCACGCTTAATTCAGATAATTTAATTGAATATATTCTCTTTAAACCTTTAAATATTGAGGATAATGGAAAAGTTACCCGACTTCAATATTCGATGCCTATAGATAAAACATGGGCTGTTGTTTGGGGAGGGCATAATGAATTATTGAATTATCATTATCCTTATGTAAATCAACGGTATGCATATGATTTGGTCATAAGAAAAGATAACAAAAATTATGTTGGAAACGGTGAGACTAACAATGACTATTTTGCATTTAATCAAGAGCTGTTCTCCCCCCAAGAAGGAGTCATAGTAGATACCCAAAACAGCGAAAAGGATAATATACCTGGTAAAATGGCAAAAGAAAAACCATTAGGCAATTATGTTGTTATTCGCCATAGTGAAAAAGAATATAGCTTAATAGCGCATTTAAAATATCAATCTATAGTGGTAAAACCAGGAGATGTAATAAAAAAAGGACAATTATTAGGGAATTGTGGAAATTCAGGAAATTCAACAGAGCCTCACATACATTTTCAATTGATGGACAGCCCAACATTATTTAATGATTGCCATTCTCTTAAAATTAATTTTTCTAGTGAATATACACCCATTCAAGGTGATTTAGTAACTTGGGATAGTTAAGACAAATATTAATACTAATACAACCAATCGTCTTTGACACAAAACCTCTTAACTATAAATTAAGAGGTTTTCCTTGGACATTAAACTCTATAAACTTGTATTATAATCAATTTATCAAAAAACATGAATTTTTAGACTACGAAAGTCGCATTTATTTACACCGGGAATTAGATTTCGTTAATAAGCACCCATAAAACGATAAAAAGGTAATACTCAAATGGCTAAAATTGGTTATGCGCGTGTATACACACAAGATCCAAATCTTGATGGCCAGATTGATACACTTAGAGAATATGGTTGTGAACGTATCTTTAGCGAGAAAAAGAGTGGTCACAAAACTAAGCGAACGGAAATTGATAAATGCTTAGATTATTTACGTGAAGACGATATTTTAGTTATCTATAAACTAGATCACCTTGGCCGAACAACAAAGCAATTAATTGAGTTATCTCAATGGTTAGATGATAAAAGTATTGATTTACATATTATAGATTATGAACATATCACCCAAGGACGCAATGAGCAAATTGTTCTTTACCATGATGAGTCCATTCGCTGAACTTGAAGCCAATTTATTAAGTGAACGGACGAAAAAAGGACTAGACGTAGCACAGCAAGAGACCAAAAAAGTAGAAGGCCTTCATTACCAGAGCACAAGAAAAGAGAAATCAAATTCTTATATGATGAACAAAAACTTACAGGTAAAGAGATTGCTAAACAGACTGGAGTAAGTAGGTCTACAGTGTACAGAGTTATTAAAAAAAAGAATGGCGAGAGTTTCCCACTATTCTTATTTTTATAGAAAGTTAGTGTTTAGATAATCCTCTTTTATTGAGAAAATCTTTAATAAATGTTCTAGGTAAACGATTCAAACTACTAACTGCTGTTTTAGCCCATGCTCTATCTGATAATTCACCAGAACGTAATGAATAATAAGTTTTCGTATCCTTATTGTATTGTTTTATAACATCCATTTTATCAAGTTTGTATTTGTTTTCATGATATATACCTTCAAATGGAATTCTTGGTTTTTTATCATTTTCTTCTGAAGGATAGCCAACGGCTAAGCCAAATACAGGGTATACATAGTCTGGAAGTTCTAACAAATCAGATATTTCAATAATACCATCTCTTACACCACCAATATAACACACGCCCATACCCAATGATTCTGCTGCTATAACTACATTTTGTGCTGCTAAAGAGGCATCGACAGCACCTACAATTGTTGCATCAACTCCCTGTATAGTTTTTTCTATATCTATATCTAATTCTTCGGACATTAGCTTATTTCTGTATAAATCAGCGCAGAATATCAAAAGGTGCCCTGAGTCTTCGATAAATGGCTGATTACCAGCATACTTAGCAATTTTTCCTTTTATTATTGGATCTGTAACTCCAATAATTGAATAACTTTGTTGATAACTTGCTGTTGATGCCGCTTGTCCAGCTTCGACAAGTTGCTCAATTTGCGTTTCATTTAAGCTAATATTTTTGAATGCACGTACTGATTTATGATTTAAAATTGTTTCAATTGTTTGGTTCATGTTCAATCTCCTTTGAATTTTAATTTTTTACTATTTAGTACAAAATAAGTTAAATAAAATAGCAAACAATCATGGAAAATTTGCCATTATACTTTTAACAGTGACTTTTGCAGTATCTAAATCAGGTATGAACGCGTTAAGCGCCCTCAATCCATAAAAACTACATAAATAATTTCTTGCTAAATCATCAACGGATATATTTGATTTAATTTCCTTAGAATCGATACCACTTTGAATTACCTCTTTTATTATAGATTCTAAGTGATTAGCATGAATACGAGACCAATGTGAAACAGTTGGATCGTTCTTCCAATATTCCATCGAAGCATTGATTAACATACAACCCTTTGCACTTTCTTTAAAATCTTCTTCCACAGCCCAAATAAGCAGATTCTCTAAATTTTGTTTAACTAAATTAGTTTGCTTTAAAATATTCCTCTGTGTTTCTATCCAAAATTCATGATATCGTTTTAAAGCTTCTTCATATAATTTATGCTTACTGCCAAAAGAATTATATAAACTACCACGTCCTAAACCTGTTCTGTTACATAAATCTTCAGTAGAACATGCTTTATATCCTTTTTCCCAGAAAACATCGATTGCTGCGTCTAATACATCTTCTTTACTATATTCAAGTGGTCTGCCACTGTGTTTTTTCATGAAAAACTCCTCATCAATTTATTATATGCTACGTATTATAGATATTTTGTACTAATTAGTCAAAAATGTTACATATACCAATCATCATGAAAATGCGACTGATTAGGATGTACTTTTATTACACTGCTTATTCATTTATAATACTCCATACTTTTTGCAATATTTCTTTATTATATGCTATGAGACCAACTTCCCTTGAATGATTTTCCAATTCTCTGATTAAAAGATTCATATTTTCAACTCGTGTTATTAATGATTGAGGAATGATTGTAATTCCTTGTTCAGCCTTAACATTAGCCAATATGGACTCTAAATCACTTTTGTATTCAATATTCATCTTAAATTTAGAGAAATGTTTTTGTATAAAAGATAAAGTATCACATGGTGGATTAAGAATAAGTATCTTTTCATTTATTAAATTACTAGCAAATATACTATCGGATAGCCTTAAATCGCTAGTTTTTGGAAAGACCACCATATATTTTTCACGATATAAAATTTCACTATAAAGTTGATTAGTTTCTGTAGCAGTTATGTCTCCAATAATTACATCTATATCCCCATTATGTAAGTGATCAAGTAAAATTTGAGTGTTACTTTCAATTTTTATGGAAAGTCTTTGATTTATTAATGCTTCTTTTTGCTCAGCCCATTTATACAATGAAAAGCTTGGTAATAGACCAACTCTAATTGTTGCGTCTCCATTTTTTGAAGTTTCTGCTTTTAATTCGTCTATATCGTTTTTTATAATCTTAACTTTACTCAAAACTAACTCACCATGCTCAGTTAAAAATATGCCTCGAGAGGTTCTATAAAACAGGTCACTTTCAAAATATTCTTCAACATGCTTAATTCTCTTACTAAGCGCTGGGGTACTGATATTAAGTAGCTTAGAAGCATGGTTAAGGCTCTGATGTTCAGCAACTTTTATGAAATCCTCTATGTATTCAATATTCATATATTACTCCCTCTATTAACTTTTCTTTAATACCACTCTTAATGTATTCATTATTCCATTAATTACAATATAATACTACGCTAAAATACATAAATATATTTGTTAGGAATGATTAAATCATGAAGAAAATTTGGATTTTAACATTAGGTATGTTTGCCTTAGGGATGGATACTTATATTGTGGCTGGATTATTACCTGATATGGGAAAGAGTTTTAATAAAAGTAGTGCTGAAATAGGGCAAGGCGTTACTGTTTTTACCTTATTTTTTGCTTTATCAGCCCCTGTTTTTTCAACTATACTAGCTAAGTATTCTGTGAAAAACATTCTTTTACTGGCTTTATTAACTTTTGGATTAGCTAATTTGATTACTATGCTATCTCCAAACTATTCAATATATATCTTATCCAGATGTATAGCTGGACTAGGTGCAGGATTATTCTCTCCTATGGCAGTTAGTTCGGGTGGACACTTAGTAAGGCAAAAAAATAAAGGAAAAGCATTAGCTTTTATAGTAGGAGGTATGAGTGTAGGTACGGTTGTTGGAGTTCCCATAGGCTTACAATTAGCTATTTTAATTAATTGGAGGTTTGCTATAGGTATAATTGTAATTTTAAGTATAGTTGCCTTTATAAGCACCTATTTTTTACTTCCTGATTTTAAACTACCTTCAGCACCTAGCTTGAAAGATAGGTTCTCACTTTTTATAGATCCACATGTATTAAGAGTGGTATCTGTAACTGTATGTGCAGCAATTGCAAGCTTGGGTTTGTATACCTACCTCTCTCAAGTTATAAGCGAAGCCATTTCAC
This sequence comes from Staphylococcus sp. ACRSN, assembly GCF_022346615.1. Lineage (GTDB taxonomy): Bacteria > Bacillota > Bacilli > Staphylococcales > Staphylococcaceae > Staphylococcus. The sequence continues at coordinate 73,405 of NZ_JAKRNS010000007.1, read as the reverse complement.
CACATTACATTACACTTTTCTTAACTACTTGGGGAATTGGAGGATTAGTAGGGAGTTTTGGAGTCGGTTTAGTCATTGATAAATTTAAAAACACCCAAATTTTGATGCTTATCATTTTAGTCACTCTAGGTATTAGCATAGTGTTAATACCTACACTCATTAAAATACCTATTTTAGGACTTATACCATTCATATTATGGGGAGCTATGGGATGGGCTACCCAAGCACCTCAACAGCATATATTATTAAAAAATCATTCTGAACATGGCAGCACATCTGTGGCTTTAAATAGTTCTCTAAATTATTTAGGAAGTGCGATTGGTGCTGCATTAGGTGGTTTATTACTTGCACAAGGATTATCAACTAGCATATTAATTTATTGTAGTGTTGCTGTAGTTATTCTAGCTATTATTATTCAATTAATAAATATCTTTATTGATAGGAAAAGTATAAAAATTTAAATAAGTAGTATAAAGCCCACTATATCAATAGTAGTGGGCTTTATTTGTAATGGTACTTATCCAATATCTTAAGTTTTAATTATTACATTACATTCTTTAATGTAATTGTTATAGATCACTAATACCAATATTCTATTATGGGAACTAAAGTATCTTAACGCTTTGGATAGTAGTTTTTTCAGGAATAAAAGCATGGTTGGACTTAATATATAATTCAGCTGAACTATCATTTATATTTACTCGATAATAATCCACACTTCCACTTCTTTGATTATCACTTTTTCCCACAACAGATAGATTTTTGCTTTCTTTTAAAAATTTATAAGTTTTTTCATCTTGAGAAATTTTTTTAGTTTTTTATCCTCGTGATTTTCAATATAATTATTTATTTGCTTTTCACTTTGGTGTAAATTCCACTTATCAAAGAGCAAAAAGTTCAAAAATAAATACATAATAATTATTAATAGTAATGCAACACTAAAATATATAATTTTTTTCAATATTTTTATACTTTTTCTTTAAATAGCTGACAATATTTTAACATATGTGATAAATTTAAAATACATAAATATTATAATGCATTTAAAATTTTAAAATTAAAGGAAGTGTTAAAATGTAATTCATCTCTAAAGTAGTAGTGATTAGTTTATCTATTTTGTTCTGTGGCTTATATCCATTATCACTACATACTACAGAAGCTAAGGAAATGCACCATACAGAACCAGATAATATTAAACTCTTCGCTAAATACGATAAAAATCAAGTTGACGAAGAAACAATGAATAACTTTAAAGAGATTAGTAAAAATGATCCACATGTATTTATTAAACAAGAACAAGGTAATGTAATTGTTGAAGATTATGTACCCAATCCTGATAAAAAGTCAGAAACCTTAAAAAGCGACGATAATAGTAATACGAAAGTTATAAATTTTTCAGACTTTGTTGGAAATATGGACGATAATAATGAAAATCATATGAAAGATGGTACAACTTTAGAAAGTATGTCATACAAGAGGCAAAATGACGGGCAAAAAGTAAAAAAAGGTACGCATACACATTGTAATAGATTCAACGGAACTAAATCAGATCATAGATATTGGTCTAAGAAACACCCAAGGGCGTTTACAGACTTTTACAAAAGTGATTGTGATTACCATGCTATGGCTTACGGCTGTAGTTCTATAGGTTCAATGACTAAATGTGATGGATGAAACATTAGGAAAAAAGGCATTAAAGACTGTTCTTCTTGGAAGGGCACCCCAAAACATAAAAATTGGTCTAAAACTGTATGGTATAGAAATTAATACATACTAATAATTTAAAAAGAGCAAGGTTAACATTTTTGCAACAGCTCATCTCAAGAACACTATTTTGCATTACCAACCACTATGATGTTATAATGTAATTAACAAATAGAGTGTTTACATGGTAAACACCGAGCCCGATAACTATGTCAGTAGTTATCGGGCTCTTTTTTGGTGTATTGGTTATGTCGTCGTCGGATTATTTATCACGTTTGTTTAACCAATGTGAAAACAACGTAATTATAACTCCTACTATGATAGGAGCTACAAGTGCTACAAATAGAGTGTTTAACATGGTGTCACCTCCTTCCATGTTAATTAAGACACAGAAGTAAAACGACGACTTTTATATTATACCATCTGTAAATTCACAAACCTATCCACTTCTGATAATCATTGATTATGCAAATTAAAACCTCGACCTTTGGTAAGAGGTCGAGGTTTTGTAGATAAAATCATCTACAAGTAGCAATTAATGGTTTAATTATTCTGTTATAACTTTTAAATTTACATCTATGTTATTTCGTGTAGCTTTTGAATAAGGACAGAAATCATGTGCATGTTTTAGATGTTTTTCTGCTTCTTCCTTAGATATATTACTTACTTTAGCTGCTATATCTACTTCTAATTTAGGACTTTCAGCTTCAGGATCATCAACTAAACGTACAGTTAATGTCACTTCCGGATTAGCATTTTTGATTTTATTTTGTTTTAAAATTAAGTCAAAAGCACCATTAAAACATGAAGCATAACCTGCTGCAAATAACTGTTCAGGATTCGTCCCACTATCCATATTTGTTTTGTCTGGTGGAACTATGGTTAAATTTAACGTTTCATCATCTGTTTTAACATGACCTTTTCGTCCACCCTTATTTGTAGCACTCGTTTCATATTGAATTGCCATAATATCACCTCCTTTTACTTTTATTGAATATTGTTTTAACAGTGTTTTCATCACTTACGAAAACTTTATCTGCCATATTAATAAATAGCCCTGAATCTATAACTCCTACTATTGAATTTATAGATTTCGTTAAAGATAGTGGACTGTGTATAAAACCGAAATTGCAATCAAGAATATAGTTTCCATTATCTGTAACATAAGGTTTATCATTAATTTTTCGTAATTTACTTGAAGCGCCTAAGTTTTGTATGTTTTTAGAAGTAATTTCCCATCCAAAAGGTATTACTTCTACAGGTAATGGAAAAATCCCTAATTGTTCTACGAGTTTCGTTTTATCAATTACAATAATAAATTTATCAGCTGCATCACCTATAATCTTCTCTCGAATTAAGGCTCCGCCACCTCCTTTAATCAAATTAAAGTTAGCATCAACTTCATCAGCACCATCTATAGCTATATCTATATGCGTTGTTTTACTAAACGATGTAAGTGGTATGCCTAATTTGTGAGCTAATTGGGCAGTTTGTACAGAAGTTGGTATTCCTATAATATCAAGCCCATTTTTAATTTCCGAACTTAAATATTCTAGAACATATTTCATGGTAGATCCTGAACCTAAGCCTAGAGTCATACCGCTATCAATTTCCATAATTGCCTCTTTAGCAACTCTTTTTTTTAATTTATTATTATTCAATAGACCATCTCCGTGTAAAAACACAAACCAATTATTTTTTCCAATATCGTTCAAATAAATTATTCATGTGCATTTTCATAAGATTGTAAGCTTCAAGTTCATTATGAACTTCAATTGCTTTAATAATTTGTTTATGTTCCTCAAAATTTATTTGTCTATAATCAGAACGTGTAACTGTTCTATCTCTTAAGAATTTCCACATTTTTTGATGTTCCATAGCCTCACTAATGTCATTCATAAATTTAATTAATAATTCGTTTTTAGTTGACTTGGCTATAATTTGATGAAATTCGTCATCAGTGAGAGGGTTATATATGCCGCTAATTGTTTCCTCTTCCATTTTAGTTATTATTTTATTCAAATGCTCTATATCCACATCAGTTGCTCTTTGCGCGGCATATCTGGATATTATAGGTTCAATTTCCATTCTTGATTCAATTATTTCTTCTGGTGAAATACTATTTAAAACATTAGATGAATCATCTTCGGTTGTCTTAAGCTTTGGTTTTTGAACATATGCACCTTCACCTTGTTTAGATAAAACAAAACCATTTAATTCTAAAGCACTGATTGCTTGTCTTACCGGCGCTCTACTTACACCAAATTGTTCACATAAAAATTTTTCAGAAGGGAGTTTATCTCCTACTTTAAATGTTCCTATTTCTATTTCATGAAGAATTTGTTCGTAAATTTGGATGTATAATTTATTACTAGATACACGATTAAAAGGCATAAATAACACTTCTTTCTACTATATTTTGGTAATTATTATTTTATCATGTATCTTGCTATCTAACATACTTAGTATGCATTTTGAGCATCAAGTATTATTACACTAGTCCATATGTGATCCGCCATTAATATCTATATCTTCACCGGTGATATAAGATGCCTCTTTGGAAGATAAAAATGCAATTGTTGTAGCAATTTCTTGTGTTTCTCCTGGTCTGCCACTTGGAATAGTATCAATCACTTTTTTTGCTTCATCTTCTGGTAAAGATTTCCAAATATCAGTATTAACTAGTCCAGGAGCAACACAATTCACAGTAATTCCATGACTAGAAACTTCACGTGCAAGATTTTTTGAAAAACCTAATACGGCTGCTTTAGATGCAGAATAGTGGGCGCCACCAAAAACACCCCCCCCTCTTTTTCCAGAAACAGAGGATAAACTAACAATACGACCGTAGTTTTGTGTTTTCATCGGTTTTAATACAGCTTGAGTTGTTAAAAATAATCCAAACATATTTACCGTGAAAATCTTTTGCATATCTTTTAAAGTCATATCTTCTACTGTGACTTTTTGAGATATACCTGCATTATTAACTAGTATATCTATTTTCCCATAATACTCCATAACGCTTTCTATCATATTATCTACAGATACTTTATTAGTAACATCTAATTCAATACCAAATGCCACACCACCTTTGTTCTCAATTTCATTAACTACTTCATCTACACCCTCTTTATTCAAATCTGCAATAACTAATTTTGCACCCTGTTCAGCAAATGTTAATGCAATTTCTTTACCTATACCTTTTGGTGAGCCACTTCCTGTGATAATTGCTACTTGATCATCTAATCTAAACATTTTATTGTCTCCTTTTACTTCTTCATTAATTTTTTAGCAGTATCTATAATATTTTCTGCAGTAATTCCATTAATTTCTAATAACTTTTCATAAGGTGCAGATTGCCCAAACTGATCTTGTACACCTATTCTTCTCACTTTACTATTACCTTCTTCAGCAACAATTTCACTGACAGCACTTCCTAAACCATTGATAATATTATGATCTTCTACTGTTATAATTTTTCCGATGTTTATACATTCTAATACGGCGTCTCTATCTATTGGTTTGATTGTATGCATGTCCAGTAATTTAACTGAGATATCTAATTCTTCTAATTTTTCTGATGCTTCTATTGCAATGTTTAAAGTATCTCCATTAGCTATAATCGCTATGTCTGTACCTTCTTTTAAATACTTGGCCTTACCGATTTCAAAACTTTCATTTTCATCATAAATAATGGGTATTGGTCCGCGTGTAAATCTTAAATAAACAGGGCCATAAATTTTAGAAGCTTCACGAATTAGTTTTCTTGTTGAATGATAGTCTGCACCCATAATAACTTTCATATTAGGGAATGTGCGTAAAACTCCCATATCTTCAATAGCTTGATGGCTCCCACCATCTGTAGCAGGCGTTAGTCCACCGTGTGAACAAGCAATCTTAACATTTAAGTTAGGGTAACAAATTTCTTGTCTTACTTGCTCTCCCATTCTAAGGGATCCAAAAACAGCGTAAGTACTTACGAAAGGTATTTTGCCAGTTGTTGAGAGACCTGCTGCCATACCAGCAGCATTTTGTTCAGCAATTCCCACATTTATATGTTGGTCAGGTAATTCGGTCATAAATTTCCCTGTTTTACAAGAACCTCCTATATCTGCATCAACAACTACTATATCTTTATTTTCTTTACCTAATTCTAATATTTCATCTCCAAATGCTTCTCTTGTTGCTTTAGCTTTTTGGTTTTTAATTAAATTCATATACTAGCACCCGCCTTCTCCAATTCAGCAATCGCTTTATTATATTCTTCGTCATTAGGAGCTTTACCATGCCAACCTACACTATTTTCCATAAATGAAACGCCCTGGCCTTTGGTCGTATTACAAACAATACATTTAGGTTTATTATTATTTAATTCTCTTATTTCATCTAAAATGCTTATTACTTGTTCCATATCATTACCGTTGATACGTTTTGTATAAAAACCCCAGGTTTTAAATTTTTCTTCTAAATCACCATTAGGCATAATTTCATCTGTAGGACCATCAATTTGTAATCCATTGTCGTCAACAAAAACAATTAAGTTATTTAATTGATACTTAACAGCAGATTGTGCTGCTTCCCATATTTGACCCTCTTGGCATTCGCCATCTCCAAGAACCGCAAAAACTCTATAATTTTTGTCATTCATTTTTCCAGCCAATGCCATACCTACAGCACAAGACAAACCTTGTCCTAAAGAACCTGTAGATATATCTATTCCAGGACATTTTTTGGAATCTGGATGTCCTTGGAAAGGTGATTTGTATTCTCTTAAAGTATGAATAGTATCAAAAGGAACAAATCCTAAAGTAGCTAAAGCTGAGTACTGTATAGGGGCAACATGTCCCTTAGATAATACAAAGCGATCTCTATCTTCCCAATCTGGATTATTCGGGTCTATATTCATTTCACCAAAATATAAAGCACTCATGAAATCAGCAGCTGATAAAGATCCTCCCGGGTGTCCAGATTGAGCATCATAAACCATTGTTAAAACTGTTTTTCTTAATTCATTTGCAGTTTTTTTAAGTTTTTCAACATTTAAATTAATCATTCTATCACCTTTTCTAAAAGAAATATCCTAACTTGTATACTAAGTATCTTACATCACAAGATTACAATAAAACGTTTTCATTGTCTAGTAATAATTTCAAAAAGCTCTTTATTGACAGATAATATGTATAAATATATACTACTCGTATACTTAGTATACAAGATTACAAAAACCAATGCTTATTTTGTTTAAGCATTGGTTTTTATTCAATGCATTTTGTAAGCGGTATCAATTTTATATAAGGAGCTTGTTTATGCCATTAATTACTACAAGTATAGGTATTTTAATTCTTTTAATTTTAATAATGAAATTTAAGATTAACACGTTTATAGCATTAATTATTGTTGCTTTTTTCCTTGCTTTATCACTTCAAATCCCACCTGATAAAATTGCTGATTCTATTGAAAAAGGATTAGGTGATACTTTAGGGCATATAGGTCTAATTTTTGGATTAGGTGCTATGCTAGGTAAATTGTTGTCACATGCAGGCGGGTCACATCAAATAGCAGTCACACTAATTGATAAATTTGGTGTTAAAAAAATTCAATGGGCTGTTATTGTAGCTTCGTTCATAGTAGGTATTACGTTATTTTATGAAGTAGCATTTATATTATTAATACCTATTATTTTTACAATCTCAAGAGAAATTAATATATCTGTACTAAAACTAGGATTTCCAATGGCTGCAACTTTACTTGTTACGCATTCATTTTTACCTCCACATCCTGGTGTTACAGCTGTAGCACTTGAATATGGTGCTAATGTTGGACAAGTTTTACTTATCGGTATAATTATTTCAATACCTACCGTCATTATAGGAGGTGTGTTTTATCTTAAATTATTACAAAAGATAAACCCGTTATTATTAAATAAACCTCGAAATATTTATCAACTTGAAGATAATTCAATTCCGGAAAACATACCAAGCTTTATTTCAAGTTTGTTAACAGCACTTTTCCCTGTTATTTTAATGGCTTTAGGAGCTATTACTTTAGCTATTAAAGATTTTATTGGAATTAACAATAATATTTTCTTTGAATTTATAAGTTTTATTAGTAATGCTTCAGTAGCTATTTTAATTTCATTGTTATTAGCTATTTATACTATGGGTATAAAAAGAAAAATTGCTGTTTCTGAGTTAATGGACGTATGTACTACTGGTATTAACACTTTAGGTTTTTTATTTCTTGTTATTGGTGGTGGCGGTGCTATCAAACAAGTTTTATTAGATGGTGGTGTAGGAGCTTATATTGCTAAAATTTTTGAAGATTCTACAATAAATCCTATAATATTAGCTTGGATTATTGCTGCTCTTTTACGTGTTTCTTTAGGTTCAGGAACAGTTGCTACACTATCAACAGCAGGTTTAGTTATACCTATAGTAAGTCAAACACCAGATGTGAATTTAGCACTTGTTACTCTAGCTACCGGAGCGGGAAGTTGTATTCTTTCTCATGTAAATGATGCTATGTTCTGGATGATTAAAGAATATATGGGTATGACAATAAAAGAAACTTTTGCTACATATACCGTTATTTCAACAATTATTTCAGTGGCAGGATTAGGATTTATATTAATATTAGATATCTTTATGTAAAAATATTGTATTCATTTTCATACTGAGTGTATAAAGTATTATAAACAATCATTTATTCGTTTTTAGATGATGAAAGACGTATTTATTTGTACCGAGAATTAGATTTCTTAATAAGCAACCATAAAACGATTAAAAGAGGCGTATTCAAATGGCTAAAATTGGTTATGTGCGTGTATCAACACAAGATCCAAATCTTAATGGCCAGATTGATACACTTAGAGGATATGGTTGTGAACGTATCGACTAAAAATGCGATGGCAAGATGTTCTTTACAATGATGAGTGTATTCGCTGAACTTGAAGCTAAAAGTGAACGAACTAAAAAAGGGTGGAAACAGCAAGATCAAGAGGACGTAAATGTGGGCGACTTTCATTACCTAGCCACAAGAAAAGAGAAATAAAAATCTTATATGATGAACAAAAATTCACAGGCGAAGAGATTGCTAAACAAACAGGAGTAAGTAGTTCTACCGTATATAGACTTATTAAAAATAATAGTACTTTAATGTTAAAAGAGACTCCTTACTTCAATAAGGAGTCTCTTTATTATTTAAAATCAAATTGTTTTTTCCATTATAAATAACTGGAATAAATTCTTTACTTAATTTCCATTGCGAAAGGAAGTTTTTCTTTAGTATTAAACCACAATAATACTAAAAATTGTAGTAGCATCATCACTAATATAATTATAATGATTATTGTAGTTGCAAATGTAAAACTATAACTTCCAGCATGAGTGAACATTGCTTCTCTATAGCCTTGAATTACATATGACATTGGTGAAAATGGATTAATTATTTGAAAGAACCTAGGCGATAATTCAATTGGGAACATACCTTCACTAGAACTTAACTGGAATACAAGCATAATCATTGATAAAAACAATCCAATTTTATCGAGAAGTAAACCTAAGAATGAGGTAATTGATATAGCAGCAATCCCCCACAGCATACTAATCAAAATAAATTGACCTACATTATCTACATTTATTTTAAACACAAATATAACAAAACAACTCATTAAAAGTGCTGCCAACGATCCTTCTGCTATGTAAAATAAAAATTTACCAAATAATTGATTTATTACAGAAGTTTCTTTAGTGATTGTCTTTCTGAAAGGATAAACTGCACAAATCGAAATTGCAGCAACAAATAAACTAACCCCTGCCATATAAGGGACTATTGTTTCGCCGTATTGATCAACTTGAGTTGCATTATTTTCAGTTACTTTAGTGACATCATTAAGTGTTTTTTTATTATTACTTTCTAAATACGTACCTTCTTGTTTAGAAATAGAGTTATCTAATTTTAATTTCAACTCATCATTATTTTGTTGTAGTTGATTGAGTCCATTAGTTATTTGTTGATTACCTGAAATTACTTGCGAAACAGTTTGACCTTCACTTGACGTTATTTGATTTAATCCACCTGTTACTTGATTATTACCTGAAATAAGCTTAGATTCTGACTGTGACATTTTATCTAATGCATCAGATATATCCTGATTACCTGATTTTGATTTATTAACATTATTGAATATTTCATCTAAGTAGTTATATCGAATATTTTGTTTGATTGAATTCGAAACAACATCAAGAGCTCTTTTCGAAACCTGACTTCCTGTATAACTTGCTCCTGGATTGACCTGTATTTCTAAATTGATTTTTTTAGGATGTTTATTTAACAATGTTGTCGCATTTTTCGATGCGTTTTCAGGTATAATAATTGTTCCTGATGATTGACCTGTTTCTAATTGTTTCTTCGCCATTTTCTCGGAAACTTCTTGAAATTTAAAACTATCCTTATTTTTCAATTTATCAACTAAGTCATGACCTATTGCAATCTTTCTATCATTTAAACTTTCTGATTTATCATGGTTAACGATTGATATCTTTAAATTTTCTGTTCTTCCATAAGGATTGAAAACCGAACCTACAAACATCGCGACATAAATTGTTGAAACCAATGAAATAGCTAATAATGAAATCATTAACTTTCTATTTTTTAAAATTAACTTAAATTCATTAAGCATTTGAACAACGTCCTCCTAATTTAGTAACCTTTTATACATTTCATTGGATTTTCAATACTTTTAAAGCTATATGCAATAATCAGACGTTAAAGTAGACCATTTTCAAATCAATAATCCTTCCTGTACTATATAAATTTGAAAAATATGTCTATGGTAACTTCAAACAAAGTTGAGCTATTAAAGTTATATACTTGGTTGTTTATTTAAAATTTCATTGATAATATCTTCTAAAGTTTTGTTTTTTAAATACTTATAGAATTGTTCTTCTATATTATCGAAGGCAGGTATCAATACATTTTCAATATGTTTTCCTACCGGACAATTTTGATTTGCTTCTTTATGAACGTCTAGTAGTTTTTTATTTTCAGGTTGTACGGCTATATATATATCGAGCAAAGTTAATTCATTTTTAGGAATGTTTAAAATTATACCGCTTTTGCCTTGATAAGTTTTAATGATATTTGCCTTTTTTAAAAGAGCTACAATTTTTCTAATATAACTCGAATTAGTTTTCACACTGTTTGCAATGTCTTCAGAATTGATAGTTGAAGTATATTCAGAGACCATAACTAAAGTATGAATGGCTACAGAAAATTTTGAGTCCAAATTTAAAATCCTTTCTATATATGAATAAAATCATTTTTAGTAATTAGATATACAACGTTTTACTTAATCAAGATAAACTTATATCTTAGATATAAGTTTATCGAACGTACGTGTTGGTAATATTGCATTTAAGAAGATCAAAAGTTTAGCTCCTCTTCCAACTATATATCGAGTTCTTGGTTGTTTTTTATTTACAACCTTAGCTATAGACTTGGAAACCACACTAGGTTTAGATAATATATTAGAGCTATAAGCTTTTTTCATTCTATTTGAAGTTTTAAGCGCTTGTTTTTCATAAGCACTTCCTTTTGCTGTTTCAGCTAATTTATTCGCTGCAATAATACCCCAATCTGTTTTTATAGGTCCCGGCTCAATAATCGATACTTCAATACCATATTGCTTAGTTTCTAATCTTAAAGTATCACTTAGTGCTTCAACAGCATGTTTAGTAGCGTGATACCATCCTCCAAAGCTAGATGACAAGCGTCCATATACTGAAGATAGATTTATAATATGACCACTTTTCTGCTTTCTCATCACAGGTAATACCAATTGAGTTAAACTCACCAAACCGAAAACATTTACATCAAATTGGTTTCTTGCTTCTTGTAAAGGAACATCTTCTATAGAGCCATAAGAACCATAACCTGCATTGTTGATTAATACATCAATACGTCCTTGTTCTTTTAATATACTATTCACGGCATTTCTTATTGATATATCATCAGTAATATCAATATAAAGAGGATGCACACTATTTAATTGCTGTAAATTTTCGATATGTCTTCCGGCCGCATAAACTATATTTCCTTGATTAGCTAAAAGTTTTGCTGTTTCATAGCCAATTCCACTTGTCGCTCCAGTAATTAATATAACTTTCATTGTATCTTCCTCCTATACATGTACATGTACTAGATGCATGTACATGTTGTATCTAAAAATTTCTAATGTAATAAGTTTAAGGTATAAATATAGCACCTTTTAACTTCACTGAAAAGATAAATGACTTCCCGCTATCACCAAAGTACATATATCTATTTTCTACAAGTAGAAAATGCCGCCACCCCATGTTTAGTGAACATTGAAAAGAGGGCTTTCCAAGCATTGTTATGATATTTAGATTTTAACCCTTTTGCTAATCTTAATATTTGTTGCTCATAATATGCTAAACCAACAACAGAACCGATTTGTTTGTCTAATGATTTAATTCTAGTTGATAGTGTTGGTAACTGAACTTCACTAAAAATATCTTGTTCTTAATGTGAGTGGATTTAATAGTTCTTTATTTATCATTTTTACCTACATCTTCTCAATTTTCTCAGATACAAATTCATTTCTTCTGACATTCAAATACGTAGTTTCAAGTAATTGGAATTGTTGCATCAAAAATATCTTACCTTCAGTTACAAATATTTTTATTTGTAACTGAAGGTAAGATATTTTTCATTCTATTTTAACTATTAAAGACTCATAATGTCATAACTTACTATAATTCCTAATCAATATGCTTAGTTGAGTTTACTCAATTTTCAAATGAAGTTTGTAACTTGTTTAGATTACATAAACAAAAAATGCTTCCTAAATTAACTATTTTGCATTACCAACCACTATGATGTTATAATGTGTTTAACAAAAAGTAGTTCCATTGGAACACCGAACCCCCAACCTACTGGAATAGGTTGGGGGTTCTTTTTGGTGGGCTATGTCGCCTTATTATTTATTGCGGTTGTTTAGCCAAAACGTAAAACCCGCAATTATGCATCCTGATACAATAGGTGCAATTATACTAACAAAAAGTAGTTCCACTGGTCTCACCTCCTCCCTACGTCAAATTGACGCCTGAGAGATAGGCGACACTATAATTATAGCACCTGTAAATGTACAAACCTATCCACTGCCGATAAACCAATTCAAGTTTAAAATGATTTAAAACACTACTATTTCTACTTTAATAAGTATCATCAAAATTATAAATCAATATTAACGTATTAACGTGTTATTAAATGATTTTTTGCCTTTGAGTAAAATACTATTTTAATAATATGAACCTCTCACCTTAAATAGGATTTGATTGGTTGTGCATTTCTTCATGAACATAGAACTTCATTACATTCATTAAATTCGGATTGTTACGCTTTTATGTTAAAAGGTATCTATCTCATGAAATTGTGATAAATATAATTGCTTATATGGTCCGTCTTGTTGCATCAAGGTTTCATGACTACCTTCTTCAAGTATTCTACCTTCTTTTATAAATACGATACGATCTACATCTTTAATCGTCGATAAACGATGTGCAATAATCAATGAAGTTCGATTTTCCGATAATTTTTTGAATGCTGCTTGTATTTTATTTTCTGTTTCGATATCTAGCGCACTTGTCGCTTCATCTAGGATAATAATAGATGGATCTTTTAAAAACATGCGTGCAATCGCAATACGTTGTTTTTGGCCACCAGATAATTTAGTACCTCTTTCTCCTACCAATGTACTTAAACCTTCAGGTAAACTCATTACAAATTCTTCAAGTTGTGCATGTCTCACTGCTTTAAATAACAATTCCTCACTTGTATTTAAATTACCGTAAACGATATTTTCTCTTAATGTCCCAGAAAATAAAAAGACATCTTGTTGAACAACACCGATTTCTGCACGTAACGCGCTTAAACGAATATTTCTAATATCTACCCCATCAATCATTATAGCGCCCCTATCTACTTCATAAAATCTTGGCAATAAAGCGCTGATTGTTGTTTTCCCACTACCGCTTGGACCTACTAATGCAATTTTCTCTCCATGTTGAACTTTTAAATTCAGTCCATTTAGAATCTTTTCCTCTCCATAACCAAACGTAACATCTTTATATTCAATTTCTTGAAGTTGAGTAGGCATTTGTACAGCATCAGATTTGTCTTTAATTTCAGGATCTACTAATAAAATTTCTCTGAAATTTTTAAATCCTGCAATGGCTTTTGGGAAAAGTTCAATAATCATATTAATTTGTTCAAGTGGTTTAAATAATACGTTTGTAATCATGATAAACGCTACAATACCACCATATGTTAAATCTCCATGTAATACGAAATAACTTCCGACAACTAACACGACAATCAAAGTGACTTTTTGAGCTATATGACTAATCGTAATATTCCAAGACATATAATTATATGCTTTTAATTTAGTTGCCCTAAAGCTATCATTAATGCTTCTAAACTTGTCATTTTCATAACGTTCATTTGTAAAAGCTTGTACTAGTCTAATGCCACCAACATTATCTGCAATTAATTCGTTAAAACGTGACACGTTGGCAAAAAGTTTCTTAAATGCACGTGACATTTTTTGACTAAAGAAAATTGCCAAAATAAAGACAATAGGCACCACACAAAATGTTATCAATGCTAATTTAATATCAATGGTAAGCATAATGATAAACGCACCAATTAATGTCATTACTGATAAAAAGACATCTTCAGGACCATGATGCGCCGCTTCACCAATATCCATCAAATCATTTGTTAATCTTCCGATTAATTTACCTGATTTTTGATTATCAAAAAACTTAAAATTCAACTTTTGAATATGTCCATATAAATCATTCCGCATATCTCGTTCAATATTCGTTCCTAATTTATGTCCCCAATACGTCACTATAAACTTAAGTACTGCTTCTACAGCGAATACGAATAATAATAGTAATCCGAATATAATAATTAGGTTCCAATGATTTGTAGGCAATAATTTATCTATATAAACACTGGTAATTAATGGAAAAATAAGTTCTAATAGTCCAACAATGACAGCAGAGCTAAAATCTAAGAAAAACAACCCTTTATAGGGCTTATAATATTTAAAGAATTCCTTCATTCTGATTCACCTATTTTCTATTTCTATCTTTGTCAATCAACCTATATTATGTATTAAATATTTTTCATTTTCAATTAAATGTTGATATTAATTTATTTATTTTTTCATTAAATACAAATGATTGCATTTCACTATTTTGATATGTAGTCTATCAAGTTCTATAAAATCATTTTGATAGATATAAAAAAGCAATTGAAATATAAATATTTCAATTGCCTCATTCAATATTAAACACCCGAATATGAGTTAAATCCGCCATCAACAGGTATAACAACTCCTGTCACAAAGCTACTCGCGTTATAATCCATCAACCAATATAATGTACCTAGAATTTCTTCTGGTTCACCAAAACGATTCATTGGTGTTTGAGAAAGTATTTTGTTTGCTCTATCAGAATAGGAACCATCTGCATTTCTTAATAGCCCTTTGTTTTGATTGGTTTCAAAGAATCCAGGAGCGATTGCATTAACTCGAACCTTACCTGAAAAATAAGTGCTTAACCATTCAGTGAAATTACTCACGGCTGCCTTAGCACCACTATATGCTGGAATCTTTGTCAGTGGTGTAAAAGCATTCATAGATGAAATATTAATAATTGAACCTTGCTTTGCGGTTACAATATCTTGCGCAAAGACTTGTGACGGTAAGAATGTTCCGACATAATTCAATTTAAATACTGTATCTATACCCGGTTCAGTTAAATCAAAGAACGTATTTTCTCCTTGGGCATCAAAAAATTCATCACTTGTAGTTGCATTTGGATGATTGCCACCAGCACCATTAATCAGAATATCAATCGTACCAAATGTTTCGTTAAATCTTTGCTTTGCGCGTTCTAATTCTACTTTATCTAATACATCGGCTACTAAATCCACTGTTTGTGCTTTAGCTTCACCTAATTCATTCTGCAATGCAGTAATTTTTTCTTCTGAACGGGCTAATATTCCAACATTCGCACCTTTGGTAACCAATCCTTTAACAAAGGTACTGCCAATCACACCTGTTGCGCCAGTAATCACGACATTCAAATCCTTAAATTGTGCATCCATTATTTACTCACTCCTTCTATTAAGCCGTTAATATATGTTGCACCTAAAGCTCTATCAAACAGACCATAGCCTGCCTTACCTGTTTCTCCCCAAATCATCCGACCATGATCTGGACGAATCGTGCCTTGATATCCAATTTCAAGTAAAGTCGACGTCACTGCTTTCATATCTACTGATCCTGATTTAGATAGATGACCAGTTTCTACGAATGATTGTGTATCTAACCTTTTTACATTGCGCATGTGTACAAAATGTATATGTTTTCCAAATTCTTTAATCAGTTCGGGTAAGTTATTTTCAGCAAGAGAGCCAAGTGATCCAGTACAAAAGCAAATTCCATTATTCGCTGAATCATTAATTTCTTTTAACCGTAAGTAGCTTTCTCTATTTTTAATAATTCTTGGGATTCCAAAAATGGACCATGGTGGATCATCCGGATGAATTGCTAGGTTCACATCATGCTCGATAGCAGTTGGTAATACGGCTTCTAGGAAATATTGCAGATTATCCCACAATTGATCCTCTGACATGTCACGATATTTCAAAATGAGTTTATTCATTTCTTCACGTGTATAACTTTCATCCCATCCAGGTAAGTTTAAATCGGTCATTAACGGATCAACATCTTTAATTTGTTCGTGATCATATATCAATGTATTCGAACCATCTTCAAGTTGATAGTCTAGTTGTGACCTCGTCCAATCAAATACTGGCATAAAATTATAAGTAACTGTCTTAATGCCACAATCAGCTAAATTTTTAAGTGATGTCTTATAATTTTCAATTAACGCATCGCGTTTTGCAGTACCTAACTTGATATCTTCACTCACTGGTAAACTCTCAACCACTTCAAATTTCAAACCTGCAGCTTCAATAGTTTCTTTTAATTTTTGAATTCGCTCTTTCTCCCAAATTTCACCAACAGGTACATCATATATTGCTGAAACGATATGTTTCATATTGGGAATTTGTCTAATATTATCCAACGTTACAGGGTCATCTTTTCCATACCAACGAAATGAAAGTTCCATCATTATACCTCCTTAATTCCTTCTATTTTGAATAACTTAACCGCATTGTTAAAACAGATATCTTTTAACATTTGTTCAATCGTGGAATTTGATAACGTAATTTCACCTTTTTCAATTTTTTCACCTACAAAATTACATAAAATTCTTCTGAAATATTCATGTCTTGTATAAGAAATCATACTTCTTGAATCTGTAAGCATACCAACAAACTTAGATAATAGACCAACGTTTGAGTAATCCACTAAATGACGTTCCATACCTTCTTTCGTATCATTAAACCACCATGCAGCACCTAATTGTACTTTGTGTTCACTATTACTAAAATTACCTGCAGCAGCTTGTACCATTAAATGATCATTACCATTATTTGGATAGATAATCGTATCTGACAATGCATTATGTTGTTCTAGGTGGTTCAACATCGCATTTAATGTCTTCGCATTAAGTTGGTTGCCAACACTATCAAAGCCACTATCTGTTCCTACAATGTCTAGCATTTTCGTATTATTATTTCGTATAGGACCTAAGTGGAATTGTACGACCCAACCTAGTGTTCGATATACTTTGCTTAATTCAGTCAATATATAGCCTGCTAATTCGTATTGTTTTTCCTCAGAAACATCATGACCATCTGCCAATTGATTAAATATTTCTTGTGCCTCATCCTTAGTTGCAGTCATTAATGGTACTTTTTCAAAGCTTTGGTCCGAGCTTTTTGCTCCTTCTCTATCAAAGTAATAAATACGTGCTTTCAAAGCTGCAATATACGATGTTAAATCTTTTACTTCTTTATCAGATACATCGTTTAATTTAGCTAACTTTTCCTTAAATGTATTGTTATTTAGTAATACATAACTATCTGGTCTATAGGTAGGACAAACTTTAAACGTTACTTTTTTATCCTGTCTTAACAATTTATGATATTTCAAATCGTCACATGGGTCATCCGTCGTACATACTACCGATACATTACTTGCTTTAATCAATGATTGAGGTGTATGTGTCGACTTAGCTAATTTCTTATTTAAAGCTTTATATAATTTCAAACTATCCACTTTATCTAAATCTGTATTTTCATTGAAATAGCGATTAAGTTCCAAAGCACACCAATGATACATTGGATTCATAGCAGCATATGGTAACATCTCCATAAATGCTTGAAACTTATCAAGATCTTCTGCATCACCAGTAATATAATCTTCATCAATACCGAATGCTCGCATCAATCGCCACTTATAATGATCACCTGATAACCATAATTGTGTAATGGTTTCATAATTTTTATTGTCATATATTTCTTTAGGATCTAGATGACAATGGAAATCATAAATAGGTAAATCTTTAACTTTCTGATAAAGTTTAATTGCTGTCTTGCTGTTCAATAAAAAATTGTCATGGATTAATGTCATAATTTAACCTCTTTCCTATTTCATAAAACACTATATTTGTTGAAGTTATTTAACATATTGCTAAAGTAACTACTTTTTAAATCTTAAAAATACTTTAGATGTATCCGTTTTCATAAATATCGAAAAATTTTTATATAATCATCTTTTCAGTTCACCTATATGCGTTGATAACCCTAATATATCCTCCTCACTACATGTTAAAGCATCTTCTCTCGTCGTGTGTTGTAATACAGAACATTTTGTTGCAAAGTCGATTATTTTTTCATATTCATAATTTGATATTAAACCATGAATGATACCTGCCATAAAAGCGTCACCCGCACCAATTCTATTTAAAACAGTATAAGGATAACTTTGTCCTATGATATAATCTCCTTTGTTTAACATAATACCTTGTAGCGTACTTGACTCAATATCTCTATTACTAGATGCAAGCATTGGAATATTATATTTTTGCTGTAACGTTCTAGCACAAGTTTCCATTTCATCAATTTCATTATTTGTATTTAATAAATGTGTTGCATCCATTTTCCCAAATAGTAGTATATCTACATGAGGTAAAACAGATTCAATCGTTGTTTTTGCTATATCTTTATTCCATAAATTACTTCTATAATTAATATCAAAAACAATCTTCACACCACGTTGCTTTAATTGAGTTAGTATATTTACAATTTGTTCGCGAACCATAGGATTAACGGCTAATGTTATACCTGTAAACACAAAATAATCTCCACTTTCAAACTGTATACCCTCCAAAATCTGTTCACGATATTCTGAAAATGTAGAATGGGATCTATCGTATATTATCTTTCCACTTCTAAATCCAAAGCTCTCTTCAAGATAATATGTTCCTAATCGACCATCAGTATATTTTATATTGTGAGTAGCAACATTTGCTTGAGTCATCTTTTGCAAAGCAATTGTTCCAATCGCATGGCGAGGCAAGACTGTTAACATATCTGTTCTCTGTCCAAAATGAGATAGAGTGATGAGCGTGTTTAATTCAGCACCGCCTACTTGAACATCAAAGCTATTAGCGTCTTTTAGTTGCGTATAATTGTAGGGGGTATATCGCAACATGACCTCTCCTAAACCATAGATAGTCATCATTGCACCTCGCTCTTTAAATCTAAGACATACTGTTCTAAAGCAGATTTCCCTTGTTCTTGAAAAACTTTAGTAATTTCACTACCTATGCCTACTGCAAAGCTACCTGCATCTAACCATTCTCTATGATTTGTTTTATCGATACCTCCAGTTGGTACAATTTCAATTTGTGGTAACGGACCTTTAAAGTCTTTGATTGTCTTTGGTGTAAACTGTGTAGCAGGAAATAGCTTTAATACTTTACAACCATATTGGAGTGATTCAACCATTTCCTTAACTGTCATACATCCTGGAATATAAGGAATATCATACAGGTTTGCAATTTTTGCTGTTTCTTTATCAAATGATGGACTGACAATAAATCTTGCGCCACTCATAATTGCATTACGCGCAGACACAGCATCAAGTACTGTTCCCGCACCTATTAAAGCATCTTCTCTCTCAGATAATTTCTCAATGATGTTTAAGGCATTCGGTGTTGTCAAAGTTACCTCGATTATATTTAATCCTTTTTCTATAATCGTTTGCGCAATTTCAATAAATATTTCAGCCTCTTCAGTGCGCATGACAGCAATGTGTTTACCATCATGTATTGCTTTTAAAATGTCGCTAGATTTCATAATTACAGCCCCTTACCAGAGATAAATTTATTATTTCCTCGAAAATAACAACGTTGTTATTTTTATTCAAAAAAATATTGTAACGCTTACCTCTATGTTATAATTAATTCTATCTTAAATCAAATAATTTCAAGGAGACGTTCTATGGCTGTAACTTTAAAAGATGTCGCCGAAGCCTGTGGCGTCAGTTATTCTACTGTTAGTAAAGCATTGAAAAATTCACAATTAGTGAAGCCGCAAACCAAACAAATGATCCAGCAAAAAGCACTTGAAATGAATTATATCGCAAACCAATCTGCTCGATCTTTGGTTTCAAAAAAAAGTGGGACAATTGGTTTAATATGGCCTTCTGTTGATAGAATAGCAGTGACACATCTCATATCTGAAATTAACCACGCTATCAAATCCTTTGGCTATGCCATGTTTGTTTCAATTGATGATGTTACTACAGCTTCAAAAAAATTTGTTGAGTTCGGTTGTGATGGTATCGTCATATTCGATGAAGGTGAACATACCAATTTACCGCCAGAGATATACAACAATATTTCCGTCGTAGCGTATGGCGCAGATAGAAAAACGCCTTATCCTATAATAAATGTCAATCATGCTGAAGCAATGGTTATGGCAATTCAAGCATTACAAGCACAAGGTATCGATGCAATTGATTATATAGGTGATACAGATACAAACGATGTTCGTCAGATCACTAAAAAACAAGCTATCGCATCTTATTGTGAAACACAAGGTATTACCTATCGCCTCATCAATTCAAAAGGTTTAAATTCAATCGAAACAGAATCATCGTTAAAAACATTCTTGCAATCAAATGAGTTAGCACCAGGCGTTATATGTGGCAGTTATGATATTACAGTTGGTACAATAAATGCACTAGATGACCAACACCATCCGATAATCTATTCCTATGACAATATACCTCAAATCAAAAAACTAGATTATCCAGTAAATGCTATTGGTGTACCCACTTCTGAAATTGCATCAAAGATTGTTGAAATATTAAGTAAAGTAATCAATCATGAAGCAATAGAAATGTCATATGATTTACATCCAAAATTACAAAACAATATGTAATTTTCATAAATGAATAATAAAACGCCTAAATTACATTGGACAGATGTAACTTTAGGCGCTTTATTTTGAGAGAGATAGTTATCTAGAGGGTCAGAATAGTTTCATAATTTCAACGCATAGATAAATGTGTTTCTGTTTGATGTTATATGCTTAGATAATATTAAAATACACAATTCGAATGTAACGGCTCAAATAACTTTCGAATCACACAATCTTATTCACTTAGCACCATACTAATGATTGCGCTTACATTTAGTACTTCATATCTACATTACAACACTAAAACATACAAACATTCTAGTTATGAGTTCTGACTATTTAGCATAAGTCTTGTTTAAACTTAGGTGTGTATCCAATAAATGAATGAACGAATGAATACTAGTAACTGACTTATTGATGAATCATCATGAATAAATTATCATTACTCATAACCCTCTACATTTCATATTATATATCTTTACTAATCATGATTAAAATACATAGTTGGAATACAAAACATTCCTAAAAGGAATACTTTGTAAAGAATATACCCCTTTTATAATCATAGTATACTTAAATATCTATTAGATGCCCTTCACTTCTCAAAGTAATGAATTTAATAGAAATGCGCAACTATTCGAAATTAGCTTGGTATACGCACCCCTCTTGAATTCTAACTTTATCTTTAGTTTTCTATTTAATTTGAGAAATAAATGTAATCCATTCATTTGTAACATAATTCATGTAGCTATCTTTTTTCCATACGATGCCTAAATTCCATGAAACATCCGCTTCATCTAATTCCACGCCTACAACATTATCGCTTAATATATTTACAATACTTTCAGGTAAAATACTTATCCCTATACCATCACGAATCATATTTTCAATAAAAGTTATTTGGGACATCTTTGCTACTGTTTTAGGATGAAATCCTACTTTACGACAACTTTCTATAATTTGATCTTTTAAATAATAATCATCATGAAACATGATAAAGCTTTCTCTTTTCAACGCGCTTAAATGTACCATTTGTTCTTTAGCAAATGGTGAGGCTTTATCGACGACCAACAATAATTTTTCTTTATATAGCGGGACGGCATTATAAATATCATCATCTACTGGCAAGGTTGTAATACCAACATCAATATCATCATTGTTGAGATAAAATTCAACTGCCTTCCCCCCACCTTCAATCACTTCATAGGTAACATTCGGATATTGTTGGTGAAATCGATTTAAGCTTTCCGTAAAAAGTCTGACATTCATAATAGCTGATATACCAATACGAATATGACCTCTTTCAAGATTTGTCACGTCGCCCATCTGTAGAGATAAATCATCAATCACTGCTAATGCCTCTATACATTTTTCATAAAAAATTGCCCCTACATCTGTTAAAACAATATGCTTTTTTGTCCTATCAAATAATTGAATATTAAATTCACTTTCAAGACTCTTAATATTTTTACTGATGGTGGATTGTGCGATAAATAAATGTTCCGATGCTTGTGTCATCCCACCGTGTTTTACTACCTCTACAAAATACTGCATCTGCTTAATTTCCATTTTGCACTTCCTTAGTCATTCACTATTAGTTTATTACTATAAGCTTGGCAATAAATACTATTCACAGTATTGCTATCCATGAATTATTTATCTAACGCATGGATAGCAACTTTAGCTGCTTTTTCAATCACTTCATCATTCGGTTTGCCATTTTTATCATGTTGCTTCGTATAAATTGCTAATATAATTGGTTTATCTTCCCCTTTCGGATATATAAATGCTAAATCATTACGCGTTGCATACGTTGTACCTTGACCACTTTTATCCCCTACAACAAAATCATCACTAATACCTGCTTTGATTAAACTGTCCCCAGTTTCATTTTCAATCATAAGTTTCTTCAAGAATTGTAAGTTTGATTTATGCATATTAGATTGTGTTAAGATTTGATTCAAATTTTTAGCCGCTGCACGTGGTGTTGTCGTATCAGCTATATTATTAGGATTATAATTGTTTAAGTCTGGTTCCAACCTTTGAGGTTCTGATACACCATCCCCTAGTTGACGTAATGCATATTTAAAACTACTTATGCCACCCAGTTCTTGTATAATTTTATTATTTGCCGTATTATCGCTTTTTAACATTGATGCTTCGATCAATGATTTAATAGTCATTGATTTACCTACATATTTTTCAGTAACTGGAGAATATGTAACAATATCTGATTGATGAATAGCGATTTTTTTATTTAATTCTTGAGGTGTCATTCGCTCTAATAATATACCACTCGCTATTGCTTTGTATGTTGATGCAAATGCAAATCGATCATCTGAATGATGATTAATCTCAATATCATTTTTTGTATTAATTCCATATACACCAATAGTAGTATCATATTTCTTTTCTAAATCATTTAACGATTTATCCCCACTTGCTTCAGCGCTTTCCGTTTTAAATAAAATTGTTAAAATGGCTAATAATAATATGACTAAAATTCGTTTCATAAAAATCCCCCTTTAATATACAGTTTAAATACAAAATCTTTCTAATATATTAATTATAATTCTATGAATATTATAAGACAATAATTTAAGAACACATTCATACATAAAGGACCCTTACCAAAATGGTTATGATAAAGGCCCCTCTAATCTTTAATCGATTATAATAATTTCAAAAATCCTACTCAATTATTGACCAATAGTTATTTCCATTAAGTTATCTTTAGTATCAAAGAAAGCTGTATATGAACCATCGTTTGTTGCATATTTAACAAATGTGCCATCACCATTACCTAGTTTACCTTCTTCTACAATTTTGTTAGAACTATGTGCATCTTTAAAAGTAGCTTTAGATATAGAATCTGGTTTTGTAAAGAACGTGATTTGAACAACTTCATCATCACTATTAAAGCCTACACTCGTATCGTAAATTTTTTTCGTATGATCATATTCTGCAGTAGCATCTGTATCTACTTTATAACCATTCATCGTTACGTTGTCATATTTTAATGCTCTAACAAAGTTATAGTCTTGTGTGAAATTTGCATCATAAGATGTGTAACCTTCATATTTATACCATGGCAATTCAGCTTTAGCCGTTACACCACTCGTTCCATAACCCCAAGTTGCTTCTTTACTTGCTTTTGCCTGTATTTCAGGTCCATTAGCTGTTAAATACACCGTAGACGTCCCTAATAACAATGCAGATACGATTGCTGTGGAAGATAAAAATTTGCCTATTTTCCGCATAATAAACACTCCCTGAATTGTAATTACGCTATTGGCAAGATATATAGCTACTTTATTCACAATATAGATACGTCATTATGTTGAACTATATCCTACATGCTATAGTGACATGTAACACATAGCATCAAGTCTTAAGATAGCGAATCAACACGAGTGGCAAGTTACCGAATTTATAATAATGCGGGAGAACCAATACTTGAAATCAAAGCGGCATATTATAGAAATTCTTCACCTAACTTTAAATTAACTCACTCCTTCTTTAAGTCCCCAATCAAAAGTGTAATTATCCACCTTTCATCTTACTCTGATTTTAACTAAATTCAAGTAATAAATTTTAACTTTATTTTTATAAAAATTTCTTTCTATGTTTAAAATTTGGAAACGTTTTCTTGAAACATTTATATATTAGGATTAAAATATCTTTTATGGTTGTATATAATATTGATTCTTTAAAAAAATAATTAATTGTATTCATCAACCTTCAAACAAAGGAGGCATTGTTATGACATCGCATGATTATCAATTATTAATCATTACGGTAGTAAGCATTCTATTATTAATCTTTTTAATAACTTCCAAATTACGCTTTCATCCACTACTGGCTTTACTATTAACTGCTCTTTTTGTTGGGTTCACTTCTGGATTAGACATTGATAAAATCGTTAAATCTATCGAAACGGGTGCCGGTTCAACATTAGGTGAAACTGGTGTTACCATTGCACTCGGGGCAATGTTAGGCAAGATACTTTCTGATTCAGGTGCTAGCGATCGTATTGCAACTGCTATACTAAAAAATGCGACACCTCAACGTTTACCATGGCTCATGGCACTTGCAGCATTTATCATTGGTATTCCAATGTTCTTTGAAGTAGGACTAATCATGCTCTTACCACTCATATTTACCATTGCGAGAAAGCTTGAAGAAAGTAATACTGTGAAGGGTTCTGCATATATAGCAATTGGTGTACCTGTAATTGCCGCACTATGTACGATGCACGGTATGGTACCACCTCACCCTGGTCCACTGATTTCTGTGAATCAATTTGGTGCTAATATTGGTTTAACTATGTTTTATGGTATGATTTGTGCCATCCCAACCATCATCATTGCCGGTCCTTTATACGGTAAATTTATTACACCTCGTTTATCAGTAAAACCGAGTAACGATTTGTTACAACAATATACCAATGACTCAAATCTCACAACACGTCAACCCATCTCAACAGCACTTGCTTTTTCAACAATACTCGTTCCTGTTGTTATGATGCTCTTACATGCTATTGCCGGTGTTTGTTTCAGAGAACAATCACTTCAATACAAAGTATTCGAATTTCTAGGCAGTCCAATTATTGCAATGTTCATCGGTGTACTTTATGCATTGTTTACCCTAGGTTATCTTAGAGGACAAGATACTCAAAAGTTAAGAGACGCATTAGGCAGCAGCTTAAAACCAATTGCAGGTATCATGTTGATTATTGCAGGTGGGGGTGCATTCGGACAAGTACTTGAAGACTCCGGTGTAGGTACTTCAATTGTACATTTAGCTGATCAATTTTCACTTTCTGCATTACTGATGGGCTGGATTGTTGCAGCACTGCTTTCTATTTCAACTGGTTCCGCAACAGTAGGTATTGTTGGAGCTACAAATTTATTATTTCCATTAATTCAAGCAGATTCCTCTATCAATGTCGAGTTGCTGACGATTGCTATTGGATCAGGCTCTTTATTCTTTAATTACGTTAACCATGGTGGTTTTTGGTTAGTTAAAGAATCTTTCGGGATGTCCATGGGAGAAACCTTTAAGACTATTACAATCGTACAATCCATAGTCGGATTATGTGGATTAGTCATGGTGTTACTACTAAATGCTGTTATCAATTTATTCTAAATTTCATTATGTAAAAGGTGTCACATGTACAATTCGATACAGTACATATGACACCTTTTATTTTATGATTGCAATTTAGTCATTTCAGCTGCAAATGTTTCAAAGTTGATTTCACCCTTTGAAAATGATTCAACTAACTGATACATTTGCTCATTTTTCGTATATTCAGTTTTATATAACAACTTGTCTGCGTTATCTTCCTTTATCAACGGTTCAGTAATATGCGTTTGTTGATTAAATGCTGTAAAATAACGTATACCTAATAAACGTTGCGATGCTGCATCGATATGAATGCCATCTGGGTTGGCCTGTAGTCCAGAACCTGTAACATAATAACAATGAGCTACATCATTTGCCACATCCCTTAAGCACTGATTGATTTGGCTATATTCATTAGCACTTAAACCAAATCCTGATTTTCCTAGATAATCTCCGAGCCCACCTATAATAAACGGTAACTGTGGCAATGCCAATTCAGAGCGGTAAGCTTCAATCAATTGTTGTAACTTAGAAGCATATGTTCGATATTTTTCACCAGAACTATCACTTTCACCTTGATGCCATAAGATACCGATTAACTCACTCGTTTCTAGCGCAAATCGTGTTTCCATTAAAGCATGTCTCGTCAACAAACCATCTTCAGACCATTCATCAATAGATGTACCTCCATCGGCACAAGGAATTAAACCAAGCGTTTCACCAGGATGTGCATCAATCCACATCTTTGCAAAAGACGCAGCAGGTCCTATACCTGCAACTGATCTATCACCATGGATAGGTTCAGCCATCATCTGCCAGCGACCATTCTTTAGCACTTTTATACGCTCATCAATAATTGGTGGCACACTATCTATAAAACCTCGCCCAGCCATATTAGATTGACCAATTAATAATATTGATTTCATTTCTCTTAACCACCTTATATACATTTAACTTCCGTTAACCATTTACTAGTCATATTATATTGGACTATTGTCCCATTTTAGTGTTTCTACCTGCAAATATTAATTGCTATTTGTTGTCTGACCTTGCTTAATTTCACTTGTTTCAGGATCAAAGTATTGGATAGATTGCTTACGTAATTGATCCTTTTTAACATCAGATTGACTGAAGTCATTATTATACAAGGTTGATTCCCAACTACCGTACATAGGATTAGGGAAAATAATATACTTCTTACCAAAATCCTTTTGGTGTTTATTTACCAATTGTTCACGTGAAGCTTGTGTCGGTTGTTGTGGATCATCAAAGTCCAATAAATTATCACCAAATAACATAACTAATTTATGATTTTTTCTAACTTTATCGCGACGCTCTGCTTTATTTTTGTCATTCTTACCTTTTAGCATAATATGGTTATCTGTTGCTTGTGGTAATCCTTGCGCATTTAAATTTTCTTTAGTCGCTTTAAAATCTTTGTCTTGATCTCTATCAGAAATATAATAAATATCTACACCTTTTTTATCAGCATATTGCAGGAAATCTTTAGCACCATAAACTGGTTTAGCTTTAGCTGCTTGAATCCATTCATGCCAACCATCTGGATATGATTTATTATGTAATGCAGAATAACCTTGATACGGTGAGTTATCCAATACTGTTTCATCAATATCTAATGCAATCGCTAATTTCTTATGTCCATTATTCTTTTTATGTTTTTTCAATTCTTGATCTAAATTCGTCTTTGCAGTGTTATACCCCTGTAAATATAATGCTTTAGCTTCAGCAGAATTTTGATACCATGAAACTGCCATGATATTCTCAGCACCTAGATTAACCTGTTGCTCAGTTGATGCTTGTTGCTTTACTTCCGATTGTTTCGTTGCTGTAGTAGTGTTTGCATCTGCAGTCACCGTTGTCGATAAAGTCATAGTACTTGCTAAAGAAAAAACTGTTAAATACTTTGCGATTTTATTCAATTACGCCACCCCTATTTATTATGTATATTTCTTATCACTATCTTACTATGCTATAAAATAATTTTAAACATTAATTTGGTTACACAATAAAAATTTTTATATAGTAAAAAAAGAGGCCCCATCGCTGTTATGACGCTTTAAATATTGCATTCGCAAAATAAAGCACATTAATGGTCAACCTCTTCTTAATATATCAATATTATACATTTAACTTTTTACGGTAAAAATAATCTGCCACAACAATATCTACAATAGCAACACCTACTGATTTAAACACGGTAATTTCGTCATCTGAAACTCTACCTTTCAAACGCTCAGCAACGATGTCACCTAATTCACCATATAAAGCTTCGGCAGTAAACTTTCCTTCTGACATAGGTGTAATCAAATCACCAGTTTCTTCTAAAGCAGCAGATTCAGCTTCTACAACAACTTTATCCGCGTTCGCAATTAATTGTGATGGCAATTCTTGCATATCCGGTCTAAACGATCCTACTGCATTCACATGTACACCAGACTCTATCAATTGGTCAAATACTGGTGTCTGAGCATTAGTTGCAGTAACAATCACATCAGCACCGGCAATAGCATGCTCTACTTGCTCATATACTTCAACCTCCACTTCTTTATGTTGTTGCTGTACAGACTTAGCAAATTTCACTGCTTTATCATACGTACGATTAAAGCACTGGATTCGCTCAATATTTCTCACTGCAAGTACCGCTTCAATAAGACCTTGCGCTTGATCACCTGTGCCAACAACACATAAAGTCTTAGCATCTTTACGTGCAAGGTACTTTGTTGCCACACCTGAAATTGCACCAGTTCGAATCTTGGTTAAATAAGAACCTTCCAATACCGCCAATGTTTCACCTGTTTCATAATCCGATAGAATAACCGAACCAACAATCGTATTCTTACCTTGCATCGAATTATTCGGTGCAACCGTCACCGTTTTCAAACCAACTAGCTTTAATTCATCTGATAATGCTGGCATCACTAAATAACGATTATCATTGTTAAATGGTAATACATAACGCAACGGTGTATCCGTCTTTCCTTCCGAATAAGCGCGCAATGATTGTGCGACCGCTTCAACGACTTCTTCCATATTTAACATTTTTGCTTGTTCTTCTTCATTTATATAAAGCATAAAACACCTCTACTATTCATTATCGTCATCATCAAAGACAAATGAGCGTTTACCCAAGATATTTTCAATAAATATTAGTAGGCAAATCACTCCCACAATACATGCTATAATTACAATATTTACTGGCCACTGCCAAAACATTATCGTATAAATAATACCAACAAAGCACATAACAGCACTTATGTATAAAATAAAAGCCAACCACAAATCTACCTTCACCGTCATAAACGCAGGTTGCCTTGTATGTCGATATCTATCAATAGCCTGTACCGTAGTAATCAGCTTTCTAATTACTACGTACCCAAAAATGATTAAATATAGTGTCATTAACACCCAATGATATGACAATTTATCTATATAATTTGATAACAAGACCAGAATAACTGGTACTAATATATAAAGTATTTCTGATTGTGCTTCATACCTCTTCATGTTTATTACACCTTATCTGAATACTATTTATTCCAACATAACATAAAATAGTCCTCGCCTAAACAACACTTATTTAACGGGGCTTATTGTGCAGTATATCCACCATCAATTAAAATAGATTGACCCGTCACACTTTTCGCACCATCACTACAAAGAAATAAAGCATAGTCTGCCACATCAGCGATATCAACTAAACACTTTTGCGGAATCAATGGGTATAATACATCTTCTAATACCGATTCAACGTTAACGCCTCTATCTTTTGCTAAATCAGCCATTTGATTTCTAACTAATGGCGTATCTATATAACCAGGACAAATCGCATTCACAGTGATACCATCTGTCGCAGTTTCCAATGCAGTCACTTTTGTCAGACCAATAATGCCATGTTTCGCACTATTATAAGCCGCCTTTCCAGAAAATCCTATCACGCCATTAATAGAAGCCATATTTAAGATTCTTCCGCTCTGTTGCGCCTTCATAATTGGTAATGCATATTTTGTACCGATAAAGCTCCCCGTCAACATAATATCAATCATTTGTCTAAATTTATCCGTTGGAAATGACTCTATCGCTTCAACATGTTGAAGACCAGCATTATTAAACAATACATCCAAACGACCATATTGTTCTACTGTTTGTTCTATCATTTGTTGTACTGCTGTTTCATCCGTAACATCTACTTGAATTCCAATACAGTCATAACCTGTCGCTTTTAATTTTCTAACTTCACTATCTAATTGATTTTTATTCATATCTGCCAATACCACTTTAGCACCATGTTTAAGAAAAACCTTAGCAATACCTAAGCCAATACCACTTGCTGCACCCGTAATTATCGTTACTTTATCCTTGATCATTATTCACACCTACTTTAAATGATTTTCAAAGTACGCGTCAGTACTTGCTTCAATTTGCTCTAACGTCGTACCCTCTTGTAGTTCTACCAACTGCATCACACCACGTTCAAACTGAAATACTGCCAAATCAGTAATTAACGTATTGACCACTTGTGCACCAGTTAACGGTAAATCACACTGCGCCTTAATCTTAGATTCACCATGCTTATTCATATGATCCATTATCACAACCACTTTCTTAGCACCAACAACTAAATCCATGGCACCACCCATACCTTTGACTAATT
Organism: Staphylococcus sp. ACRSN; assembly: GCF_022346615.1. GTDB lineage: Bacteria > Bacillota > Bacilli > Staphylococcales > Staphylococcaceae > Staphylococcus. Next base: position 42,465 of record NZ_JAKRNS010000007.1, on the reverse strand, counting down.
TCCCAGGAATCATATAATTGGCCAAATCCCCCTTCTCAGAAACTTCCATACCACCTAAAATTGCCAAATCGATATGGCCACCTCGAATCATGGCAAAGGATTCCGCATTATCAAAGAATGATGCACCTTTAGCAGCAGTAACCGTCTCTTTACCCGCGTTGATTAGATCCGCATCTACTTCATTCTCCGTTGGATAAGGTCCAATACCTAACAAACCATTTTCAGATTGGAAGTAAACATTCTGTACATGATCATTAAGCTCATTTGCAACTAATGTCGGCATACCAATACCAAGATTAATAACCATATTACTTTCAATTTCTTTCGCTGCACGTTGAATAATCTTTTGCCTTTGGATTTGTTTACTCATGATTAACCTCCTTTACAGTGCGTTTCTCTATTCTCTTTTCAAAATGCTTCCCTAAATAAATATAGTCCACATAAACACCAGACAAATGTACCTCATCTGGGTCAATTTCACCAACTTCTACTAATTCCTCAACCTCAACAACTGTAGTCGTTGCTGCCATAGCACAAAGTGGATTAAAGTTTCGCGCAGTCTTCTCAAAGACTAAATTGCCGAATGTGTCAGCCTTTTTCGCCTTAACAATGCCATAATCACCTGTTATCGCACGTTCCATAAGATACGTTTCACCATCAAAGTCACGTGTTTCTTTACCTTCTGCAACAAGCGTACCGACACCCGTCTTCGTATAAAATGCTGGAATTCCCGCACCACCTGCACGCAATTTCTCAGCTAACGTGCCTTGTGGCGTTAATTCCACATCCAATTCTCCATTAATTAATTGTTGTTCAAATATTTTATTTTCACCCACATAAGAACTGATCATCTTATCTATTTGTTTATTTTCTAAAAGTCTCCCTAAACCAAAATCATCTATTCCACAATTATTACTAACTACTGTTAAGCCTTTTGTTCCTTTCGAACGTATCGCTTCTATTGCATGTTCTGGTATGCCACATAGTCCAAAACCACCTGCTAATACCGTCATACCATCTTTAAGACCGTCAAATGCCTCTGTGATATCTTGAATTACTTTAGACATCATATCCCTCATTTCTATATTCGATAAATACATATTTCATTTAGGTATTTAGTACCTAGTACTAATCGCTATTATACGTTATCGATTATCGAAAGTCTTTTTATAAGAATTCAAGAAGTTATTTTATATTTATTCTCAACTTAATAGCATCGTTTTATTAAAACAAATTCAATCAAACCATACGTGGTCAATATTATTTGATAATAAATAACAAATTTTAAAGTATTTTATATTATCTAGAGTAAAAATTCTAAATAAATATAAATAAATGAATATTACAAACTTTTATTTTTCCCTCTAAAAACCTCAATGTATGATAAAAAACCTCAAATGAAATTTAAATTTCATTTGAGGTTCATTTAATCTAAGCTATACATCCTAGCTATTTCATTTTAAAATTTTTTAATTTTGAGCATTTGCTATGCCTTAACTAATTTCAATTTGGAATCTGCGAATCACTGTGCCATCATCTAATAATGAAGGTTCAATTTCTTCGCCTCCATTATGCTTAATCACTGCTGCTGATGCTTTGTTCGTTTCGTCACAAGTAACTAATGCCTCTTGAACGCCGATACGTGACAGATAATCTAATGATTTCTTTAAAATCTTATTTCCATATCCTTTACCACGATATTTCTTACGGATACCATACCCAATATGGCCACCAATACGTTTCAATTTATCATTTAAATCGTGACGAATGTTTGCTGCCCCAATAATTTCATTTTCATCAATTAAAAACAATGTCGTATTATCAATTTGAGTATCACGAGATTTGTTATCAGCTAATTCGTGTACCAATGCCTCAAAGTTTTCATACCTAGTAATATTCGTTGCTACTGGTACAATTTCCTCATCATGATCAATCCATTCACTCATGTAATCACAGTATAAAGATTCATCACCCATAGTTAACTCTCTAAATTCAACCATGTCAACGCTCCTTTCCACACCTTTAAATATTTAAGGACGCATCATGCAAGTTTTGATAATAAACCTGTTGATCAGTCCATTTCCCGTTTTGGAATATAAATCCTTTTCGAACACACTCAAATTGAAAACCTAACTTTTCAACTAATCTTTGTGAAGGTATATTACCTAAGTCAATATGTGCTTCTAATCGATGAAACTTAAAATTATCTCTAGCTTGTTTAATTAACTCAGACACTGCTTCTGTCCCATATCCCTCACGCCAATATTGATTATGAATAAAATAGCCAATCTCTGCCCATTGAAATTCATCTCTACTTAATTTCTTTAAATCTAGCATTCCAATATGTGCTGAAGTGGCTTTGTCAAAAATTCCGAAAATATACAAATCGTCTTCAAGTATCGACTGTTTCTGTTTCTCAACAAGAGCAGCAAACCATGGTAACGTTGCTTCAGACATATCTATTTGACCATCATCAAATCTATGTTGTGCTGGTCTTCGATTTGTAAATCCAGACAGCCAAGTTTCGTAATCTTTTTCTTCCAACGGTCTTATGATAAGCCGTTGTGTTGTGAATTGCAACCTTAAATTTTTCTTCAATTATCATCAGCCTTTTCCCGCGATATTATCACTTTAAATTCACAAGCATTAACTGTTATTATCTTTTTTCTATAATGACTTTGTACATATCATAATACATATAGATACTAAAAGAAAACAAAGCTCCCTTTAATTTATATTTGCGTTAAATATTTGTAATGCGGGTATATAAATTAATGAGAGCGCCATCATAAAATCCTTAAACAAAGTGTCCCTTTAGCATACAACGACAGTAGTTGAAACTTTAACAAAGTGGTTGGTATATGAAGGAGGGTGTTACTTATGAACAGTAATACATCTAAAATATTTTTTGTATTCTTTGGCATATTATCATGGCTATCGACAATGTTTTTATTTATCTTACCAATGTTGACACCATACCAAAAACATATCGAAAGTCAGAGTGGTCTTTCAGCAGGATGGATTATCGGCCTTTTGATAATCATTACTTTATTCTATATTGGTATTTTAATACTTGATATCTTTAGCACAACAGCAACACAGGTATTACAATTTGTGTTGTTAACCGTTGTAGTTGTAAGTGCCTTACCTTCGATTACAGCATTTGTCATTATATCTTTTATCGTAGATATTAGTATTATTGAAGTATTTATACCAATTATTGTAATTATTTTGGCAAGTATGTTGCATATCTTATGGTTTGCAATTCCATTTCTACAAAATAAGCAACGACGTGCAGAATTATTAGAAAAAAATAAAGCAACTTACGATAAATATAAATAATATAAAAAGCAACTTGTAGCATCATTAACGATGTACAGGTTGCTTTTTTAAATCATTTAATTATTAATTAACCATGACTCAATGATTAAATTTGTTATTTAATAATACCTATTTCTTTGCCTACTTTTTCAAATGCAGCTAAAGCATCGTCTAACATTGCTTTGGTATGTGCAGCAGTTGGCATATTACGCACACGGCCAGTACCTTTTGGAACTGTAGGGAATACGATTGATTTAACATATACGCCTTCTTCTTTTAATCGACTACTAAATGATTGTGTTTCCTTTTCATCCCCAATAATCACTGGTGTGATTGGAGTTTCTGAAACACCAATATCAAATCCTAATTCTTTCAATCCTGCTTTAAGATAATTTGCATTATCCCAAAGTTTATCATGTAATTCCGTTGATGCCATTAGTTTCTTAACTGCTTCAGTGATTGCCTTTGTATCACCAGGAGCTAAAGAAGTTGAGAATAAAAATGGTCTTGATTGTGCTTTTAACCAATCAATCAATGATTGTGTGCCAGCCACATAACCACCGACAACTCCGATTGCTTTAGATAGTGTACCTATTTGGAAGTCAATCTTATCTTGTAGACCGAAATGTTTCACCGTACCAGCACCATTGCCCATCACACCAGAACCATGAGCATCATCAACATATGTGATTAAATCAAATTCTTCTGCAATTTCAACAATTTCTGGTAATTTAGCAACATCTCCATCCATACTAAATACACCATCAGTGATATACATTACTTTATTATATTGACCAGATTCCACTGCTTCTTTTGCTTTCGCTCTCAAATCATCCATGTCTGAGTGATTAACACGAATAATCTTTGCTTTAGATAAACGACAGCCATCAATAATTGAAGCATGGTTCAATTCATCTGAAAGTATAGCATCATTTTTATTCATTACAGCTGAAATTGCCGCCATATTACAATTGAAACCTGATTGATAGGCTATAGCTGCCTCAGTACCTTTAAACTTTGCTAACGTTGTTTCTAATTCATCATGTAAGTCTAATGTTCCATTGATCGAACGTACTGCACCAGCACCTACGCCATGTGTATCAATTGCATCCTTAGCCGCTTGTTTCAAAGTCTCATCTGTTGCTAGTCCTAAATAGTTATTTGAAGACAAGTTGATATATGATTTCCCGTTGATATTAATTTCTGGTCCATTTGCACCTTCGATTGTATCAATTTCATTGTATAAACCGTTATCTTTCAAATATTGAATATTTTCATCTAAAAAGCCATGTAGTGATTGTACCACTGCAAGTCCCCCTTTGAATTGTCTTTGTGTTAAATCAATCATAACCTATTTTTTATGTTGAGGGAAGTAGAACAATGCCTTTACATACTGTATTTAAACACGTCTTATTTACCCATAAATTAATTGTAACTATTGCTTGTACTTTTTAAATGGTATACTAGATAAAAAGTAATGGAAGAAGGGTTGAAGTTGTTTGATTGGTTTCAACTAGCAAACGAAAAAGAAAATAGAATGGTACAAGTACGTCGTTATCTGCATCAATATCCTGAATTATCTTTCGAAGAATATCACACACATGATTTTATAATGAACCAACTTAGTCAATTATCATGTGAGGTTCGAACACCTGTGGGACGAAATGGTATCGTCGCAAAATTCAAAGGTCATGGTGATGGCCCGACAATTGCATTAAGAGCTGACTTTGATGCCTTACCTATAGATGAATTGACGGATGTTGAATATAAATCAAAGAATCCAGGTGCAATGCATGCATGTGGGCATGATGGGCATACAGCCATCTTACTTGCAGTAGCTGAAATTCTAGAAGCCCATTTAAATAAGTTAAATGGTAACGTTGTTTTAATTTTCCAATACGGTGAGGAAATCATGCCAGGTGGATCTCAAGAAATGATTGATGATGGTTGCTTACAAGATGTAGATAGAATATATGGAAATCATTTATGGAGTGGTTACCCAACTGGTACAATCTATTCTCGTCCAGGTGCAATGATGGCCTCCCCGGATGAATTTAATATTACAATTCATGGTCGCGGAGGACATGGCGCTAAGCCTCATGAAACAATTGATCCGGTCGTAATTTTGGCTGAATTTATCATGAGTTCACAAAAAATTATTTCTCGAACTATTGATCCTGTTAAGCAAGCTGTGCTTAGTTTCGGAATGATTCAAGCAGGTTCTGCAGATAATGTTATCGCTGATTCTGCTTATTGTAGAGGTACTGTTCGTACTTTTGATACAACAATACAAGATCATATTATCAATAAAATGGATAAATTACTTCAAGGATTAGCCGTTGCAAATGATATAGAATATTCATTAGATTATATCAAAGGCTATCTGCCTGTACACAATAATCCAAGTTGCTATGAAGTCGTGAAGCAAGCAGCAAACGATATTAATTTAAGATACAATGAATCTGATTTAATGATGGTTGGTGAAGATTTCTCACACTATTTAAAAGTTCGTCCTGGCGCGTTTTTCTTAACAGGCTGTGGAAACCCTGAAAAAAATTCGGATTACCCACATCACAGTCCTTACTTTAATATCGATGAAAAAGCAATGAAATATGCAGTCAGTGAATTCTTGAAAATTTTAGAGTTAGAAAATGTATTTAAAACTGGTGAAAAATAATACAGAACTATATTAAATATTGAACAATACAGCTTATTCACATTTAGTAAGCAATTGAAACCTATAGATTGAACTGCACCCAGTCAACTAGATAAATGAATAATTCAATTTTCGGCTAATCTCATTTATGCGAGATTAGCCATTTTTAATGTAATTCTTTCAATAAGATAAAACCATCTCTCGTTACGTAATTAATCACTTTTAAGCAATTATCTCAAACGTAAAAGGTTCAATAGTTACACATATTAAAAATATATTTATGTTTATAAAAGCTTTGCTATTGTATTAAGACCCCCACCTCTATTGAGGTAAGGGATTCAATAAAAAAAAGAGCCTCCCTTAGGAGACTCTTAAAACACTATAAAATAGTGATTATTCGTTAATTACAGTAACAACGCCTGATCCTACAGTACGTCCACCTTCACGGATAGAGAAACGAGTACCATCTTCGATAGCGATTGGTGAAATTAATTCAACATTCATTTCAACGTTATCGCCAGGCATAACCATTTCAGTACCTTCTGGTAAATTAACAACACCAGTTACGTCAGTAGTACGGAAGTAGAATTGTGGGCGGTAGTTAGTGAAGAATGGAGTATGACGTCCACCTTCATCTTTAGATAAAACGTAAACTTCCGCTTTAAATTTTGTATGTGGTGTAATAGTACCAGGAGCAGCTAAAACTTGACCACGTTGGATATCTTCACGTGAAACACCACGTAATAATGCACCAATGTTGTCACCAGCTTCAGCGTAGTCTAATAATTTACGGAACATTTCTACACCAGTAACAGTTGTTTTGCTTGATTCTTCTTGCATACCGATGATTTCGATTTCTTCACCGACTTTGATTTGACCACGTTCAACACGGCCTGTAGCAACAGTACCACGACCAGTGATTGAGAATACGTCCTCAACTGGCATCATGAATGGTTTGTCAGAATCACGTTCTGGAGTTGGAATATAGTCATCAACAGCTTGCATTAAGTCTAAGATTTTTTGCTCATAGTCAGCATCGCCTTCTAAAGCTTTTAATGCTGAACCAGAGATAACTGGTACATCGTCACCAGGGAAGTCATATTCGCTTAATAAGTCACGAACTTCCATTTCAACTAATTCTAATAATTCTTCATCGTCAACCATGTCAACTTTGTTTAAGAATACTACTAATGCTGGAACACCAACGTTACGTGATAAAAGAATGTGTTCACGAGTTTGTGGCATTGGACCGTCAGCAGCAGATACTACTAAGATAGCTCCGTCCATTTGTGCAGCACCAGTGATCATGTTTTTAACATAGTCAGCGTGTCCTGGGCAGTCAACGTGAGCATAGTGACGTTTTTCAGTAGTGTACTCAATGTGAGAAGTATTAATAGTAATACCACGTTCTTTTTCTTCTGGAGCGTTGTCAATCATGTCATATGATTGTGCTACAGAGTCACCATTTTTTGCTAATACAGTTGCGATAGCAGCTGTTAAAGTAGTTTTACCATGGTCAACGTGACCGATAGTACCAATATTGGCATGTTCTTTTGAGCGATCAAATTTTTCTTTAGCCATTATAAAATCTCTCCTATTCTTTTAGAAAATTAATATTAAAATTTATCTCTCATGACAGTTTCTCACCATCATGAGAAAATAATTTATGTTACGGGATAAGTACTATCCATATAGTACCTTTATAATGCATTTTTCCCAAAAAATCAATTGATAAAACCACAGAGTACACAATGTACTCTAATTCACTGAAAGTGAATCAATTATTCAGATTTGTTACCACTGTTTTTCTTGATGATTTCTTCAGAGATTGATTTAGGAACTTCTGCATAATGATCGAAGTACATAGTGTAAGTACCACGACCTTGAGTGTTTGAACGTAATGATGTTGCATAACCAAACATTTCTGAAAGTGGTACATAAGCGTTAACAACTTGTGCATTACCACGAGGTTCCATACCATCAACACGTCCACGACGAGATGTTACGTCACCCATGATATCACCCATGTATTCTTCAGGCATTTCGATTGTTACTTTCATCATTGGTTCTAAGATAACTGGTTCACATTTTTTAGCAGCTTCTTTAAGTGCTAAAGATGCAGCAATTTTGAAGGCCATTTCTGATGAATCGACATCATGGTATGAACCATCATATAATTTAGCTTTAACATCGATTAATGGATATCCAGCTAATACACCATTATCCATAGCGTCTACAAGACCAGCTTCAACTGATGGAATGTATTCACGAGGAACTACACCACCAACGATAGCGTTTTCGAATTCAAATCCTGCACCAGTTTCGTTAGGTGAGAATTCAATTTTAACGTCACCATATTGTCCACGTCCACCTGATTGACGAGCAAATTTACCTTGAACTTGTGCTGTTGATTTGAATGTTTCACGATATGAAACCATTGGTGCACCAACATTACATTCAACGTTAAATTCTTTCTTCATACGGTCAACTAAGATATCTAAGTGAAGTTCACCCATACCGCCGATGATAACTTGTCCAGTTTCTTCATTTGTAGAAGCGTGGAAAGTTGGATCTTCTTCTTGTAATTTAACTAAAGCTGTAGTCATTTTATCTTGGTCAGCTTTTGATTTAGGTTCTACTGATAAGTGAATAACTGGTTCTGGGAATTCCATTGATTCCAAGATAATGTCATTCTTCTCACCACATAAAGTATCACCTGTACCAGTATCTTTAAGACCAACTGCTGCAGCGATATCTCCAGCGTATACAGTATTTAACTCTTGACGAGAGTTAGCGTGCATTTGTAGTAAACGACCTACACGTTCACGTTTACCTTTCGTAGAGTTCTTAATATAAGAACCTGAAGTTAAAGTACCTGAATAAACACGGAAGAAAGTTAATTTACCAACATAAGGGTCAGTCATAACTTTAAATGCTAAAGCAGCAAACTCAGCACTGTCATCAGCTTTCGCGATAACTTCTTCGTCTGGTGTTTCAGAACGATGACCAACAATAGGCTTAACATCTAATGGAGATGGTAAGTAGTCAATTACTGCGTTAAGCATTAATTGAACACCTTTATTTTTAAATGCTGTACCAACAAGTACTGGGTAGAATTCTACATCAGTAGTCGCTTTACGGATAGCAGCTTTTAATTCATCATTACTGATTGCTTCGTCACCAAGATATTTTTCCATTAATTCGTCGCTAGTTTCAGCAACAGCTTCGATTAATGTTGAACGAGCTTCTTCAGCTCTTTCTAAGTGATCAGCAGGAATTTCAATCTCTTCGATTTCAGTTCCTAAGTCATTTGTATATTTGAAACATTTCATTTCAACTAAGTCGATGATTGCTTCAAATTCGTCCTCTGCACCAATAGGTAATTGAATTGGTTGTGCATTTGCTTGTAAACGGTCATGTATAGTGCTTACAGAATATTCAAAGTTAGCACCTAATTTGTCCATTTTGTTTACAAAAACAATACGAGGAACACCATAAGTTGTAGCTTGACGCCAAACTGTTTCAGTTTGTGGTTCAACACCTGATTGTGCATCAAGTACTGTTACCGCTCCATCAAGTACACGTAAAGAACGTTCAACTTCTACAGTGAAGTCTACGTGTCCTGGTGTATCGATAATGTTTACACGGTGGTCATTCCATTGAGCTGTTGTTGCAGCAGATGTAATTGTAATACCACGGTCTTGCTCTTGTTCCATCCAGTCCATTTGTGAAGCACCTTCGTGCGTTTCACCAATTTTATGGATACGTCCAGTATAGTAAAGAATACGTTCAGTCGTAGTTGTTTTACCAGCGTCGATATGAGCCATGATACCAATATTACGCGTTTTTTCTAAACTAAAATCTCTAGCCATGTATTTTTCTCCTTCCAGTATTACTGCGAATAAATACTATAAATATGGCGATGCCCTAAGCACATACCACTGATGGATAACCATCCTTGCGGAACATACTCAGGGAGAAAGCTTCTATCCTACCAACGATAGTGAGCGAATGCTTTATTTGCTTCAGCCATTTTGTGAGTGTCTTCACGTTTCTTAACTGCGCCACCTGTGTTGTTAGCTGCATCTAAGATTTCGTTAGCTAAACGCTCCTCCATAGTTTTTTCACCACGAAGACGTGCATAGTTAACTAACCAACGTAGACCTAATGTAGTACGACGTTCTGGACGAACTTCTACTGGTACTTGATAGTTAGAACCACCAACACGACGAGCTTTAACTTCTAATACAGGCATGATGTTGTCGATAGCTTCTTCAAATACTTCAACAGCTTCACGACCACTACGTTCTTGAACTAGGTCGAAAGCAGAATAAAGAATTCTTTGAGCTGTTCCACGTTTACCATCTAACATGATTTTGTTGATCAATTTTGTAACTAATTTTGAGTTATGAATTGGATCTGGTAATACGTCTCTTTTTGGTACTGATCCTTTACGAGGCATAATGTATATCCTCCCTTCCTATTATAGTATATTTTTAAATTGTGTTGCGAAAATTTACGCAATCTTAAAATTAATTTTTAGGTTTTTTAGTTCCGTATAATGAACGTCCTTGTCTACGTCCATCAACACCTGAAGTATCAAGTGCACCACGAACGATGTGGTAACGTACACCAGGTAAGTCTTTTACTCGTCCACCACGTACAAGTACAACACTGTGTTCTTGTAAGTTATGACCGATACCAGGGATATACGCATTAATTTCGATGTTGTTTGATAAACGAACACGAGCATATTTACGTAACGCTGAGTTAGGTTTTTTAGGTGTCATTGTACCTACACGAGTACAAACGCCACGTTTTTGTGGAGAATTTAAGTCAGTAAATTTCTTTTGTTTACTGTTAAAGTTTCTGTTTAATGCTGGTGAATCAGATTTCTTTGATTTGCTTTGTCTTGGTTTGCGTACCAATTGATTAATAGTTGGCATTGAATGTTTCCTCCTCTCCTGTTTTATAATCCCACACATCCAGGTGGTTCATTTTAAGGGTAAATAAAATTTAGTAAGAAATATTCTTACTAATCTCATTTCAAACATGCAACAATTGTTGCACTCACACTGATACCTACATATTCTCCTAAAGCGCGTTTGCCTTTGAAAAATGAGACAGGTATTGTTTTGTGATTGATTTGGCTTAACACGCGAGTCAATAAATGAACTTCGACGTCTTGAGCAATTATCAATGATGTAACTTGATCTTTATTCAAAGCTTTAAGCGTTTGTTTAAGACCAACAACATATTGTTGTTTGTTAAAGCGTGCAACTTTTTCATTAGACATTAATATATCCTCCAAAGTTCTGCTTGCATCAACCTTTACAATAATAACATCTTCTATATCATTCAGTCAACGTTTTATCACATAATTTATTTAAGAAAATAGAGAAAAAACAAGCGACCGAAATATTATATTTCGGTCAGCTTGTTTGAGTTGAATCATTAAATTACATTTCCGTAGTTTGAACTGTTTCAACTTCCTCTTGTGCTGGTACAGATTTGTCATATTGAACATCTCTATAACGTCTCATACCAGTACCTGCAGGAATTAATTTACCGATAATAACATTCTCTTTAAGACCAAGTAAGTTATCACGTTTACCTTTAATCGCCGCATCTGTAAGTACACGAGTTGTTTCTTGGAATGAAGCTGCTGATAAGAAGCTTTCAGTTTCAAGAGAAGCTTTCGTAATACCTAATAATACTGGTTTAGCTGTTGCTGGGCGTTTACGCTCTTTAAATGCGTCACGGTTTGCATCAGTAAAGTTATGAATATCAACAAGTGAACCTGGTAATAATTTTGTATCTCCAGCTTCAATGATACGAACTTTACGCAACATTTGTCTTACCATAACTTCAACGTGTTTATCATCGATTTCCACACCTTGCATACGGTAAACCTTTTGAACTTCTTTTAGTAAGTAGCTCTCAGTTGCATTTAAACCTGATACAGATAAGTAGTTCTTAGGCTCAATAGAACCTTCTGTAAGTACTTCTCCGCGTTCAACGCTTTGACCGATTTCAACTTTTAATCTAGATGTACCTGAAGCAAGATAAGATCTTGTTTCATTTGCACCTTTAATAACGATTTCTTGTTGACGATCTTTTGCAAGTTTGATGTCATCCACAACACCTTCGATTTCCGTAATGATCGCTTGTCCTTTTGGATTACGCGCTTCGAAAATCTCTTGGATACGAGGAAGACCTTGCGTGATATCACTACCTGCTACACCACCTGTATGGAATGTACGCATTGTAAGCTGTGTACCTGGCTCACCAATTGATTGGGCAGCAATTGTACCAACTGCTTCACCAACTTCAACTTTTTCACCAGTAGCAAGGTTTTTACCGTAACATTTTTCACATACACCATGACGTGTGTTACAAGTAAATGCAGAACGGATATACATTTTTTCAAGACCTGCATCAACAATTTGTTTAGCAATGTCTGCAGTGATAAGTTCATCTGGACGAATAATAATTTCATCAGTTTCTGGATGACGAACTGTTTCTTTAGAATAACGTCCTTCGATACGTTCGATAAATGGTTCAATCATTTCTGTACCTTCTTTAATATCAGAAACGAGTAAGCCTCTATCCGTACCACAATCTTCTTCACGGACGATAACATCTTGTGCCACGTCAACAAGACGACGAGTAAGGTAACCTGAATCGGCAGTCTTAAGTGCTGTATCGGCAAGACCTTTACGCGCACCATGGGTAGAGATAAAGTACTCTAATACTGTTAAACCTTCACGGAATGATGAAGTGATTGGTAATTCGATAATCTTACCTGATGGTGCAGCCATCAATCCACGCATACCAGCTAACTGTGTAAAGTTAGATGCGTTACCACGGGCACCTGAGTCACTCATCATGAAGATTGGGTTTGTTTTATCTAGTGATTGCATTAATTCACCTTGAATTTGATCTTTAGCGTCTGTCCATATTTCTACAACAGCATTATAACGTTCAAATTCTGTGATTAAACCACGGTTGAATTGTTTTGTTATTCGATCAACAAGTTTTTCATGCTCATCTAAGATATCTTTCTTGTCTGGTAATACCACGATATCAGATACACCCACTGTGATGCCTGCTTTAGAAGAGAATTTGAAACCTAAATCTTTCATTCTATCTAACATCATTGAAGTATCTGTAATGCTGAAACGGTTGAAGACTTCAGCAATGATGTTACCCAAGAATTTTTTGTTGAATGGTTCGATTAGTTCTTCATTTTCGAAGTATGCTTTAAGTCCACCTTCGCCTAATTCCGTTGCAGTAACGAAATATTTATCAGGTGTTTCACCTTCTAAGTTAGCTTGAGTTGGTTCGTTAATGAAAGCAAATGAATCTGGAATAATTTCATTGAAGATTACTTTACCTACTGAAGTTGTTAAAATCTTGTTGTTTTGTTCTTCAGTGAATGTTGGATTGTTAAATGATTTTGCATGAACACCAATACGAGTGTGTAAGTGTACATAACCATTTGCATAAGCTTTCAATACTTCGTTTGTATCGTTATATATTGTACCTGTATTTACTGCTTCTTTACGTTCAAGTGTTAAGTAATAGTTACCTAATACCATATCCTGTGATGGCGTAACAACTGGTTTACCATCTTTAGGATTCAAGATGTTTTGAGCAGCAAGCATTAACATACGAGCTTCAGCTTGAGCTTCTTTAGATAAAGGTACGTGAACAGCCATTTGGTCACCATCAAAGTCGGCATTATACGCTGTTGTTACAAGTGGATGTAAACGAATAGCACGGCCTTCTACTAATGTTGGTTCAAATGCTTGGATACCTAATCTGTGAAGCGTAGGCGCACGGTTAAGTAATACTGGGTGTTCTTTAATTACATCTTCTAAAACATCCCATACTTCATCGTCCATGCGTTCAATTTTACTCTTAGCATTTTTGATATTTGTAGCAATCTCACGTTGAACTAACTCTTTCATAATGAATGGTTTGAACAACTCTAGCGCCATTTCTTTAGGCAATCCACATTGATACATTTTCAAGCTTGGTCCAACTGCGATAACTGAACGACCTGAGTAGTCAACACGTTTACCTAATAAGTTTTGACGGAAACGTCCTTGTTTACCTTTAAGCATATGAGAAAGTGATTTTAATGGGCGGTTACCTGGTCCAGTCACTGGACGGCCACGACGACCATTATCGATAAGCGCATCTACAGCTTCTTGTAACATACGTTTTTCGTTTTGTACGATGATACCAGGTGCACCTAAGTCTAATAAACGTTTCAAACGATTATTACGGTTGATAACACGGCGATATAAATCGTTTAAATCACTTGTAGCAAAACGGCCACCATCTAATTGAACCATTGGTCTGATTTCAGGTGGTATGATAGGAAGTACATCTAAAATCATCCAAGCTGGATTATTACCAGAATGTCTAAATGATTCAACAACTTCTAATCGTTTAATTGCACGTGTTAGTCTTTGACCAGTAGCTGATTCTAACTCATCACGTAATGATTTTAATTCAGAATCTAAATCGATTTCTTCAAGTAGTTCTTTGATTCCTTCGGCACCCATTTTAGCAGTGAATTGTCCTGGGAATTTATCGTAGTATTCTCTGAATTCAGCTTCAGAAAGTAATGTCTTTTTCTCCAGACCAGTTGGTCCTGGGTTAACAACAACATAAGATGCAAAGTATATTACTTCTTCTAATGCTCTTGGTGACATGTCTAATAAAAGACCCATACGACTTGGAATACCTTTGAAGTACCAAATGTGTGAAACAGGTGCTGCAAGTTCAATGTGTCCCATTCTTTCACGGCGCACTTTTGATTTTGTTACCTCTACACCACATCTGTCACAAACCATACCTTTATAACGTACGCGTTTGTATTTACCACAACTACATTCCCAATCTTTTGTAGGTCCGAATATTCTTTCACAGAAAAGACCATCTTTTTCGGGTTTTAAAGTACGGTAATTTATTGTTTCTGGCTTTTTAACCTCACCAAAAGACCATGAACGGATTTTTTCAGGTGAAGCAAGTCCTATTTTCATATAATGGAAATTATTTACATCAATCAAGGAGCCTACCTCCTTCAATTTAGATTAGCTGTGCAAATTGATTGATTGCTCTATATTGATAAATGGCAAGACCATAATCGAGTGCCATTACGGCTACTCGATATGGATATTACCTTTATAAACTTAAATGCGATTAGTCAGTGATTTCTTTTTGTGATTCTGGAGCATCTTTTTGTTGAAGATCAACTTTACGCTCAACCACGTCTTCATCTTCAGTATCGTGCATGTCAATTTCATTGTCATGCTCGTCCATAATCTTAACGTCTAATCCTAAACTTTGTAATTCTTTCATCAATACTCTGAATGATTCTGGAACACTTGGTTTAGAAATATTTTCACCTTTAACAATAGATTCGTATGTTTTAACACGACCTACTGTATCATCTGATTTATAAGTTAAGATTTCCTGAAGTGTATATGCAGCACCGTATGCTTCAAGTGCCCATACTTCCATTTCACCGAAACGTTGTCCACCAAATTGTGCTTTACCACCAAGTGGTTGTTGTGTAACAAGTGAATATGGACCAGTTGAACGTGCGTGTAATTTATCATCAACCATGTGTGCAAGTTTCAACATGTACATAACGCCGACAGAAATACGGTTATCAAATGGTTCACCTGTTCGTCCGTCGTAAAGTACAGTCTTACCGTCACGAGCCATTCCAGCTTCTTCAATAGTTGACCAAACATCTTCGTCGCTGGCACCATCAAATACTGGTGATGCAACGTGAATACCTAAGTTTTTAGCTGCCATACCTAAATGTAGCTCTAATACTTGTCCGATATTCATACGTGATGGTACACCTAATGGGTTTAACATGATATCAATTGGTGTTCCGTCTGGTAAATAAGGCATATCTTCTTCTGGAACAATCTTAGAAATGACACCTTTGTTACCGTGACGTCCACACATTTTATCACCTACGTGTATTTTACGTTTTTGAACGATATATACACGTACTAATTGGTTTACACCTGGAGATAATGTGTCATCTCCTTCTTCACGGTTAAAGACTTTAACATCTAGAACAATACCGCCTGCACCATGAGGTACACGTAATGATGTATCACGTACTTCACGTGCTTTTTCACCGAAGATTGCATGTAATAAACGCTCTTCTGCAGTTAATTCTGTTACACCTTTTGGCGTTACTTTACCTACTAAGATGTCACCATCATTAACTTCAGCACCTACATATACAATACCACGGTCATCTAAGTTTTTGAGTGCACTCTCAGAAACATTAGGAATGTCTCGAGTGATTTCTTCAGGCCCTAATTTTGTATCACGTGCTTCTGATTCATATTCTTCGATATGGATAGAAGTATAAACGTCATCTTTAACAAGACGTTCGCTCATGATTACAGCATCCTCATAGTTATAACCGTCCCATGTCATGAAACCAACAACTACGTTTCTACCAAGTGCCATCTCACCAAGTTCCATAGATGGACCATCTGCTAAGATTTCACCTCTAGTTACAACGTCGCCAGAGCTAACGATTGGGCGTTGGTTATAACAAGTACCTGTATTTGAACGTTTGAATTTAGCTAATGGATAGCGATCTAATTCACCTTCATATTCTTGTCCATCTTCTTCGATAAGTTGACGTACAAGAATTTCATTAGATTCAACGTGTTCAACGCGACCTTTACGTTTGGCAACTACCGCCGCACCAGAGTCACGAGCAGCTACATGTTCCATACCTGTACCAACGAATGGTGATTCAGGATTCATCAATGGTACTGCTTGACGTTGCATGTTTGCACCCATCAATGCACGGTTAGAGTCATCGTTTTCTAAGAAAGGAATACATGCTGTCGCAGCAGAAACAACTTGTTTCGGTGATACATCCATATAATCCATTTTTTCTTTAGCCATAACAGTGTTATTACCACGGAAACGACAAACAACTTCATCTTCTACGAAACGTCCGTTTTCATCTAATACAGAGTTTGCTTGTGCTACTACATAGCTATCTTCTTCATCAGCTGTTAAGTAGTCAATTTGTTCTGTAATTGATTGTGTTTCAATATCAACTTTACGGTACGGTGTTTCAATGAAACCAAATTCATTCACACGCGCATAACTTGATAATGAGTTGATAAGTCCGATATTTGGACCCTCAGGCGTTTCGATTGGACACATACGGCCATAGTGAGAGTAATGTACGTCACGCACTTCCATTTGAGCACGTTCACGTGTTAAACCACCAGGTCCTAATGCTGATAGACGACGTTTGTGCGTCAACTCAGCTAATGGGTTCGCTTGGTCCATGAATTGTGATAATTGTGAACTACCAAAGAATTCTTTGATAGAAGCAATTACAGGGCGAATGTTAATTAATTGTTGTGGTGTGATTGAATCTGTATCTTGAATTGACATTCTTTCACGTACAACACGTTCCATTCTTGATAAACCAATACGGAATTGGTTTTGTAACAATTCACCTACTGAACGTAGACGACGGTTACCTAAATGGTCGATATCATCAGTGAAGCCAATACCACTTAATAAATTAAAGAAGTATGACATAGACGCAATAATATCAGCAGGTGTAATACATTTCACTTCAGAATCTGGGAAAGCATTACCAATCACTGTAGTTGTACGGCCCTCTTCATCATTAGGCACGTAAACTTTAATTGATTGAATTTCTACAGGTTCATCAATGATGCTACCTTCTAATTCAAATACTTCACTGTTTGCATTTGATTCTAATACATCCATGATTTCGTCTAAATTACGACGGTCAAGTACTGTACCTTCTTCAGCTACAATTTCACCAGTTTCTGCATTAACAATTGGTTCAGCTAATTTTTGATTGAATAAGCGATGTTTTAAATGTAACTTTTTGTTCGCTTTGTAACGACCCACGCTAGCTAAATCATAACGTTTTGGATCGAAGAAGCGTGAATACAATAGACTCTTAGCATTTTCTACTGTTGGTGGTTCACCAGGACGTAGACGCTCATAAATCTCAAGCAATGCTTGATCTGTATTCTCTGTACCATCTTTTTCTAATGTATTACGTAAGTATTCACTTTCACCAAAAAGATCAACGATTTCTTGATCTGTTGAGAAACCTAAAGCTCTTAATAATACTGTTAATGGTAATTTTCTAGTTCTATCAATACGTACATAAACAACATTTTTTGCATCAGTTTCATATTCTAACCATGCACCACGGTTAGGAATAATTGTTGCATCAAAGTTTGTGTTTCCGTTTTTGTCTAGTTTTTCATTGAAGTAAACGGATGGAGAACGAACTAATTGCGATACGATTACACGTTCAGCACCGTTAATTACGAATGTACCTGTATCTGTCATTAATGGGAAATCACCCATAAACACTTCTTGCTCTTTTACTTCGCCAGTTTCTTTGATGATTAGACGTACTTTAACACGTAGAGGTGCTGCATACGTTGTATCACGGTTTTTCGATTCCTCTAAATCATACTTTGGTTCACCAAGTCTGTAATCTACAAACTCTAAAGAAAGATTTCCAGTGAAATCTTCAATTGGAGAAATGTCTCTAAACATTTCTAATAAACCTTCTTCTAAGAACCAATCGTAAGACTTAGTTTGAATCTCAATTAAATTTGGTAATTCTAATACCTCTGAAATTCTCGCATAGTTTCTACGTTTACGATGTCTTCCATATTGGACAAATTGACCTGCCAAACAGATTCACCCCTCAAAAATTGTGTGTTTACTTTTAGTAAAATAGCAAATATAATAAGACAAAAAGAAAACGGTAGCACTCCTGATGACACCATTTTCTATTTCATATTATATACAATGTTATTTCGAACGTAAAAGTACACACTTATTGAACATAAATTTTTACATTCTATAACTATATCAGAAGCAGACATTTTAATCAACCTTTTACACTTCTTAAAATGTAATAACCTTTACTTTTTTCTACTACTTCAACGTTACCGAATGTATCTTCCATTTTTTTCTTTGCTGACGGCATGCCTTGCTTTTTCTGTATAACAACATACAGCGTACCATCTTGTTTTAATTTACTAAAAGCGTCATTTAAAATACCATGTACTACTGTTTTCCCTGCTCTTATCGGTGGATTCGTTAATATAAAATCAAATGATTCATCTGCAACGTTCGATAATCCATCGCTTTCTGCAACTTCCACATTTTCAATTTGGTTTTTCTTTTTATTTTTTCTCGCCAATGCTAACGCACGTTGATTAACATCTATCATCGTAATTTCATGATGTGGGGAGATTTTTGCAATCATCAAACCAATCGGTCCATAACCGCAACCAACATCTAAGATGCTTTTTGTGGGGCCTGGGGGATGTGCATTTAAAAAGGTTCTTACCAATAAATCAGATCCGTAATCAATTTTCCCTTTCGAAAAAACGCCTGCATCTGTTATTAGTTCAATGTCATGGCTGTTGTAGGAGTACGTAAAAAGCGTTTCGTCACTTTCTACTTCAGGATTTTCATCATAATAATGACTCATGACTACACCTCATTCAATCTTTATTCTTAGATTAATTCTATACCCATTTCAATGAGTATAAATGCGTTCACAGTATCCTCGCAATTTACAGATATAGATAAAATAAGATAAAACCCCGTTATTACAATAACGGGGTTTTCATTTCTCAAAGATTTCAAGTTCATAGTGCAACTTAAACTTCTTCACTATAGCAAGCGATAATTTAAGATACCTTTTGAACTTGCAATATATAATTATTAACTGTTAGCCAGCAAGAATTATTTTAATTCTACTGTAGCGCCAACTTCTTCTAAAGCTTCTTTAAGTTGTTCAGCTTCTTCTTTAGCTAAACCTTCTTTAACAACTTTAGGAGCTCCGTCAACTAATTCTTTAGCGTCTTTTAATCCTAAACCAGTTGCTTCTTTAACAGCTTTAACAACTTTGATTTTAGATGAACCAGCAGAAGTTAATTCTACGTCGAATTCTGTTTTTTCTGCTGCAGCGTCTCCGCCACCTGCTGCGCCTGCTGCTGCTACTGGAGCTGCTGCAGTTACACCAAATTCTTCTTCGATTGCTTTAACTAAGTCGTTTAATTCTAAAACTGACATTTCTTTAATTGCTTCAATGATTTGTTCATGATTAGCCATTTTAATATTCCTCCATTTTTTTAATTGTTATGCGCAATTATTCAGCGCTTTCTTCGTTTTCTTTGTTTTCTCCAACAGCTTTAACTGCATAAGCGAAGTTGCGGACTGGAGCTTGTAATACAGATAGTAGCATAGAAACAAGACCGTCGTGTGATGGTAAAGTACCAACTGTGTTAACTTCTTCAGCTGAAATAACTTCGCCTTCCATAACACCAACTTTAATTTCTAAAGCTTCATGTTCGTTTGCAAATTTAGCAAGTACTTTAGCTGGAGCAACTACATCTTCAGTTGAAGTTGCAACTGCTGTAGGACCTACTAAGTGCTCATCTAAACCTTCGATACCAGCTTGTTGAGCTGCACGACGAACCATAGTGTTTTTCAATACTTTGTATTCAACACCAGCTTCACGTAATTGTGAACGTAATTCAGTTACTTCAGAAACAGTAAGACCACGATAGTCAACGATTACTGTTGAGACTGAATTTTTAAGTTGTTCAGTAATTGTATCAACTTCTTGTTTTTTTGATTCGATGATAGCAGACATTTAGACACCTCCATAAATTTTATTTGGTGCTTTTAATCTTGAGCAACCTTAGATTATACAATCTATTGACTACACTCAATAAAAAAAGCACTTTCTACCCATGGCAAAAAGTGCTTGAAAGTTCTAAAATAATCACGTTCAAGTCAATTTTAGCCTCGGTAGGATCAAATTTTAAGTTATCACTAACTCCTACTGTCTTAGGTAAAATAATACATTAATCAATATAAACCTTATACTAATTAAAGTCAATATTAAATTTCAAGACTATTGCAATCTGCGATAGCCTTGAATTTTTTTATTATAATATGAGTCGGAAATTAGAAAGTTGAACCGTCAACTTTAATTCCAGGTCCCATAGTTGTAGTTACTGTGATTGATTTGAAGTAAGTACCTTTAGATGACGCTGGTTTAGCTTTAGCTAATACGTCTTGTAAAGTCTTCAAGTTTTCAACAAGTTTGTCAGTATCAAATGATGTTTTACCAATTGATGCATGAACAATACCTGATTTTTCAGCACGGTATTCAACTTTACCAGCTTTAATTTCTTCAACAGCTTTTTTAACGTCCATTGTAACTGTTCCAGTTTTAGGGTTTGGCATTAAACCTTTAGGTCCTAATACACGACCTAATTTACCAACTTCACCCATCATATCTGGTGTAGCTACTACTACGTCAAAGTCGAACCAACCTTGTTGGATTTTTTCTACGTATTCACCTTCGCCAACGAAGTCTGCACCAGCAGCTTCTGCTTCAGATGCTTTATCACCTTTTGCGAATACTAATACACTTTGTGACTTACCAGTACCATTTGGTAATACTACTGCGCCACGGATTTGTTGATCATTTTTACGAGTATCAATCCCTAAACGGAATGCAACTTCAACTGATGCGTCAAAGTTAGCGATACTTGTTTCTTTAGCTAGTTCAACAGCTTCTTCAACAGAATATTGTTTTTGGCGGTCAATTTTGCTAGCTACTTCTTGATATCTTTTGCTTTTTTTAGCCATTTCATGTTCCTCCTTTAGTGGTTTTAGCGGAATTTCCTCCCACGTTTACTTGCTTTTGCAAGTTAAGAGCAGATAACAGTGAGGTTTAAAAGTGTATTTTATCGTAGGAATCACTTCCCAAATAAATGACATTTCACCTCATATTACGACAATATTGAACGCTGTCATCATGTTTGTCATTTTCTGTCATCTGCTTCTATACGTCTATCTATAAATCATTTAATTTATTATTGAACTGTAATACCCATGCTACGTGCAGTACCTTCGATAATACGCATAGCTGCTTCTTCGTCAGCAGCATTTAAATCTTGCATTTTTGAGTTAGCAATTTCACGTACTTGATCTTTAGTTACTGTAGCAACTTTATTTTTGTTAGGTTCGCCTGAACCTTTTTCAATACCAGCTGCTTTTTTAAGTAATACTGGAGCTGGTGGTGTTTTTGTGATAAATGTAAATGAACGATCTTCATATACACTGATTTCAACTGGGATGATTAAACCTGCATCCTCTTGCGTACGTGCGTTGAATTCCTTACAGAATCCCATAATATTCACACCTGCTTGACCTAATGCTGGTCCAACTGGTGGTGCTGGATTTGCTTTACCTGCAGGAATTTGTAATTTAACTACTTTTTCTACTTTTTTAGCCACGATGTGCACCTCCTTGATATCGTGATGTGGTCACAGGACTAAGTTTTGCCCTCCCACTCTTCTACATTTCGTGACGAAATGAACGCTCTAAAAGCGCGACCACAGTATTATAACATCTAACCATATATTAAATCAATAGTTAATTTTTAGAACAACTTAGACATTTTATGTCTTAGGTGTTCTTATGCAAGAGCCTGCTCTTGTATTCCTTCTTCTACCTTAGACATTTTATGTCTTAGGTGTTCTTATGCAAGACCTTGCTCTTGTATTACAGCAATTACTTTATAATTTTTCTATTTGATCAAATTCGACTTCTACTGGTGTCTCTCTACCAAACATGTCTACAAGTACAGTTAATTTGTATTTTTCAACTTCAATTTCTTGAACTTCACCAACTTGGTTCGCAAATGGACCAGATTTGATTCTCACTTGTTCACCTAAATCAATTTGCACATCAACTGTTTTTTCTTTCATGCCCATTTGTTTTAAGATAAAACGAGCCTCTTCTGGCAACAGTGGATTGGGTTTTGAGCCAGCACCAGCTGATCCAACAAAACCAGTAACACCTGGCGTATTTCTTACGATATACCATGATTCATCGGTCATAACAAGTTCAACCAATACATAACCAGGGAATGTTTTTTTAGTCAGTGTCTTTGCTTTACCTTCTTTTACTTGTGTTTCTTCTTCTTCTGGTATCACAACTCTGAATATTTGTTCAGTCATATTCATAGATTCAACACGTTTTTCTAAATTTTGCTTAACTTTATTTTCATACCCGGAATAAGTATGCACAGCATACCAACGCTTTGCGCCAACTTCTTCAGACATGTCGTCACTCCTATCTATTTAATTAACTCTATAATTTTACCAATTCCTAAGTCTAAGGCATAGAAGAACACTAAGAAAAATACTACTGTAGCTACAACAATGACTGTGTACTTAAATAATTCTTCTTTGGTTGGCCAACTTGTCTTTTCCATTTCTGACTTAACGCCTTGGAAGAAATTCTCTTTTTTAGCCATCTATAAGACCTCCGTGTGATTTCTTTATTCCTTATTTGCTTATTCCTTACTACAAAACCAAGCAAATACAATACCTCAACTTAGTTGGTATGATATATTCACTCGATTAAACTTCGTCACATCACTAATTTACTTCGATTCCTTATGCAACGTATGCGCATTACATCTTGGACAATACTTTTTCAATTCCAATCTTGATGTAAGGTTACTTTGTTTTGGAACATTATAATTCCTATTTCCACAAACTTCACAACTCAATGGCACTTTTTTCATTTTACTCACCTTACTCATTATAATACCAATCTACTATACATAAAATACAAGTCAATTGTCAATTGTCATCCCTATAGGAAAAACGCTTGAACACTCTTTTAATGCCTTATATGATTTACGATTTGCTCTGCTAATCATTATCTTTAATACTTTGCTTAAGTTTCATTTTACAACGTTGAATTGCATTGTAAACCACTTTAACTTCTATCTTTAAAATTCTGGCAATTTCTTTAGGTTTATAGTCTTGTAAAATATACTGCATTATTGTGCGTTCTAAATCTGTAAATTTTGTTAGCATGCTATAAACGCAATCAATTTTCTCGTTTACTAATAAATTTGTTTCAAGACAAGAATCTAATAGCGCCATTTGATGCTTTGTTGTATATGTTTGTATCAAAGCATCTTGCCGTTTAATTCTATTGAATTTCGCTCTTACATAATCACATTTAACATGCTTGATGATTCGATTAATATAATGTTCAATAGGCGTACTTTTTTTAAAATCAAAATAATTTAAAACTAAAAATAATTTCAAAAGGACTTCCTGACACATATCTTCACGATCATTAGGATGTATAGAATAATGGTTCATCCTTTTTGAAATATAACTTTTCACCTGTTCAATAAAAATAGCAAAATCTTCTTGTGTTATCTTGCCCTTTTGCCATTGTCCAACATTATAATCTTTGATGTTTCTAGACATTTATGCATCCTTTCATGATTAGTTAAGTAATCATAGAATACACAGCATACCTAAGACAAATCAACTTGCACTATTAGTCTTTATCATTATCGCCACGTCTTAATTTTTCAAATTCTTCAAGTATTTCATGAGACAGTTCGATTCTTGTACGAGGTTTTTGTTCATTAAAGCCCTCAAGCTCTTTTGAAACCGTGATTTCATTTTCCCTTAGGTCTCGCCACATTTCTCTTGAAGAAATACGATAAGCGCCTGCTCCAAAAATTGCATGTTGTTCACTCATATCACTTGTAACAACTGTAATATGACGTGTGTGCTTGTCATACAAATCATAAACATAACGTTCAATATAGCTATCCGCTGTTTCTTTTTCCTTTGTGAAAATCACTTTAACGCCATGGTACATATACTCTGAATGCGCGCCTGCTTGCTCATAAGCATCAAACACACACACCACTTCATCAGCAATTACTGCATTATAGTTCGCAATGGCAGTTAGTAATTGCTCACGCGCTTCTCCTAAATTTTCTTTAGATAGACGACTGAGTTCCGGAGACTGTCCTATCATATTGTAACCATCGACAATTAAGTAACGATCTTTCATGCCTTATCTCCAATCTGGTTACGCTTACGATATACTTCATACATCATTAGACTTGCAGCTACTGATGCATTCAAACTGTTCACATGTCCCACCATAGGAATCTTGATATAAAAGTCGCATTTATCTTTAACAAGTCTGCTCATGCCCTGACCCTCACTACCAATTACGATTGCTAAAGGCATGCCAGCATCCATTTCACGATAATCGGTTGCATTTTCAGCTTCTGCGCCGACTACCCAGTATCCACTTTCTTTCAACGCTTCTATTGTCTGCGCTAAATTTGTTACTCTCATGACAGGAACATGTTGTATTGCTCCAGTTGAAGCTTTTGCTACTGTTTGTGTTAGAGCTACTGAACGTCGCTTAGGAATAATAACGCCGTCAACACCTGATGCATCAGCCGTTCTTAATATAGAACCTAAGTTATGTGGATCTTCTAGTCCATCTAAAATTAATACTGTAGATAACGTTTCTTTTTCTTGTTGTTGTGCTAAAAATGCATCAAAATCGGCATATTCGTAAGGTGCAATATATGCTGCTACCCCTTGGTGCGGCGAGTCAGACAAGCTATCGATTTTAGATTTTGGTACACTTTGAACGATAATTTTCTTACTATTCGCTTGTTTTAAAATTTCATTAATTTGACCTTTTTTAATCGTGTCTTGGATTAAAATCTTATTAATTGTATGTCCTGAGACTATGGCCTCTTTCACTGCGTGTCGCCCTACGATAACGATATCTTCCACAGTATCACTTCCTTTCGTCTACGCATTGAACAATATATTGTAATAATGCATATAATCTATCATTTTCTTTCTCTAAATATAAATACCCGATTACCGCTTCTAAACCTGAACTTTTTCTATAAGTCTGTATATCTGTATTTTTAGCTTTCGTATAACTTTTGGCATTTCTACCTCTACGCACAACATCTTTTTCCACTTCACTAAACCAATTTGCTTCCATGAGTCGTTCTAATGTTTGTGCTTGACTCTTCGCCGAAACATATCGCTTTGCTTCTTGATGTAAACGGTTTGGTTTAGCTTTTAATTTCAAGACGATATATTCTCTTACATGTTGATCTAATACTGCGTCTCCCATATAAGCTAAAGTTAAAGGGTTTAATAATTTATTGTCCATATTAGCCTCGCTTAAATCTCACACCTTGTGCCGTGTCTTCTAAAATAATATTTTGCGCTTTTAACTCATCACGAATCTCATCTGCACGTGTAAAATCTTTATTTTTTCTTGCATTATTTCTTTCTTCAATCAATGCTTCGATGTCTGCATCTAATAACACATCTGCTTCTTTACCTTTTAATGGCACGCCTAGTACATCACTGAAAATTTGATATACCGCTTTAAAACGTTCTATTACTGCAACTGATGTTGTGTTTTCCAAAACGTATTTATTAGCTAACTTCGCAAGATCATACCACGCAGTAATTGCATTTGCAGTATTAAAATCATCATTCATGACTGTTTCAAATTGCACGAGCACTTTGTCTATGGCCTCAATATAATCCGTTTGTTCTTTAACATCTGTTGCTATAGCTTCTCTTTCTATAATCGCTTCATAGCTATTTCTGATACGTTCTAAACCACTTTTAGCCGCTTCTACAAGCTCCATATTATAATTAATAGGACTTCTGTAATGTACGCTAATCATAAAGAAACGTAATACATCAGGGTCAATTTGTTTGATGATATCATGTACTAACACAAAGTTACCTAATGATTTACTCATTTTTTCATTGTCAATATTAATAAAGCCATTGTGCATCCAATATGTTGCAAATGGTTCATGGTTATGTGCTTCAGATTGTGCAATTTCATTTTCATGGTGTGGGAATTGTAAATCACTACCCCCAGCGTGAATATCAATCGTTGCACCTAGCTCATGATAAGCCATAACTGAACACTCGATATGCCAACCTGGTCTTCCTTCACCAAATGGACTATCCCAACTAATTTCACCAGCTTTAGCTTTTTTCCATAGTGTGAAGTCTAATGCATCTTCTTTCTGTTCACCTTGCTCAATGCGCGCACCAACTTTTAGATCATTTAGTGATTGATGACTTAATTTGCCATACCCTTCAAACTTTCTAGTTCTAAAGTAAACGTCGCCTCCGCTTTCATAAGCATAACCTTCATCTACTAAATCTTTAATAAATTGAATAATATCGTCCATATGATTCATAACACGTGGATTAGAAGTTGCCTTCTTCACATTTAATGCACCAACATCTTCATGGAATGCTTTGATATAACGATCAGCAATATCTGGAACAGGTTCGTTCAATTCTTTTGAACGCTTAATTAATTTATCATCAACATCCGTGAAGTTTGAAACATAAACGACTTCATAACCTTGATATTCGAAGTATCTTCTTACTACATCATAATTTATAGCCGGTCTAGCATTTCCAATGTGTATATAATTATATACAGTAGGTCCACAAACATACATTTTAACCTTACCTGGTTCAATAGGCTCGAACGTCTCTTTTTGACGTGTTAGCGTATTATATAATGTAATCATCTTGTATCTCTCCATTTCTCGTTTTCTCAAGTTGTTTCTCTAACTCTTTTAATTGCTCATAAATTGGATCTGGTAAATTTCTATGATCGAACGTTTTACCGATGCGTCTACCGTCTTGTTTTACAATATGCCCCGGTATACCTACTA
Source organism: Staphylococcus sp. ACRSN (assembly GCF_022346615.1). Lineage (GTDB taxonomy): Bacteria > Bacillota > Bacilli > Staphylococcales > Staphylococcaceae > Staphylococcus. The sequence continues at coordinate 14,794 of NZ_JAKRNS010000007.1, read as the reverse complement.
CAGTTGAGTAACTTGGCACCGACTCTAACACAACCGAATTCGCTCCAATATTCACATCTGATTCAATTTTAATATTTCCTAATACCTTTGCACCAGCAGCGATTAAAACATTATCTCCAATATCTGGGTGGCGCTTACCTTTCTCTTTACCCGTACCTCCTAATGTCACACCTTGATAAATCGTAACATTATCTCCAATACGGCAAGTCTCCCCTATCACTACACCCATACCATGGTCAATAAATAGCCTTCTGCCAATTTGAGCACCAGGATGAATTTCAATACCTGTAAAAAATCTCGTCACTTGAGAGATTAATCTTGCTATAACATATTTTTTCTTTTTATATAACTCATGTGCGATTAAATGACTCCAAACTGCATGTATACCCGCATAAGAAGTAATGACTTCTAATGTACTACGTGCTGCCGGATCTTGTTCAAACACCATATTCACATCATCTTTTACTCTTTTTAAAATCTTAAACAAGATTGCTACCTCCCTACCAAAAAAAGCACCCCTAACTCAACTGTTAGAGGCGCTTTTGCACGGTTCCACTCTCATTTTCTATAAGATAACGCCTTAAATCATTTATCAAACTCAATAAAATAAGACAACTTATATTCTCATCAATGCTAATTCAATTCTTAACCTAAAGGTGCATTCAATAAATACAATGATGCGCTCACAGCACCGCACACTCTCTTTACATTGTTCAATATCTACTAATCCTTTTGGTAATTCATTTTAATAATATGCCGTTTGATGTAATTTTTCAAGTATAATATTCACATTATTCACTATCAAACTACAGCTTTAGTACAGTTACATTTAGACGTATTGTTTCAATCTTGATAACACTTTATCTTTTCCTAATACTTCAATAGTATTCGGAAGTTCTGGACCATGCATTTGACCAGTCACTGCCACACGAATTGGCATAAATAATTGTTTACCTTTAATGCCTGTTTCTTTTTGAACAGCTTTAATTGTTTGTTTGATTTCCGCAGCTTCAAATGGTTCTAAAGCTTCTAATTTACTATATAAATGTGACATCAATTCAGGTACTTGTTCGCCGTTGATAATTTCCTGCTCATCATCACCTAATATTTCTTCGTCACGGAAAAACAGCTCAGATAGTGGTACAATTTCACCAGCATAACTCATTTCTTTTTGATATAGTTCAACAAGTTTACGGCCCCAAATCAAGTCTTCTTCACTTGGATTTTCAGGTAGTAATTCTGCTTTAATTAAATGAGGTAAAGCTAACTCAAATACTGTATCTGTATCTTTTTGTTTCATATATTGGTTGTTTACCCATGCCAATTTTTGTTTATCGAAAAATGCTGGAGATTTTGATAAACGTTTTTCATCGAAAATTTTGATAAATTCTTCAGGTGAGTAAATTTCATCTTCACCTTCAGGAGACCAACCTAATAATGTTATAAAGTTAAACAATGCTTCTGGTAAATAACCAAGGTCACGATATTGCTCGATAAATTGTAGAATTTGTCCATCGCGCTTACTTAATTTCTTACGTTCTTCATTAACGATTAGTGACATATGAGCAAAACGTGGTACTTCCCAACCGAATGTTTCATATATCATTATTTGCTTAGGTGTATTAGAAATATGGTCATCACCACGAATTACATCAGAAATTTCCATAAAATGGTCATCAACCGCAACGGCGAAGTTATATGTTGGTACACCATCCTTCTTAACGATTACCCAATCCCCAATATTGTTTGAATCAAATGAAATTTCGCCTTTCACCATGTCATCAAAAGAGAATGTTGTATCTTGAGGTACACGGAAACGAATCGATGGTTTACGCCCTTCTGCTTCAAATCGTTGACGTTCCTCTTCTGTTAAGTGAGCATGTTTACCACCATAACGAGGCATTTCACCACGTTCAATTTGTTGTTGACGTTCTGCTTCTAATTCTTCTTCCGTCATATAACATTTATATGCTTTATCTTCATCTAACAGTTGTTGAATAAGTGGATTGTAAATTTCAGCACGCTCAGACTGACGATAAGGTCCATAACCTTTATCTTTGTCTATAGATTCATCCCATTCAATACCTAACCATTTTAAATTTTCAAATTGAGATGATTCACCATCAGTAAGGTTACGCTTACTATCTGTATCTTCAATTCGAATTACAAAATCTCCGTCATAATGTTTTGCAAATAGATAGTTAAATAATGCAGTTCTTGCATTACCAATATGCAAATAACCTGTTGGACTTGGTGCATATCTGACTCTTACACGATCACTCATTATGTTCACTCCTGTTTAATAATTTAGTATTTGGTTAAAAACCGCTTGTATCCTAGTATTTGTTATGAACACACAATAAAAAGAGTTAAACGCAAAAGAAGCATTTTGAAATTTCAAAACTTCCACAAAACGTTCAACCATTATCAATTTGTTTATTCATTCGCTTAATTATCATAGCATGATGAAATTCAAAGTGCCACTACACAATAAGCTCATGGTCCATATCACGTTAAATAAACACTACATAATATAACAATACAATTTCGCTATCTATTGTAGCACTTTCACACGTATTATGGTATCTCTCTGCTTAAATTCAATATATAAATACACTTTTGCTTTGGTTATAAAAAGTTTATAACCAAAGCAAAAGGTTTTATGTGAAATTGTAACATTCAATGCTACATTTTCACATAAAACCTTTATTTAAATTAATTTACTTTTTTAGCAAATATAATTCTTCCAGATGATGTCTGTAACAAGCTAATGACTTCTATCTCTACATGTTCCCCTACGTATTTTTTCGCATTATCAACAACTACCATCGTACCATCATCTAAATACCCTACAGCTTGACCAGCTTCTTTACCCATCTTAGTCAATAAGAGACTAAACTGATCACCTTGATGTACAGAAGGCTTAATTGCTTCAGATAAGTCATTTACATTTAAAGCTTGAATCCCATGTACATGACACACTTTATTTAAATTGAAATCAGTAGTTATGATATGTGCTCTATAATGTTGTGCTAATTTAATTAGCATTGCATCGATATCACTGTGAGACTTAGTTGGATGAATAATTCTCGTCGGATACTTTGTATCATATAAACTATTCAGAATATCTAATCCACGTTGTCCCTTTTCTCTTTTCACACTATCATTTGCATCTGCTATCACTTGTAATTCGTTGATTACTCCTTGTGGAATTAATATTTCTCCATCAATAAATCCACATTCAATAATATCTAGAATACGACCATCAATAATTGCACTTGTATCAATTACTTTTGGCACGGCATTCCGGGCATTAATCGACATGGATCTCGCCATGTTTTCCGGTAAAAACAACAACATTTCATCGCGCTTTCTAAGTCCAAATTGAAATCCTAAATATCCTAGGATAATCGTTACTATGACTGGTACAAAGTGATTTAATACTGTATTACCAATAATTTGGAATATAAATGAAATCATTACAGAAATTAATAAACCAATAATCAATCCGATTGTTGCAAACAGTATTTCAATTGCACTTCTTCGCATAATCGCTTGCTCGAGTTCTTTTAGTGCTAACGTTGCTTTACCGATAAACCATCCGAATATTAAAAAGAAAATAACAATACCTAACAAACCATTAAAATAGTTGTTAGAGAGTAGTGTGATGTCACTCAAGCCTGCATCTACAATGATTTCAGGTATGAGATACACGCCTAAACTTGCACCGAGTATAATGTAGCACAAGAAAATAATGAGTCTTAACACATTCAAGTTTAACTCTCCTCTCTTAAGAAAAGCATACAGATTCCGACTAGGTTATCTGTATGTTTTACAAATTTACTGTTTATTTATGGCATACTTTAAAGCTTCGTGTACACTTTTAACACCAATTACTTTTATACCTTCTGGAAATTGCCAACCACCTATGTTTGTTTCTGGAATTACCACTCTTTTAAACCCTAATTTAGCGGCTTCTTGAACACGTTGCTCTATACGTGATACACGTCTTACTTCACCAGTTAAACCTACTTCACCAATAAAACAATCCAAACCGTCTACAGCTAAATCTTTAAAACTTGAAGCTGTAGCAACTATGATACCCAAATCAACTGCAGGTTCTGTTAAGCGTACACCACCTGCCACTTTAATATACGCATCTTGCTGCTGTAATAGATAATTTTCTTTCTTTTCTAAAACAGCCATCAATAAACTAAGTCTATTGTGATCAATACCCGTTGCCATCCGTCTCGGATTATTAAAAGTTGTTGGTGTTACTAACGCTTGCACCTCAATTAACAATGGTCGTGTCCCCTCCATTGTAGATACAATTGTTGAACCTGGCACATTGGCAGACCTTTCTTCAAGAAACATTTCTGAAGGATTTTTAACTCCCTTTAATCCACTCTGTTTCATTTCAAAGATACCCATTTCATTTGTAGAACCAAATCTATTTTTTACTGCTCGTAAAATACGATATGCATGGTGTTCGTCACCCTCAAAATAAAGTACAGTATCTACCATATGTTCTAACAAGCGTGGACCTGCAATCTGACCTTCTTTAGTCACATGGCCTACAATAAATGTCGCAATATTCATCTGCTTTGCGATATTCATTAAGCTTTGTGTACTCTCTCTAACTTGAGAGACTGAACCGGGAGCTGAATTAATTTCCGGATGAAAAATTGTCTGTATCGAATCTACGACAAGTAAATCCGGTTTAAGTTGTTTTACAGTCTCATGTATAATTTCCAAATCAGTTTCAGCAAATACATTTAACTGACTAGAATCCTCTTCCAATCTTTCAGCTCTCAATTTCGTTTGATTTAAAGATTCTTCACCGGTAATATACAACACGTTATAATTTTGAGATAATGCCGCACAAACTTGGAGCAACAATGTCGATTTTCCTATACCAGGATCTCCTCCAATTAACATCAAGGAACCGTTAACAATACCACCGCCAAGCACTCTATTAAACTCAGTTGATTTGCTAATAATTCTTGGTGTATTCTCATGTTGAATATCGTTTAACTTTTGTACTTTAGCAACACTATCCCTGCTACGCACGCCATGTTTTGGGCTCGCTGCTTTTTGTTCAACAACTTCTTCCATTTGATTCCAACCACCACAATTCGGACATTTCCCCATCCACTTTGGTGATTGGTAACCACATGCCATACATTCAAAAATTACTTTCTTTTTGGCCAAATTTGCACCTCCAACTTTCTATGAACAAATCTATTTTAAACTTCTCTTTGTCTAAAGACAAACTTTATTCACACATAACTGATTATTTTAACAATTAACATTATATCGATAGAAAACTTAATTCTTATATTTTTTCTCAGGAAAAGTTATTTTAATAAGTTACCATGTATCACATATATGTGCCAACTAAATATAATACCATCGTATGAAATATTTTAATTTCAGAAAGCTAGTGCAAATACATTTTATAAAGCTAACACTTTATTATATCAGCATTTCATCAACTATTACGCTCATTTTAAAATTCACAATTTTGTGCATTTTCTATCTAGTTTTCAAAATACATGTACTTTGAAATAACAAAAGTGACCAGTCAATTTCTTTATAAATTGACTAGCCACTTCCTATTTAGCTACAAACCATATATACACTTTTCAGTGAAAATCATTTACGATTCTGTTGTTTCTTTATCTTGCTCTGATTGTACTCTTTCAGTTATATCATATTTGTACTCTTTACCATCATGATCAATATTTACGTTTTTACCTTCGATTTGGTTACCATCTAAGATAAGTTCACTTAAATTATCTTCAACAGTCTTTTGAATTGCACGAATCAGTGGTCTTGCACCATATTCTGGGTCATAACCTTCTTCAGCAATTTTTTCTTTAGCCGCTTCAGTAACATGAATATTGATATCTTGTTCTGACAAACGATTTGTAAGTTTATTAACCATCATTGTAACAATTTCTTTTAATTCATCTTTAGACAGTTTGTGGAATACAATAATATCATCGACACGGTTTAAGAATTCTGGACGGAAAGCATTTTTCAATTCTTTCATCATCGTCTTACGAATTGTCTCGTAGTCTTCACCTTCAGATGCACCACCAAAACCAGCAAAGCGTTGGTCTTGCAGTTCTTGAGCACCCACGTTAGATGTCATAATAATTACCGTATTACGGAAATCTACTCGACGTCCTTTTGTATCTGTTAAATGTCCATCATCTAATACTTGTAATAAGATATTGAACACATCTGGATGTGCTTTTTCAATTTCATCAAATAAGATAACAGAATATGGTTTACGTCTTACTTTTTCTGTTAATTGTCCACCATCATCATGACCAACATAGCCTGGAGGGGCTCCAACTAGACGACTCACTGCGTGTTTTTCCATAAATTCACTCATGTCTACACGTATCATTGCATCATCTTCACCAAACATTGATTCAGCCAAGGCACGAGCAAGTTCTGTCTTACCGACACCAGTAGGTCCTAAGAAGATAAAACTACCAATTGGACGTTTAGGATCTTTTAATCCAGCACGTGCACGTCTAACGGCTTTACTGATAGAATTAACAGCATCTTTTTGACCGATAACTCTTTCATGAAGCGTACCTTCTAAGTTTAATAAGCGATCAGATTCAGTTTCATTAATTTTAGTCAATGGAATACCTGTCCAACCAGCAATTACTTCACCGATATCCTCTTCTGATAACGAAGTATTTTCACCGTTTTGAGTATTTTTCCATTTATTTTTAGCGTCTTCATATTGTTTTTCTAATTTAGTTTGTTTATCGCGAAGATTTGCAGCATTTTCAAATTCTTGAGCATGAACTGCAGCATCTTTTTCATTTTTCACCTGTTCAATTTCTTGTTCGATTTCTTTTAAGTTAGGTGGCGTTGTATGACTCTTAAGTCTTACTTTAGAACTTGCTTCATCAATTAAGTCAATCGCTTTATCTGGTAAGAAACGATCAGATACATAACGGTCACTTAATTTTGCTGCTGAGACAAGCGCTTGATCAGAAATGTTGATACGGTGATGTGCTTCATAACGATCTCTTAAACCTTTTAAGATTTCAATTGTATCTTCTACATTTGGTTCATCAACTTGTACAGGTTGGAAACGACGCTCTAACGCTGCATCTTTTTCAATGTTTTTACGATACTCATCTAAAGTTGTTGCACCAATACATTGTAGTTCTCCACGAGCTAGTGCTGGTTTTAAGATATTAGATGCATCGATTGCACCTTCTGCACCACCTGCACCAACTAATGTGTGTAATTCATCAATGAATAAAATAACATTCCCTGCTTGATGGATTTCTTCCATTACTTTTTTTAAGCGTTCTTCAAATTCACCACGATATTTTGTACCAGCAACTACAGTACCCATATCAAGTGACATTACACGCTTACCCTTTAATGTTTCTGGCACTTCATTATTAACAATGGCTTGTGCAAGACCTTCAGCAATTGCTGTTTTACCTACACCTGGTTCACCAATTAATACAGGATTATTTTTAGTACGGCGACTCAATACTTCAATCACTCTAGTAATTTCTTTATCTCTACCGATAACAGGATCTAATGTACCATCCTTCGCAATAACTGTTAAATCACGTGCAAGACCATCCAGTGTTGGTGTATTATTTGATTTATTTGCTTGCGCATTTTTATTGCTCATTTCAGGGCTGCCTAACGCTTTGACGACTTGTGCACGTGCTTTAGTAATATTTAAATCTAAGTTTGCAAATACACGAGCTGCAACGCCTTCATTTTCTCGGATTAAGCCAAGTAAGATGTGCTCTGTACCGACAAAGTTATGGTGTAGCTTTCTCGCTTCATCCATTGATAATTCAATAACTTTTTTAGCTCTAGGTGTGTAATGTAAAGCACCCATTTGCTCTTGACCTTGACCAATCAATTTTTCAACTTCTTCAACTACTTTTTCTTCAGTAATATCAAATGATTCTAATACTTTTGCAGCAATGCCTTCAGGTTCTTTCATTAAACCTAAAAGTAAGTGCTCTGTTCCTATATTTGAATGATTTAATCGAATTGCTTCCTCTTGTGCATGTGCTAAAACGCGTTGCGCACGCTCTGTCAATCTACCAAATAGCATATAACATGACCTCCTAAACGATATGTTCTCTCAATATATCCGCTCTTTTTTCATTGACGGTTCTCTCATCTTCTTCATCTAATAAGAATGGTGATTGTATTGCAATCATTAACTCATTAAATTTGAAGTCTTTTAATTCAATATAGTCTAAATCAATGCCTAGTTTCACTTCGCTTAATCTTAACGAGGCTTCCTCCATTGATATTAGTCTACTATATTTTAAAATGCCTAACGAACGATAAACTCTATCTAACGTTTCCGTATGATTGTGCTCGTTTAATCGTTCACGAATTTGCATTTCCTCATTAATAATTTGTTGAACAACTTCAGTTAAACTCTCGATAATTGCTTCTTCATTTTTACCTAGCGTTAATTGATTTGAAATTTGGTATATATGACCATAAACTTGAGAGCCTTCCCCATATATACCCCTTATTGTAAAACCAAATCTATTAATTGTTTGTGCTATACGATTCATCCTTTTCATAATTGATAAACCTGGTAAATGTAACATCACACTGGCTCTCATGCCTGTTCCAATATTCGTAGGACATGTGGTAAGGTAACCCAAGTGTTCATCAAAGCTAATATCGACTGCCTTATCAAGTTCATCATCTAAATTCGATGCTTTCTCGAAAAGTGATTTTAATGATAAATCATTACCCATCGCTTGTATACGAATATGATCTTCTTCGTTCACCATTACACTGAGTGATTCATCATCATTTAACAACACTGCTGAAGCAGGTTGCTTTATCAATTCTGGACTTATAAGATGTTTCGCAACAAGTTTATACTTGCTCTGTTGATCCATCGTATCTAAACGTTGAATCGTCAGATCTGGAAGCGCATCTTGTACTTCATTAATTACTCTAAAGCCATCTTGTTCAGTTGGAAACATTAAAGGGTGTACGTGGTTTTCCAAATTTCTTGCCAAGCGAATGCGTGATGACATAACTACCGGACTTTCTTCCTTATCACGCATCCACTCACTCATGTAAGGGCTGATATAATCTTTACTCATCACGATTCACCTCACTGTCTACCTTTAATGCTTTAATCTCATCACGAACAATTGCAGCTTCTTCAAAATTCTGTTCCTCAATCAACTTATTAAGATATTCAGATTTTTCTTCTATTTGTTTCTTTAATGCTAACTTTCTATATGAAGAACGAGGCGTTTTTCCAGTGTGCTCAATTTGACCACCCTGTACACGTCGAACTATATCTACAATGTCATCTTTAAAAGTGGCATAACAATCGGCACACCCGAATTTCCCGACATGTGCAATATCTTTTAGCGTCATACGACAGGTAGGACACCGCTTCGCTTCTTTAAAAGCTATTTCATCAAATTCAATTCCGTGTTTAGCTGCTAAATGTTGTAGTATTTGCTTTACAACAAATGCACCCTCAATATCATCTTGTGATTGAAGTTGCTGATTCTGCGTCCAAGGATTACCACCCTGTGCACATGTTGAACAAACCCATTTTTCATTTACGCCATCCTGTCCTTTAACAGCCAACTTTACTTCCGCTTCATTTAAATGACAATTCTCACATAGCACGACCAAACACCTCACTTAATTTTAATAATAATTAATCACAGGTAATAAACGTTTTAAAATATTTGCTCTGATGATATCTCTTGCTATAACATCCATCTTCAACGTTTCCCTATCAATTACAGCTTGAATCATTTTTGCTTCTCTCTCATTGATGTAGGATTTATCTAATAATCCATCTATAATATAATACGCTTGTTGTTGTGAAATTGAAGGTCCAATAAGTTGAAGTAGATGATTAATATACCCAGTTTCATCTTTATTTTCAATTTTAGTGATTCGGATATATCCACCACCACCTCTTTTACTTTCAATTTCATAACCATGTTCATTTGTAAAACGTGTTTTTATAACATAATTCAATTGCGAAGGCACACAGTCGAAGCGCTGTGCAATATTTGCACGTTGGATTTCCACCACGTCTTCATTCGCGTCTTCAAATAATTTTTTAATGTATTGTTCTATGATGTCAGACATGTTGTGCATGATTATCACCTCTTTTGACCTTCTTTGACTATATTATATGACCAACTTTGACCTTTTTCAACCAATATGTTCAAAATTTTTTTGATTAATGATGTTCAGAGACTGATATTTTATTGTATTATAGGATATAAGAAAAAATAAAAGGGATGAAAAATTATGCACATTATCATAGGATTAATAGGAATCGCAGTATTCTTAGGACTAGCCTTCCTTTTTAGTTCTGACAAAAAGAACATTCGATGGCAATATGTTGGACTGTTACTCGTCATTCAACTTGTTTTCGCGTTTATATTACTTAAAACAAAATTCGGTATTACAGTTATCGGTGGCATATCAGATGGCTTTAACTATTTATTAGCCAAAGCAGCGGAAGGTGTTAACTTTGTCTTCGGCGGATTTGAATTTGTAGATCCTAAGAATCCACCATTCTTCTTAAATGTATTATTACCAATTGTATTTATTTCAGCTTTAATCGGTATTTTACAATATACTAGAATATTACCTTTGATCATTAATGTTTTAGGTTTAGCAATTTCTAAGATTAATGGAATGGGACGCCTTGAATCTTATAACGCTGTAGCCGCAGCAATTTTAGGTCAATCAGAAGTTTTTATCTCATTAAAAAAAGAACTTGCACACATTCCTAGTCAACGTCTATATACTTTGACTGCATCAGCAATGTCTACCGTTTCTGCTTCAATTATCGGTGCGTACTTCACATTAATTGAACCACGTTACGTTGTTACAGCTGTAGTATTAAATTTATTTGGTGGCTTCATTATTGCTTCAGTAATTAACCCTTATAAAGTTGATGCTAAGGAAGATAAATTAATCGTAGAAGAAAGTGAAACTGGGAAACAATCTTTCTTTGAAATGTTAGGTGAATATATCCTTGATGGATTTAAAGTTGCAATTATCGTAGGTGCAATGTTAATTGGTTACATTGCGATTATTGCATTATTAAACGGTGTAGTAAGTGCAATCTTTACAGCAGTAAGTGGTGGCAGTATCACATGGGATTTCCAAACTTTAATTGGATTTGTTTTTGCTCCATTTGCATTCTTAATTGGTGTGCCATGGCACGATGCTGTTCAAGCTGGTTCAATCATGGCAACTAAATTATTGTCAAATGAATTCGTTGCAATGCAAAGTTTGAGCAAGACTAAAGAAATTAGCGACCATGCTAAAGGTGTGATTTCGGTCTTCGTTGTTTCTTTTGCCAACTTCAGTTCAATCGGTATTATTTCTGGCGCTATTAAATCGCTAAATAGTGAAAAAGGTGATGTCGTTGCTCGCTTCGGATTAAAATTACTTTTCGGTGCAACATTAGTATCATTTATTTCTGCTGCAATTGCCGGATTCTTCATTTAATAAATAAAAAAGCAGTTTGGTTTATTAACCAAACTGCTTTTTATTATACTTTTTCAACTGTCGTAGGTGCCACGATATGGTCAATAAAATATTGTGTCACTCTATAATCATCTGTTAATTCAGGATGGAATGAAACACCTAAATAGCGTCCTTCTTGAACTGCCACAATTTTTTCACCTACAACACTTAACACTTTTGTTTCTCCGTGAGCTTCTACAATATGAGGTGCTCTAATAAATACACCTTCAATATCCTTAGCAATACCTTCTACAACTAACTCACTTTCAAAACTATCTACCTGTCTACCAAAAGAATTACGCTCTACCGTAATATCTAATTTACTTAGGTACCCTTCTTCACCTACAATATCTTGTGCCAATACAATCAAACCTGCACATGTACCAAACATAGGTAACTTCGATTGTTGTAGTACTTCTTTGAACCCATATAAATTCATTAGTCGACGCAATGTAGTTGACTCACCACCGGGCAAAATCAATCCATCAATTTCTTCTAATTGATCCACACGCTTTACAGCTACACCTTCATGTCCACTTAGCTCAATATGCCTAATATGCTCTCTCACAGCGCCTTGTAATGCTAGTACGCCTATTTTCATATTACCATCCACGCTCTTGCATACGTTCTTCTAATGATAATTCATTGATGTCTAAACCTTTCATCGCTGTACCTAATTCTTTAGATAAACGACCAATCAATTCATAATCTTGATAATGAGTAGTAGCTTGAACAATTGCTTTAGCAAATTTTTCAGGATCTTCTGATTTAAAAATACCTGATCCAACAAACACACCGTCTGCACCTAATTCCATCATTAAAGCAGCATCTTGTGGTGTTGCAACGCCACCTGCAGCAAAGTTAACTACTGGTAAACGACCATTATCTTTAATTGCTTTTAATACATCATAAGGTGCACCAATATTTTTAGCCTCAGTCATAATTTCATCGTCATTCATTACAGTTAAACGACTTACTTCAGCGTTCACTTGACGCATGTGTCTAACTGCTTCAACGATATTACCAGTACCTGGTTCACCTTTAGTACGTAACATCGCAGAACCTTCACCAATTCTTCTTGCTGCTTCACCTAAGTTACGACAACCACATACAAATGGCACTGTAAATGCATCTTTACGCAAATGATACTCTTCATCTGCTGGTGTTAAAACTTCTGATTCATCTATATAGTCAACGCCCATTGATTCTAATACGCGTGCTTCTGTAATATGACCTATACGTGCTTTTGCCATTACTGGTATTGAGACAGCATTCATAACTTCCTCAACAATTTTAGGATTAGCCATACGTGCTACGCCACCTGCTGCTCTGATATCAGATGGTACACGTTCTAATGCCATTACTGCAACAGCACCTGCTTCTTCAGCAATTTTTGCTTGCTCAGCATTAACAACGTCCATAATAACGCCGCCTTTTTGCATTTCAGCCATTCCTCTTTTTACTCTTTCTGATCCGGTAACTTTAGACATGAATATTTACCCCTTTACTTAGTTGATTAAATTCATTTTAAAAGATAAACTGGTAGTTAAAAAGGTTCAATTTCAAAATATTTTAAGGGGTCAGTTATATGTCTAACCAACATCTTTATCTCAATTTGTACGAAAATTTGAAGCAACAAATTATAGAAGGTCAATATCAATCTGGAGATAAATTTCCATCAAAAAGAGTACTAAGCCAACATTTATCCTTAAGCAATACAACTGTAGAACACGCATACCAATTATTGTTAGATGAAGGTTATATCTATTCAAAACCTCGCTCAGGATATTTTGTTTCAGATATAGAAACATTGCCAATCATTAATCGTAATTCGACACATACGCCTTATTCACATTCACAAGAACCAATATCTAAGGAACAGAATATTCCAGAAAACACTCACTGTGAATTAGCATTTAATTTATCTGAAATAGATGCAGAATATTTTCCTATGCAACAATTCAGAAAATATGCAAGAGATGCATTTGAAGATGACCAATTATTGCTATTACAGCGGGTTAATGCCAAAGGAGAATGGCAATTGCGACAAGAAATCGCTCATTATCTTTTCAATAGCAGAGGTGTTACTTGTCATCCTGAGCAAATTATAATAGGTTCATCAACTGAACAATTAATAAATTTAGTAACCGATATTCTCAAAGAACCACAATTTTTCATAGAAAATCCTAGTTATCCTCCAATAAAAAAAATACTGGATAAAAAACAAATCAAATATAGCCAAATTCCAGTAGAGAAAACTGGTATTGCCTTAGATAAATTTGGTGAATTCAACCATAATATCGCATATGTAACACCTTCACATCAATTCCCTACTGGTTATGTAATGAACTTAAAAAAAAGAACCCAACTCATACAATGGGCACAACAAAGTGAAGATAGATATATCATTGAAGATGATTATGACTCAGAATTTAGATACTTTGGTAAACCAATACCTGCATTACAAAGTTTAGATACAAAGGATAAAGTAATTTATATCAGTACTTTTTCAAAATCACTTTACCCAAGTTGCCGTATGGCATATCTAGTCTTACCTAAAAATTTGAGTTCAAGATACGATAACCTTTCAAACAAAGATGGCAATACGGTCCCAACACATCTACAAAAGATGGTTGCAAATTTTATGGAATCAGGTAGTTTTGAACGTCATTTAAATAAGATGAGGAAGGTATATAAAGAAAAATTAAAATTCATCATAGAAAAATTAAGCCCTTATGAAGATCAATTAGAAGTAAATGGTGCATTAGCTGGCATGCATTTTACATTAACAGTTAAAAATGGTCTCAGTTTAGAAGCGTGTTTAGATAGAGCAAAAAAAAATAAGCTAAAAATTATTCCTTTTAGCCAATACGATCAACAATTAACAGAAGTTAAATTTATATTAGGTTTTGGTGGCATACCTTTTTCTACTTTAAAAAATCATACCAATGCATTAATTAAAACTCTCACATTATAAAGAACTACTTCTCAATTCATTGAGTTTAGTAGTTCTTATGCAAAAGCTTTAGCTTTTGTATTCCTTTTCTTTATGTCAGCTTATTTGAAGTTAAGCTCCTTTTTCTCAAAAAAAAGAGACCTTACGGTCTCAAATTGCCTGGCAACGTCCTACTCTTGCGGAACGTAAGTCCGACTACCATCGGCGCTAAGGAGCTTAACTTCTGTGTTCGGCATGGGAACAGGTGTGACCTCCTTGCCATTGTCACCAGACAAT
>NZ_JAKRNS010000006.1 GCF_022346615.1 Staphylococcus sp. ACRSN | reverse complement strand
CATATTTTTCTGCTTTATCCATTGATAGTCCCTTATCTGTAGAATTGAATATATACGTAATAAGTATATCCTTATTCATATCAATAACTATGTCTGGATGAGTAAATATTTCTGCGATGTTAAGTGCAATGATTGAATATCGACTACTAAATAATTTTTCTAAACCAGGAAATGTTTGATGGAGTAGTTCAACAATCTCAACTTTAAGACGATTTTGTTCATTTTTAATCTCCAGATGAAAACGGGCACGTTCTCTTAATTCAAAGAATATTGTCTCATGTTTAGGTAAGCTGTCCGTTTGTTTGAGAGTAGGCGCTAAATGAGCGAGTTTGTGAGCATCAGCCTGATCAGTTTTCCATGATCTTAAAGAACTCGTTCTAAATTTGTCCTCTAACGGGTTCATTTCAATATAGTTTATTTGATTTACACGACAAAATCGTACCATAGCTCTTGAATAGATACCTGTAGATTCAAAAATAATTTGTGGATGATCTAAGTCGTTCAAATACTTTGATAAATAATTATAGCCATTTTTATTATTTTGAATGGTAAATTCCTCTTGGAATTTTTCATCTTTATAATGTGCAACTACACTATTTCTTTTACTAATATCAATCCCTAAACAATCGATAACTAAAACCTCCTTGTTTAATTTGAGAAGTTTAAACTTTACTTAACCTTTCTCATTTCATTTTCCTATACACGGTTTCAAGAACCCAACATACTACAAACGAATTTCAAAAGGCGAGAGTAAAGCTGACTAGTTTTTTATACGGGTTTAAAACCCAAGAGTCCACACAGTCTCCTCCTCTCTACAACTATAAAAAATAGCTGCGAAAAAATCTATCGTCATAGATTTCTTCACAGCTAATCTTAGTATGTTTTTATAGTTTGGAGAGAATTTACTAAAATATAAAAATCCTTTAAATAGAGCGGATAATTACAATAATATTAGCAGAACTAGAAAAGTTTGATATAAAAAGAAATTGCTATTTAGGTTATAAAAAAATAATTAGGGGTCTGACTGAGGGTTGTCTGACCGTAGAGTGACCTACGCTTGATTGCCCTGAAATCAGTGCTTCTGTTGAGCTAAAAGCAATGGATATATTGTATCGAGAGTAGGAGTAAATAACTTATGTTCGTGTGCTTTACGGTATAAAAAACCTTGTATACCCTCAATCTCCAATGCATTACCAGCAATAATGTCATAATACATACTCGTCCCCATATGATCAGGATAACCACGATATATGTCCATAATCTCATCTATGATATTTTTATCAAAATTAGCACCTTCGACTTTCGCAATTTCAATGCCTTCTGTTAATAAACGTTTGCATAATAATTCTATACCGTCTATTTTAAGTACTTTGGCAGATTGTCGAGTTAAAGCCGTTACTGTATTAATCGCTAAGTTTACGAGTAGTTTATACCATATCGCTTGATTAATATCCTCTACTAAAGAGATTTCTAATTTTGTATTCGAAAATAGATCGCATAATGCGCGTGTATGTTTGGAATCCTGTAATAAGATCTTGTGATCTCGAAAATGTGTAACGATTTGTTCTTGTTTTTGTCCACTAATATAAACAACTGCTTGATACGCATGTTTATGTGGAATACGTGATAATTGACCAGTGCCATTTTGAGCCAAAATAATTATTGTATCTTTGTGAATTAGGTGTTGTAGTTCTTTAATTACTTCATCTAACTGAGGTATTTTTACAGCAATAAATAAGATATCCACTTTGCTATTATGTTGATAAATAGATGACACGTTTAAATGTGTGATTGTATGTGGCTCTTGATCTTCCTCATATGTAAGTTTTTGCTCCCGTCTTCCAAGCAAGGCTAAACTGGGGAAATTCGGTAATAAATCATGTGCAATGGTGCAACCGACAGCACCAGGTCCAACAATTGCAATATTCGTCATTTCATATTTCCTTTTCTAAAGAATTTAGTTAAGATGTGATTAATAATTTAAATATAACAAAATGTGAGGTATATATTAATTGAAAACATTAAATCAGCTACTGACAATGAAACAAGATAATGAAAAAATTTCAATGGTTACAGCATATGATTTTCCAAGTGCTAAACAAGCTGAGACGGCACAAATTGATACGATTCTTGTGGGAGACTCATTAGGCATGACGGTGTTAGGTTATGAAAGTACAGTGCAAGTTACTGTGGATGACATGATTCATCATGGAAAGGCAGTTAGGAGAGGTGCGCCAAATACATTTGTTGTGGTAGATGTTCCATTTGGTGCGATTGGTGTGAGTGATGAACAAGATATCGAAACAGCAATTAAGCTATATCGTGAGACGACTGCGAATGCAATTAAAGCCGAGGGTGCACACTTAACGCCCTTTATAGAAAAGTGCAGTAATATTGGTATACCTGTAGTTTCTCATTTAGGACTAACACCACAAAGTGTTGGTATTATGGGGTATAAAATGCAAGCTAATACTAAAGAAAAAGCACAACAACTGATAGATGATGCAATGGCTATTCAACAGGCAGGCGCTATGATGATTGTGTTGGAAGCTGTTCCGAGTGACTTAGCGACAGTGATTACTAAGAAAGTGGATGTGCCTGTCATCGGTATCGGTGCAGGAAATGGAACTGATGGCCAAGTATTGGTTTATCATGACATATTAAATTATGGTGTTGAACATAAAGCGAAGTTTGTTAAACGTTATGGTGACTTTTCTGTAGGTGTAGATGCCTTAGCGCAATACAATAGTGAAGTGAAAACAGTACAATTCCCTGATTCAGAACATACTTATAAAAAACAAGTGTTTAGTGAGGAATCAGAATGACTAAAATCATAACGACAATTAAAGAAATGATGGAATTGACGCAAAAATGGCGTGAAAATGGGTTGCAAATAGGTTTTGTACCTACAATGGGTGCTTTACATGAAGGACATTTGACTATGATGGAACAATCCATTTCAAACAATGATATTACTGTCATAAGCGTGTTTGTAAATCCATTACAGTTTGGTCCTGATGAAGATTTTGATGCTTATCCAAGAAATATTCCGAGTGATGTTGAAAAAGCAGAAAGTATTGGTGTGGATTATATTTTTCATCCAAGTGAATCTGAAATGTATCCTACAAAGCCGACAATACAAGTGAGCGCAGGCAGATTATCTACGGTATTAGAAGGGGCACAACGACCTGGACACTTTGATGGTGTAGTTACTGTAGTTAATAAATTGTTTAATATTGTACGACCACATTGCGCATATTTTGGAAAAAAAGATGCACAGCAACTTGCAATTATTGAACAAATGGTAATCGATTTTAATCATCCAATTACAATTAAAGGCGTAGATATCGTTCGTGAAACGGATGGTTTAGCACGAAGTTCAAGAAATATTTATTTAACAGAGGAAGAGCGTCAACAAGCACCTCATCTCTACCAAAGTTTGAAATTAGCCCATCAAATGTATATAGACGGTGAAAGAGAAAGTGACAAAATAATTGCAGCAGCATGTGACTACTTAAAAATGCATACAGAAGGTGAAATAGAAACATTTGCAATTTATAGTTATCCTGAGCTTGTTGAACAACAAAATATTTCAGGTGACATATTTATTTCATTGGCAGTTAAATTTAGTAAAGCGCGACTGATTGATAATATCATTATAAGTAACAAATAATATTGAATTTAGTAATGTTGTGTTTTTTAAAGTAAATTGATAAAAAATTTGATGCACACATTTTACATTTTCTTATCGTTGATTTATCATTAAATGTGAGAGAGATTTATCGAGAAGACAAGTGAATGATCATATTACAACAAATTGGGTATATACCTAATAACATTGCAAAATGTTTGTATTGTATCATCCTACAAGTTAGATTTTCTATCTTGTGGACTATTCAAAGAAGTGAATTATGAAAGGTGGTAAAAAAATGAGTGATTCAAACTCTAAAGACGTCATTTTAATTGGCGCGGGTGTTTTAAGTACAACATTCGGCTCATTTTTAAAAGATCTTGCACCAGATTGGAATATAAAACTTTTTGAAAGACTTGAGAAACCTGCAATTGAAAGTTCAAATGAACGTAATAATGCTGGTACTGGACATGCCGCATTGTGTGAATTGAACTATACAGTTGAGCAAAAAGATGGTTCTGTCGATATTGAAAAGGCGAAAGAAATCAATGAGCAATTTGAAATTTCTAAACAGTTTTGGTCTTATTTAGTTAAGACTAACCAAATTCAAAATCCTCAAGAATTTATTCGTCCTTTACCGCACATTAGCTTTGTACAAGGCGAAAGAAATGTTAATTTCTTGAAAAAACGTTTTGAAGCGCTATCTCCTTTATCAATGTTTAAAGGAATAGAATATACGGAAGATCATGAAAAGCTCAAAGAATGGATTCCGTTAATGATGGCAGGTCGTAATCCAGAGGAAAAAGTTGCTGCTAGTAAAATTGATGAAGGTACTGATGTAAACTTCGGAGAACTTACTAGAAAAATGGCTAAAAACTTAAATGAACATGATAACGCTGAAATTTTCTATAAACATGAAGTCCAAGACTTTAGTCATCGTAAAGATGGCAAATGGGAAGTTAAAGTGAAAGATCTAAAAACTAAAAAAGTGGAAACACATATTACTGACTACGTATTTATTGGTGCGGGTGGCCATGCGATTCCATTGTTACAAAAAACAGGTATTCCTGAAAGTAAACATCTAGGTGGTTTCCCTATCAGTGGTGCATTCCTAGTTTGTAACAATCCAGAAGTGGTTGCAGAACACGAAGCCAAAGTTTATGGTAAAGAACCGCCAGGCACACCGCCAATGACAGTTCCTCACTTAGATAGAAGATATATCCAAGATGAGAATACGTTATTATTTGGTCCGTTTGCTGCAATAGGTCCTAAATTCTTGAAAAACGGTTCTAACCTTGATTTATTCAAATCATTAAATACAAGTAATGTTGGTACGATGTTAGCATCAGCATTTAAAAACTTCCCATTAGTGAAATACTCAATCCAAGAAGTATTGGCTAAAAAAGAAGACCGTATGAAAGAATTGCGTAGATTTGTACCTAACGCAAAAGATGAAGACTGGGATATCCACATCGCTGGTAAACGTGTTCAAGTTATCAAAGATACAAAAGAACATGGTCGTGGTTATATTCAATTCGGTACTGAAGTGGTTAACTCTAAAGACCATTCTGTAATCGCATTGTTAGGTGAATCACCAGGAGCTTCTACTTCAGTATCTGTTGCACTTGAAGTATTAGAAAAGAATTTCCCAGAGTACATGAAAGAATGGGATACGAAAATTAAAGAAATCATTCCGTCTTATGGAAGTTCTTTAATCGAAGATTATGCACTATTAAAAGAAATCAGACAAGCTACATCAAATGAACTTGATTTAATAAACAAATAATAATGCGTTTTAATTAATAGATGTATTGAAATTTAATAAAAATCCTGGGATATAAATCCCAGAAAGATAGCACTCAGATAAATTAATTTATCTGAGTGCTTCTTTTTATTATTTATTATTTAATACTTAATACTTTGTATTGTTAGTTCGCTTTCTTAGTGGACAGCTTCAGCTAGTTATGTTCCTTCAAGCGTCTCGTTAAAATACGTCGTATTTATATATAATTTCACATTAAAACATTTTAAAAAAGTAACGGCCTTTCTTATGATTTAATAAAATTCATTTTAATAGGATTGTGTTCTATTAGATGTTGTATATAGAGTAATAAAAAGATTAAAAAATAATTAAAATCATATGATTTGTTGACAAAAGATAATATAAGAGTAAAAATATATTGGAAGTTAGAATATTTCAGATTGTTATTGAGGTGTATATTTTGAAGACGCGTATTGGATTTATTCTTTTATCAGCAGTTTTGATAATTTTTACATTATTAGTTTGTGCAAAGTATTCTATAGGCAAGCATGCAATTAGTTTCGAACAGCCATATGATCTCATGATTAGCATAGCAACGATTATTTTATTATTTTTACCAGCATTAATTTTTGGAATTTTTAAATATACTGCTACTGGTATTATTTCAGGTATTTGGCAATTATGTTTTGCTTTTATATTTATCATGGGAGGATTGATTCTTACATTTATATCCCCAATTATACTATTATTATTTATGTTTTACATAACGGGTATTGTTTTAATTATTAGCGCAATTACCGCTATGACAGTTAAATAGATACATAGTAAATACGAGACCCATTTTCACCAATAAGACAAGTGAAAATGGAAAAAAATCCCTTTAAAAGAAAACGCTTACAAATATATGGTATAGGGTATACAGGCGAGTAGAGGAGGTTTTAATATGATATATACGAATCCAACTGAACAAAATGCAAAATACAAAGTGAAATCAACTTATGCAAATTATATTGGAGGAGAATGGAAAGCTCCAATTGATGGTGGATACTTTGATAATATTTCTCCGATTACTGGTAATGTATATGCAAAAGTACCGAGGTCTACAAAATCAGATGTTGACCTTGCTGTTGAAGCGGCTAAAAAAGCACAAGTTGAGTGGTCTAAAAAATCACCTGCTGAACGTTCACAACTGTTGTTGAATATTGCGGATAGAGTAGAGGATAATTTAGAATACTTAGCTGTTATTGAAACATTTGATAATGGTAAACCAGTGAGAGAAACATTGGTAGCAGATTTACCTTTAGTTGTAGATCATTTTAGATACTTCGCAGGAGTTATTCGTGCCGAAGAAGGCGGTATATCTCAGATTGATAACGATACAGTAGCGTATCATTACAAAGAGCCTTTAGGCGTTGTAGGACAAATTATTCCATGGAATTTTCCATTACTCATGGCAACATGGAAGATTGCTCCAGCTTTAGTAACAGGTAACGCTGTAGTACTAAAACCAGCAGAACAAACACCAATTTCTATTTTACATTTTATTGAACTTATTGAAGATTTATTGCCAAAAGGTATACTAAATGTTGTTAATGGCTTTGGGGCAGAAACAGGAGAGGCATTAGCAACACATAAAGGTATTAATAAAGTGGCTTTTACGGGAGAAACAACAACTGGAAAAATTATCATGAAAAATGCAAGCGATAATATTATTCCAGTAACATTGGAATTAGGTGGGAAGTCACCGAACTTATTCTTTAAAGACGTTATGGATGAAAATGATGACTATTTAGATAAAGCAGTTGAAGGATTAGTGATGTTTGCTTTGAACCAAGGTGAAGTATGTACTTGTCCATCAAGAGCACTAATTCATGAAGATATCTATGAATCATTTATTACGTTATGTATTGAAAAAGTAAATAAAATTAAATTAGGTAATCCATTAGATGATACAACAATGGTTGGTGCACAAACATCAAATGAACAGCAAGAAAAAATTAAAAAGTACCTTGATATAGGCAAGGCAGAAGGTGCAGAAGTACTAGTAGGTGGAGGTATTCGTACCGAAGGAGACAACTTGGAAAATGGATTCTATATTGAACCTACAATTTTTAAAGGTACACAAGACATGAGAATTTTCCAAGAAGAAATATTTGGACCTGTGTTATCTGTTGCAACATTTAAAGATGAAGATGAAGCCTTGGAGATGGCGAATGACACAGAATATGGACTTGGCGCAGGACTATGGACTAGAAATCAAAACATTGCATATCGAATTGGTCGAGGTATTCAAGCAGGTAGAGTCTGGGTGAATAATTATCATACTTATCCAGCACATGCTGCTTTTGGTGGATACAAAATGAGTGGTATTGGTCGTGAAAATCATTTAATGATGTTAGAGCACTATCAACAAACAAAAAATTTATTAGTGAGTTATGACACTAAACCAACAGGGCTATTCTAAAGTTCAAAACTTTTGAAACGCTTTAGTAGATAATAGGTATATTGATTAAATATAGAAGATTGCTATTACTTTAATTCTATTTCTATCATGGAGAACGGGATGATACTATGGTGGACAAATGATAAATAATAGGGGTCTTCTTTTTCTATGTTTACATTAACGGAACGATTTATAAATTGTGCAAAATTAATGAAAAATGTTTTGGAGTTGTTTGAAATGTATATATTAATAGTAAATAAAAATAAAGTGGTGTGATTTGATGTATTTAATTGTTAGATATAGTATGGGTAACACACTTTTGTATCTAAGAAATGACAGAAAAGAACCAATTAATTCTAGAGTCATTGCTATTTCAAATCGAGATTATATAAATCAATTAACGTTATACATTGAAGATTTAATCAAAAGTGTTGGTGCCGACGTTAATGTGATTCGCTTTATTGTATTGGAAATTAATGATATTAAATCGTTACATTTTGACGCTATTTGTATTGTAAGTCGTGTGTTGGAAATGATAATAGGCACTAGAGTTATTGTAACAAATGATGTTAATACTTTTGATTATGATAAATATTTAAATAGTGCATAATTAAGGTGAAAGTAGTTAATTGAATTCAAAAAAAGAGGCTTATTAGTGATATTAAGATACTAATAAGCCTCTTTTTATTTGTTAGTTTAAGTGTATAAAGGTAAGTAGTATGTGTCTTTGAATACTGTAGACAAGGATTTCACAATCATTTTATAAAAATGAGTTAATAATTTAAAATTAATACTTAATTTTTTTATAGTATTGTGATAATATACTTGTTAGAATTGTTT
The DNA here is from genome assembly GCF_022346615.1 of Staphylococcus sp. ACRSN. Taxonomy (GTDB): domain Bacteria; phylum Bacillota; class Bacilli; order Staphylococcales; family Staphylococcaceae; genus Staphylococcus. The sequence goes on along the minus strand of NZ_JAKRNS010000006.1, from coordinate 196,827 downwards.
ACAATATAATACCGTGGAGGAATCTAATGAACAAAAATTGTAATAATATTTCGAGTCAAAGGAACAAATACTCGATTAGAAAGCTTACAGTTGGTACAGCATCTTTGCTTATAGGTGCAACATTAGTGTTTGGATTAGGAAATGAAGCATACGCCGATGAATTAGCAAGCCAAGAAAAAAACAACACAGTTGCTAATTCAAACGAAAATTCCGAACCACATAAACAACAAAAAAGCACAACGGATGAGCAATCCCAAAATCAATCCGTACAAGAACAAGAGACACAAGAGCAAACCGCACAAGAAACAAAGAAAATTGATGAAGGGCAACAAAGTACAAATGAAAATACAAATAGCCCTTCTGCAATTCAACATGAAAATATAGATGAAAACGTTACTAATGAAAACATAAGTAATGAAGATCAACAGAATAAAGAAGAAGCTTTAGAAAAACAAGGAGATGCAATTAATAAGCAAGAAGAATCTGTGTTAACAGAACATAAACCGGAAGAAACAAAGCAACAGATTACTGAAGCAGAAGCATCGATTGATGAAAGTGAACAGTCAACACAAGTAAGACTACCTAACAAATCAGATGTAAACAATTCGACTAATAAACCTCAAATTATTAGACAAGAGCAACAAAAAAATGAAAATACGAAAGAAAGTCGTAAAGTCAATGACCAAGTACAACTTGATAAGAAACCAGGAAACAAAAAACTAAAAAAAGTTGTCGGTACTCATGAAAGTACAACACGTTCACTAAAAAGAGCGAAACGTCAGGCTACATCTACTAGAGATAAAACTGAGGATGCATCACTAGAGACTTTAGATTACTCAGATAACTATACATTCCAGACTTTAATTTTTGACCCGGAAAAATTGATAGATAATAATATATTGAAAGGAAATCGCATACCTTTTAAAATTCATAGCTATATGATAGGTGCCAATTCAGGTGATCGATATAAAATAAATTTACAATTAGATGAAGTTTTAGCAAACCATATTACTAAAGTTTCAGCAATTCCTGCTAATCAAAGCACACCAGTCGAGTTTACAAGATTAGAAAATGCTATTGGTAGGAAAACAAACATTTGGCAAGTGAATTATATAAGAGCAAATAATGGATTGTTCGGTGGAGCGGAAATTCTTAGTCAATATACTGCAGAAGGTGGCGTAATCGAATTAGATGATACCGTCGAAAACATACTAAATGCTCAAGCAGATTTATCTGCAGACAAATTAAATTATCTAATATATGTTAAAGATGCCCAAGAAAATAAAAAAATAAGAACATCTGAAACAAGTGGGTATTTTTTAACAAAAGCAGAAAATTCATTTACTGATTTAAAAAAATCAACTTCTGATGCAGCTAATAATGCCTTTAAAGCTAGCTGTGGTTCTGTACAATTTGATGCTTCTATTGGAGAATATGGCGCTTTCGTTGGGGATCAACAGATTTTGAAAAATGGTATTTTAAATTATGGTGGTCCATTATTAGATTCTGGACTTAACAAACAATGGACATATCATTATAAAATAGATCCTAAATTATTACCTTTCGTTGGACAAATAGAATTGCATAAATATGATTTCAAAGGCCTGTCAGGATTTGATAAAACATATTATGAAGATACAAGAGTAGCGCTTTTGCCTGTGAATTCAAATGGTGAAGGATCAATTACTTCGTTTGATTTGAATTCTATAATTGAATTTAATAATTCCTTACCGGAAACTGTTGGAATTAGAATTGTTGTTAAATTTAACCAAACACCAAATAATATATTAATTCGAGATGCCAAGTTTGATGATTATGGAAATTTAATAGCTAATACTTCGAAAGTGAAAGAAGAATTTACATTTTATGGCTATCTAACAGATCGTTTTGGTGGATTAATAAAAAATACTTTTGGAACTTCAACATATTATATACAAGATATAGATAAAGATGGACTGACAGATAACTTTGAGATTCATAGCTCGCATACAGATCCTTTTAATCCAGATACTGATAATGATGGTAATACAGATGGTAATGAGTTTATGAACCTAAGAACTTCACCACTTGTTGCAAAACCAGTAGTTCAAGATGTAACAACAGATATGAATGTTATTAAAGGTAACGTCCATGTTTTAGATGGTGCAACAGAACAAGAAGTTAAAATTATGGATTCACAAAATAAAGAAATCGGTAATGGAAAATTAGAAAGAAATGGAGACTTCAACATTAAAGTCTCTAATTTAAAACCGGGTCAATATACTGCACATGTTATTTCTTCTAAATATAAAAACCCTGAAAAGACAACTTTCAATGCAGTGGACATTACAGTAATGTTGAAACCTGCTATAGAAGAGGTGAATGAAACAGATTTAGATATAAGTGTAACAGGGATAGAAGGTTCAACAGTAACAGTTAAGGATAGTAAAGGGAAATTTATTGGCCGTGTCAATATTGCAAAAGGGCAAACCGGGGCATTTATAAAATTGAAACAACCTTTATCAGTAGGGACAGTATTGATTGCTACAGCTAAAAAAGGTAAAAACACGAGTGTTCCTTCAGATCCAGTAACAGTTATTGATAGTGCTTCAATTGATGCACCTATAGTTAATCCGTTAAGTAACAGAGATTCAAGTGTTACCGGAACTACTGAACCAAATGCAATAATTAGAGTTGTCTTGCCGAATGATATGGAAATCTTGTCAAAAGGTGATGAAAATGGTCGGTTTGATGTTTTATTACCTGATGATTATAAATTAAAAGTTGGAGAAAAAATAGAAGTTATTGCTATTAGTGGAAAAGGTATTTCATCAGAAGCTACCAGTGTTACAGTGCAAGGTTATGTAGGATTCCCTGTTGTTCAGGCAGTAACGAGTGAATCAAAAACAATAACAGGTATAGCTACTTCAGGATCATTAATTAGTGTTAAATTGCCAGATGGCACTTTGCTATATGGTAAAGCAACTGATTCCGGGGATTTTGATATTTTATTACCAGATCATATTAAGTTTACTGGTGGAGAAAGAATAGAACTTTCTGCAATAAGTCAACCAGGTAATTTTGCTTTATCAACACCAATTATAGTTCAGGATTTGACACCACCAGAAGCGCCAACGGTAAATGAAGTCACTAGTGAAAGTTCAAAAATTAGTGGAACGGCTGAAGTAGGCTCAACAGTAAAAGTACAATTACCGGATGGAAGCGAATTAATAGATGTAGCAAATTATCAAGGCAACTACACAATTGATATTCCAAGTGATAAGAAATTCCAAGGAGGAGAACGTATCAAAGTAACATCAACAGATGCGTCAGGTAATAAGTCTAATGAAACGGTCATTGATGTAAAAGATACAATACCACCTGTAGCACCGACGGCAAGTGAAGTTACGAGTGAAAGTACGCAAGTAACAGGCACAGGTGAACCAGGAAGTACGGTAAAAGTAGAGTTGCCGGATGGTACTGTATTGAGTGAAGTTGCAGATGATCAAGGAAATTATGTCATAGATATTCCGGCTAATAAGAAATTCCAAGGTGGAGAAAGTATTAAGGTCACATCAACAGATGCGTCAGGTAACAAATCAAATGAAACGGTGATTGATGTAAAAGATACAACGCCACCAGTGGCGCCGACGGTGATTGAAGTTACGAGCGAAAGCACGCAAGTGACAGGTACAGGCGAGCCAGGCTCAACGATTAAAGTAGAGTTACCGGATGGAAGCGAACTAAGTGGAGTCGCGGATGACCAAGGCAACTATACAGTAGATCTTCCAGCTAACAAGAAATTCCAAGGCGGAGAGCGTATCAAAGTAACGTCAACAGATGGATCAGGCAATAAGTCAAATGAAGCAGTGATTGATGTAAAAGATACAACGCCACCAGTGGCGCCGACGGTGAGTGAAGTTACGAGCGAAAGCACGCAAGTGACAGGCACAGGCGAACCAGGAAGTACGGTTAAAGTAGAATTGCCAGACGGAACAGAGTTAACAGGAGTCATAGATGACCAAGGTAACTACGCAGTAGCCCTTCCATCTAACAAAAAATTCCAAGGTGGAGAAAACATCAAAGTAACATCAACAGACCCATCAGGCAACAAATCAAATGAAATGGTCATTGATGTAAAAGATACAACGCCACCAGTGGCACCGACGGTGAGCGAAGTTACGAGCGAAAGCACGCAAGTAACAGGCACAAGCGAGCCAGGAAGTACAGTTAAAGTAGAGTTACCGGATGGTACTGAATTGAGTGAAGTTGCAGATGACCAAGGCAACTATACAGTAGGTCTTCCAGCTAACAAGAAATTCCGAGGTGGAGAAAGTATTAAGGTCACATCAACAGATGCTTCAGGTAACAAGTCTAATGAAACAGTGATTGATGTGAAAGATACAACGCCACCAGTGGCACCGATGGTGAGTGAAGTTACGAGTGAAAGTACACAAGTAACAGGCACAAGCGAGCCAGGCTCAACGGTTAAAGTAGAATTGCCAGACGGAACAGAATTAACAGGAGTCGTAGATGATCAAGGCAACTACACAATTGATATCCCAAGTGGTAAGAAATTCGAAGGTGGAGAACAACTCAAAGTAATATCAATAGATGTAGCAGGTAACAAATCAAAAGAAATATCAGTTGAAGTAAGAGATGTTACACCACCAAAGGCACCAACAGTGAATGAAATAGCAAGTAAACATTCTCGAATCACGGGAACAGCAGAAGTTGAAAGTGAAGTTAAGATAGAACTGCCAGATGGTACAAAATTAACAGGAATGGCGGATGACCAAGGAAATTACAGTATTGATATACCAAATGGTAAAGAATTCCAAGGTGGAGAACAACTCAAAGTAACATCAACAGATATCTCGGGTAATGAATCACAAATTACAAACATAGTAGTTAAAGATACAACACCACCATTTGCACCACTTGTAGAAATAGTAACAAGTGAAGGAAATCAAATAAGAGGAGCGAGTGAATCGGAATCTATAGTGAAAGTAGAACTGCCAGACGGTACAAAACTAACTGGTGTAGCAAATGCTATAGAGAAATTCGCAATTGATATTCCAAGTGATAAAAAATTCCAAGGCGGAGAGGTGTTGAAAGTAACAGCTACCGATCAATCTGGAAATGAATCGTTAGTAACTACAATCAATGTGAAAGATACAACGCCGCCAAATCCACCATCAGTTCTTCCACTAACATCTGAAAATATGCAAGTAAGTGTGGTTGGAGAGCCTGGTAGTACAATTAAAATATTACTTCCGGATAATAGTGAGCTAATAGGTCAAGCTGATAATCAAGGCGTAAGTGTCATTGCTTTACCAGAAAACAAAAAATTCCAAGGTGGAGAAAGATTACGTGTTACATCTACAGATGCAACAGGTAATGAATCACAGGAAACAGTGATAGAAATAATTGATGTAACACCACCTGAAGAACCAACTGTAAATCCAGTTTCAAGTGAAAGTTTACAAATTACAGGTACGAGTGAACCGAATGCAACAGTAAAGGTTATAATGCCGGACGGCACTGAATTAGTAAATATAGCTAATGATCAAGGAGAATTTACAATTGATTTAACAGTATCAAAAAAATTACAAGGTGGAGAAAATTTAAAAATTACATCAATAGATGCAACTGGCAATAAATCGCAAGAAAAAACAATAAAAGTAAAAGATACTACCCCTCCATTAACACCTGTTGTAAATCCAATTACTAGTGAAAGTACAAATATAATTGGAAGAGCAGAACCAAAAGCAACAGTTAAAATAGAGTTACCAGACGGAACAAATTTAATTACTAAAGTTGATTTGAACGGTAATTATACAGTCGATATTCCAAACAATAAGAAATTCCAAGGCGGGGAAAATATTAAAATATCATCAATTGATGAAGCTGGTAATAAATCACAAGTAATTACAAGTACTGTTAAAGATGTAACCCCACCTACAATACCAACTATAAGTGAAGTTACAAGTGAAAGTTCACAAGTGAGTGGAACAAGTGAGCCAGGATCAACAATAAAACTAGTATTACCAGACGGAACAGAATTATCAAATGTAACAGATAATCAAGGTAACTATGTGATTGATTTGCCTAATGTAATGCTTATTGGTGGAGAGGAATTGAGTGTGACGTCGACAGATATAACTGGAAATAAATCTGAGGTATCAAAGGTAATGGTTAAGGATGTAACAGCACCTGAAGCACCTTCAGTAAATTCAGTGACAAGTGAAAATATGAGTGTCACAGGTATAAGTGAACCAAGATCAATAGTTAAAGTAGAATTACCGAACGGAACAGAATTAATTGATGTAGCGAATGATCAAGGTGAGTATACGATAGATTTATCTCAAATTAAACTAATAGCTAAGGATAAATTGAAAGTTACAGCAACAGATGCAGCAGGAAATAAATCTGAAGCAACAACAATTGAATATAAAGATGTAACTCCACCAATAGCGCCTAAAGTAAATCAAATAACAAGTGAAACTACTCAAATTACAGGGTCTGGAGAACCAAACACTGCAGTCAAATTAGAACTGCCAAATGGATTAGACTTGATAGCAATTATTAATGATCAAGGAAACTTTAGCATTAATTTACCATCTGACTATAGATTCCAAGGTGATGAAAAAGTTCGAGTAGTCGGTATAGATGAATCATTGAATATATCAGAGGAAAAAATAATCAGAGTACAAGATGTAACCCCACCTAAAGCGCCTATGATTTATCCAATAGCAAGTTCAAGTTATTCATTGAGAGGTATGTCAGAACCTGAAGCACAGATAACATTGAAATTACCAAATGGAAAGTTACTTTATGGTCAAGTTGATAAACTGGGTATCTATAGTGTGAAAGTAATAGATGAATATGTATTCCAAGGTGGAGAAACAATAGAAGTTACAGCAACAGATAAATCGGGTAACATTTCAGAAGCTACAACTATTATAGTTGATGATGATACACCACCGAGTCCACCAGTAATTTATGGTGTGACAAGTGAAAGTAAAGCCATTAGTGGAAAAACTGAACCATTTGCAACGATAACAGTTGCTGTATCATACAAAGATTTAATAGTTGGTAAGGCAAACAAAAAAGGTGAATTTAATTTACCGATTCCGAAAGGCTATAATTTAGATGGTGGTGAAGAAATGAGAATAACATCTACAGACATTGCAGGTAATGTTTCTGAAAAAACTTATGTAATGGTTAAAGATGTTACGGCTCCAAATCCACCATCAGCACTTCCAATAACAAGTGAAAGTGAAGAAATTATTGGGAAAACTGAGCCAAATGCAATCGTAACAGTGAAAATATCAAATGGGAATAAATTTACGGAGAATGCAGACGATTTCGGAAATTACGTTATTAACTTACCGAAAAATATTAAGTTAAATGGTGGAGAAAAGGTTCAACTTAAAGCAACAGATCCATCAGGTAATATTTCAGAAGCTATGGAAATTATAGTTATAGATTTAACACCACCTACAGTGCCTACCGCAAAGCCTTTAACGAGTGAAGACTTAAGAATTGTTGGCACAGGGGAACCACAAACTATGATCAGTGTTGAGTTACCGAATGGAACACGATTATTAGGTAAAGTAGATAACAAAGGAAATTATGTTATTGATTTACCAAATAAAGTGAATTTCAATGGTGGAGAAAATATTAAAATTATATCAACGGACAAAGCGGGCAATATGCCATTACCACTAATTATGACAGTAGTAGATACAACACCTCCTGTTCTGCCAAAGATTGATTCATTTACAACTGAAAATAAACAATTAACGGGTGTAACAGAGCCTGATGCGGTTGTGAATGTTCTGTTACCTACAGGTGAAAACTTATCTGTGAAAGCTGACGATAAAGGTGTTTTTGTTATTAATTTACCTTCTGGAATAGTATTTAAAGGTGGAGAAAAGTTAAGTATTACTGCAGTAGATGCTCAAGGTAATAAAACATCTCCAATTATAATAATTGTTAAAGATACAACAATTCCAGAACCACCTAAAGTAGACAAAGTAACAAGCGAAAGTACTCAAATTACTGGAACAGGAGAACCAGGAGCTATTGTAAAAGTTGAATTACCAAATGGAAAATTATTAACTGCACAAGTAGATACACAAGGGACTTTCAATGTTAACTTACCGAAAAAAGGTACATTTAAAGGTGGAGAAGTGCTAAAAGTATCGATTGTAGATCCTTCAAGTAATGAGTCGCAATCTACAACGGTTCATGTAGAGGATATCACAGCACCTAAATCGCCAACTGTGAAACGAATTACAAGTGACAATCCGCTAATTGTTGGTACAGCAGAGGTAGGTTCAACGATTAAAGTTAAACTACCAAATGGTAAGGTTATATCTACTAAAGTGGATAAACAAGGAAATTACAAGTTGAAAATTCCTAATAACTTTAAATTGAATGGTGGAGAATTATTAATTATTACAGCAACGGATATTTCTGGCAATACATCAGATGAAGTTACTGTTAAAGTTACTGTTAAAGTTACTGATAATACAGCACCGACAAAACCTAGTATCCATCCAATAGATAAAGATAGCAAAAAGATTTCAGGAACTGCTGGAGCAAATGCAACAATTAAAATTAAATTGCCAAATGGTAAAGTTATAGTTGGTAATACTGATAGCAAAGGTAGATTTGAGTAAAATGAAATCTATTGTGGTTGTTACAGTTGATGCAAATGGTAATATATCTAATGAAGTGAAAGTAGATATTAAACAAACACATCAAAATACACATTCAGGTGAAAATAAATCAAATGCAAATGATAATGAAAAAGAAATTAGCAATCAAGATTCTGTTAGTCATAATCAGGCATTAGGCAACCTACAAAGTGATATTGATGAAGATTGGAATGTACAACATGGTACAGATAAATTAATGAATGCAAATCGTGATAATAAGAAAGATGATAGCAATCACGAGCAAGGTGAATTACCATCAACAGGACAAAATGATGTTGTAAACACAACAGCATATGGTAGTCTGATGGCGCTTATTGGTTCAACGTTATTGTTCACTAGACGTAGAAAAACAATGACAAAAATAAGCAAGATAATTAAATAAATGCAAGACTCCCTAATCTCATTTAATGGGATTAGGGAGTCTTTTTTAATAATTGAAAATGTATGAGTTTTATTTTTATATTATACCAATCCTTGAATACGTAATATAATTTCAGCAACTAATGCAGCACCAAGATAGGTACTTATTAACATTACAATACCAATGATAACTGTTTTCCAACCTAATTTTGCGAAGTCTGCCCATGAACTACCTATAGAAACACCAGCATATGCGACTACAGGTGTTGCAAGAGAAAGTAACTCTACTTGTTCAGTCCATTTTACAATATAAGTGGACCCTGGCATGCCAGGTATTGTAAGTATTAGTCCTATAATGCCAATATAAGCAATGCTAGGGACGTTGAAAGGTAGTATATTGTGCAATATCAATCCGATAAATGCAATGAACATTAAAGATAAAATACCTGGCAAAGCCTTAAAAGGAAGAATACCTTGTCCAATCCAATTACTGGTAAGTGAGATAAATCCAACAACAATAAGTGTAAGAAACCAGTCTAAATATTTAGATGTCATTCTATTTCTTCTCCTTTGCTACTGAATTTCCCTTTTATGGACATCATCAGTTGATAATATTTTTGAGTTAAAGGAAGTGCTATAAGAATACCAATGTATAATCCTGTGACTGATGTGAGTAAATTACTTACACCTGAAAAAGCAGTGATTGTACTTGCTTGATCTGGATACATTGAGACTAAAGGACCTACGGCAGCTGCTGTCATGACTCCACTTCCAACACCAGATGCCATTGCATAAGCAAGTGGGCTTAAAGGAACAATGGATATGATTAAACCAGCAAAGATACTAAAGAAAATAGCTCCAAATATCGTTCCGAATATGTAAATAGACATGACGCCTCTCCACTCCGGTGAAGCTATGCCAAATTTTTCAGTAATTAAAGCTAAATTTGCTTCTCGACCAATTGAGTGTGTCATACCGATAGCTTCTTTTCTCAAACCTAATAATAGTGCTAAAGGTAAAGCGAAAATGATGGTAGCTAGGTGTCCAATTTCTTGTAGTATTAATGCTGGTCCTGCAGCAATTATCTTTGGTAAAGCAGGTCCAGCTTCTACACCAAATTTTGCAATAAGTAATGCTACAGAGATAAAAACCATTGATTCGGCATGTTTAGCTTGTGTTTTTTTAATAATTGGTGTGAAGTAAACAGCTAAACCAAGTAATACGGCATATACAACTGGTAGTAACAATAGTGAAGTTGGTCCTATTGGGATTTTATGGGTACCGATGAATTCGGATATAACCATTATGATGAAGACGATTCCGTGTAAACGCCAATCTTTCCACATGTTATGTTTTGATTTCATATAATTTGCACTCCTTAAATAAGATTGAATTTTCTGACATTAATAGCGTCTATTCTATACTTATTTTTTAAAAAATTAAAGAGTATAAAGAATTTTTATGAAAAGATATATGATATTAAAAGCATGAAAGATAAGCAATGATTTTAGAATCAACGATATAAAAAAGCTAAGACATTATTAATGTCTTAGCCTATCTCATCAGTTACGTAGTATTTGATTGAATGAAAAATCTGTAAATCAATTTTTTGCTCTTCTTTTTAAAATACGATTTAGATATTATCATCATATTTTTTTGGTGTATGTTACAGAAGTTATCGTTGTTTAATAGTCATTGAAATGATAAATGCAATAGCCATAAATATAGTGATCATTGCGACGACACCTGACCATTGAAATACACCATAAAAATAACCGGCTAAAGTACCACCAAATGAAGAACCTATATAATAAAATAGTAGGTATAAACTAGAGGCTTGTGCCTTATGATGTTCTGCTCGTCCTGCAACTACAGCACTGGCAATTGCATGACCACTAAAGAATGCGTAAACGCTAAATGCAAGTCCAAGTATTTTAAAAGGAAGCGGAGGCAATAATGTAATCCATATACCTGTGATTAAAAGTAATATACTAAACTTTAAAGCGTTTAAGGTACCAAGTGATCGGCGTAATTTGGCGTTTAATATAGAAGACAACATGCCGATAAGGAACAATAAATAGATGAAACTTATGATAGTATCATGTAAATGATAAGGCTTTGAAGCTAATACAAAGCTAATATAATTGAACGCAGCAATATTACAACCTAGTAATAAAAATCCTACCATAAAGGGTTTTAATAATCTTACATTTTTAAGATGGTGACCATAACTTGAAAGCAAATCTTTAATTGAAAAGCGTTGTTTTTCAAAGTGTTGTGAAGTTGGTAGTAATATAGAAAATAAAATAGCTGCAATAACACTTATAATACCAATAGATAGTAATCCTGCTTGATAACCATAAATACTAGAAATAACGCCGGTAAAAATTCTTCCGAACGCACCTCCAAATGCATTACCACTAATGTATATGCCCATAGCTGCGGGAAGACTTCCTGCTGAAATCTCTTCACCTATGTATGCCATCGCTATAGAAGGTAATCCAGCTAAGCAAATACCTTGGATAAATCGAATAAGTAAAAATAAATTAAAGTCTGTAATAAAAGCTTGTACTAATGCTAATAATGATACGGAAATAACAGAGAAAATCATAATGGGTTTTCGACCAATTACTTCAGAAATTGCACCAAAAAATAGCATAGCCAAAGCTAGTGTTAGCGTAGTAACTGATAAAGCTAAACTTGCTACAGTCTCACTTACGTTAAATGACTTAGTAAAATGAGGTATAAGAGGTTGCACACTATACAAAATTGAAAATATAGTGAAACCCGAGATAAAGAGTGCAATAATAATTTTTGCATAAGCCTTTGTCCCTTTTTCTACGTACTTGTCTGTTTGAACATTCAATGAATCTTACCTCACTTTTAATTGATAATTTTATGGTAGCATGTAAATACCGATTTAAAAAATGCATAATTATCATATGAATAATGCGTTTGACGCATAAAGGAGTGGATAAACCTTGGAATGGCACCATTTTGAATACTTCAAACAGTTGGCGAAATTAGAAAATATGTCTGAAACAGCAAAAGTTCTAAATGTGAGTCAATCAGCATTAAGTAGAGCGATTAAAAATTTAGAAAAAGAGTTAGGAGTTCCATTATTTAATAGAATTGGTAGGAAAATAAAGTTGAACAAGAATGGTGTTTCATTTTTACAAACAGCAAATAATATTGTCAGTGAAATGGAAATATATAAGCAAAACGTTGATGCTGACACAAATATAGAAAATGGTAAATTAACTATTGGATTTTTACATTCTGTTGGAGTAACTTATATTTCTGATTTTTTAAAAGAATTTAAGAGTTTATTTCCTAATATTCGACTTAAATTAATACAAAACCATGCGAAGAATTTATTGTCTATGTTGGATGATGGTGATGTTGATATTATAATAACGACGGTTTCTGAAATTACACCAAACACACAATTTGAACCATTATTAGAAGAAGAATTATATATCACTTTAAATGATACGCATCCATTATCGAATCAACATTCGATTTCTATTGAACAATTACTAGACGAAAAATTTATTTTGTTAAAGCAAAATTATGTATTGAGAGAACAAATTGATGAAATTTTTCATCATTTTGAAATTATTCCAGAAATAAATTTTGAAGGTGATGAAACAATTACGATAGCAGCATTTATAAGTTCTGGTTTAGGAATTTCAATCTTACCGCATTTACGTAATATTCAAATTGCAAATTTGAAACAAATACCTATTCGGAATTATACTGCAAAGCGTAAAATTGGACTTTGTTATAAAACTAAAAATCAAACTGTACCAATTATTAATCAGGCCAGAGACAGTCTTGTTACTTATTTTCAAAATATGAAATAAGCCGATATGGTTTAATTAATACAATAAAATATACTGAGCAATAGCCGAGAATAAAATTTTCGGTTATTTTTTCGTTTTACTCCCAAAAAAAGTATTTTTAAGTTTAAAAAGTTTAAAGAAACATATTGATTTAAATTAAAAATATTATAAAATGATAAGAGGCTGTTTAAAAAAATAATTCGATAGGGTAATACTTATTTCGATGTGTGGGGTGATAATTAAATGAAAAAGTTTTTAGTAATGATGGTTATAGGTATTTTTATTTTGGCAGGTTGTGATATTAATTTAAATACTGGTGGCAATAATAGTGAGAATGATGAAAATTCAAAGAAATCTAACAAGGCAAAAGCGACTAGCAAGATGAAAGATTTTAAAATTGGGCAGGTTGTAAATGCTGATGGGGTAGATGTTAGAGTCACAAAAGTTGAATTTATTAATAATTATGATGAGTATAGTGCACCTGAAAATGGAAAAGCGATTAGAGTATATATGAAATTTAAAAATAATAATGATGACCAAGTATTAATAGATTCTACTGATTTTAGTATGAAAGTTGATAATGAAAATTATCAAGAATGGTTTGGCAGTGATGATATGAATGATGGATTTAGTCATCAATTAAATAAAGGGAATACTGCTTCAGGTTATATTACATATGATGTACCAGATAGTGATGAATATGCATTAGAAATGGACGCTTCACCTAATTTTGAAAGTGTGAAAGCACGCTGGAAAATTAAAAAGCAAGATATAAAAGATGGCGCTACAGGTAGTGGAAGTCAAACAACAGCACCTGTTGAAACTGAGAAAGAACCGGACGAAAGTACAGATGATTCAGACGACAGTGAAGACACAGAAAGTGAAGACACAGAAAGTGAAGATACGCCATATACAGCAGATATGTATAATGATTTGGTTGATGAATATAATGGTCTAACTGATGGTGAAAAAATGGATCACGTTGATCATGATGTATTAGAAATTGAATATACACAGTTAGAAGAACGTATTGAAGCACTATATGAAAAACAAATTGAAGAAGAAGATAAAGCTTTAGAAGAAGAATTAAAAGAGCAAGATGAAGCGTATGATAAAGAAATGGAAGAAATAGATAAGCAGTATGAAGAAGATATGAAAGATTTAGAAGATGAAGACGATACGGAGACTGACGATAGTACAGCAGATGACAGTGAAACTACTGAAGAAAAAGCAGAGTAAAGTAATTTATAAAATGGAGGGAAATCTGTGAATAATAATCATTATGTAAAACCAACGAATCGTGTAGCTGAAATGATATTAGGGATTTTAGGAAGTGTATTTGGAATATTGGGTGGTTTATTTGCCGTAATGCTTGGGGGCATAGGTTCAGAATTTGGGGATGCAGATAGTACTAATATAGGTGGCTTAGGTGCTGCTGTAATTATAACTTGTATCATTACGTTGATATTAAGTTGTATTATTAATAAACAACGAATTGTTATGGGGATTTTGTTAATAATTGGTGGAATATTAAATATGATATTTATCGGCTTCTTTGGAATATTATCTGGGATTTTAATCTTGGTAGCTGGTATTTTAGCACTAGTAAGAAAATAAAAATCAGGTAATAAGTGTTAGGCTATTTTATATGGTGTCTAACACTTATTTTTTATACAGTTAAGCAAACAAATGACCTATATTTTGATTATTTGTTTAATCATGTTTATCATATAAGCAAATACTACGTTGAAGGAGTAGAATAGATGTTTACAATATATGGTCATAGAGGGTTACCGAGTAAGGCGCCTGAAAATACACTTGCTTCATTTAAGGAAGCTGCTTCTACGCCAGGTCTGAAATGGATTGAATTAGATGTGGCGATTACCAAAGATGAACAATTAATCATTATTCATGATGACTATTTAGAAAGAACTACGGATTATTGTGGTGAAATTACACAATTGGAATATAAACAAATACAAAATGTATCTGCTGGAAGTTGGTATAGTGATGATTATAAGAATGAAAAAATTCCAACATTCGATGATATTATTACTATCGCTAATGAAGCACATATCAATATTAATGTTGAATTAAAAGGTGTAACAGGTCCAGAAGGTACACGTTTGTCAGAGTGTATGGTAAAACAAGTTTCAGAGAAATTGACTGAGTTACGAGAAGGTATAGAAGTAATGATATCTAGTTTTAACATTCCTTTATTAAAGCTAGCTCAGACTTATATGCCTCAGTATAAACGAGCAGTTATATTTAAGGCAGTTGCGTTTAAAGAAGATTGGAGAACAATATTGGATTTTTGTGACGCAAAGATTGTAAATATTGAAGATGCTAAATTGACGCAAAGTAGAGTTGAGGCAGTTCGCAATGCAGGATTTGATTTGAATGTTTGGACAGTAAATAAAAAAGAACGTGCGAACCAACTTGCCAATTGGGGCGTGACAGGTATTTTTACAGATAAAGCAGATGCGATGGTACATTTGGAAAGAGGTTAATGGAAAGATTGTAAGATTGAATATAATTAACAGAAATAGCAATCGCTTAGTTAAATCAAATCAATTTATTTATATAAATAAAGTTAATATTAACCCTTAAATGAATGAGCGAATTCATTTAAGGGTTATTTTTATAGATTAATGTATGATAGTGTTCTATTTTAATTTAAAACCATTGAATATTTATGATTACCTTTGCTTTAATTATACGGTATAAATTAACAAAGAAAAAGACTATTTGTTATTGCGTAATCGTTTTATACTCATTATCATGCTTAAAAAGGAGTGCTTGTAAATGGATAATTATGTAAAAACAACAGTTTTGGATGAGGGACCGTTTTTTCATGGAACAAAGGCGCAGTTAAAAGTTGGTGACTTATTAGTGCCAGATAGACAATCAAATTATCAAGATAGAATAATGAATCATATATACTTCACAGCTACTTTAGAAGCAGCAAAGTGGGGTGCAGAATTAGCAGTCGCCCTTTCTAATACAGCAGAAGTACAAGATGAACACATCTATCTTGTTGAGCCATTAGGTGGATTTGAAAATGATCCGAATGTAACAGATAAAAAATTTCCAGGTAATCCAACAAGATCATATCGTTCAAAGGAACCATTAAAAATTATAGGAGAACTTGCGACATGGGAAAGACATAGTGATGCAACGATTGAGGAAATGCTAGATGGGTTACAAAAATTAAGAGCTGAAGGAAAAGATATTATAGAAGATTAAAGTGATAAAGTTAAAACAAGATAAATAGATTATTAGTAAAGCCTCTTTTATATAAAATTCGACACTTATTTAAAGTTTTATTAAAATATTTTCTTTGAAAAATATATAAAATAAGATTATTTGTAATTTACTAGGGTAAATTGACAAAAAAGGAGGCGTATTATCATGAATAAAGTATTGAGCTCTTTAATGGGTGTTGTAGATAGTATCATTAGTTTTCTACCTAATATTATAGGTGCATTAATATTCTTACTTATTGCTTGGATTATTGCAGTAATTGTTAAGAAAATTATAGTGAAAGGATTAGGTGCGTTAGGATTTGAGTCCTGGTTACAGAAGAAAGGATTAGTGGATGCTGGGAAAGGTAAATCGGAATCGGAAGGAATTATTCAAACTTTCGGTAAACTAGCTTATTTCTTAGTATTTTTATTATTCCTACCATCTGTATTTGATTCATTAAATATGCAATCAGTATCTAAACCAATCAAAGGTATGATGAGTAGTATACTTAATTTTTCACCTAAAATTATCGTAGCTGTCATTATATTGGTATTAGGTATTTTCATTGCCAAAGTATTAGGTACGTTAGTGAAAAATATTCTTGGAAGTCTCAATGTTAGTCGTTTTAATAAATATGTTAACTTTGGTGAAAATAAAGATAGCATTGATATTCCTACCGCAACAGGTTGGGTAATTACAACGCTAATTGGTTTATTCTTTACTGTTCAAGCATTAAATACAGTGAATTTGTCAGTGTTAAATAAAATAGGTGAAGCGATTATTGGATATTTACCATTAGTCATTTCTGCTGTAATTATTTTAGCACTAGGATTAATAGGTGGTAATTTAATATCTAAATTAATTAATAAATCTACAGGTAATGCGATGCTAGCTGAAATTGTTAAATATTTAGTTATTATTGTGTCTGTATTTATGACTTTAGATCAATTAAACTTTGCTCAAAGTATTGTAAATGTAGCATTCTTATTAATCTTAGGTGCAGTTGCAGTTGCGTTTGCTATCGCATTTGGTATTGGTGGTAAATCGTTTGCTGAAAAACAATTAAATAAATTCTCTGATAAAATTGATTCAGAAAAAAATAATAAATAAAGTAAATGAAAATACTATCTTAATTTTGTGTTAAACTTTATTTAATAGAGAAGGTTATTTCCTTTAGATTGGGGAATAACCTTCTTTTATAATTTTATAACTGAAAAAAGGCAATAGAATGTGGGTAAAAGATGCCACAATTAATTACATAAAGGACAGAAAATAAATGCTGAACACTTTCATATATCAGTTACCAGTTGCAATATGTGGTTTAATATTAGGTTGTGCGACTATAAGTAACTTATTTTTTACACTTCATTACGATTTGGGTGGTCATGTTTTTTTATGGATAAGTATAATATTAATACTGCTTTTTTGTAGTAAGTGTTGTATATATCCTAAAGTAATACTAACTGAGCTTAAAAACCGTAATGTTTGTGCAACATTTCCAACCTTACCCATGGCTATTTTGACAATAGTGTATATACTTTATCATCAATTTCAGCTGCAGTTGTTTATATTAAATATGATTTGGTGGATGACGGTAGTTCTTCAATGTATGATTATTTGTTGTTTTGGTTATTATCATATATGGAAAAAGAGCAGTCATCATATTGTAAGACCTAATACAAGTTGGTTTGTCACATTTGTGGGTATTGGAGTAATATCAGAAACATCGATGGACTTTAATCAATTATTTGGGGAAATCTTACTATATATTGCAACAATATGCTTTATTCTAATTATACCGTATATATTATATAGAAAAACTTGGCAAAGATATAAACAATCACAATTTCCGTTATCTGTGATTATTGCAGCCCCGGGTGCATTATGCTTTAACGCATACTTAACAATCGTAAATCAACCAAATATTTTAATTTTGATTATCGGAATGATATTGTCACAATTTTTATTTTTGGTGACGTTATGCTTTATTCCTAAATTGTATGATTTAGGATTTGTTCCTACATTTTCTGCGTTAACTTTTCCATGGGTTACAACTGCGCTGTCATTGTATAATGTGATTGAAGTTATACATGTAAATGGAAATTATATCAAAGTTATCCTTGATGTCGCTTTTATAATTGAAACGGGATTAGCGATTTTAGTCGTTTGTTTTGTATTAGTAAATTATATAATATTTATGAAAAGACAGATAATAGATAGCATAAAAGAATGATATTGTAATAAAATATGAATAAGAGTATTTTAATTATGTAAAGTGAAGATGATGAAGACTAGCATGGTAATGACTTTTGTTAGTCTTTTTACATTTATAAGATTGAAATCGGGATGAGCGATAAAAATAGATGGATAAATTTTACTATTAAGAGGAGAAAAATAATATAAAGGAAGGTAAATCATGCAAGGAAATAATGATTATGAAAATCTGTTGTTTTATTTTGCATATAAAACATTTATAAACACTGCTGACGAAATTATTGAATCATATGGGCTCAATCGTCAACACCATAGGTTCTTATTTTTTATAGACAAGGTGCCGGGAATTACGATAAAAGATTTATTGAAAAGTATGGAGATTTCAAAACAAGGCAGTCATGCAGCATTAAAAAAACTTAAAGATGAATCTTATATTATCGAAAAACAAATGGAACACGACAAACGTGTTAAAGCATTATATGCTACGGATAAAGGAACGAAACTTGTAAGGGAATTGAATAAAGCGCAAAACGACTTATTTCAAGACATTCAAAAAAAAGTTGGAAATGATTGGTATGCAATTATGGAAGAATTTGCATCATATAGAGATGGTTATGAAGATATAAAGCATCTTAAAAATGAATATGAAAAGAACGAGTAAGTGAATAACCAACTTGTAAGATTAGATCTTTAATTTTAAATACTAAGGAATAAGACGGAAAACAAATTTTAAAAATTTCTTTTTTCTAATAATACAATAACTATTAGATTTGAAATATATTTATTAAATTCGGTTAACTGACACTTAAATGATGACACAGGTTAAGACATGATATTAATGTCTTAGCCTTTTTTAATTTGAAAAAGTTTTGTTTTTATTAAAGTATTTTATCTATGTATAAAAAGGGATAATAAGTCAATATAGTTGACCTTTTTATTTGTATCAGTTAATTTGGAGGTGTAATTCAAAAAGAGAAAAGGGGAAATGAATTATGAGAAGACGAATTGGACAATATTTAATGGACTGTATTAGTAATGTTGGCGTAGATAAGATATTTGGTGTTCCAGGAGACTTTAACTTAACCTTTTTAGACGATATTATCGATAGAGATGATATGGAATGGGTTGGTAATACCAACGAGTTAAATGCAAGTTATGCAGCAGACGGCTATGCAAGAGTAAAAGGAATCAGTGCGATGGTAACGACATTTGGTGTGGGAGAACTAAGTGCAGTTAATGGTATTGCTGGTGCTTATGCAGAACGCGTACCTGTAATTCAAATCACAGGTGCACCAACACAAAAAGTTGAACATTCTGGTAAATACGTACATCATTCCTTAGGAGAAGGAACGTTTGATGATTATCGTAAAATGTATGAACCAATTACGACAGCACAAGCATATATTACTGAAGAAAATGCACAAAAAGAAATTCCAAGAGTCATTGATGCAGCAATAAATGAGCGAAGACCTGTGCATATTCACTTGCCAATTGATGTTGCAGCAATTGAAATTGAAGTATCAGAAACGTATCGCTATAAGCAAAATGAGATTAAATACGTGACACCATATATAGAAATGGTGAAATCCAAACTAAATAGTGCGGATCAACCAGTAATCATCACGGGTCATGAAATAAATAGCTTTGGATTACACGAAGCATTAGAACAATTTGTAAATCAAACAGGTATACCAGTTGCACAACTATCTTTAGGTAAAGGCGCATTTAATGAAGAAAATCCTTATTATATGGGAATCTATGATGGTGCAATAGCTGATGAAAATATTAAAAATTATGTAGATAATAGTGATGCAATATTAAATATTGGTGCTAAATTAACTGACTCTGCGACATCAGGATTTTCATATCAATTTGATTTAGATGATGTCATCATGTTAAATCATCACAATTTTAAAATGAATGAAACACGAAATAGTGAAGTTACTTTATATGATTTAATAACTGGACTTCAAACAATTGATTACCATAATCATGCTGATTTTCCTAAATTCAAACAGCCAGTAACTCACAACTATATATTAAATAATAAGCCATTAACTCAAGAAACATACTTTAAAATGATGCAAGATTTTATACAAAATGATGACATCATCATTGCTGAACAAGGTACATCATTCTTCGGAGCGTATGACCTTGCTTTGGCTAAAGAAAATCAATTTATAGGACAACCACTTTGGGGGTCTATTGGATATACATTACCTTCAACATTAGGTACCCAATTAGCTGATCCCAAACGTCGTAACGTGCTACTCATCGGTGATGGCTCATTACAACTAACGGTTCAAGAAATTGCCACTATGATTAAATTAAAACAAACACCGATTATATTTATTATTAATAATGATGGTTATACAGTCGAACGTAAAATACATGGAGAAAATGCATTGTACAATGATATTGCAATGTGGAATTACAAATTATTACCTACCGTTTTTGGTGGAGAAAAAACAGTATCTGTCCATGATGTAGATTCAAGTGAAACATTACAACAAGCATTTGATCAAATTAACATTGATTCTAATCGTATGCATGTAATAGAAGTTAAGATGGGAATGCATGACGCTCCAGAAAAATTAAATGAAATAGGTAAAGCTTTTGCCAAACAAAATGGTTAAAAAATGATGCATTATTAGAATGAATATCAAATATTAATTTATATAAAACAGCACTTAAATGAATTTCAAAAGAATTCATTTAAGTGCTGTTTTTTTACTTAATATTTATTTACTAAGCATAGAATGATATATCAAAGGGTTTTAGAAATACTGACATAACAACAATTTAAAGCAATGGAAGTAACTATCAATAAATTTATAGCGATATATCGTTGACTTATTTCGATATATCGTTTATACTTTCGATATATCGAAATAAGAAAGGAAGATAATTATGTTTAGAAGACATTTTCATAAAAGACATCATCACTTTGCACACAAAATGATGGATAAAGAAGATTTTGGATTTGGAAAAGGTATGGAGGGGTTTGACCCTCGTGCGATGGCAGCAATGGGTAAGGAAAGATTTTTCAAAAAAGGTAATTTACAATTTGTGATTTTAAAAATGTTACAACAAGATTCAAAACATGGATATCAAATTATTAAAGATTTAGAGGAGCAATTCAAAGGATTTTATTCACCGAGTCCAGGATCAGTGTATCCGATACTACAGATGTTAGAGGATAGAGAATTTGTTTCGATTTCAAAAGAAGGTAAAAAGAAAGTTTATACAATTACAGATGAAGGTCAGGCATTTTTAAATGAAAATATGGACGATACAATGTTAAATAGAATGGAACATTTAAAGCATATGGATTTTGATAAAATGCAAGCATCTCGTGAACAATTACAAGATTTGTTTAGAACATTTATGATGAAAAGTAAAGCATCTTTTAATGATGAAGATAAAAAACGTAAGTTTAATGAATTTGTAGAACGTACGAAAAAAGAATTAGAAGATTTATATTAAGGTGAGGTGTTTGTAAGTGGCAAAAAATAGCAAGATAGCTATTATTGGTGGTGGTCCTGGTGGTTTAATGCTAGGACTGTTACTTCAACAACGTGGTTATCAGTTTACTATTTTTGAAAAGTCTGATGGTCACAATCACGAGTCACAAGGCGGATCATTAGATATACATGGAGATACAGGACAGGTACCTTTAAAAGAAGCAGGACTTATTGATGAATTTAATAAACTTGCGCGATTTGAAGGTGAAGATACAAAGATTGTTGATTCAACTGGAAAAGTACATTATGAAGATGATGCAGATGGTCAAGGTGATAGACCCGAAATTGATCGTGGAGCGTTATGTGATTTAATTCGTAGTCACATCGACCCAACATCAATCAAGTATGACTATCAATTTGATAGAATGGAACAATTAAAAAATGGCGATTGTGAAGTGTCATTTTCTAATGGCTATTCTGAAAAATTTAATTATGTTATTGGTTCTGACGGTGCTTTCTCAAAAGTACGTACGTATTTATCTGACACAGATATTGTATACACAGGTATCAGTATGATTGAAATAAATATTGAAAATATAAGTGAAGAGCATCCTGAATTATTAAAATATAATAAAAATGGGAAAATGATGGCATTAGCGCAAGATAAAGGTTTGTTAGCACAATTAAATGGTGATGATAGTATTAAGGTCTATGTATCATATAGAATGACAGAATCTGAATTAGATGCTTATAAACTATTGTCGCATAATGGATTACAAGCACGTTTATTAAGTGACTTTGAACAATGGGATGAGCAATTATTAAATTATATTCATAATATGAGTGACAGAGTATTGTTTAGAAGAATATATAGACTACCGATTGGCTTTAAATGGTCAACGAATCAATCTATAACACTCATCGGTGATGCGGCACATTTGATGAGTCCGTTTGCTGGTGAAGGTGTGAATATGGCACTTTATGATGCTTATTTATTTGTTAAATCATTAGATCAATATGAGAATCAACCTGAAATTATTGAAAATTATGAGCGCGCAATGTACGAAATTTCTAGCAACAGTGCATATGATTCTCAAAGTAATTTAGAATTGATGTTTTCTGAACAAGCAGCTAAAAAGTTGGGTGACATGTTTTCACCACTACAATAAAATATTTGAATTCAGTGCATGCTAGGGGATTATCATACCTGGTGTGCACTTTTTATGATGCTTTAAATAAAAAGCACTTGAAAATGACTGATGCAAAGTTGAACAAAAGTAACTATACATAAACGCTAAAGAAAAGGGGTAATTATAAAAACAAAGCTATAGAAATATGCGTAATGAATTCAGAATGTTTTTTTACAACTATAATATCTCATGAACCATGTTGATATATTAACTAACTTAAGGTGTGTAAATATGGGGAACTTACAAAAAGATTATAAGTATTGTCAAAAACTAACGAAGCATCACGCTAAAGCATTTGCCAACACCTTTGATCAGGTAGAGGAAAATAAACGTAATGCACTTTGGTCTATCTATGCATTTTATTATAGTGTTGATGCGTGTATAAGAGTCCACAAAGATATAGCATATTTAAATAATATCAAAATAGATATACAACAAATTTATAAGGGTGAAACTAAAAAATTTCATAGTAATGCCAAAATAATGAGACCATTGGCTAAAACAATTAATTCATATAACTTGGCGAAGTTCCCTTTTGAAACTTTACTTCAAACGATTGAAGATGATTTTTTATTTTCTATAAATGATACAGACCAGCAATTAATGGACTACTGTTATGGTGCTAGTGGTGTAGTTGGGGAATTACTTAATCCTATTTTCACTCATGAACAATCCAATTCATCTTTGATTGATGAAACTAAAACAATGAGTATTGAGATGGGGAAGGCAATCCAACTTACAAAAATTTTAAGAAATGTAGGTAAAGATTATAGCGATGAACGTGTTTATCTATGCACAGAGCAACTTGATTTCTATAACGTTGATTTGGATACAATTTATTATAATGGTGTGACACCAAATTATGCACATTTATGGGAGAATTATGCCAAAGCAATTGAAAACAAGTTTGCACGTGTGTTGAATCATTTGTACTTGTACGATACGGATATAAAACCAATCATAGTGTTAACTATAAAAACGTATCAAGGGCTACTAGAGGAAGTACGAAGAAATTTATATGATATGACAAAGCATGCAAAATTAAGTAGTTATAAGAAATCAAAAATCTATAGAAAAGTTATGGAAACATATAACATTCAATAATTTAGAAAGTTAATATACTTAATCACAAAAAAGCATTATAAAAATGTGGTTTTTGAAATAAATTGAATTGTACGGTTGTATGATATACTAACAATAAATAAGCACATATCGTTAGAACTAGGAGATTGTATTTTATGAATAAGCCTAAATATCAAGTAATCGCAGATGAAATCAAAAATAAAATTATTAATAAAGAATTTCAAGTAGGCTCTTTACTACCTACTGAAAAAGAATTTCAAAACAGATATAGTGTGAGTCGTTATACAATACGACAAGCTATGGATTTGCTCGTTACTGATGGTTATATTAACAAAAGAAAAGGTTCGGGATCATATGTTAGTTATGAATTTTTAAATACTGAAAAAAATAATAACTCAAAAAAGATTGGGCTAATTGTGACATATTTATCTGACTATATCTTTCCAAGTATTATACGTGGCATTGAGACGGTTTTAAGAGAAAATGGCTACTCATTAATTTTGGCGAGTACGAATAATAATCATGTAGATGAGCGACAATGTTTAGAAATGATGCTAAACCAAGGTATTAAAGGTTTAATTGTGGAACCGACAAAAAGTAATGTCTATAATCCAAATTTGTCGTATTATTCATTATTTAAACAACGAAATATTCCTATTTTATCTATTAATGCCCAATATGAAGAACTAAATTTACCATATATTGCAATCGACGATATTAAATCCGGCCATCTAGCTACAAAGTATCTAATCGATAAAGGTCATGACAATATAGCTTTAATTACAAAGATTGATGATAATCAAGGTAAGTTACGTATGAAAGGTTATTTTAATGCTTTTGAAAAAGACAATAAAGTATTTAAAAGTGAATACATTTATACATATGATACGGAAAGTAAATTATCTGTGTTAGATCAATTTGTAGAACATGTTGTGTCGAAACAAATTCAAGTTTCGGCAGTGGTTTGTTATAATGACCAAATTGCGTATTATATTATGAAAAAATTAGAAAAACGTGGGGTTTCAATCCCAAGAGATATGTCTATTGTTGGTGAAGATAACTCTGTATTGAGTAAATTAGAAGATGTAGATCTTACCACAACTTCACACCCACAAGAATTATTAGGTGAAAAGGCAGCGAATTGGGTGCTAAGTACAATAGAAACAGGGAAAATACAACCTTCAGAGTTAATTGATACTTATATTATAGAGAGAAGTTCTGTAAAGTGAATTGAAATAAAAAATTAGGATAGATATGATTAATAAATCAGACTATCTTTTTGTTTTAAAATTTTGCAATTAAATTGAAATAACCTTAAATCAAGGTGTTTCAAAAATAGATTTCTTTATTGGAGTGGCCCAAAAATCTTTTTTAAGATTTCTATGCCACTCCTTTTTGTTTAGAAGAGGTTAATTTCACCCACTGATATATACGGACAAAAATAATAATATATTGACATGTACGGACAAATGAATTATGATTTATATGAAAACGATTACAAAAGAGGTGTTTGCAATGCAAAGTCCTAAACGTATCAATGATAGTTCAGATATATCAATAGGCATAGAGTTGGGATCTACGAGAATTAAAACAGTCGCAACGGATGCAGATTTTAATACGTTAGCTTCCGGAAGTTTTGAATGGGAAAATAATTATATAGATGGATATTGGACATATTCTGTAAATGATATTTGGATTGGTTTACAGAAAAGCTATCTCGACATGGCAGAAAAACTTCAAGAAAGATTTAATTTAACATTGCGCAAGGTCAATAGCATTGGCATTAGTGCCATGATGCATGGTTATTTAGCGTTCGATGAGCATGAAGATTTACTTGTTCCATTTAGAACATGGAGAAATAGTTATACAGGTGAAGCGGCTGATGCTTTAAGAAATGTATTTAATTTTAATATTCCAGAAAGATGGAGCATTGCACATTTATATCAAGCGATATTAAATAATGAATCACATATTGCTAAAGTAGATTATATTACGACATTATCAGGATATATTCATTGGTATCTTACAGGTGAGAAAACGTTAGGTATTGGTGATGCTTCTGGAATGTTTCCTGTAGATGTAGAGAAACAAATTTATCGTACTGATTTATTAGATAAAGCAGATATATTATTTAAAAGTAAGGGCTTCGATAAAACATTAATCAATCTTTTGCCTAAAATTCAAGTATCTGGTGAACATGCTGGATTGCTAACTGATGAAGGGGCAAGACTATTAGATCCAAAAGGTAATTTGGAAAGTGGTTGTATCATGTGCCCACCAGAAGGTGATGCTGGTACAGGTATGGTTGCAACGAATTCAATTACGCCGCAATCTGGTAATATTTCAGCAGGTACGAGTGCATTTGCCATGATAGTTTTAGAAGATCCGCTACAGAATGTTTATCCAGAAGTAGATATTGTAGCGACGCCATCAAGTAATGAAGTTGCTATGGTACATACGAATAATTGTACATCAGAAATTAATGCCTGGATGAATTTATTCGAACAGGTGCTTAACACTATGGGAGTGACATTTTCATCTGATGATTTGTACGGACAAATATTTGGTGAGTCATTAAATAGTGATGATGACCTAGGTGGTTTACTATCTTATGGCTATGTATCCGGAGAGAATATTACACAAGTAGAAGTAGGTTATCCAATGTTTGTTCGAGAACCGAATCACCGATTTACACTTGGTAATTTCATGAAAACACAACTTTTTAGTGCCTTTAGTACATTGAAAATAGGAATGGATTTGTTAAAAGAAAATGAAAATATCAAAATACGTAAATTGATTGCACACGGTGGCATATTTAAAACAAAACGTATTGCACAAGAAGTACTGAGTGCCGCTATGGATGCCCCTATTACAGTTATGAATAATGCCAGTGAAGGTGGTGCATGGGGCATCAGTATATTAGCACGATATGCAACATTGAAAGAGCAGATGTCATTAACAAAATATCTTGAAGATGTTGTGTTTGCAAATGTAGATGAAACGACAATTTCAGCAACGAAACGAGAAGTGGAAATTTTCAACGACTATATTCATAAGACGAAAATAGGCTTACCAATAGAGCAACAACTATCCCATTATTTAGAAGGTGAAGCAAATGCTAGAAAAATTAAAACTAGAAGTTTATAAAGCGAATTTAGAATTACCTGAACGAGGGCTCATAAAATACACTTGGGGTAATGTGAGTGCATTTGACAAAGATACACAGTTATTTGTTATTAAACCCAGCGGTGTTGATTATGATGTTATGCGTCCTGAAGATATGGTGGTTTGTAACTTGGACTGTGAAGTGGTGGAAGGAAATTTGAAACCATCATCGGATATGCCCACGCATGCTGTACTCTATAAATCATTTCCAGATATAGGCAGCGTTGTTCATACACATTCTCCATGGGCAACAATTTGGGCACAAGCAGGCATGGACGTACCAGCAATGGGAACGACACATGCGGATACATTTTATGGTGCTGTCCCTTGTGCACGTTTTTTAACTGATGATGAAATTAAGCATGATTATGAATATGAAACTGGTAATGTCATTGTCGAAACATTTAAAGAAAGAGGTATTGATCCGAAAGCAGTTCCTGCCATTTTATTACAGGGACATGCGCCATTCATATGGGCAAAGGATTGTGAACATGCAGTAATGCATGCAGTTGTATTAGAAGAAGTATGTAAAATGAATCTATTTACGCAACAACTAAACAGTTCTGCGAAAGCGCTACCACAATCTATTTTGAATAAGCATTACGAGAGAAAACACGGTATTAACGCATATTACGGACAAAAATAAATAAGGAGGAAATTAGTTATGACTACAGAGAAAAAATTTTGGTTTGTTGTTGGTTCACAAGCATTATATGGTGATGAAGCATTGGAAAAGGTGAAAGCAGATGCGCAAGATATAACCGATTATTTGAATATGCATGCAGATTTACCATTTGATATTGAATTACAAGTGCAATTAGCAACAACGGCAGATACGATTACACAAATTATGAAAGAGGCAAATTACAGAGATGATATTGCTGGTGTAATTACGTGGATGCACACATTTTCACCTGCGAAAATGTGGATAAGAGGTACAAAAATATTACAAAAACCATTACTTCATTTAGCAACACAATTTTATGACAATATTTCCTGGGAAAAAATTGATATGGATTATATGAATTTACATCAATCTGCGCATGGAGACAGAGAATATGGATTTATTAATAAGCGTTTAGACAAAAATAATAAGATAATCTTTGGACATTGGAAAGACAAAGCAACATTGGAAGATATTAAATCATGGATGCTTATAGCAAATGCTTATAATGAAAGTTTTAATCTTAAGGTTGCGCGCTTTGGTGATAACATGAGAAACGTTGCCGTTACCGAAGGAGATAAGATTGAGGCCCAAATTCAATTTGGTTGGACTGTAGATTACTTTGGAATTGGAGACTTAGTTGCATATATTAATAAAGTTAGTGATGACGAAATTGATAATCTATTTGAAGTGTATCAGGAAAAATATGACTTTGATTACAGAGGTTATAGTAAAGATGAATTTAATGCATCAGTGAGAGAGCAAATTAAATATGAAGTTGCAATTAAACACTTCTTAGATTCGGGAGGTTATACAGCTTTTACCACAAATTTTGAAGACTTACATGGTATGAAACAATTACCTGGATTAGCAGTTCAACGTTTAAATGAGCAAGGATATGGTTTTGCAGGAGAAGGTGACTGGAAGACGGCAGCGTTAGATAGATTATTAAAGATAGCTACACAAAATAAAGCGACAGGTTTTATGGAAGATTATACGTATGATATGAGAAGTGATAAGCAATATATACTTGGTTCTCATATGTTAGAAGTAGATCCTACTTTAGCAGCAACTAAGCCAAAAATTGTCGTAGATCATTTAGGTATTGGTGATAAAAATGATCCTGCACGTTTGGTATTTGATGGTCAATCGGGTGAAGGTATTGTAGTAACGATGTTAGATTTAGGAACACATTATAAATTTATCATCAATGAAATTACAGCGGAAGAAATAGATACACCTGCACCAAATTTACCGGTAGCGAGAGTATTATGGCAGACAAAACCAACGCTTGAAGAAGGTGTTCGAAGATGGATTGAAGAAGGTGGCGGACACCATACAGTATTGTCCCTTACTTTGAATTCGAATCAAGTGGAAACGTTAATTAGGATGTTTGAAGCGGAGTATGTCGTAATTAAATAAGCACAACGTTTTGAAACATGTACATGCGAAAGGTAAAAAGAGGGTGAATGGGATGAAAACAAACAGTAAGGTGTCCAATAGTTTTATCTATTTCTTTGGCGCATTTGGAGGTATCCTTTTTGGTTATGATATCGGTGTAATGACCGGAGCGTTACCATTTTTAAGGGAAGATTGGGGCATTAATAGTGGTTTTATTATAGGATTGATTACTTCTTCAGTTATGCTAGGTGCTATATTTGGAGGGATTTTAGCTGGACGGTTATCAGATAAATTAGGACGTAGAAAAATGATTCTCATTTCTGCATTGATTTTTGTAGTGGGATCTGTATTATCAGGTGTTGCACCACATCAAGGAGATTATTTCTTAGTTGTATCAAGAGTGATACTTGGTTTAGCCGTCGGTGCAGCATCAGCATTGGTACCTGCATATATGTCTGAAATGGCTCCAGCTAAGTTTAGAGGTCAATTATCTGGCTTAAACCAAACGATGATTGTTTCTGGTATGTTATTATCATATATCGTTGACTTTTTATTACGCGATTTACCTATTGAACTTGGATGGAGATTGATGTTAGGAATTGCTGCAGTACCTGCCTTAATATTATTTTTAGGTGTATTGAAACTTCCAGAATCACCTAGATTTTTAATAAAAAATGGTAAGGTTGAAGAAGCGAAACATGTCTTGATGAATTTAAGAAAGGCAAAACATGTTGAAGAAGAATTTGAAGAAATAAGATGTACGATTTTAAAAGAACATAAAGTAGCAACAAATCATACATTGAGTACACTGTTTAATAGTAAGTATAAATATTTAGTTATAGCAGGCTTGGGGGTTGCTGCATTTCAACAATTCCAAGGCGCTAATGCTATATTTTATTATATTCCACTTATAGTTGAGCAGGCGACAGGTAGTTCAGCGAGTTCAGCTTTGCTATGGCCGATTATTCAAGGAATTATACTTGTTTTAGGTTCATTATTATTTATTTGGATTGCCGATAAATTTAATCGTCGAACTTTGTTAATGCTTGGTGGCACGGTGATGGGGTTATCGTTCATATTACCTACGATAATTAAGCTTATTGCGCCGAATGTTAATCCAATCATCATTGTAATATTTTTAAGTATTTATGTAGCATTTTACTCGTTTACATGGGCGCCATTGACATGGGTTCTCGTAGGAGAAATATTCCCATTAACAATTAGAGGATTCGCATCTGGTGTAGCTTCATCATTAAATTGGCTTGGATCATTTTTAGTTGGATTATTATTCCCTATTATGACAACACATTTTCCACAAGAAATAGTTTTCGCAATATTTGGTGTGATTTGTATACTAGGTGTTGTATTCGTTAAAAAATGTGTTCCCGAATCGAGAGGCAAAACTTTAGAAGAAATCGAAACATTTTGTGGTACGGAAGAAAAGATTGATTTAAAACATGTGAACGTAAAACGTAGTTAAATTTAGAGGGTATATTAAAAGCCTAAATTGTGCTTTAAGATTACAGTTACAGAAATTGTGACTGTAATTTTTTTTGTCATAGTTGAATTAGGGTATGCTATAGTTAAATTATTGAATGCAGTATTGAGGGCTATGTTTCAGCACTCAAAATGATAGTTAGGTGAGGTGAATAGTAATGGAGGAAGTGGAGGCTTTAAATTTAGATGATAATGAACGACAAGTCCTACAACAAATATTCAATAATCGCTATATTTCCAGAGTTCAGATATCGAAAAATTTAGAGATCAATAAGGCAACGATATCCAACTTACTAAATAGATTAAAGCATAAAAAACTTGTAACTGAGGTAGGCCAAGGAGACAGTACCAAAAGTGGTGGTAGAAAGCCAATTCTATTAGAAGTAAATAAAGACTTTGGTTATACAATTTCGATAGATATCGCATATTACTCATTAGAAATTTTGTATAGTTATTTTGATGGAGAGACTATGAAACATCAGTCTATCCCACTTAAAAGTAATAAAATGAGTGATATTTTAGAAATGATTAAACAATATGTGGATACAGAAGACTATTATAAAACAGAATTTGGTTTGTTAGGTGTAGCTATATCGGTTCATGGCATCGTCAATGAACAGCAAGAAATCATAGACTTGCCGTTTCATGATTTAGAAGATATATCGATAATCGAAGCGATAAAACAAGTGACGAATGTGCCAGTTATATTAGAAAATGAAGCCAATTTATCAGCCATATATGAGCGCGACTATCAAGGGAATCTCGAAATTAATAACCTAATATCTCTAAGTATACATAAAGGTATAGGAGCAGGATTAATCATCGATAAAAAATTATATCGTGGAAATGCGGGGCAAGCAGGAGAAATAGGTAAGACTTTAATTACTAATTTTTCAACAGATGAACCAACATATCTTAAAATTGAAGATTTATGTTCACAAGAAGCAATTATTCAATATTTAACTAAACAACTTAACATCACGATGACAGTAGATAAAGTTAAAAAACACTACGTAGAAGGTGATTATATTGTCACTCAATCATTAGAATTGTTCTGTAAGAGAATTGCTGTATTGGTACATAACTTAAATTCACAAATGAATACTGAGATGATTTATATTAATTGTCCTTTAATCAATGAAATACCAGAATTACTTGAAAAGATTAAAAGAGTGTCATGCAAGTTTAATCCTAATAATAACAATATAGCTATAACCTCGAATGTTAAATATGCAACATTAATGGGGGCATCAATTGCGATTACACAACAAATTTTGGATATCCAAGACATTAAATTAAATTTCAAATAACTAGTTAGCCTTTTAACGAATAAAGTTAAAAGGTTTTTTTTATTTAATTTTAGAAAGCGTTTACAAAATTTTCTTGTAGTGGTATAGTAAATAAAAAGTTAGTTAGTTTATTAAACTAACTAACTAAAACAGGAGGAATTACTCATGACATATTTTGATATTGAAAAAGTTCAGTATGAAGGTCCAAAATCTACAAATCCATTTAGTTTTAAATATTATAATGCTTCAGAAAAAATTGGAGACAAAACGATGGCTGAACACTTGAGGTTTAGTGTAGCTTATTGGCATACATTTACTGCCGATTTATCAGATCCATTTGGTGTTGGTACTGCTATTAGGGATTGGGATAAATTAAATGATATGGATAAAGCTAAAGCTCGTGTATCTGCAATATTTGAATTTATGGAAAAAACAGGTATTGAATACTTCTGTTTCCATGACATTGATATTGCTCCCGAAGGAGAAACATTAAAAGAATCAAATGAAAATTTAGATGTGATTGTTGCATTGATAAAAGAAAAAATGGACGAAACTGGCAAGAAGTTATTATGGAATACAACTAATAACTTCACACATCAGCGTTTTGTTCACGGTGCTGCTACATCATCAAATGCAGACGTTTTTGCATATGCTGCAGCAAAAGTCAAAAAGTCATTAGAAATTGCAAAAACATTAAATGCAGAAAACTTTGTTTTTTGGGGTGGTAGAGAAGGTTATGAAAGTCTATTGAATACCGATATGAAATTAGAGTTAGATAATTTAGCGAATTTCTTTAAAATGGCTATCGCTTATGCAGAAGAAATTGGTTTTAAAGGTCAATTCCTAATCGAACCTAAGCCGAAAGAGCCGACAACACATCAATATGATACGGATGTAGCAACGGCACATGCATTTTTACAAAAATACAATTTAGATCATGCGTTTAAATTCAATATAGAAGCCAACCATGCGACATTAGCGGGACATTCATTCCAACATGAATTAAGATATGCACGTGATAACAATATGTTAGGTTCTGTAGATGCTAATCAAGGACATCCTCAATTGGGGTGGGATACAGACGAATTTCCTACTGATATATACGACACTACACTCGCAATGTATGAAATTTTGAAAAATGGTGGATTAACACCAGGTGGATTGAACTTTGATGCTAAACCACGACGTACGTCATTCAAACAAGAAGATTTGGTATTAACACATATTGCTGGGATGGATGCTTTTGCCTTAGGTCTAAGGATTGCACATCAAATGATTGAAGATAACTTTTTTGAAAACATTGTGAATAAAAAATATGATTCGTATCAAACTGGTATTGGTCAAAAAATCATAAATGGTGCAATCACATTAGAAGAGTTAGAAGATTATGCTTTATCTATTACTGAAATTAAAAATGATTCTGATCATTTAGAAGTGGTGAAGTCACAAATTAATCAATATATATTAAATATTAATTGTAAAGGTTGATTACGATGAACTATGTTATTGGCATGGATATTGGTACGAGTGGATTGAAAACGATTGTAGTAGATGAAAAGGGTCAAGTAAACGATAGTTATAGTGTTGAATACAAGACAGAGCATCCACATACAGGATATAGCGAAATAGATCCGAATATTTGGTATGAAGCGGCATTGGAAAGTCTAGGATATGTCTTTAAACAATATAAGGCCTCTGAAGTAGCTGGACTTAGTTTTTCAGGACAAATGCATGGTTTAGTAGTAGTGGATAAGCAGGGTGAAGTTGTTAGGCCAGCTATTTTATGGAATGATACTAGAACTTATGAAGAAGTCGAATGGTTAAAGTCTGAGCTAGGTTTACCATTGCTATTAAAAGAAACACAAAATACAGTATTAGAAGGATTTACTTTACCCAAATTAATATGGTTGAAAAATAACGAGCCAGAAAATTATCAGCAGATTGATCGATTTATGTTACCTAAAGATTATGTTGCGTATAAATTGACAGGTAATATTTATACAGAACCATCAGATGCATCTGGAACAATAATGTTTGACGTCAAAAATGGCCAGTGGTCTACAGTTATATTGGATAAATTAAAAATTAATGCACACATTTGTCCTGATATTATACCTTCACATGGCTACAATGGTTCGATAAAGAAACAGATTATGAAGAAATTCAATAGTAATGCCAATATAAAGGTTTACCAAGGTGGTGCAGATAATGCTTGTGGTGCATTAGGCGCAGGTATTACCGATGAACAAAAACGCTTAGTAAGTATTGGTACATCTGGGGTTGCATTAGCTATTCAAAATAGTACAGCCTATGAAAACGACGGTAAGGTACATTATTTCCATCATTGTGTGCCAGAGCAAAAATACATTATGGGTGTCACTTTATCTGCTGGTTATAGTCTGCAATGGTTGAAAGATTTATTAAATAGTGAAGAAAACTTTGACAGTTTTTTAAAAGAAATAACTTCATCTCAGGCAGGATCAAATGGACTCGTATATACGCCGTATTTGTTAGGTGAACGTACGCCATATAATGATTCAGCAGTAAGAGGTAGTTTTATAGGGCTAGATGCTAATACGACCATGGCAGATATGAAAAGGTCGGTACTAGAAGGTATTACTTTTTCTATAAAAGATAGTCTGGAAATTATCAAAAATGATGTACATGATAATAGAGAAATTGTATCAATCGGTGGCGGCGCAAAAAATAATGCATGGTTGCAAATGCAGGCAGATATATTTGAAACTGATGTCATTACTAGAACAGAAGAACAAGGTCCGGCATATGGTGCGGCAATGTTAGTTGCGGTGGGAGCAGGTTGGTTTGATTCATTCAAAGATCTAAGTGCTGCTTGGATTGAATATAATAGTTCATTATCAAGTGATAATAGTGACTTAGAAACGTATAAAGAAATTTATAACATTTATAAAGAAGTTTATGAAAATACGCAAGCATTGTCGAAAAAGTTAGTTCAATATAAGTAGTAATAAGGGGATGGGAGCATGTCATCTTATAATAATAAGAAATTTATTTTTACAATTGCACTAATTGCTACATTGGGTGGTCTATTATTTGGATATGATACCGCAGTGATATCAGGGGCAGAACAATCGTTGCAACGTTATTTAACAGCTCAATATGGCAGTTTTATTCATGGAATGACAGTGTCTAG
Source organism: Staphylococcus sp. ACRSN (assembly GCF_022346615.1). Taxonomy (GTDB): domain Bacteria; phylum Bacillota; class Bacilli; order Staphylococcales; family Staphylococcaceae; genus Staphylococcus. The sequence goes on along the minus strand of NZ_JAKRNS010000006.1, from coordinate 161,529 downwards.
TGCACTCATTGGTTGTGTGATAGGTGGATTTTTATCATCATATTTTTCTAGCAGATTTGGTAGAAAGAGATCGTTACAAATTGCCGCTATTTTGTTTATTGTATCTGCTTTATTGTCAGGTTACCCAGAATTTATATTTTTCGAACCAGGTCATGCAAGTTTGGGTTTATTATTAACGTTTAACGTTTATCGTATTTTAGGTGGTATTGGTGTTGGTTTAGCATCTGCTATTTCGCCAATGTATATTAGTGAAATTTCACCATCATCTATTCGAGGTACATTAGTATCCTGGAATCAATTTGCAATTATCTTTGGTATGTTGGTGGTCTATTTTGTGAATTATGGTATAACATTTGGTCAAAGCCAAGACTGGATAGACCATATTGGTTGGCGCTATATGTTTATGACCGCTGCAATACCAGCTGCTATTTTCTTTCTATTATTATTTTTAGTACCGGAAACACCCAGGTATTTGACATTAATGAATAAAAATGAAGCGGCATTAAATGTATTGAATAGAATTTATAATTCAAAGAACCATGCACAAACGGTATTGAATGAAATATTGACCACTAAAAATAAGACAAAAGATGTTAAAGCACCTTTATTTAGCTTTGGTAAAACTGTCGTTATTATTGGTATCGTTTTATCAATATTTCAACAATTTATTGGTATTAATGTTGCGTTATATTACGCACCACGCATCTTTGAAAACTTAGGTGCAGGAGGTAATGCATCTATGATTCAAACGGTTGTAATGGGGTTAGTTAATGTCGTTTTTACTGTTATTGCAATTATCTATGTTGATAAATTTGGTAGAAAACCATTACTTATTATTGGTTCAACGGGCATGGCTATCGGCATGATTGGCATGAGTCTACTTACTGCAAATGGGACATTTGGTATCATCACATTAGTGTTTATGGTGGTTTATACTGCTTCGTTTATGATGAGTTGGGGTCCTATTATATGGGTATTATTATCTGAGATATTCCCTAATAGAATTAGAAGTTCAGCGATGGCTATTGCTGTAGCAGTTCAATGGCTTGCTAACTTTACTATTACATCTACATATCCATTTATGATGGATATCAGTGGTACAATGACTTATGGGTTCTATGCCTTAATGAGTATATTGTCTGGAATATTTATATGGAAGTTTATCCCTGAAACGAAAGGGAAAACTTTAGAGGAAATTGAGTCGGTATGGAAATAGAAATATAAATTTATATAAACATTTCAGTTATAAGTATATTTTTACTAATGCTGAAGTGTTTTTTATTTATTTAAAAATTCAAAAATAATATGAATTGACAAATAATGTATAAAGATTATGCTTACATATAAGTGAATTACAAATTTCAAGGGGAAGAAGGGTTTAAATATGAATATTGGTATTGTTGGTGCAGGTAAAATTGTGAAAGAGGCTTTGCCTATTTTGGAACAAATTTCTGATGTTGAATTTCAAAGTATTGTTACAACAGGCAGAAATCCTGAAAATGTGAATGATCTGCAAAAGCAGTTTAATATTAAAAATGTCTATGATGACTATGCTCAATTTTTACAAGATGTAGATTTAGATATAGTCTACATTGCTGTACCAAATCATTTACACTATTATTATGCTAAGCAAGCAATTGAACATGGTAAACATGTTATATGTGAAAAGCCTTTTACATTAACAAGAGCAGAATTAGAGTCTTTAAAAACAATTGCTGAATCGAAAAATATTATAATTACTGAGGCGATTACAAATCTATATCTTGGGAATTATGATGTACTGAAGAATACAATTCAAGAAATCGGTGAAACTAAGATTGCTCAGTTCAACTATTCTCAATATTCATCTAGATATGATAATTTTAAAAAAGATATCATTCAGCCTGCCTTTAATCCAGAAATGGGTGGAGGAGCATTAATGGATATTAATGTCTATAATGTACATTTAGCAGTAGGTCTGTTTGGTAAACCTAAGGGTGTAGCTTATTTTGCAAATGTTGAAAAAAATATCGATACCTCAGGAATTTTACAATTAGACTATGATGATTTGAAAGTTGTTTGTATCGGAGCAAAAGATTCTAATTCAGATAATCATTCATATATACAAGGGGATCAAGCTACGATTCATATTCAGGGACCAACCAATGAATTACAATCCTTTGAAGTGAATCATATTGATGGTGGCACACAGCTATATCAATTAAATCAATTTGAACATCGTATGCATGAAGAATTTGTAAAGATGATACAAATGATTCGTAATAAAGATTATGAACTCGCACAAGCTCAGTTAGAGCATAGTATTCAGGTTGTAGAAGTCTTAGAGTTGGCGTTAGATAGTGCTAATCTTAAGGTAGGACCTTCTAAAGTATAATATTATTACACAGTATATTAAAATAAATAATAATACAAAAAAGGTAGTTTACACGCGTGATAAAGTAAGTACTGTATCATTTCTAGTAAAGGTGATGATACATGTACAGTTAACGGTGTGAACTACCTTTTTAATTACATAGAAGTTACATATTTAATATTTGGTTTTGTATTTCTGACTCGATGTATTTATAAACAGTTAAAATAGGTTCATTTGCGTGTATTGCAGCTTTTTTAACATCTTCAAACTCAGGTTTGGTTTTAATGATTTTTTGATTGAATAGACCTAACTTCACAGAAATTGGACCGTATTTGGTCGTTATTTTTGTGAAGTTTCTTAGTAAAGTTTGTCTTTGTGTTGTGTGACTTCTGACACCTAAAGATGAAGTGTTTTTTAAGATATACGATTCAAAAAATGAGACGTCTTCTAGACGACATATCAACGTTAGTAGTGTAGACGGACGACTTTTTTTCATAATAATCGGTGTATAGTAGGCATCTAAGACCCCATTATCAAATAATTGCTCAACAAGAAAGCCAAGTGTTTCTGCTGTCATATCATCAATTTGGCATTCTATAACTTGTACATGATTAGGTGTCTGGTCAATTTCAGTTGATTTGTTATTGATTGTATTACGATTAGTAGTAAATTGTATCGCTCTGATTACATTAGGGAAGTCAAAGTCTTTACTACCACCACCATAACCGATGTTATTGATTACTATATTTGGCATTGGACCTATATCGTCAACAAGTGCTTTGATAAATCCCGCGCCTGTTGGTGTAGTTAATTCACCTTGAACGTCAAAAGTGGCAAGCGGGATACCTTTTAATATTTCTGCAGTAGCAGGTGCAGGAATAGGATAAACACCATGTGCAATTTTTACTTTGCCATTCCCCGTTGGTACTGGTGAAGCTATAATTGTATCGATTGCTAAATCTTCTAGTGCTAAACAACAACCAATGATATCTATAATTGAATCCATAGCACCAACTTCATGGAAATGAACATCATCTACATTCATGCCATGTACTTGTGCTTCAGCATGTGCAATTACTTCAAAAACACTTGTACTACGTGACTTTACACGTTTTGGTAATGTACTTTGTTGAATGATATCATAAATCGTTTTAGCCGTACGGTGGTGGTGAGACTCCTCGAATGTAATATCTAAAGTAGTTGCTTGGATACCATTTTTATCTTTTTTTGAAAAATGTAGTTCAAAGTCATTGAGCGGTAATGTCTTTAAGTGATGATTTATATAATCAATATCTGCGCCTAAATCAATTAAAGCAGAAAGTAACATATCACCTGCAATACCAGCATGACAATCTAAGTATAACGATTGAGTCATAAAGATTCCTCCGAATATTTTTCTTTTTCTAACATGTTTATGAGCATCGCAGCATTATAGCCACCACCAAAACCATTATCAATATTTAAGACGCTTGTACCAGGAGCACATGAATTAATCATAGACAATAGCGTGGTGATGCCATTTAAATTTGCGCCGTAGCCTACACTTGTTGGGACAGCATAAACTGGATGATCTACTAACCCAGAAACCACGCTAGATAATGCACCTTCCATACCAGCAATTACAATGGATACCTTACACTTACGAATAGATTCCAGTTGGTCGAATAATCGATGGATGCCGGATACACCAACATCATAAAAACGTTCAATCTCGACGCCCATCACTTGTGCTGTAATAGCTGCTTCTTCTGCAATTGGCAAATCAGATGTGCCGGCACAAATAATTGCAGCTTTATTGTATGATTTAGCTATTGATGACACTGGAGTTGCTAGTATATTTGCAGTTTTATAGTATGCTAGTTGAGGATATTGCGTTAAAATCTCATCAGCTTTCTCTTTGTTGATTCTTGTAATTAATATTGTTTCATCCTTTGTTAGGAGTGATTCTATTATTATTTTTATTTGCTGGGCATCCTTGCCTTCACCGAATATAACTTCAGGAAACCCTTGGCGTTGCTTACGATGTAGGTCTACTTTAGCAAATCCAACATCATTATAGTGTTTTAATTGTTCCATCGCGGAATCTATAGAGATAGTCTGTGACTGAACTGCTGTCAAAAGTGCTTCGATGGACTGATTATTATGACTCATTGGATCACCTATTTTCTCTATATTAATTGATTCGTAGTATTAATTACTTCATTCATACTACCTGTTCTATATCCTTCTAAATCCACTGTAACGTAATCAAATCCGAATTCTTTTAGGCGTAATGTGATTTCGTTACGATATTTAATAACGGTTTGTATATGTTGTTCAGATACTTCCACTCGTGCAATATTATTATGATAACGAACACGGACATGCTCGATACCTAAGCTAGAAATAAATTTTTCTGCTTCGTTAACTTTGTTAATTTTAGTGAAAGTTAGTGGATCGCCATAAGGTATACGTGATGCAAGACTACAAAGGGCAGGTTTATTCCAAACAGGTATATGGTATTGTTTGCTTAATTCACGAATTTCACTTTTGTATAAATTTGCTTCTTGTAAGATACTGCGAACATGAAATTCTGTTCTTGCTTTGAGTCCAGGTCGAAAATCATCTAAATCATCCATAATCATGCCATCTAATACGTAGTTAAATTTATATACTTCACGTAAGCGTTCAAGTTCGCCATATAATAGTCGCTTACTGTGATACCAGCTTTCAGGCGTGTTTTTTATAATTTGAGGATCTTGTAATTCTGCAATTTCAGTTTCTATAATTTCTACATTTAACGACTTGCCTAATTCTCTTGCCGCATTAAATTCTTCTTCTCTAAATAATTCAGATTTCACGATAACACCTTTAACATTGTATTTACCTAAGACATCTATTGATTTTTTTAAGACGAAGCTACTATCTACACCACCTGAAAATGCGACTAAAACAGTACCTAATGGTTTTATAATTTCTGTTAGTTTTTGGTTTTTTTCTACAATTGTATTTTGATTCATAAATGGTTCCTCCTAAAAATAATTATTCAACATAGGGTATTGTCAGTGGACCTAAAGGCATGACGCCTATAGTCATATCTTGACCGTATTTTTCAGTGAGTTGTGCTAATGTTTCCTTAATATCATTTACTGGGTGTAACATTGCATCTGTAGTTTGTTGATTTGTGAGTGTTGAATAGAGATATACATCAGCAAAGGTTTGAATAACAGCTTGTTTTTGGACTTGCCATTGATCTAGCATGCCAAATTTAGGATCATTTATCATATCCAATAATTCTTGTGGGGACTCTGCCATTTTTAAGATTTCGGCAAAGTTGCCATGATTAGGGTAACCGTCACTGCATTCGGAGAACATAATAATACTGCCACCCTCTTTAACTACTTTGTGTGCGGCACTCATGCCTTTAACAGTTTGATATAAATTTTGATCTAGAGGATATCCGGAATTGGATGCGATAACTACATCGAATCTATTATCACATTTAAACATTGCATGAGATTTAGCATAAGCACATCCAATATCGTGTGCTTCATATAGCTCACCTGCAAATACAGCAGTGATGTCTTTAGATTTATTTAGTGTGACATTAAGCATGAAATCTGGTTTACACATTGCATTAATTTCCCGGGTCATAGCTTGTACTGGATTGTCTTCCATATTGCCCCATGTGGATCTCATATCTCCAATCATTTTGGCATTGTGGAAGGTCATAATTGTTTCTATACCAGCAATACCTGGCATGATTCCTTTTGGACCACCTGAGAATCCCGCGAAAAAGTGCGGTTCAATAAAGCCAGTAACGATTTTAAAGTCAGCATCGACGTAATCCTTATTTAAATAGACATCACACCCATATTTACTATGGCCAACTTTCTTTAAACTAGCTTTGTCGTTGCAATGATTATGAACGATTTTCACTTTGTTTACGATATCTTCACCTAACATTTGAATTAACTCTTCGCGTGTTTGATCTCTATGAGTTCCTGTGCCATTGATAATGACAAAATTTTCTACCGGTACATGTTTTAGACAGTCAATAATTAAAGGTACAAGAATATGATTAGGCGTTGGTCTTGTAATATCACTGATAACAATAGCCACTGTTTGATCTTCATGGACTAAAGTTTTTAATGGTGGTATACCAATTGGCGATGCTAAGGCATCTTGAATTGCTTGCTCAGGTTGATCTAATGCGGGCTGATCAGTTGGTTCTATACGAACTGAATGATCTGGCAAATCTAACTCGACACTAGATTTACCATATAAAATATTAGCTTTCATTTACGTTTACCTCCTTATTTGTTCCAAAAGGGATCGAATGAATCTACAGGTCTGTTCATTATTGTGCTCTCTGTATTTCACTATGGAAAAAAGTAGAAACTATGTTTTTAGTTATACCTTGTATAAGCTTTTCTGAGTTTGCGAGTGTGTCAGGCAAAGATTTCGGACCATCTACCAAACTAAAAGCACTTAAAATACCGTGTTCATGAAGTTTCTCTATTGCGATATCTACAGTACCACCAATTAATATGACGGGGACGTTATATTGCTGTGCACATCGTGCAACACCGATTGGCGTTTTACCGTATAAAGTTTGATGGTCTATTTTCCCTTCGCCAGAAAGTACTAAGTCAGCATTTGAAACATACTGATTGAATTGACTATATTCTATAACTACGTCTATGCCATTGCGGAACTGGCTAGGGAAGAATGCTTTGAATGCACCACCTAATCCTCCAGCGGCACCAGCACCAGGAAAATCATGTAGGTGCGTGTTAGATGTTAGTTCGACAATATCAGCGAAGTGGTGAAGGTTGTTATCTAATATTTGTAGCTCTCTGTCAGTAGCACCTTTTTGTTTACCAAATACTAATGAAGCGCCTTTTGGTCCAACTAAGGGATTATTAACATCACTGGCTACGATAAATGATGCTTGGGCTATTCTTAAATCAAATGCGGTTAAATCTATGGAATGAAGATTGGCTAATTCAGCGCCTCCATAACCAATTGAATGACCTTGTTTATTTAATAATTTAGCACCCAATGCTTGTAACATACCGGCACCTGCATCATTTGTGGCAGAACCACCAATAGCTAAAATAAAATGCTTATATCCTTTATTTAAAGCTGATAATATCAATTCACCAGTACCGTATGTAGTCGTTTTTAAAGCATTGAGTTGTGATTCTTTGAGATGCTTTAGTCCTGATGCTTCTGCCATTTCTACTACACAGGTTTCGCCATCTCCTAACACGCCATATGTAGCTTGTACTATATTACCTAAAGGTCCAGTTACTGATTCTGTAAATAGCTGTCCGTTGGTAGCGTTAATAAGTGCTTCCATAGTTCCTTCGCCACCATCCCCCATGGGTAATGACTGTAATTCGGCTTTAGGAAAAATAGATGAAATGCTTTCTTGCATTAAATTTGTGACTTGGGTAGCGGTCATACTACCTTTAAATGAATCGGGGGCAAGTATAATATTCAAAAGCTAATCCTCCTTGAAAACGTTTACTATATTTTATTATTCTATTGTATCGATTTTAATTGTCAGAAAATAGAGTTAAACTATACAAAAATAGTAGTTATATTTTGTATATAAAGGATAGGTTGTGAAGGGATGGAAATATTAACAGAAGAGATTGCATCATTGATTGTAGATGAAACTGTTAAACGAACAAGAAGTAATATCAATATTATGAATTATAATGGCGTTATTATTGCTTCATATAATAAAAAAAGAATTGGAAACATACATTACGGAGCGAAACGGGCAATTGAATTAGAGCGGACAATTACTTTAACAGAAACAGATTGTAAGTATTTGGCAGGAACACAACCAGGTATAAATTTACCTATTATATTTCATGATGAGCTTGTTGGTGTGATTGGATTAACAGGCAATCCACAACAATTAATGCAAATTGCCGATGTAGTTAAAATGTCGACAGAGTTATTATTATCACAAAGCTATTTCACTTATGAATTGGAAGGGAATATTCGTAGTCAAGAATTACTTATTGAAGAGTTGCTTAAAGGGGAACCCTCCAAGACCTTTATTAGGTATTTAACGCAACAATTGAATGTGGAACTATTAACTTTACGTAAATGTATTATTGTGGATATAGAAAAGCAAATATTTTCAAAAAATAGCATCGTGCGTATGTTATCAAATAAAATGAATAGGCAATCGTTTGTAATTGCATTTACTAATTATAATCGCATCGTCATACTAGTGACTGATGATGATAAGACAAAACTAAATGATAAAATAACCCGAATCTATCAAGTTTTTATGCAATTAAATTTAGCTATAGAAATGGCATCTAGCCTTGTTTTTACAAGTTTGAATGATTTTAAAAAGGCATATGAAGAATGTGAATTGGTGTTTCTGTTAAATGAACACGAACAATCAGTCGTTTCATTTGAGGATGTCGAGGCACAAACATTGTTATATCAAATTAATAGTGAAATTAGAACGCGCTATAAAAAAAGAATATTAGCAAATATTGATAATCAAACAATTAAAACGTTGCAGTCATTTTTCGAGCATAATTTAAATATAACCCAAACTGCTAAGGCATTGTACATACATCGCAATACTTTGCTATATAGATTAACAAAGTGCCAACAAGTTACTGGACTTGATCCGCGAATATATAATGACGCCGTGAAATTGCAACTTGCTATGTGGTGTTAATCCATTAATAGACTTTATAAAAAGAGTTTCAAGGTTTGTGTAATTAATCTTAAACAACATATGTACAATGATTTATAGTTTTGAGTAAGATTATTTTAATAATAAACAATTAAAAAAACTGCCGACAAATGTATGAAGCGTTGTCGACAGTTTAATTTAAATATGTGATTTTAAAAATCTTGTGTTGTTTCTATCTCGGTTTGTTTGTTAGTTGTACGCTTTGTTTTAATTAAAATATAAGCAGTATTAATGATTACAAATCCTAAACCAATAAATGCGGATATACGCGTATCGGGATTAAATAACATACCAATCACTACTGCTATTAACATAATTAATGTAATGATATTTGAGTATGGTGCAAAAGGCATTTTAAAGGGATGATCTTTAATTTGCTCTTTTTTACGGAAACCGATATGGCTTAGTAAAATTGCGAACCAAGGTACGAAACCAGGAATGACGCCAGCACTGTATACATAAACAAATAAGTTTGTGTCTTTACCTAGTATTAAAGGTAAGACAATGCTTAATACAACGCCTCCAACGATACCTGTACATACAGCGATGACTGCATAATGTGGCACACCATTTTTGTTTGTTTTCTTAAAAATGCTAGGTGCCTGATCTTGTTCTGCTAAAGTATATAAAAGTCTGCTTGTACTGAAAATACCTGAATTACAACCGGACATTGCTGCAGTGATAACAACAAAGTTTATAATCGCGGCAGCTGCAGTAATTCCTACTTTGGCAAAAGTGAGTACGAATGGTGAACCAAGTGAATTAATTTCATCCCATGGATAAACTGAAACAATAATAAATATTGAACCGATATAGAATATTAATATTCTATAGACCACACTGTTAACAGATTTTTTGATTGTAGTTTGTGGATCTTTAGCTTCACCTGCAGTTGTCCCAATAAGTTCTATACCAACGTATGAACCAAAGACAATGGATAGTGAAAAGAAGAAGCCACTGAATCCATTTGTGAAGAAACCACCATGTGACCATAAGTTATTGATACCGACAGGTTTGAATCCATTGCCAAAACCAAAAATGATGATACCTAGACCGGCTACAATCATTAAAATAATTGTAATAACTTTGATTAATGCAAACCAAAATTCAAATTCTCCAAACCATTTTACAGAAATCAAATTGGCTGATAATAAAATGATTACAGCACATAATCCTGGTATCCATATTGGCAAATCTGGCCACCAGAATTTCATATATGTACCAACCGCTATAACTTCACTCATACCGACGACAATCCAATTAAAAATACTACTACTTGCTGTTATGTATCCAAATGAAGGATGGATATAATCTGTTGCAAATTTAGCAAAAGAACCAGTTTCTGGATATGTATAAACCATCTCTCCAAGTGCTCTCATAATTAAAAATACAAATATACCTGCAATCATATATGAGATCAATACCGATGGGCCAGTCCATTTGATTGTACTTGAAGCACCCATAAATAATGCGACCCCAATGGTTCCCCCTAAGGCTATCATCTGTATTTGTCTAGATGATAAATCTCTTTTTAGTTCAGTCTTCATAAGAAATCTCCTGTTTAATTTTTTTATATAATCATTAACTTTATAGACCCCTTTAGAAAGTTAATGTAATTATTATATCATTTGTATAAGAAATTAATCTAATATTGATATGTAATACAGAAAAAAAGTTACTGAAAATTTTGATTATAAATGAGGTTAATGTACGTAAATAGCTTTACTTTTTGTGATTTTAATTATTTATCTTCTGGAAAATAGAAAAATAAGCCAATTTCAATATTTATATTAGATTTTAGAAAAATTATTTGTCATTTATTTTGAAAGCGCTTTACAAAATTAGTATTACTAAATATAATTGAATTAAGTTATTACTAAATAATTCTATGATAAATTAATTATACAATTTAATGTCTCGATATTTAGATATTCGAACATATGACTTCAAATGATACACCGGTGTTGGATTGTTGAGTAATAACGATTAAGGTTAGATGCATTTAATCCTAAATATTCATTGTTTAAAGGAGGAGCGTCTATATGTAGAAAAAAGAATTCACTCATTTTGGATGTGTAGCTTGATATTTTATTAGTCATTAAGTTATTACATGTATCTATTCCTCGCATAAATAGTATTAAAAATAACAAAGCACACTTACTTCATTTAACCCCAATTGATTATATATTGAATGTTACAATTTGTTATTTTTTAACTATGATAAGTCATTTCTGAATGAAAAAGAAATGAAAATTTTTAGACCACTCGCTATTTCTATCTATTTTACTCACTCTATTTTCCTTTTGATAAACTATCGGTTTTTAGCATAAGTTATTCATTTTAATAGATCGAACACTGGAAGGTAATTATTTAGATTATTGCACTGACAGTGAATATTTAAATGATTCATTAAGTTAACTTTAAAGGTGATTTTCAAATTGAGAATATAAAATGATTAAATTCATTCAGGAAGTGACGAAGAACTGATAGAAGAGGCCCAGTTAGTATGACATACTAACTGGGCTTTTTTTATATTATATGTTGCATCTACAGTAAAAATATATCAATTGTGTGAAAATGCAACTTTATAGTTGTTATTTAATAAATAATATGACATACTCAATAACAATTAGTATAACATATTAAAAATAAGAGGTGATTTAGTATGACACAATACATTTATGCATTTGATAAAGGTCAGAAATCAATGAAAGATCTTCTTGGTGGGAAAGGTGCTAATTTAGCAGAAATGAAAAGAATTGGATTACCCGTACCTGATGGTTTTACAATAACAACAGAAGCTTGTATTAACTATTTAAAGCATGGAGCAAAACTTTCGCATACATTGTTGAAAGAACTTGATGAACAATTGACTGCTTTTTCAAAAAGAACGAATAAATCATTTTCTTCAGAGGATAACTTATTATTAGTTTCGGTCCGTAGTGGAGCAAAAATTTCTATGCCAGGTATGATGGATACGATTTTAAATTTGGGTTTAAATGATGAAAATGTGGAAAAATTAGCAAATAAAACAAATGACATGCGATTTGCATATGACTGTTATAGAAGGTTGTTACAAATGTTTGGTGAAGTTGTTTATGACATTCCTATGGCATCCTTTGATACATACTTTGAGCAATATAAAGTTCAAAATGGTTATCAAAATGATGCAGATATTCCTGCAGACGGCCTAAAAGAAATATGTGAATATTTTAAAGATGTTTATTTAGATGTAGCATATAAACCGTTTCCTCAATCCCCATTTGAACAATTAACTGAAGCAATTGAGGCAGTATTTAAATCTTGGGATAATAACCGCGCTCGAGTTTACCGTGATTTGAATGATATTCCACATGATATTGGGACAGCCGTTAATATTCAAGAAATGGTATTTGGTAATAGTGGTGAGCGTAGTGGTACAGGCGTAGCATTCACACGTAACCCTGTAACAGGAGAAGCTAAATTATTTGGAGAATATTTGCTTAATGCACAAGGAGAAGATGTAGTCGCAGGTATAAGAACACCACAAGATATTAATGCTTTGAAAGAGCAGATGCCTGAGGTTCATCAACAATTTGTTGAAGTGTCTCAAAGATTAGAAAATCATTACAAAGATATGCAAGATATTGAATTCACGATAGAAAATGAACAACTTTATATTTTACAAACACGAAATGGTAAACGAACTGCCAATGCTGCGATTCATATTGCTGTAGATTTAGTAAACGAAGGTGTTATTTCTAAGGAAACAGCAGTAACAAATGTTGAAGTGAAATCTATTGATCAATTGTTACATCCTAATTTTGATGAAGCAGCACTTTCGAAGGCAACATCTATTTCTAAAGCAGGATTGCCAGCAAGTCCAGGGGCGAGTAGCGGTAAGATTGTATTTTCTGCAGAAGATGCAAAGATTCAAGCTGAATCTGGTATTAAAGTTATATTGATGCGTCCAGAAACATCGCCAGAAGATATAGAAGGTATGATTTCAAGTGAAGCAATTGTCACGACTCATGGTGGTATGACTTCACATGCAGCAGTAGTTGCTAGAGGTATGGGAAAATGCTGTGTCACTGGGTGTTCAGACTTAGATATTAATACTAATGAAAAGGTAGTGCACTATCCTGGAGGTAAATTGGTTGAAGGTGATGTAATTTCAGTAGATGGCACAAAAGGCGATTTATATATAGGAGAAGTAGCTACGATGAAGGCAGAACGTAGTGAAGCATTTAATCAATTTATGCAATGGTCAGAGGAAGTAGCTAGATTAAATGTGCGAATGAATGCTGAAACACCTCAAGATATTGAGGTGGGTTACCAATTTGGTGCTACAGGTATCGGTTTAGTAAGAACAGAGCACATGTTTTTTGGTCCAGAAAGATTAGTCGAAATGAGACGTTTTATATTAGCTGATAGTCAGGTCTCGCGTATGGCAGCCTTAAATAAAATAAGAGGTTATCAAGCAGAAGATTTTGAAAGTATTTTAAAATTATCGGGTGAGAAACCAACGATAATTAGATTATTAGATCCGCCATTGCATGAATTTTTGCCAAAATCTCAAGAAGAAAAAGAGACTGTAGCAGAACAGTTGGAGGTAACGGTACTCAATTTAGAGCAATATATAGAAAACTTAGAGGAAGTCAATCCAATGCTTGGTCATAGAGGTTGTCGATTAGCGATAACATATCCAGAACTCTATATTATGCAAGTTGAAGCAATTATTAATAGTGCAATCAAATTAAAGCGTAAAGGTATACACACACATCCTGAAATCATGATTCCTTTAGTATCAACAGTGGCAGAATTTGAAATATTAAAGCAACAAATTGTAGAGCGCGTTGAGCAGTTGCAACAGGAATCTGGAATAGCTATTCAATATATGATAGGTACAATGATTGAAACACCAAGAGCTTGCTTAATTGCTGATCAATTGGCTAAATCTTGTGATTTCTTTAGCTTTGGAACAAATGATTTAACGCAATTAACATTTGGATTCTCAAGAGATGATGCTGGTAAGTTTATCAATCAGTACGCTGAACAAGGTATATTAGAAATTGATCCTTTTCAAACGTTAGATGTTGATGGCGTAGGTCAATTGATTCAAGTTGCTGTAGATAAAGCAAAAGCAGTTAATCCAGAATTGAAAATAGGTGTCTGTGGTGAATTAGGTGGGGATAACAAATCTATTGAATATTTCAATTATATGGATATTGATTATGTTTCTTGTTCTCCATATAGAGTGCCAGGAGCCTTATTATCAACTGCTCAAAGTGAAATAAAAGGTGGAAAATTACGTGTATAATAATCAACAAAACGCAAAACTCCTATTATTTGTAATTTCAGATTCGATTGGGGAAACAGCACAACGAATGATACATGCGACATTGTCACAGTTTCCTGATGTAGAAGAAGTAGAAATCAAAAAATTTCCGTATATAAAAAGTGAAGCTGAGTTGTTACAAATATTGCACAGAGCAAATGAACGTTTAGCAATTGTCGTAACAACATTAGTTAATCCTGAATTTAATCGCATAGGACAAGACTATGCGAAGGAACATGAAATTCCATATGTAGATTATATGTCTGATTTAATCAGTATTATTCAAAATCGTACAAATTCAAAGCCAATATTAGAAAGTGGTGCTTTAAGAAAGTTAGATGAACAGTATTTTAAACGTATAGAAGCGATTGAATACTCTGTGAAATATGACGATGGTAAACATTATGATGCAATTGGTGAAGCTGATGCGTTGATTGTAGGAGTATCGAGAACGTCTAAGACACCACTCAGTATGTATTTAGCAAATAAAGGTTATAAAGTTGCTAATATACCATTAGTTCCTGAGGTAGAAATACCTGATGAAGTTTTTAACTTTAAAAATATAAAGGTGTTTGGATTGACCGCAAGTCCAGAATATATTCTAAATATTAGAAATGAACGCGTTAAAGTTTTAGGTTTACATGGACCTACGAATTATAATAGCGTCGAGCGAATAAGAGAAGAATTACTCTATGCAGAAGAAATTTTTGCTCGATTAAATGCGCGTGTTATAAACACTGAGTATAAATCTATTGAAGAATCTGCATTTTATATAGAACAATTTTTATGATATATCTTTAGGTACCTTGTTATTTGAAATGTAAGACATTATTAAATAAGGAATGGGTAATGATAAAGTGCAACGCTTAAATTTAATTGTCACAAAGGAGTGGTTATATGTTGCGAAATATTACACCGTATTTATTTTTTAATGGAAACTGTAAGGAAGCACTGGACTTTTATAGTAAAGCACTTGATGGAAATGTTAATGGTATTATGACGTATGGAGAAGCGAATGAAGCATCAGCCGAAGATCCAAACCGAATTATACACTCACAGTTAGACGTAGATGGACGAACATTTATGTTATCTGATATTCCGAAAGACGATCAGCCAGCTGTGAAGGATAGAAATGTTTATATTGTATTAGAGTTTGATAGTGAAGATGCTGTAGCAAAAGCTTATGAGCATTTGAAAGAAGACAGTCAAGTTTATATTGAACTTGCAGATATGTTCTGGGGAGCTAAATACGCCAAACTTGTAGATAAATATAATATTGGTTGGGATTTAAGCTATACGT
The DNA here is from genome assembly GCF_022346615.1 of Staphylococcus sp. ACRSN. GTDB lineage: Bacteria > Bacillota > Bacilli > Staphylococcales > Staphylococcaceae > Staphylococcus. The sequence goes on along the minus strand of NZ_JAKRNS010000006.1, from coordinate 145,841 downwards.
ATCCACAAAATGAACAATAAAATAAAGAGATAACTAAGTTGACGGAAATCATGTTTTTGGTTTCCGTCATTTTTGTTTAATAGGATGTACAATTGACCGTAATTTTAGTCATCGTGCTGTTGTAGAAAAGCTTGTACCATTTTAGGTAGATAACTATTCTTACGCCAAATTAAATTTGTTGTGGTGATCCATGGATGACCTTCAATTTCCTTCACTACATAATGATCTAATATACTAGGCGTAATTGAAGTATAAGGTAAGATGGTCACACCAAATCCTTTTGATAATATTTGCATTAATATAGATGAATCATGGCATTCGCACAATATATTTGCTGAAAGTTGATGAGCATGAAAAGTATTGAGTATCTGTTTGTGGAGTCCAGACTCTGTATCAGATATTAATAAGACTAGAGGTAACTTAGCTAATAACTCTAATGAAATTATTTCTTCTGTTATATGTTGTGCTATGTTTTGAGGGATAATACACACACAATGGTCTGTGTGAATATGTTTGTTATTTATAGTATTGTTTTGTATGGTCTCGTTGATATAAGCGATATCTAATTTTCGTTCATTTAAAAGTTTAATAATATTAATGCTATCAGATTCCCAAATGTTAAAGCGAACATCTGTATTTTGTTGTTTGAAGCATTCAATCTGTTCAAACATTTTATTTGAACTATATATTGTAGTACCGATAGCTAATGATTGCTCTACCTGCTCATGGTATTCTTGGGTCTCCATTACTGAATCATCTATTGTATTCAAGATGAGTTGCGCTTTATTAACAAAAAATCGACCTTGATCAGTGAGTTGCACCTTTCTTTTCTTATTTCTTTCAAATAGTTCAAATCCTAATTCTCTTTCCAAATCTTTTAATTGTCTACTTAAAGGTGGTTGTGCAATATGTAACATCTCTGCTGCACTTGAGATACTACCTGCTTTGGCAATTGCTAAAAAATAACGTAAATGTCTTAATTCCATCTTGCCACTCCTTTTAATACTCAAAAAGTATCTTATATATATTTAATATATATTTATTGTATTATAGTATGTCGATTTATACTAATAGATGGAAGGAGTCTTATACATGAAATTGATAATAGGTATTTCCGGGGCTACGGGTGCAATATTTGGCATTCGTTTATTAGAAGTATTACATCAGGTAGAAGATGTAGAAACGCATTTAGTATTGTCTAAATGGGCTGTAACTACCATTGTTGAGGAAACAGAATATAGCGTTGCTGAAGTGAAATCAATAGCTGATTATTCTTATTCACCAAGTGATTTAGGTGCCGCAATTTCTAGTGGCTCTTTTAATATTGATGGCATGATTGTTGCTCCATGTAGTATGAAATCGTTAGCTTCAATTCGTTTAGGTCTTGCCGATAACCTTATCACCCGTGCGGCAGATGTCATATTGAAAGAACGTAAACAATTATTATTGATGACTAGGGAAACACCATTGAATGCTATTCATCTAGAACATATGCTAAAACTATCACAAATGGGTGTGTCTATTTTTCCGCCAATGCCCGCATTCTACAACCATCCTTTAGATTTAAGTGACATGATAGATCATATTGTATTTCGATTACTATCTCAATTTAATATTCATCAATTGCCTAAAGATAAAATATGGACGGGTTTTAAAAAGAAAAATTTAAAAAGAACTACGACATAAAGAAAGGAAGTTAATAATGTCATATCGAGATTTAAGAGGTTTTTTAAAAGTATTAGAAAAAGAACAGCAGTTAGTTAAAATAACTGATGAAGTTATGCCTGAACCGGATTTAAGTGCTATAGGGCGTAATACACCAGATATGGATAGTGCCCCAGCTGTATTAGTGGAAAATATTAAAGGTTATCGCACACCAGTAGTATTAAATGTACATGGAAGTTGGCAAAATCATGCATTGATGTTGGATTTGCCTAAAAATACTTCCATAAAGGATCAGTTTTTTGCTTTAAAAGAAAAATGGGAAAAATATCCAATTAAGCCAAAATGGATTGAACGAGAGCAAGCACCAGTGAAAGAGAACATTATTTCAAAGGAAGATGGAATCAACTTATTTGATGTATTACCTTTATTCAGAATCAATGAATATGATGCAGGTTATTATTTATCAAAAGCCTTGATTGTGAGTAAAGATCCAGATAAGCCAGATAATTATGAAGAACAAAACGCAGGAACTTATCGTATTCAAGTTAAAGGAAAGGATAAGGTAGGCATACAACCTTTACCATTTCATGATATTGCAGTGCATTTACAATATGCTGAAGAACGTGATGAACCATTACCGATTGCTATTTGTTTAGGTAATGATCCTGTACTTAGTTTTATGGCAAGTACTCCGATTGAATACGTACAATCTGAATATGATTTTGCTGGAGCGCTTAAAGGTGAACCTATTGAATTAACAAAAACGGAAGACGGTCATTTAGACATACCTGCGAGAAGTGAAATTGTCTTGGAGGGCTATATAGAGCCACGAAAGCGTGAGATTGAAGGACCATTTGGTGAGTTTCCAGGTAGTTATTCTGGATCAAGACAACAACCAGTCATTAAAATTACAAAAATCACTCATAGAGATAATCCTATTTTTGAAAATTTATATCTTGGTATGCCATGGACTGAAATTGATTATCTAATTGCTTTGAATACAAGTTTACCATTATATAAACAACTGAAAAGAGACTTTCCGGAGGTAGAAGCAGTTAACGCAATGTATACACATGGTATCGGCGCAATAGTTTCAACGAAATCAAGACTTGGCGGCTATGGAAAAGCTGTAGCAATGCGTTTGCTATCAACACCTCATGGCATGCCTTACACAAAAATTGCCATTATTGTAGATGAGTTTGTTGATCCATTTAATTTAGAGCAAGTAATGTGGGCATTAACAACAAGAGTGAGACCTGATAAAGATGTATTTAAAGTGCCACATGCGCCAGGCATGCCTTTAGATCCATCTTCAGAACCGGCTGGTATGCATACAAAGTTAGTGATTGATGCTACAACACCAGTAGGGGCCGATAAGGCACGAGATACTGAATTGCTAGGTACACCAGAAGACACTGATAAGTGGAGAGAAATTCTAGATAATATGGTGAATAGAAAGGAAGATTAATATGATTTGTCCAAGATGTGATTCGAAAAGTGTAAATTTATTAACTAAGGCTCCCAAAGATGATGCATGGGAAGTGTATATTTGTGATACTTGTACATTCTCATGGCGTAATACAGAAAGTGAACATATCACTAATCCTGAAAAATATAATCCTGATTTTAAATTAAGACCAGAGACATTTACACAGTTAGATCAAATACCACCTATCCCAAATTTGAAACGTAACTAATAGGAGGTAATAGAGTATATGGTTATGCCCAAAATAGTCTATAATTTATTAAATGGAAGTCATTTAGAAGAAAAACAAGATGTTGTGTTCATCTTTCAGACTGTAACAATTGAAGGATATCCACATACGGCAATGCTAAGTGTAGGAGAAATTGTTGCAATTGATATGGAACATTTGCGCTTTGCATTGTGGCCAAATACCACAACAGTACAAGGGTTACACTTAAATGGTAAAGCGAATATTGTATTTGTTTATGATCATCAAGTTTATTATATTGAACTAAGTGTTCGAGAATATCAATCACAATATGAGAGAACTTATGACAGGCTAAAATTTGAAGGTGAAATTCGCAATATAAAGATAGATAGTGCAAAGTATGCGGACATAACTTCGGGTATATCAATTCAATTACGTAATCCTAAAGACACTATATTACGTTGGAGAGCATCAGTAACTGACTTATTACATGATTAATTGGCTTTAAATTTATTACTATATGATTAAGTAAACATACAATTAGACATTTCAAGTAACTAGTGAAAGTCTGATTGTATGTTTATTTTTGTTTAATAGTACTAAGTCGAAGCGTGCTTATTGATAATAAATTGTAGCCGTGAAATTTACAGGTGTATCATAAGGATTGCGATATGTGTGTGGTACATCACTCTTAAAACGTAATGCTTGATTAGGATTGATTGAATATATTTGATTGTTTACTTCAATTTCTAGTACACCAGAATTAACAATGATATATTCTTCTGAATGTTGATGATGTGCTTCGGATGTTATTTTACCGTTACCTTGTATTTCCATTTTGAACATTTCAAATTTTTTTTGTTCATCATATGGAAAATAAGGATAAATTGCTACTTGGTCATCTTTAATAGGAATAATATCTGTTTCATCTATAAAGTCGATATCATTTTCGTTTTCGGCAGTTAATTGAGATAAAGATAAATGTAAACCGTTAGCTATCTTCCACAATGTTGTAATAGTTGGATTTGAGTTGCCTTTTTCTATTTGACTAAGCATATTTTTACTGACGCCAGTTAAAGTTGATAGTTTTTCTAAACTAAGTTGGTGACGTTTACGATAATCTGAAATATTTTGTGCCACTATTTTCTGAATATTATACAAGTGAATCGCTCCTATTTACAATATTACGTACGTATTGTACCATATAGTGTATTGATTTTGAAAATAATACTATTAAAGGTGGTTCAAATGGGAAAGAGTCGTTCTTTACAGCCGTTTAATTGGCTGTTATTCATAAGTATTTTATTAGTAGGTGCCAATTTAAGGGCTCCAATCACTTCAGTAGGTGTAGCGTTACCGAATATTAAAGCAGATTTGCTGTTATCGAATAGTGCAGTGAGTGTGATTACCGTTGTACCATTGCTATCTTTTGCAGTGATTTCATTAGTTGCTGCAAAAACAAGTTATCGTTTTGGTTTAGAACAAACGATATTTGGTGCATTGTGTCTTATTTTTATAGGTGTCATGGTACGTTCAGTTACTGGTATATCATGGCTATACATAGGGACCATACTTATCGGTGTAGGTGTAGGGTTTGGCAATGTACTTGCGCCGGCAGTGATAAAGACGAAATTTCCACTTCGTATTGGTATTATGACTGGTTACTATACTGTTGTAATGAATGTGTTTGGAGGACTATCTTCTTATACTACTGCACCATTAGTCAAGACGTTTAATTATAATATTGCTTTAGGACTTATAGGCGTTGTGACATTGATTACAATTGTGATTTGGTCATTGCAATTAAAGGGTAAGGAACAGTTAACCAAGACATATAATGATACTAAAGTTAACGTTTGGAAATCACCATTATCTTGGCAGATTACAGTATTAATGGGAGGGCAATCTCTCATATTTTATTCATTAATTAATTGGATGCCTGTATATTTATCTCAAAATGGTTTATCTGTACATGAGGCCGGACTTTATTTATCTGTAATGCAAATTGCGATTATTCCATTTACATTTATTACACCTATTTTTGCAACTAAGATGAAATCTCAGTTTGGATTAACATTCTTTACAGGTTTATTATTTGTTGCTGGTGTTGCTATTATGCTCTTTATACCAAAGCTAGCAATTGTTTCTACTATATTAATTGGTATTGCGGGTGGTCTTGCATTTGGTTTAGTTAATACTTTCTTTAGTTTGAGAACTGAACAAGGTCAAACTGCTGCGAAGTTGTCAGGTATGGCACAATCCATTGGTTACTTATTTGCAGCATTAGGACCATTGTTATTTGGTATCTTGCATGATGTGACAGGTGAATGGCATGCATCGTTAGCTATTTTATTAATCACTGCTATTGGCTTAACTTTATTTGGTTCTCAAGCAGGCCGTAATCATACAATTGAACAATCGTTACGAAAGTAAGTAATAAGAGTGGATATAGACATGAGATAAATAAGTTAAATCATCTTGCTAATTTCTATAAATATAGTGGATTATTTAACTGTAACGCTAATTGATGTTGAAAGTATTATTGTTTATGTTTTAAAGTAATGGAGTAAGTTAATCATTATTTTATAAATAATTAGAGCATGGGGTGAAATTATGCAGTTAATATTTGATGCTAGTGTTAGTCCTATCTATCGTGGCGTACTTGCATTTTTCTTTGTGATGAATATTGTGCTCGCACTTATTATCATATTTTTAGATAGAGATCGTAGAGATGCTACAGCAACGTGGGCATGGTTATTCTTATTATTTGTGATGCCTATTTTAGGATTTATTGCCTATATTTTCTTTGGTCGTGCTGTAAGAAAGAAAAGAGAAAAAGGTTTTCAACATAACCAGATTGACGATGCTTTAGAAAGAGTTAAGAAACAATTGGGGGACTCAACAAATCATATAGAGAATTCCGATAATCCGATTGTAAGAAAGCATGCAGACATTGCGCATACACTTATGACTAAAGAACCATCTTTTTTAAGTAACAATAATAAAGTCGACATTTATACAGATGGTCACGATTTATATCGACAAATGAAAGATGATTTACGAAATGCTAAATCATATATTCATATGGAATATTATGTTTTAGAATTAGATGGCCTTGGAACTGAAATTATTGATATTCTTGAGGAAAAGGCTAAAGAAGGTCTAGAAGTGAAATTACTGTATGATGCAGTAGGTTCTAAGTCAGTTCATAAATCTAAATTCAAGAAGTTTCAACAGCTTGGCGGTCAAGTTGAAGCATTTTTCCAAGCTAAAATTCCATTTGTTAACTTTAGAGTGAATAACCGTAATCATCGTAAAATTGTAGTGATTGATGGTTTGATGGGCTACGTAGGTGGATTTAATATCGGTGATGAATATCTAGGGCTGAATGACAAGTTTGGTTATTGGAGAGACACACACTTAAAGGTTAGAGGAGATGGTGTGGATGCATTGCAACTGAGTTTCATACATGATTGGAATTCACAAGCCAAACGTGAACAATTGGAATATAATGACAAATACTTCCCAGACAATGCAGACCAAGGTGGCGACGTATCGATGCAAATGGCAGTGAGCGCACCAAGTGATAACTGGCATCAGATTGAATTCGGTTATATGAAAATGATTATGAATGCTAAGGAATCTATTTATATGCATAGTCCATATTTTATTCCTGATAAGGGTTATATCAATGCCTTACGTATAGCCGCTAAATCTGGTGTTGATGTACAGTTAATTATTCCAAGTAAGCCTGACCATATGTTTGTCTATTGGGCAACAATTACGAGTGTGGCTCAATTAATTAGAGATGGTGTGAAGGTTTATACGTATGAAAATGGATTTATTCATTCTAAGATGATGATTATTGATGATGAAGTTTCAAGTGTAGGTTCATCAAATATGGATATTCGTAGTTTTGAATTAAATTTTGAAATCAATGCATTTATGTATGATGAACATATAGCTAAACAGCTTAAAGATGCCTTTTTTGAAGATTTAAAGGTGTCTAAAGAACTAACAATAGAAAGATATGAACAACGTTCGAATTGGATTAAATTTAAACAGTCCATTGCTAAATTAGCCTCACCAATACTTTAAATAGCATTAAATCAGCTAAAACGCGCAGATTGAATTTCAATTTGCGCGTTTTTAAATGTACTAAAAAATTTGATTTTATTTATCAAAGCAATACAACTACGTGTATAATTAGCTAATTATAAGGTATTAAAAGGGGGGACGCTGTATGCAAGATGAAAAAAATTCATTTATTTATCGTCAAATTTATAAGCGTTTAAAAGATGATATATTGTCGTTTAAATATGAAAGTCATGAAAAGTTACCGTCGAAAAGGGGAATGGCGGAAACTTTGAATGTGAGTGTCAATAGTGTGAAATCAGCCTATGAACAATTATTGGCAGAAGGCTACATTTATGCTAAAGAGCGAAAAGGATATTTTATTGAACCATTGGATCAATTAATCATAGATCCTGAGGCACAAACACATTTAAGAAAATATGAAGAAGGAACGCCTCAATTATATGATTATTCATTTTCCCATATGAGTACAGATATGTCGGAATTTCCTGTTGATATATGGACTAAGCTCATGAAACGTGTATTTAATAATTATGAATATTATCTATCTGCAATCCCTAATATTAAAGGACCAGTTGAATTGAGACAATCTATTGCTAAGTTAGTTTCTTATCAGAGAGGTATTCAATGTCATCCAGAGCAGATTATTATTGGTTCTGGAACGAATACATTATTAAAACGTTTGATGCAACTATTACCGAAAGACGTTGAAATAGGCGTGGAGAATCCAGGCTATTCTAGATTTAGAAATTTATTAAATGAGGCAGGTATAAATACAATCCCGTTAGAATTAGATAGCAAGGGTGTATCTATAAGACAAATTAAAACGGCTGATCCAAATGCTGTTATAGTGACGCCATCTCATCAATTTCCAACAGGTATTATCATGCCTGTTTCGAGACGTATAGACTTATTGAATTGGGCAAGTCAAACGAATAGTTATATTATCGAAGATGATTATGATAGTGAGTTTAAATATCAAACAGATAATATACCTTCATTATATAGCTTTGATAAAAATGAAAGTGTTATTTATTTGGGTACCTTCTCAAAAACACTGATGCCAGGGTTACGTCTGAGTTATATGATTTTACCTACGGCACTTGTTCAAAAATTTGAAGCACATAATTTTGATATGATACCAGATTTTTCAATGTTAAATGCATTGACATTAAATTTAATGATAAAAGAAGGCTATTATGAAAAATATGTTAAAAAGATGCATCAATATTATGGCCGTAAGCGTGAACAATTAATTGAAATGTTGCAACGTGAGTTTCAAGGTGTAATTGAAATCAAAGATACTCAAGCAGGCCTGCATTTCATGGTCGAAATAGACTCACCTTATACATATTCTGAAATTGAAACACGTGCCCAAGCTGCCAAACTGGAACTTTACACTATTAATCGCTTTTCTGTGAAAGCGCTTAAAGAAAATTCAGATAAAAAAACACTTATTATGGGATTCTCAAAAATTAAGATAGAAAAGCTACATGACGCGGTTCAATGTCTTAAAAAAGTATTGTTAGGTTAATCTGGTTCTATTATTTTCAAAAAAACTGGTACTTTACACAATACCAACTATATTTTAAATTTTTAGATAACGATAATACTTTATTAAAAGTTTAAGGGGGCAAATTATGACTGAACAATTCGATTATTATAAGTCATTGCGTGAACAATATGTGGCAAGAGGTGTAGGGAACGGTAATTTGCATGTAGCAGATACAGCAAGTGGTGCAACAATTAAAGATGTTGATGGTAATACGTTTATTGATTTTGCAGGTGCAATCGGTACATTAAATGTGGGACATTCACATCCAGAAATTACTGAACATTTGAAAGAAAAGTTAGATAAATTTATTCATCCTGGATTCAATGTCATTATGTATGAAAGTTATTTAAATTTAGCTAAAAAATTAACGGAAATTACACCAGGTGATTTTGCTAAGAAAACAATTCTATTAAACTCTGGAGCTGAAGCTGTAGAAAATGCTGTGAAAATTGCAAGGAAATACACAGGCAGACAAGCGGTGGTTTCTTTTGTAAGAGGTTTCCACGGTCGTACTAATTTAACTATGTCTATGACTAGTAAGGTAAGACCATATAAATATGGATTCGGTCCATTTGCTCCTGAGGTATATCAAGCACCTTATCCAAATATTTCTGAAAAACCTGATGCCCTATCAGAAGAAGCATATATTAATCATATAATCCAAAAGCTAAATGATTTCTTTATAGAAACGGTAGATTCAAGTGAAGTTGCATGTGTTGTAATGGAGCCTATACAAGGTGAAGGTGGATTTATTATTCCCGATCGTAAATTTGTAAAAGCAGTGAAAGCGATTTGTGAAGCAAACGGTATTGTATTTGTAGCAGATGAAATACAAACTGGTTTTGCAAGAACAGGCAAGACATTTGCGATTGAACATTTTGATGTAGAACCGGACTTGATTACTGTTTCAAAATCACTTGCAGCAGGTTTCCCGTTGAGTGGTGTAGTTGGAAAAGCAGAAATTATCGACAGTGGAAATCCTGGTGAATTAGGTGGTACCTACGCAGGTAATCCATTGGCTTGTGAAGCAGCTTTAAAAGTGATCGAAATTATTGAAAAAGAACAACTTAATGATAAAGCAGAACAATTAGGAAGTCATATTGAACAATTTTTACAAGGATTAACTTCATCTTTCGATAGTATAGGTCCAATTCGACGTTTGGGTGCAATGGTAGCGATGGAAATTATCAACCCTGAAACAGGAGAACCCGACAAAGCACTCACTGGAAAAATAGTTCAAACGGCAAATGCAAATGGTTTATTACTATTGTCTGCTGGAATTAAAGGCAATGTAATTCGTTTCTTAGCACCACTTGTTATTACTGATTCTGAATTAGAAGCAGGATTTGGTATTTTACAATCAGCATTTACTGAAGTAGCTTCAACTCAAAATGTATAACGAAGTAAAAATTTTTAAAAAAGGGTATGGCTTAGTAGGTAATATATAACGTTATTTTAATAAGAGGAGAGATTCATGATGACACAATTAGATGTATTGAACCCTGCTACAAATGAAGTAATCAAAAGTATAGATTATACGAGTCACGATGAAATTAATAATAAAATTGAACGTGCATATGAAACATTTCAAGAATGGAAATTTGTCGATGCACATGAACGTTCAGCTAAATTATCTAAATGGGCTGAACTCATAGATGAACACCAAGAAGAACTTGCAAGGTTAGTAACGCTTGAAGGCGGTAAACCGTTGGCTGAGGCTAAGGGTGAGGTTGTTTATGCCAATTCATATGTGAAATGGTATGCAGAAGAAGCTAAACGCGTATACGGTCGTACAATTCCTGCAAATACTGCATCGAAAAAAATTGTTGTAGATAAATTTCCAGTTGGTGTAGTGGGTGCGATTACTCCGTGGAATTTTCCAGCTGCTATGATTACACGTAAAATAGCACCTGCGTTAGCAGCGGGATGTACTATCATTTGTAAACCCGCAGTTAAGACACCTTTAACTACAATTAGGTTAGTAGAACTTGCGCATGAGGCTGGTATTCCTAAGGATGCAGTATCATATATCATAGCATCTGGGAGAGATGCAGGAGATATTTTTACAAAGCATTCAAGAATAAGTAAAGTAACGTTCACTGGATCTACAGGTGTTGGTAAGAAGTTGATTGAACAGTCTGCGAGTACGGTGAAAAATGCCACAATGGAACTTGGTGGTTTGGCACCATTTATCGTACATAAAGATGCGGATATCGATGCAGCGGTCGATGGTACAATGGCTTCTAAATTTAGAAATGCAGGTCAAACTTGTATTTGTGCAAATAGAATATTTGTTCATAAATCTATTGCTGAGGAATATGTTCAAAAACTTACTGATAAAGTACATGCATTAACGATAGGCAATGGTCTAGAAGAAGTAGATATTGGTCCATTAATCGATAGTGAAGCCGTAGATAAAGTCTTATCGCATATTACGGATTCTGAAGAAAAAGGTGCTACGTTATCAAGAAGTGTTGAAGATATTAAATCTTTAGGAGGTAATTACTTAAAGCCAGTCGTGATTTCTAATGCTACATTAGAGATGAAACCAATGTTTGAAGAAACATTTGGTCCTGTGGCTCCAGTTATGACATATGAGAATTTAGATGAAGTTATTCAAATTGCAAATGATACAGAATTTGGATTAGCATCTTATTTCTTCACTAATGATTATCGCACAGGATTAAAATTGTTTAATGAACTTGATTACGGTGTGATTGGTTGGAATGATGGTGGACCTTCTGCAGCGCACGCTCCATTCGGTGGATTGAAAGAGAGTGGTTATGGCCGTGAAGGTGGCACAGAAGGTATTGAACCATACTTAGAAACTAAATATTTATCAGTAGGATTATAAAGTATTAATTTTTCTTTTTAATTCAATTGAGGTATTACAGATCATGTAATTCAGTTTGAAATAGGTTGAAGTGACATAAGTATAATCATGTCATTTCAACCTATTCTATAATATTAAATTTTTTGTTATTTAAAGGGGTATGCTAATGAAATCACAATTTAATAAAACAATGAATGTAGTGGATGTATTATTTCTTGCGATAGGCGCCATGTTAGGATGGGGATGGGTTGTTCTATCAGGAGAATGGGTGTCTACAGCTGGATTTGTCGGTAGTATTGTCGCATTTGTCATAGGTGGTATTTTAGTTATTGTCATTGGTTTAACTTATGCAGAACTCGCTTCAGCAATTCCAGAAACAGGTGGTGGATTTGTCTTTGTTAAAAAAGCATTTTCACCGGGGATTGCGTTTATATCGGGTTGGTCTGTATTGTTTGGATACGTTTCAGTAATTACATTTGAAGCGGTAGCTTTGCCAACTGTAATAGACTATGTAATACCATTTAAGCATCAAGGTTTGATGTGGAATATAGCAGGATGGGATGTTTACTTTACTTGGGTTATGATTGGATCTGTAGGTAGTATTATTTTGACGTCATTGAATTACTTTGGTGTTAAACCAGCTGCGATTATGCAAACTGTCTTTACTATTTTTATTGTTGCAGTAGGTTTATTATTAGTATTTGGCGCTGGTATTAATGGAGATTTTAGCCATTTGAAGGCTTTTGAAAATGGCATTGGCGGTACGATGTCAGTGTTAATGATGATTCCGTTTTTATTTGTAGGATTTGATGTTATTCCTCAAATTGCCGAAGAAGTTAAAGCACCTTCCAAGAAAATTGGCGGTATACTTATATTCTCAATTGTCGCATCAGTTATATTTTATTTATTAATTGTATTTGGCGTTGCAGCAGGTTTGTCACCAAAGGCTTTAACGACAAGTAATTTAGCGACAGCAGATGCAATGGTTAATTTATTTGGTAATGGTGGATTTGGTGTTTTACTCGTTTTAGGTGGTGTTGCAGGTATCATCACAAGTTGGAATGCTTTTATCATTGGAGGAAGTCGTATTCTATATGCAATGGCAAATAACGGTATGATACCTAAGTGGTTTGCATACATTCATCCTAAATATAAAACGCCGACACACGGTATTATTTTTTTAGGTGTCCTTGCATTTGTAGCACCACTACTTGGAAGACCAGCATTAGTGTGGATTGTTAATGCAGGTGGGATAGGTGTTGTATTAGGTTATTTATTAGTTGCAATATCATTTATTAAATTGCGAAAATCACAACCAGATTTACACCGTCCATATCACATTAAAAACGGTGTGTTTGTAGGTGTAATAGCAATCGTATTGAGTGTTGGCTTCTTGTTAATTTATATGCCAGGTATGCCATCTTCATTAGCTTGGCCATCAGAATGGTTGATTGTTATCGCTTGGTATTTCATTGCCTTCATACTTTACATGACACAAGGAAGCCGTAAACGTAGTAAGGAACAAGTTAGATTCGCAGAAAATCAAGAACAATAATTGCACAGCATTTAAAAAGCCAGTAAATGAATATGAAAATTCATTTACTGGCTTTTTTACTAGGATTTATGTCCAAGAAACTTATCTATATTTTAATCAAAATTATCTTTAATTTCGGACATTACTTATAACCTGAAAATATTTATTCTTCACAGTATATAGTATTTCTTGGGAAATATGTTTAGTGAAAAGAATATTTAACTTTATAAAAAATTAGCCTTTATTTACCGAAGCATCATAGATGGAATCGATTGTTTCACCTAATATTTTATCAAATTCTTCTTCAGATTGATTTACATTTAAATCATTGATTAGTGCACGTGAGAAGCTAGCGATTAAACCATCATTTTGTTTAAGTAATGCATTTGCGTCCTCTCTACTATAACCACCAGATAAAGCAACAACACGAACTACATTAGGATGATTGATTAATGATTCGTATTGGTTAGCGTTTGTTGGAATTGATAATTTTAACATCACTAATTGATCTTCAGTTAAGTTATCTAATTCTTTCGCAATAGCTTCTGATAAATAAGCTTCGATTTCAGTTTTTTCTTCAGAATGAATATTTACTTCTGGTTCGATGATTGGTACAAGACCTGCTGCAATGATTTGTTTTGCAACATCAAATTGTTGTTTAACTACTGAATCTATACCTTTTTTGTTGAATTTTAGAATGTTAGAACGCATTTTTGTACCAAAGATCTTATGATCATTAGCACGACTTAATAATGCATCTAAGTCAGGCATTGGTTTCATGACTTGTACACCATCTTGTTCGTCAGCTAATCCTTTATCGACTTTTAAGAAAGGCACAATACCTTTGTCAGCTAAGTAATCTCCAGTGTGCTTACCTTCGACTTCACGATCCATCGTTTGTTCGAAAAGAATAGCCCCTACAATTTTATCTGAAGTGAAGGCAGGTGATGAAACGATACGTGTACGCATATCGTGAACGAGTTTAAACATTTCGTCTTCACTATTATATTGATCTTCAGTAACGCCATAATCACTTAGGGCTTTAGGTGTGCTACCGCCACTTTGGTCTAGTGCAGCGATGAAGCCTTTACCATTTTTTACTTTTTCCAATTGTTCTTTGTTCATTCTTACCACTCCTTTTACTTATTTCATCTATAGTATGATAAAAAATGCGTTAGAACGCAAGCCGTTAACACTTTAAAGAAAGAACTGTCATAAATTAAACAAGAACAGTAAAAAATTATTATTTTGTTATAGAAATAAGGAAAATGGGAGTAGGGTTATAAAATTGATCTTGTTCCTGATATATTCGTTTATAGACAGACTGGTCTAAATGAACATTTACAATTCCAAGTTGCTTTAATATGTTGATATCATATTGTGGTCGTCGTTGAGAATTGATGGAGATAGTATTTTTGATTTGTTCACTTTCGTGAAGCATATGATGACCTAGATTATGATGTGCATGATCGGTCGGTATGTCATCATAAGACTCGAATGACGTATTGCCATAATCGGCATCAATATTGATCAAAGTACCGCCTTCTTTTAATACACGTAACCATTCGGAATAAGCTGTTTTTGTATTTGGCAAGAGCCAGGTTACATTTCGAGCAATCACAATATCAAAGTAGTTATCATCAAATTGTAATTGTTCTGCATCCATGACTTTAAAATTTACGGTTTGGTCAAATTGTTGCGCATTAGCTTGAGCTGCTTGAATCATGTCCGGTGATAGATCAATACCATGAACATCAGCATGCTGTTGTGCACATAATATTGCTAAAAAGCCTGCCCCTGTGCCAATATCTAGTACTTTAATGCCAGGCCCTACTTTCTTAATTTGATTTATTTCTTCAAGCCATTTCATTGCATGATTACTTTCTAATTCCGCAACTTTATCTTTGCTAAATGATTCAGAACGTTTATCCCAATAATTAATAATGTTTTCTTTGGTCATTTTAAGCTCCTTTATATTAAATGATTTCATATGCTTTTATTCTATTATATAACATTCATATTAAAATGTTTATTTATACTGATGTGTTTAAATAATTGTGATTTTAGTTTTGAAAAACACAGATTATTGAAGTCGAATTAGCATAAAATTAAGTTATAATATTATGAATTTGTTTTAAGGTTAATATCGTTAATTTATTAAAATATTCTGTTTTTTCAGGAAGGAAAATAAAAAAATATAAACAAATATTTATACGTAAATATTGAATAAATATTCATAATGTTAAGTTTGTAAGATTTGTTCATTTCGTTAAGTTTAAATTTAACACTATGATTGTGGCGATTTTCTTAAGATGATAAATAATTGCATTTATATAATTATTCATATTTTTGAATTGAAGTTTTTGAATGTAATTTGCATTATTATTTAAAGTTCGTTAGGCTCATGAATGTGAATAATTAAACGGTTTAGCAAAAAGAAACAATCGTTTCGTTAAACTTTTACATACTATTCAATTATGAGGAGTGCTCAAAAGTGAAAAAAAATAGAGTTATGGATTGGACCACTTTTATAGGATCAGTTGTAGTGTTACTATTTGCTGTTATTCCTATGATTGTGTTTCCTAAAGCAAGTCAAGAAGTTATCACTCACTTAAATAAAGCGATTTCGAATTCTCTTGGCTCGGTATATTTATTACTTGGATTAGTAATTTTTGGTTTTGTGCTATATATTGCATTTGGTAAATATGGAAATGTCACATTAGGGAAGGCTACAGATAAGCCTGAGTTTAATGACTTCAGTTGGGCTTCAATGCTATTTTGTGCTGGTATTGGCTCAGATATATTATACTGGGGCATTATTGAATGGGCATATTATTATCAAGTGCCACCGCATGATGGAAAAGGTATGACGGATAGTGCATTAGAATATGCAACTACATATGGTATGTTCCATTGGGGGCCTATTGCATGGGCCATCTATGTATTACCAGCATTACCAATTGGTTATCTTGTATTTGTTAAGAAAAAGCCAATTTTTAAAATTAGTCAGGCATGTCGTCCGATTTTAAAAGGACAAACTGATAAATTCCTTGGTAAATTAGTAGATATTGTATTTATTTTTGGTTTGCTAGGTGGGGCAGCAACATCTCTTGCACTTGGTGTACCATTGATTTCGGCAGGGATTGAACGTTTAACGGGTCTAGATGGTCATAATATGGTTATGCGTACCATTATTTTAGTTTTAATTACGTTAGTGTTTGGTATTAGCTCTTACAGTGGACTGAAAAAAGGTATACAAGTACTAAGTGATGTGAATGTTTGGATATCATTCTTATTATTAGGTTTTGTATTTATTGTAGGACCAACTGTATTTATTATGGAAACAACAGTTACATCATTTGGTAATATGTTGAAAAACTTCTTCCAAATGGCAACGTGGTTAGAACCGTTTGGTGGTATTGGCGGACGAAAAGATACAAACTTCCCACAACAATGGACGATATTCTATTGGTCTTGGTGGATTGTTTATGCGCCGTTTATCGGGTTATTTATTGCCCGTATTTCAAAAGGACGTACATTAAAAGAAATCATTTTAGGAACAATTGGTTATGGAACTTTAGGTTGTATGATGTTCTTCGGTATTTTTGGAAATTATGCAGTGTATCTACAAATTACAGGACAATTTAATGTAATTAATTTCTTGAATAGTCATAGTGCAGAAGCAACTATTATCGAGGTAATGCACCAATTACCATTCCCAAATCTTACGATTATTTTATTCTTAATCGCAGCATTCCTATTCTTAGTAACAACATTTGATTCGGCTTCATATATATTAGCAGCCGCTACTCAAAAAGAAGTTGTAGGTGAGCCTTTACGTGCTAACAGATTATTCTGGGCATTTGCATTGAGTTTATTGCCATATTCATTGATGCTTGTTGGAGGAGAACATGCATTAGACGTCTTGAAGACAGCATCCATTCTAGCAAGTGCACCGTTGATACTTATATTTGTAATCATGATGATATCCTTTATGCGAACGCTTAATGGGGATCGGCTTAAACTTGAAAGACGTGCGGACAAATATCGAGAAGTTGAACGTAGGTCGCTTAGAATTATCCAAGTTAAAGAAAAAGAAGAAGACGATAATTTATAATAATGATTGCTAAAGAAAAGTATTGTTTTTAATACTGGCTTGGCTATGTATTTAATAAACTGGCCATGTTTAGTAAATAGAATCTGGGAGATAAATCCTAGAACAATAATCAGTAAATGAGTTTTTATATTCATTTACTGATTATTTTATTTACTATACTTCTTATTGTTGGCTCGCTTACGTAAGATGTTGTCTCATCCTTAGTTATCAACTGTCAGTGATTACTTACTTAGAAATATAGCCAAAACATTTTGTAAATATACGTAATGACACAATTAAATATAATAAAAAACCTCTTTCATTAAAATATGAAAGAGGTTTTTTACAATGTTTCGATTAAACATTTGTTTGGGTGTGCCTAAATAAATAACAATAAATAAAAAACAAAAAACGATGCACTTAAGATTTATACTTTTGTTCTGGAATAGGGAAGTATTGATATATTTCTCCACTTTCAATCGCATTGCTAATGTTTTCTAACCACTCAAAGTAAGGCAATGTGTCTATTAACTGTTGCTTAATTTGAGTGCCTTCTGCCTTAACTACTTCATCTACATCGTCTTGCTCATTGAGTTTATCAATAATTGCAATTGCTTTGTGAACAGCTTCAGTATTGATAACAATTTCTCTTCGCCATTTTCTAGGGAAGAAGCTGCTAAAGAAATTAAAAAAATCTTTTTCAGCTATAAAGTGCTGTTTGCGACTCCCACGTGTGAATTGCTGATTTACTATATCAAACTCTTGTAACCTTTTTACACCAGCACTCATACTTGGTTTACTCATTTGCAACTCTTCACGCATTTCATCTAGAGTCATACTATCTTTGAATAACATAGTACCATATAGGTTTCCAACACTACGATTAATGCCATACAAGTCCATCGTCTCACCAATTGCATTAATAAAAATATCTTTTGCAGTTTCTAAGCGATGTTCAGGTTCGTTTGATTTTACCACGACATATACCTCCTACCCATTCTTTAAAAAATTTTTATAAGGGTAAAGTTTTTATGAGAACGTATCATTAGCGCTAAATGACTGAATTATATCTCAACGCGTTTGACACCCTTTCATTTACTATGCTAACATAAAATCTATAAAATTCGTTAAATAAAAATTTAACAAACTTAACGGAGGTAATTTTAATGGAACTTGTAAGTAATTTATCTCGTCGTCAATTTATCGATGGTGAGTGGGTTGAAAGCTCAAATAAAGAAACAAGAAAAATTATTAATCCATACAATCAAGAAGTGATTTTTGAAGTTGCAGAAGGTACAGCAGAAGATAGTGAACGTGCTATTTTAGCAGCTAGACGTTCATTCGAAAGTGGTGAATGGTCTAAAGAAACAAGTGAAAATCGTGGTAAAAAAGTAAGAGCAATTTCTGATTTAATTGTTAAACATAGAGAAGAATTAGCAAAACTTGAAACGTTAGACACTGGTAAGACATTAGAAGAATCTTATGCTGATATGGACGATATTGCTAATGTATTTAATTTCTTTGCTGGATTAGCAGACAAAGATGGTGGTGAAATTGTAGATTCACCAATCCCAAATACAGAAAGTAAAATCATAAAAGAACCAATCGGTGTTGTTACTCAAATCACACCTTGGAACTACCCTTTACTACAAGCATCTTGGAAAATAGCTCCAGCATTAGCTACAGGATGTTCATTAGTAATGAAGCCAAGTGAAATTACTCCGTTAACGACAATTCGTGTATTTGAATTAATGGAAGAAGTAGGATTCCCTAAAGGCGTAATTAATTTAGTACTAGGTAAAGGTTCAGAAGTTGGTGAACCATTATCATCACATAAAGAAGTTGATTTAGTATCATTTACTGGTGGTATTCAAACTGGTAAACATATTATGAAAAATGCAGCAGATCATGTGACAAATATCGCTTTAGAGTTAGGTGGTAAAAACCCAAATATTATTTTTGAAGATGCTGACTTTGACTTAGCAGTAGATCAAGCATTAAACGGTGGTTATTTCCATGCTGGGCAAGTGTGTTCGGCAGGAGCAAGAATACTTGTTCATAACGATATCAAAGATAAATTTGAAGCTGCACTAATCGATAGAGTCAAGCGTATTAAATTAGGTAATGGATTTGATGCTGATACAGAGATGGGACCAGTGATTTCAGCTGAACACCGTGAAAAAATTGAAGGCTATATGGAAGTAGCTAAATCTGAAAATGCAACAATCGCAGTAGGCGGTAAACGTCCAGAACGCGAAGATTTACAGGATGGTTTCTTCTTTGAACCAACTGTTATTACTGATTGTGATACATCAATGCGTATTGTCCAAGAAGAAGTATTTGGACCAGTTGTTACTGTTGAAGGTTTCTCATCAGAAGAAGAAGCAATTGAACTTGCTAATGACTCTATTTATGGTTTAGCTGGTGGCGTGTTTACAAACGATATCTCTAAAGCAGAACGCGTAGTCAATCAATTGAAAATGGGTACAGTTTGGATTAATGACTTCCATCCATACTTTGCTCAAGCACCATGGGGTGGCTACAAACAATCAGGTATCGGTAGAGAACTTGGTAAAGCCGGGTTAGCTGAATATCAAGAAGAAAAACACATTTTAAGAAATACTAATCCAGAGCCTGTAAATTGGTTTGGTAAATAATACTTTTTAGAAAATATAAATATACACAAAGTAATGAATTATTTTAGGAGGCTATATAAAAATGAGAAAATCTTATGATTATATTATCATTGGTGGCGGTAGTGCTGGTTCGGTATTAGGAGGCAGATTAAGTGAAGATGCTTCGAAAAATGTGCTTGTATTAGAAGCAGGTCGTAGTGATTATCCTTGGGATTTATTAATCCAAATGCCAGCAGCATTAATGTATCCAGCTGGAAACAAATTATATGACTGGATTTATGAAACAAATGAAGAACCTCACATGGATGGACGTAAAGTTGGACATGCACGTGGTAAAGTACTTGGTGGTTCAAGTTCAATTAACGGTATGATTTATCAACGTGGTAATCCTATGGACTATGAAAAATGGGCTAAACCTGAAGGTATGGAACATTGGGATTTTGCACATTGTTTACCATATTTCAAACGATTAGAAACTACATTTGGCTCAACAAAAGATGATCCATATCGTGGTCATCATGGTCCAATTAAATTACGTCGTGGTCCAGCTACGAACCCATTATTCCAAGCGTTCTTTAATGCTGGTGTTGAAGCAGGCTATAATAAGACACCTGATGTAAATGGTTTCCGTCAAGAAGGATTTGGCCCATTTGATAGTCAAGTGCACAATGGTCGTCGTGTATCTGCATCAAGAGCATATTTACACCCAGCTATGAAACGTAATAATTTAGATGTTCAAACACGTGCATTTGTTACTAAATTGAACTTTGATGGAAATAATAAAGTTTCAGGTGTTACATTTAAGAAAAATGGTAAAGAGCATACTGTAGAAGCTAAAGAAGTCATTTTATCAGGTGGCGCGATTAATTCACCACAATTGTTACAATTATCAGGTATTGGTGATTCAGAACACTTACGTTCTCTTGGTATTGAACCACGTTTACATTTACCAGGTGTTGGTGAAAACTTTGAAGATCACTTGGAAGTTTATGTGCAACATGCATGTAAAGAACCAGTATCATTACAACCAAGTTTAAATAAATTGAAAATGCCATTTATTGGCCTACAATGGATTTTGGGGCGTAAAGGTGCAGCGGCATCTAACCACTTCGAAGGCGGCGGATTTGTACGTTCTAACGAAGATGTAGATTATCCTAACTTAATGTTCCACTTCTTGCCAATAGCGGTTAGATATGATGGTACAAAAGCACCAACAGCACATGGTTATCAAGTTCACGTAGGACCAATGTATTCTAACTCACGTGGTCACTTGAAGATTAAATCTAAAGACCCATTTGAAAAACCAAATTTCGTATTTAACTACTTATCAACAGAAGAAGATAAACGTGAATGGGTTGAAGCAATTAAAGTAGCAAGAAACATCTTAAAACAAAAAGCATTAGATCCATTTAATGGTGGAGAAATTTCACCTGGACCTGAAGTGCAAACAGATGAAGAAATCATTGAATGGGTAAAACGTGATGGTGAAACAGCATTACATCCATCATGTAGTTGTAAAATGGGACCTAAATCTGATGAATTATCAGTTGTAGATCCAGATACATTCAAAGTACATGGTATGGAAAACCTACGTGTCGTAGATGCATCTGTAATGCCACGTACGACAAATGGTAACATCCATTCACCAGTTTTAATGATGGCTGAAAGAGCTGCAGATATCATTAGAGGTAAAAAATCATTAGATCCAGAATACGTTGATTTTTATCGTCATGGTGTACATGATAAAGACGCTGGAACAATTAAATAATCATATATAGTCTTATTAAGCAGTGAGCATCACGTTATAAATAACGTGCTCGCTGCTTTTTTGTATAAATGAATAAATTAAAGATTTTATATACCAATACTTAGATGAATTATATAAAGTTGATCTTTTTATAAAATGATTGACGTGAAAAATGCCCTTAAATGAATTTTTAAACTCATTTAAGGGCTATTGTTAATAGTAATATATTTTAGGTTTTTCTGTTATCTAACGAGCTATTATTTCAACTTGAAATTAGATTATTATTTTTATAATACTCCCAAACAGTACTATTCATTTTCTATTAAAGCGAATTTGTCATCTAATATTGTGAGTGCATCATCAATTAAGGCACTTTGAGCAATTAAGTTTTGTTGATGTGATTTAAGAATTTCTATTCTAGACTGTTTTGTAGATGGTCCTTGTTCATAAAGCTCAGCTATTTTCTTAATTTGAACAATAGGCATATGTGTTTGGCGCATACATTTTACAAACTCAATCCAATAAAGATCTGTTTCTGAAAAATTCCTGTTTCCATGCGCATCACGTGCGATAAATGGAAATAAACCAGATTTATCATAATATCTAATTGTATGAGTGCTGATACCTATTTTTTCAGCTGCATGTTTTACATTCATTGTTTATGCTCCTATATTTTGTATCCATTTAGTTACAATTAAACACAATGTAACATTTTTATTTTTTATGATTCAGTCAATGATTTAATCAAAGTATCATGATTGTCTTCTACTGTTGCGGTAAATCCGAATTTACTTTCTAATTCGGTAACAAGTTGTGTGACGTCAGTGTAGTCAATTGAGTTAACATTTTCAATACTTAAGCCAATTGCTTTAATGTCATCATGATATAAATGATTTTCATGCGATAGTTCTATTAGGTACTCTGCAAGCTGATTCACATATTCAGATGGTTCTAGACGTACAGTTTGTTGATCAATGATTTCACCTTTACCGTCAATGATACTTAATTGCGTATTAGGATTTAAAAAATCTGCTACAAAATATTGCATCTTTAAAACCTCCATTTATCTTGTCGTATAACCACCATTTGCAAATAGCGTTTGTCCATTAATCCACCATCCCTCTAAAGTTAAAAACTTAACGATTGGTGCAATATCTTCAATCTGTGTGAGTTGATTGTGTAATGCTTGTGATTTATGGAAGGCGATTGCATCGTTTGTTTCTTGTGGATAAAAGAAAGGTGTATCCATAGGGCCAGGTGCAACGTTGTTCACTGAAATACCACGTGCCATATACTCTTTTGATGCGGCTCTTGTGTAATGTTCTAACGGTGCTTTCTCACCCGCATAAGTCGAGTACAAGCCAGTATATGCTGCTAATAGTGATGTCGAAATTGAAATTATTTTGCCGTCATTATTCATATACTGTTCAGCATATTTGATAAAAAAGTAGGCCTGTTTGGCATTGATAGCTTGCATTGTGTCAAAATCCTCTTCACTTGTATCTGCAATTGGTTGTTTTAATACTTTACCCACTGTATTGATGGCGATATCAATTTTTCCAAAAGTTTTTTCAGCAAATTTAAATAATGCATCTATATTATCAACTTTTGTTAAATCTCCAGAAAATATTGCACCAGTCCCTCCAAGTTCTGTTACTTTACTTAAAGTTTCTTTCGCCTCTGTCAAACTCTTACTATTGTGATGATGAATAATAATTTGAGCGCCTTCTATTGCGTAAGTTTCACTTAGCAGACGTCCTAAATTTTTAGCACCGCCAGTGATGACAACGACCTTTTGTTTTAATGAAATGAATTTACCCATAATATATACCTCCTAAGATTGATAGTTTTAAATTACACCTTAGAGTGCGCTATCAAGCAAGGGAAAATTAAGTAAATATAAAAAAACACTGATATTAAGGAACATATTGTTCCAAAATACCAGTGGTCCTTTTAACTGAATAGTAATAAAAGCACTATTTTTTAATTAAGTCGGAGATTGCTTTTGAAGATTGACCAATCTCTAATGAACAGAAGTCATTATAAAATTTATCAATTTTCCCTTTATAATCGTTAGTAATTTTATCTAGATTTTGTAAATCATCTGCTAATTGGTAAGCATCTTTATAGATTGGACCAGGCAAATCATTGTGGAAATCTAAGTAAAATCCACGTAAATCTTGATCATATTTATCTAAATCATATGCAAAGAAAATTTGTGGTCGCTTTAAAACACCAAAGTCAAACATTACTGATGAATAATCTGTAATTAAACAATCAGACACTAAGTACAGTTCTGAGATGTCACTATAGTTAGAAACATCAATTGCAAAGTCTTCATAGCCACGTAAGTCTAAGGCATTTGAGATAAGATAATGCATTCTTAGTAAAATGACGTATTCGTCACCGAGTTTTTGTTGTAGATTATCTAAATCAATTTTTAAATCGAATAAATATTTGCCTTTCTTAACAAATTCATCATCTCTCCAAGTTGGTGCATACATGATTACTTTTTTATCTTCTGGAAGATTTAAGTTTTCTTTAATTTGTTGAATAAACGCTTCGTCATTCGCACGGTTTACCAAGACATCATTTCTAGGGTAACCAATTTCTAAGATTTTTTCAGGTGGCATCCAAAACGCTGTTTCGAAAATTTTAGATGAGTAAGCATTTGGTGATACAAGATAATCCCAACGATTCGTTTCTTCTCTAAAATTACGTTTATAATTATCAGTTGTTGTGCCAGGCATACGAACGACTTTCATATCATTTGCAAGTCGTTTTAAAGGTGTACCATGCCAAGTTTGTATATAAACTTGATTAGGTTTTTTATTTAAATAGAGTGGTAATCTAGCATTAGATACCCAATATTTAGATCTAGAATAGGCATCATAGTATGCAGCCGAACCTTTTTTAACCTTTTTAGCTGGACCTGGTAAAAAGACTTTGTCTGGATTTTTAAATACCCAAATAAATTCAAGGTGAGGATAATGCTTCATCATATATTCGTATATATATTTAGGACTATCACTGTAATTTTTACCGCCAAATGATTCGAATACTATCGTTCTATCGCTAACTTTATCAATATTATCTGTCAGTTGATAGTGGGCGCGATTTTTATTCTTTCTTTTTAGTAATACGCTTTTCAGTAATCTTGTATTTTTACGGATACGGTTTACTTTAAATGCGTTGTTACGTTTGTTTAGCATTAAGAATAGCATTTCAATTATAAACAATGGTTTTTCGTTTTTGAAAATAGTTGGGAATAATGAACGTGCTACTTTAGGCAATAATTCACTATGTTGTTCATAACGTTCAGGTGTCTTTCTTAATGAAGGCTCAAATGAATGTTTCATTAAATTCTTCATTTTATTTTTTATAAATGTTTTATTTTCTTTAGTAGGTGCACGTTTTACTGAATCACTAAAACTGTAAACATAATCATTAAAGATAACACCGAATTCTTGTTTTGATAATGTTGGTTTTAAGAATGGGTCGTAAACTTCCCCTTTAATATAGAATGGGAAGCGGCTAACACGTACAAATTTATTTGCGTATTTTATAAATTCTAAGACGAATGACCAATCAATAAATATATTTAAGTCTTCATTAAACTGTAAATTATGTCCTTGAGCAATAGCAGTCTTAAAGACAATGTTACATACCGAATGTTTTCTTAAAAATTGATTAGACTTTTCTTTCGCATCTAAGTAACTAACTCTTACAAGATTTTGGTCCACATATTGTGGTATATCAAGTGTAAATGAGTGAATAGGTGCAATTAACGCATCGAAATGATTTAAATGCTTCATATAGAAAGATAGTGCGTAAGAAGCTAAGTAATCATCTGAATCGACAAAGATGAAGTATGGTGCTTCTATCGATTTCATCGCGACGTTTCTTGCGTAAGCATGACCCATGTTTTGTTCTAAATTAATTTCTTTTACAGTTATATCCCAATCTTTAAGCAATTGTGAAGCTAGTGTTTGAGATTGATCTGTTGAGCCATCATTTACTAAAATTAACTCGAAATCTTGGAATCTTTGGTGTTTGAGACTATTTAGACATCGTTCTATATAATCTTCTGAGTTGTAATAAGTTACTATAACGGATATAGACTTCATTGTTTTACCTCTTTTTCAATTTTTTTCTTAATTTTATATAAGGTAGAATGTAACAAAAAGTAAGGTTGAATTTCAAATATTAACTTACTCTAGTCTTACCTTATAATTGAATAATAGAACTATTCATATATTAAGAAATATGTTTTGTAGTCGTTATATTTTGGTTTGACTTAGTATTTGAATTATATCATGTAATGTAAATTTTTAAGATACGATTAGATAGAATTTGATATATGTCAAAAAACTACCTCTCTTATTTTACTATAAAAATTTAATATATCTAGTGATTAAAGGAAATTCTAGGTAATTTTTAAGAAATATTATTTATATATTAATTTTAGTGTTAAAAAATAAGAATGAAATATACAACAATGTTTTGTGTTATATGATTTGTATTCAATCTAAATTGAATAGTCAGTAAAATTGTAATTTTTAAGTTAGTGATTAAGTTTAAAACATATTATTGAAAGTAGTGATTAAATGACAATAAGGTTAGCGGAAAATATTGAATATAAAAAGATTAATAAAATTGTACCTGAATTATTTAAAGAAGCGATAACTACAAACATACAAATATCGGACGCAGAACTCAGACAACTTTCAGTAAATTTAGTAGAAAAGGGAGCGAAATATTTAGTATGGATGGATACTAAAAACAATCTGATAAAAGGTTTTTTATTATTTGAAATAAAGTTTGATTATTTATCGCAAACTAACTATGGCTTTATATATGAATTATTTATACTCGAGCCCTTTAGAAGGCAAGGTGGAGCTAGTAAATTGATGAATCATATTCAACAGTTTTTACTAGAAAAAGGTATAGAAACGATAAAGTTAAATGTATTTTCTAACAATGAAGCATTTCAATTCTATAAAAGTCTGGGGTTTGTAGAGGAACAAATTACTATGTCATTGCGTATTAAGTGATTGATTATTAAAGTTAAAAAATAAGTATTATTTATTAGAAATAATTTAAATGAAAAATGTTGCTTAGACATAAGATGTTAAAGACTTTAATTTTTAGAAAAATCAAAATAATTTAAAAATCATATTGATAACGCTTTCAAAAAGAGTAGAATTTCTATTGATTTAAGTGTTTAACATAGGGGGAGCAAGATGAAAAATTATAGATACTTTATTATAACGATGATTATCATAATGACGATGATTAATTATGTCGATCGTGGTGCAATATCTTATGCACAAGAAGATATTATTAAAGAATTTGGTTTTGATAATATTGCTTGGGGTGCAATTTTAGGCTATTTTGGTTACGGCTATATGCTAGGATCACTTTTTGGGGGTATTACAGCAGATAAAAAGGGTCCAAAGTTTGTATGGCTAGTCGCTGGTACACTTTGGTCATTCTTTGAGATTGGCATGGCATTTGCGGGTGAAATAGGTATGGCACTTTTTGGAGGATCTGCTATTGCAGGATTTGGATTAATGCGTGTACTCTTTGGTGTTTCAGAAGGGCCAATATTTTCAACAATTAGTAAAACAAATGCCAATTGGGCCGCTCCAAAAGAACGTGGCTTGCTTTCTGCGCTTGGTCTCATTGGCGTACCACTTGGTGCATTAATCACAGCACCAATCGTATCAGGGTTTTTGACAATTTCAACGTGGCGCGTGTTATTTATTATACTAGGGGTAATCGGTTTAATTTGGATTATCGTTTGGTATAAAGTGTTTACAGATTATCCGGAAGACAATGAACATGTATCTAAAGCAGAATTAGATTCAATTCGCTCTACGGAAATGACTGTTGCAGGTGAAAAAACTGTAGAAACAGAGCAAAATGCGCATGAAAAATGGTATCATTTCTTTAAAAGTCCTACGTTGGTTTTTAATATGATTGGGTATTTTGGGTTCCAATACATAAACTTTTTAATTCTTACATGGACGCCAAAATATCTACAAGATGAATATCATTTTGAAATCCACTCACTTTGGTATTTAGGTATGATTCCGTGGATTGGTGCATGTTTTACTGCCTATTTTGGTGGGAAGCTATCTGACTGGTTACGTTACAAAACGGGCAGTTTGCGTATTGCTAGATCAGGTCTTGCTATTTTTGGTATGACTCTAGCAGCAATCTGTTTCTTAATTATTCCAACAACGAATAATATTGCTTGGATACTGTTTTTAATGATGTTAGGTAATGCATGTATCTTTTTACCAAATGCTGTCTATTGGGCTGTTATTATTGATACAGCGCCTAGAAAGACAGGTACATATGGGGGGATGACACATTTCTTCGTCAATTCTGCTACTATTATTGCACCAACCTTAACAGGTGTCTTGGTAACATCGTATGGTTATTCATCTATGTTTATTTCAGCAGTGATTGCTGCAGTAATTGGAATAATTGCTATGTGCTTTGTCAAACCAGGTATTAAGAAAATAAATATTAAGACTTAAATGTAATACGAATATATTTATAAATAAAGATGTGCATTTCTAATAATGAAATGCACATTTTTATATTTTAGCTTTGTATTATTTAATAGCAAAAAAGAATATTAGTTATCTTATAAACAGATGATTTGTAATTCGTAATAAATTGAGTATAATTTGATTTTGTAAAAAATAATTAAGGAGTATTAAAAAATGATTAATAATAATTTTGAAGATGTAGTTTTAAATAGAAAATCGGTTAAAGTATTTGATGAAAGTGTTAAAATTCCGCAAGCAGAAATGGATGAAATAATACAAAAAGCAACGAAGGCACCTTCTTCAGTAAACATGCAACCTTGGCGTTTCTTAGTAGTAGAAAGTGACGAAGGTAAAGATACATTACGACCACTTATTCGTTTTAATACTAGACAAAATGATACATCTGCAGCAATGGTAGTTATTTTTGGTGATATGCAAAACTATGAGCACGGAGAAGAAATTTATAATAGTGCAGTAGAACATGGTATGATGCCAGAAGATGTTAAAGATGAAATGTTAGCGAAAGTATTACCGTATTATAAAAGTTTATCAAAAGAAGAAATGAATGACATTATTAAAATTGATAGCAGTTTAGCTGCAATGCAATTTATGTTAGTAGCAAGAGCATATGGCTATGATACAAATCCAATTGGTGGTTTTGAACGTGATCAAATCGCTGAAGCATTTGATTTAGATCCAGAACGCTATGAACCAGTTATGATTGTAGCAGTTGGAAAAGAAAAAAATCCAGGGCATGACTCTTATAGACTACCTGTAGATACAGTGACTCGTCACGTATAAATATAATTATTAAAATTTAAATCCCTTAACAATTAGAGACCGATGATAATGGCTAATATTGGATGAATTTAATCCAACTATTAACTGTATGATTCGATAACTAGTTATTAAGGGATTTTCTGTATATATCGCTAAATTGTAAAATGAAAATTGAAGTTGTAATTATGCATAATTCATGATTTTTTTGTATAACATTAAATTATTAAGCTATATGAATAAATTAGCTTGTAACTCGTTTTGCTAAGTCAGTAATATAATCGAAAAACATATCGTGTTCTACATGGTAAACAACCGATAGAGGACGACCGTGTTGTTCGTCAATATATGTCTTGCCTTGACTAGGACCGTCTGTATATACAGATGCGTATACAGTTTTTTGTTTAACGAGTTCTGGCAATCCTGTATAAGCTGTTGTTAATACATCCCATAAAAAGTAGGTTGAATTAGTTTGAAAATGTGTCAAAGGTGGTACTGCAGCATAACTTACACCTAAGAAGTCAACACCAGTATAGTGCCGTTCATTTGCCCAAGCTTGTCTTACATTTCTGGTTATTGGAACTTGATTTGTACTTTCAAGTGCAATCATGTCTATTTTAATATCTGTATCAAAAACAGTTTTTACAGCTTCTGGATCCCAAAAAGCATTCCATTCTGCAGTGCCATCATGTTCTGGTTCCTCAACATTCCCCTTAGATAAGAACGTACCGCCCATCCACACTAAACGTTCAATTTTTTGTGAAATATTAGGCTCTACAGTCAATGCCTTGGCAAGGTCTGTTAATGGTCCAGTGAATAATAAAGTAATGTGCTCAGTAGCATGAGTTAATTTTTCAATTATATCTTCATAGGCATGGTGATTTAAAATATTAGATTTTGATTCTACATGTTCATTTAATATTGGCAATGCATCCATAAAGAAAGCATGCATGCGCCAGTCTTTTGGAAATGGATTTTTTCCTCGTTCTTTAGATATAGAGACATCAATTGGATAATGTGAGAAGCGGTTGATAATTTTTTGTGACGCACTTACGGCCGGTTCAACATAACTATCTGCACCAATTGCACTAACGCCTATAAGATTGATATCTTCCATTTGAAGAAGTAAGAATAAAGATACTAAATCATCTACACCACCATCGTGATTGAAATATACATGTTTCATGTTATAGAAACCTCCATTTTATTTTATATGGTACACATTATAGCAGATATATTTTTGATACATTTTTTATAAATGAATTTTGTGTAACGAATATCAATGGAAAAGAATATATTTAATGAAAGTGTAAATTGTTTATTAATTTGTGCATAGGCTATTTAAAATAAAGTACGTGTACAATTTAAGGGGTGTTTTTAAGTGAAATTTAAAAGAGAAAAAGTAAATAGGGTAGATACAAATCAAACTAAAAAAAGTGTGATTGCCACAGGTGTAGGTAATGCTATAGAGTGGTTTGACTTTGGTTTATACGCACAACTTGCTGTAATACTAAGTGCGAATTTCTTTGGTAATTTACCATCAGAAATGCAAATTATTTCAACATTTGCTGTATTTGCCTTCGCATTTATTGTGCGCCCAATTGGGGGTATCTTTTTCAGTCATTTGGGAGATAAATATGGGCGTAAAATCGTTCTATCTACTACAATTTTATTAATGGCAGCATCAACACTTGTGTTAGGTTTACTGCCAACACAAGAGCAAATTGGTATTTGGGCTCCGATATTATTATTACTAGTTCGAATGGTACAATCATTTTCAACTGGTGGGGAATATGCAGGCGCAATGACTTATATTGCAGAAACTGCTCCTGATAAAACGAGAGGTAAATTAGGAAGTGGGTTGGAAATTGGTACTTTAATAGGAAATATCATGGCAGCTGTCTTGGTTGGTGCGATGTATACCTTTTTAAATGATCAACAAATGTCAGATTGGGGATGGCGTATACCATTTATTCTTGCCGCACCTTTTGGTATTGTTGGTATTATTTTACGTTCTAGTTTGGATGAAAGCCCAGCATATGAATCTACATTAGAAGAACAAGAGGAATTAGAATATTCATATTTAGATATATTTAAATACTACTGGAAAGATATTATTGTATGTTTCACAGGTGTTGCATTTTTAAATGTTGCAAATTATATGGTTCTTTCATTTATGCCTTCATTTTTAAATAAGACAATCAATTTAGGTGGTGCAATGGGGTCCGTGTTAAGTACATTGACAATGGTAGTAATGATACCAGCAGTATTCTTTTTTGGTTGGTATAGCGATAAAGTGGGTAATAAAAGAACTATCCTCTTTGGTCTAACAGGTTTTAGTTTATTTTCAATATTTGCATTTTGGTTGATGAGTATCCCGGTCTTACCGGTAATCATTGTTGGTCTACTGATTATCGCTTGTTTTATGGCAACATTTGAAGGTGTTATGCCCTCATTATTACCTAGTATGTTCCATACAAAAGTCAGATTAAGAACGTTGTCATTGGTTTATAACATAGGTGCTGCTATATTTGGTGGACTAACACCATTTATATTATCCACATTAGTAGAAACGACAGGACAAGAAATTGCACCTTCCTATTATTTAATGTTTATAAATGTCATTGGACTTATCATATTTGTAACGATGTTTAAATCAACTTCCAATAAGTCATTAAAAGGTTCATATCCAAATGTTGAAACTGAAAAGGAATATGAGGAAGTGGTTAGTAATCCAAAAGAAGCACTATGGTGGGAAGAAGAAAACAAACTCAATAAGTAATTAGTTAGACGGTACAGTTATTTATCTATTTAATAAGTAAAAAAGGATAATTAAATACAAAAAAATAAGCTTATTTTGAAATTTTATATTTGAGTAACATTATAAAACGGTGATTTTAGTGAGATAAAATCACTTAAATCCATATTTAACAATTATTTATGTAAAAATACATTAAAAAGTAAAATATGTAACAAATTCTTTGTGTTTTAGGGTTAAATCGAACTTGAACCATTGGTGTGACAAGGATTGTAGCGTGTTTGAAACTTTTGTTGTTATGAAGGAGAATATACTATTTATGAATAAATGAGTAACATCGATGAAAAATGCTCCATCGACTTTATATAGTGACCGGAAAGCCGATAAGTTGCGTTCTATCTTTATGCAATTATAGCTTAAAAAACGAATTAATATGCAATATTATGCAATTATTACTGGTTAGAATGTTGATTTGACTTGAATTTTAATATGCGTATAATAACAACATATACAAGAAAGTGTATACATTGTACATTTGCCTTGATATGAATATAAAACGATGAATAGTAGGAGTTTTTATGGGAAAACAGAAAAAGAGTGAAAAAATTAATTTGTCGCAGCTTGTACTATTAGGGCTTGGATCGCTAATTGGTTCAGGTTGGTTATTTGGTGCATGGGAAGCGTCTTCTATCGCTGGCCCAGCTGCAATTATTTCATGGATTATAGGTTTTGTAGTTATAGGCTCTATAGCATATAACTATATTGAAATTGGTACAATGTTTCCACAATCAGGTGGGATGAGTAACTATGCCCAATATACACATGGCTCTTTACTTGGGTTTATTGCCGCATGGGCAAACTGGGTATCACTAGTTACAATCATTCCAATTGAAGCTGTTTCAGCAGTTCAATACATGAGCTCTTGGCCTTGGGAGTGGGCAAAATTTACGAGTGGTTTAATGAAGGATGGTTCAATCAGTAACTCTGGTTTACTTACGGTATTCGTGATTATAATTATCTTTTCTCTATTAAACTATTGGTCAGTTAAATTGCTTACATCATTTACGAGCTTAATTTCGGTATTTAAACTTGGTGTACCATTATTGACAATTATTATGTTAATGATTTCTGGATTTGATGCTGGTAACTACGGTCATTCACCTGGACAATTTATGCCATATGGTTCAGCACCAATTTTTGCCGCAACAACAGCATCTGGTATCATCTTCTCATTTAATGCATTCCAAACTATCATTAATATGGGGTCAGAAATTCAAAAACCTGAGAAGAATATCGCGCGAGGCATTGCAATTTCACTTACATTAAGTGCAGTGCTTTATATCGTATTACAAAGTACATTTATCACATCTATGCCGCAAGACATGATACATTCAAAAGGATGGAGTGGAATTAATTTCAACTCACCATTTGCTGATATGGCCATTCTACTTGGATTAAACTGGTTAGCTATCTTACTTTATATAGAAGCAGTTGTTTCGCCATTTGGTACAGGTGTATCATTTGTTGCTGTTACAGGTCGTGTATTACGTGCAATGGAGAAAAATGGACATATTCCTAAATTCTTAGGCAAAATGAATGATAAATATAAAATTCCACGTGTTGCAATTGTTTTTAATGCAATTATTAGTATGGTAATGGTATCACTATTTAGAGATTGGGCAGTATTAGCTAGTGTAATCTCTACAGCAACGTTAGTGGCATACTTAACTGGTCCAACCACAGTCATATCGTTACGTAAAATGGCTCCTAAAATGCATAGACCATTTCGTGCGAATATGTTGAGATTTATGGCGCCATTTTCATTTGTATTAGCGTCACTAGCGATTTATTGGGCTATGTGGCCAACGACAGCTGAAGTAATATTTATTATCATTTTAGGTCTGCCAATCTATTTCTTCTATGAATATAAGATGAATTGGAAAAATACGAAAAAACAAATCGGCGGTAGTTTATGGATTATTTTATACTTAATTATTCTTGCCTTCTTATCATTTATAGGTAGTAAAGAATTTAATGGTATGAATTGGATTCATTACCCATATGACTTTGTTGTAATTGTTATCGTCGCATTAATCTTTTATAAAATTGGTACAACAAGCTACTTCGAAAGTGTGTACTTTAAACGTGCGAAAAAAATTAACAAAGATATGAGTCAGAATTTAAAAGAAGAACAAAAGTTAGAAAATCAAGAATAAACATTGATAACTATTAATAGAACAAACTGGACTATTTATGCACCAGTTTGTTCTTTTTTATTTCCCTATAAGGGTGAATTTTTTGGCTTATTAATTGATATGAAAAAATAAAAAATATTGTTTGTGAAATATGCAAAATAAATACATTTTATTAATCTTGTTGGTTTAAAGCGTAGTAAGTGTTGAAGTGATTTTTAAAAAACTAAAAATACGGTAATGTGGTTAAATAAAAGAATTAACTTATGCAGTTTTTTTAAAAATAATCTTTGACTAATTAACAATATCAGTGTATTATTTTGAATATTAATTCAATTTCAGGAATAAATATAAAGGAATGAGGGTTAAAATGAACGATTTATTTGAATTAACAGATCGATACAGTTCTAATAATTATAGTCCATTAAAATTAGCTTTAACTAAAGGTAAGGGAGCTAAAGTTTGGGATGTAGACGGAAATAGCTATATTGATTGTGTATCAGGATTTTCAGTCGTTAACCATGGTCATTGTCATCCTAAAATTATTAAAGCTTTCCAAGAGCAAAGTGAAAAAATCACCATGGTATCAAGAGCACTTTACAGTGACAATTTAGGTGAATGGGAAGAAAAAATTTGTAGGCTTTCAAATAAAGAAAAAGTTTTACCGATGAATACAGGTACTGAAGCCATTGAGACAGCAATTAAGATTGCTAGAAAGTGGGGAACAGATGTAAAAGGTATTTCAGAAGGTAAGCCTGAAATCATTGCGATGAATGGAAATTTTCATGGGCGTACATTAGGTGCTCTTTCATTGTCTTCACAAGAGAGCTATAAAAAAGGATTTACACCTTTATTAGATAATATGCATACAATTGATTATGGTGATGTGACACATCTGAAATCATTGATCAATGAAAATACAGCAGCAATCATCTTAGAACCTATTCAAGGTGAAGGTGGCGTCAATATACCGCCTGAGTATTTTATTCAGGAAGTACGTAATTTATGTAATGAACATAATATCTTACTTATTGCTGATGAAATACAAGTTGGCTTAGGACGTACAGGTAAACTCTTTGCTATGGAATGGGAGAATGTAGAACCAGATGTCTATTTACTAGGTAAGTCACTAGGTGGCGGTCTTTATCCTATCTCGGCAGTACTTGCTAATGCTGATATTATGGGCGTCTTAACACCAGGTACACATGGTTCCACATTTGGAGGTAATCCTCTTGCATGTGCAGTTTCCAGTGAAGCTTTAGATGTATTAATTGATGAAAAATTAATTGAAAGATCAGCAGAATTAGGACAAAAATTGCTGAATCAATTACAAATTATTGATAGTAAACTAATAGTAGATGTCAGAGGTAGGGGATTATTTATCGGAATCGAACTTAACGAACCAGCACAACCGTATTGTTTGGAAATGATTGAACAAGGCGTGTTATGTAAGGAAACGCAAAGTAATATTATTAGAATTTCACCGCCATTAGTAATAGATGAGGAAGAAATAGCTACAGTAGCAAAAGTGATAACTGAAGTATTAGAAAAAGGAAATAAATAATACCATTAAAAGTGCGAATATTCAGAAAGGAATGAACGTTATGATAGAAGTTGGGATTGTAGGAGGAAGTGGATATGGTGCGGTCGAATTAATTCGATTATTGGCACAACATCCGCAAGTAAAAATTAAATATATTTTTTCACATTCAAAGGTTGATGAGCCGATTAGTAAGACATTTCCTCACTTAAATCACATAACACATCATTACGAAGCGTTAAATAATGAAGCTATATCATGTGATGTCGTATTTTTTGCAACACCTTCAAATGTGAGTAAACACATAGCACCTCAATTAGTAGAACAAGGTATTAAAGTCATTGATTTATCAGGTGATTTTAGATTGAAGGATAGGGATGTGTATCAACAATTTTATGGTGAAGCAGCTGCATCACAACAACAATTAGATAATGCAGATTATAGTATTGCTGAGTGGACAGAAATTCAACGAAATGAAGTGAACTTAATTGCAAATCCAGGTTGTTTCCCTACGGCAACATTATTGGCATTACATCCAGTCATAGATGAAGAAATGATTGATACAGATTCAATCATCATCGATGCAAAGACAGGTGTTTCAGGAGCAGGTAGGTCACTCTCACAAAACGTCCACTATTCCGAGATGAATGAAAACTTTAGCGCTTATGGTATTGGAAAACATAAACATAAACCGGAAATTGAACAGTATTTAACTAAAGTAGCTAATAAAAATATCAATGTTATTTTCACACCTCATCTTGTTCCGATGACAAGAGGTATCTTATCGACGATTTACGTCAAATTAAAACAACCACTTACAAGTGAAGCTTTACAGGCAACATACAAGAAATATTATGATGATAAACCATTTGTTCGGGTGAGAGATTTGGGTGAATATCCAAAGACAAAAGAAGTATATGCAAGTAACTTCTGTGATATTGGTTTATATGTTGATGAAACTCAACAAACAGCTGTAATTGTTTCAGTCATTGATAATTTAGTTAAAGGCGCAAGTGGTCAAGCAATACAGAATTTAAATTTAATGTTCGGATTAGAAGAAACAACTGGATTAAATCAATCACCAGTATACCCATAAAAAAGAAGGAGAGATACTATGAAAGATATTGAAACAATAGATATATTAGATCAACTGAATGTAGATTTACAAGGTGATGTTAGTTCTCCTTCCGGATTTGTAGCTGGTGGATTTCACGTTGGATTAAGAAAAAAACGTAAAGATTTTGGATGGATTTATTCTGAAAATGAGGCAGCAGCAGCGGGTGTTTATACATTAAATCGTTTTAAAGCAGCACCTTTACAAGTAACGGAAGCATGTATTAATAATAATCAAACACTACAAGCAATTGTTGTAAATTCAGCAAATGCAAACGCATGTACTGGTGAAAAAGGGTTACAAGATGCTAAAGATACTCAAACGTGGGTAGCGGAACAATTAAATTTGCCTGCACATAATGTTGGTGTGGCTTCAACCGGTGTCATTGGTTCATTTTTACCTATGGATAAAATTAAATATGGTACGCAAAATGTGATGAAAGATGGCTTTAACCAAGGCGATTTCTTTAGTGAGGCAATTTTAACGACAGATACGATGACGAAACACCTTTCAGTTCAAGTTGAAATTGATGGTGAGACTGTAACGATAGGTGGAACGGCTAAAGGTTCTGGCATGATTCATCCAAATATGGCAACAATGCTAGGTTTTGTAACGACAGATGCTAACATAGAAAGTATTGATTTGACGACCGCTTTGAAACAATCGGTTGACCAATCATTTAATATGATTACGGTAGATGGTGATACAAGTACGAATGACATGGTTCTATTTATGGCAAATGGACAAGCTAAAAACAATGCGCTTACACCTGCGCACTCAGAATGGCACAAATTTAATTATGCTTTGAATTTTGTAACGCAGTATCTTGCCAAAGCGATAGCGAAAGATGGCGAAGGTGCAACAAAATTAGTTACAGCGAAAGTTAAAGGTGCAGTTGATTCAGAAGAAGCAAGAATGATAGCTAAGAGTATCGTTTCTTCGAACCTCGTTAAATCAGCTATACATGGAGAAGATGCAAACTTTGGTAGAATTATCACAGCAATAGGTTATGCTTCCCAAAATGTTGAGCCACACGAAACTTATGTGACTTTAGCAGAAGTGCCAGTTGTAGCAGAAGGAATGGCACTTGAATTTGATGAATTACAGCTAAAAGAACAACTTGAAGCTGATACCATTGAAATTGAAGTTAATGTAGGATCTGGCGAAGGTGAAGCAGCAGCATATGGTTGTGACTTATCATATGATTATATCCGAATTAATGCTTCATATAGAACATAAGGGGAGTTGGCATAGTGAGTTATATTGTTATAAAAATAGGCGGCAGTACATTAACACACTTACATGAATCAATTATTGAAGATATTATCACATTAAAAAAACAAGGTTATAAACCCATTATCGTTCATGGGGGTGGACCATTTATAAACAAAGCATTAGAAAATGAAGGTGTTGCACCTAAATTTGAAGATGGATTACGCGTGACAACAGAAACCGTATTGTCTGTGACCAGCCAAACACTGATTGGACAAGTTAACCCACAACTCGTCAGTAAGATGAATCATAATAGTAATATAAGTATAGGAATAAATGGTATTGATGGGAAACTTTTTGATATTAATCCACTCAGTGAAAAGTATGGTTTTGTAGGTGAACCGATTGATATGAATACAGAATTTTTTCAACATTTAACTAATCATTTTATACCAGTCTTAGCTTCTATCGGTATTAAACAAGATACGAGACAATTATATAATATTAATGCAGATACATTGGCATATAAGGTCGCTCAAGCGTTAACAGCACCAATTTATTTATTAAGTGATATTCCGGGTGTAATTATTGATAAAGAAGTGCAATTAAAGTTAAACGCTGAAAGCATTCAATATTTTATTGATAAAGAAGATATATATGGTGGTATGATTCCAAAAGTTCAAGATGCAGTGGAAGCCATTGAACTAGGTTGTCAAAAAGTAGTAATTGCAGCTGGGAATGAACCACATGTGATAGACAAATTGGTGAAAGGCGCTAAAGTCGGTACAACGATACAACGTTAAAGTAGCTATTAATTTGTAGATTTATTAAATAAAACAGAAGACAAAAGATAACTTGAAAAAAGCGTTCAAAACATATTCAAATTGAATAGTATGTTTTGAACGCTTTTTATTTATGAGTATGACTAATGACTATAGTACGCTAATCTCAATATGGATTGAACTATAATCTAGGGTATATTAATATCTGATTATTTTTTGACGTATGTTGTTAATAACTCAATGTAAAAGTCGATAAATTTAAAATACATTGCTTTTTCCACACGTTCATTTACTTGATGTGGTTCACTGCCTGGCCCAAATACAAGGAATGGGAACGATTCATCTTTACCACGTAAAAGGTTTGATGCATCAGTTACACCACCAATTGGAGACGCAAGTAAATCTTTATTGAACATGCGATCGCCAATAGACTTAGCAGATTCGATTAAACCATTTTGTCCAGTTGTAAGTACGGGTTCTAAATCTAGGTATAAATCACTTTCTAAATGTGCACCTTGATTATTATGTTTTGCTATAGTATCCGCAAACAATGATTTAACTTGATCATTATTATACTCTGGTATTGTTCGGATATTAAAATCTGCATCGGCTGACTCAGGTACGGAGTTCACTTGGACACCGCCTTGTATTAATGTATTACTTATAACAAGACCTTTTAAGACATCTTCAATTTCATCTTTATTGATAGATGATGGCAATGATGTACTGAATTTCTGTAAGAGATTTGTAAAATCTAATGACTCACCTTTAACCTCTTTTGAAATTCTAGCATATGCTTCATCTATATCTTGGATGAATTCTATTAATGGTTTAATCGCATTGACGCCAATTATTGGCATGGAACTATGTGCAGATTTACCTGTTGATTTGATTTTATAATCCATAGAACCTTTATGTGCATAAACAAGCATGTCCTGACAAGGTTCAGCGATAACTAAAGCTTCTACATCATCCATATAGCCTTTTTCATAGAGTTGTTGGGAACCAAGTTGTTCCATTTCTTCGCCAGTAGTGGCTAGGAATCGAATACGGCCATTTTTTAATGCATTAGAATGCTTTATTTCGATTAATGCAATAGCTAAAGCTGCAAGTCCTGATTTCATATCTGCCGCACCGCGACCGTATAAAAAGCCATCTTCCTCAGTTAACTTGAATGGATCATATTTCCATTGATCTCGATTACCTTCCGAAACGACGTCCATGTGACCAGATATACCGATAACCGGACCACTTTCACCAATTTCAGCAATTAAATTTGCACGACGTTCGTCTACTTTATCAATTTTTGCTTCAATGCCATGTTCCGCGAATAATTTTTGCAAATACTCGCAAATCTCAATTTCATTATCATTTACTGTATTAATCTCTACAATATCAGATAATATTTGCACTTTTTCCTCATTTGAAAATGTGCTCATAATATACCACTCCTTTTACAAACTATATAAATTATACATCCGTATTATTATTTTGATAAGAAAAATGCTTATGATTAAATTGCAAATCATATTTAAGATGATGTAATTTAATAATTTTTCTTAATTATATTTAAAAAGAGTTAGGTATTTGTTTAATATAACAATTAAATATTGTCTGCATAATATTTCGGAAAGTGTAAGGTAATGATAAAAGTCATACATAGTAAGTTTTAAAGTGAGTGCAATTTCCATTGATTCTTAGTGTTATAAGATAGTTGAAATTGCTCTGTTGTTATTGTGATTGGAAATGCCAAGGACATTTTATCTGAAAATAGCCATTTTCTTTGTTCTGGCGTGATTAGGATGTAGTTTTCATCCTTTGCATCGCCCACAAAGTTTAACTCTCTTGGATTGAACTTTGTATCGTTGTGAGTGCTTACGTTATAGTTTAACAGTGCTTCATATAGTGTTGTTGAATCGTTACATACAAAACTCATTTCACTAATTCTAGAAAATTCAGGTTCATCAGTTATATTGGTTGCTCTAGCGATTAATTCAACGATGTTACCAGAAGGGTCGTTAAAGTACATTGAATGTGCAATAAAAGACTCATAGTAAACAGAATGTTTACCTTCTTCCATTAATAAAAACAATATATTTTGAAAATGTTGCTTCATGTCGTAGAAGTAATTATATGGTATATCAATTGCAAAATGATAATAAGGTTGCATTAATTCATTAGTACGTTGGAATACTAAAGTAGATTCCCCAATTTCTACATTAAAACAGTCCTCATTTATCTTTTGTACTGGACATTCTAGTATTTCATCATAAAATTGCATCGTTTCAGTAAAATTTGATGTTAGTAAAGTGATTTGTTCAAATTTCATAGGATCCCCCATCCATTCCCTTAAGT
Organism: Staphylococcus sp. ACRSN; assembly: GCF_022346615.1. Taxonomy (GTDB): domain Bacteria; phylum Bacillota; class Bacilli; order Staphylococcales; family Staphylococcaceae; genus Staphylococcus. Next base: position 104,714 of record NZ_JAKRNS010000006.1, on the reverse strand, counting down.
TTAAACAATATATGATTCTAATTTTAACTGTACTGTAACAGATTAATAAAAAAGATGATAATATTAAGAATTTATTTTGTGAATTCAAAAATATTTAAGAGAAGTATGTAATTTAATGAGTAATAAATTAGTATTATGGCAACGGATACATACATGATATAGCTACTTTTTAAAACGTAAAATTCAAGTGATTATAGAAAATGCCAAAATGTAAAACGAAAATAAATGAAAATAAACGAAAATAAATTTGCATTGTTAGAAAAAATGAAATAATATAACACTAACAAATGAAAACGCTTTCTAAAATGTTTTGTATATTAACTTTGTAAATCCGTAATGCAAGTAAATATAACTAAATCAAAATTTTATTATGCAATTTTACAGTATTTATTTTAAAGGGGTGTGAATTTTTATGAATCAAAAATTAGCGAAAATGGGAATGCCTCCAACATTGTTATGGGGATATATTGGCGTATTATTATTTATGATGGGGGATGGTTTAGAATTAGCTTGGATAAGTCCATATTTGCATGACAATGGTTTATCTGTACAGCAAACTGCAGTACTAACGACGTGCTATGGTGTGACAATTGCTATCGGATCATGGCTTTCGGGTGTATTAGTTGAAATTATAGGCCCAAGAAAGGTTATGCTTATAGGGACAGCACTATATATTTTAGGTCATATTATATTTGTAGGATTTGCAATACCTTCTATGAATTATGATTTAATGATACCATCCTATGCAATTAGAGGATTTGGTTATCCACTATTTGCATATTCCTTTTTAGTGTGGGTAGCTTATCGCTCGCCTCAAAAAAGATTAGGTGCAGCTGTTGGATGGTTCTGGTTTGTATTTACTGGAGGATTGAGTGTACTCGGTGCATTTTATTCTTCAATGGCAATTCAATTATTTGGTCATTTTATAACCTTATGGACGGCAATTATTTGGGTTATTATAGGTGCATTTTTAGCGATTGTTGTGAATAGAGATCAATTTGAACTTGAAGAAAGAGAAGAAGGATTTAAAGATCATATTAAAGAAGTAGGCGCAGGTGTTACGATTTTATTTAGGGAACCTAGAGTTGCTATCGCTTGTATTGTACGTATTATAAATCAAGCAGCACAATACGCATTTCCATTATTTTTACCAATTTACTTATCGAGCAAAGGTATTGCGACCACGACTTGGTTGAATATTTGGGGAACGATATTTATTGCAAATATTATATTTAATTTAATATTTGGTGCATTGAGTGATAAAATTGGTTGGAAAAATACAATATCCTATATTGGTGGGATAGGCTGTGCTATTTTCACATTGGGCTTATATTTTATACCTGAAATATTTACGGGAAATGTATTAGTTGTAGGAACAGTTGGTTTCTTATGGGGGATGTGTTTAGCTGGTTTTGTACCAATTTCAGCACTTGTGCCTTCACTGGTACATGATGGAGATAAAGGACCAGCCATGGCAATATTAAATTTAGGTGCCGGTTTGTGTGTATTCGTTGGACCGGGTCTAGTGGCACTGTTTTATGATAGTATCGGGGTACAAGGTATGATGTACTTATTGTTTGGTTTATATGTTGCAAGTGCAATTATGACACGCTTCTTAAAAACGCCTGAAGAACGTGAGCGTATTAAAAATAGAAAAAAACAAGCGATTGAATAACTTCATACTTTGTTAATATTTATACAACTATATTCAATATATAGAATATGATGTGTTTGATAAGTTATTAATAATAGTAAAAGTAGTCGTAAAGTATATAACTTTGAATTATCAAATATTAGTAGAAAAAAATGAAAAATTATAAATTTTCAAATCAATCAACTGTGGTATTAATTATAAAGAGGTAAAGATGTTATTAACGTCTTTACCTCTATTTTTATTGTGCTATATATCCAGCATATATTATGAATATAAACCTGAGTGTTTATTATTCTATGTGCTTTTAAATTTATATATAACATACAGTTATGATGCTTTGAATTGATTCATCACTGTAAACATTTGTGATGTTTATTTATTGAGAAAGGTAAAATGGATGAATGCAAAAAGTAGTGGATGAATGAGAAAATTTATCGTTTTATTGAAATCCTCCAGAAACAAATTGAGATAGAATTTGCTTAATTAATTCAACAATTACACTAGACATGTGGTTTCACCTCCGGAATTATTAGGCTATATAAATTATATAAAATTTTAGGTTGTTTAAAATAAACAGTCCGTAACTCGATTCATTATATTCTAAAGTGTAAATATTTGATTGAGTACAATTCCTAAATGATTCTATATCTTACACAACTGTTAAATTCTGAAAAAATGGGCACGACTTAAATAAAAAAAGAGGAAAGAAATTAGTTAATTTCAACAATATACAATAAACAGTATATTTATACTTGATTTCTGTGTAAAATACCTTTATTATGTATATTAATCTTATATTAATATTGGAGTGATGTAATTGGGGCGTACACAACAGCATTAAAAAAATTGCAAACATTTAAAGGTAAACATTTTTTGAAAACATGTGACTTTTCAACAGAAGAATTAAATACTTTAATTGATTTTACTGGTGAATTAAAAGAAAAGAAAAAAAGAGGCATACCACATCCTTATTTAAAGGGGAAAAATTTGGCGTTACTTTTTGAAAAACCATCTACAAGAACACGTTCTGCATTTAGCGTGGCTGCTTATGATTTAGGTGCATATCCAGAATACTTTGGTCAAGGAGATATTCACTTAGGTGTAAAAGAGTCCACGTCTGACACAGCAAAGGTATTAGGCAGAATGTATGATGGTATTGAATTTAGAGGATTTCATCAAAAAGATGTAGAGGCATTGGCAGAAAATGCAAATGTGCCAGTATGGAATGGCTTAACAAATGAATGGCATCCAACGCAAATGATTGCTGATTTCTTTACTTTAAAAGAAAACCTCGGAACTTTAAAAGGTAAGACGTTAACATACGTTGGTGATGCTAGAAATAATGTTGCGCATGATTTACTTGTGACGGGTGCAATTCTTGGGGTGCATGTACATATTGCTGCTCCTTTATCGTTGCAACCAGATGAGTCAATACAACAACTAGCGAAAAAGTATGCTGAACAATCTGGAAGTAATTTGTTAATTACTGAAGATGTTCAAAAAGCGATTTATCAAACAGATGCAATCTACACTGATGTATGGTTTTCAATGGGGGAAGATCAATCTGTATTGGAAACAAGAATAAATCAGTTATTACCATACCAAGTGAATGAATCAATGTTACTGCAAACAATGAATCCAGATGTGATTGTGTTACATTGTTTACCAGCATTCCATGATTTAAACACTGAAGTAGGTCAACAAATATATGAAACATATGGTTTAACAGAAATGGAAATGACTGATGATGTGTTTCAAGGTAAACATTCAGTCGTTTTTGATCAAGCTGAAAATAGGTTACATTCTATTAAAGCAATCATGTCTGTTACATTAGGCGATATATTTTAAAATATAAGTTAATTTAATACTTAAATTTGAATAAGATATATGAAAAGCAGGTTGGGAAAGTAAATCGTTCCCAGCCTGTTTTTAAATTTTTAACCTAACAAAAGTATAAAGAGACCGAATAAATCATTTTTTTAATATTATTCATTATGATTAAGTGATAATGAATAATTTAGATGTTTGATTTGTTCTGTTTTTTACATGGTTATTATGCAATCACTTTAAGTGATTTTGAAAATATTTTTCAAAAGTTAATAAATTGTTGAATACCATTTTCTTAACCGCTATATTTAAAGCGATAGGGGGTTATATAATGAGTTCATGGTTTGAAAAAGCACAACAATTTGGAAAGTCGTTTATGTTACCTATTGCTATATTACCTGCTGCTGGTTTGCTACTTGGTATTGGTGGCGCCTTGAGTAATCCTAATACGGTAAAGGCCTATCCATTACTGAATATCAGCATGCTACAAAACATATTTACATTAATGTCAGCAGCTGGGAATATTGTATTTCAAAATTTAGCAGTTATATTTGCAGTTGGTGTTGCAATTGGCTTAGCCAAAAAGGATAAAGGGACAGCTGCACTTTCTGCGATGTTAGGTTTTTTGATATTGAATGCCTCGATGAATGGTTTGTTAATTATTTCTAATTCACTAGTAGCTGAAAAAGAAATGATTAATGCAGGTCAAAGTTTAGTGTTAGGTATTCAAACTGTAGAAACTGGTGTGTTTGGTGGCATAATAACTGGAGTTATGACAGCATTATTGCACAATCGTTTTAACAATATCGCCTTACCTACGTATCTAGGATTCTTTGGGGGTTCACGTTTTGTACCAATTATTACGTCATTATCATCAATGATACTTGGCGTAGTCATATTCTTTACTTGGCCAACGATTCAAGATGGTATTTATCTAGTTGGAGGTGTTGTAGATAAAACAGGTGCGGTTGGTACATTTTTCTTTGGTTTTATATTGAGGCTACTTGGACCATTTGGGTTACATCATATATTTTACTTACCTTTTTGGCAGACAGCTCTAGGAGGCACATTAGAAGTAAAAGGTCACTTAGTCCAAGGTACACAAAATATATTTTTTGCTCAGTTGGGAGATCCTGATATCACAAAATTCTATTCAGGTATTTCTCGTTATATGTCAGGGCGTTTTATTACAATGATGTTTGGTCTTTGTGGCGCAGCATTTGCAATATATCAAACTGCCAAACCAGATCGAAAGAAAGTAGTAGGCGGTTTAATGTTATCGGCAGCACTCACTTCCTTTTTAACAGGGATTACTGAACCGTTAGAATTTAGCTTTTTATTTGTTGCGCCTATTTTATATCTTATACATGCTTTTTTAGACGGTTTAGCATTTATGATGGCAGATATTTTTAATATTACAATTGGTCAAACATTTAGTGGTGGATTTATTGATTATTTATTATTTGGCGTCTTACAAGGTAATGCTAAAACGAACTTTCTTTTAGTGTTACCGATAGGTGTAATATGGTTCTTAATATATTATTTTATATTCAAATATTTAATTGTAAAATTCAATTTTAAAACACCAGGAAGAGAAGATGAATCAATGATAGATGAAGTAGATCCATCAGAACGAGCGGTGACGATTATTAAAGGGTTAGGTGAAGCGGAAAATATTGACACTGTCGATTGTTGTGCAACTCGATTACGTATCACCTTAAAAGACAGTGCCCTCATAGATGAAAGTATGATCATGACTACTGGGGCTAAAGGTATTATACAAAAAGGGAATGGTATTCAAATTATATACGGACCTCATGTGACAAATATAAAAAATGATATCGAAGTATTATTATCTAGCAATTAATATTTCTAATTATATTAAAGAAAGTGAAGGACAAAACGATGAAGATGATTAATTTGAAAAATGCAGCAATGGCAAGTCAATACGTAGCTACTGAATTGTTTAAAGTAATTGACAGTAAATCTGATGCAGTATTAGGTTTAGCTACAGGTAATACCATGTTAGATGTGTACCGAAATCTCAATACATTGATTGAAGCAAATAAATTAAATTTAAATCGTATTCGTACATTTAACTTAGACGAATATATTGGTCTAAGTAAAACGCATCCTCAAAGTTACCATATTTATATGCAAGAGCAGCTATTTAAATACAATCATACTTGGAACCCTAACTATATTTATATTCCTAATGGATTAAGTTCTGATGTTGAGAAGGAATGTAATGATTATGAGCATGCATTGAATACTTTAGGACCGATTGATATACAAATATTAGGTATTGGTGAAAATGGTCATATTGGGTTTAATGAACCTGGAGCATCATTTGATAGTACGACCCGTATTGTGGAGTTGAGTGAATCTACTATTCGTGCAAATAGTATTCATTTTGAAAATGAAGCGTTGGTGCCTAAGCAAGCGATATCGATGGGAATTGCTTCAATTATGAAGGCACAACGTATTATATTGCTTGCATTAGGTAATAGTAAAAGTGAAATCATAGAAAGATTATTAAATGGTGATGTAACGGAAGACTTACCTGCTTCTATATTGCACACGCACCCTAATGTAGAGATTATTGTTGATGATGCAGTGTATTTTGGGAAGTAAACAAATTAAGGATATCAAAGACCAATTTTAGTTTGAAACTAAGTTGGTCTTTTTTGCCTCTATATTTTAAGTTGAATCACAAAGGATATTTTATTTTGGATAGTAAATAGTTATAACACACTAATGTAAACTTAATAATGAAATTAGTTTACATTAGTGATATACTTTTCATAAATTAAAGTAGGGGGAATTAAATTGAATATAGCGAATCGTATCTTAAAAGGTGAAACACTAACTCCAGAAGAGGCATATGCAATATATACAGACAACTCAATTGATACCTTAGCGTTAGTAGATGAAGCGTATCAATTACGTAAATACTATTATGGACATAAGGTTAAATTAAATATGATTTTAAATGCGAAAAGTGGTATTTGCCCAGAAGATTGTGGTTATTGTGGACAATCGCGTGATATGAAGAAAAAAACACGCTATGGTTTAGTTTCGAAGGATAAAATTTCTGAAGGTGCTGAAGTGGCACATGATAATAATATTGGTACATATTGCATTGTAATGAGCGGTAGAGGACCGAGTGATAAAGAAGTAGATTATATAGCAGATACAGTTAAGGATATTAAAGCCTCACATCCTCAATTGAAAATTTGTGCATGTTTAGGTATTGCTAAAGATGAACATGCCTCAAAGTTGAAAAATGCGGGTGTCGATAGATACAATCATAATCTAAATACAAGTGAAAATTATCATGGTAATGTGGTGTCTACACATACATATCAGCAGCGTGTTGATACGGTAGAAACAATGAAAAAGCATCATATTTCACCTTGTTCAGGTGTGATTTGTGGAATGGGTGAAAGTTTGCAAGATAGAGTAGATATGGCATTTGCACTTAAAGAGATTGATGCTGACAGTATTCCTATTAATTTTTTACATCCGATTAAGGGGACAAAGTTTGGAGAAATGGATGACTTAACACCAATGAAATGTATGCGTATTTTAGCACTATTTAGATTGGTTAATCCGACGAAAGAAATTAGGATTGCTGGTGGTAGAGAAGTTAATTTAAGAGCACTACAATCTATGTCACTTATGGTTGCGAATTCAATTTTTGTAGGGGACTACTTGATTACTGGTGGTCAACCTAATAAATTAGATTTTGACATGATTAAAGATATGGGATTTGAAATTGATTATGATAATTTAGTGCCTGAGACGCAGAAGTAGTATGTATTTATACAGTAAAGTACTATATGTTTGAGTGATTTACGCGATTATAGTCTCAAAATGTAGACAAACTATATGTGGGTAACTGCATTTGGTTTGTCTATTTTTTAGATTGTAAAACTTTTTGAACATAAAGTACCTCTGTTTAATTTGTTTTGTACTCGAAAGAAAAATGAAAAAAATTTTCGTAATCATTTCTGTGGAAAGTGAATGATGATATTTTTATAGAAATCATAAATTAGAATCGTTTCTACATAATTATAAAATGATTGTGTCATATACTGTTATTTTATATGTGTGGGCTGATTATTATTATAAAGTGGTCCGTGTTAATTCATATGAATAAAGGGTAGTTAAAAATTAATGACCATTTTTGTTAAAAAGTTATTGACTAAATACGATCTTAGGAATAGAATACTTTTATTCCGATTAGATTAATAAGAATAGGGGTTAGGAAATGAAAAAGATTTTGTATAGTGTCATTACATTAGTTTTAGTGTTGGCGTTAGCCGCATGTGGCAATAATGATTCTGATAAGAAAAGTAGCGATAACAAGACTAAAACCGCTAGTAAAGATAAAACATTTGTTGTTGGAACAGAAGGAACGTATGCGCCGTTCACATATCACGATAAAAAAGATAAGTTAACAGGTTACGATATTGAAGTGATGAGAGCAGTAGCAAAAGAAATGGGTTATAAAGTTAAATTTAAAGAAACACAATGGGATTCAATGTTTGCAGGATTGGATTCAGGACGTTTTAATGTAATAGCTAACCAAGTAGGTATTAATAAAGAACGTAAAGAGAAATATAAATTTTCAGAGCCATACACTTATTCAAAAGCAGTATTGGTAGTGAATAAAAATAATAAAGATATCAAATCATTTGATGATGTAAAAGGGAAAAAATTAGCACAAACATTTACATCTAACTATGGTAAATTAGCAAAATCTAAAGGCGCAGAGCTAACTAAAGTTGACGGTTTTAATCAATCTATGGATTTATTGCAATCAAACCGTGTAGATGGAACATTTAACGATAATGTTTCATACCTTGATTATAAAAAGCAAAAACCTAATGCTAAAGTAAAAGCAATTGAAGGTAATGCTGAGAAGAGTCAGTCTGCATTTACTTTCACTAAAAAAGAAGACGATAAAACAATCGAAAAGGTAAATAAAGCAATTAAGAAATTAAAAGATAATGGTGAATTAGCTAAAATAAGTAAGAAATGGTTTGGCGAAGATGTTTCTAAACCTTAATGATGAGCAGCAGCATGCAATAGATGCTGCAGGTCAAGCTTTTTTACCTATGCTTGAAGGGTTAGTGAAGTATTCAATTCCAATTACATTAGTAACATTTGTATTGGGACTTGTAATTGCATTAATCACTGCCTTGATGCGAATTTCGACGAGTAAAATACTAAGAGGAATTGCCCGTTTTTACATTTCAATTATCCGTGGAACACCGATGATTGTTCAGTTATTCATTATCTTTTACGGTATTCCAGAATTAGGACGTTTACTCACAAATGATTCAGATAATCAATGGACCTTAGCACCAGTCATTGCAGCTATTATTGGTTTGTCCCTTAATGTTGGTGCATATGCATCGGAAATTATTCGTGGTGGTATTATGTCGATTCCAAAAGGACAGACTGAAGCTGCATATTCTATTGGTATGAATTACCGTCAAACTGTGCAACGTATCATCTTGCCACAGGCAATACGTGTTTCAGTACCTGCGCTAGGTAATACATTTTTAAGTTTAATTAAAGATACTTCACTATTAGGTTTTATTCTCGTAGGAGAAATGTTTAGAAAGTCGCAAGAGGTTGCTTCGACAACGTACGAGTATCTAACAATTTATTGTTTAGTAGCATTGATGTATTGGGTAGTTTGTTTTATCATTTCAATCGTACAAAACTTCTACGAATCTTATCTTGAAAGAGGGTACCGCTCATGATTGAATTAAAAAATATAAAAAAATCATTCGATAATCAAGAAGTTATTAAAGGTATCGATTTAACAGTGGATAAGGGTGAAGTTGTTACATTGATTGGTAGATCAGGTTCTGGTAAGACAACATTACTTAGAATGATGAATGCATTAGAATTACCGACAGACGGTATTGTATATGTAAATGGATCATCTTATCAAAATGATGATAAGAAGTCTCAAATCACTGTTAGAAAGCAATCAGGAATGGTATTTCAAAGCTATAATTTATTCCCACATAAGACGGCATTAGAAAATGTAATGGAAGGTCTTATTACCGTTAAAAAGGTGAAGAAACCAGAAGCGGAAAAGCAAGCACTGATTTTACTTGAAAAAGTAGGTCTTACTGCAGTAAAAGATCAACGTCCAAATGCATTATCGGGTGGACAACAACAGCGTGTCGCTATAGCACGTGCACTGGCAATGAATCCAAAGGTCATGTTGTTTGACGAACCGACTTCAGCTTTGGATCCTGAATTAGTTAATGATGTATTACGTGTAATCAAAGATTTAGCTAATGAAGGTATGACGATGGTCATCGTAACACATGAAATGCGTTTTGCTAGAGAAGTCTCTAATAAGATTGTTTTTATTCATGATGGCGTAATTGCTGAACAAGGATCACCTGAAAAAATCTTTAATCATCCTGAAACTACAGAACTACAAAAATTTCTAAATATTTTAAACGAAGTTTAACATAAATAAAAACATCCTTAGCAAATGGAGGCAAGTCCATTGCTAAGGATGTTTTTTCTATTGTGTGATAAAATACCTTTGAATCTAATTGAACGAAAATATAAAATTAACGGCGTACAATCTTACTAAGTGTTAGATGCAGTTAGAATATATAATCGGTATGTCTAAAGGGAGCTAATGAAAGTGATTCACTTTACAAGAAATGAATGGCAACAAAACACTTTTTCTAAAAATATTGAAACAAAACAACTAGATCTAAATAAAATTGTGAGTTTGAATGATAAGCTTACACAAAAAGAAATCAATGATGTATACATACCACTTGTTCAATATTTGACTGAGAAGATAAAAGTAGATAAATCATTTGTTTCATTCGTGCAAGATAATATGTTGAAAGAACGAAAGCCACTACCATTTATCATTGGAATTACTGGTGGAGTATCAGTAGGGAAAAGTACGATGTCTAGGTTATTATTAGAACTTATGCGCTCATACAATCCCGATTGGAATGTGGAGTTAATAACAACAGATGGTTATATCTATCCTAAAAAAGTTTTATTAGAAAAAGATTTAATGTCTAAAAAGGGATTTCCAGAAAGTTATGAAACTGAAGCGTTAATTAAAGATTTAAATAAAATTAAAAGTGGCATGCCTAATGTACCTACGTATACATATTCACATCTGACTTATGATAGACTTCAAGATGCATATCATGATATTAATCAACCTGATGTATTAATAATAGAAGGCGTTAATATTTTTCAAACTAATAATTATTCAGAGGAATTAGTGAGTGATTATTTAGATTATAAAATATATTTAGATGCAGAAATTGATCAAATGAAGCAATGGTATGTTCAGCGTTTCTTTAAATTACAGAGAGAAGCATTTCAAAATGAACAGTCACATTTTTATCAATATAAAGATTTGGATTATAATGAAACTAAAAAGTTGGCACTTGATATTTGGCAATCAATCAATGAAGTGAATATAAAGAAAAATATTATGCCAACTAAAAAAAGAGCAGATTTAGTACTTCACAAAGATACTAATCATGAAATAGATTATTTACATTTTCAAAAAATATAATAAAAGCAGTGCCTCTAAATCGTGTGAGGTACTGCTTTTATTTTGAACTGATTAAAAAGGATAGTTAATTAGTTATTGAGCAATATACAAAGTGAATAAATTTAGAAATATTTAGATTATGTTACGATAAATTAACTTTCTAATTAGATGTGAAATTTTTCGTATTCATAAACGAATTACTTTACACATCCACAACTTAAAGAAAGCGTTTACAATAAAAGTGTAAGGAGGTTGCTGATGTGTTAAGTAAAAGACAGCAACAAATATTAACTTTCTTACTGGAAAAAGAAAGCTTTATCACTATTCATAAATTGGCATTACAATTTAATATTTCTGAAAGGACAATCCAATATGATTTAGAATATTTGGAAAGTATGGCGGAACAATTGTCTCTAAAGATAACACGGAATAAAAATGAAGGCGTTAGAATTGTTACGCATTCAAATTTTCTGAATAAAGAGACACAACGTTTTTCTAATATCTCTATGCATTATTCGAAAGAGGAACGTGTACTTTACATTATTTTAAAACTTTTTGAATCAGTTGAACCAACATCTTCTCAATCTTTAGCAACTTTGGTTTCTGTATCTAGAAGAACAATAGTTGAAGATTTAAAGCGTGTGCAAACGTGGGTAGAATCACAATCTTTACAACTTGAATATATAAAAAATAAAGGGTTTGTAATTAAAGGTGATGAAGCACGTTATAGAAAAGCTTATGCAGATAGAGTGAATGTATATTTCCAAACACATACACCTAATATTGGACAACAATTATTTTCAAATAAAGAACTAGAATCTATACGACGTACGGTGACAGAGACATTATTTAAAACGCAGTATCAACTTGTCCAAAGCGCTATCGATGGTTTGATATACCATATACTAATAGCCATTCATCGAACTAAAGAAGATTTTACATTCGACATCCCACTAGCAGAATATGAAAAATTAGCTCAAACAAGTCAATTTATCGTGGCTAAGCAAATTCAAACACAGCTTGAAAAGATTTTTAATATTAGCTTTCCAAAAAGTGAAGCCGCATTTATTACTTTGCATTTATTAGGAGCTAAGACTTCAGATATTAGTGGAAACAATAGTGAATTAGATGAATTAGAAATAATGGTTGAGCAATTAATTGAAAGAATGAGTGGAGACTTGGGAATTGATTTAATGGTAGATAATAAATTATTGACTGGTTTAATTGTTCATTTAAGACCAGCTATTCACCGTTTACAATTTGAGATGAGTCATCCAAATCCTCTTAAAAATGAAGTTCAAAAGGAATATGTTCAGTTAATAGATAGTATTAAACGTCATATCTGGGGAATTGAAGAACAATTTCACGTCTCATTTACTGAAGATGAATTATCGTATATTACGTTACACTTTGCTTCGGCAATGGAACGTATTAGTAAGCAAGATTCTAAGACGATAAAAGTCATACTGTTATGTGGTTCTGGCATTGGAACATCACAATTATTGAAAAGTAGATTAGACCATATTTATCCCGAGTTGGAAGTAGTTGATGCGTATTCAATTTATGAAGTAACTGATACTTTAATAAAACATGAAGGCATAGATTATATTATCTCCACGGTACCTTTTGAGCAAGCGACCGTACCTATTGTTAAAGTGAGTCCATTTTTAAACAAAAATGATCGCCGACAACTGAATGAAATTATAAATAATGCACGTGAAAAGTATGTAGATGAAACAAAGCGTATCGGTCCTAATTTAAAAGATGTGTTATTAGATTCTAGAATTTTAACCCAACAAAAGTGGGTTTCACGTGATATAGCTATTAGACAAAGTGTCAAATTATTAGAAGATGACGGTATCGTAGATTGTGTATATGCTGATGACATTATGAAACAGTTAGATACATTTGGACCTTATATGGTTATTAGTCCTCATATCGCATTGATTCATGCAAATCATGATCATGTGACTAAATCGGTAGGATTTAGTTTTATCCATTATAAAGAAGGTATTACATTCGATCACAATACTTACGATCCGGTTTACATCATTGTCACATTAGCTACTAAACAACCTCAAGTTCATTTGAATGCATTGCGGCAATTGAGTGAATTAATAATGGATGATGAGGCAAGAAATGTGATGTTGTCGGGAGATAAGGAGCAGATTATTAAATGTATTAATGAGGTTAGTAAATCATAGCAAATTAAAGGGGGGACAAAGGATTTGGAAATATTATCGTTAGATAAAATTCAGATTAACGAAAAAGTAGATAGTTGGGAAAAAGCAATAGATATCGCAGCACGGCCATTGCTCAATCAAGGTTATTTTGAAACAGGTTATATTGACGCAATGATTAATAGTGTTAAAGAACTTGGACCTTATATTGTTATTGCACCAGAAATAGCTATTGCGCATGCAAGACCCAGTGAAGATGTAAAGCAAGTGGGATTAAGTCTATTGAAATTAAATCAACATATTAATTTTTCTCAAGATAATCATTATGCAAGTTTAATCTTTGTATTAAGTGCTGTGGACAATGATGGACATTTAGAAATACTTAGGAAATTAGCTTTATTATTAAGTGATAAAGAAACAGTTAACAAATTAATAGATGCAACAACAGAAAACGAAATTTTAAATATTTTTAAAGGAGAATGATGAATATGAAAATCTTAGTAGTATGTGGTCATGGTTTAGGAAGTAGTTTTATGGTTGAGATGAATGCCCAAGAGGCATTGAAGCAATTAAATGCGCCTTCAGATATTAAAGTTGAACACAGTGATGTAATGTCGGCAAGTCCTGACATGGCAGATTTGTTTATATGTGGAAGAGATTTAGAAGAAAATACTAAAAGTTTAGGTGATGTAATCGTATTAGATAATATTCTGGATAAAGAGGAACTCCAGGAGAAATTAAATGACAAATTAAAAACGTTGAATATTTTATAACAAGTTGGGAGGTAGTTGGATGAAACCGATACTTGATTTTATTGTTGATATATTAAGTCAACCAGCAATACTAGTTGCTTTAATTGCATTGATTGGTTTGATAGTACAAAAGAAATCAGCGGCGGATGTTACTTCGGGAACTATAAAGACAATATTAGGATTTTTAGTTTTAAGTGCTGGTGCCAATGTTGTCACACAATCTTTAGAACCATTTGGAAAAATATTTCAGCATGCATTTGGTGTTCAAGGTGTAGTACCTAATAACGAAGCAATTATTTCGATTGCATTGGAAAAATATGGCACAACTGCTGCATTAATTATGATGTTTGGAATGATTGTTAATATTATTATTGCACGTGTAACAAACTTGAAGTATATATTTTTAACAGGTCACCATACTTTTTATATGGCTGCATTTTTAGCAATATTATTGTCTGTAGGCCATATAACAGGAACAATGACGGTTATTATAGGATCAGTTATATTAGGATTAATTATGGCTATTTTACCAGCGTTGGCCCAGCCTACGATGCGGAAGATTACAGGTAATGATCAAGTTGCTTTAGGGCATTTTGGTACGGTTAGCTATTGGGCAGCAGGACAAGTTGGTAAGTTATTTAAAGGGAAATCAAAATCTACTGAAGAAATCAATTTTCCTAAAGGATTAAGTTTTCTAAGGGAAAGTACGATTAGTATATCACTAACAATGATTGCACTTTATTTTATAGCTTCATTATTTGCAACACCAGATTATGTACATAATGAAATTAGTAAAGGACAAAACTTTATTGTTTTTTCATTAATACAAGGGGTTACCTTTGCGGCTGGAGTGTTTATCATTTTAACAGGTGTACGTTTAATTCTTGCAGAAATAGTACCGGCATTTAAAGGTATTTCTGAAAAGTTAGTACCAAATACCAAACCAGCATTAGATTGTCCTATAGTTTTCCCATATGCACAAAACGCCGTATTAATTGGCTTCTTTGTTAGCTTTATTGTGGGTGTATTAGGTATGTTTGTATTATTCTTGTTTGGGGGCGTAGTTATCTTGCCAGGTGTTGTGGCACATTTCTTCTTAGGTGCCACTGCAGGTGTATTTGGTAATGCGCGCGGTGGTATTCGCGGTGCTGTTGCAGGTGCAGCGTTAAACGGTTTACTGATTACTTTTTTACCAATGTTATTCTTACCATTTTTAGGAGATTTAGGTGGCGCAGCAACTACATTTTCTGATACAGATTTTCTAGTAGTTGGTATTATCTTTGGTAATATTGCCAAATATTTAGGGTTAATTGGTATTGTTGTATTAATTATACTTGTAGCGCTTATTGCAATATTATTCCAAAAACGCGTTAATCAAAGTGATAAATAAAACATTTGTAATGTTTTCATAAATTAAAATATATAGGAGTCTAAGAATATATCTTAGGCTCTTTTTATGTCTTTTTATTTAAGTATTGTGTGATTAAACTTGGTAATTGATATAATGTGCAGATATTTTAATAAAAACAATGTTGTGATTAATAAAAAAATATAAATAACATGCATAACGTGGTAGAATAAAAATATTATTGAATTTAGTGATACAAGGGAGAGAGATAGTGTTGTATACAATTACATCGACTCTACCTCCAGTACATGGAGGTAGAACTAAGTCGTTATTAAGTCGTGTGAAGTTAATGAATAAAGAACTTTCTGCATCGAACACCATTTTAACGACGAATTACAATGCAGATTACCACCAAGTTATTGAAAGTTTTATCGAATCTGGCAAATTGGGTGCAAATATTAAAGTAGAAAATGTTTATGATTGGTTAGCTGGGAATAATTTATTATATGAGCCAAATGCTAAGCATAGAAAAAAAGCGAAATATTATAAAACAAGTCGTAAAATTAAAGGATTAAAAGAAAAAATCAATACGAATAATCAAGATATCGTTCGCTATTATGATGGTGATACATATGTACTATACCGCAAGTTTAAAACAGGGAGTGATATATTAGATTTCGAGGATTTTATGACACCATACTCTAAAAAGCGAGTTGAGCGATGGCATTATAATGAATTTGGACAACTACATAAGAAAACATATTTTTCTACTAAGCGATATGGGAAAATCGCAGAAAAATTTTATGATAGAGATGGGCATAAATACTGTGAAAAATTCTTTGCTGATGATGGGAAAACGACGTTATTACTCATACAACTTTATAAAGATGGCAGGATGTATAAAGCATTTTCTACAGAAAAACAATTATTCCAATATTATTTGGAAGAACGTTTAACGGATGGAGATATCGTATTTAATGATGCAAGATTATTAGATAGACCGTTATTAAGTCAAAAAAACGATACAAAAAATGTATTGGTATTTCATAATTCTCATTTGAATAATGGCGAGGTTAAAGGTTCATACAAGTATGCATTAACACATAATGAAAAAGTGACGAAATTCTTAGTATTAACAAACCATCAAAAAAATGATATTCAAAGTATGTATACAATTGCTGATGATAAATTTGCAGTTATTCCACATTTCACACTGCGACAACCACCTAAATATGATAAAAGCGAAGTGCAAGATCGTTTTATCTATATTGGAAGGTTTGGGGAACAAAAGCAATTAGATCATTTAATTAAGGCATATCATCGTTTTAGACAACTTGGCTATACGACGCGATTGGTTATGTTTGGTAAGGACGAAGCAGGACAACTACAAATGATCCAAGATTTAATAGATTTATATAAATTAAATGACTTTATTGAAATCAATGAATTTACAAATAATCCATTATTAGAATTTAAAAATTCAAAAGCCTCATTACTAACAAGCAATTATGAAGGATTTGGATTAACAATTATGGAAAGTATTGATGCAGGTTGTCCAGTTATTTCTTATGACGTTAAGTATGGTCCAAGAGAAATCATCGAAGAAGGTAAAACAGGATATTTAGTTGAACCTAATGATATTGATGCTTTTGCTAGAAAAATGGCACAAATTGTTGAACAACCACTGACTAAAGTGGAGACGAATGAACGATTGAAATATAAAACGGCTGTTCAAAATTATAAGAATTTATTAAAAACATTAGCGCATAAAAAGTCTAAATTAGAAAAGTTTTTTGTTAGAATGAAATAATAATAGTATTTCATAGTTTACTTCAATTGAGACGTATAAATATATGAAATAAACACTTAAATAAAAAGATGAAAATTGTTTGTAGTTACTTATAGAGGAGAGAGAAAAATGAAAATCAAAAAAGCAATTATACCAGCAGCTGGATTAGGAACAAGATTTTTACCTGCTACCAAAGCAATGCCTAAAGAAATGTTACCTATTTTAGATAAACCAACAATTCAATACATAGTTGAGGAAGCTGTTGAAGCAGGAATTGAAGACATTATAATTGTTACAGGAAAACATAAAAGAGCAATTGAAGACCACTTTGACAATCAAAAAGAATTAGAAATGATTTTAGAGGAAAAAGGTAAACAAAAATTACTAGATGAAGTACAACATTCTAGTAATTTAGCTAATATGTTTTATGTAAGACAAAAAGAACAAAAAGGACTTGGACATGCCATTTGGTCTGCTAAACAATTTATTGGTAACGAACCATTTGCAGTTTTACTTGGTGATGATATTGTCCAATCTGAAACGCCTGCAATAAAACAATTAATGAACCAATATGAAGAAACAGGAAAATCAATAATCGGTGTACAACAAGTTGAAGAAAATGAAACACATAGATATGGCATTGTTGATCCTGAATCGTCTAATGAAGGTTTATTTAGTGTTAATAAATTTGTAGAAAAACCAAAAGCAGGTACTGCACCATCAAACTTAGCAATTATGGGGCGTTATGTACTAACACCACAAATATTTGACTATTTAGAGAAACAAGAAATCGGTGCTGGTGGAGAAATCCAACTGACAGATGCAATTGAACGCTTAAATAATAAAGACAAAGTATATGCATATGACTTTAAAGGTGAACGTTACGATGTTGGTGAGAAATTAGGTTTTGTTAAAACAACGATACAATTTGCATTAAATAATGATGAAATGTCACAAGATGTAATTGACTATATAAAATCATTAAATTTATAAAATCATTAAGTACTTGATCAGATCATTTAAATGATTTAGAACATCAATTTTTAAAATAAGAGAGTGAGACAGAAATCAATTTTTAAATGATTTCTGTCTCACTCTCTTTATTATTTTTATGGTACATTACGCCGCTATATTGTTCATCTTTTGACGGGAAATTTAAGATAATTCTTATTAGCAACATGTTAGTTATTGCGATTACACGTCAAAAGTCACATTAACATTTCTTTGTATACCTTTTGATTTTGATAAATTGTAGTTAAAATTGGTGCATCAATATTATGTTGTTTAGCTAGTGTAAGTAAATAGCCTTGTAAGTGATCAGCTTCTATATTGAAACCTTTTTCCATATCACGTTGCATAGAAGTCTTAAAGTGATAGGATAATTGATTAAGTGATTTCATATATTTTGAAACAATGTCCTTATCTATAGGTGCATCTTCAGCACGCATGATTGCAGCTACTTCATTATATAACGTTTCAATAAATGCAGTGCCACCTAAACTATCTCTAATTGGTCCTATGGGCGCGTGCATTAACGTTGTGATTCCAGAAAGTACTGTAATCATTAAATATTTATGCCACATGCCTTGAGTTATGTCTGTACTCATTATGAATGACGCCTTTGTATTAGAGAAAACATCTTGTATAAGCTTTGCACGTTCGCTGTCTTCTCCATTTAATTCACCAAAATAAAGCTTATCAAAATTACTCGTATGCACTATTTCACCAGAAGTGTTCAATGTTGTTTCAATTACACAATAACCTCCCATGATACGTTTTGCATTAAATGCAGATTGTAATTTTGGTATGTGCGCGATTCCATTTAACAAAGGTATAATTGTTGAATTATGATGGATAAAAGGTTTTAAATCATCTATAGCATGTTCAAGATGGTATGACTTTGAAGAAAGCAATACAACGTCAAATGGTTCTACATGATCATGCTTAGTAATAAGATTAGGGTTAAAAGTAAAATCACCATTTTCACTATGGATTGTTAAACCATTTCTTTCAAGATATGACTTTCGTTTAGGGCGAACTAAAAAAGTGACGTGCTTTCCATTTTCAACGAGACGACCACCAAAGTATCCTCCGATTCCACCTGCACCTAAAACTAGAATTCGCATCATCAAACAACTCCCCATAAATATGTATTATTAGATTTAATACTTCTATACCACTATTAAGATACATCTATGCATATAAAATGCTCATGGTAATAATTAGTAATTATATAGTATTTGAAAAATAGCTATTGGTATAAAAAAACTATGTATACAATATAATTTTTGTGTTATTTTTAAGTGTGAAAGGAGAAAAAATATGAAATTTAAAAATACATATACATATAAATGGAAAGATGTTAAATGGTTAGACTTTACTTTACCAGTAATTTATTTTATCAGTTCAATTCTATTTTCTATAATATATATGGTTTTGGCTCTAATAATAAGCATTGTTATAGGTTGGCGAACATCATTTTTTGAAGGACAAATATTTGATAGCGTACAACAAATTATTGAGCTTATGGTTTTTATTGTGTTGTTTGGTATTTGGATATTGTTCTATAGACATTCATTTAAACAACAATTAATGAATGGGATAAAAAATATAAAACACTATTGGAAATTAATAATCGTAACGTTTATTGTATTATTTATATTAAAGGTAATTTATCCAGAATTAGTTAATATATTTGCGCCAGAAGCATGGAAATTTGAAGAAACAGAAAATGATAAATTGATTGAACAAATGTTTGTGACACCATTTTCTACGATTTTAGCATTCTTTTCAGTAGTGATTATTGCACCAGTAACCGAAGAATTTTTATTTCGACACTTACTTATAGGTGAATTAGGGAAAAAATTTAATTTTATTATAATGTCTATAATATCAGTAATCATATTTGCCTCATTACATGTTACTGAAGCTAAATCACCATTAGAAATTGTAATGTATCTATTGATTGCTATAGGTATTGCATTTGTTTATTTAAAGACAGGGAAAAAATTATCTGTAGCGATTGGATTACATGCATTGAATAATTTGGTTGCTTATTGCGCAATGGTTATTATGAATCATTTTTAATAATCAAGTATGGTTTAGGTGTTTCACATGGAACAAAGTATTGTTATAAAGCAGTTTATTACTAATTGTACAGAAAATTCTAAAAATTATATTGACTAAATATGAGTAGAATGCTAGGATTAAATAAATTAAATTACATATTTAAAACTCTTATCTAGAGTGGTGGAGGGATGTGCCCGATGAAACCCAGCAACCGTCGTTAATCGAAATGGTGCTAATTCACAGAAAGTGTAAAGCTTTCGAAGATGAGAGAAGTATTATACCTTCTCTTTTAAAAAATTAAAGAGAAGGTATTTTTTATATATGTAGAAAAGGAGAATAGCATGAAGAAAATTACATATACGCTTTTACTCATAGGTTTAATTAGTGTCTTAACTGCTTGTGGAAAATCTAGTGGAAATGAGGCCAATAAAACAATAACGATAGCAGCATCGCCAGCACCTCATGGTGAAGTATTGGAACACGCTAAGGAAGCAATGGAGAAAAAAGGTTACAATTTAAAAATAAAGACAGTTAATGATTATAAAGTTCCAAATAAATTATTAGATAAAGGTGATGTGGATGCGAATTTCTTCCAACATGTACCGTACCTTAAAGCGGAAAGAAAAGACCATAACTATAATATTGAAGAGGTTGGTAAAGTATTTACAACGCCAATGGGAGTATATAGTCAAAAATATAAAGATATTAAAGATATACCAAAAGGATCAACTATTTATGTATCAAACAATCCTGCTGAAGAGGGAAGATTTTTATCATTCTTTGTTGATAAAGGTTTAGTTAAAATTAAAAAAGGTGTCAAAATTGAAGATGCTAAATTTGAAGATATAGTCGAAAATAAAAAACAACTTAAATTTAATAATAAGCAAGGTGCAGAATTTTTACCTAAAACATATAAAAGTAAAGAAGGCGCAGCAGTTATTATGAATTCTAATTATGCCATTGATAATGGATTAACTCCGCACAAAGATGCAATTGCAGTTGAAGGGAAATCATCTCCATTTGCTAATATAATTGCTGTTCAAAAAGGGCATAAAGATGATAAAAAATACCAAACATTGTTAAAAGTATTACAATCGGATGATATGAAGTCATTTATTAAAAAAGAATATGGTCAAGATGTTATACCATATGAAAGTAAAAAATAATATTATCTAAATATAAATTTCATAGAAAAAGTATGGGACATAAATTCCAGAAAAATAGCACTCAGATGAATTAATCAAATTTATCTGAGTGCTTCTTTATTATCAATATTTCGTATTGTTAGCTCGCTTGCTTAGGGGACAGCTTCAGCCTGTAGTATTCAGCTTGTCCTGTTCCCTCAAGCGTCTCGCTAAAATACGTTGTATTCATAAACTAAATTAATAATGAAAATGTAATTTCTATAATATTTTAATAGTAATTGTCTTTTTTCAATTGATAAGAATTTTATATCTCGGTTTCTTTTTATTTTATAAAAAATTATTTTATTGAAACTTGCTACTAAAATAAATTAGACCTACAATATAAGTGATAAGAACATATATTGTAGGTATTGAAGTATATATTAATAAAAGCATGGTATATATTGATTTGATTGAAAATGAACACTAATTCCTAAAATTACATTTTCAATGGTTAGGCCGTAAATTGATGAATGATGACACGAGAATGCAGTTAATTGATGCACAGAATAAAGATGACATTTTTAAAATATTAAAAGAAATATAGCGGAGGTATAAACAAATGGTATTATTTTTAGAGCCAGAATTTAAAGAACGCATTTGGGGAGGCAGTGGATTGAAATCATTTGATTACACAATTCCTAGTGATCATACTGGAGAATGTTGGGGAATTTCAG
The DNA here is from genome assembly GCF_022346615.1 of Staphylococcus sp. ACRSN. GTDB lineage: Bacteria > Bacillota > Bacilli > Staphylococcales > Staphylococcaceae > Staphylococcus. The sequence goes on along the minus strand of NZ_JAKRNS010000006.1, from coordinate 82,661 downwards.
CACATCCAAATGGTCCAAATACAATCAAAAATGGTCCGCATAAAGGAAAAACTTTAGACCAAGTATGGAAAGAAGATAGTGCCTTATTTGGTAATCCTAAAGAGAACAAATTTCCATTGCTTACTAAAATATTAGACGCGAATGATAAGTTATCTGTACAAGTGCATCCAAATGATGATTATGCATTAGCACATGAAGGTGAGTATGGTAAGACTGAATGTTGGTATATATTAGATGCTAAAGAAAATGCAGAAATTATATATGGTGTAAATACTAATGATAATGAAGAATTAAACCGCTTAATTGATGAAGGAGCGTTTGAAAGTTTATTTAAACGGGTCAAAGTTAAACTTGGAGAGTTTTATTATGTACCTGCGGGAACAGTGCATGCTATAGGTGAGGGTATACAAATTTTGGAGACACAACAATCTTCTGATACGACATATCGTATTTATGATTATAATCGAACAGATAAAGAAGGTAATCAAAGAGCATTGCACCTTGAACAAAGTAAAGCAGTAATCGACTTAAATAATGCTTCGCCTAATACGGTACCTAAAGACTCGACGATACAAGGTCAAACTTATACAGAATTTGTATCGAATTCATTTTTCACAGTATCACGTTGGCAAATATTAGGTGAATTGACATATGAAAAACCGCAAAGTTATGTATTGTTTTCTGTCATTGAAGGTAAGGGGACGATCAATGTGAATGGTGCGCAGTATGATTTGACTAAAGGTAATCACTTTATCCTTACAGCAGAAGATATAGATATAATAATTACAGGAGAATTAACACTAATTACAAGTTATGTGTAGGTTGTAGAGTATGAATGAGAAATGGAGTGGAGACATGTTGAAATTATGTGTGGATATTGGAGGCACAAAGACCATCGTTGGTGTCGTCAATGAGGAACTTGATATTATTGATAGTAATAAATTTGAAACGATTAAAGAAAGTCCGGAGCAACAATTTGCACAGATTATTAATTATGCTAATCAATTTGTGGAATCATATGAAGATATTGAAACAAATGTACTAAATATCGCAATGCCTGGACCTTGTGATTATACAAAGGGGTTGTTTTTAAATCCTCCTAATTTACAGCAGTATAATCAATTCAATGCGGGGGCGTACATTACACAGCACAGTCAATTTAGTCCGAAATTTGTAAATGATACAGATGCCGCAGCATTAGCAGAATATCAATATATAAAATCAGAAGCGAATGACTTTGTATATCTAACCATTAGTACAGGTGTTGGTATGGCATATGTTAAAGATGGAAAATTGATTTCTGGAGTGGACGGTAACTTTGGAGAAATTGGACATACAGTGATAAAAAATAATAGTGATTATCAATGTCCGGTTTGTCATCAGTATGGTTGTGTAGAAAATGAAATTTCAGGATTAGCGATTAGTAGAAAAGCAAGTACATTATTGGAAAGACCAGTGACAACACGTGAAGCAATTAATATGTATATGCAACATGACAATGAAGCGGTATTTAAAATGGTAGACGAGGTTATTAATTTAACGCAGCAACTATGTAATAACATCTTTAGTATCTTTAATATTTATCATATTGTTTTAGGTGGTGGTGTAACGCAGAGTCCGTTGCCATATAAAGAAACTTTAGGTGCGTACATTCGCAAGCATCACCTTATTCAAAATAGTTCAATTCAAATAGATATCAGTAGCCTTGAAGCTAACGTGTTAACTGGTTTGTACTTTATAAACTAGTAATACAAAAAGACTTCACACAAAATGGAACAATATATATAAAGTGACTTTTATCCTTTATATTGTTTGTATCAGATAATGTGTGAAGTCTTTTTTATAATCTATTTCTTTTTATAGCCCAGAGTTTACGAATATTTAAAGTTTTAGATAACTGATCAGATATCAGTAATCCTAAAGCGATTGCACCGGCAATAAGAATTGCACGAATAAAAGTATTTGTTGCATCTGTAAATTGTAAAGTGACAAGTTGTTGCGTAGCTCTAAACGCAATACTACCAGGAACCAAAGGGATGATACCAGGAATCATGAAAATAACTACTGGCGCTTTAAATATTCGACTCATAATATGGCTTATCAAACCTAATGTTAAGCTACCGAGTAAACTTGTATAAATACTATCCATATGAAAGTTTTCCATCAATATAAAGTAAACCATATAACCCATTGCACCAGCAAAACCAGCTGGAATAAATAATTTTTTTGGTGCATCGTAAATGACATTAAAAAAATAAGATGCACAAAAGCTACATATAAATGTGAAAATAATAGTCATTATGGTCCTCCTTAAAATGTAACATATGCAATAGCAATACCGGATCCAATTGCAAATGCAATGACAAGTGCCTCTAAAAATTTGGCAGTAAACATAAGCATATGGCGTGCAAATAAATCTTGAATTGCAGTTGTAATTAATACACCAGGCACGATAGGCATTACGGAAGCAATCATTGCGGGTCCAAAGGTTTTTTCTATATGAAAGATATGAGATCCGAAAATAATTATTGTACCTAAGATAAACGATCCAACAAATTCTGGTATAAACATTGTTAGTGATTTACTTTGCATTAATTCCACGATATAGAAACCAATAGCGCCAGCAAATAAAGTAGTAATCATTTCAGGCCATGTACCACCTTGTAAATATAAAAAGCATAGAGAAATAATACCAGCGGCAATAACCTTTTTCCATAGTTTGATAGACACTGAACTATGATCAATATGCTTTAATTGTTCAAAAGCCTCTTCGATAGATATATGATTATTCGTTAGTTGACGAGATATGGAATTTACTTGGTATATCTTAAGTAAATTAGTAATATTTTTATCAATTCTTAAAATACGTGTATCATGTTCTGCGCTTAATGAAAAATTAATAAAAACATTAATTACATAACCTTGGCTCTGATAGTAACCCATACATATGGCCATGCGACGCATTGTATCTTCTACTCTTGAAACTTCGGCACCTGAGGAAAGTAATATTTTACCAGCCAGTAGAATAACTTGTATTGTTATTTTGTCCTTTGTTTGCTGCACCATTGGTCCCTCCCTTTTAAACAAATGATTATCGTTATTATCCCAATATTGAGTGTTAATTTCAAAATATTTTTTAATATATGTATATAATTAGTGATTTTTGATGAAGGTAGACTGTGGGTTGTGTGAACGGAGACTGACCTGATAGGGGAAGTTTAAATCATAAGTAATGACTAGAGAAGCAATGAGCGGTTTGAACAAATTAAAAGCGTCCAGACAGGTATGTCTTAGACGCTTATTAAGTAACTTTATTCATGACAGTGAACATTTATTACTTAGAAATTATATGTGTGAATCATTATTCAGAAACTTTATTTGTATTCAAAGCTTTAGATAAACTTTGATCGAGATCAGAAATGATATCGTTAATATTTTCAGTACCTATGGATAATCGAACAAGTTCAGGAACGACACCTGATGCTTGTTGTTCTTCTGGTGACAATTGAAGATGTGTTGTACTAGCTGGATGAATAACTAAAGATTTTGAATCTCCAACATTTGCAAGATGTGAGAATAAACGTAAATTTTCTACAAAATTAGCAATATCATCGACACTACCATCGATACCAAATGTTAAGATGGCACCTTGGCCTTTAGGTAAATATTTTTGACCCAATTCATAATAATTATTGCTTTCTAGTCCTGGATAATTTACCCAAGTTACATTTGGATGTTGCTCTAAATACTGTGCAACACTTAATGCGTTTTCTGAATGACGTTCAAGTCTTAAATGTAACGTTTCTAAACCAATTAAAAATTCATGTACATTAAATGGGGAAACTGCAGAACCCAAATCACGTAAAAGTTGTACACGTGCCTTAGTAATGTAGGCAGCTGCACCAACATCGTTAACATACGATACGCCGTGATAACTTTCATCTGGTTCTACTAAACCAGGGAATTTACCGTTATCCCAGTTGAAATTTCCACTATCCACTATAACACCGCCAATAGATGTGCCATGTCCACCGATAAATTTAGTAGCTGAGTGAACAATAATATCTGCACCAAACTCAAATGGACGTAATAAATAAGGGGTAGGGAAAGTATTATCTACAATTAATGGCACACCATGTTCATGTGCCACTTCTGCTACTGCTTCAATATCTAGAACATCTATTCTTGGATTACCAATAGTTTCAGCATAAACAGCCTTCGTTTTATCTGTAATGGCTTTTTTGAAATTATTTGGATTGCTAGGATCCACAAAGTGAACTTTGATTCCTAATTTTTTAAAGGTAATGTTCAATAAATTGTATGTACCACCATATAAATTTGAAGAAGCGACGATTTCATCACCGGATTCTACAATATTTAATAGAGCTAGATGAATTGCTGCCTGCCCAGATGAGGTCGCTAACGCGCCAATCCCACCTTCTAAAGCGGCGATTCGTTCTTCAAAAACATTTTGCGTAGGATTCATGATTCGTGTATAAATATTACCAGGCTCTGCGAGTGAAAATAAATTTTGTGCATGTGTTGTGCTGTCGAAGACATAACTTGAAGTTTGATAAATTGGTACTGCTCTTGATTTTGAAAAATCATCTACTTCTTGTCCACCGTGAATTGATAAGGTATCTAAATGCCATTGATTCTTAGTCATATATTGTACTCCTCCTATTTTTAGAATTTTCTGATAATTAGACTATACTAGACTGCTCGTTCATTTACAAGGTTTTTCTTACTTATTAAGTAGGAATTGATTTGGAGTGACTAATCACAATATTTTTATGTAAATAAGTTGCAAAACACACTGTTTTTGTATATAATCCTTATCTGTATAGTAGGGAATGAATTACAACGTAATTTCAAGCCATTATGGAGGACTAAAATGATAGCGTATGACTTGATTGGTAATACACCATTGGTATTATTAGAAACATTTAGTGACGAGGATATACAAATATATGCCAAGTTAGAACAGTTTAACCCTGGTGGAAGTATTAAAGATAGACTAGGGAAATTTTTAGTGGAACAAGCAATAGAAGATAATTACATTCAAGAAGGCGATACAATTGTTGATGCATCAGCAGGAAATACAGGGATTGGTTTAGCTATAGCTGCGAATCATTTTAAGTTACGTTGTGTAATTTTCGCGCCAGAAGGATTTTCGGAAGAAAAAATTTCAATTATGAAAGCACTTGGTGTGAACGTTAACAGGACTCGTCGTGCAGATGGTATGCGGGGAGCAAGAGAAGCAGCATACAAATTTGCGCAGGAAAACAACGCATTTTACGTGAATCAATTTGAATCTGATTTGAATCCGAAAGCATATGTGAATTCTTTAGCGAAAGAAATTACCTCATCATTACCTGAAATTAATTATTTTGTAAGTGGTGTTGGATCTGGTGGTACATTTACCGGGGTAGCTCAACACTTGTCTCAATATAATGTCGATAATGTAATTGTTGAACCAGAGGGCTCTATTTTGAGTGGTGGAGAACAACACGTACATGATATTGAAGGCATTGGCGCTGAAGCATGGCCTAACTTTTTGTCCAAAGACTTAATTTCAGACATTATAAAAGTTTCAGATGTTGATGCATTTCGAAATGTGAAACAGTTGGCAAAAGATGAGGGTCTACTAGTTGGTAGTTCTTCAGGAGCAGCTTTACAAGGCGCATTGGAAGTGAAAAAACATATCAATAAAGGGATTATTGTCACGATATTCCCTGATGGTAGCGATCGTTATATGTCGAAGCAAATATTTGATTATAAGGAGAATGTGAAATGAATAAAAAAACAAGATTAATACATGGGGGACTAACTACTGATCCGTATACTGGTGCAGTAACAACGCCAATTTATCAAACAAGCACGTATATGCAAGATGAAATTGGAGATTTAAGACAAGGGTATGAGTATTCTCGTACAGCAAATCCAACAAGAAGTGCGCTTGAAAGTTTGATTGCAGATTTAGAGCAAGGAGAATTTGGATTTGCATTTGGTTCTGGTATGGCAGCAATTTCTGCTGTAATTATGTTGTTGGATAAAGGTGATCATTTACTATTAAACTCAGATGTTTATGGTGGGACATATAGAGCATTAACAAAGGTATTTACACGATATGGTATAGATGTGGACTTTATAGATACTACAGATATTACTAAAGTTGAACAATACATCAAACCAGAAACTAAAATGTTATATATCGAAACACCATCCAATCCATTATTGCGTGTAACAGATATAAAAAAATCTGCGGAAATTGCACAACGTCATCAATTAATTTCGGTTGTAGATAATACATTTATGACACCTTATTTCCAAAATCCATTAGAATTTGGTATCGATATTGTTTTACACTCTGCAACAAAATATTTAGGCGGTCACAGTGATGTTGTTAGTGGTTTAATTGCTACAAAGGATGCAAACTTAGCAGAACGAATTGGATTCATTCAAAATTCAACTGGTGGTGTACTTGGTCCACAAGATAGTTATTTATTAATAAGAGGTATTAAAACATTAGGTTTACGTATGGAACAAGTACAAAAAAATACTTTAGCAATCATTGAAATGTTGCAAGCACATCCATCGGTACAACAAGTATTCCACCCAAGTATTGAGACACATTTAAATCATGATGTGCATAAGAATCAAGCAGATGGTCATACGGGTGTAGTAGCATTTGAAGTCAAAGATATTGAACTTGCAAAATCTGTGATTCGGAAGTCACAATATTTCACTTTAGCTGAAAGTTTAGGCGCTGTGGAGAGTTTAATATCGGTTCCCGCTTTGATGACACATGCGTCTATACCAAAGGATATTAGAGAAAAAGAAGGCATTGCTGATGGATTGATACGTCTTTCTGTTGGTATTGAAGATACACAAGATTTAGTAGATGATTTAAGACAAGCTTTAGACGCTGTTAATGAATAATTTCCTAGGAAATAGCGAATAACTAGGAGATAAACACTAAAAAAGCCAGAAAATGAGTTTTATAGTCATTTTCTGGCTTTTAATTTACGATATTTTTCGTATTATTGGTTCGCTTATTTTGAGATTGAATATTTATGTCCTGGTCTCTTGAGCTTTATAGTAACTATTTATCAAATAGTGTATTTATTTTATCCTTGATTGAACTCAATTTCTGATCGATGTCACTTAATAACTGATTCACCTTAGATTGATCTTCATTATTTAATTGTGCATTGTTTGCTTCTTTTAATTTATCTGCTTGTTGTTGAAAATCTTCTGTTAGTGATTTATCAGTAGTATTGTGTTCGTTATTTTTTAAACTGTCTATTTTTTGTTGTAGGTTATTGATAATTGCTTCACTATTTTTGTTGTTTTGAATTTTATCTTTTGCATTATTAATTTGGTTATTAATGTCGCTTGACTGTGTCTGTTGTTGATAGTCATTGGATGCATTCGGTTGGTTACCTTCATGTTGTTCTGTTGCATGTTGGTTAGTATCATTTGATACAGTACTATTTTTATGAATGAAGAACAGTGTTAAACATACGGCAACGATAGCAACTAGAACAATAATAATAGCGATTAACCATTTTTTAGATTTATGAGATTTTTCATTTTCATACTCTAATTGTTGCTCTCGTCTTTGATCTCGCTCATTATAATAATGACTTTCTTCTAATCTTCTATCTTCCTCGTATTCACGCTTGTTTCTTTCAGTACGTTTCATAATTACCACTTCCTATTTATTTAGAAATTATGTACTTCTTTCATATTATTTTAATGATTATCTAAAGATTTGCAAACTTCTTTATATGTAAATATATGATAATATTTTATTTTGAGTGAAAATCGTGAAGTGATTTAGAAATCTATAATTGATATTATAGAAAGTTAAATGAGTGTTTATTAAGCTAATCATCGAGGAACTGTTTTTGTTATTTATGAAGCAATTAAATGGTATTTATAAAAAACCATCTGACTATCATATCAGACGGCTTTGCTTACTTTAATATTATTTCTTTTTGGGAATCCCTATGACATGACCTAATTGATTAGGTTGATCAAATGAAGTTTGTTGCTGATAATAGTTTGCAATTTTTTCATAAACTTCAGTAGGGAAAGTGGTGCTTTTTCTTGTTTGAAAGTCAACAGCCATCATCATTACTTCATATGTAGCACAGCGTTCATCATTCGTATTATACATTGTTAAAAATAAATGCACGCGCTTTTCATCGAAATCATGCAGTTGTACTTTGATATAAAAAGGTTCTTCTACCAATAATTCTTTTAAAAATGAAATATGTGCTTCTAGACTGAATATTGTAACGTTTAAATCGTTTCTATAGTCTTTAGATAATTCTACTGATTCAAAAAAACCAACGACTGCATCACTAAATAAGTCATAATATTTTGCGTCATGTAAATGTTGGTTATGATCAATCCAATCAGGATGTACAGTATTGTTATAAATATAAGATTCTGTCACCTAAATACGCCTCCTAAAATAATGCTATTATATAATATTATGGCATAAATAGAGTTCATATTGTAGATTTTAAATTGTGTATAATTCAATAATTAACAGCCCGAGACAATAGTAATATCTCAGGCTGTATTTTTAAATTGATACGTTAGACATACTGTACGATTGCTTGCTTATCGCTAGTAATATGAAACATTTAATATTTTCTTAAAAAATTGATATCACGATTAAAAATTGTTTGATTAACATATTGTTGAGTGGTCGTTAAAATATTTTCTATAAGCTGTGTTTTGTTAGAGAGAATACGTAAACTGAAACCATGTGTCGCAAGTTTAGTAATACCAATTCTGCAATCATGTGTTTGCTGGAAATGTTTAATTTCGTCATACAGCATATCTATCATTTTTTGTGTTACTTGTGGATGAATAAAAAAGCAAGATCCTAGATGTGTATAGCCTTCCATGTAACCAATATCATAAACTGACTGTTTTTTAGGTTCTAAACGCATGTGATCGTAAACAACTAGTATTTGATCAATATAAATTTCATTCAGTAACTGCATATAATTATAACTAAATTGCTTATCTGTTTTTGAGTATCCTGGTGTTAGTATATCAGTGTAAAATAACGAGCTTGAAGCCGTTAAATTAAAAGTATTATGTTGGTAAAATTTAGCATTTTCAAATGCAATAATTGGATCGCCTACATATTCAAGATGACCGTTTTCCTTAATATTAAAATGTTGGTATTGTTCTACACGATCGCAGGGCGTTTTATAGATTTTTGTTGCACCTTGTGATGTTAGTATCACAGATGCATTATCTTCTACATTAAAATTCATCACATAGCGATCTCCATCAAGGTATCCACCACCAACATTTACAATATAAAATGTTGGAATAGTGGATTGATTTAAATAAATAGGGCGCATCACTTTTAATGCTTTTTCAAAAAAGATATCACGTGCAACTGACCTTTTACCATTATTGAAGACTGTTAAATTTAATTGTCCTGTCCATGTTGTGTTAGATTTTGGCATTAAACCAATCCTTTTAAAAACACATCTTGTTCAATCCAATCAATAACCTCATCTAGTCCTTCATCTGTCTTGAGATTTGTAAAAGCAAATGGACGAGTAGAACGAAAAGCTTTTGTATCGATGGCCATTTGTTCTAAAGAAGCACCGACATATGGTGCTAAATCTGTTTTATTGATGACGAAGAAATCTGATTTAATCATACCTTGTCCACCTTTACGTGGAATTTTTTCACCTTGCGCAACATCGATAATGTAAATTGAAAAATCAACTAATTCCGGACTGAATGTCGCTGCTAAATTATCGCCGCCGGATTCTATAAAGATTAATTCGATATCTTCGTTACGTTCAAGTAACTCATCTATTGCAGCGAAATTCATAGATGCATCTTCACGAATGGCTGTATGTGGACACCCGCCAGTTTCAACACCGATAATTCTATCTTCTGGCAATACGCCAGAATTAACTAGAATTTTTTCGTCTTCTTTTGTATAAATATCATTTGTGATTACACCAATACTCTTTTCTGTTGAGAGTCTGTTCACAATTTTTTCTATAAGTTGTGTTTTTCCTGCGCCTACAGGGCCGCCAATACCTATTTTTATTACATCTGACATAATTTTCCTCCTAATTTTATGATATGAAAATTCTTACATTTACGTTTTCGTGTTCCATTTGATTTATCTCTAATCCTGGGGCAGTAAGGCCTAAATCAGATTCTGATAAAGTGAAAATATGTTTACGAGTTTTATGCATAATGGGAATCATCTGCTCTATTATACGTTGACCAGCTGTTTGACCAAGCGGTATTGCACGTACTGCATTCTGAGTTAAACTTGAAACGTTTTGATATAAGTAATAATCGATAATCGTTTCAATTTTCACATCAAAGTAATGTCCAAGTATGGTAAAACAAATTGCAGGATGAAGATGTACGTTTTTATTTTTCATTTGCTCATGATACCAACGCATCCAATCACTTTGATATAACTCAAGTGCTAATTTCACCATACGATTTCCCATTTGTTTTGCGCCTTGACGAGTTTCTTTAGGCAAACTTTGCACAAACAATAAATGATCTAAACGAATCAATGATTGTGTATCGTTATCTTGTAAAGCTTTATATACTAATCGCATCGTCAGGCCATCTGAGTAGGTAAGTTGTTCATTAATAAACAATGTTAGCCACTGTTGGAATGTTGTCTCGTCATATACTGAACCTCTTTGAATATAGGTTTCTAGTCCAAATGAATGGCTAAATCCACCAGTAGGAAACTGAGAATCGCAAAATTGAAACAAGCGCAAGTTTGCGTGATTAATCATGTGAATGACCTATATGTCTGAATGCTTGATTCACTTTACGATCTTCATGTGAATAAGGAATAGCTAAATCTTTGAGTAATGATTCAACAAGATAGTCATATTGAACTAACATTTCTGTTTCGGTAAATTGTGCTGGTAAGTGTCTGTTTCCTAATTGGTGCGCGATATCACCCATTTCTTGTAAATTACGAGGTTTAATTACAAGTAAATCTTCAGAATTAACATCGATAATAATCATATTAGTATCATCTTTGTATAAGATATCTCCGTACTGTAAGTCTATGGGTTGCTTTAAACGAATACCTAGTTCGTTGCCATGATCAGTTTTAACACGTTGTATACGTTTTACTAAATCAGAATTTTCAAGATAAACTTTTTCAATATGTTTGCCTTTTTCGTGTTCTGGTAGATTTGCAATATTACCTACGATTTCTTCTACTATCATATATTTTCCTCCTAAAATAAAAAATATCGTTGAGTCAGAGGTAGTGTTTTTGCTGGCTCACTAGTGATTTTTTTACCATCTACAAATACTTCATAAGTTTGTGGATCTACTTCTAATTTTGGCGTTGCACTATTGTTTTTCATATCTTTCTTACTTAATTTGCGTATGTTATGTACTGGTCTGAGCTTACGTTTTAAACCAAGTAGCTGTCCAATGTCATTTTCATATGCAGTTGTAGAAACAAAAGTCATAGATGTACTTTGCATGTTGCCGCCATACTGTCCATACATTTTTCTATATTTCAATGGTTCTGAAGTAGGGATAGAACCGTTAGCATCACCATTGATTGCAGTATTAATCAATCCACCTTTAATAATGACATCTGGTTTAACGCCAAAAAATGCTGGTTCCCACATAATTAAATCAGCTAATTTGCCTTCATCGACAGATCCGACATAATCGGAGATGCCATGCGTAATCGCTGGATTAATAGTATATTTAGCAATGTAACGTTTAATTCTATTGTTATCATCGTAATCGCTATCACCTTTTAATGAACCACGTTGTTCTTTCATTCGATGAGCAACTTGCCATGTTCGAGTAATGACTTCCCCGACACGTCCCATTGCTTGAGAGTCTGAACTAACCATACTAAATACACCCATATCTTGAAGCACATCTTCTGCTGCAATCGTTTCTTTACGAATACGTGAGTCTGCAAAAGCGATATCTTCTGGTATTGCTGCATTGAGATGGTGTGTAATCATAACCATATCTAAATGTTCGTCAACAGTATTAATTGTATAGGGGAGTGTTGGGTTCGTAGATGAAGGGAGAATGTTCGAATAAGATGCTGACTTAATTAAGTCAGGCGCATGTCCACCACCTGCACCTTCAGTATGGTACATGTGTAAAACGCGGTCCTTTACTGCTGCCATTGTTTCTTCCATAAAGCCAGCTTCATTTAGTGTGTCAGCATGTAAAGCCACTTGGATGTCGTATTCATCTGCAACACTTAATGCATGATGTAATGCTGAAGGCGTTGCGCCCCAATCTTCATGAACCTTTAATCCGATAACACCGGCATGAATTTGTTCAACTAGTGCGGTAGGATTAGCCGCTTGACCTTTTCCTGTGAATCCAATATTTAAAGGTAGTGCTTCTGCCGCTTCTAACATACGATGGATATGCCATGGACCAGCAGTTACAGTAGTTGCTTTTGAACCTTCAGATGCACCTGTACCTCCACCAATATGTGTAGTGATACCGCTTTCTAAAGCTACTTGTGATTGTTCTGGATTGATAAAGTGTACGTGGGTATCGATACCACCAGCAGTAATAATTTTGCCTTCTCCAGAAATGATATCGGTTGTCGCACCAATAATGATATCTACATTATCCATAATATCAGGGTTGCCGGACTTACCAATGCTCATGATATACCCATTTTTTACTCCGATATCAGCTTTTACGATTTTATCATAATCAATAATCATTGCGTTTGTGATGACTAAGTCAGCTACTTGTTTGTCATCACGTGTAACGTTAGGGTTTTGAGCCATACCATCACGTATCGATTTACCACCGCCAAACGTTGCTTCATCACCATATATAGCATAATCCTTTTCTACTTTAGCAAATAAATTAGTATCACCAAGTCTCACTGAGTCACCAAGCGTTGGGCCATAAAGACTGGTATATTGTGATTGTGTCATCTTGAAACTCATGATTTATACCCACTTTCTTTATTCACATTTTTACTATCATCTTTGTCTATCTGAAGTGCTTCATCAGTATGATTTTTAGGTTGGTAGACGCGTGATTCATCAATTGTTCCATTCACATCACCATGAAAACCATATACTTTACGGTTACCACGATACGGCACAAGTTGAATTTCCTTTTCATCACCTGGTTCGAAACGTACTGCAGCACCAGCCGGAATATCTAAGCGTTTCCCGTACGCCTTTTCTCGATCAAATTGAAGTGCAGGATTAGCTTCGAAGAAATGATAATGAGAACCAACTTGAATCGGTCTATCACCAGTGTTTTTGACGTTTAATACAGTACCTGTTAGTCCTTTATTAACTTCAATATTAGTATTATTGACTATAATTTCACCTGGTTTCAATATATATCCTCCTTAAACGATTGGGTGATGAACGGTAATTAACTTTGTGCCATCTGGAAAAGTTGCTTCTATTTCCATTTCAGTAAGCATATCTGCTACACCGTCCATTACATCGTCTTCATTTAATATTTGTTTCCCGTAACTCATAAGTTCTGCGACTGTCTTACCATCTCTCGCACCTTCCAATAATTCAAAGCTAATGATAGCCACTGCTTCCGGATAATTTAACTTTAGACCTCTTTGTTGACGTCTGCGTGCTAAATCAGCTGCAACTACAAGCATTAACTTATCTTGTTCCCTTTGAGTAAAATGCACGAAACTCACGACCTTCCAAATATAAAAATTGTACACATAATATATATGCATGCTCTTTTATAATAAGATGATTATGTGTCGACTACAAGAATTACACATTTTATTATTAGAAAAAAATTAGTAATTGTAAAAAATATAACCAACGCGTTAAGCTTTAAATCGTATAGCATTTAATATAAAATTGATAGAGTCTAGAGAGAAAGAATTGGGTGACGACATGAATATCATAAAAATTTTGCTTAGAAATATTTCGCAAGTATTACTTCTAGAAAATGCTGTAACTGGCCTGTGTATTTTAATTGGCTTGTTTTTTGGTAGTTGGAAAGTAGGCGTAATGGCACTTATAGGCAGTATTATCGCTTTATTGTTAGCTAAGTGGACTAATTATAGCGATTCTGAAATTGAAAAAGGTTTAGCAGGTTTTAATCCAGTATTAACGGCAATTGCATTGACGCTGTTCTTAGTTCCTAAATGGTACAGTTTGATTATTGTGCTACTTGCAGTCATCATTACGATGCCGATTGGATCTGCTGTACGAGAATTTTTTAAACCCTTTGGGATACCGATGTTAACAATACCTTACGTATTTGTAAGTTGGTTGATACTACTCATGTCATTTCAATTTGAGTTTGTAAATGCAAATGTACATATTTTGCCTAATAAGGTTCAAGAAATTACTTTTTCAGGAAATAATGTGCAAGGCTTACAGGCATTTTTTACGGGATTTAGCGAGATTTTTTTATTAAATCATGTCGTTACAGGTTTGATGATATTGGTAGGAATATTTATTGCATCAAGACGTGCTGGACTATATGCCGTTATTGCTAATTTGATTGGCTTAATTGCTGTTAGTCTGCTTGGTGCAAATCATGACCAAATCAATAATGGTTTATTTGCGTATAATGTCGTGTTAACTGTATTAGCATTAGGTATTGCTTTTCGAACGATAATTTCAAGAACGATTAGTATTGTTTTAGGCTTATTATTAACAGTTATTTTGCACGCAGGTATGACAACGTTATTAACGCCATTTGGGCTACCCGTTTTTACATTACCATTTATTATTGCAACATGGATTATGTTGTTTGGAGGTAATCGAATGAAACAAAATGAAATTACAGAACCTCGAAACTGATTTAAGTAGTATTAGGTAAAATGGTAATAATTGTATTTATGAAATCATTTTTTTGTGAAAGAAGGAAGATAGATTGAAGAAAGTATTAGGAGTTATCGCAGCATCCATAGTTTTACTTGGAGGATGCAGTGGCGCTCAGAATAAAGAAAATAGCAAGACATTAAATGTTGAATTACCTTTAAAAACAACTTCAGTTGCACCGTACAAGACTGATGTACCGGTTAAAGTGGGCGCTGCAGAATCATTATTTAAAGTGAACACTGACGGAAAAGTGAAAAAATTACTCGTCTCGGAATATAAGCAGGTATCACCAACTGAATTAAAATTGACAGTAAAGGATGATATAAAATTCCAAAATGGTAAAAAAGTAACTGGAGATGCTGTGAAAAATAGTTTGCTACAAAGTATGAAGAAAAGCGATTTAGTTAAAGGTTCGTTACCTATCAAAAATATTAAAGTTGATGGACAGAATTTGACTATTACAACGAATGAAGCGTACCCGGAACTTGTGTCCGAATTGGCGAGTCCATTTGCAGCAATTTATGATACTGAAGCTAAAGGTGACATAAATAAAATGCCGGTGGGTACAGGTCCATATAAAATAACTGAATATAAACAATCACAAAAAATAAAACTTAGTAAAAATAAAACTTATTGGCAAGGCGAACCTAAGCTTGATTATGTAAATGTCAGTTATCAAGAAGATGGTAGTACGCGTTCCAATGATTTATCTGCTAACAAAGCGGATGTCATTACAGACGTGCCAGTAGAAAAAGTGGATGCGCTTGATAAAGGCGAAAACACTAAGATTTCAAGTGTACCTGGTTATAGAACGAGCTTAGTACTGTATAATCATCAAAGCGATAAAATGAACAAGAAGGTACGAGAGGCGTTTGATAAGATAATCGATCGAGAAGCAATAGCGAAAAAAGTTTACAAAAATCATGCTACTGCTGCATCAGGTCCTTTCAATACTAAATTAGATTTCATAAGCGACAAAAAGGTGACACATCAAGATATAGAACAAGCCAAAGCCTTATTGAAAGAAGAGGGTTATACAAAATCTCATCCTTTAACATTAACTGTATCTACTTATAATGGAAGACCGGAATTACCTAAAATAGCCCAAGTCATACAATCAGACGCTAAGAAAGCTAATATCAATATTACGTTGCGCAATGTCGATGATATTGATGGTTACTTGAAGGATAAGGGGCAATGGGATGCTTCTTTATATAGCTTTGGGACAATTCCACGTGGTGATACAGGCTATTTCTTTAACCAAGCTTACAAAACAGATGGTGCGATTAATGCTGGAAAATATAACAACACTCAGATAAATGATTTGATTGAACAGTTCAATAAAACAGTAGATAAAAAAGAACGTAATCAACTGACAAATAAAATTATTGCGATAACAAATAAAGATTATGCAAATAGTTATATTGCATATAGTGATAATATAGTAGGACTAAATAAAACTGTAACTGGACTGAAAGCATCACCTGAAGGTATTTATTTAATTGATTATAAGGTGAATATTAAAAAATGATAATAACTCAAATAATTCGTAGAATCGGACAAATGATCATAGTATTATTTGTCCTTTCTACTATCACATTTATCTTAATGAAATTAACGCCAGGCGATCCTGTAAATAAAATATTACACTTAGATGTTGCTAATGTATCTTCGACACAAGTGGCAGAAACGAAGGAAAAATTAGGATTAAACCAATCTATTTTTGTGCAGTATGGTCAGTGGTTAGGACAAATTGCGCACTTAAATTTTGGTACAAGTTATCAAACAGGTGAATCTGTAAGTAAAGCGTTACTTTACTATACACCGCCAACATTAATCATTGCCTTCCTGACGATGTTTACCGTGTTATTTATTAGCATACCTCTAGGTACGATTGCTGCTAAGTATTATCACACATGGATTGACAAATTGATTCGGATTACGACATCCATCACGGTGAGTATTCCTTCATTCTTTTTAGGAACGATATTGATATATATTTGTGCACAGAGGTTGAATATCTTACCATCTTCAGGGTTAGACCATGTTACTAGTTATATTCTACCTGTTCTATCTTTAAGTATTGGTATGAGTGCATATTATGTTAGGTTGATGCGCTCAAATCTTCTTGAGCTATATCAGTCACAAGAAGTGAGTGCTTCTAGATTAAGAGGAATGACTGAATCTTATATATTTTGGAAAGACTTATTTAAGCCTGCCTTATTGCCAATTATTACTGTAATGGGTATGTCTGTTGGTAGCTTAATCGGAGGTACAGTAGTAATAGAAAATCTCTTCGGTATTCCAGGAGTTGGGCATTTTTTAGTAGATAGTATTAGGGTGAGAGACTATCCTGTTATACAAGGTATCGTGCTGATGATTGGGTGTTGCGTCATTATTGCTAACACAGTGAGCGACTTATTATTATTATGGCTTGATCCTAAACGCCGTACAGTGCAACAAAAAAGTTCGAAATCAACTGAGCAACTGGATGGTGGTCCTTTATGAAATTACTAAAGCAACCATTAATCTATTATCTGTTTGTCATATTTATTGTGGTTATTATGGGTTCTCAATTATTCGTGTCTAAAGACTCGGCATTAACCGTACATTTAAATCAAACACTGGAAGCGCCGAGCTTACATCATCTGTTAGGTACAGATGATTATGGTCGTGATTTACTAGCAAGAATAATTATTGGCGCGCGATACACATTGATTGTAAGTTTGTTAACATTACTACTCACTGTCCTTGTTGGGGTGCCATTTGGACTGTTAGCTGGTTATAAAAAAGGGCTAATAGATACAATAATTATGCGTGTAATTGATATTGGGTTAAGCATTCCAGAATTTGTGTTGATGATTGCGTTAGCCAGTTTCTTTAAACCAAGTATTTGGAACTTAGTCATAGCAATTATGTTGATAAAGTGGATGACATACACAAGGTTAACTCGATCAATTGTTAGTATTGAAGTAAAAAAACCTTATATTCAAATGGCTAAAATGCTTAAAGTCCCTGGTCATGTCATTATCTTTAAACATTTTTTACCCCAAGCAATACCATCAATAATTGTGTTAATGACTGTGGACTTTGGTAAAATTATTTTGTATATATCATCCTTGTCATTTTTAGGGTTAGGCGCACAACCACCATCACCAGAATGGGGCGCAATGTTGAATGCAGGTAGAGATTATATTGAATCTTATCCATTACAAATGTTAGCACCAGCATTTATGATTACAATAACGATATTAATTTTCAATCTAAAGGGAGATACATTGAGGGATAGACTCATACAAAGAAAGCGTGATAAAGATGCCTAAAATGTTAGAAATCAATAATTTAAGTGTACAAAATAAAATAAATGAATATTTGATAAAGAACTTAAATCTAACTTTAAAAAAGGGACAAATCAATGTTTTGATAGGGGAAAGTGGTTCAGGAAAAAGTCTAACTGCTAAAGCAATTGTTCATCAGCTAGACCCATCATTACATTTTTCTAATTACGATGTATTAATTGAAGGTGAACACGTTATTGATGTTCAATCACTTCTTGGGAAAACGATTGGTTTTATAGCACAAGACTATGGTCATAGCTTTAATGACCATACAAAATTAGGAAAACAGCTCGTCTCTATTTATCGTGCACATTTTAAAGTTACATATAAAATTGCGAAACAAATTGTAGCTCAAGCATTGCAAACTGTTGGATTAGGTAAGGTTCCAGTTTTTGAAAGTTATAGATTTAACCTTTCTGGTGGACAACTTGCACGCGTACAAATTGCAAGTGTAATCATGTTAAGACCAGAGATTATTATTGCGGATGAACCAACATCTTCATTAGATGTTGTTAATGGTCATGAAATTATGAACTTAATTCGACATCTTACAGAAGTGCATCATACTACATTATTGCTAATTACACATGATCTGTCCCACGTTCTAAATTTTAGTGATTGGATTTCAGTGATTAGAGCAGGAGAAATTGTTGATTATAGCCATGTACAATATTTTAGGGCTGGTGAGATTAGTCCCTATAGTTTAACGTTGTTCAATGCACGTAGCCAGATAAGAAATGGGGCAAGCATAGATGATTGAATGTAAGCATTTGACTTTTACTTATAATAAGCATGTAGTGTTGCATGATATAAATTTAACTTTTTCTAATCAGCAAAAGATAGGTATTGTAGGAGAAAGTGGCTCTGGTAAAACAACATTAGCACACTTAATATTAGGGATATTAAAACCCACGACTGGTAAGATAGACAATGATGGCTTAACTATGTTACCCATTTTTCAAAATGCATTCGATAGCTTTAATCCCAAACGAACAATACAACAATCGATGGATGAGGCAATTAAATATTATCCGCATGCTACTACTAAAGTATTGAATAAACGGTTAAATGAGTTACTGGCATTTATGGAGTTGCACCCAAACTTATTAAATCAAAGACCAGACGTATTAAGCGGTGGGCAATTACAGCGTTTTAATATGTTGCGGTCATTTATGTTAGAGCCGGATATACTTATCTGCGATGAAATTACAGCTAACTTAGATGTGATTTCAGAAAATAGAATGAAAGATATATTAGAGCGTTACCACAATTTGACTGGAAAGGGATTACTCATTATTTCTCATGATATTGCATTTCTACAATCATTGGTTGATCGAATTGTAGTGTTAAAAGATGGCTGTTTAGTTGATGATTTTATGGTCACAGATATGTTCCAATCTAGTAGAAACGTGTATACAAAGAAGCTACTTTCTCTTTATAAATAAAGAGGGAGTAGCTTTTTTGACTTGTACTTTGATGTTTGTATTTTCAAATAGTGGTAATAAGTTATGATAAAGCAATTCGTACGATATTTTTATATTATTTATAAAATGTTATTGAGCTTCATTATATCAATGTGATAGTGTTTTTAAATAACATAAAAATTGTAGAACATTATTCGACAAAATTGAAAAGGAGGGGGCAAATGCTAAAAATAGATAGATATAAATATTTTACAATATTACTTTTTTTAGCTGTATTATTTATCGGTGCTACTTTGCGTTCACCTATATCATCTATAGGACCGTTAGTTCCATTTTTTAAAGAAGATTTGGGAGTATCGAATAGTTTAGTTGGCTTAATGAATACATTACCACTTGTGGCATTTGGATTATTTTCACCATTTATTCCTAAGTTATCTCAGAAATTTGGCATGGAACGGACTTTGATGTATTCTATGGTTATTTTAGCTATAGGTATGTGGTTAAGGGGTACTGGTGGAGCGAATTTATTGCTTATCGGCACAATCATTGTTGGGTTTGCTATAGCTGTCGGAAATGTGATGGCACCTGGGTTAATTAAATCCTCCTTTCCTCAACAAATGGGATTTGTTACAGGTATGTATTCGGTAACGATGAACCTTATTAGTGCATTAGCAGCAGGACTTTCAGTTTCGCTTGCTGTTGCACCAGGAATGAATTGGCGAATTGCCATGCAAATTTGGTTGATTGTGCCAATCATTGCTGCACTTGTTTTAGTGTTACGTATTCCATATTTACGTTCTCGTAAAAAAAAGGTTTTTGCACAAATCGATAAAGAACCTAAAAAAAGTGTTTGGAAATCTAAATTAGCGTGGACAATTACATTGTTTATGGGATTACAGTCATTTATACCATATAGTTTATTTGCGTGGTTACCAATTATTTTGACGACTAAAGGCTTTTCAGAAAGTGAAGCAGGTTGGCTTGTAACGGTGAATCAACTAGGTATTATTCCAGTAGCATTTATTGCACCAATCATTGCAGGACGCATGAAAAAGCAAAGTATCTTAGCTTTGTTTGGAGCAAGTGCATTTTTCATAGGTTTATTAGGTGTTGCTTATTTACCTAATGCCGCAATTGTACTTTACTTAATATTAATTGGTGTTGGTGCAGGAACAACATATAGTTTAGCAATGATGTTTTTTGTCTTGAGAACTCAAGATATTGAACAATCATATCAGTTATCTGGTATGGCACAATCTATTGGTTATCTATTAGCTGCAGTAGGACCAATATGTTTGGGAATGATTTCGGATTTAACTGGAAGTTGGTCACTTCCATTGATAGTACTCATGGTTGTTGCAGTATTAATCGCTATATTCGGCTTTATTTCAGGTCAGCCATTCACAGTTCATCAACCTGTTCAGAAGAAGGAATAGATAAAATGAAGTGCTATTCAAAATCTAGTATTGCATGTAATAATGTAATACTAGATTTTTTTGATGATTAAAAAGCTAGCTTCGGTTAAAATATATTGTTGTAAACATATGAGTGAGTTCAACGATAGAAAAATGTTATTATTTATATAAAGGTTATAGTACAAGTGAAATGATTATTGAAAGAGTAAGGAGGGATATGATGGAAAAACAACAAAAGATTGAAAATTGGATTGAATTGACAAAATATGTACATTATATAGATACAATGATAGAGAAATCATTGAAGGAACAGTTTAATTTGAGTTTAAAAGAATTTTATGTTTTATATGAAATTTATAAAGCAAAAGGAAAAAAATATAAAATTAATGACTTAATAAAAATAGTAGATTTGAGTCAAAGTGCGATGTCTAGACTTATTGTTAGAATTGAAAAAATTGATGAACCATTAGTCGTGAGACAGGAATGTGTTGAAGATCAAAGAGCAATGTATATCTATTTAACAGATGAAGGATTGACTGTAGTAGAAAAAGCAATCGCAACTTATGAACAATTAATAGCGAAAGTTGATTTTTCATCGATGCGTAGCTTGATTGAAATGCATTGTAATGAGTAATTCATTGTTAAACTATACTAATATACAAGATAAATACAGAGATATTATAAAATAGGTGATCTTGGACATATTAAGATTGTTTATTTTATATCTGCCACAATGAAGTCTGTGCGAAGATATAAATAGCCTATACTTAAAATAAGCGAGTTAATCCGTAAAAGATTAGCTCGCTTTTATATTTAAAATCATGCGATTTCAAATTTGCTATTTGCATAAGATATAGTTTGAGCCTGTAACCTCTCAATTATACTACGCTCTCGGCATTAGTAAGTTGCAAAATTGTTGCAATAGACGTAGTAATATAAAAAAAGGACTTTCATATTATATTACTTTAATGTGAAAGCATAATAATTTTTGAAATGTTTTTTCGAGACTATTGAGGGAATAATGTCAGCCGAAAATCAAGGATGAGACAACATCCATAGAAAGAGAGCCAATAATAAAAGCACTTAGACAACAAAAGTAACGTTGCCTAAATGCTTTGAAAATAGTGACTTAATATCGATAAATATATTACGTTGAATTTTTCCCATAATTCTAAAACATAAAGTCTTATGTAATATTTAAAATTAAGTTATTATCGTGTTGTTAATCTGGTTTTGAATGCTTCTTAGAATGGCTTATGCCATAAATAAGATAGATAAGTAAACCAATAACAAACCATATTAAAGTATATAATTTTGCTTCACCACTAAGACCCCAAAATACTACTGCAACACTAATGAATGCTATGATTGGTAGCACTGGATAAAAGGGCATTTTAAATTCAGGTACAGGAATATCTTTTCCTTCTCTAGGGCGTAAGCCAAACATACCTAAAGCGACAAACATGAATGCCACTAATGTTCCAGCAGAAATTAACTGTGCTAAAAAGGCAAATGGGAACATAGATCCAATAATTACTGCAATGACTGTCAATACAAGTAATGAACGGTTAGGTAATTTATTTTTATTAAGCTTTCCTAACCAAGGTGGTAATAAGCCATCACGTCCGAAAGAATATAGTAATCTTGATCCTGCTAACATCATTCCAATTAATGCGGTAAACATACCGATAACTGAAATAGCTTGTACAATGGCTGCAACAGTACCGAAACCACTTTGTCTTAATGCCCAACCAACTGGTTCTGCATTGTTAGCATAATCTGAGTATTTGAACATGCCTACTAATACAAGTGCTACTGCAACAAATAATATTACGGCAATTACTAATGAACCTAATATACCTCTAGGCATGGTTTTTTGCGGATTAATTGCTTCTGCAGAGTTAGCTGCGATTGAATCAAACCCAATATAAGCTAAGAATATCATTGATACACCAGCATAAATACCTTGCCATCCACCAAAAGCACCAGCTTCAGTAGCTTTGTACTCTGGAATAAATGGGACATAGTTACTGGCATGTATTGCAGTTAAACCGACAACAATAAATAATAATATAGCTAATACTTTTAAAACAACTAAGATGTTTTCAATACGTGCGGCAGAAGATGCACCACGTGCGAGTAACAATGCTGTTAGAATGATGACAACGGCAGCGACTAAATCTATAACGCCACCATCTGTACCAAATGTATTGGCTAAAGATTTTGGTAACTCAATGCCCAATGGTGATACCAAACCTCTCAAATTAGCTGAAAAACCTGAAGCTACAAAAGCAACAGCGATAAAATATTCGGCTAATAAAGCCCATCCGGCTATCCATCCAAATACTTCGCCAAAGACAACATTAATCCATGAATAAGCCGAACCTGCAAAAGGCATTGCAGACGACATCTCAGCATAAGCAAAAGAAATTAAACCAGCAACAATAGCGGCGAATAAAAATGATAAAGCTACGGCTGGTCCCGTGTGTTGAGCAGCGACCACGCCAGGTAAAGTGAAAATTGATGTCGAAACAATCGTACCAACGCCTAAGGCAAGAAAATCTTTAACCTTTAATGTGCGATTTAAATGTGCATCTTTAACTTGATAAACCGAAGGATCCTCTTTTTTTAATATTTTTTGAAAAAATCCCGTCATACATAAACCACTCCCTAAAACTCATTTCGCAAAATTTAATAACGTTATTAATATAATTCATATCATAGCATATATCAATCGGAATATTTAGATAATTTCGAAAAAACAGAAAAATATTTATAACTGTCTACAATTTCGAAACATTTCTATCGAAATTGTAGTGTCAACTGTTCTTTTACAAAGCATTGTGTACACAAATTCTGTTTGTACCATCTAAAGCTATGTTATAAATTAATGATTTTGGGTTCCACATGTGGATCGTGATTTGCGATTACTTCAATGCAATTTGGGTTACAGGATTGAACTTTAATCCAGTTTAATGAATTAATCGCATCATCTTTATCTTCTACAAACTTGGGTAAGATACCATGTTTCCAAGAAGGCTCTGAATAGCCTACATTAGATGCTAATAATAAGAATTGCTCAGCATCTTTATGACTTTTGATACGTGTGGCACAGTGACCAGCACTATGTCCTGGTGTATGAATAAATTCTACTGTACCATCATTAAATAAATCGAAAGACTTTCCAGTTGGTCCTACACCATTGTGCTCTAGTGGGAAAGTATCGATGGGAATATTATTCCACATATGGGATTCATAATAGGATTTGTTGTTATTTGCTTCAGACCATTCTTCATCACTTAC
The DNA here is from genome assembly GCF_022346615.1 of Staphylococcus sp. ACRSN. Taxonomy (GTDB): domain Bacteria; phylum Bacillota; class Bacilli; order Staphylococcales; family Staphylococcaceae; genus Staphylococcus. The sequence continues at coordinate 58,311 of NZ_JAKRNS010000006.1, read as the reverse complement.
GATGATATTATTAGCGTCAGATACATGACGTAAACCAGATACATGATCTAAATGCAAGTGGCTTAAAACAACATAATCTATGTCAGAAATTTGAATGCCTAATTTTAATAATTGTTCGTGTACTGCCTGTCCTTGAGGTAATTCAACCTTGTTTAAATGACGTGAAGCGGTTTGCTTATGATTTTGATGTCGATGAGATGTATCCCACCCAGTATCTATTAATACAAGCCCTTTAGGATGGTCAATGAGATATATAGAAACAGGTAGGCGCATTTGTTTTCGTCTCGACTGTTGGATTCCTTGCCAGGTAAAGGGTAAATTCTTTTTATGATTAAATGGTAATGCTGAGTCTACAATAACAGAACCTGTATGTAATACGTGTACTTTAATATTACGGGTCATTGATATTTGTCCTCCAATTTTTTGAGCTAAGTGGTGGTACATGATACAGAGTTTCATTAATAAAACATGTGAAACACCACACATTAGATTTAAATTTATCTTTTATTTTATAATAAAGATGATAAGAACTTTAAATGAATAAAATAAATGTGTCAAATGAAGCGTGAGTAAATTTACATATAGATTTATGTTAAATTAAAGATGTAATAGTAACTTTGAATGAAAGAGGGTATTCTATGGAAATTACATCATCATGGTTGAATTTACCTGTCACTAATTTAGAAAAAAGTGAAGCATTTTATAAAGCAATTGGCTTTGAAATTAAGAAATCTAATGAAATGATTGATAAAATGAGAGGGATTGCAACTTCTGATAATAAAGTTATCATGTTAATTGAAACAGAACAGTTTAAAAAGGTGTCTAAACTAGCGGATATTGGAAGTAATGAGGCAATTATATCATTGTCTGTGCGTTCTAATGCAGAAGTGGATGCGCTATTAGATTTAGTGGTGTCAGCAAATGGAAAAGTATTAGAAAGAGGTACGTCTCACGAGGGATTCTATGGCGGTCTGTTTAGTGATATTGATGGGCATTTATATAATGTTATTGCCATGTAGCTCGCTGGTGTTAGCAAATTGTGAAAAAGAAAAATGGAGGTAAATTTATTGATTAAAGTAATAGCAGTGGATAAAGATGGTACTTTAATGAGGTCTGATCATACTTTGGATGAATTGTATTTTGATAAATTATTTCAAACGATGAAAGACAAACAAATAAAGTTTATTGTTGCGAGTGGTAATCAATATGCGCAATTGAAGTCACTGTTCCCAGGAAAAGCGCAAGACATAACGTTTATTGCTGAAAATGGAGCGGTAACATATTGGCAGGATGAAATATTGGATGCACATTATTTTGATAAAACTGTACTTTTTCAAATATTAAACGATATTATTGTAAAGCATAAAGTGAGAGATATCGTGTTAAGTGGAGTACGTACGGCTTATGTATTGCAAAATGTGACGGATGATTTTTTATTATTTTTAAGTCATTACTATTATGATATACAAAAAGTTAAAGAATTTGAAAATATTGAGAACGATAACTTTGTGAAAGTTGCAATGCGTATTAAAGATGGACACTTATTAGAACAAGTGAAATCAGATTTAGAATATCAATATTCACAGCATTTACGCGCAGTTACGAGTGGCAACGATAGTTTAGATCTAATTTTACCTAAAGTGAACAAAGGTGTAGCGATTCAAGCGCTATTAGAGCAATGGGATATTAAGCAAGATGAATTATTAGCTTTTGGTGATGCGAATAATGATATTGAAATGCTAGGTTTAACACCACATAGTTATGCTATGGAAGCGTGTAGTGAAGAAGTTGCGAAAGTAGCTAATCATAGAGCACCTTCAAACAATGATTCAGGTGTGTTAAGGGTTATAGAACGTTATATTAAGTGATAATATCAATAAAAAAGGTTGCGTCGATGTTGTGTTCGACGCAACCTTTTTTAATTTATTTAATGATTAATACAGGTATATGTGCATGGTTGGCAATTTTATGTGTCACATTACCTAAAACGTTTTTAATATCTGGTTTTGAACGCTTATTACTCATCACTATAATTTCATAATCATGTTCTTCTATTTCTTCTAAAATGGTATTTCGAATATTACCTGTTCCAAATTTTACAGTTACATTTAAACCTAATTGTTCTAATTCATCGATAAATGGTTTGATTACTTTACCTTTTGTTTTAGCTAATTGTTCAAAATGGATATCGTTATACTTTACAGACGTTTGTAACTCACTTTCTGTAATAACATTGAACACTGTAATTTCAGATTCAGCTGAACCAGATGTTAAACGCACTAGTTCTTTAGGTACATTGTTGAATGAGTTGTCGAAGTCATATGCTACTAATATTTTTTTATACATAATAGCACCTCCTTTATTATAGGCATACCCTAATAAAATTATTATAAATTATTATTTACTCATAACAGATTACCATTGAGAGTTACTAATTTAAAATGTAACGTGTTTAAGCATCTAAACCGATGATTTCCTGTACATTGTTGTAACCATTTGAATTAAGATATTGTGCAAGTGCTTTGTTAAGCTTGCGAGTGAGTCCTGGTCCCTCAAATACTAAAGAACTATATATTTGTACAAGGGAAGCGCCACTTCTTAACATCGTTATAACATCATCTACTGTGAAAATACCACCAGTTCCAATAATTGTGAATGTGCCATTTGTTTCTTTATACGCATGTTTGATAAGTGAGATATTTCTTTCGAAAAGTGGACGACCACTCAATCCGCCAGTTTCAATTCGATTTTCAGATTGTAAGCCATCACGTTGCTGTGTAGTGTTAGCTAAGATTATACCATCAAAGGTTTGTGTAATAGACGGTAACATATGACCTAAGCTCTCTGTATCTAAATCAGATGTTAGTTTTATAAAAATAGGAACGTCGATGTTCTCTTCATTCTTAAAAGTTTCTATTGCAGAACAAAGTTGAGAAAATTCACTTTCATCATGGAATTTTTGTAAATTCTCAGTGTTGGGTGAACTGATATTAACTGTGAAAAATGTTACATCATTTTTAAACGTATCAAGCACTTTAATGTAATCCTGATAACGTGCATCGTAAGGTGTGTTTTTATTCACTCCAACGTTTAGTCCTATAGGTAGTGTATAGCTGTATTTACGTAAATTACTTAAAGCCTTATTCATACCAAGATTATTAAAGCCCATTCTATTAATCAACGCTTGGTCTTCGACAAGTCGGTACATACGTGGTTTAGGATTGCCAGGCTGTGGCTTGGGTGTGATGCCGCCTAATTCAATTGAACCAAATCCAGCAGATTCTAATGCTTTTGGTACTTCGCATGACTTATCAAAGCCCGCAGCAAGTCCGATTGGATTAGAAAATGTTACACCTGATATAACTTGATTTAATATATCATTTTCATAATGGAAAAATTGTTTCACTAAAGGCAATGTTTGTGGATATTTTTGAACTAATTTTAAAGCATTAATTGTCATACCGTGTGCTTTTTCAGGATCATACTTGAAGAGTAAAGGCTTAATTAGTTTATACATGAAATTCTCGCTCCATTTATCAAATTTTTTATTACATTCATTATAGAAAACTATATATGAAGAGAACAGAGATAAGTGTTAATTAAATACACTGTTTTATAGAAAGTACTGTTATTAATAGACTAGCATTTTAGCGAGTTTATGCCTAGAGTGAATCGATGAAATTGTAGATAGCATATGCTTAAAAAACTTTATACATGGATATACTAAATAGTAAAGATAACTATAGTTTGGAGTGAGTCATATTGGAAAGTAAGTGGAAAGCATATTTACCGATATCGCATATTCAAAGTATTACACCTGTAAGTGGTGGTGATGTCAATGAAGCATATCGAATTGCAACAGAAGATGAAAATTATTTTTTACTCGTGCAACGAAATACCAGTGAAGCATTTTATGCTGCAGAAGTTGAAGGTTTAAAGTTATTTGAGGAAGCGGGTATAAATGCGCCGAGAGTTATAGAAAGTGGTGTGATTGAAGGGGATGCTTATTTAATTTTATCCTATTTACAAGAAGGCGTATCAGGAAGTCAACAACAGTTAGGGGAACTGGTAGCAAAATTGCATAGTAAACATGAACCAAACCAAAGATTTGGATTTGATTTACCATATCAAGGTGGTGATATCACCTTTGATAATACTTGGTCAGATAGTTGGATTACAATATTTGTAGAGAAACGATTAGACCATTTAAAGGATACTTTACTTAAGACTGGCCAATGGACTGAAGAAGATGCGAACAGTTACGCACAAGTAAGGGCTACTATTGTGGAAGAACTTTCAATGCATAAAAGTAAACCTTCTTTATTGCATGGAGATTTATGGGGAGGCAATTATATGTTCCTAGAAGACGGGAGCCCTGCTTTATTTGATCCAGCACCATTATATGGTGATCGAGAATTTGATTTGGGTATTACAACTGTATTTGGGGGCTTCACGGATGATTTTTATGAGACATATGCCCAACATTATCCGTTAGCAAAAGGAGCTGAAAAACGTTTAGAATATTATCGCTTGTATTTGTTAATGGTTCATTTAGTTAAATTTGGTGGTATTTACGAAAGAAGTGTCGACCAATCTATCAACAAAATTTTAAAAACAAAATAAAGCGCATCATAGTATGTGAATTGGAAAGATATCACTCAATCTTCGAGACAGTAAGTTGTCGTTGATTGAGTGTTTTTTTGATACAAGTGTTCCACAAGTCATTTAATTCGTTGTCTAATAAGAATATAAATAATATTGTTATATTTATATTAAAAGATTATTAGTATTTAATTAGAAATTTCTTAATTTTCAAATTAAATTTGTTATACTGATAACAAGTTGCGAAAATAAATATTATATAATGATTAACAAAAATGTTTGTAGTGTTTCTTTAGTCGTTTGTAGTAATAGAACATCGAAGAAAATGTACCCTTCTAAGAAACTATTAATTTTATTGTTTATGCAACTTTTGGCAACAATACATAGATTGACATAAAATTTATTTTCTTGTTTAGAAAATTTATACATTATGTATGACAAAAGGAAAATTAGGGGGCGAAACATTGAGTACATCTAATAAACTGATATTTAACCGTACATTTATGCTAATGTTATTAGCGGGTGTTTTTGCAATGGTTGGATTCAGTACAATTTTAACAACGATTACATGGTATGCCGTAAAAGAATTAAAGTCATCAATGGCATTGGGTTATATTTTAGTTTCTGCTACTGTACCAAGATTAATTATGATGACTTTTAGCGGGATGGTTGCGGATAAATTTAAGAAGACAACGATTATGTATTATTCGAATATTGCAGAATGTGTGATACTTGTCATTCTGTATTTCCTAATTATTAATCACCAATTATCGCTTGTTCCATTAATGATATTAGCAGCTTGTTTTGGCATGTTAGATGCATTTTTCGGTCCAGCCAGTACATCGTTAATACCTAAAGTTGTAACACAGGGCCAATTACAACGAGCGAACTCACTGTTCCAGGGTGGCACACAAATTTCTTTCATCTTCGGACCAATCATTGCAGGTATTATTATGGAACATTATTCAATTGCTACAAGTTTTTATATTTCACTTATCTTTGTATTTTTATCAGCAATTTTTGTATTCCCACATTTTATTGACGAAAAAGACGCAAAAGAAAGATCAAATAATACACCAGTAAAAGATATTGTAGAAGGATTTCGTTATGTAAAATCATCTCGTTTTCTAATAACAGGTATTATTATATTAATAACGGCCAATTTCTTTGGTTTAGGAGCATTAAGTGTCGGCATACCTATTATTGTAGAATCACTCGGAGGTACACCGATTAATCTGACATATTTACAGTCTAGCTTGGGCGTAGGTATGTTGGTTGGTACAGGGTTATTAAGTGTCATTACTTTCCAAAAAGGTCGAGGGAAGTTAACACTCTTTACATTACTTATCATGATAGTATTGCTCATTGCATTCACTCAAGTGACCACATTGATACTTCAAATGTTAATACTATTACTAATAGGTATATCGTATACATTTGTCTATATTCCCTTTATAACAATGGCACAAGAATTTACTGATGAGCAAGTGACTGGTAGAGTGATGAGTTTGATATTTCTTGCTATGACAGGATTTGATCCAATATCTTACGTTGTGATTTCTGGGTTGAATACAATGGATATTTCCATTTTTAATGTGTTAGCTATATCAGCCTTTACGAGTTTGTTTGTATGGATAATAATCCTCTTTAATTCTAAAAATTATAGACAATTAAATTAATGAAAAACGGCAATCTCTAATGATATTCAAAAGAGATTGCCGTTTTGTGTGATTACACACTAGTTTGAATTATGGGAAGTACTAATGTAAATCTAGAGTACCCATTTCTTCTCTAAGTTTATATACTTTGTCAGGTGTAACATCTTCACCTAAAGGATCAACGACTTTTAAAGTTGAAAAGGTGTTGATTACTTGTCCGCGTATCATTTTTAGATATTCTTGTCTTAATGCTTGTTGCTCTTGTTTTTCTTCAGCAGATAGTGCTACTTGTTTTTCTTTATTTGCCAATGTATTTATTCTATCTAATAATTTCATTTTAATTTACCTCCTTAGATAAATGTGGTGGGAATGAAGGGATAATCTCACTCCCAATTTCCGATAACATAGATTCATAAGATCTGTCCGTTGATTTTAAATTTAAAATAATGTGGTTTGTTCCGATACGCTCATATGCTTTTAATATATTCAATAAGGTTTTGCTACCTAATCGATAGCCACCTTTGATAGGGGTGACAAGCTCATTAGGATTGCTTGATAAATCAATAGCTAATGGGTGCATAAATGGCTTAAATACATCTTGGTCATGCCATTTCTTTAATAGGGCTTTTTGTTCTTGGAAGGCTTGTGGATAAAATAACCAGCCATCCATGTTTGATTTAATCCAATCCATATTTTGCTTAGCGTATCCTGTTGCAAACATTGGAATTTGCTTATGATTTGGTAGTGTTTGTAAACCTGCTTCATCGTATAGCTGTATATCATCACCAATCATAGTAGGGGAATGCGTTTTCCATAAGGCTCTGACATTATATATTGTAGTTTGAAAAAGCTCAGATAAATCTTTTTTATCAATATTAAAGGCAGGAAATTCAAATTGACGGTCTCCTGTTGCCATACCGAGTAATAGTCGATCATTAGAAATTAAATCTAAGGATGTTGTTGCTTTAGCTATATGAATAGGATGTCTTAACGTCGCAACAATACTTGCTGTTCCTAATGCAATATTTGAAGTTTTACTACTAATATACGCAAGAAAGACAAATGGATCGTAATTAGTTGTGATATTTCCTAATTCTGGACTATAAAGAGGACTATCTCTGACAAATAAACTAGCAAAACCAAGTGATTCAGCATAATTTGCTAATGTGGCTTGTTTTGAAAATGACAAAGCTTCATGTGTTGAGTCATCGAATGGCATCATCAATCCAAGAGTTAGTCGTTGTGATTTAAAAGCATAATGAAAACCGTTATGTGCTTGTATTGTTGAAATATTAATCCCTCCTTTAAACATTTTACTAAACAACATCTATTAATTAACTAACACCTGTTGTCTAGATAAGATTGTATTTGCTTTTGAAACACAATGCAAACGACAGTTCATGTAATTTATTGTCTAAACGACAAATTATAAAATATGTTGTGGAAAATAGTGGTTTGACTTCTAATAAAAGTGTATTAAAAATGTAAAAATAAAAGTTGTACTAACGAAAATATATTAATTTATTTTTATTATCATTTGATTATTTTTGATAAATTCTTTAAATTTAAGAAGACAAATATTTTTTTGGAGGTTATTTATGTTTTTGAGAAAAGTATTAAGTAGTATTACTTTATCACTAGGTTTAATCTTAGCAATAGCACCATTCAACAGTTTTGCAAATACGAATGAGCAATTAAGTAATAAGGATAGCCAAACTTCACAAGCGACGACTCAACAAAAAGATAATAACGTTAACCAATCGCCTGAAGTATCTCAAAAAGTTATATTACCGAATGAAGATAGGAAACAAATAGATAATACGACAAGTGGACACTATCAATCTATTGGATACATAAGTATGGGTGATAGTATTGCTACGGGTGTTGTAGTAGGAAAAAATACTGTTTTAACTAATAAACATGTAGCTAATCTTTCAGATGGCAATATGTCATTTTCACCAGCTGCCAAAGATGAAAATACATTTCCTTATGGAACTTTTAAAGAAAAAGAAGTTAAGCAATACCCTGGGGATGCAGATCTAGTTGTAGTTCATTTTAATCCGAATAGTAAGGGACAATCGGTTGGTGAAGTAGTACAACCTGCAACACTAAAAGACGCAGCATCGACATCAAAAGGCGATCCAATGACCGTAACAGGTTACCCTGGAGATAAACCACTTGCAACAATGTGGGAAAGTACAGGTGAAATCATTGGAAATCAAGGAACAGAATTAACATATGATGCAAGTACTTTTGGAGGTAACTCTGGTTCACCAGTATTCAATGCGAATAACCAACTTATTGGATTACATCATGGTGGCATCGAAGGTGAAAGTAATAATGCAGTAGCCATTACTGGTGACGTATTGAAGTTTATAAATGATAATAACGAATAGTATAGTCAGCATGAATCATTAAATATTTGAAATTATAAAAACGCCCTAAAGTTAAGTTGAAATGTAACATTGTAATGTTTACGCTAAATGAAATACTTCAACTTATTATAGGGCGTTTTTTATTTAGTAAGATAAATGATTGACTAAAAAAGGCAAAGATTTTTTAATGTAGTCTTCTGCAGAATGTGTGCTTGTTTCAAACCAATGTTTAGCGATGCCGTATAATCCCCAAGAAAGAAATCTAGCACTAGAGGCAAGCATCTCTCTATCTTGGTTTGGATTTTCATCTTCTATTAATGTTAGGAAAATATCTTCTAATTCTTCTTTAACACGTTTTTCTACGACTTCACCATAGGCTTTACTATTTAATTTACATTCATTATGTGTTTCTTCGATATAGCTTGTTATTTTTATAAAAAGCGTGCGCAATGTAGATTCATCTAATTTATCAGCAATATCTAATGTCTCGTTTAGATTGTTAAGAATTGTTTCTGAAATTGTATAATCCATAATATCGTATTTATCATAAAAGTGTGCATAAAACGTAGCTCTATTGACCGTAGCTTTGTCCGTAATATCTTTTACGGTAATAGTATGGATTTTCTTTTCTTTTGCGATTTCACGAAAAGCATTCATTAATAGGGCCTTAGTTCTGGAAACACGTGGATCAGTGTATGTTGTAGACATAATTTATGCATCTCCTCTTAATTTTTATGTGCAATAAACATTTAAAGTATCCGTCGTTCTGTCCACTATGTCAATGTAGTAGCTTAAATGATTGAATGGGTATACATATAGAAATATATTTATGAATAATAGCAATGACGTTACGTAATTTCAGTTTGTTTTTCTTTTATAAATGTACTCATAAAGCTATATATACAAATACCAAAAGTGATTAAGGCAATGCCTATAAGGCTTATTGAATCTGGTAATGGTAGACCTAAAAACATCATTTCACCTATTAATGTGAAGATAATTTCAGTTGCTTGTGTAGATTCAACGGCAGCTAGTTTAGATTGATTGTCTTTTACTATGTTAGTTGCATAGAAAAATAATCCTGTTGCAATGAGACCAGAAAATATTGCGACAGAAAATGTTTGGACGACTTGACTTGATGATGGTAAGCCTTTTGTAAGGACACCAATTAAAAATATTATAATCCAAATTGGTAAAGTAACCAAGGTCATTCCATAAATACGTTCTACAGTAGTTAATTCGTTGTCTACAAGCTCCATCATTTTTCGATTCCCTAGTGGATAGCAAAAAGCGGCAACGATTAAAGGCACAACTGATAAAATAAAAGTTTGCATTTGTATATTGGATATATGTGGTATTTGAACCAAAACAACACCAAATATCATAATGCTTGAAGTTGCCAAGGAACGCCATGAAATACGTTCTCTCACTTTGATAGTTTGTTGATTATGTTCTATATATTCATAAAATAAGGGGGCAAGTAAGAGACCACAGATAATCGTTAATTGCCATGTTGCAGATATAAGCCATCCTGGACTGAAATTGGATACAAAAGTAATTGGTATGTAAAAGAAGACAAATCCTAAAGTACTCCAAATTAACCACTGTATATAATGAGCTTTAATATGTTTGAAAATAATATGATGTCTTTTTTGAATCCAAACAAAAATAAATAGAAATGGAAACATAAAGATAAAACGTAAAGACGAACTGAAAAGCCAACTGCCACCTGAATCTGACATGGCGTGATTTAAGATAAAGGTAACAGAGAAAAACATCGCACCTAAAATACCAATTAATATCGCTTTCATTTAATACCGCCTTTCATAAAAATAAGTTAATAATTTTAATTTAACAGTTTTTTAAATATTGGCAAGGGTAAACTATTAATAAATATTGTTGTATTTTTTAATCATTAACAATAATTAAATACTAATTCTTTAGACTAAATTAGATACTGTCAATAAGGCGTAGTATGATTAAAGAGTATAATTTCAAATTTAAGGGGTTGAAATTATGGCTGATCAATTAAAGAGAGAATTAAGTAATCGGCATATACAGTTAATTGCCATCGGGGGAGCAATTGGGACTGGTTTATTCTTAGGAGCAGGACAGTCGATACATTTGGCAGGGCCATCCATTTTACTGACTTACATAATCGTTGGTTTTGTATTATTTATGTTTATGCGAGCTATGGGAGAAATGCTACTTTCAGATACTAAATTTAATTCATTTGCTGATATAACAAATGAATATGTCGGTTCACTTGCTGGATTTATTACAGGTTGGACATACTGGCTTACTTGGATTATTTCTGGTATGGCAGAAGTGACGGCAGTTGCAAAGTATGTGTCGTTTTGGTTTCCACAAATACCAAACTGGCTGTCAGCTTTTGCTTGCGTGTTACTATTAATGTATTTTAATTTATTGAGTACTCGCTTATTTGGAGAATTGGAGTTTTGGTTTGCTTTAATAAAAGTAGGGACAATCATGGCATTAGTTATCGTGGGTATTATCATGATTGTTATGGCTTATCAAACACCTTATGGCACATCATCTATTTCAAATATTTATACACATGGTGGCTTTTTCCCAAATGGTATTTCTGGATTTTTTATGTCATTCCAAATGGCAATTTTTTCCTTTTTAGGTATTGAAGTTATAGGTATTACGGCAGGTGAAACAAAAGACCCTCATAAGACAATTCCAAAAGCAATCAATAGTGTCCCTTTTAGAATACTCTTGTTTTATATAGGTGCAATCGCTGTAATTATTTCAATTATTCCATGGAACAAATTAGATCCTGAGGATAGTCCATTTGTAAAATTATTTGCACTTGTTGGGATCCCATTTGCAGCTGGTATTATTAATTTTGTTGTATTAACTGCAGCAGCATCAGCCTGTAATAGTGGTATTTTTGCAAATAGTCGAACATTATTCGGACTTGCTGATAGACAACAAGCACCGCCACGGTTCCAAGTGACTAATAAAAAAGGTGTACCAATCACAGCAATTTTAATTACAAGTTCATTTTTATTTATTGCTGTATTATTAAATTATTTTATACCAAATGCGACAACGGTGTTTGTGTATATTAGTACAGTTTCAACTGTCTTAAATATATTTTTATGGACTTTAATTACAATTGCATATTATAGGTATACGAAACAAAGACCAGATTTACACAAACAAAGTAAGTTTAAATTGCCAGGTGGAAGAAAGATGGCCATCGCTATAATTATATTTTTCGTCTTTATTTTTGGTGTGTTACTAGTTAATCCAGAAACAAGAATAGGCGTATTACTTGCACCATTGTGGCTAATTATTTTAGCGCTTATGTACCAACAGTATAAAAAACATACACGACACTCATGACACCACTAATTTGAAATTGTACATTTATATTTCAGTGATTTGGAGTGAAGAAAAATGACAAAGAAGATTATTATGGATTGTGATCCAGGGCATGATGATGCAATTGCACTAATACTTGCGGGTGCAAAACAAAGTCCATTGGATATACTAGCAGTAACAACAGTAGCCGGTAATCAATCAGTAGAGAAAAATACGAATAATGCATTAAATGTTTTAGATATAATGGGAAGACTAGACATCGAGGTGTCAGTAGGTGCTTCAAGGCCGCTTATTAAAGCAGCTGCGTTTGCATCAGAGATTCATGGTGAAACTGGGTTAGATGGTCCTGAATTACCCAAAGTACCTGCATTAAAACCCACAGATATGCATGCAGTAGACACCATTATCGAAAAAATTAATCAAAGTGACTCGAAAGTTACGATAGTTGCAACTGGACCTTTAACAAATATTGCAATGGCAATGAATAAAGATCCTAAAATTGTTGAAAATATTGAAATGATAACAATTATGGGTGGTGGCACATTTGGTAATTGGACACCAACTGCAGAGTTCAATATCTGGGTGGATGCCGAAGCAGCAAAACGAGTCTTCGAAAGTGGTGTGCCAATTAATGTTTTTGGTTTAGATGTTACACACCGAGTATTAGCAACAGATGAAATTAGTGCACGTTTTAAGAAAATAGATAACGAAATTGCGGGTTTTGTTGTAGAATTATTAGAATTTTTTAAATCAACATATAAGACACATTTTAATATGGATGGTGGTCCAATTCATGATGCATGTACAATACTGTATTTGTTACAACCAGAGTTATTTACAATGCAATACACGCATATTGATATTGAATGTAATAGTGAATTGACTTATGGTACTATGTCAGTTGATTTAAATGATATAACACAGAAAGAAAAAAATGCGAATTTTGCAATAGATGTACACGTAGATGAAGTTTGGGATCTAATAGAAAATATTTTGCAGAGCTATAATAAATTATAATTTTCTAGTCATTTTAAAATGAAAAAAATAGCAATTTTAAAATCATGCTTTATAAAACACTAGCTAAATCGCTTTTGTTTTATAAAGCTATTTTAATGTTGATTTTATAACATAGAACATGGGTTTAAGTTATTTATAATAAACATGAAACAATAATTATAAAATCAATTGTTCGCTTTGTGTTTTTTAGGTTCGTATAATTATTATACGAATCCATTAAATAGGAGGTCTTTATTTTATTGAAGCAATTTATCAAATTTTTAATTGTCAGTATAATTGTAATTGGAGCTATATTATTTTTTTATAAATATCATGTTGAAATTAAAGAAACAATTACAAAGTTATATACAGAACAAAGTCATGACCCTGGAGAATCTGACAATGATTTTCAAACAATGTTCAATGGTAGTAGAAAGACAGAAACATTTGGGAAATATAGATATAGTGATTTTGAAGGGAAACATTATGGAATAGACTTTGATTTGCCAGAAGATACACCTATCAAAGCAGCCACAAATGGCGTTGTTACAAATACTTTTAAGGATAAATTAGGTGGTAAAGTAGTACAAATTAAAGAAGATAATGGTCAGTACCATCAATGGTATATGCATTTAAATACATTTAAAGTGAAAGTTGGAGATAAAGTGAAAGCCGGAGAAATTATTGCACTTTCTGGTAATACAGGAGAACAAACAACCGGCTCGCACATACATTTTCAAAGGATGAAAGATGGGGTGGGAAATCGATTTGCAGAAAACCCAGAAGCATTTATCAAAAAATTACCTGATGGTGAAAATAGTTTGTTTGAGTTGTAATGATTAGACAAAATTTGTATTGATGTAATGAATATAACTTAAATTATTTTAATAATGATTGTAAAACAACCGCTTGGTTATGTTCAGTATCTTTGGCTCCAAACAATAAAATTACATCATCATTTGCATCAGAAATTAATTCATTTAATTTTTGAAATGCTTCAGCCTGGTCTTTATTATTTTTTAATTCTTTCTGATAACGTGATTTGAATTCAAAAAATTTATCTGCATCATGATTGAACCATTTTCTTAAATTAGAAGAAGGTCCAATATCTTTTAACCAATAGTCTATGTTAGCTTGTTCCTTAGAGATGCCTCTTGGCCAAACACGATCAACTAGAATGCGTAATCCAGATAATTGATTATCATCTTTTTCATCATAAATACGTTGTGTCTTGATTGACATAAAAAATCACTCCTGTTTTAAAGGTATATCATTTTTACCTTTACCAATAACAATCAATTAAAAACATTGTATTTCAATTTATATTGTGGAAAAAGGGTAAAACAAACTAAAACAGGAGGTATTTATATGAATAAATTTGACCACATTCGTCCCCCTAAAACTTATCAATATAGAAGTAATAAGGTATTAATCAAAAATAAATTTCAATTTGTGTGTGATAATAGAATTTACTTTTCTGAAACGGCATATAAAGATTTAAAAAATCAGTTATATCATTTTAATGTCGAGATCTTATCTCCAATAGATGCTTATGGCTTAGCATTAGATTTTAATATTGTAGATAAACTTTATGATGAGCACATTGCACCTTATTTAGATAAGCAATTATTAAATGATACATTGCCTGAAATGAATACAACGGCAGAAAACATTACTTTTTGGTTATGGGAGCAGTTTGATAAGAATCTATCGAATGCGTATGAACTATGTAAAATAGAATTTTTCGAAAATGATCGGCAAGGTTTAGTCTTAAAGGCTGAATTAATGAAGTAAGGTTCTAACTGAAATTATATAATTTAAAACTGAAATTAATATTCTGAAAATTTAGAAAATATGATATATTAAGTACCTATCACAACTTAGGAGGAACTTCTATGATAAAGGTAAGTACGAGACAGTTTATTAATAATGTATTATCGGGCGTAGCAATTGCTATTGTTGCTGGATTAATACCTAATGCAATTTTAGGGGAATTGTTCAAACTATTAGCGCCTAAGTACCAAATATTTCAAACACTACTTCAAATAGTAGAAAGTATTCAATTTACGGTACCTATTCTAGTAGGTGCGTTAATCGCAATGCGATTTAAATTATCTCCGTTGGCAACAGCAGTCGTAGCGAGTTCGGCTTTTATCGGCAGTGGTGTCGCACAATTTAAATCAGGTGCCTGGGTCTTAATGGGTGTAGGTGATTTAATTAATACGATGATAACTGCGGCCATAGCTGTATTTATAATATTAGTTATTGGAGAACGTTTTGGCAGTCTTACGTTGATTATATTGCCAACTTTTGTTGGTGTTTTAGCAAGTTTACTAGGTGTTTTACTCCTACCATTTGTAAAGATGATTACGACAGGTATAGGTAGTTTAGTTAATTCATTTACAGAATTACAGCCTGTTTTAATGTCAATGTTGATTGCGCTTGTATTTAGTTTTCTTATTATATCCCCTATTTCAACAGTTGCAACGGCATTAGCAATTGGAATCAGTGGATTGGCAGCTGGTTCAGCTTCATTAGGTATTGTAGCCTGTGAAGCAGTACTTGTGGCAGGAACAATTAAAATTAATAGAGCCGGTGTCCCGCTAACAATTTTTTTAGGCGGAGTTAAAATGATGATACCGAACATGGTACGACATCCAATTATATTGTTACCTATATTTACAACAGCGCTTATTACAGGATTTGCTGGAGCATTCATTGGAATAGGTGGTACAAAAGAATCAGCTGGTTTTGGTATTATAGGATTAGTAGGACCAATTAGTGCATTTAGATTTATGGAACATTCTCTATTATTAAACTTACTAATGGTAGTGATTGCATTTTTCATTATTCCATTCACGATAGGGTACTTCGTGAACGCATTCTATATGCGTGTACTAAAACTTTATAATAGAGATATTTTCAAATTTTTAGCATAGAATTGATATTATTAACATGCAGTTAATTATTTTAATAATAAGAATAGATACTCACAATTTCTGTAAATTAGAAGTGGGTATCTTTTTTTGTAGAAATAAAAAAACTGTTATAGAGGGATATATAAACAACTGATTGAATTTTCTGAAAATAAAAAATTACAAGTTTTGCCCCAATAAATATAATTTTTAGCGTTTCTTTATATTACAGAATTATTACAAAGAGAGCAGTTGTAATAATTCAGAAAATAATTAATTAATCGAAAAAGTAGTAATTTAACCTGTAATAACAACTTTTTACATAATATGATAGCGCTATCTTAGCTATTATAAGCGTTGCAAAATAAAACAAAGAGATTGCAATATTACATATATGAGCTGTTTTTGTAAAGTTTTGTTATATACATGTAATATAAATACGCGAAATTTATGGTATATTATTTGTGGTCAAAAAATTGGACATAAATTTTAAACGATATTAGCAGATACGATAATTTTATTAACGAAAATATAAATTACTTTTAGAAAAGAATTAAATTTGGAGGATTTTTTTATTATGAAGAAAACTATTTTAGCATCATCATTAGCAGTAGCATTAGGTGTAACAGGATACGCAACTCAAGCAGATCAAAATCAAGCACACGCTTCAGAGCAAAACATTGACAAAGCACACTTAGCTGAATTAGCTCAAAGCAATGCTTCAGAATTAAACGAAAAACCATTACACGCTGGTGCTTACCACTATGACTTTGTAGTAGGCGGATTCGAATATAAATTTGATTCAGATGGTCAATCATTCTCATGGAGTTATAACGCTGCTGGTGCACAAAGTGCAACTTCTAACGTATCATCTAACTCAGCTCAACAAGATGTAAGTGCGCAAGCATCTACAAACACTAATGAAAAATCATCAAACGAAGTAAGTTCACAACAACAATCAAGCAATGTTCAAGTAGAAGCAGTAGAAGCTCCAAAAGCTTCATCAAACTCAAATGTACAAACTTCTCAAACAAGCACAGCTACTAAAACTTACGAAGCTGCTAAAACACAAGCTGCTTCAACTGGTGGATCAGTTAAATCTCAATTCTTAGCTGCTGGTGGTACTGAAGAAATGTGGAATACTATTGTATTACCTGAATCAAGCGGTAACCCAAATGCTGTTAACGAATTAGGATACAGAGGTTTAGGTCAAACTAAAGAATCTTGGGGAACAGGTTCAGTTGCAACACAAACTCAAGGTATGCTTAACTACGCTAAAGAACGTTATGGTTCAGTAGACGCTGCTTTAGCTTTCCGTTCATCTAACAACTGGTGGTAAGATTTAATTAAACCATTAAATGCTTAACAATATAGATAAAGGGCGATCCATAAGGGTCGTCCTTTTTTTACATTGACAAGTTAGAATATTCTGATAAAATTATGAGTAATTTAATATGATTAACTTATCCAGAGAAGTTGAGGGAATTGGCCTGATGATACTTCAGCAACAGACATTTTAATTGTACTGTGCTAAATCCAACAAGCAATAGACTTGAAAGATAGGGACATAGGATGAGACTATATGCCGCTAAAGTTCGGTATATAGTTTTTTATTTAAGGAGGTCAATTTATGGTAATGTCAGATAGATTATCTCAGATTCCTGACAGTTATTTTGGCAAGACGATGGGGCAAAAAGTAGAACATGGACCTTTACCTTTAATCAATATGGCAGTTGGTATACCTGATGGAGCAACACCTAATGGTATTTTAGAGTGTTTTAGTAAAGCGTTACATATACCAGAAAACCAAAAATATGTTGCTTTTCATGGTAAAGATAGTTTTAAACAAGCGATTGTTGATTTTTATCAACGTCAATACCAAGTTGAATTAGATAAAGAAGATGAAGTTTGCATATTGTATGGAACAAAAAATGGATTGGTTAATTTACCACAGTGCATAGTTAATCCTGATGAGTATGTTTTGTTACCAAACCCAGGTTACACTGATTATTTAGCGGGGGTAAAATTAGCAGATGCTATTCCTAAGCCACTTGCTTTAAATTCGCCTGACTATTTACCAGAATGGGATAAAATTGAGCAGTCTGTACTAGATAATACGAAGCTAATCTATTTAACATATCCTAATAATCCAACTGGATCAGTGGCAACATCTGATGTATTTGATGAAGCTATACAACGTTTTAATGGAACGAAGACTAAGATCGTACACGACTTTGCCTATAGTGCATTTGGTTTTGATCAAAAAAATCCAAGTATTTTACAGGCACCAAATAGTAAGAATGTTGCTATTGAAGTGTTTTCATTATCTAAGGGGTATAATATGTCTGGCTTTAGGGTTGGATTCGCTGTAGGTAATAAAGATGTGATACAAGCACTAAAAAAATTCCAGACACACACACATGCAGGTATGTTTGGGGCATTGCAAGATGCTGCGACATACGCTTTAAATCATTATGATACATTTTTAGAGGAACAAAGTGACACTTTCAAACGCAGAAGAGATGTATTTGAAGCTAAATTATCTGATAAAAATATCCCATTTGAACCTATGAAGGGTGGTATATTTTTATGGTTGGCTACTCCGAAAGGCTATGATGGGGAAGCATTTGTTGAATATTTATTAGCAGAAAAATCTATTTTAGCGGCACCTGGTATACCATTTGGAGACCGTGGACGTAACTATGTGCGAATTTCGTTAGCACTTGATGATGAACAGCTTTTAGAGGCAGCAAATCGTTTGCAATCATTGAGTTATTTATATAATTAAAAGGGCGTGTTATCTATGACAAAAATTAAACTATTTGGTGTGAGAGAAGAAGATATTCCTTATATTGAATCATGGGCAGTGGAAAATGAAGTGTCTGTAGATTTAGATCATCGATTATTGACTGAAGAAACAGTTGATAGCGTACAAGGTTTTGATGGTGTGTCGTTATCTCAACAGCTACCATTAACTGAAATGGTTTATAGTAAGTTAAATACATATGGTATAAAACAAATTGCTCAAAGAAGTGCTGGATATGATTGTTATGATTTTGATTTAGCGAACAAATACGATTTGATTATTTCCAATGTACCATCATATTCACCAGAATCAATAGCAGAATACACAGTTTCACAAGCCTTGAATTTAGTGCGCAATTACAATGATATACAACAAAAGACAGAGGAGCAAGACTTTCGTTGGCAACCGGCTATATTATCTAAATCTATAAAAGACTTAACAGTAGCAGTTATTGGTACAGGACGTATTGGAAGTATTGTTGCAAAAATATTCGCAAATGGGTTTGGTTCAAAAGTATTAGCATATGATGTCATAAAAAATGAACAACTACAGTCTATACTAACCTATAAAGATACAATTACAGAAATAGTTCAAGAAGCTGATATTGTCACTGTTCATATACCAGCTAGTGAAGAAAATGATTATTTATTTGATGCGCAGTTGTTTTCTAATTTTAAAGAAGGATCGGTATTTATTAATTGTGCTCGAGGTACAGTGGTGAAAACGAGTGCTTTGATTGAGGCAATTGATAAGGGAATTATTAAAGGTGCAGCATTAGATACATATGAAGGTGAGAAAGGATTATTTCCGAGTGATCAACGTGGTGTAGAATTGGAAGATCCATTATTACTTTCGCTCATTAAACGAAAAGATATTATTTTATCACCACATATCGCTTTTTATACCGATGCAGCTGTAAAAAATTTAATTGTCGATGCATTAGATGCTACGATAGAAGTATTGCAAACAGGAGATACTTCTTTGCGTGTAAATTAATTATATAATAAAAAAATAGAGCCTAATATCATCAACGCACTTTGATGATATTAGGCTCTATTATTGTGCTATTTCACATCATAGCCTTGATCTTCAATAGCATCTTTCATGCTATTTGTTGTAACTTGTGATGGATCGTAATCGACTGTGACATTGCCTTCAGAAAGGTTTACTTCAGCTGTAGTTATACCATTAAGATTTGTTAATGCGCCTTCAACAGCTTGTTTGCAATGATCACAACTCATACCTTCTACTGTGATAATTTCTTTAGCCATAACATTCACCTCCTTATAAATTGTTGTATAGAATTAACTATAATTTCATTCTTTTTAAACGTAAAGCATTTGTCACTACACTTACTGAACTTAGTGCCATTGCTGCACCTGCAATCCAAGGTGCTAGTAAGCCTAATGCAGCAATAGGAATACCAGCTACATTATAACCTAATGCCCAAAATAGATTTTGACGGATATTACGGATAGTATATTTACTTGCCTTTATTGCTTTAGGTATTAGCAGTAGATCGCCGCCAA
This sequence comes from Staphylococcus sp. ACRSN, assembly GCF_022346615.1. GTDB lineage: Bacteria > Bacillota > Bacilli > Staphylococcales > Staphylococcaceae > Staphylococcus. The sequence continues at coordinate 38,076 of NZ_JAKRNS010000006.1, read as the reverse complement.
GAATGGTAACGTCTGCTGCTTCTATAGCCACTTCGGTACCTGTTCCTATTGCGATACCTATATCTGATTGAACAAGTGCAGGTGCATCATTTACACCATCACCAACCATAGCAACTTTGTGGTTGCTTTGTTGTATTTCAACAATTTTAGAGGCTTTTTCTTCAGGTAATACGTGTGCAATAACTGTATCGATATTGACTTGTTTAGCAATGGCATCTGCTGTGCGTGCATTATCACCTGTCAACATTACAACATCGATTCCTAAATCATGTAGTGCTTTGATGGCTGTTTTTGCATTTGATTTAACAGTATCTGCTACAGCAATGATACCTTTGGCTTGGCCATCTATGGCTATGAACATTACAGTATGTCCATCATCTTCATATTGTTGTAATTGGTATTCGTATTCTGTAGTATCAATGTTATTTTCTGACATTAATCGTTGATTTCCAGCTAAGATATGTTGGTTATTAAATGTCGCTGAAATACCTCTTCCAGGTATAGCTTCAAAATGTTGAGGTTCTATTAACTCAATATTATTATTGATAGCATATGTCACGATTGCATCGGCTAATGGATGTTCCGAACCATTTTCAGCAGATGCAAGTAACTGTAGCGTATCTTTACTACCTTCAAATACGGTGACAACGGGCTGGCCATTTGTAATTGTGCCAGTTTTATCTAAGACAATAGTGTCAATTTCATGTGTGCGTTCAATATGTTCTCCGCCTTTGAATAAGATGCCATTTTCGGCGGCTTTACCAGTTCCTACCATTATAGAAGTAGGAGTAGCAAGACCAAGCGCACAAGGGCAAGCAATAACTAATACGGCGATTGCAGAAACGAGAGCAGGTTCAAATTGACCTGGTTGCTCGATTGCAATCCAAATAATAAATGTGAGTATTGCAATTGCAACGACGATAGGTACAAAATAACCAGATATAATATCAGCGAGTCGCTGAATCGGTGCTTTAGAACTTTGAGCTGATTCTACCGTTTGAATAATATTAGATAACGCGGTATCTTTTCCAATTCTTGTTGCTTCAACAGTAATTGTGCCATATTTATTCATTGTTGCACCAATGACATTGTCGCTAATATTTTTTTCGATTGGTATAGATTCTCCGGTAAGCATAGATTCATCTATTGAAGTTGTTCCTTTAATGACTGTACCATCTACAGGTATTTTTTCTCCGGGTTTAATGATTAAATGGTCCCCAACTTTTACTTCGCTTAATGGCACCATTATAGTCTTATTATCTTTGAAAATACGTGCTTCCTTAGCTTGTAGATTCACTAATTGACTTAAAGCATTCGTTGTTTGTGCTTTGGCACGTGTTTCCAAATATTTTCCTAAAAGAATTAAAGTGATAAGTACTGCACTTGTTTCAAAATACAGATGTGGTTCCATATTTGAATGAATTAGCCATTTGATCATTTCATAAATACTATAGAAATAAGCAGCACTTGTACCTAAGGCAACTAATACATCCATATTTGCTGATTTATTTTTTAAATTTTTATAAGCACCTAGGTAGAATTGCCAGCCAATGATGAATTGAACGGGTGTTGCAAGTGCAAATTGGAACCAAGAATTCATAAATATACGCGGCAAAGGTACCCCGAATAAATGAACAAGCATTGTCAGTAATAATGGTGCGGTTAATATAGCTGAAATAATAAGTTTTAATCGTTTTTCTTTTAATTCTTTTTCTTTTCTAGATGTTTTTTGTATATTATTTTGTTTGGTATGAGCATCATAACCAATATTTTGTATTTTTTTAATTAAATCGTTGGTTGTTACACTGTTCGGATTGTAATCGATAGCGCCACTTTCAGTAGTAAGGTTAATACTTGCGTTATTTACACCATCCATTCGATTTAACACTTTTTCTATCCTATTTGAACATGCGGCACAAGTCATGCCGATGATATCTAACTCTACGTGTTCCGTAGCAACACCATAACCCGTTTTTTCGATGCTGTCTGTAATTTGTGCTTCAGAAGTATTTTTGGGGTCATAAGTTACGGTTGCTTTCTCTGTTGTAACATTCACATTCGCAGTTACATCATTTAGTTTATTTAAATTCTTTTCGATACGATTTGCGCACGCAGCACAGGTCATACCTGTAATATCGTATGTTGTGCTTTTATGTTCTGACATAAAATTATCCTCCTTTATATTTATGTAAGGCTATTTAGTTATTAATTGGAGAGGTATCAATCATTTAACTACAATATACCCCCTACCCGTATAAGTGTCAACAATAAAGATTATAAAAAAACCGCTCATACGCAGTAAGTTCTGCGTATGAGCGGTTTTTTAAGTTTATTTCACATTTACAATAAGTGCTGGTGATTAATTTTTGTTAGTTCAGTTACGATTTTTTTGCTGTCTTTATTTAAATGTTGGACGTAAACGGTATTTTGCTTTTTACTGTAATTTTCGACTAGTGTGTCGATAGCATTAACTGCAGAATCATCCCATAAATGAGCTTGTTTAAAGTCTAAATATATTGTGTGATGTTTTAGATTTAAATCTAATTGATTCATCATGGTATCTATAGAAACAAAGAAAATTTGTCCTGTGATCTTATAATGAATAGTTTGATTGTGTACATTTTGTTCAACTTTAACTTTAGATATTTTAGTAGCGAAACATAATGCACTAACAATGACACCAACGATTACCCCAAGGGCTAGATTATTCGTAAGCAATACAATTGCTACCGTTAATATCATGACCATTGCATCTGTACGCGGCGCACGCTTTATAAATTTAAAGGATTTCCAATCAAATGTACCAATCGAAACCATAACCATGATAGCTGCTAATATAGGCATTGGAATTTGTATTACCCAATCACCAAATACAATGATTAAAATTATTAAAAATAATCCAGCGGTTAATGTTGATAGTCGTGTTGTTGCGCCTGATCGTACATTAATGACAGACTGACCAATCATTGCACAGCCGCCCATTGATCCAAAGAAACCAGTGATAAAGTTAGCGATACCTTGGCCACGTGATTCTAAGTTCTTGTTGCTATAAGTATCAGTTGCTAAATCGACGATACGTGCGGTAAGTAAACTTTCAACTAGTCCTACAACTGCCATAGATAGGGAATACGGCAAAATGATTTTTAAAGTTTCAAAAGTGAAAGGTACATCGGGAATTAAAAAATTGGGCAATGTCCGCTTAATTTCCCCCAAGTCGCCAACTGTTTTTATATCAGCATTTGTATAAATTGATACAATTGTTAATAATACGATTGCAATAAGCGGCGCAGGTATCTTATTGAATATACGTGGCAACAAATAAATAATGAGTAAGGTGATAATGACAAAGAGATATGTCGGAATAGAGATGCCAAAGATATGCTTTATTTGAGTAGTGAAAATCATAATTGCTAAAGCATTCACAAAACCAATCATTACGGAATTTGGAATGAATTTCATCAAATGTCCAACTTTTAAAATTCCAAATAAAATTTGAATGATACCCATCAAAATAGTGGCAGCTAGTAAATATTGTAAACCATGATCTTTCACTAAGGGGACGACAACAAGAGCAACGGAACCCGTGGCAGCGGATATCATGGCAGGTCTACCACCAACAAATGATATAACAACAGCAATTATAAAGGAGGCATATAAACCAACCATAGGATCTACACCTGCAATGATTGAGAAAGAAATGGCTTCTGGAATTAAAGCAAGTGCTACGACAATACCGGCTAATATATTTGTACCTGGGGCGGTTAGCCATTCGCGTTTTAATTTATTTATCATTTTGATACTCCTTAAGAATAATTTAACTGGATTATTATATCATAGTATTTAAAGTAAAAAGTTATTAAAATTCAATGTAAAGTATAAAGTGGTTTTAATAGATTTTAGGTCGTGTGACAAAGTTGTTATTTTAATAGAATGCTTTGTAATATAAATCAAACGTCAAGATTTTGATGTTCCGCTACAATAAATTTATAAACAAGTAAGCAAGGAGTGAAAGACATGACAATTTTAAAAGTTGAAGGATTAACTAAAAAATATGGCAATAAGCATCAACAACAAGAAGTGTTAAAGGGAATCGATTTTACTATTGAAAAAGGTGAATTTGTAACGATTATGGGTCCTTCAGGATCTGGTAAGACAACTTTGTTAAATGTTATTAGTTCTATAGATTATTTAACGAGTGGAACAGTAGAAATCAACGGTAATCAGATAAATAAAATGAGTAATAAAGCATTAGCGGATTTTCGAAAAAAAGAAGTAGGTTTTATCTTTCAAGATTATAGTGTGCTACACACTTTAACAGTAAAAGAAAATATAATGTTGCCATTATCAATCCAAAAATTAACTAAACAAGAAAAAGAAAATAATTATAATGAAGTAACTGAGGCATTAGGTATTAAAGATTTAGGTCATAAATATCCTGATGAAATATCAGGAGGTCAACAACAAAGAACAGCAGCAGCACGAGCATCTGTCCACAAACCAGCTATCATATTTGCAGATGAACCAACGGGTGCTTTAGATTCAAAAAGTGCGCAAGACCTGTTAAATAGATTAGAAGAAATGAACAGAAAAATGAATGCTACGATTGTTATGGTTACACACGATCCAGTTGCGGCAAGTTTTTCAAATAGAGTAATTATGTTAAAAGATGGTAATATCCATTCAGAAATATACCAAGGTGATGATACGAACCAAGCCTTTTATAAGAATATTATTCATATGCAAACGGCTTTAGGTGGTGTAACAAATGAGCTTTAATCAAATTGTATTGAAAAATTTTAAACAGAATATTCGTCATTATGCGATGTATATATTTTCATTGATTGTAAGTATTGTGCTTTATTTTAGTTTTGTAACTTTGAAATATACAAATAGTATTAATAATGATAATTCTATGAAAATTATTCAAGAAGGTTCTAAGGTTGGAGCGAATTTTCTATTTATTATTATTGTTATATTTTTAATGTATGCTAATCACTTGTTTGTTAAGAGAAGAACACGAGAATTCGCATTATATCAATTAATTGGTTTAACAAGAAATAATATTATGCGTATGCTCTTGATTGAACAAACAGCAATGTTTTTAGTTACGGGTATACTTGGAATGATAATTGGTGTGTTTGGATCAAAGATATTATTGATGATTGTATTAAAAGTGTTGAGTGTTAGAACAAGTGTCGCATTAACTTTCCAACCGCTTGCGGTTACGCAAACAATCATATTATTGTGTCTTTCATTTATATTAATATTGATTCAATGTTTTTGGTTTTTACGAAGACGTAGTATTTTAACGATGATGAATGATAATACAAAGACGGAAGTTAATCAGGCAAAAGTAACTTTATTAGAATTAATATCAGGTATTGTTGGCATTGCAATGGTCATCTTAGGCTACTATTTGTCTACTGAAATGTTTGGAAAATACAGTAATGCAATTATGTTTCTCGTCTTTGCAATATTATTCTTAACGACGGTTGGTGCCTATTTATTTTTCAGAAGTTCAGTATCACTCATTTTCAAAAGCCTCAAAAGACTAAAACAAGGGAAGATTTCAATTACTGATGTTGTATTTACTTCTTCTATAATGCATAAAATGAAAAAAAATGCACTTTCTCTGACTATTATAGCTACATTATCTGCTGTAACAGTGACCGTTTTATGCTTTGGAGCAATCAGTAAATCGTCAATTGACGACAATATTTATGAATCTTCTCCTCAAGATTTTAATTTGAATTCGGAAAAACAATCTCAACAATTCGAACAAAAATTAGAACAAGCGCATATACCATTTAAACCAATATATAAAGAGGTAGCAGATTTAAAGATTGCTAATGATGATTTTTTTGTTAAACAAGGCAATTCGTTGATGTCAAATCCGACTGCTATGTTTATTACTAGTAATGAGTTTTTTAAAGATAAAGATGTACATGGGAATAAAGCGAAATTAATTAATGTTTCCACGATTGGTGGAGGCATGGTTAAATATAATTTGAATAAAACAATTCAATTTAAAGGTCAATCGTCTGAAAGCTTTAAAGTGATAGGTGATCAACGGACGGTTGATTTTAGAGCGGATGCGACTTATGGGCAACCTGTTTTGTTAGTCAGTGCAGAACAATATGAGAAACTCAGTGCACATAGTAAAGAAATTAATAAACAATACGGATATAATTTATTAAATAAGAAAGATTGGCCAGTTGCAAATAAAATATTAAAACAAGTTAATCCTAATATAGAATCTCAAAAAATTATTAGACAAGATTTAGATAATTCAATTGGCATTTTATTATTTGTGACATCATTTCTTGGTTTAGCCTTTTTAATTGCAGCGGGTTGTATCATTTATATTAAACAAATGGATGAAACTGAGGATGAAATGTCTAACTATAGAATTTTACGAAAAATTGGTTATACACACAGAGATATGTTAAAAGGATTGACGTTAAAGGTAATATTTAATTTTGCATTGCCATTAGTTATATCATTATTACATGCCTATTTTGCTGCGAAGGCATATATGAAAATCATGAACTCTACAAATATGTTGCCAGTTTATGTTGTGATGATTGTATACTCAATTATATTTATGATATTTGCTATTATGTCTATTTTACACTCAAGTCGAATTGTGAAGCACTCAATATAGCATTAATTATAAAATTAAGAGTGCGTTATGAAAGAAATTGATGATAAACAATTATTCAATTATGAAAGTATTAGCTATTTTATGATAAGAAAAAATAGTAATACAAAAATAGATTACTTGCTATAACCTTTAATAAGATATGTTTTTATGCAATTATCACCTGGGAAATATTAAACGTTAAATTCAAGTAATGTTTTGAAAATCAATCAGGTGGTACGGGCATAATAGAATATGAAGGAGTGATTGGATGAATTTAACTGAATTTCACAGACAAATTAAAGGTTATACTCAGAGTAAGCAACCTGGTATTGAAAAAGATATGAACCCCCAACCTATTTCGATCATGGACTCCTATCAAAGTGGTGGTAAATTAAAAGGAAAGGTAGCGTTGATTACTGGTGGTGATTCTGGTATTGGACGTTCAGTAGCGCTACTATTTGCTAAAGAAGGTGCAGAGGTTGCAATCGGCTATTATAATGAACACGAAGATGCACAATATGTGGTTGAACAAATCGAATCGTTAGGTGGCAAAGCAAACGCATATGCACATGATTTGAAAAATGTTGCTGAATCTAAAGCATTGATTGAATCTGTAATCAATGACTTCGGTGATTTAAATATTTTAGTGAATAACGGTGGTGTTCAATTTCCGAGAGATCAATTTGAAGATATAACACCAGAGCAAGTTAAGGAAACATTTGAAACCAATATATTTGGTATGATATTTCTTTCGCAAGCTGCTGTACCTTACCTTGAAAACGGAGATGCAATTGTAAATACAACGAGTGTAACTGCTTATCGCGGCTCAGGTCATTTAATTGATTATTCTGCGACGAAAGGTGCTATTGTTGCCTTTACAAGATCGTTAGCTACTACATTAATCGATAAAGGTATTAGAGTAAATGCTGTCGCACCAGGACCTATATATACGCCATTAATTCCTGCTACATTTAGTGCAGATAAAGTTGAAAATCAAGGTTCAGATACTGCAATGGGAAGAAGGGGGCAACCAGCAGAATTAGCACCATCATATGTTTTTCTTGCATCATATGCAGATAGTTCATATATTACTGGACAAGTGATTCATGTAAATGGCGGAGATTATATTACATCTTAAATAAGAGAAGTAGAAGTATAATTTAAGAATTAGTTTTTCCAAATTAAATATACTAAGATAAGCTATGAAGAAAGCAATAACGATAGATTTCTTCATAGCTTTTTTAATTTAAATATAAGGTATGAATATTGAAAATTAATTGACTTACTAAATACCTAAAATAATTTAGTTTTCTATCTAAAGGAAGTTGATTAGATAGAGATATGAGAAGGTTAGCAAAAGTTCTAGATGAAGTTTTGAAGCGGTATATAAGTATTAGAAAACCGATTGAAATAAAATCATTTCAATCGGCGTGTTTGTAACTTAGAATGTATATCCTAAGTGATGACTTTAGTCTGAAGTATATAAAACAATATGCTGAAAAAGAATTACAAACATTGAATATAAAAGTCGATAAATATGCGATGTTTGTTTTGGCCTATGTTACTTTACATTCAACCTCTTGAACATGTTATACATCTAAACTTTAAAAGAAATCTGAAGGATTAAGGTTATCGAAATTTAAATTTTTTAATGAGTCGAAATTAATATTTTCAATATTTTGAAGCACTTCACCTTCTCTTATTTGATTGTAATAGTTTGTTGCTTCAGTTGTTACATCATGATCTTGGAATGTCTTAGCAACACCTAAAATTAATAAGATAGCAATAGCTCCTTTGATTAATAGCTTCATAATAAATGCTCCTTTAATAAGTTTATATACTTATTATAATGCGTTCAAGTGAATTTAACATGCGTCCGCAGTATAGATATACCATCATACCTTAGCCCTATTAATTAAATTATTTCTAAAATAAAATGATTTATAAGCCAAAGGCAATCGGTAACCAAAAATAAGCAAAGAATGAAATGACAATTATTGCGAAGATATTTAAAATAAATCCTGCTTTAACCATGTCTTTCATGTCTAATTCATCAGAACTAAATACTGCTGCATTTGGAGGTGTAGATATTGGTAACATAAATGCACATGTAGACGATAATGCTACAATACCCATGATGATAAATGGATCTTGACTTATTGCAGCAGCAAAACCAATGCTTATTGGCATCAGCATATTCGAAACAGCAGTATTTGACATCACTTCAGTTAAGAATAAGATACCTGTTGTGATTACAACTACAATTAATATCATCGGTAATGGTTTAACGACACTGAGCATACCGCCAAACCATTTAGTTAAACCAGAGTCTTCGAAAGCAGCAGCTAACGATAGACCACCACCAAATAGTAATAAGATGCCCCATGGTAATTTAGACATATCATCCCATACCAATAGACCGCCTTTATGTTTTTTAGATGGTATTAAAAATAATAGAATAGCTCCTAAAATAGCGATTACGGTATCTGAAACATGAATAGAATCTGGGATAAGTCCACCGAATATCCATAATAAACTGACAAGTAAAAATACGAGGCCGGTAAGTTTTTCTTCACGACGCATTGGACCTAAATCATGCAATGCTTTTTTAGCGAAGTCAGATGATATTTTTTCTGCATCATCAATTTTAAACAACCATTTTGTGAGCATGAAGTATAGAATAACAAGTAAGATAACAGTTACAGGTACTGCGAAAATCATCCACTGGGCAAATGAAATTTTTCTGTCTAAACTAGAAGCGGCAACTGCTGCAAATACAGCATTTGGTACCGATCCAATTAAAGTAGCTAAACCTCCAATAGACGCAGAATAAGCAACTGTAAGCAATAGTGCTTTACTAAATTTATGAGTTGATTCAGGTTTTAAAAATTGAGCTTCTTTAATTTCTTGTATCAACGCAAGTGCGATAGGTAACATCATCAGTGCTGTAGCAGCATTAGAAATCCACATGGAGATAAAGGCAGTAGCAATCATAGTTCCTAAAATAATACGATTACTATTTGCACCCATCATTGATATAATCGTCATTGCAATACGTTTATGTAAATTACACTTTTCTATAGCTAATGCAATAATGAACCCACCCATATACATAAATACAATAGGATCTGCATAAGCACTTGCAGCTATTTTTTCATCAGTGCCACCGGTTAATGGTAATAATAACAATGGTAATAAAGAAGTTGCTGGTATTGGAATTGCTTCAGTAATCCACCAAGTTGCTACAAATAATGTAACGGCCAATACGGCTCTTGGTGCATCGTCTAAACCAGTTATACTTGGAATAAAATAAAAAATGATAAATAATAATGGTCCGAGAATCAAACCAATTTTTTCTTTCATAATTATGTCCCCCTTGTTTGAAGCATTCTCAAAATAAGAATATCAATAACGAAGCAGTATGACAATTTATTTTCAGAAAATTTAAAAAACGAATTGAGTTTGAAATTTTAAGACTTTAAAATTTTGGCGATACATTTGGTTAAAGTAAAGGGGAAGATCTTTATTTATAGTAAACAATGCTCACTTTATGTGTCGTAGTCTATGGGGTGACTTCTTTGAAAAACGAGCTGGTGTTTTTGAAATAGGAACATTTTGATTTATATCTTGTTTGTAGTCATCAGAATACCGGCATCTATTGTTACTATTATTAAAATAGCGTCATTGTTATTTATATTTGTTATGATAATATTGATCGTTAATTTAGGATTAAGTTTAATGGTTGGAATGTGGCTTAACTTTAAAATTGAAGCAATTTTATTAGCGAGTAATGCCACAGCTGGTGGTTCTACAATAGCTGCAATAGCAATAGCTAAAGGAAGATTTGTATTAAATTAGTCAGACCATAATTGATTATTGGAACTTTAGGTTATGTCATAGGCAACTATACAGGTAATTTGATGTGCCGTATATTGAGTTATTTTAAATAGAAGTCATCATTAATTGATTTATAATTCGATAAACCATTTTAAAATATTAAGGAGGGGTTATCTTGATGGAAAAAGAAAAAATGTTAGCTGGAGAGTGGTATGATGCTAACTTTGATGAAACATTAGGTGAGGAAAGGATTCATGTTAAAGATTTATGCTGTGAACTTAACTATACAAAACCAAGTGAAGTTGAACAGCGTCAGAAATTATTGGAAAAAATATTTCAATATGAACCACAACAATTAGAGTTGTTGAGCCCATTTCAAGTGGACTATGGTTACAACGTTAAGTTAGGGAAACAAGTCTTTATAAATCATAATTGTTATTTGATGGACTGTGCTACAATTCAAATTGGTGATAATGTATTTATAGGGCCAAATAGCGGATTATATACTGCAAATCATCCTTTAGAGATACAAGCACGTAATAGTGGCATTGAACAAGCATTACCAATTGAAATTGGTGATAACGTGTGGTTAGGTGCTAATGTCGTGGTTTTACCTGGTGTGAAAATTGGCTCTGGCACTGTGGTTAGTGCGGGGAGTGTAGTCACTAAAGATCTTCCAGATAATGTATTAGCTATGGGGACGCCAGCTAAACCAGTAAAAACAATTAATAATTAAGAATAAAACAAGCAACTCGTTACCGTTAATGATACGGTGACAAGTTGCTTGTTTTATTTAGAAGAACAATTGATAAATATTTTTAATTTTTAAGTTGGTTATCTAACACATCGGTAATAAACATATGTCCAGGTGAATGGGTAATCATTAATTCTGGTCGTGTTTTAAGTGCTACTGATTGTGGTGTAACGCCACATCCCCAAAATACCGGAACTTCACCATCTTTAATCGTTACAGGCTCACCGAAATCAGGTTGGGTAATATTTTGGATTCCGATTGTATTTGGAGAACCAATATGAATCGGAGTACCATGGACAGCTGTATAATGTGACGTAATTTCTGTAGCTTGTATCGCTTGTGTCATTGTCATAGGGCGCATACTAACAGTTATATTCCCCGAGAATTGACCGCTAGAATGAGCAGCAATATTTGTTACAAACATAGGAACATTGTGATTTTCTTCTATATGTCGAATTGGGATGCCTGCTTCTAACAATGCATGTTCGAAAGTAAAACTGCAACCTATTAAAAAACTAACCATATCATCATTGAATATATGGGATATATTTTTGGGTTCATCAACGAGTTGACCATATTCATAGACACGGTATTTACCCACTTCTGATCTGATATCTGCATTATTTCCATAAATTGGAAAAGTTGTATTACCTCGTTCAGAGATATCTAAGAGTGGACAAGTTTTTGGATTTCTGAAGCAAAATTTTAAAAAGTCATAAGCATATTTTGAAGGTAATATAACGACATTAGCTTGTACATACCCCTTTGCCATACCGCTTGTATTCTGAATAAGTTCATTATTGCTAATCATTTTCCTTAAAATATTTGGTTTTGTGTTGTTTAAATCCATAATAACAGCCCCTTGTTTAAAATGAGTTAATTATATTTTATCAGAATTTTTATTGAATATTGCAATAACAAAGTCTTTTGAAGGAAGTATCATTAGAAACATAGATTAAGTTTAAAACAATAATAAAAAAGCACCTGTGCGTCATCGTATGAGGGCATAAAGGTGCTTTTTTGGTGATTGATATTGCTATGATCAGTCCATCTTACCATTTCGGTAGCTTTCATATACTTTTTCGTATTGTAAATTGCCAATACCACCAACAATATATTTACCAAATTTAAATAGATTAAATAAGTAAGCTAAGCAAATTGATACGGTTACTGTAATGATGAAATTAAATGAAATGTTTAAAATTGTACTATCTTCTCTTAGTAAACCTAAATTATGAACAAAGAAATAATGGATTAAGTAAATACAAAAAGAGTAATTACTGATAAATAAAACGAATTTAGGTACATATTTAATATAAGATGAAAATAAGAAAAACAATAATATAACCATAGTTACATAAAAAGGAATATCAAAACGCTTGGACTCAACCCAAGTACTGATTCCTAATAAATAATTGCCTATCAGTATAACAACCGAAAGTAATGTGCCAAGTATGATTGCCCATGTGTATTGTTTAATACGCTTCATAAAGGTTTCATAATATACGCCTGTATAAAAACCGAGTAAGAAGTAACTAATCCAACCTAAGAATAACATCCATCCTTCACGTTCCCAAAACAACCCTAATATGGGATTGTCTGGCTGTGGGAAGAATTGTCTAAAAGCCCAGTAAGCAGTTGCGAAAATTGTAGCACCTACAATAACAGGAATCGGTTTCCATTTTATTAGATACTTAGAAAACAAGTAGTGTAATATGTAAAATTGGAAAATAATTACGATAAAGTACGTGATTGCAGCACCATGAAACATTGTTTCACTTAAATAGTGTAGAAAATCTTCGAAATGCTTTGGTTTAAAGTAAAAGAATGAAATACCAATATTGATAAATAGGTAAGGTATACCTAAATAAATTAATTTATTTTTAAAGAAACCGGGTTTGGTTTTCACATGATAATTTTTAGCTAATAAGAATTCAGAAATAAATACAAATAATGGTGTGCTAAACATAAGTAATAGTTGAATTAAGCGCACAATTGTACTATGTCCAACAAAATCCATTTTACTAAATGTTGTCGTTATTGAATGGATAAGCACGATACTTAGGCAAGCAATGGTCCGCATCCAAAAAATAACTGAGGTATATGTTTTCATTTATTAAGTTTCCTTTCATGTTTCTCTATTTATATGATTAGAAATTAATGCGTATATGCCAATGTAACATAGCTATATATATAAGAATGTAAATTTAAGTTTACAAATTGTAAAAATATTTTGATGTTTATATTTATGAAAATATGGAAATATTATGGAATATAATAACAAAGTACAATAAATTATGCTAATTAGACGAAATAATAGTAATTTTCACAAAAATGGTTGTAAGCGATTGCATTTGTTGTGCGATACATATACAATGAAAAAGAATGGATTGTTTCCATTTCAGTTTTCTATTTACAAACTTACATGGGGGTAGAAAAATGGTAGTTAATTATCACAACGAACCAGGCATTGACTTCACTGATGGTGGCAATGTCGAAGCATTCAAAGAGGTTTTAAAAAAAGTTAAAGGTGAATTAAGTCAAAAAATTCCATTAGTAATTAATGGAGAACATAAATTCACTGATGACACGTATCAGTCTATCAATCCTGCCAATACTAGTGAAGTAATTGCAGAAGTTTCAAAAGCAACTAAAGCAGACGTAGATAAAGCGTTTGAAGCTGCAAATGAAGCTTATAAATCATGGAAGAAATGGACACATAAAGATCGTGCAGAATTTTTAATTAGAGTTGCTGCAATTATTAGACGTCGCAAACAAGAAATTTCAGCAATAATGGTTTATGAAGCAGGTAAACCATGGGATGAAGCGGTTGGCGATGCAGCAGAAGGTATTGATTTCATTGAATATTATGCAAGATCTATGATGGATTTAGCAGATGGTAAACCTGTATTGGATAGAGAAGGAGAGCACAATCATTACTTCTACAAACCTATTGGTACTGGTGTAACGATTCCACCATGGAACTTCCCATTTGCAATTATGGCTGGTACTACTTTAGCACCAGTTGTTGCTGGGAACACAGTATTGTTAAAACCGGCAGAAGATACACCATTAACTGCCTATAAATTAATAGAAATTTTAGAAGAAGCTGGCTTACCAAAAGGTGTCGTAAACTTTGTACCTGGTGATCCTAAAGAAATTGGTGATTACCTTGTAGATAGCGTGCATACACACTTTGTAACATTTACAGGTTCACGTGCAACCGGTACACGTATTTTTGAAAGAGCTGCTAAAGTTCAAGAAGGACAACAATTCTTAAAGCGCGTGATTGCTGAAATGGGCGGTAAAGACGCTATTGTTGTCGACGAAAATATCGATACAGATTTAGCTGCTGAAGCTATTGTTACTTCAGCGTTTGGCTTCTCTGGTCAGAAGTGTTCAGCATGTTCGCGTGCGATTGTACACAAAGATGTATATGATGAAGTATTAGAAAAGGCAGTTAAGTTAACAAAAGACTTAACACTTGGTAATACTGAGAACAACACATATATGGGACCGGTAATTAATAAGAAACAATTCGACAAGATTAAAAATTATATAGACATCGGAAGTAAAGAAGGTAAATTAGAACAAGGTGGCAGTGCAGACGATTCAACTGGCTACTTTGTGGAACCTACCATTATTTCTGGATTGAAATCAAATGATCGAATCATGCAAGAAGAAATATTTGGGCCAGTAGTTGGCTTCGTTAAAGGTAACGATTTTGAAGAACTACTTGAAATTGCGAATGATACTGACTATGGCTTAACGGGTGCTGTTATCACAAATAATCGTGAGCACTGGATTAAAGCAGTAGAAGAATACGATGTAGGTAATTTATACTTAAATCGTGGATGTACTTCAGCAGTAGTTGGTTACCATCCATTTGGTGGTTTCAAAATGTCTGGTACAGATGCGAAGACAGGTAGTCCAGACTACTTATTGAATTTCTTAGAGCAAAAAGTAGTTTCAGAAATGTTCTAACTTATATCAGTTAAGATAGAGATAAATTATTTGGCACATAAGTACGAAAAAAATCAGTAAATGAGTTTTTATATTCATTTACTGATTTTTTATTTATGGCACTTCGTATTGTTAGCTCGCATGCTTCGTATGTTGTCTTAGCCTAGGTCTTCTGCTAGTATTACTTCTTCAAAAGTTTCAGTAAAATACTTCGTACATATATGTGATTTTACAGTAATAGAAAAATAAATAAGCAATTTTCTTATAAATAAATACCACTAAACTAAATAGCATTTATTCTTTAAATAGAGGTAGTATGTCTCAGTCGCTATTTTCTTTAAAAACTTATTTATATTTTATGCTTGTTTTTGTCTTATAGTCACAGTGATAACTAAGTTTAAGCATAATCATTGTCTAATTTGATAGATGATAAGTTAACTGTGTGTATTAGGAAATCTTAATTTATTTTCTGAAATTACTCTTTAATTTTAATATTAATTAACTTATGAAAGTATGCATCCAGTGTTTGAGCAGAGCAATTCATTTCATTATCACGAGTCCATTCCATAATACCGAATAAGCTAGAACCATAAATATAAAAGATTAAATCTTCAGGAATAGAAGCGTCAACTTCAATTCTATGTACATTCTGCTTAATATCTTTTTGTATTATTTTAATAAAATGATTGCCAGTTGTGCGCTCAAATTCTTTATCTCCTTGTTGCAATTCTCCAATTTTTTTTAGTTCATGAATATTATTGATAGTTTGTTCCATTGTACTGAATGGACTATTAATACGTTCCTTTAAATCTATTGAAAAATAATCTTTAGTTAAATCCGTTATTAAGTAAATAAGTAAATCATATTTATCATAGAAATGTTTGTAAAATGTAGTTCTATGAATCAATGCATTTTCACATATTTGATTTACTGAAATAGAAGAAAACATTTTACTTTCTAATAAAGTGTAAAAACTTTTACTTAATGCACGTTTAGTTTTTATTACACGTAAATCATTCTCATTCATTCTACAATTCTCCTTTTTTGTAGTTTAAATATACATATGCATATAATTAATTCTTTATAAAAGAATCAAAAATGATTAGTATGTTAATATGATTATGTAAGTAACAGATAATCTACACAATATATTTAAAATATAACGTTGATTAAATAGGGAGGCAAATAGTTTGGCGAAGTTTTTGTATAAATTAGGGTCTTTTATCGCAAAACATAAATGGTGGAGTATTATAGCATGGGTGATTGTACTTGCTGCAATCATTACACCACTTACATTAAATTCACCCAAATTTGATAATGATATCACGATGAATGGCTTGAAATCACTTGATACAAATAAAAAAATTGAAGATGAATTTGGGCAAGATAGCGAAAAGGCACAAATTAGAGTTGTATTAAAAAGTGATGCTAAAGAAGGCATTGTAAAACCCCAAGTTACGAAAGATATTAAATCGGCTTTAAATGATATTAAAGACGATGATAAAGATGTTAAAAGTGTGACAGATCCGTTTGAAAGTAAGCAAATCAGTAAAGATAAGACGACAGCATTTGCTGATGTGAACTATGATGTTTCTGCCACTAATCTATCTGATACATCTCGTGATAACGTAAAGGATAAGATAGATAAAATAGAAAAGAAACATAATGTACAAGTAGAACGCATGGGTACAGGTATGGAAAGTACTGAGATTGGCGGTTCATCAGAATCAATTGGTATTATTGTAGCCTTTGTAGTATTATTTATTACTTTTGGTTCATTTATCGCAGCAGGTATGCCGATTGTTAGTGCGATTCTTGGTCTTGGAACGGGTATAGGTGTTATTTCATTATTAACTTATGTGTTTGATATCCCTAATATCACGTTAACGTTAGCAATTATGATAGGTTTAGCAGTTGGCATAGACTATGCTTTATTTATTTTATTTAGATATAGACAAATTATGAAAACAGAAACTAATCATGTGAAAGGCGTAGGTCTTGCTGTTGGTACAGCAGGTAGCGCAGTAATCTTCGCAGGTATTACAGTTATTATTGCAGTTTGTGGTTTATCTCTTGTTGGCATAGACTTCTTAGCAGTTATGGGATTTGCATCTGCTATTAGTGTGTTAGTTGCAGTCCTAAGTGCATTAACATTATTGCCAGCATTAATTAGTATATTCCATAAGCAAATTAAACCAAAAAAAGTAAAATCAGAATTTAAAAATGATGTTGATACTTTTTGGTCGAAATTTGTTGTTGATAAGGCATTTGTAGCTATATTGATAGGTTTAATTATTTTGATTTTAGCAGCAATTCCAATTAAAGATATGCGCCTAGGTATTCCGGATGATGGTGTTAAAGCATCTGATTCTACACAAAAGAAAGCATATGATATTATCTCAGATAAATTTGGTGAAGGATTTAATGGCCAAATTGCAATGCTTGTAAATGTTAAAGATAAAAAGGACAATCCACAAGCATTACAACAAGATTTACAGAAAATGTCTAAAGATTTAAAAGATAAGAAAAATGTTGATTTAGTGACACAACCACAATTATCTAAAGATAAAGATTATGCATTAATCGCTGTTATTCCTGAAAAAGGTCCTAATGCAGAATCTACAAATAATCTAGTACATGACTTACGAGATTATAATGACACAGCGAAAAAAGATTATGACTTCAAAACTGAAGTTTCAGGACAAAGTGTAATCAATATTGATATGTCACAAAAACTAAATAATGCAATTCCACTCTTTGCGGGTGTCATTGTTGTACTTGCATTTATCTTATTAATGGTTGTATTCCGTTCGATTATTATTCCGTTAAAAGCTGTACTTGGATTTGTATTATCACTTGCAGCTACGCTTGGTTTTACAACTTTAGTTATGCAGGAAGGTTTTTTATCAAGTATATTTGGTGTGAGTGAAACAGGACCATTACTAGCTTTCTTACCAGTAATTGCGATTGGCTTGCTCTTTGGTTTAGCTATGGATTACGAAGTATTTTTAATGTCTCGTATTCATGAAGAATATAGCAAAACAGGTAAAAATAAATATTCTATTAGAGTAGGTATTAAAGAAAGTGGTCCAGTTATTGTAGCTGCTGCATTGATTATGTTTAGTGTATTCTTTGCCTTTGTATTCCAAGAAGATGTAATGATTAAATCAATGGGAATATCATTAGCATTTGGTGTGTTGTTTGATGCGTTTATTGTGAGATTGATGTTAGTTCCAGCATTAACTGCTTTATTTGGTAAAGCATCTTGGTATGTGCCAAGTTGGTTGAATCGTATTATGCCAAATATCGATATCGAAGGTCATGCGTTACAAGACAAACAAGCAAAAGATAAACCATCTAATTATTAAAAATTTATTGTTAAACAGTCCGACTTATATGTCGGGCTTTTTTTTGTCTAAATTTCAACAAATAATATATTTTATAGAAAAAACATTTAATGTCATTGAAAATAAATGATAACGAGGTGAATTATGAATTACGAATACAACATAGGATTTAATAGAAAAGTACATTTGCGTAAGAGGGTTAATGAGGGGTTATTAATTGGACTTGTGTTACATGGCAGTATGATGATAGAAAAAGATTATGAAGCACTGTTATTTAGAAAAGGAGAAATTTTTATAATCAATCATAATGAAGTTTATTTGTTTAAAGAATTTGAAACCACTTATTATATTACTATCCATCTACCTAAAAAATATCTTCAATTATTGCTTACAGAAGCTATTTTGAAATTTTACGTGTTGGATCGTCAACGGTTACAAAGAACAACATACCAACAACTCATACATATAATAGCTAAATTAGGTACTATTTTTATTAGAAAAGGAAGATTTCATAAACTCTATATAGAGCAACTGATTATTGATTTATTATTTATTATTGGGCGTTATATACCGACTGTTGAAGAAGACTTGCCATTACTTATTGAAACAGATCAGCGTATTTTAGCAATATGCGAATATATAGAGCAAAATTATAATGAGTCAATAACTTTATACCAAATCGCAGAAAAATTTGATGTAAGTGTTTCATATTTATCACGTAAATTTAAACAACAAATTGGTATCGGATTCACACAATACGTCAATCAAATTAGATTAGAGAATGCAAAGGAAGACTTGTTACATACGAAATTAACTGTTACACAAATTGCATTTAAAAATGGTTTTAATACTTCTAATTCATTAATTAAATACTTTAAAAAAGATATGGACCAAACGCCTTCAATGTATAGAAGAAAATCCCAAAAGTTATTACACAAAAGGAGCGGAGATAAAGTAGAAGAGCCATTGAATTATCAAAAATATTTATATTATCTTTCATTTTTTATCAATCAAAATATAGAACACATTAATCAACCATCTGAAAATCAGAAAGTAATAAATATAAGTCTTGAACATTTAGATAAGAGATTAGAACCAATGAAGCAGATCATTCAAATTGGAAGTTTAGAACACTTACTTGTTGAACGTTATAAAAAGCAATTAAATGAGATTAAAGTTCATATTGGTATAGATCATATATTGATTAAAGATCCAATAAAAGTTGGTCGTCTTAATCAAGATTACATGGAAAGTGATGAAAACATACCGAACATCCATCCCTATATGCATATTGATGAAAGTCTAAATTATTTGTTAATGCATAAGATTGGTTTAGGTATAGAGCTTGTGCCACCTCAATCTTTAGTACGGTTTGAAAGTTATTTAAAAGATTTAAAACAATTAGTTATTCATTTGTGTAATGCTTTTACTAAGCATGAAGGTTTAGTATTAACGATTTATATTCAATGTGCGCATAAACACCAATTCTTAGAAATTAAACAATTATTTGGTGATTATTTTGTTGAAGTGAGATTTATTTTGAATTTACCATTTCTTAAAGATAATCAATTAGAGCATTATATTGAGGATTATATAGGAATGATAGATGGTATCGCATTTTCCGCTAATCAAAATGATGTTATAGATTTTCAATCTCTTGAGGGGACTCAATTCGATACTGCAAAAAATTACATAAGTAAGCAAATTCAATTTATAAAGCAGATAATAGATTCTAATGGTAAATCATTATCGCTAACACTGTTGAATTGGAATACACTTACTGGTAATACAAATTTAACAAACGGTGAGTATTTTAGAGCAGGGATTATTTTTGAACAATTATTACAAATAAATCAATCGATAGATTGTGTTGGTTACTGGTTGAATTATGAAATACATCAATCATTCAATAAAGAACAGAAGCCGTCACAAGTGATTGGTATTGATCTCTATCATCAATTTGATGGGAAAAGACCAGCATTTTTCACAGCTATGTTTTATAAAAAATTATTTAGCAGAATTTTATTCCAAAATGATTACTGCATAGTAGTGGGGGAAAGAACGCATTTTCAAATCGTTATATGGGATGCTGAACACTACAACCCATATTTTATAGTGAATAAGCAAAAACGGAATTCTGATAAAAGTGAGTATCAAATCGAGCTAAATAATGTAATATCTGGTAAGTATAAAGTTAAGCATTTTACACTAGATAAAAATCACGGTGCATTATATAAAGTTTGGCAACAATACAACACATCACATGGTATGGATAAAGAAACTATAGATTATGTAAATCGTGTAACTTATCCTAAGTTAAAAGTGAGTGAAATTAAAATCAATTCAAATTTTACTTATCAGATAAAATTAACTACGAATGCAATACAAATTATAGAATTTAATAAATATATAGAAAGTATATAACTGATGTGTGGAAAAATGTGATTTTCGACACAGAAAATATGTTAAGCGTCATGATATATAGCAAATAATAAGGAAGATTAAAATGATATTGTAGTAACGCAATAAACTAGATACATTGTTAACTGACATAATTATTGGTTTGAAATGCTAGGATACTGATAATGGTGAACTAAACAAAAGTTGAGTTAAACAAATGTGAGTTCAACAGGATAGTCCACTCATATGGTAAAAGATCAAAAATGAATCATTTATTTTTGTCATATAACTCAAATAATAAAAAATAGTAATAAATAACTATCATTGATAGCAAAAATAATATATATCAATCAAGGTGCCTTTCCTATAATGAATTTGAATTATGATACGTCAAATGAATATCACGATGTAATAGCAAATTTTAGTTGTAGATATTTTATATTATAGGAGGAAAAAGATATGTCAGAAACAGTCAATTCACAACACTTTAAAGGTAATAATAAGTTGATTTTAGGTATAGTGTTAGGCGTCGTTACATTTTGGTTGTTTGCCCAATCATTATTAAATGTTGTGCCTGAATTACAAAAATCATTCCATAGTAATATTGGAACGATTAGTATAGCAGTGAGTATTACTGCTTTGTTTTCAGGTATGTTTGTTGTTGGAGCAGGTAGTTTAGCTGACAAAATTGGCCGTGTAAGGGTTACTTATGTTGGTTTATGGTTAAGCATAATCGGTTCACTATTGATTATTATTACGAATATACCTTTGTTTTTGATAATAGGTAGAATTATTCAAGGATTATCTGCTGCGGCTATTATGCCCTCAACGCTTGCAATAATGAAAGCTTACTATGAAGGGAAAGAGCGGCAACGTGCACTTAGTTTTTGGTCTATTGGTTCTTGGGGTGGTTCTGGATTAGCATCACTTTTTGGTGGTATGGTTTCCACTTTTATTGGTTGGAGATGGATTTATATATTGTCGATACTTATAGCGCTTATTTCAATGTTACTAATCAAAGGAACACCAGAAACAAAAGCTAAAGGTAATCTTACAGCTAAATTTGACTTTGTAGGTTTGATTTTATTCGTAATTATGATGTTAAGTATCAACGTCGTGATTACACAGAGTGCTACCTTTGGATTACTATCTCCAATGATCATAGCACTTACAGTATTGTTTGTATTATCTACAATTGTCTTTATTAAAGTTGAATACAAAATTCATAATCCATTGATTGATTTTAAACTATTTAAGAATAAAGCATATACAGGTGCTACGCTTTCTAACTTCTTGCTTAATGGTGTTGCTGGTGCGTTGTTGGTAGCAAATACATATGTACAAAAAGGACTTGGTTTCAACGCATTTCAAACAGGTATGTTATCTATAACGTATCTTATTACAGTATTATTTATGATTCGTGTGGGTGAAAAGGTGTTACAAAAAGTAGGCGCTAAAAAACCAATGCTCCTAGGAACAGCATGTAATATGATTGGAATTATTTTAATTTCATTCACATTTTTACCAAGCATGCTTTACGTAGTTATTTGTATAGTTGGTTATTTATTGTATGGTTTAGGACTTGGATTTTATGCGACACCTTCAACAGATATGGCGATTTCAAATTCTCCCGAAGACAAAGTGGGTGTAGCATCTGGTATTTATAAAATGGCTTCATCTCTAGGAGGTGCATTTGGTATTGCATTATCTGGTGCATTGTTTGGTATTGTAACGAGCATAACAAATATTCAAATTGGAGCGTTAGCGGGACTGTGGCTCAATGTAATAATGGCTATGCTTTCATTTATAATTATTAGTTTAACTGTACCAACTGCTAACAAACAGTATCTTTCAAGGTAGTTAAATATATAAGTGTTCAGTATTTAGTTAGAAAATTATATTAACATTTAAAAAAGAATTATTAGGAGGAATATAGTATGTCAAAAGCACTAATTGAAGCTTTGAAAAGTAAAGAACAAAGAATGATTGAGATACGTCGTTATTTACATCAACATCCAGAGCTATCATTTCATGAAGAAGCAACGCCACAGTATATTGCAGATTTCTATAAAGATAAAGATTGTGAAGTTGAAAGAAATATTGGTCCAAATGGTGTTAAGGTTACGATAGATAGTGGTAAGAAAGGGAAAACGATTGCCATACGTGCTGACTTTGATGCATTACCTATTGAAGAACAAACAGGATTGTCGTTTTCTTCAAAAAATAAAGGGATTATGCATGCATGTGGGCATGATGCGCATACCGCATATATGCTTATCTTGGCAGAAACATTAATAGAACTTAAATCTGAATTTAACGGTAAAGTAATCGTCATACATCAACCAGCAGAGGAGGTACCTCCAGGAGGTGCACAAGGTATGATAAAAGACGGTGTATTAGATGGTGTAGATCACGTATTAGGATTGCATGTAATGAGTAATATGGAAGTTGGAAATATATACTACCGTGAAAAAAATGTTCAAACAGGTAGAGATTTCTTTAAACTTAAAGTAATAGGGCAAGGTGGCCATGGCTCTTCACCGCACTCTGCCAATGATGCAATTGTTGCAGGTGCGCACTTCGTAACAGTATTACAAACAGTGGTTTCAAGACGTCTAAATCCATTTGAAACAGGTGTAGTGACGATTGGTTCTTTTGATGGAAAAGGTCAATTTAATGTAATAAAGGATTGCGTCTCAATTGAAGGGGATGTGCGTGCATTAACTGATGAAACAAAGCAAACCATAAAGTACGAAGTGCATAGATTATCTAAAGGATTAGAAGCAATGTTTGGTGTGACATGTGAACTCGAATATCATGATGATTATCCCGCATTATATAACGACCCGGAATTCACGTCATTTGTAGTAGATACGCTTACTCATGCTAAAACAGATGCCATTAAAAATATAGAACGTTGTGAAGCGCAACCTCCGTCAGAAGATTTTGCTTATTATGCTAAGGAAGTACCAAGTGTATTTATATACGCTGGAGCAGCACCCGAGGATAGTAAAGCATACCCACATCATCATCCAAAGTTTAATATCAGTGAAGCTTCAATGCGTGTTGCAGCCGAAGCTGTTGGATTAACTGTATTGAAGTATTTAAATTGAAGTAAGAAAAATTTAATGTTTCACAGATAGAGCTACCTGACATCATTGCTGGTAGCTTTTATGTTTAAATCGATGGACATAAGCATTCGTGATTAGAAGCCATTATCTTGTTAGTTTAATTTTTCATTTTTAAGTGTATATATAAAATAATAAGAAAATTTACAAAGGATGATGGATTAATGAATGGCGATAAGAAATTGGCAACTTTAATAGAAGATTATAATAAACCACTAAAAAAATTATTTAAATATGACAAAGCAAAAGCACTTAAATTTGATGCTGATAGTAGAAGTAAATTACAAGATCAAAAGGGTATTTTTGTGATTTTTGAAGACAAACAGCCATTATTTGTTGGTCAAGCTGGTGGATATATGACCGGGCATAAACTCACGCAGAAAGATTTAAGTAGTAAACTAGCCCAATTTAATTCAAAATCTGATGCTGGAACAGCGAAATTTAGAAAAACATTTATTGAACAGCATCATTTTCAAGAAGTAGAATCACAGGATATTAGAGCAGAAGCATATAACTTAAAATTCCAATATATTAAAGTGAAAGGTAATCCATCAATGATTAATCTGCTAGAAATTCTTGCTTTAGAATATGCAAATGAAAATGAAATTGGATTATATAATTTTCAGTAAAATTCAAAAGTGAGTGTGATAGCAGTGTGGAAAGTAGGCGAGAATTATGAATATGAGAACACTAAATTTGTGTTATGGAAATTTTGAATTAAAGATTAAACTGCCGAAGAGTTATTTTAATAACTCAACGCGAAACTATCCACTCCTTATTGTACAAGATGGTGATTATCTGTTTAAAGATATAGATGCTGAAGTGATATTTGTTGGTGTAATGCCTCATGATAGAACGAGTGAATATACACCATGGCCAGTTTCAGTCGCAGATGTTATGTATAAAGGAGAAGCGGATGTATATCTAGAGTGGTTGACCCACTCATTGATTCCATATTTAAAAAAGTGTTTTAATATCTCTCAAAAAAGAGAGGATATTGGTATTGCCGGTGCTTCTTTTGGTGGTTTGGTATCATTATATGCATTGTTTAAACATAATGATATATTTGGCAAGTATATCTTAATTTCGCCGTCGGTTTGGTATCCTCAATTCACTTCGTTTATGAGACATCAAGCTATTGTTAATAATGAACAACACATTTATTGGTACGTCGGTGCATTAGAAGGTGTGAACAGTAATCATTTAAATCAAACAATGGTTACCAATACAGACCAGTGCGTGAATATTTTAGAAGAATTGTTAATTTCTGAAGATGGAACATTTCAATTTGTAAAATATCGAAAAGGGCTTCATCGGCAACGATTTTTCAAAAAGTACTTTATTAAAGCAATAAAAAAAATGTACTGATAAGAGTGTGAATATCATAATAGATTTACGTAGTGAATGAGTTGAAGAAATTAAATAAGTTGAATTGAAAAATATAGATTGGAATGTATATTAATCCTTTTATATTATTTTGCTAATATCTGAATTTGAATGGAAAAGCAAGTGGTTAGCAATTAGTTTACATCAAATAGTGATAGCATTATGATAAAGTTAATAATTTTAGGGAATGGAAAGAAGGTTTTGTATGCATTATAAAATTCACTATGACGCACCTATTGGTCGTATTACTTTAACATCTGATGGCATTAACCTTACTGGTTTGTGGTTACCGAAGCACAAGGATTATGAAAATCATTATAGTGAGAAACTTGTGTCTTCAGATTTGCCGGTTTTTGACAAAGTGAAGCAATGGTTAGATGAATATTTCTTGGGAAATAATCCAGAAATTAATTTTCCTTTAGCTCCAGAAGGAACAGCATTTCGTAAACAAGTTTGGGATTTGTTGTTAGAGATACCTCATGGTAAAACTGTGACATATGGTGAAATAGCTCAAGCCGTTGGGCTTAAAAGAGGAAAAACAACGATGTCATCTCAAGCGGTTGGAGGTGCAGTTGGTAGTAATCCTATTTCAATTATTATTCCTTGTCATAGAGTTGTAGGTAAAGATGGTAATCTTACCGGTTATGGTGGAGGGATTGATACAAAAATAGCATTATTTAAGCTAGAAGACATGAATATGGATGATTATTATAGACCAAAATTTAGCACAAAACCTTGAGGATTAGCATCATGATATCAGGACGATGATTAAAAAGTGAAAATCACCTCCCAACGCATTAGTAAAATAAAGCGTGGAGGTGATTTTTTAATAATTACAAGTCTTTAAAATAGATGTTAATTATAAATGCGTAATTTCATTTTCTAAGACATGCGATTAAGTGATTTAAAGATTAATTTAAGGTATTATAGTTACGGATATGATCATTAATGCTTTCTAAATAGAAAATACGATTATGTTCATTATCTAACTCAGTAGCATGATCAAATTCTAACGCATCAAAACGTTTGAAGAACGCTTCATAAGTTTCTACTGAGATTTCAGTACGATTGTTAAGTAAATCTTTGTGGCTTTGAATGTCTAAAGCATCTTGGTAACCTTCAACTAATTTACCACTAAAGAATTCGCCAACAGAACCAGAACCGTAACTGAATAAACCAATGTTTTCACCAGCAGTAAGGTTATGTGTTTCCAATAATGAAATCAGGCTTAAATAAAGTGAACCAGTATAGATATTACCTACATAGCGATTGTAATAAGTCGCCGCATCATAACCAGTAGTCAATCGTTCTTTTGTTTCTTCATCAATAGCATCTGTTAAAATAGAATCAAGTGCTTTTTTTCCCATTTTAGTAAATGGTACATGGAAGCATAGTGATGAGAAATCACTTAATGATTTATTATGACGACGGGCATATTCATTCCAACTTTCTTGGAAAGAATGGATATATGCATCTTTTGACAAAGCGCCATCGACTAGTGGATAGGGTTGGCCACTTGGACGCCAAAAATCATAAACGTCTTCAGTGAATGCAACTGCATCATCATTTAATTCTAGAATGCGTGGATTTTGTGATATCATCATGGCAACAGCACCTGCACCTTGTGTAGGCTCGCCACCTGATTTTATACCATATCGTGCAGTGTCACTTGCAATGACTAAAACTTTTTCGTCTGGACGTTGTGCTAAATAGTCTTTAGCTAACTGAATCGCAGGCGTTGCAGCATAACAAGCTTCTTTCATTTCAATACAACGCGCAAATGGTTGAATACCTAGCAAGTTATGTATTTGGACTGCTGAAGCTTTAGCTGAATCAATCGCTGATTCTGTTGCAACAATAACCATACTGATTTGTTTTTTGTCTTCTTCCGTGATGATTTCTTTGGCAGCATTTGCACCCATAGATACGATATCCTGACTCATTGGACTTACTGACATTTCAGTTTGTCCGATACCGAGTAAAAATTTATTTGGATCAACTTGACGTGCTTCGGCAAGTTTAGCCATATCTACATAAAACTTTGGAACATAAAAATTAATTTGATCAATACCAACTGTCATAAAGCGTATCGACACCTTTCTGTATATAAATAAGCAATTGTATCATACCAAAACCAACGAATAAAATACAATAATTTAAAAATAGTTACAAAGGAGATATAAAATGAATAAAATAGCTATTGTTAGCGCTAAACGTACACCAATCGGGAGATATAAAGGGAAATTAAGTAATTATTCAGCAGTAGAACTAGGAACGAAAACATTAAAATCAGCAATGAAAGCTATTGATATTAATCCTGAAGTTGTAGACCAAGTCATTTATGGCAATGTATTACAGAGCGGTAGTGGTCAAAATCCTGCTCGACAAATTGGGATAAATGCAGGAATACCAAATACTGTACCAGCAATGACAATCAATGAAGTCTGTGGTTCGGGCTTAAAATCAATTATCTTAGGTAAACAACTAATACAACTAGGGGAAGCAAAGGTTGTTGCTGTTGGAGGTGTTGAAAGCATGACCAATGCACCTAAACTGATTTTAAAAGAAGATGAAACACCAGTTGCCAGCTTTATGCATGATGGCTTAACAGATGCTTTTATGAATGTACCAATGGGTATCACAGCAGAAAAAATTGCTGAAAAATATAATGTGACGAGAGAACAACAAGATGAATTTGCCAATGAATCTCAACGTAAAGCACATGAAGCAACAGTTGCCGGTAAATTTGATAATGAAATTGTCCCGTTAAAAGATGTAGACGGTGAGTGGATGACTACAGATGAAGGCATTAGAGGTAATAGTAGCGTAGAGAAATTGGCAACATTAAAAACAATTTTTAAAGAAGATGGAACGGTAACAGGTGGAAATGCTTCAAGTATTAATGATGGTGCTTCAACGGTGATTTTAATGGATGCAGATTATGCAAAACAAGAAGGCTTTGAAGTATTAGCATATGTAGGTGAACATGCTGAGATTGGTTGTGATCCTGAATTTATGGGTTATGCGCCTTATCATGCAGTAACGCAGCTATTAAACAAAGCAGACAAATCAATCGATGAAGTTGATATTGTTGAAATGACTGAGGCATTTGCCGCTCAAAGCATTCCCGTTACAAAAAATTTAAACATACCTGAAGAAAAACTCAATTTATACGGTGGAGCAATCGCTTTAGGACACCCAATTGGTGCGAGTGGAACAAGACTTGTGACAACATTGGTAAATACACTGTCACAAGAACAGAAACAAACTGGTATTGCAACTGCTTGTATAGGTGGCGGTTTAGGTATTGCTATGTTAATTGAAAAGGGGGATGAATGATGGAAAGGTTAAGTAAGACATTTCGTCATTTATCACGTGAAGAAAAGCTAGAAGAATTAGCGCGTAAGGGTTGGATAAGTGAAGAAAACAAAGCTATGTTTCTAAATGATCCACTGATTTCGGAAGAAATTGCTGACAGTTTGATTGAAAATGTTATTGGTCAAGGTGCCTTGCCTGTTGGTTTACTACCAGAAATTATAGTTGATGATAAGTCTTACATTGTACCTATGATGGTGGAAGAACCTTCTGTTGTGGCAGCTGCAAGTTATGGTGCTAAACTAGTGAATCAAACTGGAGGGTTCAAAGTTGTCGAAAGTCAACGTTTGATGATAGGACAAATTGTATTTGATGGTGTAGAGGATACGACAGCCTTATCAGCAAAGTTACAAACCTTAGAGCCAAAAATAAAGCAAATTGCAGATGAAGCGTATCCGTCTATTTTAAAACGTGGTGGTGGTTACCATAAAATTGAAATTGATACATTTGCGGAAGCACAGTTATTATCGTTGAAAATATATGTTGATACTCAAGATGCAATGGGTGCAAATATGTTAAATACGATATTAGAAGGTATAACTGCATACTTAAAAAATGAATTAGTGGATATAGATATATTAATGAGTATTCTTTCTAATCATGCAACAGCATCAGTGGTGAAAGTACAAGGTGAAATTGATGTGGATTCACTAACCAAAGGTAATCATGATGGAAGTACGGTTGCAAAACGCATGGAACGTGCATCTGTGCTCGCACAAGTCGATATTCATCGTGCTGCAACACATAATAAAGGTGTTATGAATGGTATTCATGCAGTTGTATTAGCTACTGGAAATGACACAAGGGGTGCAGAAGCGAGTGCTCATGCATATGCTAGTAAAGACGGACAATATCGTGGTATTGCTACTTGGCATTACGATGAGTTGCGTCATAGATTGGTTGGTACAATCGAAGTACCAATGACTTTAGCAACTGTAGGAGGAGGAACGAAGGTGCTTCCAGTTGCGAAGGCAGCTTTAGATTTAATGAAAGTAGATTCTGCGCAAGAACTAGGACATGTTGTCGCTGCAGTTGGACTTGCACAAAATTTCTCAGCATGTCGAGCACTTGTGTCTGAAGGGATTCAACAAGGGCATATGAGCTTACAATTTAAATCTTTAGCTATCGTAGTTGGTGCACAAGGAGCTGAAATTGAGCAAGTTGCTCAATTATTAAAGGAAGAACCTCAAGCGAATACTGCGGTTGCCGAACGTTTGTTATCTGAAATTAGAGCAAATGTATCATTAAAGTAATTGTCTAAGTAAGTCTAAATGCAATATTTAATGATGGTAAATGGATTGGTTTATCGTTATTAGTCGATGCATTTAGGCTTGTTTTTATAAGAGGTGTCTTTTAACATTGAAGTAAGCGTTATCATAAAATGTGTATGAAAACAATTAAGGAGGGAATAGTGTGTCCAATCAAATTCCAAAATTAGAATATACAGGTGCGTCGGCTACAGCAGTTCCATTGCAAGCATATGAATCTAATTTACAATCTGTTACAGCAGAACCATGGGTGAAAATTTCTGATAATGGTTTACAGTTAGAGGGGCTATGTTTTGATAGACAAGGCGATTTAATTTTATGTGAAGTATTTGGTGGAACAATTTTTAAAGTGAAGATGCCTGAACGAAAGGTAAATAAACTATTTACTGCAAAAAAGGATAATCCAGCAGCAGTGAAAATACATAAAGACGGTCGATTATTTATATGTTATTTAGGAGATTTTAAAGATTCAGGTGGCGTTTATGCAGTAGATCAATCAGGTGAGCGACAACAGATGATTTTATCTGATATAGATACAGAATACTGTGTGGATGATTTAGTATTTGATAGTAAAGGTGGTTTTTATTTTACTGATTTCAGAGGATATTCCACTGACCCTAAAGGTGGGGTTTATTATGTTGATCCAGAATATAAAACTATAACACCAGTACTACTGAATCTGGCAGTGGCTAATGGTATTGCACTCAGTACGGATGAGCGCACATTGTGGATAACAGAAACAAATGCTAATCGTTTGCATAGAGTAGATTTATTAGAAGATGGTGTAACAATTGCACCGTTTGGCGCATCAATACCATATCATTTTACTGGACATGAAGGGCCGGATTCCTGTTGTATTGATGCAGATGATAATCTATATGTCGCAATGTATGGACAAGGTAGAGTATTGGTATTTAATCCTAAGGGGTATCCAATTGGTCAAATTTTAATACCAGGAAGAGATAAAGGAGAGATGTTACGTTCTACACATCCCGCTTTTATACCTGGCACAAATCAACTGCTAATTTGTGCAAATGATATTGAAAATGATGGTGCATCTTGGATTTTTACTGCAAAAGGATTTGCAAATGGGCACCATAGTTACCAATTCCATTAATAGAAGATGAAATTGTTGTGAGTGCATGTTATTACGTGTGCTCACTCTATTATTATTGTCTTGTTTTCTGAAAAAATTAAAGAACAATCTGAATTTAAGTTTCTAATTTTTTATATAGAATATAGAACGAAAAACAATATTGAAAGCGCTTTCTTTTTTAGGTATGATTTATTTAACAAAGGGAGGCGCTAGAAATGTTTAATAAGAAAAAAGGAACTGAACAAGACAAAGTCACAACGAAAAAAGAAATCGGTATTATTTCAGCAGTATTCACATTGGCAATTATGATTATTTGTATGTTATTTACAGTTGCTATTCTTGAAAAGCAACCGCATATCCCACTTATGATTGGTACAGCGGTAGCAATTATAGTCACGATGTTACATGGTTATACATTTGATGAAGTCGAAGAGATGATGTATAAAGGAATTCGTCATGCTTTGCCAGCTATTGTTATTATTATATTAGTTGGATTAATCATAGGATCATGGATCGGTAGTGGTGTTGTTGCTACGATGATTTATTATGGTTTACAGTTGATTGATCCGAAATTTTTTTTAACAGTTGTAGTATTGTTATGTGGAATTGTTGCATTAGCTATTGGAAGTAGTTGGTCGACAATGGCTACAGTTGGTGTAGCTTCGATGGGTATTGGAATTAGTATGGGCATATCTCCAGGAATGGTTGCTGGAGCTGTTATTTGTGGTTCTTATTTTGGAGATAAGATGAGCCCACTTTCTGACACCACAAATTTGGCATCTGGATTAAGTGGTGTCGCTTTATTTGAACATATTAAGCACATGTTTTATACAACGATACCTGCATTGATAATTACATTAATCGCTTTTTTCGTTATTGGACAGAAATTTGGAGCAAGTCATTTTGATACTAAAAATATCGATAAAATATTACATACCATGCAAGTGCAATTTGTCATTACACCGTGGTTATTATTAATTCCACTTATCGTCATTGTTTTAGTTGTTGTCAAAGTACCAGCAATACCAGCAATTGTTGTAGGTATTATATTAGGATTTTTTGCACAAATATTAGTACAAGGTGGTAATTTGACTGAAGCATTAACTGCGTTACAAACAGGCTATACAATTGACTCAGGAAATAAATTAGTTGATGAATTATTTAATCGTGGTGGGCTCGAATCTATGTTCTATACAATATCATTAACGTTAGTAGCGATGACTTTTGGTGGTGTATTAGAATATTCTGGTATGCTTTCGGCTTTAATATCTGTTGTTTTAATGTTTGCCAAATCAACTGGAGCACTTATTACATCTGTTATTGTTTCATGTATTGGTACAAATATTACATGTTCAGAGCAATATATTTCAATTATTGTTCCTTCAAGAATGTATGCGCGTACGTTTAAAGATAGAAATCTACACCCTAAAAATTTATCAAGGGCATTAGAAGATGGAGGGACACTTACGTCTGTATTCGTACCTTGGAATACCTGTGGTGTATTTATTGCATCTACTTTAGGTGTATCTGTAATGGAATACGCACCATATGCCATTTTGAATTATACTGTGCCAATCATTTCAATTATTTTCGGCTATATTGGCTTTAAAATTGTTAAATTAGATGGAAGTAACGATAATCAATTGAATCAAAATAAAAAAACAGAGTTAGTTTAATAAGCTTGGAAATTATAAACATGGACATTCAGTGAAGTTTTTAAGAAATGTTACATCTTGCTAGATATATGAATAATATTACTGAAAAGTAGATGATACTTTGGTGATGTCGGATGATGTAGATTGAGTTGATGCCTACAAGTTTTAATGACTAAACAGGGTGACTAACATTTTTTTGTCACATTTAGAGAAGTGTTATACTAATTGTAATCAAACATTCATTTTGTTCAAATTAGGAGAGAAGTACATGGATATTAAGCAGATGAAGTACTTTGTAGAGGTTGTAAACCAAGATGGTATGACGAATGCATCTAAGGCGTTGTATATTGCGCAACCTACTATCAGTAAAGCGATTAAAGACCTAGAACGAGAATTAAATATGCCGCTTTTTGATAGAAGTAAACGCCAACTTGTTTTAACGGATGCAGGCAAGATATTCTATCAAAAGTGTAAGGAAATATTAACGCTCTATAATGATTTGCCTAAGGAAATCAATAGCTTACTTGGTTTAGAAACAGGACATATTAGTATTGGATTATCTGCTGTAATGAATATGAATCAATTTATTCATATACTCGGAAAATTTCACCAACAATATCCTAACGTAACTTATAATCTAGTTGAAAACGGCGGTAAAATGATAGAAACACAACTTATCAATGATGAAATTGATATTGGTATTACAACTTTACCAGTCGATAAGACAATTTTTCATTCGATTCCTTTATATCAAGAAGATTTACGCTTAGTTTTAAATAAAGAGCATGATTTAGCCAAATATGATGAAATTGAAATGCATATGCTTAGAGATGAAGACTTCATCTTGTTTAATGAAGACTTTTATTTAAATGATAAGATTATAGAAGCAGCTAAAAATGCTGGCTTTATACCTAATACAATATCTAAGATTTCACAATGGAATTTTATAGAAAACTTATTAAATGCACACCTTGGTGTGAGTATATTGCCCGAAAATATTGTGAATATGCTAGATAGTAATTTTAAAAATATAAAAATTGTGGATCAAGCGATGCGTTGGGAACTGGGTGTAATATGGAAAAAAGATAAATATTTAAGCCATGCCACAAGACAGTGGATTGATTTTATGAAATTACATCTATAATGGTAATTCGAGAACTACATATAGTATAACAGTAAGGAGTCTTTTAACATCTTGATTGGATGGTTAGAAGGCTTCTTAATATGTTTTACAAAGAATAGGGATTTAAAGGTTATATATTGAATGATTATAAATAACTATAATATAAAACGATTACATAGAAAAAAGTAATGCTTTGTATTGAAAATCAATATTTTTATTATGGGTTTTTGTAGCCTATACTTATAAATGTATTCAAAATATAGCAGTTTGAGATAACT
This sequence comes from Staphylococcus sp. ACRSN, assembly GCF_022346615.1. GTDB lineage: Bacteria > Bacillota > Bacilli > Staphylococcales > Staphylococcaceae > Staphylococcus. Next base: position 3,823 of record NZ_JAKRNS010000006.1, on the reverse strand, counting down.
GTTCTAAAGGAATGATGAGTATTGCATATCACACATAAAATCATAAGAACACTCATTCAAATCGTAGTTATTATGGGAATTACGTATGTTGGCAATGTACTACAGCAATTTTTACACATCCCAATTGCTGGTAGTATTGTTGGATTGTTTTTATTTTTCATATTATTACAACTAAAAATTATTCCATCGAAATGGGTGAATGATGGTGCGAATTTCTTTTTGACTTTTATGGTATTTTTCTTTATACCTTCAGTCGTAGGTGTTATGGATGTTGTATCAGAAATTGATTTAAACTTTATTTTGTTCTTTACAATGGTTATTTTTGGAACATGTTGTGTGGCATTAATTTCAGGTTTTATTGCAGAAAAAATGGTTAAAATTTCAAGATACGGGAATGGACAAAATTAGATGTTAATACTTAAAGCAATATTTATGATTGTTCTAACGGTAATCATGTATATAGGAGCAAAGAAATTACAACAAAGATATAAAAGCCCATTTTTAAATCCAGCACTCATATCATCCATAGGTATCATCATTGTATTATTATTATCTAATAGAGGTTATCAAGACTATATGGTAGGTGGACAATGGATAAATTATTTATTAAATTGTACGGTCGTATGTCTGGCCTTTCCACTTTATCAAAACCGTCAAAAGATAATGGCTCATTTGAAAATTATTTTTAGTAGTGTACTTGCAGCAGTGTTATTAAATTTCATACTAGTTTATAGCGTGCTTAAAATTTTTGGTTATTCCAAAGAAGTTATTGTGACGATGTTACCTAGATCAATGACTGCAGCAGTAGGAATTGAAGTATCTCATCAATTAGGTGGTATAGACACAATTACTGTTATGTTTATCGTAGCTACAGGTTTAATTGGTAGTATTGTTGGTTCTTATCTCTTACGATTCGGTAGATTTGAAACATCAATTGCTAAAGGTTTAACATATGGAAATGCGTCGCATGCATTTGGAACTGCAAAAGCATTAGAGATGGATATAGAATCCGGTGCTTTTAGTTCAATAGGTATGATATTAACTGCAGTGATGAGCTCTGTGTTGTTACCTTTACTCATTCTTTTCTTATACTAAAGTATTTGTTTTTATAGATTTTGGATTTTGGAAGTTTAAAAAAATATATAGTGAAATGTTTGAAAGGAGCTATTTTAAATGGCAAAAATTAAAGCAAATCATGCGTTGGTCAAAGCTTTACAGGCTTGGGATATTGATCACTTATATGGTATTCCAGGAGATTCAATAGATGCTGTCGTGGACAGTCTAAGAACAGTAAGAGAGAATATCGAGTTTGTACATGTAAGACATGAAGAGGTTGCTAGTTTAGCAGCAGCAAGTTATACAAAACTGACTGGAAAAATTGGTGTTGCTTTAAGTATTGGTGGCCCTGGTATTGTTCACTTATTAAATGGTATGTATGACGCGAAAATGGATAACGTACCGCAATTAATTCTATCTGGACAAACGAACAGTACAGCATTAGGAACGAAAGCCTTCCAAGAAACTGATATTAGCAAAATGGTTGAGGATGTAGCAGTGTACAATCGTCAAATCTCTGAAAACGATAAAGATATTTTCGGTATTGTTAATGAAGCAATTCGCACAGCATATGAGAAAAAAGGCGTTGCAGTATTAATTTTACCTAATAACTTATTAACAAATAAAGTTAAGGATAATACGAACACAGCTGTCGATACAGCACCACCAGCACGTATTGCACCAAAACCAAGAAGTATTAAAAAAGCTACTAAATTGATTAATAAAAGTAAGCGCCCGGTAATGTTAATTGGTACAGGTGCTAAGCATGCTAAAGATGAAGTTCGTGAATTTATTGAAGCAGCAAAAATACCGTCAATTATTACATTACCTGCGAAAGGCATCTTACCAGATGCACATCCATATAACATTGGTAACTTAGGTAAAATAGGTACTAAAACTTCTTATCAAACAGTTCAAGAAGCAGATTTATTAATCATGGTGGGTACAAATTATCCATATGTAGATTATTTACCTAAGAAAAATATTAAAGCAATACAAATAGATACAAACCCAGAAGCAATTGGACATCGTTTTGATGTCAATGTTGGAATTGTTGGTGATAGTAAATATGCATTACAACAACTTACTGATTCAGTTAAATTTGTATCAAATAGAGATTTCCTAAATAAAACATTAGAACGTAAAGCAACTTGGGATTCATGGATGGCTGCAGATAAACAAGATGAAAGTAGCCCAATTCGACCTGAACGTTTAATGGATGCAATTAATAAAGTGAGAACAGATGATGCAATCTTCTCTATAGATGTAGGTACATCAACGGTTTGGTCGACACGTTATTTAGATTTAACAGTAAATAATAAATTTATAATTTCAAGTTGGTTAGGTACAATGGGCTGTGCATTACCAGGTGCTATTGCAGCTAAACGTGCATACCCAAATCGTCAAGTCGTGGGAATTGCCGGTGATGGTGCATTTGAAATGGTTATGCAAGATTTTGCAACAGCAGTTCAATATGATTTACCTATGACAATTTTTGTATTAAACAATCAACAATTATCATTTATTAAATATGAGCAACAAGCTGCAGGTGAATTAGAATACGCAATCGACTTTACGGATATTGATTTAGCGCAATTTGCTGAAAGTTGTGGCGGTGTTGGTTATACATTGACAGATCCTCAGCGCATTGATGAAGTTGTTGAAGATGCGATGAGTCAAAATAAACCTACAATTGTTAACGTATATGTTGATCCAACTGCTGCACCATTACCAGGTAAAATTGTAAAAGATGAAGCAATTAATTATGGTAAATGGGCATATAGATCAATTACAGAAGACAAAAAATTAGACTTAGATGAATTACCACCAATGTCTACAGCAATGAGACGTTTCTTCTAAAGTATTAAATAGCAATGAATAATAAACATACTAAGATTAGCTGTGAAGAAATCTATGACGATAGATTTTTTCGCAGCTATTTTTTATAGTTGTAGAGAGGAGTAGACTGTGCGGACTCTTGGGTTTTAAACCCGTATAAAAAACTAGTCAGCTTTACTCTCGCCTTTTGAAATTCGTTTGTAGTATGTTGGGTTCTTGAAACCGTGTATAGGAAAATGAAATGAGAAAGGTTAAGTAAAGTTTAAACTTCTCAAATTAAACAAGGAGGTTTTAGTTATCGATTGTTTAGGGATTGATATTAGTAAAAGAAATAGTGTAGTTGCACATTATAAAGATGAAAAATTCCAAGAGGAATTTACCATTCAAAATAATAAAAATGGCTATAACTATTTATCAAAGTATTTGAACGACTTAGATCATCCACAAATTATTTTTGAATCTACAGGTATCTATTCAAGAGCTATGGTACGATTTTGTCGTGTAAATCAAATCAACTATATTGAAATGAACCCGTTAGAGGCCAAATTTAGAACGAGTTCTTTAAGATCATGGAAAACTGATCAGTCTGATGCTCACAAACTCGCTCATTTAGCGCCTACTCTCAAACAAACGGACAGCTTACCTAAACATGAGACAATATTCTTTGAATTAAGAGAACGTGCCCGTTTTCATCTAGAGATTGAAAATGAACAAAATCGTCTTAAAGTTGAGATTGTTGAATTACTCCATCAAACATTTCCTGGTTTAGAAAAATTATTTAGTAGTCGATATTCAATCATTGCACTCAACATCGCAGAAATATTTACTCATCCAGACATAGTTATTGATATGAATAAGGATATACTTATTACGTATATATTCAATTCTACAGATAAGGGACTATCAATGGATAAAGCAGAAAAATATG
>NZ_JAKRNS010000005.1 GCF_022346615.1 Staphylococcus sp. ACRSN | reverse complement strand
TCCCCACATTAGCCAAACGTACAATCAAATCTAGTTTAACACCTTATTCAAAAAAATTAAATTGAACGGTTTAATTCAGTAATGCTTATTTTAAATATGATACCTTGACTAATCGTAGGAAAGAGTCTGGGACATTAGTATTTTATTTCATCATAAGACACTTCGTATTGTTTGCGAGACACCTGAGGGAGTAGGGTGAGTGTCGAGACCAAGGCTCGACCCATCCCCCTAGGTAAGCGAGCAATAACAATATGGATTATTGATATAAATAACAAGCCCATCAAATATCAAAATCTTTGATGGGCTTAATGCTGGGTATTAATCTCCCAGACTCTTTTTTTGATTTTATTGGTAGTCAATTACCATAGATATCAACGTACGTTGCTCTCCTGTATTAATATATGTGTGAGGTATATCAGATTTAAATCTCAATGCATCCCCCTCTGTTAAATGTAATACTTCATTTTCAAGATGCATTTCTAATTCTCCTTCAACTATAATAATTGATTCCTCTGAACCGGATAAATGTGGTTCGGATTCTAATTTTGCTTCTGGATCTAATTCAACATGAAAGAACTCAAATGATTTACTTTTTTCAAATGGAAAATATGGAAAAACTTTATATTTTCCCTCTTCTTCTGTTACAGGAATGATATCTGTTTTCTTAATATGTTTGTAATCTGCTTCTGTTTCATTCATCAAACTACTAAATGATAATTTTAACCCATTACTTATTTTCCACACTGTATTGATAGAAGGAATTGTATTTCCCTTTTCAATTTCATTTAAAGATGATGAACTCACACCTGTAAGTTTTGAAAGTTGTTCCAAACTAATCTTATTTTTCTTTCTATATAAATAAATATTTTTAGCTACTATTTTATGGAACTCCATATTTAAGTCTCCTTCTTTATATTGACTTTCCATTATAAAGGATATAAAATCCAGTTAACAGGAATATCCTTTATTTAGGATTTTTTTAATTATATATCCATCATACAGGAAATTATAAGGAGAATACAATTATGCTCATTTCTTTTATTTTATATACTGTTTTTATGAGTTACACGCCTGGACCAAATAATTTATTAGCCCTTGACGGTTCACTGCGTATGGGATTCAAAGGCACCAAAAGATTTCTTTTTGGTATTGGACTAGGATTTCTATCATTAGCTATTATTTGTTTAATATTCAGTACCTTTATTTCACTATATTTTAAAAATTTTGTTTTTATAATTAAGATCTTCGGTTTTATTTATTTAATTTATTTAGCTTATTCCGTATTTACGCATAACGATAAGGATTCAAAATCATGTAGTTGTTATCGATTACGCGATGGCTTATTTCTACAATATATGAATCCTAAAACTATTGTTTATGTACTTACTGCAATAGTTAGCTATGCTACTGTTCAAAGTTCAAATTATTTTGTGATGCTAAGTTATACATTCGTTATTGCCTTAATTGGAGCTTCAGGTGCAATAGCTTGGTCATTAATGGGTGTCTGCTTTAAAAAGTGGTTAATAAAATACAACAAAACATATAAATTTATTATGTCTGCAAGTTTGGTTATCCTAGCTTGTATGATGCTCTTTGACTAAAGAAGAGAGGTTAGATAATTTTTAAACGCACTTCCATTTGTTTTATTCAATCTAGCCTCTATGATTCTTTCTACGAATACTTTTTGATCCTCACTATTCATTTTTTATTTCTTCTTTTAAAATTACATCAAATTTATTATTTGCTTTTTTATATTTGACGCGTTACACTTTAATCAATCGCGCACGATTAATATATTTTATGGAGGTGCATATATGGATGACACAATGAAATTAACGAACCAATTATGTTTTTCCGTTTATAATGTGAGTCGCTTATTTTCAAAATTTTATGAGCAAGTCCTTTCAGATTATGGTTTAACTTATTCACAATATATCGTCTTAGTTTCTTTATGGGAGCAAGATAACCAAACTTTATACAATATAGGACAATCACTTAATCTAAAGAGTAACACCCTAACGCCATTACTTAAGCGATTAGAACAAGCCGGTTGGGTAGATCGTAAAAAAATAGAATCTGATAAAAGACAATTACTTATCAGCCTTACCGAAAAGGGTAAAGATAAAGAGCAAGAAATCTATACTGCAATATCGCAATGTGTCGCTGAACAGATGGATACAAGAGAATATAAACATGCAAAAGAAATGATGGATCGTTTAGAAGATTCATTAAATAAAATTGTGCATTAATTTTTAGGAGGAATGATTTATGTCAGAGCAATTCAATTATGATGTTATTTTCTTAGGTAGTGGGCATGCAGCATGGCATGCTGCTTTAACTTTAAAGCAAGCAAATAAATCAGTAGCAATTATTGAAAAAGATAAAATCGCAGGTACTTGTACAAACTACGGTTGTAACGCAAAAATCTTATTAGAAGGTCCTTATGAAATATTAGAAGCAGCAGAAAGTTATCCTAATATCATTAATCAAGAGCAATTATCTGTAAACTGGGAAAATCTTATGTCTTATAAACAACAAGTTATCTCACCTCTTTCAAATACTTTAGAGCATATGTTCACACAATACGGCATTGATGTATTTCATGGTACAGGTTCACTTGTCAGCGAACACTTAATACAAGTAGATGACCAACAACTTACAGCAGAATATATCGTGCTAGCAACTGGCCAACATAGTAACAAACTTACAATCGAAGGTACTGAGCATACCTTTGACAGTAGAGATTTCTTATCTTTAGAGCAATTCCCTAAACGTATGACAATCGTTGGTGCTGGTATTATCGGTATCGAATTTGCTTCAATTGCTATTAAGAATGGTAGCGAAGTTACAGTCATTCATCACACGGATGAAGCATTAAAAGGTTTCAATCGTAAACATGTAGATAAATTAATAGAAAAATTATCTAAAGAGGGTGTGCAATTCTATCTAGAAACTTCACCTGAAAAAGTTACTAAAACAGATAACGGCTATAGAGTTACAACTACAAATGGAGACACTATTGCTTCAGACTATGTCCTTGATTCTACTGGACGTCGTCCAAATGTTGAAGGCATCGGTTTAGAAAAATTAGGTATCAAATACAGTTCAAAAGGAATTCAAGTTGATGAATATTTAAGAACAGCTGTACCAAATATTTATGCGAGTGGTGATGTACTAGATAAAGTTATTCCAAAATTAACACCAACAGCAACATTTGAATCCAACTATATTGCTGCTCACATTTTAGGAATGGCTACTACACCTATTTCTTATCCAGCCATACCATCTGTATTATATTCATTACCAAGATTAGCTCAAATTGGTGTCACTGTAGAGACAGCGCAACAAAATCAAGATCAATATACAATCAAGACCATTCCATTTGGTAAACAATTGTTATTTGAATATAAAAATGAAACTACAGCTGAAATGGACATTGTATTAGATAATCAAAAACATCTGGTTGGTGCTGAAATTTATGCTAACGATGCACCTGATTTAATCAACTTACTTACGTTTATTGTAAACAAACAAATTACAGCACAAGAATTGAATCAAATGGTATTTGCTTTCCCAGGCAGTTCTAGCGGTGTATTAGATTTATTAAAAATGAATATGATGTAATTTATACAATAATAATGAAATTGATATAACACACTACGCTTTACAGTAATATACAAATGAGTTAAACATTCATCCAACTTTAAAATTAACCACAATGTTGGATAAACATCTTATCCAACATTTTCAAATATATATAAAAGCACACATCTATTAGTATCTCAATTCAAATCAAACTAATGAAAAACTTAGTAAGGAATTGTGTTTAATAGATGTGTGCTCATTTATGTCTATTTTTATTGCGATTTCTACTATTTCAACATTTTATTTTAATAGTAAGAATCAGTCAATTATTGGAAAAAACCTGAGATTGTTTTAACTTCTAGGAACTCTTCAATTCCATAGTCTCCCCATTCTCTACCAATACCAGATTGCTTGTAACCACCAAATGGCATATCCGCACTTCTTGGATATTCATTAATTTCAATAACACCCGCTTCAAACGCAGTAGCTACTTTTTGTAATGTTTCCATATCTGAACCATATACATATGCCGCTAAACCATATTTTGTATCATTAGCAATCTTAATTGCTTCGTCAACATCGTTATAAGTAATGATTGACATCACTGGACCAAAGATTTCTTCTTGTGCAATTGTCATTTTATTGTCTACATTAGAGAATATCGTTGGTTGTACAAAGTACCCTGTTTCAAGTCCTTCTGGTTTACCTAAACCGCCCAATTCTAATGTCGCACCTTCTTCGATACCAATTTCAATAAATTTTTGAATTTGATTAAATTGTTTTGAATTAATGACTGGACCCATTTCAACAGTAGCGTCTTGTGGATCACCTACACGGATTGCTGTCATTTTTTCTTTTACTTTTGCAATAAATGCATCTTTGATTGATTCTGGAACAATTGTTCTTGAACCAGCGATACAAACTTGTCCTGAATTATCTACAACTTTATGCACAGCTGCATCTGCTGCTTTGTCTAAATCAGCATCTTCTAAAATAACATAAGGAGATTTTCCACCTAGCTCAAGCGAAACTTTTTTAAAGTCTTTGCTTGCTTTTTCCATTATTTTACTACCTGTATTACCAGATCCTGTGAAAGATACCATTCTAATTTTTTCATTTTCAGAAATTGGATTACCTACACCCATACCGTCACCATTGACTAGGTTAAATACGCCAGCAGGAACACCTACTTTATCAAAAATTTCAGCTAAGATAATCGCTGCGAATGGTGTTTCTTCAGATGGTTTTAATACAACAGTACTACCCGCTGCAAATGCACCAGCTAATTTTAATGCTGTTTGATTTGTTGGGAAATTCCAAGGTGTGATTAATCCAGAAACACCAATAGCTTCTTTAATCACGATATTGTTGCCTCTACGCTCTCTGAAATTCAGATTATCTAATGCATCTCTAGCTGCTTTAAAATGAGATAGTCCCATTTCATAATGAACATTTTCTGATGCAGTTACTGGTGTACCTAATTCTAATGTCATCGCTTTGACAAGATCATCTTTACGATTCTCATATTCTTTAACAATATCGTTTAATAAATTTTGACGATATTCTACAGAACTATTTCTAAATTCTAAATATACGCTATCTGCTGCATTAACAGCATCTTCAACATCTTGTGCGTTACCTTTAGCAATTTTCCCAAATGCTATTTCAGTTGCCGGATTGATTACATCAATTGTCTCATTGCTATGACTCTCAACCCATTGTCCATTAATATATTGTTTCGTTTGTTCGAACATATTGCCACTCCTCATTCATCTTTTATATGCTTAACCCGTTTATATAAATACTTCATATAAAATTAAGACCAAACGAATATTACGCTTATGCATGAGACATTTCAAATAATCGGCTTAATAAAAATGAGAATGTGCTGTAAATCTTATTATAATGGCAATCGATTTATTTCCTGGGTAATTATTCATACAATTTTAGGGTAATTAAAAAATGATTAGTCTATACGTCTTATGTAAGATTGAAAGCAATTATCAAAATAATAAAGGACAGGTGACAATACAATGCCATTAATTAAAATCGATATGATAAGAGGCAGAACAAAAGAAGAAATTAAAGCGATATTAGATATTTCTTATCATGTAATGTTAGAAACATTCAATGCACCAGACGGTGATCGATATCAAATCGTAAATCAACATGAAGATTATGAAATGCAGATATTAGATACTGGATTAGGTATCGAACGTTCTGATCAAGTTATCATTTTCACACTTGTAACGAGACCACGAACACAAAATCAAAAAACTGAATTCTATTCAAAATTAGTGGGGAAATTGAATGCCGAACTTGGTATTCGCACGGAAGATATTATGATTAGCTTAGTGGAAAATACCGATGAAGATTGGAGCTTTTTTAACGGAAAAGCGCAGTTCTTAACTGGTGATTTATAAGTGATTATTAAAAAACAGTAGTGATAGTATCTATACATCACTACTGTTTTTTATTTTCTATATCAACTTGTTATTTCAATTGTTTCCTTTGTCACAACTTACAATATACGAAATCATTGTAATTAACGCTTAAATAATTGTTGATTAAAGTACTGTTTAGATACTTCATTCGCATGTGTTTTTTGTGCTTTCAAATGCTTATCAAATGTTGTTTTATTTTTAACTATTTTAGTAAACACTTTGATAAATGAGTCAGTCACATTCTCTTTGTTAAATAAATTTTCGGTTGCCGTAACTACTCGATTATGTGCAATCGATTCATAACCCATTATCAATAATTCATTCTCGAATGCTTTATTCAGAGCTCCCAAAATTTCTTTACCTTCATTTATATCTAGATATAAATCACATATTTGATATAAACGTTCAACAGTGTCACTGTCAGCAGTAGGATATAATTTAATATTTGGATAACGACTTAAATTCATTAATTTTGTAGACATTTCTGTAATTGCCGCGATATGGAATGTAACATCTGGGCACTCAGATATAAATACTTCAATATTGTCTATTTGATCCGAATTAGTCATTATCAGGGCTTGCTTAGTATAGTTATTCTTTTTCTTATATTTATAAAGATAACCCGAATCAATGACTTGTTTTCTTTCTACAGAAGTAAGTTGACTTGTAATGGATTCATATTCTTTTTGCTCAGGAATATGAATCATAATATGACGTTGCATTGCCTTTTCCAAAATTAATCTCATATTTCCAGGGATATTCCCTCGACTATCCTCTTGCCAAAATAATATATCATTACCTGGCGTCGTTAGATTATATAGAACAGCAAATGAAGTTGCTAAAGAATTAATAACAAAATTTTGCATTTCAATATTCAATGTTTTGATGAAAAACATAATAAACCCGACTTCAGAATCGAAGAAATGAGATTTGCCTTTCCAATCCAATACAATATCTTTCGTGACATAATTTTCATAAATGACTTCTTTACCATCACGATTCATATATTTTTTGAAAATAGCAACACCTCTTTTATCATATACTGTTTGTGCATATTTAATACCGTGTTTTGTATAATAATCTACAAATCGAACTTGCCCATCTTCGTCTAGCCATTCAACTCGATTAACAACTCTCGCTTTATAATTCGGTTGATAAAATATTTTCCCTCGCACTTTACCCATATCTTTAATTTCTGCACTATCATTCGTTCCCTCAATCACCCAATACTGAGGTACCTCTATTTCATTAAAAAATTTAGGTTTGTCTGATGCAGTAATTTTATTTTCAGCAAAATACTGATAAGGTGACATTATATTATCTGGTAAAAACCCGTTATCATTAAGTACAATTGTTTGGTTATCATGACCAGCGAGTTGTAACGTCTTATATAATCTTTCAGTTTTTAGATCAAAATGTTCAAATAAATTAATCATGGAGCGCCTCTCCCAATAGATTATGCCATTGTTGTTCTATACGTTTTGTCTTAAATGGTTTAGCTATTTTATATGACTCATCATGTGGATGTCTTAACTTACCTTCAAAATATGACACCATATATTCTGACAAGCGTGTAACAATTTCATCCATTCCATCTTCGTTCAACGCAATTGGAACTAAGTATCCATTTTTCTTATCTTTAATAAATGTCGGATTACCATAATTAACATCAAATCCAATCATACCTAAACCTGATCCGACCGCTTCCATCAATGTCAGACCAAATCCTTCACTTGTTGAACCAGATACAAATAAATCATATTGCTTATAGACATGATCTAAATTCACATGTCCTCGCAAACGAATATAATCTGAAGCATTAAATGTTTCAATAATTTGTTGGATATTTCCCTTTTCTCCACCTTCACCATATATATCCAAGGTTAACTGTGGAATATCCTTTTTTGCCTTGATCGCAGCACGTACAATCCAATCAACATGCTTTTCACTCGCTAATCTTGATGCGGTAATCATCGAATATTTAGTTCGAGATTTCTTCGGACGTTTTAATGTATCTAAACTACCAACTGGAATTGTTCTAACTCTTGGCACATAACCCGCATATTTTTCAAATTGTTGGCTCAATAACTCATTTTGTATATCTGTTGCAGTAATAAAGAAATCAATATTTTTCGCGTTTGCAAATTGATACTCGTAAAAGTTATTCCATAATATATGTGTATCATCCATAATACTTTTACTAAAATGTTCCGCATGTACGACTACACCAATCTTACTATCACCTTTATTTTGTAAGACTGATTGACCTATTTTCGTTGCTCTATCCAATATCACAATATCACTACTTGATAATTGTAATCTTCGCATGAAATATGCAACAAATTCTTCTTTACTATATAGCAGTGCATCTTCAAATGCATAGACACTAGAGTCGCCATCTATATATTCATTATATGCAACTGTTCCGTCTTCATTATAGAATTGACGCATATAAAGCTTTGCCTTATTTTCAAAAGGCGCATAGTACTCTGAAAAAGTTCTTACATAACTATAAAAATCTTTACGAATCAACATGCCATTAACAACAAATTCAGCACGATCAACAATTTCACTATCTTTATCCTTTAAATAGCATGTTACAAATGTTTGATTATTATTTAAAATTAATCGCTTTATCTTCCCACTTGCCTCAATTTCAGTAACTTCATTTTCTAAATGACGTTGCACATCATCTACAGTATAAGTTGTCGGTGCAATTTTTATATCTGAAAAATATTGATATAGCCAGATAATTTCACTATCTAAAAATCCCATATTACTTGTTAGTGATTGAATATTTTCAGATTGAATAAAATCTAAAAATACAAATTTCATCTGGTGCTTTGAATTTCTCAGCAATTTAGCACGATAAGCTTGTGCATATTCTACGCCACTACTCGCCCAACCTATTCCAAAGTTAATATTATAAATTGTCATTTCACTACACCTCATAATTATGGAAAATGTATGACCAAATCGCCATCTTCATCATAAGTGATGATACTTTGACACAGGTTCTTAATTATATTTCCCTTTATTTTATAATTCATTTGCTCAAACGACTCTAATGCAACTTTATGATATTCAAAAATAGCATTGCGTTGCCCATTCTGTCTGTTATTCACACTTGCCTTAAGTTGTTGGAGGTTATCCACTTGATTAATCCAAGCACTGTCGATTGCTTTCAATATAGATTTTTGGACAAACCTTATATAAAAATAGTCATTTTGCAATTGTCCTTTATTATCCTCCAATTGCTTTTGAAACTGCTCTAATAAATACTGCGTGACCTCACCATTTTGCTTTAAATTCAACTTTGATATATCATCATTGAATTTAAAGCTGATATTGTCATAAATATATTCAACGAGTTTATCTTTAGTGATAGTCTCATTTTTCATAGTAAAATTGTTTTGGAAAACATCTCTTGCAAGTTGTGCTATATCAAAGTCTTCTACTTTATTTAAATTCAAGATTTTATCACGCTCTTGATAAATCAAATCCCTTTGAACACCAATACTCTTCTCATATTCATTAGACATTTCACGCATAGTCACACCTTGTTCTTCCGATACACGTTGTGCCTTTGTCACTATTTTCTGGACGCGATGCTGAAATACACGACTACCTGCTAATCGTTCAGTATCCATCGATTGTAACCTTTTATTATCACTTAGCTTATCTTCGCCCCAGCGTTGCACGAGATAATCATCTAATGAAATATATATTTGAGACGTTCCTGGATCACCTTGACGCCCCGAACGACCACGTAATTGTTTATCAACTCTGCTGTTCTCCATATGTTCACTGATTATAACTGCTAAACCACCTAATTCATGAACACCTTCCGCTAATTTAATATCTGTTCCCCGTCCTGCCATACTTGTAGCAACTGTTACTGCTGATAACTGACCGGCTTCTGCAATCATTTGTGCTTCTTTCGCTACATTTTGTGCAATAAGCAAGTTATTTGGAATGTTCATTTGAAATAATTCGGTTGAAAATTGCTCTGCCACTTCGGCTGTTCGTGTAATTAATAAGACTGGACGCTTCGTTTCATGAATCTTAACGACGTCTTCAATAATAGCTCGATTTTTATCCTCACTATTCATAAAGACTTTGTCACCAAAATCTTTCCTTTGAATAGGTTTATCAGTTGGAATTTGAATGACTACCTTTGAATACAAATCAAAAAACTCTGATTCTCCCAATTTACCCGTTGCTGTCATTCCTGAAAAACGATCAAACTGTTTAAATAAATTCTGGAAAGTAATTGTAGCCATAACACTTAAATCATCTGAAATTTCAACATCTTCTTTAGCTTCAATCGCTTGATGTAAACCAGATTGTAATTTAGTACCAGGCAACATACGACCTGTAATACGATCAATTAAAACAATCTCTCCATTTTGTATAAAATAATCAAGGTTACTATCAAATAAAAATTTAGCTCGTAACGCTAAATTGATATTTCGTACTAAATCAAAATAACCTGCTTCATAGATATTATCTACATCAAAATAATCATTGGCAGCTTGAATACCTTCTTCAGTTAACCAAATTTCTTTTTGTGATTTATTCAATTCTATATGTTTTTCTTCGTCTAATGTCTCAACAAATGTTTTTACAATGTGAAAAAGATTAGATTGTACTCTTGGTGCACCTGAAATAACCAAAGGTGTTTGTGCAGCATCTAAGATGATTGAATCTACCTCGTCAATGATTGCATAATTTAAATCTGGCAAAAATTTACCTTCTAAACTATCAGCTAAATTATCAATCAAGTAATCAAATCCAATTCTGCCATTTGTTGTATAAACAATGTCATGTTGAAACAACATTTTCTTTTCATCTCGTTGATACTCATAATCTGGTATATCAACAAATCCCAGTGATGCAGATAGCCCTAACCATTCATACAATGGTTTCATTTCAAGATAATCCCTTTTCGCTAGATAATCATTTGTTGTAATTAAATATGCACCTTTTTTTGTGAGCGCATTTAAATACAAAGGCATCGTTGCTGTTAGTGTCTTACCTTCACCAGTCTGCATCTCTGCAATATCACCTTCGTGTAGTGTAATCGCACCGAGTACTTGTACATCCTTAGGATACATGCCTAATACACGCCAACTTGCCTCTCGTACAACTGCATATGCTTCTGGCAATAAATCATCTAAAGCAACTTGCTGCTTCGATAACAACGCTTGAAATGTCTTAGTTTTTTGTTGCAACTGCTCATCAGATAAAGACTTCATCATTTCACTATAGTCATTAATCTTACGCAATATTTTATTCAAGCGGTTTAGTCGCATTTGATTAATTGTTGAATTAATTTTCTGTTTCATTGGCCCCTCCATGATTGACGCGCGCTACATCAAGATGTTTTAAGTAACGCGACGGATTTAGCACAGTGAAAATCGCTTTATTTGCCTTATCATATTCATCAATTTTTGGATTATAAAATACTTCAACTGGAATAGGATTAATCAGTGATTGATTATTAACAAGTTCTTTTAAGCGTTGAGAAAACAGTTCATCTCTTTCGGTTGTTATAAACCCTTTTACATTTGTCTGTTCCAAATGATTGATATTAGACACCAATACATTACCTTTGGCGCCATAACTAATTAAATGTGCAGAAGCATATTTCTCTAATTGTTCTATATATATCTTTAATTGCTGAAGTGTTTCTTCCAAGTCATGAAACCATTGATTTACAACAACAACATTGTTCAAATGGTTTATAGCCGTAGAAGTAAGAGGTAACATCAACATATTACTTGGTTCGACCACTATCATATTTAACACACTAGATTGTATATCTTCATTCTGTATTTCACTAATTTGTAATGTTGGCAGTTCAATTGTGTCATTTTTCTGCTCACTAATTGAAAATTTTTCAAATCTAATATATTGAGAAGCTGCATTAATCATCTGTATTTTATAAGCGAAAGCTTCTTCAGGATAAGTCACCGCCACTTGCTTTTCTTGAACAATTTGCGTAGACAATACCGTACCATTTTTTCTGTAGAAAATGATTTTAAAGTAAATACCTTGTTTAGGTTGGACTTCATAATCAAACTGAAATGTATAAGTATGCCCTTTTTTCAATATAGGTAAAGTTGGTAGTTCTTTATCTAAAGCATAACTTGTCTTCATAACCCAGTCTTGAATGATGATTCCTGAAGGCATTAAAGGGTTCTCAAAAACGGTTACGCCATCTTTGATGGATAACTTTGTACCATACATAAATGTTGAAGGATTAACTTGTTTCCAAAACACTTCAAAATAATTATTTCCCTTCATGTTTAACTCTCCCAAATTTAGTTTCAAGTAAAATGTGATAAAAGTTAATAAACCAATTTGTTATTGTCGGTGAATCATCATTATGTCTACCTGGCACACCTCTACTGATAACTCTTGCTTGTTGCTTGCTTAACAGCGGAAATAATTCTGCATAAGCATGTGCGTCATAGTCATCATGTTGCATATACGCTATAGCAAAGGTTGTATTAGAAATATCGCTTTGTGCCATTACATTCCAAAACTTATTGTTTAAATTTTGGATGTTTTCTGCACTGACACCCTGTTCATTAGTCATTAGGACATCCAATGCTGTACCAAAGTCTTCCGGTCTTAATAAGCGCATATTCTCTGCTATTGTTCCGATATTGACTAACGGTTTTCCTATAATAACCCCAGATGGATTGAGTTGAGCTCCATAATACAACGCACCAAAAGATCCCATAGATAAGCCAGATAATATCAGTTCATCACTTTCAAAACCAAGATAATACAATTTTTCAGCAATTATATCTTTGATTGCAGATTCATATGAATCAGAGCCTATATAAAATGACCCACCTTCAACCCTAGGATCACTAATTAGCAAGAAAGGTGAATTTAATTTATTCATCATAAAATATGCTTCAAATCCTTCTAATGAACGATAACCACTGAAATATACATTTAACGGTGGTTTCAAATCACCTGGATTAAAGTAATAGAAAAATTCTTCTCTATTTTCATCTACATATCTTTGACCACCAAATAAAAATTCGCCCATGTCATATCTAGACCAACGTTTATGAATCGCACCGACTTTAACTTGTCCTTCACCACGTACCTTTAAACTCACACTCGCATATACATCATATGGTCTGCTTTCAATAATAATAGGTCTACTTAAATCATCTTGATTAAGTACTTTTTCATCTATAATCGTATCAACCGTACCACTTTGAATTATGCGTAATGTAAATTCAATTTCAACACCATCTTCTACAACAAATTCCGGCCAAATTTGTGTCGCCTTATGCTTATCACAAACAATATTGTTTTTCCAAGAAACCACTTGTTTCAAAGTTTGTCCGAAGTCACCCGATAATACGAGATACTTATTACCCATAAAAGCAATATCACCTTTGAAACTTTGATTAACAATACAATGCTTTGGATATAACTTATCTCCATATTGTCCTGAAAATGTTACAGCTTTTAACTTTTCATATAAATCCGTGTCATTTTGATATGTTAAAGGACGTGCTATTAATTGCTTTAGTGTCTCATCGTTTTCATATTGCGTATTCCAAAATCCATAATCAACATAGATGTTATACGGCGTTCCAACGATTTCGAGCATCGCTATTAATTTTTCACTATATACCGTTTGTATAAATATAAAATCAAATTGACCATGCTCATCAATAATATTGCGAACTATATTTAAATAATCCGATTCAAGTTCCATCAAATTTGGATCAAAGTAATCCCATTCAATATTTTTACTATTTGCAAATAAGTGTTCTAAATCACTTCCACCTATTTGTAATGCTCTAAACTTACGTTTCATTTACTTCACCTTCAATCCAACGATTCAAACGTCCAACTATTTCTTTTGATGCAAACGTTTCCACTAACTTAATCGAATATGCAAAGGAATAATTCCAATTTTTTAAATGATTTAAAAAGAATTGAATGGATTCTATTAATTTACCAATGTTATCAATGACTAGCCCATTAATTTCATTGACAACGTAATCCGTATTTCTCATATTAATTTGTGGAATACCAGCACTAATACAACCAATTTGTAAAAATAAATCTGGCTCATAATTCAAATCAATAATTATTCTAAGACTTAACAATGCCTCTCTTAAATCTTGTTCGAATGGTACATGTTTAATTTCAATGATTTCAACGTAATCTTCTTCTTCAGCTAAAAACACATTAATACCTTCTTCATCTTCTGCTACGGAATTAAATCTATCATTTACCATTTGAACTTGATCCTTCAACCATTGAGGTAACATTTTTTTATCTTTTTCCGTTAACAATACTAAGCGCATTTGCTCAACTTGCTCAATATATGTGATAACTTGCTGTAAGCTCGTTTGCAACATCCCTTCATCTAAACCATCAATCCAAAACCCAATATATGTTTCATAATATTGACTACTTTTATTCGGTAATACTTGTGCATCAAAGGGTGTAATACGCATGATTGCAGTATTCAAATCATTTTCATCTTTATATTGTTGTAATATTTTTTCATTGTCTAACATATCAACTAACCAATATTTAGCTTGTGAAATAGATTTAAGTAATGAAGATGTCAATTCACTATTTCTCTGCTTAAATATAGAAAAGCATAATTGATATTCACTTAGTATTTGAGATAAGAAGTAATTATGTCTTTCGTCAGCAGCAATAATCATAGGATTCTCTACACTTACCTCTTTTTCCATATACAATGCAAGTCGCTCTTGTAATAAATTTCCCATATTATCATATACAGATTGGTCAAAACGATATTGATACTGTTCACTCACATGTATCGTGCCATCAGTCATTTCAGTTGTAAGTATACAATCTCCATCTATAGTCATATATTCCTGACGGTAAGGTACACCTTGCTCATTAAAATATAATATAGATGACAAATAACCTCGATCATCGAATATAAATCGTTGTATTCTTTGACCATTTTCAAAGTCTTCCATCCATATCATATAACCATCTTGATTAAAATAAACGTTAGAATACGTTGTTTCACTAGTAACACATCGTACTAGATAAGGTGTATAGACAAATTCTGTATTTTCTGGCCAATCCAGCGATTTAAAATCAATAGGCTGAGGTGTATGTGTATCAAACCCTTGAATGTCATCAAACAAAGACCAGTAGTTTGCCTCGTACAAATCATATCTGTGTAAAAATGTACGTAACTCCGGAGAATAATTGAGTATCAACATTTTAAATGACTCATCATTTTTGACATGCATGTTCATTAGACTAATCATGTCATCAAATTCTTTGACTAAACTTTTACTATAATAAGGTGTTGTTTTATCCTCCCACCAATTACCTTTGTTATACCAAGCTGGAATAAAATATTTCATCATAAACTCCTTACCAATACTTAGTTAAAAATTGCTTATATTTATCAAAGTATAAATATGCTCTAATCGTTTCCGTTATGTTAATACCTATATAAACTAAGACAATTAATTGAATTGCAAAATAAATTTGTTGTGATAATTCTGGAACTAACAAAGTGCTATATAAAGGCACACCAATGATTATTGTTACAACAATTGAACCAAACCAACAAACGCGTCTTGCCATACTGTTCAAATACCTTTTCGTTTCTTTACCCGGTTTCACACCTTCAAAGTAGTTCCCACTTTTCAAAAAGTCTTTTGCTTTATTTCTTGTATTTAATAAAAATCTTGAAAGTAAATATCCTAGTATCATTTGAATAACAATATATATTGTTATTCCTACCCAATTATTAAAACTTAACGTTTGTAAATTAACATGTTTGTCAGATATAAAACTATTTACGAATAAATTAATCAGATTGTTTAGTAAAACAAATACTGAAATACTAATCATTATCGAAATACTACCAGAAGGATTAATTTTCCATGCTAGATATGTTTTAATATCCTGATTTGAAAAATTCATAATGTCTTTATAGTTTGTCCGGTATTCAATTAATTCCATGATCAATAATGTAAGTAACGCTAAGATAATCACAACACAAATCAATACGAGTACAAATGTACTCGTATGTAAATGTGCTAACTTTTGTTGAAATAATGCTTTTACAATACTCATCATTACTATTGGCATCGGTCCAGCAATACCATAGCGTGTATTTTGATCAGCAAGCCATACTAAAAACATCGTCCCTGTTACTAATACAAGTAACAGCAAGTAAATATTTTCAGAATGGATTTTATCTTTAATCACATATTCATTTATAACAAAATATCCTTGTGCTAAACAGATAATTAAAGTAAGTATTTTTTCTTTATAATGCTTTTCTAACTTAGTCTGCTTAGCTGCTTTTTCCATATCACGATAAGACAATAATGTAAAAATAATCATTGCCGTTAGCCAAGGCCCTAAACCTAGTGAGAAAACATTTAATGTATTTAAATCTCCACCTGTGTTGGAAACTGCTAATTTATAAAATGAACTCACTTCTTTATGTGTATTTTCCTGAGCAACAATAGATATATTACTTCCCAGTATATAAATCATGAGTATTAGGCACGTAAAGAATATTCTTTTATATAAAATTCTATATTCATTTTGTTTAAAAATACGTTTCACCACATTATTTTCCACAATATACCTCTTTTTTAGCAATATTATATCAAAGAGGCTAAAAACATGTATCATTTTTAACCTAGAAAAATTAATTTATTTTTTAAAATTAATCTTTCTAATATACGATGTCTTAGCCTCTTTGTTTGATATTAATATTTGAATGTTTTAACTACACATTATTTTTTGCTTTCTTTTTTATTCTTTCTTGATTTTCTAATTAAACCAAGTCCTGCAAGCATAGCTAATGTAGCACCAACTAAACCATTGCTATTTTCTGTATCTTTACCTGTATCTGGCAATTCAACTTTTTCTTTATGATTTTTCACTGCTGATTCTGAACCATTGTTAGTTTCTACTGCTAATGATTCTGAAGTGCTTAGTGAAGTTGATGTGCTTGTTGAGTTAAATTCTGATGTGCTCATTGATGTTGATGCGCTTGTTGAGCCTAATCCTGATCCACTCATTGATGTGCTTGCACTTTCTGAATCAGACACTGATGTACTCAATGATGTGCTTGCACTTTCTGAATCAGACACTGATGTACTTAATGATGTACTTGCACTTTCTGAGTCGCTCACTGAAGTACTTAGTGACGTACTTGCGCTTTCTGAGTCAGATACTGATGTGCTCAACGACGTTGATGCACTTTCTGATCCTGATACTGAAGTACTCAATGACGTGCTTGCACTTTCTGAATCACTTACTGACGTACTTAATGATGTACTTGCGCTTTCTGAGTCAGATACTGATGTGCTCAACGACGTTGATGCACTTTCTGATCCTGATACTGAAGTACTCAATGACGTGCTTGCACTTTCTGAATCTGATACTGAAGTACTCAATGATGTTGACGCACTTTCTGAATCAGACACTGATGTACTCAATGATGTTGATGCACTTTCTGAATCAGACACTGATGTACTTAATGACGTACTTGCACTTTCTGAGTCAGATACTGATGTGCTCAATGATGTTGATGCACTTTCTGATTCTGATACTGAAGCACTTAATGATGTGCTTGCACTTTCTGAATCAGACACTGATGTGCTCAATGATGTTGACGCACTTTCTGAGTCAGACACTGATGTACTCAATGATGTTGACGCACTTTCTGAGTCAGACACTGATGTGCTCAATGATGTTGACGCACTTTCTGAATCTGATACTGAAGCACTTAATGATGTGCTTGCACTTTCTGAGTCAGACACTGATGTGCTCAATGATGTTGATGCACTTTCTGAGTCGCTCACTGAAGTACTTAGTGATGTGCTTGCACTTTCTGAGTCAGATACTGAAGTACTCAATGATGTTGATGCACTTTCTGAGTCAGACACTGATGTACTTAATGACGTACTTGCACTTTCTGAGTCAGATACTGATGTGCTCAATGATGTTGATGCACTTTCTGAATCAGACACTGATGTACTCAATGATGTTGATGCACTTTCTGATCCTGATACTGAAGTACTTAATGATGTGCTTGCTGATTCTGAATCAGACACTGACGTGCTCAATGATGTGCTTGCACTTTCTGAATCAGACACTGATGTACTCAATGATGTGCTTGCACTTTCTGAATCAGACACTGATGTACTTAATGATGTACTTGCACTTTCTGAGTCGCTCACTGAAGTACTTAGTGACGTACTTGCGCTTTCTGAGTCAGATACTGATGTGCTCAACGACGTTGATGCACTTTCTGATCCTGATACTGAAGTACTCAATGACGTGCTTGCACTTTCTGAATCTGATACTGACGTACTTAATGATGTGCTTGCACTTTCTGAATCTGATACTGAAGTACTTAATGACGTGCTTGCACTTTCTGAATCTGATACTGACGTACTTAACGACGTACTTGCACTTTCTGAGTCAGATACTGATGTACTTAATGACGTGCTTGCTGATTCTGAATCACTTACTGACGTGCTCAACGACGTTGATGCACTTTCTGAATCAGACACTGATGTGCTCAATGATGTTGACGCACTTTCTGAGTCAGACACTGATGTGCTCAATGATGTTGATGCACTTTCTGAATCTGACACTGATGTACTTAATGACGTTGACGCACTTTCTGAGTCAGATACTGATGTACTCAACGACGTTGATGCACTTTCTGATCCTGATACTGAAGTACTCAATGACGTGCTTGCACTTTCTGAATCTGATACTGAAGTACTTAATGATGTGCTTGCTGATTCTGAATCACTTACTGAAGTACTCAATGATGTTGATGCACTTTCTGAGTCAGACACTGATGTACTTAGTGATGTGCTTGCACTTTCTGAATCTGACACTGATGTACTTAATGATGTACTTGCACTTTCTGAGTCAGATACTGAAGTACTTAATGATGTTGATGTACTTGTCGAAGCACTTAACGAATTACTTGTTGATGTACTTGTACTTGTCGAAGCGCTTAACGAATTACTTGTTGATGTACTCGTACTTGTTGATGCGCTTAACGAATTACTTGTTGATGTACTTAATGATGTGCTTCTTGATGTTGATGTACTTAATGAGGTACTTGTACTTCTTGATGTTGATGTACTAATACTTGTTGATTTGCTTGTTGATGCTGATACGCTTGTACTAGTCGATGTTGATGCACTTGCTGATGATACTGGATCAGTACCAGTAATAGTACCAGTGAAATAGTTATTTGATGTTGTTGTTGATGATGAAAATGGTGTGAATGTCCAAGTATAGTTACTACCAGAACCAGTGATTGGTACTGTCCAAGTTGTAACTAGCCCTGCGCCTTGTTTCGCATAATAACCATTCATCGCATAATCATTTGACCACGAATAACCACTACCAGTTTGAGTTATTGGTAGATTACCTGATGGAACTGCTGTTACCTCTGAACCATCATATTTATCAACAACATAGTTATAAGAGGTAGTAGGTTTCCCATAACCATCACCTAATGTAAACATTGGTGATGTACTTGTAGTTGTATTTTTAATTGAATAACTACTACTCATAGCAGTAGGCGCTTTTTCAACTGTTGATGTATTCGGATTATCGTAAGATACTGTATAAGTGAATGTCATGTTTTGACCATCACTTGTTGCAACCAATTTGTAATAAATAGGTATGTTATATCTTGTATCTGTTCCCGCACCTGTATACGTTTGTGTTTGTGATGTTGTTGCAGCAGCTGCAGCAAATGTAGATGCGCTTGTAGTAGCTAATCTACTTAACGATCTAAGTTGTATTGGTGCTGTGCTTGTTGATTCAGATGTTGATGTTGATAAAGTAATCGTATTTGATCCTAAGTCTTCTGAAGTGCTTAGCTTGCTAGATTTATTGTTGTCACTTGTTGATGACTTATCTGAACTTGTGCTGCTATCTTTATCTGATGTTGATGTCTCACTCTTGCTATCTGATTTTTCTGATGCTGAGGCTTCACTCTTACTATCTGATTTCTCTGATGTTGAGGCTTCGCTCTTGCTATCTGATTTCTCTGATGTTGAGGCTTCACTCTTGCTATCTGACTCCTCTGATGTTGAGGCTTCGCTCTTGCTATCTGACTTCTCAGATGTTGATGTCTCGCTCTTGCTATCTGATTTCTCTGATGTTGATGTTTCACTCTTGCTATCTGATTTTTCTGATGTTGAGGCTTCGCTCTTACTATCTGACTTCTCAGATGTTGATGTCTCGCTCTTGCTATCTGATTTCTCTGATGTTGATGTTTCACTTTCGCTGTCCGCTTTTTCTGATGTTGAGGGGCTTCACTTTCGCTGTCTGCTTTTTCTGATGTTGAGGCTCCACTTTCGCTGTCTGCTTTTTCTGATGTTGAGGCTTCACTTTCGCTGTCTGCTTTTTCTGATGTTGACGTTTCACTTTCACTACCTTCAGATTTACTAATAGCTGTCGATGTTTGATTACCTACTGTTTCACTTTGTGATGATAGTTCTGAAGTGACTGGTAATTCTGAAGCAGCTAATGCGTGTTGATTATGTAACATATTAGCTGCAAATGCACCACCTAATATCCCCGTGGTTTTTAAAGTATTTCGCTTAACTGAATCCCCAAATGTGCGCTTAGTTTCTTCTTGTGTTTTTTCTGTACTTTTACTAAAAATAGGTAATCCCAGTATACCTAGCAATTTAATTTCTTTTATGCCGGCTTTAACCCAATTTTTACCTGATTTGTAAAGTTTTACACGCGCTTTTTCTTCATTAAAACTCCGTTTAAACTCTCTTTCTCTCTTCGACATGATCTTCCTCTTTTCATTTTTTATCCCAATTCTACAAATTTTCAAACACTTAAAACATTCAATAAAAACTACTATGACAGCCCTCAAGATGTATATACCATAAAAAGATTATGCACTATTGGATTATTTTTTTCAACTATTAAATTAGGTAAAGTTGTGCAAATTTCTATTTATTTTAGTTAATATTATTTTAAACATACTAAAGTGTAATAAATGTTATAATAATGTAATTCTAAACACAAAAAAAGACACACTTTTTTAAAAAAGTGTGTCTTTTTAGATTACTATTTTTTAGTTGTATCTTCTCCAAAATATTTTTCAGAAAGTTTTTTTAGTTCTCCGTTATCTTTTAAAGTTTTTATACCTTTATCGATATCTTTTTTCTTATCCGTATTATCTTTTTTAAATGGGAAACTTGTAGCTTCAACATTTATTGGTTTGCCTACGAATTTGATTTTCTTATCCTTTTTGTTTTTTTCAGCTGAAAGTACTGAACTAGAGTTAATGTATCCATCAATACGTCGGTTATCTAAATCTAGCATTGCACTTTCTCTATTTTCATAGGTTTTTGTTTTCATATCGTAATTATTTTTCTTATTGAATGATTCTAATGCCTCAGTGTGATTTGAGCCCATCACGCCTGCTACTTTTTTCCCTTTTAAATCTGAAAAGTCATTAATTGTTTTATTTTTATTTGAAGTTACGATTTGGCTACCTATATATGAATAAGGATTTGAAAATTGATATTTGTCTTTACGTTCATCCGTAACAGCAACTGCATTGGCTACTGAATCAACACGTCCTGAATCTAATTGTCCCATAATACCTGAGAAATCTGCTTTAACCCATTTTACTTTATAACCTGCTTCTTTAGCCGCTTTTTCAAATACTTCTATATCATATCCTACTAATTTCCCATCTTTTTCATATGAGTTAGGATAACTTTGTCCCGTTGTTCCAACTACAATTGTCCCTTTGTCATTACCTGATGAACAACCCGCTAATATAAATAGCCCCACTAGTGTAAGTGCTAATAGTTTTTTCATATAAATTATCCTCCTGTCACAATATATGTGATTAATTCTCCTGTATTGTTTAGATTAAATAGCTGTTGTATATTACTTGCATGTTTTGGTGCGTATAATGTGAGTTTTTCTATTATTTCATCCATTGTTAATGGATGATTGGGACTCCCTTTTGGTGTATCGATACGTTCTCGATATATTTCACCTAAATTGTCTCTGATTTCGACAATCGTAAATCTTCCTTTTGGTAATGCATTAGATTGTGCTTTAATCGTTTCATCATATGTACGCCGTACTTTAGACATTAAACTTTGTATTTCAGTACTAATTTCTTTTTCAAAAAAATCTTCTAAAGTAAGTTGATGATTGTATAGTAATTTGGCAATAACATATTCCACACTGAATCGGCCTTCAATGCCATTGGTTGGTTTTGTAAATTTTAAAGCTGCATCTCCCTGTAGCGGAAAGATGACATTAATTGTGTCTATAGTTTCAATTGGAAGTGCGTATTTTTTTTGAATATTTTTAACAGCATCAATCGCATGATAATTTGCTGAACAGCATGGGTGTAATTTAAACCATAGTCCTGGATTCACGATAGCCCATGACTCATTATCCTCCTTGATTAAACTGTCTGGTGGGTCTTGCTGCTCACTATAAGTAGCAAATAGTGCCGGTAACATGTCTTTATTACCATCAACCACATTAAATTCACTATATTTCACTGCCATATATGCTTTTTGGGCAGCTAGTCCAATATGTAGTGGTTTGACATCTGTACCAAATTGAGCACGCAAACCACTCATTTCAGTAATTGCTATGCCTATAGCATTTGCAAAATTATTTTGATCTAATCCTAAGTAATAGGCATTAGCGGCAGCTGCTCCAATAATTCCAATAGTGGATGAAGTATGCCAGCCTTTTTCGTAGTGTTGAGATCCAATTGTACGACCGATTCGTGCAGCTACTTCGATACCGATAATATAGCTTTCTAAGAAATGATCGTAACTCCGTTGATTACCATTCGCAGTTGCAAGTAAGCTAGGAATAATTACGGATGAAGCATGACCTCTCACATCTGAGTGAACATCATCGTAATCTAAATAATGGAGTATATAACCATTAACTAATGCAGCATCTCTTGCAGAAAGCTTTTGTTCATATCCAATAATTGGGCTTTGTCCAACACCTTGTTCTGATAGTAAACTTTGAATAAGTTGATTAATTACTTCATTGTTTTGAGCAGCAAATGCTGTAGCTATACCATCAATCAAGCCTTTTTGTGCAGATAACTTTTCTTCATTACCAATGGTTATGGCAGATGCTGTAATAGATTGGATAAAACGTTGTGTGAAATTCACGATATAGCATCACCTCTATTTTATTTAACACCTTTATCATTTTTCACAAATTCTGCAGTACGTTCCTGTCTTGGATTGTTAAAAATTTGTTTCGGAGTACCACTTTCCACAATAAAACCATCTTCCATAAATATGACTTTATCAGCGATATCCTCAGCAAAGGACATTTCATGCGTAACGATTATCAGTGTTTTGTTTAATTTTGCTACGGATTTAATGACATTCAATACACCAGATACAAGTTCAGGATCAAGTGCTGATGTAGGTTCATCAAAAAGTAATACTGGTGTATCTAACGCCAATGCTCGAGCTATACCGACACGCTGTTGTTGTCCCCCAGATAAAGTTACTGGATATTTGTGTTTGAAATCAGATAAACCAACCTGCTCGATGTAATCACTTGCACGTGCATCAATAGCACTACGATCTAATTGCTTATTTGTCTTCAAGCCAATCGTGACATTTTGAAGTACTGTTTTATTTTTAAATAAATTATAATGTTGAAATACCATTGCTGATTGTTTAATTAATTGTTGTTTTTGTTTCTTATTGATATTTTCTATTTCAATATCAATGTTGTTTATTGAAATTGTTCCACCATCTGGTTGTTCTAACCAATTTAAACATCTCAATAAAGTAGACTTTCCTGAACCAGATGGTCCAATAATTGCCAATACTTCTCCTTGATTTAATTCAAAATTAATATCTTTTAGTACTTCAGTTTTGCCAAATGACTTCTTTAAATGATTGACTTTAATCATTCATAACACCTCACTTTTCGTATGGTTTATTCACTCGTTTTTCTAATATATTTTGTAGGTAGCTGAAAATAATTGTTACTATCCAATAAATAATTGCTACTGCTAAAAAAGTCTCTAAAAATTTATATGAAGCAGATGCTAAAAGTTTACTTTTAGCAAATATTTCTGTCACACCTAGTGTAAATACTAATGATGTTTCTTTGATTAAACCGACAAAAATATTTCCTGTTGCTGGTATAGCGTTCTTTGTAGCTTGCGGTAAAATGATTGAAAAATATGTACGTGTTTTACTCATACCTATAGAATGAGCAGCCTCAAATTGACCTTTATCTACTGAGGAGATTGCTGCTCTAAATATTTCTGCTAAATATGCTGAATTTTTTACACTTAATCCTATTATCGCTGCAGTTAAAGCATCGATAACTTTCATATCAGGAATTAATTGTGGTAATCCATAATAAATTAGAAAGAGTTGAACCAGACTCGGTATGGAACGGAAAAAGGAAATATATAATAGTGCCAAATGTTTTATAACAGGTATATTGGCTTTAAGAATAAGTGCAAGCACTAATCCCCCAACAACTGATATAACTAAGGAGATAAGTGCTAAATAAAGTGTAATTGGTAAAAAAGGTAATATTTTAGGAAAGCTTTCTAAAAAATATATCGGATCAAAATCCAAATTATTCATCCTCCTTATAAGTAATATCTGTAAATTTCTGTTTAAGTATTTCCGTACCTTCAAATAACGTCTCATCTATGACTTTTATTAAATATTGGGTAATATGACCCTTCCCAAGGTCTTTACTACCAAATTTTTGATAACCTCTATGCTCATACATCTCAACTAGCCATGGATGATTGCTTGCTGTACCTAAAGTGACGGCTGGAGAATGAAAATTTTGATTGATGGCATCTGCTTCAATATAATCAAGCAATAATTTACTTATCCCTTGTCCTTTATATGATGGATGTGTAGCAAGCCACCATATATGCGGGAAATGGTAAGGACCTGGATTATGACTCCAAGGCATTCTTAAAGAAATTGTTCCTATTAACTTGTCGTCTACTTCATACACATAACAAATATTTTCTTTTATATTCTTATTTATTTTTTCAATCGTTGGATGTGCTGATTCAAAATGAATACCCAAATCTCTTATCGGCTCGTACGCTTGGTACATCAACGCTACAATAATCTCGGCATCTTCATACGTAGCTCTACGTATATTAGTCATCACTTGTGCCTCCCTAATGATTGGTTAAACCAAATTTTTCTCTCAGTGTCCCAGCAGTATATGCTTTTTGGACTAAATTTCTTTCTTGTAAAATAGGTATCACTTGCTCAACAAATTTTTCAAATTGTGTAGGTAAAAGCGGGGGCATAATATTAAATCCATCTGCCGCTTGATTTACGAACCAATCTTCCATTTTATCTGCAACTTGTTCTGGCGTTCCTATTACTATGTGATGACCTCTTGATCCGGCAACTTGTTTCATCACTTGTTCGAGTGTTAAGTCGTTTGCTTCGGCATCTTTTAATATCACTTCGAATCTACTTTGAACACCATTACCTGTATCGAAGTTAATGTCAGCAAATCTTGTAGACAAATCATACTGTGTGAGATCGATTTCGCCGACATATGGTGCTAATATTTTTAATCCAACTTCAGGTAAAATTAAATCTTGTAATTCTTGATAATATTGATTTGCTTGTGCTTCAGTATCTCCAATCACAGGAAATAGACCAGGCATAATTGCGATTTGGTTATTTGATTTATCATAACGCTTCGCCTTTTGTTTTAATTTTTCATAAAATGACTGTGCATCTGGTTTATTACTCTGTGCAGTAAATACAACATCCGCAACTTTTGCGGCTAGTTCTGTTCCTGTAGGTGATGAACCTGCTTGAATTAACAATGGTCTAACTTGTGGAGATTGCTCAATATTTAAAGGGCCTTTCACTTTAAAATGCTTCCCTTGATGATCGATTGTATGTAATTTAGATGCATTTATAAATTCACCATCTTGCTTATTACGTAAGAAGGTATCACTTTCCCAAGAACGCCATAATTTATTAGTCACTTCTACAAATTCTTCAGCGCGTTCGTAACGCAATTCATGTTCCATGTGTCTCGTTCCATTAAAATTTTCAGCTGTACTATTAATAGATGAAGTCACAATATTCCATGCTGCTCGTCCATTACTAATATGGTCTAATGAACTAAAGATACGTGCTAGGTGAAATGGTTCTTCGTAAGTGGTTGATGCTGTACTTGCTAATCCTATTGATTGAGTTTCTCTGGCCAACACCGATAATAATGTCAATGGTTCAAATCGACTTAATATATTTGGATGTGACGTTTCAGAAACAAACAAACTATCTGCTAGAAATAGTAAATCAAATTTCCCTTTTTCTGCTGTTTTAGCAATATCCACTAAATGATTTAAATCCATCGGACCTCTTTCTGCTGCATGTGGATGCCTCCAACTCGCAACGTGATGCCCATATCCCGCTAAAAATAATCCCAATTTCATATATTTCTTTTCCATTATTGCACCTACTTCTCTATTAATCCCGATTATTCTACTAAGACTTAAAGATATCACTGCAGTTTTTAAATGTCAATTTTAATTTTTACATCATTAAATTTATAATATTTATATTAATTCAACATGTGCTCTACTAAAGTTTTTTATAATTTCTTTTCTAATAAAATTTATATAATGGTAACTTTTAGTATAAAAAAAAGACTACGACATGAAGTATGTCGCAGTCAGTTTCTTTGTTATATTAATATTTAGAGTGGCTAAAATAATACTTCAAAGATTGTTATTCGTTTTTAAATTATGAGAATGTATAATAAAATTTCATGAACAAATATACTTCTATACCATACTTATTATGTAATTTATGTTTAATTGAACTTTATAGAAATATACTAATTGCAGAATAAAGTAATAATAAGGACATCACAATTTTAAATGGTCGATCATATTGTTCTATATAACTTTTTAAAAAGCTTCCTAAAAATCCCCATGCCAATAAGCACAACCAACCAATGACTACGGTCATAATCATATATAAAGATAGCGTTGCATTTTCATTTGCTATAGGTAAAATAAATGCGCCCATTAACGTTATAAAGAATAATAATGATTTCATATTGAGCACCTGCAATAAAAATCCTGCTTTAAACGTCTCATATGCTTTATTATTTACATCTTTCTTTGTCGAACGGTATGTTTTATACGCTAAGTAAATTAAGTAAATAAATCCCAAATATTTCAGTAACAACTCAATTTTTATAATAACATTTTCAAATTTAAATAATATTAGCACTGAGATTACTGCAAGAAATAAGAATCCGATCAGTACACCCGTAATAAATTTTTTTGCACCTTTAATGCCATAAGTTTTTGATGAATCTAAAATATATAAATTGCTTGGCCCAGGCGTAATGGATGTTACAAATACATATATTAAAAATGCCGTCATAAAATTCACCTCATGTAAATTTTATGTTCAACATTTAAATAAGTAAAATTAATGTTATTATCATTTTATAAATAAAATTAATAGGTGATTCGATGAACATCAAACAGTTAACGATTTTAAAGACGTTAGTAAAAACACGTAGTTATACTGACACAGCTAGATTGCTTAACTACACACAATCAAATATCTCACAACAAATTCATCAATTAGAAATGGAATTACAAAATAATTTATTCACGCATCACCATAAGCAACTTGTACCAACAGAATTTTTAATTCAATTATTACCATTAATTAATGATTATATTGCTACACACGATGAAATATTAAATATTTCAAACCAAAATATTAATAAGGGCACATTAAAAATTGCAGCGCCAGAGTCGGTTTTAACGACAGGTCTCAGTGATATAATCAAAAATTTTATAACAAAATATCCTGAAATAGAATTAGATATTTATAATAATTCTTGTAGTTATAATCAAACTTTATTAATGAATAGCGAGGTCGATATTGCATTTGTCGTAAATGAAACCATAAATAATAAATATATTCATACAAGTAAGTTATCCACGGAACGATTAGTTATCGTTACACATTATGATGCACCTGACACACTGCCAGAACTATTGAGTAATAATGTATATAACCATTTTGTAATTAATGAAAAGGATAGCACCTATCGATTAGCTTTTGAAAAATTCATTGCACTGCATGATATTAATTTAAAGAAAAAAACTGAATTATGGAGTATTCACACGATAAAAACTTTCCTTTTAGATAATATAGGATTTAGTGTTTTACCATTTAGAACAGTTGCCACTGAAATACAAAATCAACAATTGAAAATAATTAATCCAGTTTATGGCGATTTGCCATATTTTTATACATTTGCATTAACCAAGAAAAAAAGTTGGGATAATCCCTTGATTAAATTATTTTTACAAGAAGTGAATTTATCTGTTAAATAATATTTAAAATACAAAAGCCCATTCTATCTTGAAGATAGAGTGGGCTTTATGTAGGAAGTATTACCAGTACATACATTTACTGAAGATTCTAACCGACAACGTTCAAACTAGACATTTTTGGGATTACAATATGATTGATAAAACTTGGCGTTGTTTTATCGAAAGCTATCTTACACACCTGTTACACCTTACAGACCTAATGCAGCTACTAAATCAACAATTGGTTTTAATAATCCTGATAACATATAATCACTCCTCTTGTTTGAAGCATAATGTAATTCTATTATAGTTTTCAGAAAATTAAAAATTTGTGTAAATAGTTATTACACACAAAGTAATATAACCTAACAATTTATTAATAATTTTATTATAATTATTTGATTGAGCATTGATATAACAGCATTTCATTAAAATATTATCGTGTAATACTTTCTTTGTCATATCGATAATATTCTGCTTCATTTTCATCAATTCTTTGTTCAAAATCCTTATATAGATAAAGATTTTTTTCTTCTTTTACAACTTTATATTCTAAACTTTTAGAAAATGCTTCAATATCAATAAATTCTTGGTCTTCGATAATTTGTATATACTTATTATTACTTTTATGATTAAATATAAAATTCGCAATTTCTGTTAAAATGAAAAACTTACCTTTAATAATCTTAGTTTGAAACTTAAATAACGGTAGTGCTACTTTGTTTAAGTAAATTCTAAAAGGTGCATCTACTTGTTGTTCTATAGGAGGTTCTTGTATGCTTACATATTTGTCATTTTTCCCTATAACCACGCCTTCTCGGGTATCGTCTGTTCCCCCTCTAACCAAGCCGTTTTCAATATCAAATTGTAGGCCATGTACGTCACCAATATAACTTTCGGGATTTAGCTCAAAGGCATGACCTTTGGCTATTAATTCAAGGATTGTACTTTGTTTAAATTGACGCTCCCATTCTATTCTTGAGGGATTACTCGTATAGATACGAGGTTCACCAATTGCTTGTTGAATTGTCATATCAAAATCAATAACATTAATTAATGTCTGTACAACACTAGCAATAATGCTGATTGCACCTGGAGCACCGACTTCTAATACTGGTTGATCATCTTTAGTAACAATTATAGGGGACATATTACTTAAAGAACGTTTATTGGATTCAATTTCATTGATTCCTCCTTCAACAACGTCAAAACCATCTATCGTTGTATTCAATAGAATACCGTATCCTGGTATAGTCATACCTGATCCATAAATCATTCCTATTGATGTAGTAAAAGATGCGATATTTCCATCTTTATCAGTTACGGAAAAGTGTGTAGTTTCTGTATGCTTTTCATCTACATTAGTATGTGACTCAACAGAAGGAATAGTACTTCCTGGTCCGATTTCAAAATTAGCATAATCATCATGAATAAGTTGACTACGCTCTTTCAAATAGGATTCATCGATTAGTTCTTTAACTGGAATGTCGTAAAAAGCGTCATCTGCTATAAATTTAGCTCTGTCACTATATGCAATATGCATAGATTCGATTAAATGATGTAAATAATCTGTTGAACGTGGACCCATGGCACTAATATCAAATTGCTCCAACAACTTCAGGATTTGAATAACTGTTATGCCACCAGAACTAGAAGGGCCCATTCCATGTATATCATAACCACGATAATTCGATGTAACTGGTTCTTTAATTTGAATTTGATATTCCAGTAAATCATCCTTAGTAATCGTTCCTCCATTTTCATGCACGATATCTACTAATTTATCAGCTATTTCACTAGTATAAAATGCCTCAAATCCTTGATCTCTTATGATACGAAATGTTTTTGCGATATCAGGAAACGTTATCCAATCATCTTTATGGAAATAATCTCCTACTTCATTGGTATAGACACGTTGTGTCTCTTTAAATTTGTTAATACGCTCAATTTGATGTTTAGAATACTTTTCAGTTGCCCAATTAGCTTTATGCCCATTTTCAGCTTGTTCTATTGCAGGATTTATCAATTGTGAAAGTGTTAAATTACTATAATTTTTATGCAAGTGCTCAAATAATTTAGGTATCGCTGGTATAGCAACTGTTTTGCCATGTGTACTTAAATCAAAGAAATTTTTATGCTCGCCTTTGTCATCTAAATAAAAATGTCTATCAATATTTTTAGGTGCAGTTTCTCTAGCATCAAACGCTTTTACTTTTTTAGTTTTATTATCATAATAAAGTAAATAACCTCCGCCTCCAATGCCTGAGGTAAATGGTTCTACGACATTTAACGAAAGTTGCATCGCAATAACAGCATCTATTGCATTTCCACCTTGATCTAGAATTTCTCTCCCGACATCTGCAGCTAATGGGTGGGAGACTGATATCAAGCCTTCCTCATTTTTCACGCCTTCATTTATCACTTTACTATTCAACTTCAATTAAAGTTCCTCCTAATTTAGTAGAAAAGGCCGAAATTCAAAGCTAACATGAGATAGTTTCACTTTTATTTCAGGCTATCTTTTAATGTTAAAACGCTTATAAATTCGACCTACAACATACTTAATTCTATTTCTTATTTATTTCTTGTTCCACTAAGTTTAAATCTTGGCGTTGTTTATTACCTGTATCAAGTAATGGGGTAACTGGTGAAGCAATTCTAAATTTATCTCCTCTATAAAATTTAATAAATTGCTGTTGATTCATAGCATAGACTACTGCTCGTCTCAATGAAGGATTATCTTTAAAGATGCCACTTTTACTATTTATCATTAAAAATACTGATTTACGCCCATTTTTTCTAGTAATACTTAAGTCTTTATCCGATTTGATTAAATCAAAGTTTTTTTGATCTACATCTGTAACCATATCTATAGAATGGTTACGTACTTCTGATACAGTATTATCAGGATCATCATTAAATTTCATCGTAATATTTTTGATTTTGGCAGGTCCGTACTCACTTTTCTCATCCTCATTAAATCCTGGATTACGCATTAAAGAAGATTGATAACTGTTTTTCTTAGTCATGATATATGGTCCACTAGCATATAATTGATTATCCAAATGATCTTTAGAAGGAATCGCACTTGCGTCACCATAATCTGGTGAATTTTTATTATTATTAATTTGTGTAACATATTTTTTAGACAAAATACCCGCTGAAGAATGTGTTAGGTAGTTCACTTCTTTAGGCATAGGTTGATCTGTAGATATCTTAACAATCTGATAGTCACCTTTTTTGTTATTTACTTCATTATCATTTGTAACTAACGATTTAACTCCGTGTTTCTTAATCAATTTATCATAGATTGATTTCCCATCTTTACTATTAACATTTTTCAATTGATTCATATTTGCATCCGATAGCTTTTCAACATTTTTAATATGTTGATGCATATTATAAGTGTTATTATCTGGTACTGAATGCTTATCTCTTGCCCTATCTAAAGAAAATTTCACATCGTCTGCACTAACTCTTTCAGTTGTTTTCTTCGCTGCACCTTTTTCAACTTTTGCAAAATAATCATCATCTCTTAACAAGAAATAAAATTCATCATTAGACTTACCAACTGCATAATCTTTACTTAAGGAACCATCCGTTGTAATTTGGTCATTGTCGTTCAATGTTAGTAGTCGAGTATACATATTCATATCTATACCATAGACAGAAGGTGCAATTGACCGTATTGGATCTAAGGATTGAAGCTCACCATCTTCTTGTGTCATAACAAGAGGGCGTGTACCTCTATCATTTTTGTTATTGTAATCAAATTGTTGCCAAATTAAAGCGCGAGAGTTTGGTAACCCTACGCTTTTTGGGGATAATACTTTATTATCGTAAACTAAATTTTTCTTAGCGCCATATAATGGTGCCATATACCCCTGTTTAAAAATGACTTCATTTTCTAATTTTTTATAAGTCTCTTTTGCTTTACTTTTATCTTCTTTACTAGCATTATTTATCATTTTATCTACATTAACATCTTTAATTAAACTGTTTGATCCTTCCGAACCAAATAATGAACTCATTGAGTAATTTGGATCACCGAATACGGTTGTCCAATCGTCAATTTCAATATCATAGTTTCCCGCTTCACGTTGCGTTCTGTAACTACCATAATCAGGTTGAATATTCATCTTCACGTTAAATCCAGCCGTTTCAAGTTGATCTTTAACGATATTCATATCATTTTCATAACTAGCCTGACCTAAAAATTTTATAGTAGGTTTTTCTCCCTTAACATTTACATGTTGTGTAGAATCCTTTAATTCTGACTTAGTTGGTATACTACAACCACTTAATATCATCGTTAAAGCAACCATGGAAATACCAATGATTTTTTTCACATTCAGCCCTCCTATTCTATTGAATTTTTGGATCAAGTGCATCGCGTACTGCATCACCAATAAAGTTAAAGGCAAGCACAAGCAACATAATACATAACCCAGGAAATATTGCTAAGTTACTATGTGTCTCAAGGTAATTACTACCAGTCCTTAAGATGTTTCCCCATTCTGGCACTTCTGGCGAAACCCCTAAACCTAAGAAACTCAAACTACTTGTCGTTAAAACAACCACACCAATATTTAACGAAAATCTAACTATCATCGGTGACAATGAATTCGGTAGTATATAACTCCATAATATACGTGGTGTTTTTTCCCCAGTGATTCTAGCAGCATCAACATATTCCATTCGTTTCACTTCTAATACATTAGCTCTCATCGTTCTAGCAAAAGAAGGGATATTTCCAATACTAAGTGCAATAATTAAATTAGTTGTACTTGCACCAAATGACGCAATAATAGCTACCGCTAAAAGTAAAGAAGGAATCGCAAAAACTATATCTAATATTCGCATTACAAGATTATCAATTTTCACAAAATATCCTGCTATCATTCCTAAAAACATACCTAGAATGGTTGAAATAACTACTGAAATAATAGAAATGAAGAATGTCAATTTTGTACCTACTACAATTCTTGTAAA
This sequence comes from Staphylococcus sp. ACRSN, assembly GCF_022346615.1. Taxonomy (GTDB): domain Bacteria; phylum Bacillota; class Bacilli; order Staphylococcales; family Staphylococcaceae; genus Staphylococcus. The sequence goes on along the minus strand of NZ_JAKRNS010000005.1, from coordinate 174,548 downwards.
TAAATCTCTTCCAAAATCATCAGTACCGAATGGATGCATAGGACTTGGATTTTTTAATAATTCATCAAATTGATTTTGCGTCGCTAAAGTAGTATCAAATAAATATTTCGACATCACCGAAACAGTAATCATAAATACTAATATTACTACACTCACACTAGCAATTTTATTCGCTTTCATTTTATTGACAAAAGATTCCCAACTATTATAAATACCTAATTCTGAAGTCTTTTTATAACGTAAAATGCTGATAAACATTAACAAAGTAAATATATTACCTGTAACTGTTAAGATAATTAATATGCTATATCCTATGTATCTCAAAACTTTTTGTTCATACCAAAAATTAACTCCAAAACCTAAAAATGCAACTACTATAGTTAACATAATTAAAATGAATTGTGTTATATAAAATGTATCCACCACATATCCTTTAAATAAATTTATACAAGCAATTAAAATCACCAAAGTATATGTCAATATAGCACATACTGAAAATATCAATAATGAAGGAATCATATATCTGTGTTGAGTCATACAATTACTCCTTTTCTTTAATTTCGCTACGTAATTTCGGATCTATCACAGCATAGAAAATATCAATCATAAGGTTCACAAGTGATATGACTATTGATATATAAACAACGCCACCCATAACAGCTGGAATATCTGGAACAAGTTGTTTTTGAACTATATATCTACCTATACCATTGATATTAAAAACTTGTTCAGTGACAGCTGAGCCACCGAGTAATTCAGCCACAAGTAAACCAATTAAAGTAATAATAGGTATAAGTGCATTTTTCAAAATATGTCTTACTATTACTTGATTTGTTGATAGACCTTTGGCATAGGCTGTCATAACATAGTCATTTCTCATCACTTCTAACACAGAAGAACGCGTCATTCTTGTAATAGAAGCCGTTATCGCTGTACCAATAACTAAAGTTGGTAAGACTAAAGAAAAAGGATTATCTGGCATATATGATGGTGGTAATATATTAAATTTTAAAGAGAAAGTTAATATAAATAGTAAGCCTTGCCAAAAATTGGGTATAGATAAACCAATTAATGCAATTGTCATTAAAACAACATCGATCCAACTATTACGTTTCAATGCACTCACTACACCTATTGGTATAGCAATTATTATTGCGATAAATAAAGCAATTAAAGTTAGCAATAGTGTAATTGGAATTCTTTGCGCCACTGCATGTGTAACTACCTCATTGCCTTTATAAGTTGTACCTAGATCAAATGTAAATACGCCTTTTATCGCATCCCATAATTGAAGTAAATATGAGCTATTTAAATGATGCGTTTCGTTAAATTGCTGAATTTGATCTTTAGTTGCATCTGGCCCTAATATGCTATACGCAGCATCCATTGGGGATAAATATAGAATTGTAAATACAACCGTAATGACACCAACAATAACTATGATTGCCATAATGATTCTCTCAAATATATATCTAACCAGAGGATTCAAGTAAAAACTAAGTACAATAAAAAGTGGGAATGCTAAAATAACTTTTAATATCAGATGATTATTAAACAGTAGTTTTTTATAAAATGAAGTAAAGTCATTCGTTATTTTGCTATCATCATAACGATTTCTTCTATTATAAATATGCTGTGCTTCTTTAGTTAATTGATGCTTTGACTTTTGCTCTTTTAGATATACATATTTTTGTTGTAATGCTTGAACAATTTTTTCAATCTCTAAAGTCTGTTGTTTGCCTACACTGTTATTATCAGAAAATAAATATTTTATAATGGCATATAAAAAAATAGGTAAACTTAATATTGAAAATAAAATACGATACAACAGTTGATTATACAATGAGTTGAATGCCTGACTATATTGATAGATAAATATCCCTCCTTGTAAGTTATACTCGAGTAGATTAGTATGATATATAAAGTATAGATTAAAAACATATATTTGTGAATAGGGAGGATTGCCACATGCCACCATTATTAGATGTTAAAAATTTAGGTGTGACATTCAATCACGGCAATAATGCAATTAATGCAGTCAAAAATGTAAGTTTCAAATTAGATAAGAAGAAAATTTTGGGAATCGTTGGTGAATCAGGTTCTGGTAAAAGTATTACTGCTAAATCAATTATGGGTCTACTGCCAGATTCTCCTGCTCCTGTTATTTCTGGTGAAATTTCATTTAACAATCAAAATTTAACTCAATTTAATAGTAAAGCCTTTCAAAAAATACGCGGTAAAGATATTGCGATGATCTTCCAAGATCCTATATCGTCACTAAATCCTAGAACCACAATCGGTAAACAAATTACAGAAGTTATACTTCAACATAAAAAAATAAATAAACGACAAGCAAAGACAATGGCTTTAGATATTTTACAAAAAGTTGGTATACAGAATATCGAGCGTAATTTTAATGCTTATCCTTATGAATTTTCTGGAGGTATGCGACAACGTGTAATGATTGCTATGGCCCTTGTACTAGAACCACAAATTTTAATTGCAGATGAACCAACCACAGCACTAGATGTTAGCACTCAAAATCAACTACTAGAATTGATGAAAGATTTATATGACTATATCGATACCTCAATTATATTTATTACACACGACTTGGGCGTTGTTTATCAATTTTGCGATGAAATGATTGTGATGAAGCAAGGTGAGGTAGTAGAGTCAGGTTCAGTAGAGAATATTTTTAACAATCCAACATCTGCTTATACACAAAAACTTATAAATTCTGTACCTAATTTACATGCGCCTAAATACCCAAGACAAATTAGCGATGAAATTATTCTAAAATTTGAAAATGTCAGTGTAGAATATCCAATAGGAAATAATGATACATTTACAGCTGTTAATCATATTGATTTAGATATTAAAAAGGGTGAATCATTAGGTATTGTTGGTGAATCAGGTTCAGGAAAGTCTTCATTAGCAAAAACGGTAGTCGGTCTTAATTCCGTTTCAGATGGTTATGTATGGTATAAAGATATTCCTTTAAGTCTATTTAGTTCTAAAGAAATGCAACCATTACGGAAAGATATACAGATGATTTTCCAAGATCCATTTGCTTCTATAAATCCTAGATTTAAAGTTATCGATATTATTGGACGTACATTAAAAATTCATCATCTAGTGTCAAATGAACATACTTTAAAAGAACAAGTAAAAGAACTTCTACAAAAGGTTGATTTAGATGAAACGTTTTTATATCGCTATCCTCATGAACTTTCTGGAGGACAACGTCAGAGAGTTAGCATCGCACGCGCAATTGCCATTAACCCGAAAATAATTGTTTGCGATGAAGCTGTATCTGCATTAGATGTTTCCGTTCAAAAAGAAATCATTCAATTGCTCAAAAGTATTCAAGAAGAAATGGAAATTACTTATATATTCATTACACACGATATGGGTGTTATAAAGGAAATGTGCGACCGCATTGCAGTAATGCAAAATGGTAATATCGTCGAAATTAATGATTCAGAAAGTATCATTGAACATCCTCAAGCTTCATATACACAAAAACTCATATCTGAAGTTCCGACTATTCCTAATTAATTTAAGTAATAATGCTTTTAATCCTGATAATTTATTAAAGTATGATATTTAGTTAAATCTAGCGGCGCATTTCACTGATAAATTATTAGCAAAATACACCTATATAAGCATGCATACATTCATTCCACAATTGTATTATTATAAAACACGATATAGATCCTCTTGTTTTCTATAATTTTATTATAGAATTTTATTGATATATTTTAATATAATGATATAATAAAATCCTCAATACGCAGAGAGAGGAGGACTGTGGATGGATTTCATTATGAATTTCTTCGGTTTTAGATATTATTAATTCAATCATTTTTAATGACTAATGATCAAAAGAGAGCTAATCCAAATGGATTAGCTCTCTTTATTAATATATATTTATGACCATATTCTATAGTTTCAAAAAATAATTACACTATTTTTCTAGACAGTTAACTTTCATTTATTTTTCTAAACTATCCTCAATTTTCTTAATTTCTTTTTTAGATAAGTCTACAGGATATTCTCCCTCTTTTGTATCTTTCTTAAGTGCTTGTTGTGCTTCTTTTGAATGATATAATTTAATGATTTTTTTGTATGTTTTGTCATCTTGTTTATTATCTTTTGTAGCAATAACATTGATATATGGTTTTACTGCATCATTTTTAGAATCTTCTTTATAAATTGGATCTTTTTTCGTATCTAGACCTGCTTTAGTAGCAACACCATTATTGATTACTGATAAGTCTACATCCGATAATGCTCGTGCAGTCTGTTGAGCATCTACCGCCTTAATCTTCAAATGCTTAGGATTGGATTTAATATCTTTGATCGAACCACTTAATCCAAAGTTTTTATCTAATTGAATTAATCCTGCATCTTCCAATAACTTCAACGAACGTGCTTGATTAGATACATCATTTGGTACAATAACTTTTGCACCATTTTTCACTTTTTTGATGTCTTTAATATCATCAGAATAAATACCTAATGGTGCTAATACCGTCGTACTAACAGCTGAAATATCTGCATCTTTATGTGCCTTTTTATATTCATTTAAAAATGCAAAATGTTGAAAGGCATTCATATCAATATCCCCATCACTTAAAGCCTTATTTGGTACGTTATAATCTGAAAATTGTTTGATTTCTAAATCGATGTCTTCATCTTTTGCTAATTCTTTTACTTTTTCCCATGCTTTCGTGTCATTTGATGCGACGCCAACTGTAACTTTTTCCTTACCTCCAGAACATGCAGCTAATATAAATAATGCTGACACAATTAAAAATAATAACTTCTTCATTAATCAATATCCTCCCTATTAATTTCGTCTAATTTTTTTAGATAAGTAATTTCCAAGTGTTTGTATAATTTGCACAATAATGACTAATACAACAACCGTAATAATAATAACTAATGTATCAAAACGTTGATAACCGTATACGAGTGCCAAGTCACCTATACCACCGCCACCAACGGCACCTGCCATTGCAGTAGCTCCGACCAATCCAATGATTGCAGTCGTAATCGCTAATACAAGTGACCCTAATGCTTCTGGTAATAAGAAGTATCTAATAATTTGTACAGGAGAAGCCCCCATTGCTTTAGCCGCTTCAACAATACCTTCATCAACTTCTAGCAATGAATTCTCTACAAGGCGTGCAATATATGGTGCAACGTAAACTGTTAACGGTACAATTGCAGCTGTCGTTCCAATCGAAGTTCCGACCAATAATTTGGTAAATGGCACAATAGAAATTAATAAGATAATAAAAGGTATCGATCTTAATATATTAATAATTGGATTTAAGATTTGATGTACGATTGCGTTTGGCCATATTCCTTTTTTTCGAGTCGCAACTAATAAAATGCCTAATGGTATACCTATAATCGAACCTATGATTAACGAGACTGTAACCATATATAAGGTCTGATATAAAGATTCAAATAACTGTGCGCTATCAATACTCGAACCAAGCATATGACTACACCTCCTCAAATGTTATTGATTTATTTTTAAAATACGATTCAATGGCTTCTTGATTAAAATGTTGATTTGTTTCAAATCTCAACCATAAGTAACAAACTGTGTCATCTTGTATCGTGGACATAGATGAAAACAGCACATTTACTTCTGCTTGATATTGGTTTGTTAATTCATTAATAATTGGTTGTTCTATTTGCTCAGTTTCTAAGAACAATCGATAATCAATATACGCATTATCTTTACGTTGATTAAAAGTATTTTTTAGTGCCTCAGATGGCTCTGTATTAATTACCGTTGAAACAAAGTTTTGTGCTGTGGTCGTTTGTGGATGACTAAACACATCTTTAACATTGCCTATCTCAACAACTTCACCCTTTTCCATAACTGCAACTCTATTACATATTTTTTGAATCACACCCATTTCATGAGTAATAATTAAAATAGTTACACCAAACGTTTCATTAACACGTTTTAGCAAATCTAAAATTGAGCTTGTTGTCGCTGGATCAAGGGCACTCGTTGCCTCATCACACAGTAAAATTTTAGGATTTGTAACTAATGCACGCGCAATTGCGACACGTTGCTTTTGTCCACCTGAAAGTTCATCCGGATATTGATACATCTTATCCGATAAATTGACAAATGCGAGCATTTCTTCAACTTTCTTTTTTATTTCAGCTTTATCGACACCACTTAATATCAATGGCATCGCTATATTTTTATATACTGTACTAGAATTCAACAAATTAAAATGTTGAAAGATCATGCCTATTTCCTTTTTTACGTTTCTCAATTCTTTTTCTTTATATGTATCTAACTCATGTCCGTCAACGATGACCTTACCTTCGCTTACACGTTCCAATTGATTTACCAATCGAACCAATGTACTTTTACCGGCACCGCTATATCCAATTACGCCAAAGATATCGTTCTTATTAACAGTAAATGATATATCTTTCAAAGCGTGGATACGTTCTTTTTTCTTATGAAACACTTTATTTACGTTCTCAAATTCAATCACTGTGTATCCTCCTCACTAATCCTTACCATTTCAATAAGAATAATGAAATTATAGGCTATTATCTTTTAAGCGTCAATATAATTTCTGAATTTATTGAATTTTTAAAAATATTTACGTTCGTAATGTTATATATCAACGCCATTAATAAAAAAACGCCCCAATACACTGATTGGAACGTCGTTAATTTTGTTCTAGTAAACTTTCTCCTGTTACTTCATCTGTTACTAGTACATCTATTAAGTTATGAATTTGCTAAATCTACTTTTTCAAAATGTTCTACAGTAGGAAACGGCTCATAGTAATGATGCAATAATGCTTTCCACTCCTTATACGCCTCAGACTCTCTAAACCCAATTGTATGATCTTCTAGATTCTGCCATTCGACTAGTAATAAATATTTACCTTCTTCTTCTAAGCATTTATTTAGCGTGTGTTGAATGTAACCAGGTATTGCTTCAATTATCTTTGAAGCTTTGCGAAATGTTTCTTCAAAGTTGTCTCGTTTATGCTCTTTTACATTTAATATTGCCGCTTCTAGAATCATTATTATATCCACCTTTAAAATGATTGTCGCTTGCTATTCAGAAATATTCTTCTCACATACCCTATTATATAAATCATTATCAAATTCAAATGCAATCCGTGTTCATTCAACACAAAAAAATAGCAACCTCTAATATGTTATTTAGTAGAGGTTGCCATCCATTACAACTATATATGAATGTGAGATTTGCTTTAGTTCTTATAATATTAAATTCATTTTATTTAGTCATTATTCATGCTTAGTACAAGTTATAATTCTTTTTTATACAAAAATCATAATAGTTTCAACCTAGTCATATCAAACCATATAAATCGTTAATAGAACTTCATCTGTCGTTCTAGTCGCGTAACCGACAAATATTTTTTCCATTAACCATTTATATGATGCATCATAGGTTTCAAAAGTTGGTGTAGTGCGAAAATAATATAATTCGGGATCCACAAATCCACCATGGATTACTGTTTCTTTATAACTTTCCGGTACTGTTCTAATACCATTATTTTCAATATAAATCGTTGCGCCATCAGTTAATCGTATAGCATACCTTGCGGAGAGAGTGCATTTACCATTTGAATCAATCCTTTGACTATCAACGCCTCCTGGTAAGACTTCACCAGAAAAATGGGCAGATTTTACTGTGCCTGAGACGATTGGTATCAATTGTCGTCTACCAACTTGATTATCTTGACCAACTACAATCGGTTTTCCGACATGCATTTTAATTTCAAAAACCTTTTCCATCATCAATAACACTGCTCTCTAGCTATTTAAAATAGCGAATTTACCATCTCTAATATCTTGAGTCATACCGTCGTATGGCGCTTCAGAAACAACTTGTTCATTGTTAATTCCTGGTTGACCCACATAAGTGATGTTAGCGAATTCTGGAACAACATATTTTGGATAAGTATCATATTTCTCTCTTGATGTTTCCATCAAATCGATATAATCATTTTGGTAGCATACTGTGATATCTGGTCGTTCATGTACCCATTTAGGGAAAAATATAACGCCATGCATGATGTTTTGGTCTGGAACGAAATTGAGTGAGACATCTGTGCCTGTTGGCTCTGTCCAAGAAATTTTATAGACACCTGCAATAATTTGAACTATGTCTGCTTGTTGGTTCTTCACCCATCTACCGGCAACCATACCTGAATGGATTCGATAATCGATGGTATTTTCATTTTTTACATACATTTCATATTCCCATCCATTATCATAAGTATAAATCATATGTGATCCTATAAAGTCGTTTAAAGTATTCATTAACATTTCCTCCTTCTAAAACATGTAATTAATTACATGTTTACTTTTACATGATAATCCTATAAACTAATTCTGTCAAAGAACACAGGAGGAACTTTATGAAAAACGTGCTTCAATATACAATTTTAGGATTACTCAATAATCAATCGCTGACCGGATACGAAATTTATAAATCATTCAGTGAAGTCATTGGCGAGATTTGGAATGCTAAGCATAGTCAAATTTATAATGAGCTTAAAAAATTACTAAAGAGTGAACATATTTATATTTCAAATATTGACGAAACGAGTAAAGTGACTAAGAAGGTTTATAGTATTACTGATTTAGGTAAGGAAACTCTATTTCACTGGATTGAAAATGCTGAAGAAGACGAAAGTAATAAAGATCCATTTGCAATAAAAGTTTATTTTTTCGATAGTTTAGAAGATGAAAGTAAACAACAATTGCTTACTCAAAAGAAAGTTGAAAAAGAACAAAAATTAATACATTTGCAAGCAATTTACAATCAATTAGATCCTAAAGCAGACTTACAACATATTCTGATTTTAAAAAAAGCCCTATTAAGAGAACAATCCTATATCGACTGGCTAGACTTTTGTTTAGCTGAAATTTAGACAAGCAAAAATAACGCGCTCACTGCCATAATTAGTGAGCGCGTTATTTATTAGATATCGTTTTCCAAAAAATTATTTCATCTATTTATTAATCGTTTTCCAAACCAAACTTTTCTTTCAACGTACCTGTAACATATTCGGTTTGTGCTAAGCCACGTGCTTGTAAGATTGGTATAACTTTATCAACAAATAATTCTAATTGCGTTGGTAATAGTGGTGGCATAATATTAAAACCATCAGCAGCACCTTGTTCAAACCAATATTGCATTGTATCCGCAATTTGTTCTGGTGTACCGATGACCATAAAGTGTCCTCTTGCACCAGCTATTTTTTTCATTACATCTTCTAATGTTAGATTATGTTCAATCGCTTCTTTTTTAATGAGCTCATATCTACTTTTGATTCCATTACCATCCGAAGATTCTACTTGTTCAAATGGAATTTTTATATCATATTTAGATAAATCAACATCACCTACATATGGAGACAATAATTTCAATCCTTCTTCTGGCAAGATTAAATCTTGTAATTCTTCGTAATTTGCTTTAGCTTCCTCTTCTGTGTCACCAATCACAGGAAATAGTCCAGGCATAATGGAAACATCTGATTGCTTACGACTTTGATTGGTAATCTTATCACGTAAACCATCATTAAATTGCTTTGCTTCATCAGCACTTGTTTGTGCGGTAAAAACAACATCAGCGATACGTGATGCTAAATCTGTACCTGCAGATGAAGAACCTGCTTGAATCAATAATGGGCTACCTTGTGGTGAACGCTCCAAATTAAGTGGCCCTTTCACTTTATAATATTTACCATCATGATTAATAGGTTGTAACTTTGATTGATCTACAAAGACACCACGATTTTTATCTTTAACAAATGTATCTTTTTCCCATGAGTGCCATAACTTATTAGCAACATCGACAAATTCGCCTGCTTGTTCATATCTCAAATCGTGTTCAACATTCACAGTACCATTGAAATTTTGCGCCGTACTGTTGACTGCCGATGTCACAATATTCCATGCTGCACGTCCCCCACTGACATGATCTAAAGAACTAAATGCACGAGCTAGATGAAACGGTTGAGAGTACGTTGTTGAAACAGTTGCTGCTAAACCAATGTCTAATGTTTCTCTAGCTATAATTGTCATTAAAGTGAATGGATCTAAACGGCTCATTAAATCTGGATGTGCATTTTCATCTATATATAATGCATCTGATAAAAATACTAAATCAAATTTTCCACGTTCTGCAATCTTGCTAATATTTACAATATGATCGATATCTACTGGACCTTGTTCTACCGACTTTGGATGACGCCAGCTCGCTAAATGATGCCCATATCCTGCTAAAAAAAGACCTAATTTCATTCTCCCCATTTTGACTCCTCCAAAATTAGTTATTATTCCGATTAATTTAATAGGTAATAAATTACCATTTTCTGAAGATTAAGTCAATGTAGAAATACACTCAAACTTTGCAAAAATTAAAAATCTTTGCGCATCATCTGACTTGTGCACAAAGATTTTTACTATTTTTTATCAAATGATTAGATTACAAAATTTAATACTAAAATCAATCCTAAACCAACAACGGATAGTATGGATTCTAATAATGTCCAGGTTAAAAATGTTTCTTTGATTGTTAATCCGAAGTATTCTTTAAACATCCAAAATCCTGCATCATTAACATGAGAACAAAATATACTTCCTGCTCCAATCGCCAATACCACTAGCGAAAGATTTACATCTGTGGTTTGTAATAGTGGTAAAACAATTCCCACAGATGATATTGCTGCAACCGTAGTAGAACCAAGTGCAGTACGCAATAATGCTGCAGCCAACCATGCAAGTATAAGCGGAGACATCTCACTACCTTTAAATATTTCTGAAATCGTGTCCCCAACACCACCGTCAATTAATATTTGTTTAAAGGTACCACCACCACCAATAATTAGTATTAACATAGCAATTGGCGTTATCGCATTCGTTACGGTATCCATAATTTCTTTCATACTTTGTTGCCTTCTAATTCCCATCGTATAGATGGCAAACAATACTGCAATTAACATCGCAGTGACTGATGTTCCAATAAAGTAAATGAACCCTTCAATACCTTGTGCATGCCCATCTTCATTACCTGTTATTAATTGAACAACTGTAGCAAGTAACATAAGTATAACTGGCGATAAAGCAGTTAATAAGCTAATACCAAAGCTCGGTAGTTCATTGTGTTTCAATGATTTCACTTCACCTACCGCAGCTTGATTCCCCAATCGCTCAAATGCAGTTGGTGCAATTTTCAATGCGATTTTTGGAAAAATACCGCCGACAATTGCTGCTAATGGGACACCGATAATAATGCCATACATTAATACATGTCCAATATTAGCATGAACCGCTTCTGCAATCGCAACTGGTCCTGGATGTGGTGGCAAGAACCCATGTGTCACTGCAATAGATGTACCCATAGGTAAACCTACTTTTAAATTTGATATCTTCATTCTTTTTGCCAGTGTAAATACAAGTGGTACTAACAATACAAAAGCTACTTCTAAAAATAAAGAAATACCAATTATAAATGAAGCAACAATCATTGCCCATGTAACATACTTCTTACCAAAAACGTTGATTAATGTATCTGCAATTCGTGTTGCACCACCACCATCTGATAGCAACTTCCCTAATATAGATCCTAAACCAAATATAATAGCGATGTGCCCTAAAGTATCACCCATGCCTTTTTCAATTGTAGTAACGATTGTATCTAGCCTCATGCCAAGTAAAATACCTGTTACCATGGATGTAATAATTAATGCGATAAATGTATTGAGCTTGAATCCCATTATTAATATCAACAATACGATGACACCAATGACAACTGCAATGAGTGGCCAAATTTCTCCCATCATGTGAACCCCTACTTTCTATTTATCTCTATCTTTAGAATTAATTTGATAAACTTCTGTTAATGTACTTTCCTCACCGATATTTCCCGGGAAAATCACATAAGGCATAGCGCTATATTTTGCTTCTTCTCCAGTCAACCAAACTGGTACACCTTGCGTAATTTGACCTATGACCATTGCTTTCTTGATATTTAATCCCTTCGTTGCAACATCACTAGAAGTAATACCACCCTTAGCAATAATAAAGCGAGGCTGTATCATCAATCCTTGAATAATAGCTACTAACGCATTGGAAATATTAGTCGATATACTTAAGTTATTATTCAAATCTTCAGTTTTAATAACATCCCTCGAAGTATAGATGACAACATCTTCACCTTGTTTAATTAATCTCTCAGCAACTTGAATTTGTTGTTGAATATAATCGTCTAAAGTTGCTTTTGTCACTTGTTTCACATCAAATTCAATACTAGTTAATGACGTATGCGCTAATAAATGTCTTAACTGTGTAGATGTTTTCTTCACATGAGAACCAACGATTATAATGCCACCATTATCGTTGCTACTATATGTATTTAAATTGATTATTTCTCCTGGTGTTTGACAAATCGCCTTAACAAATGATGCAGCTGTTCGAAACATGAATTTTTTGTCATTTTCATTTAAAAATGCAGTTAAACAACTGACAAAGTAATCCATATCTTCATCATTCAATGCATCTACTACAACCGCATCGAAATTGGAAACAGATTCAAACACATGCCATAAAAATGATTGGTCTCGACGTCGTATCGTCTCCAAATCAATGTGATAGACATCTTGTGCGCTAATTTCACCATTACTCTTCTCTTCAATAAAATCTGCCATTGTTACTGATTCGAAACCAAATGTCGTATCTGTAGCAAATTCACTTTGGGCAACAGGTATATAATCATTGCCTTCCTTCAAGTAATGCGTACCATTATATGTGTATCGGTTACCTTCAAAAAATTCAGGCAAATAAAATACTGCATCAAATTGCACATCTGTTGCTTCGCTTAAAACTTTAGGTTCTAAATAGAAGTGTCCACGCAAGGTCGAATCACCCCTACTAATGACGATATATGGATGACCAAGTTTTTGGGAAACAGCTTCAATGTTCTTACTAATTTGTTGATGTAAATCAATCGTCTGTTCATCATTTAATGCTCTAGAATTTGTTAAGATATAGAACATGCCATTCGTTTGTTTAAACCCATCTTCTATTAAATCTTCTGACCATTCTGTATATACTGGCAAGTCCTTAACCGTTTGAGTTCCAGTTGGGTCGTCATCTAATACAATAATTTTGTAGTTAAAATTCTCCAAGTTTTTATCTATATTGTCTTTTACAGTTGCTTGAATTAGTTCATTTGTTAACATTATTTCACCTACATATGATTAATTTTTTCAAAATATTTAATAATACCAGAATGATCATTCATACCATTGCCGTGTGCAACTTCTGATTTATAAATTTCTTTAATTTGATTGGCTATTGGTAATGTAAGACCTACAGTATCTGCTGTCGAAGCTACATTTTTCATATCTTTAAGATTAATATTTAAAGTACCGCCTGGTTGATAATTCTCATTTATCATTTTTGGAAATTTAGCTTCCATAACGCTTGAACCTGCTAGCCCACCTTTAATAGCTTCATGCATACTTTCTAAGTCAATATCGAAGCGTTTAGCTAATACTACTGCCTCTGACAATGCCGCAATATTAGTGTTAACTATAATTTGATTGGCTAATTTAACGACGCTACCTGATCCAACATCCCCCACTCTAATCACTGATACAGCAATAGGTTCCAACACTTGTTGTGTCACTGCTACATCTGCTATATCACAACCGATCATGACAGATAACTCGCCACTGATAGCTAGTGGTTCACCACCACTTACAGGTGCATCTATATATTTGATATGACGTTCCCCAAGCACTTTACTAATTTCTAAAGATTCATTTGGTGTTAATGAACTCGTGTCGATAATTGATTTCACATTACTTACATTCTCTTTCAGCAATGCTGCTTCTCCACTATATAAAACAGACTTAACGATAGCGCCATTAGGTAGTGAAATAATGATATGTTCCACTTCTGCAGCCATTTTTTGTATAGAAACTGCTTTAGCACCTAATTGTGCAACCTCTTCTTCTGCATCTTTATTTAAATCATTCACGTATACTGTGACATTTGCTTTTAATAAATTTTTAACCATGGGTTTGCCCATAATACCTAAACCAATAAATCCTATATTCATAATTGAACACCCTTTCTGAAATCGCTTTCAATAATTAGTGTATACTAAAACAAATAAAATGTATACATTTTAATACATAATTTTTTATAGTACACTATAAATGATGAGGTGAAGCAATTGAATATAAATGAACTATCAGTCTATGAGAAGATTAGAAATGACATTATTTCTGGAGAATTAAGTAAAAATGAAAAAATAACAGAAGCTAAACTAGCTAAGAAATATAACGTTAGTCGTACGCCAATCAGAGAAGCTTTGAAACAGTTAGAATTAGAATATTTTATCAAAAATTCATATATCTTTAGTCCTACTACAGAAGAATATAGACAAATTTTCGAAATGCGTATTATGTTGGAAAGTCATGCGTTGAGAAAAGCTGCAATTGTTTATACTTCGTCTGATTTAGAGGAATTACGTAGTTACACCGAGATAGATATCGATCATGAATCCGAAGATAAAATCATCGATATTAATGATAAGTTTCACCAAAAGATTATGCATGCTACAAATAATCAATTTATTTTAGACACATATCAAAAATACAAAAGTTTTATTTATCTCTTTAGTCAAACTGTAATAAATAAAAGACGTCCTGGTTTAATTGAGGAACATCGTGCCATTGTTGACGCTCTGTTTAATAGAAATATTGAACTCGCAGTTTCATTGTTAGAAGATCACCTAAAAAAAGATTTGGAATTTAGTTTATACTACTTAAATTTCAAAATGCATGATTAATCTTAATTAAGTAGCAACACTAGCTTTGTATATGTGTTGCTGCTTTTTAAATACACCTTTAAACAACGACTGTTGCTTTTTATAAAAACAAGTAGTATATTATATGTACGAAGTATACTTTTTATATCTATTAATGTTTTATATCTATAAATTATGGCTATTAGCAAGTAAATAATTATTAACTGTCAATTTATTAGGGGGTTCTTCAAATGCACGTAACAGGTCATCATCATATTTCAATGTATACAAAAAATGCACAAATCAATAAAAATTTTTATACTCAAGTTCTCGGATTACGTTTAGTTGAAAAGTCTGTGAATCAAGATAATCCAACAATGTATCATTTATTCTTTGGTGATGAGCTAGGCGCACCAGGAACATTATTAAGTTTTTTTGAAATACCCAATATCGGACAGAACCGTCCAGGTACAGACTCCATTTATCGACTATCACTACTTGTACCTAATGTGGATGCTTTAGATTTCTACAAAACACGTTTCGAGGAAAATGACGTACAATGGGAACCTATTACTTATTTATCTCAACCCGCAATTAATTTTAAAGATCCAGACGGATTAAATTTATTACTTTTAGTAAATAACGATTACAAAATCCCATCAATTTGGCGTAAAAATCCATATACTGATATACCTATGCAACACCAAATTCTTGGCATGGGACCAGTCGAATTAAGAGTGAGAGATAGTAAACCTACAATAGAATTTTTAAAAAATGATTTAAATTACCAACATAGAACAATAGACAATGATGAACACACAACTGTAATGACATTAGATAGCGATGGACTATACACTGATTTTGTTGTTATAGAACAACAAGGTGAGCGCGCTCGCCCTGGCCAAGGCTACGTGCATCATATTGCTGTAACTACACCTCAAGATGAAGATTTAAATGCTGTACTATCAACAATCAACCGTTATTCAAAGCCTAATTCTGGTATCATTGATCGCTATTTCTTTAAATCATTATACTTTAGACAAAATCGGATTCTTTTTGAATTTGCTACCGAACAACCTGGATTCACAGTAGATACTGCGCCAGAGCATTTGGGCGAAAATCTTAATCTTCCAGACTTTATGGAAGACAGACGTGACGAAATAGAAAGAAATTTACACGATTTATAACAAGGAGGTAATTAAATTGGCACGACTAGATATAAATAAAAACACACCACTTGAATTTGGAATTTATTCATTAGGAGATCATTTATTAAATCCACACAATGGTAAAAAAGTAAGCTATGAACAACGTATTCAAGAATTAATTGAAGCAAGTAAATTGGCTGATCAAGCTGGGTTGGATGTTTTTGCTGTCGGAGAAAGTCACCAAGAACATTTCACTACACAAGCACATAGTGTTGTGTTAGGTGCGATTACCCAAGCCACTAAAAATATAAAAATTTCTAGCTCCTCTTCTATTATTAGTGCGGCTGATCCAGTGAGAGTCTTTGAGGATTTTGCAACACTTGATTTAATTTCACATGGTCGTGCAGAAATCGTAGCAGGCCGTGCTTCACGTACAGGGTTATTTGAATTATTTGGTTTAGATATAAATGATTATGATGCACTATATGAAGAAAAATTAGATTTATTACGTAAATTAAATGAATCTGAACGTATCACATGGTCTGGGAAATTCAGATCTGATTTAAATAATATAAAAATATTCCCACGACCTGTAGACAATTCACTTCCTATATGGCGTGCAGTTGGTGGGGGACAAGAAAGTGCAATTAAAGCTGGTAAACAAGGAATTCCCATGATGATTACAACATTGGGTGGACCTGCTAATATGTTTAAAGATTCTATTGATGCCTATAGAACTTCAGCTCAAGAAAGTGGATACGACATTTCACCATCAAAAATGCCGGTTGCTACAGCGAGCTTATTATATACAGCGGACACATCACAAGCAGCACTAAATGAATACTATCCACATCTCAATGTTGGTTTTTCATTCATCCGTGGACAAGGCTATCCTAAAGACCAATTTGAACATGCTACTGATTATCGAGATGCATTAATGGTAGGAAGCCCTCAACAAATAGTCGAAAAAATACTCTATCAACATGAACTTTATCAACATCAACGCTTTATGGCACAAATTGATTTTGGTGGCGTGCCTTTTGATAAAATTATGAAAAACATTGAATTAATTGGCGATAAAATCATACCTGAAGTAAAAAAACATTTAAAAAAATAGTAATCTATATCACATATTAGGTTATAAAATAAGCCCCTAAATGAATTTTCCAAATTCATTTAGGGGCTATTTTTAATATGTACTTAACCTATGTCGCAATATATTCACACAAGCATGCCTGTTGCAATGATGCTTGCACATTAATAATCCTCTGATTAAGCGATCCTTTATAAGGTAAATTTGATCGATACAAATGTGACATAAAAGGCCCATCTACAAGTACGTCAATCAACTCTAAAAATGCACGTCTTTCCGTATTTTCATGTGCCAAATATTCAAATAAAAATCCACTCCATACCCATATAGATTTACCATTACCAAATCTTTCTCTAAATGCACGTGCACACTTCAATGTAATATCTAAATTACAAAATGGCTCTCCACCTAATATACTTAATCCATCAATATAATCTGGTGCGCAATTATCCAATATTTCTTCCAATACATCATTATTAAATTGCTCACCATATCTAAAATTTTGTGCTGCTTTGTTATAACATCCCTTACAATCAAAGGGACACCCTGAGACATAAACACTACATCTCACACCTTCTCCATCAACAAAACTTTGTGATTCAATTCTAGCTATATAACCTTGCCCATGGATTAAGTTAAGTATTTTCATACTGTTTTATCTTTCAAGTGTTTTACACGTGCACATATTTCTTTATGTCGACCTTTAATCGTAGGACGTTGTACAGGATTGCCCAAATAACCACATGTCCGTTTAACAACATCCACAGTTTTTGGATTATCATTACCACAATCCGGACATTGATAGCCGGTTTCTGTCGTTTTAAAATCACCTTTAAAGTCACACTCATGACAATGATCAATTGGAATATTCGTACCTAAATAACTCACCTTGTCATATGCGTAATCCCAAACTGATTCTAATGCCTTTATATTATGATTTAATTTTGGATATTCACAATAATGTATGTAACCACCACTTGCATACACCGGATAATCTTTTTCAAAATCTATTTTTTCAAAAGGACTCACATCCTTTCTTACATCATAGTGGAATGAATTTGTATAATAACCTTTATCTGTAATATCTGGGATTTCGCCAAACGCTTCTTGATCGAGTCTACAAAATCTATCTGTAAGTGATTCACTTGGCGTGCTATAAATACTGAACCATATATCGTATATTTCAGTCCATTTCAGTTGATACTCTTTCATAGCCTTTAATACATCTAATGTAAATGCTTTTGCCTTTGATTTTGTTTCCCAGTTAGGACCATAAAACACCGTAGCTGCTTCATATAAACCGATATATCCTATCGATAAAGTTGCTCTTTTATTTTTAAATATTGAAAATACCTCATCTTCATCTGTCAGTTTATATTTAAAGGCTCCATTTTTATATAAAATTGGTGCATTATCAGGTGTAGCTTGTTTGATTCTGTCAATGCGATAGACCAATGCGTCATGCATAATTTGCATACGTTCATGAAATAATTTCCAGAATAACTCAATATCTCCTTTAGATTCAATCGCGATACGTGGCACATTTAAAGTTACAACACCTAAATTACAACGTCCGTTGTTTTCAAAATTCCCATTTTCATCTTTCCATGCCGGTAAAAATGAGCGACAACCCATCGGCGCTTTAAAATCTCCGAGTAGTTCAATTGTTTTATCATAGTTTAAAATGTCTGGATACATGCGTTTTGTAGAACATTCTAACGCCAATTGTTTAATGTCGTAATTTGGATCTTGTTGTTCTAAATTTACACCCTTTTTTATAGAAAAAACTAATTTGGGAAAAATTGCCGTTATTCTATTTTTACCTAAACCTTTGATTCTTGTTTTTAAAATAGCCTGTTGAATTTTACGACTATAACAATCTGTTCCCAAACCAAATCCCAATGTTACAAAAGGTGTTTGACCATTTGATGTATATAATGTATTAATTTCATATTCTAAACTTTCAATCGCATCATTAATATCACGTGTAATTTGTTCATCAATATATGCATCTATAGATGCTGTTGAAACAACCTTTTCAGCAGTTTTACGATGCTTTTGCTCGTTAAAAGTAACATAACTACTCAACAATTCATCAACACGATCGATTGTACATCCACCATATTGACTACTCGATACATTAGCAATAATTTGTACCAATTGTGCTGACGCAG
The DNA here is from genome assembly GCF_022346615.1 of Staphylococcus sp. ACRSN. GTDB lineage: Bacteria > Bacillota > Bacilli > Staphylococcales > Staphylococcaceae > Staphylococcus. Next base: position 155,273 of record NZ_JAKRNS010000005.1, on the reverse strand, counting down.
TCTGTATTGATTTAGGTGAGGTCACCGTTGCATTTCCAATTTGGAAACCTTCTGCTAACATTTTTTTGGCATCGATTAAGCAACAATTTGTTAGTGGCTGAAATGGATGATAATCTAAATCATGAAAATGTATTTCCCCTTTTTTATGTGCATTGGCAACATTTTCAGGCAAAAGATAGTTTAATGCATAAGATTTAGAAACGACACCCGCCGTTAAATCTCTCATAGTTGAAAATGTGGCACTATCTTTATTTGCGTTTTCATTAACGACCGTCGGGTCCTTTGTTATTAAGCGTTTTAAATCTAGTTCAAGTTTATTCATTTTATCCCCTCTCAATTCTATATATTGTGTTTATTTTAAATATAAAATACTATATATAGTGTTATCAAATGAGATTGAGGTTGTTAACAAATTTGCCAAATCTTTTTGAACTATTATTGAACTTTAGTTGCAACTTAAAATTATTAATTAAGACAAAAATAAAAAGCCTAACATACCTATAAAATTAAATTAATTGCCTTTAATCTCAAATGGATGAAATTGGACAATCATTCTACTTCCCTTCATCTTAGTGGTCACGATGAAGGGAAGTCATAATTTATTAGATCGTTTAGCTTTTAAAAATCACAATTATTAAAGTTTATTTTTACCGATTTTTATTAATTATTTTAAACTTTTGTTTAACGTTTCATAAAGTGTATATGCATCCAGTTCATCTTCTATACCATAGACATTCATCCTGCCATCTTTAAACAATGTCATATCATATCCTTTGTATGTCATTAATTTAGCAAAAGCATTGGTTTTAACAACTTTAGTTGGAAGTATATCCACATGATCAAAAATCATTGCGTTGAACCTCAATAAAAATGTATACCCACACTGTTTCTCAACTTTATTCGTACTTTTTTTATTCAAGTATTCATAGTCTTGACGGGCACAGACTTGGCATTGCGGTTGCTTTAACACATCGATATTCATCGTTTTGAACGTTAACGTAAAGCTATCTATTGTAATCATTTTTTTTGAAAATCCATGCCCTGATAGCCATCTTAATAATTCTGAAACTTCCATACTAGCAACTTGATATATCACTGTCGGCAAGACACCATTAATCGCACAACTTTCACCTGTTTGGGGCATCGTTTCCAACATGCATTTAAAACATGGACCTTTATAGTCTATACCATATACTGAGCCTTTACTGCCAACTGCCGCCCCATATATCCATGGTATGTGTTGTTTGTGACAAGCTTCATTGATTAGATATCGCATAGCAAAATTATCCATACCATCCAAAATGATATCTGGTTGATATGACTTCAAAAGCGCTTCAATATTATTATTCGTTATTTCTTGATATAAGCCAGTAATATGCACATCGCTATTAATTTTTTGAAGTTTCTTTTTTAGTGCAACAACTTTAGGAAGTAATTGTGCTGCATCCGCTTCATCAAAGACGGCTTGCCTATGTAAGTTAGATAGTTCAACAACATCCATATCCACTACGGTTAGACTTCCCGCCCCCATTCGAGTTAATATTTCTGCACAATGACTCCCCAACGCGCCAGCTCCAAATATCATTATATGTGTATCTTGAAGTCGGCTTTGACCTATTTCACCAAATGGCTTATACATCGCTTGACGTTGGTATTTATTCATCATAAGAATCCAATACCTTCTGTTGGGCTTGATGCTTGCGCAGTATATTTCACAGGAATTCTTCCAGCTTCAAAGCTTAGTCTTCCCGCATGAATACCTAACTTCATTGCTTCAGCCATTTTAACTGGCTCTTTTGCACTAGATATTGCAGTATTTAATAGTATCGCATCTGCACCAAGTTCCATAGCATAACAAGCATCTTTAGGAGAACCTATACCAGCATCAACGATCACTGGCACATTACTTCTTTCTATAATATATCTTAGATTCAAAGGATTATTTATACCTCGACCTGTTCCAATAGGGGAGGCTAAAGGCATAATTGCATGTACACCTAGTGTTTCTAAACGCTTAGCTAATACAACATCATTCGAAATATATGGGCAAACTGTATAACCTTTTTCTAATAAAATTTTACACGCTTCATACGTTTCTATTGGGTCAGGTAATAATGTTTCTTCATCTCCAATTACTTCTACTTTAATCATGTCGCATACACCAGCATGGTTTGCAATCTCGGCAATTCTCACAGCTTCTTTAGCAGTCTTAGCACCAGCTGTATTAGGAAATGTAACAAAATTAGCTAAATCAACTTTTGCCAAAGGATTCGGTAAATCCTTGTCATAAAGATTCATACGACGCACTGCAAAAGTTAATACTTCTGTTTCTGATGCTTGAATCGCTTGTTGTTGAATATTTTCATTTTCAAATTTTCCAGTACCTAATAATAATCTAGAATTTAATTTAAATTTACCTATTTCAATCATTTTATCCGCCTCCTACAAATTCTAACAACTCTAAACAGTCTTGATCTCTAACTACTTGAATATGAAATTGTTGACGCTGTACCAATACTTCATTATGTTCGACAATGACACGATTTTCGTCCAATCCTATTTCACTGATAAGTTCTTGTATATTTAATTCTTTAGCAAATTTGAAATGATCACCATTAATAATACATTGCATCGATAGCACTCCTCTCAATTTTAAAATCCGATAAAATATCTGGTCTTTTACCTTTCACAATCCATTCACTCATCAAAGCACCAATGTAGGGTGATAATAAGATGCCATTACGGTAATGACCAGTAATAACAAACAAACCTTTATCTACTTCATCCATAACAGGATGTTCGTCTTTACAGTAAGGTCGAACACCTGACCACTTATGTATCAAACGACTTTCTTCTAATTTCGGTATATATTTAATCGCTTGTTGAACAAGCCAATCTTGACCACTTTTAGACACACCTACTGAAAAATCATCAAAATAACTCGTAGCACCAATCATAAACCGCTGCTTCATTTTGGGTATGATATAACATCCATTTGTGATAAACAATGTATTATCCATAGCTAAATTTGGATGTTCAACGAGTAGTGCTTCTCCTTTAACACCCGTAACCTGATGCATTTCCAATTTAGAAGACAGTAATTTACTACTCCATGCACCACCGGCAACTAGTACTTTTTTTCCATAAATTGAACTTTCTTGAGTGCTTACCTTATATCCTTGTGAAATGGAATCAATACTAGTAACCTCGGTCTTGTAATAACGTTGAACTTTCCGCTGTGTTATTGATTGAAGCAATGCTTTCGTATAACGATTCGCATTAACTTGATAGTCATCTGGTATATGCAATGCATCTCGGCCATTGATGTCAACATTGCCATTGGTTAACGTTGACACCCTGTGCTCTGATAATAGTGCTATCGCATCATTATATTTTTTCAAAAACTGATACTGTTCGCGAATTTGAGCCGCTTCACTAGCTGTTGCATTAACCTTAATCAAACCACTTTTTAAATATTCGATATCTATAGCTACTTCATCTAATAATTGTTCTGACAAATCAGGAAACATAAGTTGAGATTTACGTGCAATATGAAATAAGCTAGAATCTTTAATAAATTCATTTTGTGCGCCTAACATACCACCAGCCTTATATGAGGCATGCATACCAGGTATGTCTCGGTCAATAACTGCAATGCGCATATCATATTCACTCAAAGCCCTTGCAACTGACATTCCCATTACCCCAGAACCAATAATTACAACATCATACATAAGACTTCCATACCTCCTTTAGTCGCTCTAAAAATGGGACGCTATTTTTTTCAAATAGTGAAATACCCGCTATACCCTTAAATCCAGATGGTAAGTCACTCATAGTACGGTGATTAATACCTCCTAAAGCGACAACTGGAATTGAATATTGTAATGCCGCTTCAATTTCGTTTGCTGTTCTCGGTAAACAATTGGGTTTAGAATTTGTTTCAAATATATGACTAAACAACACAAAATCTAAATTTCGTCGCTCTGCCTCAGCGATTGCATCACTTGTATGTGTAGATTTACTCACTTGTATATGCGGAAATCGCTGTTTGATAAATAAATCTTGATTATTCAATGCTTTAAAATGAATTGCAGTTAATTCACAACGCATTAATACGTCTATATTTTCATGAATAATGATTTTTTTCTTTGGGAAATGATATTGCACTAATAAATTAATCCAATTCACCAATTCGTCTGAAGTCATTGGTGTACGAACAATTAAATAATCAATATGTGATTCAATTGCAAGATAGTGCATAATATCTTTTTTTGATAGATATTTATTTTTAGTTATTGCTACAAACACGATGCTCACCTCGATAAAATAAAAAAACGTTATTTTTCTGTGTAGAAAAATAACGTTGAATGAACGGATATCAATTGTTTATAACGCCACTTTCCTACGCCAGTATAAACTGGATCAGGTTCAAGGAATCCCTCCGTCACTACATCGGTCTCAGCCTTTAATAAAGGCACTTCCAGTGGTTACTATGAAATTTTAATATTTATTGTTGCTTGTCTGATTTAGTAAATAATTATTTTAAACTTAACTTATTATGCAATTATTTTCAAGTTCAACTTAATTCATTTTGTAAATTATAAGTTAATTCTATGCTATAGCTTTCAAATTAAATTAGCAAGCGACAATTTTTATTTTTTTGATAATTCTAATAAATTTGCAGTTAATGTATGTGTTTGTGTGTAAACTTTTTTATAAACTTGAAAGTATTGTGTATATTGCTTATGATTGTCCAAATTAGGCTCAAAAGTCTGCTTGAAAGAAATAAAATTTTCGACAATTGACTCAATATTGTCATACCATTTCAAACCATTGATTGCGAGTATTGCTGCCCCCATACATGGTCCTTCTTCATACTTCAACTTATGGATTTTAGCATTAAACACATCTGCTTGTAACTGTAGCCAAAAATCGTTTTTTGCACCACCACCAATGGCTACAATTTCAGTAATTTCTTTTCCTTGCGCCCTCATAAAGCAAATTGTTTCAAATAATGAAAATGTAATACCTTCAATCACTGCACGTGCCATATCTCCTCTTGTATGTAATCCACTCAGACCAATAAAGCTACCCCGTATGTTTGAATCACCATGAGGCGTACGTTCACCTGATAAATAAGGCGTGAATAATAAACCATTACTACCAATTGTTGATAACTGCGCTTCTTTAAAAATTTGTTCGTACGAGAAATCGATCAATATATTACTGCGTAACCAATTCAAACTATCACCAGCAGCAAGTGTGACACCCATCACATAAGATTGATTGAAAAGTACATGATTAAAGAAATGTAAATTATTTCGATACCTTATCGTTGAGTCTGTCTCACAGCTTAAAATTACACCTGAAGTTCCGATACTACATAACGTTTGATCATTTTTTATAATACCTGCCCCTAATGCGCCACAAGCATTGTCACCGCCACCTGCAAAGACCGCAACATCCTCATTCAACCCTAACTCACGCGCTAAATCCAATGATACATTGCCAACGTATGCTTCGGATGCCACAAGATTCGGAAATATATCACCAACACCAAATATTTCCGCTGTTTCTTCAGACCAATTTTGTGTCTTAGGATCTAGCATCAGTGTACTGGATGCGTCCGAGTATTCCATATTCAACTTACCTGTCAGTTTAAATCGCACATAGTCTTTGGGTAATAAAAACGTTTCAATTTGATACCAATGTTCTGGTTCATGGTCTTTAATCCATAATAGTTTAGTAAGTGTAAATCCTTCCAATACAGGATTCGATAAAACATAGTCTCCCAACATTTTTTTAATTTCCGCACATTGTTCCGTTGTCCTTGTATCATTCCACAAAATTGCATTTCGAATTGGTTTATAATGCTTATCGAGAATAACAAGACTATGCATCTGACCAGATAATGACAAACCTTTAATATCTACATTTTCCATTTGTGGATCTTTTATAAGTTTGCTTATACATTTTTTTGTTGCTTTAAACCAATCATCAGGGTGTTGTTCATTGTATCCATTTTGAGGCTGTATGATTTCTAATTGTTCACTAACAGTTTGAATCACATCACCCGCTTTATTTACTGCTATGACTTTTACTGACCCAGTTCCTATATCTATTCCTAATACCGCTTCAATCATGCTCATCGTCCTTTTTCAAAGTATTTTTTTAATAAAAAATAGCATGTTATACTTTTTGATTTTTTATACGACATATTTATAACATGTTTAATTAAAAAATCAAATTCTAAAAATTTACTAGAGAAAAAATTTTAAAAATGCTAGCATTAATATAATATTTAACTTTAGGAGGCAGTACATGTTTATAACAGAAGTAGCATTTTCTACAAATAAAGAAAATGAAGAAAGACTATACAACAAAGCCAAAAAGAATTTAGCTGAATTAAATGACAACGTCAAAGGACTTATCAATGCTGAAGTATGGACTAAATCCAAGGGTGATGAAGTTGAATATGTCATCGTTAGTAAGTGGCAAGACAAAAAGGATTTTCAAACTTGGGTAGCACGACCTGAACATGTTGAAGAACATAAAGAAATGAATAAAAAAATTAAGTCTGGCGAAGCAGAACCAAGCCCATTTAAAAAGGTATTGAAACAATATTCAGTTGTTGAATTTTAAAATATAAAACAGTTTGGGACATAAATACCCAATCTCAAAAAAGAGGGCTAATCCTTTATGGATTAGTCCTCTTTATATTTAAAATCTTACGATTGTGACCGTGCATGCTTGCATGGGGTATGGTTCAACCTGTAATCTCTCACTCATACGATTCCCTTAGACATCAGCACGTTATAAAATCGGCACAATATATAGTTTGCTATTCAGAAAATAAGGCCCTTTCGTATAATTTAATAAACACTACTAAACTAAATTCGCTAAAGTTTATTTGATTTAAAACAATATTTTTGAGAAATATATGACAACAACGACTGTCACAGAGCTCAGTAACGTTGAAAGAAAGACAATTTCCGCTGCCAATTCAGGATGATTGTCATATTCTTGGGCAATGACTGAGCTATTCACAGAAGTAGGCATAGCTGACGTTATAAATAATGCTTGCGCAATTACACCTTCTAGTCCCATCAATGCAATTATTCCCCAGGCAATAACTGGACCAATCACTAATCGGACAAAAATAAAAGCATATGCAGCTGACCACTTAAAACTAAAGTTAATTCTTGCAATTTGTGCACCTAACATTAACAAAGCAATTGCAATCATTGCATCCGCGACATAATTTGCTGGTGTCCAAATGAATTTTGGTATTGGTACATGTGCATAATTTAATATAATTGCTGATAACAATGCATAAAGTACTGGCATTTTAAAGTAACCTAACATCGCTTTTAATTTACCAATACGTAGCGATTGAATAGCAAATACACCATATGAAAATGTGAAAATATTTTGCATTGATAATACCAACACTTGAACAGACATAGCCAAAGGGTCACCTTTAAATACAAGATCATTAACAGGTACCCCGTAATTTCCAGAATTGAAAAAGAGTACACTATTCGTTAATGTTGTGACCTCCCCCTTGTCACCCTTTGAAAACTTGGCAAGTAAACGTCCAATAATATATAGAATGATTATGTATAATACAAAAAATATAATTATGTAAAATAATAAACTAAGTGCAAAATGAGTTTTGTAGAATTTCACAAAAATAAACCCTGGCACAAACACGTATATATTTAATTTTGCTAAAGTGTTCAAATCTAAATCAAATTTATGCTGCAGTATAAATCCTAAAATAATCATAATAAAGATAGGCAATAATACCGTTTCTAATATATACAACATTTCACTCACAACATAACCCCCTTTTCTAGAAATTATACATGAGTTATAACCATTTGTAATAAAACCAATATAATATAACTGAAATTTGACCGGACAAAACAACTCCGACGCTATTATATAAATATTTTAAATCTTATCAATAGATCATGTGACAAACAACATTGCTAAATAGTCTAACTTATAATTAAAATACATCATTCTATGAAATACTGGTATACCAATGTTCTATCCACTACCGTTTGTCTTACGTCAGACAAACGGTAGTGTTCCTCTAGTTCCTTGAACACTACTTCAAAGACAACAAAAAAGAAGGTAGTTCTATCTGTTTCATGATAGTTCTTCATACATTGATATATTTAAATTAATATAAAAAAGCTGCTTAAGAACTGTAAATTTAGTTCTAAAAGCAGCCACTTTCATATATTATCCGTATTTTATTTTTTACGGTTTCTCTTTTTTTCTTCTAAAATTGCCATCACGATGAAGCCAACTACTAAAAGGGGTGATAGCATTACTAATACCATCATCTGTCTCACCTCATTTAAAACTGTGTAATGATTTATATAAAAGACGATGTTTCTATTTATTGTTCGATACTTTATCGACAACATCGCTTTAAACATTTCCCCCACTGTTTCATTGAGTAATATCACAATGAATAAATTAATCATAGCCCATTTATTGCTCTAAAGTCACTTAATATATACATCAAAATCATGTCAATATTTCAAATTAACTGATCTAGTTTATATTTCTATTGCATTTGAGAAAAATTTATTAATATTTATAGTCATTATTTGAATCTTTCTTATTTAATGAATCGAATGATGACAAATCATCTTTAAAGTTTGTCGTTGCTGCATTATTAGTATCGTTGTTCGTATTTGGCTTTCTAACAAGTAACATAATACCCGCTACAATCCAAAGAATTACGTTGATCCAATTACCTAATAATGATAAAACACCTGCAATAATTAATAAAATTGCTGCTACTTTAGCTTTTTTTCCAATTAATATCGCACCAATTAAACTAATTATTAGCACTACGATTCCGTATGCTAATCCAAATCCCAACAAGCCTAATATCATATTTATACCATCAGTAGCATTAGTCGTTGAGATGGTTGCATCTTCTTGTTGCATAGCTTGAATAGCCGATTGCTTGAATTCATTGTTGCCCATAAATGGAATCATTAACCCTATCGCTAAAACACCAATAATTTGTAACGCAACACCGATCCAAGCGAGGACTTTTTCTACTGTTCTTTTCATTTTAAGCACCTCCTGCTTGATTATTTAACTAATTTAAAATAAGACAAAACGCAAAGTAAAATCTATTTAAATAACAAAAATTTGTCAATATAAGTATACTAATCTCTTAACTATAAGTCTATTTCATATCTCGTTGAAAAATCAATATTATAGCTACCTTCCAATTAATCACGATAACAATTTGTTAAACTTCTTAGTTATATTTCTATACCCTTTAAAGTATAAGAAAAGCCATTAGATTATATTTAAATCTAATGGCCAGTCTATAAACAGGCTATGCTTTACGCTTATTCTCACTAAACGCATTCTCAATCATATATAGTTGATCGACAAAGTGTTCTACCTCTTCCAAAGTAAACTTATCGCCTATACGTTCTTTTACAGCTTTAGCCATCTTTGATGTTGCTTCTTGTAAAAAGGTTGCACCCTCTTCACTTAATTGAATCAATTTGATTCGCTTATTATCAGAATATGCTCTCTGAACATAGCCCATTTCTTCTAATTTCCCTATTCGCTTTGAAGCAGCCGTCTTAAATATATTTTGCAATGCTGCAAGTTCGTTAATTGTTACCTTGCCTTCTGTGTGAATTATTCTCATCGCTTCAATTTGTTCCCTTGAAAGCAGATTACTAACTCCCGTTTCTTTCACTACTTCGACAATTTCTTTATTCAACCTTAGCATAACAGTTTGAAATTTTGTAATAGCCTCTTCAATTTTGCTATCTACATGTTCCATTTATTTCTCCCCTTAAATTCAATGCTTATTTAAATTGCATTGAAAATGGTAGTCTGTCTCGTTTATTAAACCATAGTAGAATTAAGTATTGCAATAACATCATTACTACAATAATTCCGACTAATACGCCAACTACAAATGTAAAATTAAAGTGTCCTGCATTCGTAAATATCGCTTCTCTATAACCTTGAATAGCATAAGTCATTGGTGAGAATGGGTGAATCCATCTAAAGAATTTAGCAGACATTTCGATTGGGAACATACCTTCACTCGCACTCAGTTGTAAGATTAGCAAAATCATAGATAAGAATAAACCAATTCTATCTAAGAATAATCCTAAGAATGTCGTAATCGTGATTGCTGCAATTGCCCATAAAATACCTGTTATTAAAAATTGACCAATGTTATCAATAGACATATCAAACACGAAGATTACCCAACAACTCATAAATAAAGCTGCTAATGAACCTTGTACAATATATAGTAATAACTTACCTATTGCTTGTTTAATTGATAGTACATCTCTGTCTAATGTTTTTCTTAGTGGGTAGATAGCACTAAATGATACTGCTACTACAAATAAACTGACACTCGCCATATAAGGCACAATTGTTTCACCATATTTATCCGCTTCAGTTGGATTGTTTTCGTCTATTTTAGTTACTTTATTCAATGCCTTTTCATTTTTACTTTCAAATGATTTATCTTCTTGTTGTGAAATTGAACTGTCAATTTGTTGTTTCAATTTATCGTTATTCGCTTTTAATTGATTTAAACCATCTGTAACTTGTTGATTTCCAGACTCTAGTTGCTGTGCAGGTTGACCTACAGCTGGTTCTAATTGTTTCAAGCCATCTGTAACTTGTTGATTACCACTAATCAATTGAGATTCTGAATCTGACATTTTACCAAGCGCATCTGATGTATCTTGGTAACCAGACTGCGATTTTTTAGTTCCTGCAAACAATTGATTTAAATATTTAGAACGAATATCTTCTTTAAGTGTTGTTGTAACTTTATCAAGTGCTTTTTGTGCAGTTTGACTTTCAGTATAACTTGAACCAGGGTTAACTTGCGTTTCTAACTTAATTTTCTTAGGATGCTTATCTAATAATGTTGTTGTATTATGAGACGCATTTTTAGGAATGATGATTGTTCCAGCACTTTTACCTTTGTTTAACTCTTTTTGTGCTTTATCTTCCGAAACTTCTTGGAATTTAAAATTATCATTGTCTTTTAATTTATCGACTAAATCATCGCCGACTGTTACTTTTTTACCATTCATTTTCGCTGATTCATCCTGATTGACGACTGAAATTTTCAGCTGATCTGTCTTATCATATGGATCCCATATAGAACCTACGAAAAGGGCAACGTATAATAATGAAACTAATGCAATTGACACAAGGGATACAATTAACATCTTATTTCTAAATATAAATTTGAACTCATTGAACATATTTTGAACCTTCCTTTTTTAAAATTGTACACCCCATGTACTATCGAGGCAAAATGATACCCAATATTGTGGGTAGTTTATATTGGATATACTTTAATTACTATTAAATTTATTATGGGTGTATCCTTTTTCTATTAGTACACCCCATGTACATTCACAAATAATACGCGCATCTATTTTAGATGTCAAGGTTTCACAAATATTTTTAAAAAATAATTTTTTATCCGCGTTATGTCACTTTCACTGTTTATATTTATTTAATAAATACGTTGGAATGTGACAATAGTCGTCTTGATATTTTTCTAATCTATCTTGATGTACCTCTGCACTTTTAACATAATTACTTAAAGGTAAGACTTCAACCACAATTTTTTCTTTGTCTTCCCTACGTTCGATAAAGTGAGTTGCCACATTTAAATGTTGTTGATTTTCACTGTAAATACCTGTTCTGTATTTTGGCCCTACATCATTACCTTGTTGATTAACGCTATAAGGATCAATAACTTCAAACAACTGAGAAATTAATTGAGATACACTTGTTAATTCTGGATTAAATACTGTTTTCACGCATTCTGCATATCCATCATAAGCACCATCTAAGTTATTTGTAGTTCCATTAGCCCTTCCTGCTTCAGTTTCAATCACACCTGGCAATGTCTTTATATAAGCTTGGACACCCCAAAGACAACCACCTGCTAAATATATTGTTTCCATCTATTAACACTACCTTCTCTATTTCTATATGACTTTGTCTGAAAAATATGAGAGGTGGACATAAATTTTATCATCCAAAAATTTACATCCCCTCCGTTAAGTATGATTAACCTTTAACTAAACTTCATATCTAAATTTTTTAATTTAAAAATCGTCTACCTTATTAATGACATTGACAGTAATATACTTAGTGTAATTTACTATTAAATTAATAACAAATTAACCAATGATTATTACTTATCAAAGTCTTTGGAAAATTGCACTAAAATAGCTTTATATGCATCAATAGATTCTATTTCAACATATTCACCATCCCCATGCCATTCAGCACCTGTGGGTCCAAACTCAATAGCTGGAACCTCGAACCTAGAAAAATATCTTGTATCTGCAAATCCGTGTTGACCAAAAACAGCTACATCTTCAACATCTATAGTCTTCTTAATCGAGCGTACCAAGTTGAGTATATGCGGATGATCAACATCATTCTGAACTGAAGGACCTACCAAATGGACCTTAATTTCACCATCCGTAACACTTCTAACTTGAGATAGTATCTCCTCATAGTCTTGTGAAGGTAAATAACGAATATCATACGATACTTCACAAGTATCCGGTACCTTATTGTAGACGTCACCACCTGCTATTTTAGCTAAATTTATGGACGGCTGTGCATATATTTCTGTAGACGCCTTCGCAAATGGTAAGTCTAATATCGCTTCGTGTAACCTTAATGCTTTAGCAATTGCGTTTACACCTTCCCATGGTCTACTGCTATGCGCAGATTCGCCTGTTAAAGTAATATCAAACTGTAATATTCCCTTCGCTTGAAACCCTATCCCCATCTGTGTTGCTTCACCACAAACAACAAAATCTCCTAAATAACCTTCTTCTGTTAAGTATGCTGCACAATGTTTACCGCCAATTTCTTCATCCGATACAAGTTGCAATTGAACCGTTGTGTCACCTAAATCTACATCTCTCAACTCTCTCATCGCCACCATCATTGCACTTACACCTGATTTCATATCTGCAGCTCCTCTACCATAGACCTTTCCATCTTTCACTTGAGGAATAAATTGATGGTCTTTACCACTTACTACGTCCACATGCCCATTTAATATTAATTTATGCTTTCCTTCTCCGACTTCACACAACAACATTTTATAACCATCATTGGTCAATATTTGAGGTTCTAGTTGTTCTTTTTTTAACCATTCATAACAGTACATAATTGTCTCATTAGCTGTTTCTTTATTCGAACTATTATACGAAATCAAATCTTTCAATAAGTCTAAAGTTTTTGACATAAATAGTCCCTCCTTCAAGGGTTGAATTTTCACACAGTATAATTTATTGTCTGAAAATTGACAAGGTTTTGAAAATTTAGTAATATTTAATCAACTTGAGAGACAAACTGTCTCATGAGAGTATTTTTATTTTTACAAGTAAATACATATAAAGCAAAGAAGCTTATACAAACGCCGATTCATGTCGTGTTGTATGAGCTTCTTTTTTATATTCAAAGGAGGATTTTTATATGGACGATAATTATAATCATAATTGGATTAACGGAAATAAAATCACTTCAAATGAATCTATTTCTGTAACCAATCCAGCGACAGGTGAACTGATTGGAGAAGTACCAAAAACATCTGAAAGCGACGTTAATGATGCAATTCAAGCAGCATACAGATCATTTAAGATTTGGTCTAACTACACTGCAGAATACCGCGCCAATATTTTAGAACAATGGGCAAAAAATCTATTAACTAAGCAAGATTATCTCGCACAGATCATGAGTGAAGAACAGGGCAAACCCTACGCTGAAGCATATGGAGAAATTGGTGTATGTGCAAAATTTATTCGCTGGAATGCCGAAGAAGGTAAACGCATCTACGGAGAAATCATACCACCTTCTTCAACTCAGCAGCGTATTTCAGTAATTAAGCAACCTGTTGGTGTCTGCGGTTTAATTACACCATGGAATTTCCCAGGTGCAATGATTGCGCGTAAAGTTGCACCTGCTTTAGCAGCTGGCTGTACAGTTATTGTAAAACCTTCAAGTGAAACGCCACGTATTGCAATCGCAATATTTGATGAATTAATGAATACAGATATAGACAATGGTGTAGCGAATATCGTGACAGGAAATTCATCTATGATTTCAAACACATTATTTAGTAATCCAAATGTACGTAAAATCTCATTTACTGGTTCAACTGCTATTGGTAAAACCTTGATGAAACAAGCTGCAGATCAAGTTAAAAGAATTTCACTAGAGCTCGGTGGCAATGCTCCAACAATTGTCTTACCCGACGCTAATTTAGATAGTGCAGCCGATGCTATTGTGGAAAATAAATTTGAAAATACAGGGCAAATGTGTAATGGCATCAATACTGTACTTGTACATGAAGACATCAAAGATGCAATAACTGAAAAAATCATAACTAGAGTACAACAATTAAAAGTTGGCATAGGTACAGATGAAGGTGTTCAAGTTGGTCCATTAATCAATAAAAGCGCAGTTGATAAAGTCGAGCAGCTAGTTGAAGATGCAACAAAAAATGGAGCGACCATAAAAGTTGGCGGCCATAAATTACCTATTTCAAGCCATGGGTTATTCTATCAACCTACTGTCATTACTAATGTGCAACATACAATGGCTATTGCACAAGATGAAATTTTCGGACCAGTAGCACCTATCATTACATTTAAAACAATAGATGAAGCGATAGGAATTGCTAATTCATCTCAATTTGGCTTAGCTGCTTACTTCTTTTCAAATAATATCAACACAATATATAAAATGAGTGAAGAATTAGAATTCGGTATGATCGGAGTAAATGGTACACAGCTTAGTGTTCCACAGGCTCCATTCGGTGGCATTAAAGAAAGCGGTATGGGACGCGAAGGTGGACATCATGGATTAGAAGGTTTCCTAGAATTGAAATATATCTCATTATCATTACAAGAATAATTGCTAAAGGGGCTAGATATTATGATTAATGAAATTCATGAAACAAATAGTAATAATAATAATGTAACTGGAAGTATTTCTAAGGAGAAATTACTAGATCTTGTTAAAAACGAAGCAATCGATACAGTTGTCCTTGGATTTTGTGATATGCAAGGTCGCCTAATGGGCAAACGTATTACTGGTGATTTTATTTTAGAAAATGATATTTCAGAAGGTACACATTTTTGTAATTATTTATTAGGCACTAATTTCGAAATGGATACAGACGATGGCTATGAATATATGAATTGGGATAAAGGCTATGGTGATTATTTAGCCAAACCTGATTGGAATACTTTAAAAGTAGTTCCTTGGCTAGATAAAACTGCTTTAGTATTCTGTGATGTCTATACAGTAGACGGTGAAGAACAAATTAAAATTGCACCAAGAAATATATTAAAAGAACAAATTAAAAAAGCCGAAAATTATGGCTTATCTCCTCATATGGCTAGCGAATTAGAATTTTATTTATTTAATGATTCATTCTCAAATATAGATAAAAAAGGCTACAGTAAGTTGGAACCTGCTGGTCATTTAAACGAAGATTATAACCTTTTACAAGGATCTAAAAATGAACCTATTTATCAAGAGATACGTAAACAAATGCATTTGATGGGCATTACAATTGAATCATCTAAAGGTGAAGCCTATAAAGGACAACACGAAATCAATTTAAAATATTCGGATGCTTTAAAAGCTGCAGACCAACATTTGATGTTTAAACATGGGATGAAAGAAATATGTATCCAAAATGACAAAGCAGTTACTTTTATGGCTAAACCTTATGCAGAATGGACAGGGTCAAGCGGCCATATTCACCTTAGTATGATGGAAAAAGGGACTCATAACAATGCATTTTATGCTGGTGATCATGCTGAAAATCCAATATCGGATACGATGAAACATTTTTTAGCAGGTATTATCAAATATACACGAGATTTCGCGTTAATGTTTGCACCTTATGTTAACTCGTATAAACGATTCGCACCTAATTCATGGGCTCCAGTAAGTATTGCATGGAGTAGAGATAATCGTTCTGCTGGTTATCGTATGGTTGGTTGCGGTAATGCATTACGTTTTGAATCTCGTATATCTGGTGCCGATATGAATCCTTATTTAGCATATTCTGCACTAATTGGTGCTGGTTTATATGGCATAGAACATAAACTATCCTTACCTGAAGAATTAAAAGGAAATGCTTATAACCAAGATTCAATAGAACGTATTCCTTCCTCATTACACGAAGCAATTATCACTTGGAAAGAAAGTGACGTAGTCAAAGAGGTATTAGGTGAAGATGTGGCTCAACACTATTTGCATGCTGCACAATCAGAACAGAATGACTTTGATTCTTACGTTACAACATGGGAGCGTTCTAGATATTTCGAACAAAGCTAATAACGATATGGAGGAAATGACTATGAGATTAGAAAATAAAGTTTGTATAATAACAGGTGCTGGTGGCGGTATGGGTAAAGAAGCTGCGAAACGATTTGCAAAAGAAGGCGGAAAAATAGCGGTGTTCGAAAGAGATAGTCAGGCTGGTAAAAACACAGTAGATGAAATTCTTCAAGACGGTGGACAGGCTTCTTTCTTCCAAGTCGATATCGCTAATGAAAATGATGTAAAGCAAGCCGTAGTAGATACCGTTCAAACTTATGGCAAAATTGATGTGTTATATAATAACGCAGGTGTAATGCCAGAAGCAGACAATTCAGTAGTCAATACAAGTGAAGAAATATGGGATTTAGTCATGAATATTAATGTTAAAGGCATCTTCTTTATGACAAAATATGTTATTCCTGAAATGGAAAAAAATAATAGTGGCTCAATTATTAATATCGCATCTTTCGTTGCAGAAATGGGGTGCTCCGTGCCACAAGACGCGTACACCGCTTCTAAGGGAGCCGTAGTATCACTTACAAAATCACTCGCTATCCAATTTAGACCAAAAGGCATACGTACTAATGCAATCAGTCCTGGACCTATAGAAACACCGCTCTTAATGGAATGGCTTGTTTCTGATGAAGACGCTAAAAAAGTTCGGTTAGGAAGACAACCTTCTGGACGCTTTGGAAAGCCTGAAGATATTGTGAACTGTGCACTGTACTTAGCTTCGGATGAAGCTGATTGGACTAATGGTGCCAATATTAATGTCGATGGTGGAATAACAGCTAACTACTTTTAACAGTTCATCTTATCCATGCTCATAAGGGTTATACATTAAATAACGACAATTCATTGTTCTTAAATCATGCGCTATCCTAACTAATCTGGGATGACCTTGATTCTAAAAATAAGCTGAGACACAATTCATGTCCAGCTTATTTTTACGTAATGAAACTGCCCGACGTCTTATTTCTAAATTTCAGAATTGAATTCATCTATCTGAAAATTTAAAAACAGATTTTAGCATATTAACCTATACTAAAATCCATCTCATTGAATGACTATAATGAAAGCCTAATTATTTTTGTACTCATCTAAACCAATAATACCGGTTTGTCGATCAATTCTTTCTAATTTCTTCGCTTTTGTTAAACATAAAATATACGCAAATAAGATAGACAGTATACCGGCACTCAATTTTCCGATTAGCACCGCCGGAATCAATGACGGTTGAAAATTTGCAGTATAAGATAAATGGTCACCTAATAAAAATGCAGAACTAACGCCAAAAGATATATTAATGACTTTATCTTTCGGAGGCATATCTTTAATTAATTTAAACATTGCAAGTATATTTGCGATCGTGGCAATAATTCCGGCACTTCCCGCTTCACTTAATCCAATCTTTCCTCCAACTTGTGTTAATCCATTAGAAAAATATTTTCTAATTAAATAAACCATAGGAAATGCACCTGATAGCATTATCGCAATATTCCCTGCATTTTCTAACGCTCTAAAGTTGTCTTCCTTATCAGCCATAATCGGATCAAATCCCCATACACCAAAAACATTTGTGAAAAAACCTGTAAATATCTGTACAACAGAAAATACAAAGACAAGTTTTATACAAGTATCCAATATTTTTCCAAAAATGATAAAAAGTTTAATCATCAAATCTGAAAAGAAATATAGTCCTATTGCCGTAATAACTACGAAAATAATCAAAGGCAATAAATTTAAAAATACTGAAGTAAAACTGATTGAAAAGACATGCGTTGCGGCACCAGTCGTACCTACAAATGTCCTAACTTTCATATGACTAAATAACATAATAGCAGTTGAAACAAAGGCTCCAAACGGTATTGCTAACAAACCTGAAAGAATACCTAATGCCATATACTTATGATCTCGTTTATCAAGCATCGGTAAGCCTAATGGTATTGTAAATACAATTGTTGCTCCAGCCATAAAGCCAACAATCATTGCCATTATCCATCCTTCATAACTTTCCTTTAAAACATCTGCCAATTGGTATCCACCCATATCTGTAGCCAATATTGATGTTGCAGCAATTGCTGGATCCGCCCCAATTTTATCAAACATCGGTCCAAACACATGTTCAATAAATTTAGAAATAAATGGTATTGAGGCCATAATACCTGCTGAATTAGCAAAAATAGGACCAATCGTATAAATACCTTCCATAAATTCTTTACCTATACCATGTTGGGCATCTTTGATTGCCCCGAAAGCGCCTAGAACTGCACAAATCATAATAATATATATAATTATCGTACCTATATGTTCCATATACTCCACCCCTTTGTTTCATACTCCAAATGCACAAAAAGATGCCTATTTGTTCTAACAAATAAGCATCTTTGCTCTTATATATTCACTTGTATCAATACAATACTATGATTCTAATTGTTTAATAACTTTCATTGCTACTTTTTCAATTTCTATCTGATTATCCATGCTCAATTTCCTCAACCTTTGATACGCCGCCTCTTCAGAGATGCTTAATCTTTGCATGATAAGACCTTTTGCACGTTCAATAAGCTTTCGATTTTCGATTTGCTTGTAAGATTGTGTAACTTCTTGTTTCAAAGCATTCATACGATTTGACTGTGACAATGCAATCTCTACTGCTGGCAATAGTTGTGCTTCAGCTATCGGCTTCACAATATAGCCTACAATATTTGATTGTTTTGCTTCATTTACAAATTCACTTTGACTGTATGCTGATAATATCAATATTGGTATATCATATTTTTTACTAATAATTTTACTCGCCTTCAAACCGTTTAACTTCGGCATTTTAATGTCCATAATAATTAAGTCAGGCATGCGCTCTGCTGTAGCTTCTATTGCTTTTTCACCATTACTCACTGCCGAAACAACATCATAATTCGCTGATTTTAACATCTCGACAATATCGAGACGCACAATCGATTCGTCTTCAACCACCATAATTTTCTTCATAACAATTGCTCCCCTTGTATTGAAAATTAATTTGTCCTATAGTGCCAATTCGATTTCTTTCAATTTTAAACGATCCCTCCAGATCATTTTCAGCTATGGTATTAATAATATTGAGACCAAATGATTCTTTATATTTCTGTTCCCCTTTACCATCATCTTGTACCACTAATATCATTTCATTTTTATATGATTCATAAATTAATTTCATTTCAATATTACCTTCGCTCTGATGATTAAATGCATGTTTTACGCAATTAGATATCAATTCATTCGCTATCAAAGCTAATGAAACTGCTATGTTAGAAGGTAGTAAAATCTTTTGATTTATATGGTACGAGATATGTATATCACATGTTTCTGAAGTTTCATTATATATGAGCATATTACCAATTTTTTTAATTAGTTTTCCTATATTTACTTTATCTGTATGAGATTCGTCTAATATCACTTCGTATACTGATGCAATACTCAATATTCGATTTAAGCTTTCTTGAAAATGCCCTTTGCTTTCTTCAGGTAAGCCCCTTCGCATTTGAAGTCTTAATAAACTCGCAACAGTTTGCAAATTATTTTTCACTCGGTGATGAACCTCTCGAATAGCTACTGATTTAGAAATTACTTCTTTTTCTTTTTGTTTTAAATCCGTAATATCTTGCATTAAAATTAAGTGACCCGTTACTACATTATGTTCAAATAATCTAATACATTTAACTCGAAAATAATAACCGTTTATTTCTCTTTCTTCTATTGTAATAATTTGTCCGTCCGTAAGCATGTTTTCAATACACGGAAAAAGTTCAATAAATGAGATTCCTGTTTTACAATTGACCTCCAAAGCGTTTTTCACTAATTCATCTGCAGTTAAATTGTAATAACGAATATTTAAATCATAATCAATATTAAAAATACTTTCTTCAATCATATCTGGAAAACCGATACGACTTTCATTTGATTGCGACACGATCCTACTCAAAGTATCAGTCGCCTCAGTTAATGCCTTAAGTTTATCTTCTTCCAATACTGTATCGCTAACATCTTTTTCCATAATTAATGCCCCAACAATCGACTCATTAACAGATATAGGTGTCACATTTTGTTCAACCACTTTTCCCTCTTGAGAAACAGCACGATGTTGATATACTGGAATACCTGTCTCTATTGTTTTAAATACTGCTGGTTCAAATTTTTTATAGACATTTTGAGTCAACACAGAAGTTTGATATAACGCATCGTCATATTTTGGTCTGGCTTCTGCTACCACAATATAGTGATCCGGTTCCGTGGATGGGCAATCAATAAAAACAAATGCATGATTTAAATTCGCTATATCTTGTAAATGATTAGCCAATTGTTCAACCTTAAATATGTCAATCTCCTTTAAACTTGTGTACGTATTGCATATATCTCGTGTAGTTTGCACAATACATCATTCCAAACTTTAATGTTTTGAATATTCGGATAATTATATTCTTAACCTATTATGTAATTTTGCTCAAAAAATGTCAACGAGAAACCAAAGTGCAAAATAGCCACACTACAATATATTGAATGGTTTTTGTTTATTGTTTTATTAAAAAATATTGTCCAAATTAAATTGGTTCAGAATAATACTTTACACTTTTCAAAATTTTTGAATTGAATAATACACCTTTTTTGTTACAATATATTGAGGAGAATTTTGTGTTTTTACACAAATCAATAACATTGTATTAGCTTTTGCACTAAAAAAGCCATTTCAATACTTTATAAATCAAATTAATTTCAATTCAAGCTGATCTTAATATAAATTGATAAGAAAAAATAAATAGAAGGAGCATGTAAAATGGATTACAGAGTATTATTATATTATAAATATACAACCATTGAAGACCCCGAAACATTTGCAACTGAGCATTTAGATTTTTGTAAAGATTTAGAATTAAAAGGCCGTATCTTAGTGTCAGGCGAAGGTATTAATGGCACAGTGTCTGGTACAATCGCAGCAACTGACAAATATATGGAAACTTTAAAAGCAGACCCACTTTTTGAAGGTATTACTTTTAAAGTAGACGAAGCAGAGGCACATGCTTTCAAAAAAATGCACGTACGTGCAAGAAATGAAATTGTTGCTTTAGATTTGGAAGATGATGTAAATCCTAATGAATTAACTGGTAAGTATTTATCACCAAAAGAATTTAAAAATGCTTTGTTAGAGGATGATACAATCGTAATTGATGCTAGAAACGACTACGAATATGACTTAGGTCATTTCCGTGGTGCAGTACGACCAAACATTACAAGATTTAGAGATCTACCTGACTGGATTAAAGAAAATAAAGAGCAATTCATGGATAAAAAAATTGTTACTTATTGTACTGGCGGCATTCGTTGCGAGAAATTTTCAGGTTTCTTATTAAAAGAAGGATTTGAAGACGTAGCACAACTTGAAGGTGGTATTGCCACTTATGGTAAAGATCCTGAAGTACAAGGTGAATTATGGGACGGTAAAATGTATGTCTTCGATGAAAGAATTAGTGTTGATGTAAACCATGTAGAAAAAACAATTGTAGGTAAAGAATGGTTTGATGGCACACCTTGCGAACGCTACATTAATTGTAGTAACCCAGAATGTAACAAACAAATTTTAGTGTCAGAAGAAAATGAAGCACGTTATTTAGGTGCTTGTTCTCATGAATGTGCTGCTCATGATAACAATCGCTATGTAAAAAAACATGATATTAGTGACGCTGAAAAAGCGAAACGTCTTGAAAACTTCAATACTTTAGTCAATCAATAATTAATTATTTCTAAATTATAAAACGATGCAGATTTAAAGTTTAAAACATCATTATCTATTCATAAAAAAACAGAGCTAATCCGTAATAACGTTGGATTAGCTCTGTTTCTATTTTTTATTTTAGAGTTTTATTATTGAACTTTCATGAAACCATTCCCTAAGACATCCCTCACATCATGAATCACTAGAAATGCATTTTCATCATAAATATTAACAATTTTTTTAATTTGCGATAATTGATTTTGAGGTACAACAACATATAATATCTTACTTTCTTGCTGGCCATATCCGCCTTCACCATTTAGTAATGTAGACCCCCGGCCCGTATCCTCATTAATTTGACGGCTGATTTTCGCATTATAAGCAGACATAATCGTAATTGCCTTTTTCGGATTAAATCCTTCAATCACAAAGGTCATACTTTTCTCTACAATAAACAACATTACGATTGTATAAAGTACATTTTGTACTGGTAACACTAATAAAAATGACACTACAATTAAAGTATCTAAAATAAATAAGGCTTGAGAAGTTTTAATCTCTGAATATTTATTAATTATTTTTGCAATAACCGATGTACCACCGAGTGTACTTCGTGCTGATATTACAAATCCTGATCCAATACCAATCAATACACCAGAAAACACTGTATTAATAAAGTCCGAATCTACATTTAATGTCAAATGTTCAGTTAGACCAATAAACAGCGAACTAGATACAACTGTAATCAACGTATAAACTGCTGTCGTTTTACTTAGAAATTTCCAACCAACCATAATCAGAATTACATTAATAATTAATGATGTAAGCGCTGGAGACCAACCTAAAGTGTATTTTAATATTAAAGATATACCGACCGTACCACCTTCACCTAAATTAGAAGCAATTACAAACGCATTGATCCCTATTGCGATAAGAAAAGTTCCCAAAATACAAAAACAAATATTTTTTAAATGAATTCTATAGACCATCTTCACAAGCCTCACTTTCTTTATATTTTTAAGTTATATATGACTATTATTTACTATGCTTTTTCACATAAAAAGAACTTCTTAGCTAATAACTAAAAAGTTCAATTTCATACGCTATTTATTATTTTTTTCAACACAAACACACATATTAATACAATTACACAATCATTTCAATTGTAAAAGTTCAAATCATTATAACTTATTTTTAACTTAGACATATATCACTTTGTTAAATTGTTGAATGCATATTCTGCAGAAGCTAACGCCCCCTCAAGATGCCCTCCATTATTGGTATCATACTCAGTCCCTGCGAAGTATACGTTATCCAAGTAAGCTGGCGGTTGTCCATAAGTAGGAAAGCTTTCAATATTTAATGTATCTCCTGATGTCACCGTATTTTTGTCTTGAGACCAGTCTTTATAGTAAAAAGCTTTATAATCTCTTGCTTGTTCACCAAATAATCTCACTAATTGACTAATTACCTTGTCCTCAATGCTTGCTTCCGTTTCTCTACTTCTGTCCGCTGGTGTCATACCAAAGAACCCAAACAGAGCACTATCACCATTCGGCGTTGACACATCATAAATTTCTCGTAACGGGCCTTGCCAACTGATTGCATTGCCAGATAATCCATCTATTCTCCAAAATGCTTGTTCATATGTAATGATTGCTTTAGCTTGAGCACCCATCCATGTCGGTTTATTTAACAAATCCACCTTCACTTCTTCTGGTAACTCTGGTGTAAAGTCAATATTCTCAAATAGTAATCTCGGTGGCAATGTAAATACGACCGCATCTGCATCATATTTTTTTACTTCTCCTGACAATTTGTTTACTGCCGTTATAGTATATGTTTGATTTTTATTATGTTTTATAGCGTTAGCACGTGTGTTAAGTTCAATGTCTAGTGATGGTATTCTTCGATAAATCGCTTGTACTAATGCATTAATACCACCTTCAATACGCATACAATAGCTGTTAAGTTCTGATGATTTAATAAACTTTACAGGTTTGTTGTCATTCAATTCTAATAAACTTTGCCCATTATTATATTGCTCTATCGTTGATAACTTTAATTCTTCTATTAGTTTGACAATTTTTGGTTCCTTTTCTGGCCAAAACCAAGTTGGACCTAAATCATAATAATTATCGCTCGAAGGTATTTCTGTTAAAATACGTCCACCTATTCTGTCACGTGCTTCTATCATATTAAATGTAATATCAGAGTTTGATAATAAATCTGCTAGTCTCAAACCACTGATACCGCTACCTACTATTAGTACATGCATATATAACCCTCTCTTTTTAGAAAATTCAAACAATTATATGTTTCATATTTTACTACTTATTCCATAGCTTGAATAGAAAACTTTAGCAATTATTACAAATATCAATTTGCCTATATTTCAGTTCAAACTGTTAATCGTATGAATTGAAAGGTCCTTCATTTTAAGTGTATAACTATAAGTAGTAATTTAATTTATAGAAATATATTAGAAAGTGAGTTTACATATGAAATTTGATGATTTTTCAATAGGCGATACATTTAAGACAGCAACATATCAAATCAGCGAGGACGAAATTATAAAATTTGCAAGTGAATTCGATCCTCAATATATGCATATAGATAAGAAAAAAGCATCAGAAGGCCGCTTCAATGGCATTATTGCTTCTGGTATGCACACCATGTCATTATCTTTTAAACTATGGGTTGAAACAGGAAAATATGGTGAAGATGTTGTTGCAGGTACACAAATGAACAATGTTAAATTTTCGAAACCTGTTTACCCAAACGATACATTACGCGTTGTAGCTGAAGTTACTAATAAGCATTCTATAAAAAAAGAAAACGGACTGTTAACAGTTGCGCTCACTACCTATAATCAAAATGACATCATTGTATTTAAATCTGAATTAACTGCCCTTTTAAGCAACTAAATAATACACATCTCACAAACTAGTCATTCACAAAATATGTATGACTAGTTTTTTGTTATTTTACGAACTTTTCATGGTACCTCTTTAATAATACCTTCCTATTAATCCAATACACTTTCATTAACACTTCTAAATTTTTATAATGCATTTTAAGCATATCTAATATTACGATATAAGCATTTAACATATAATGATTTTCATTCTATCATTAATTATTATCAGTTATAGTATTTCTCTAAATTCACTATTTATAAAATTAAAATTTACAAAGGAGACCATAGATATGGCAAATGATAAAATAGAATTAACAAATACTTGGGACAAAGTTTTTCCAAAAAGCGTAAATGTAAAACATCAGAAAGTTACTTTTAAAAACCGATTCGGTATACTGATTGCTGCAGATTTATACGTGCCGCAAAAAATAAGTTCAGAGAAACTACCAGCATTAGCAATTAGTGGTCCATTTGGTGCTGTAAAAGAACAATCTTCAGGACTATATGCACAGACAATGGCTGAAAGAGGCTTTCTAACCATATCCTTTGATCCTTCTTATACAGGTGAAAGTAGTGGCACTCCACGCTATGTAGCTTCTCCAGACATCAATACTGAAGATTTCCAAGCTGCAGTTGATTTCTTATCAGTTCATGACAAGGTTGATCCAAATAGAATCGGTCTTATCGGAATTTGTGGTTGGGGTGGTATGGCATTGAGTGCTGCTGCGATCGATACACGTGTAAAGGCAACAGTAACTTTAACGATGTATGATATGACGCGTGTAAATGCAAATGGTTACTTTGATGAAGAAGACAGTGCAGAACAACGTGACAAGAAACGTCGTTCGTTAAACGAGCAACGTATCACTGATTTTGTTAATAATACTTATGAAGTAGATGGTGGCATCGTTGATCCTTTACCAAATGATGCGCCAGAATTTGTAAATGGCTATCACAATTATTATAAGACAAAACGCGGCTACCATTCCCGATCATTAAACTCTAATAACGGTTGGAACATCACTATGCCTCTATCGTTTTTAAATTCTCATTTACTAAGCTATATTAATGAAATTAATAGTGCTGTTTTATTAGTTCACGGTGATAGTGCACATTCAAGATATTTCAGTGAAACAGCGTACAGTAACTTAACAGGTGACAATAAATCATTGATGATTGTTGCTGATGCTGTTCATACCGACTTATATGACAACTTAGACAAAATACCATTTAACCGTATAGAATTATTCTTCAATGAATATTTATAAATATATAAATAAGGAGACGCCACAAGTTAATGTGGCGTCTCACTTTATTGCTATATAATTTCTAACTTACATATTGAACAGTTACTTGAACAAACTAAATATCAAACTTCACATTTGAAATGTTTTTAATGCGTTCAGGATCTTTATGGTCAAAAAATTGACTTTGATCTGTATTCAAATCAGTAATTCGTTTCATATCTTCATCCGTTAATTCAAAATCAAATACATCAATATTTTGACGAATTCTTTCTTCTTTAACAGATTTTGCTAACACAATTATATCTCTTTGAACTAGCCATCTTGAAATTACTTGAGCCACAGATTTATTATATTTCTCGCCAATTTCAATTAATACTTCATTTTCAAACAAGTTGTTTCTGCCTTCAGCAAATGGTGCCCAAGCTTCTGTATAAACACCTTGTGATTTATTAAACTGATCTAAATCATCACGTTGATGGAATACGTTAACTTCAATTTGATTTACAGCAGGCGTAATTTCATTAAATGCAATGAGGTCCATTAAACGATCTTCTGAAAAATTAGAAACACCTATCGCTTTAATTTTACCGTCTTTATACAATTCTTCCATCGCTTTCCAACTGCCATGTACATCTCCATATGGTTGATGGATTAAATATAAATCAATATAATCTAAGTCTAATCTTTGCAATGATTTTTCAAAAGCTTTTTTCGTATTTTCGTAACCTACATCTTGAACCCAAAGTTTAGTTGTAACAAAAATTTCTTCACGCGGTACACCCGATGCTTTAATTGCTTGACCAACTTCACGTTCGTTCATATATGCTGCAGCAGTATCAATATGTCTATACCCATTAGCTAGTGCAGCCTTTACACTATTTACTGCTTCATCTGAATTTTCAATTTGATATACACCAAAACCCAATTGTGGCATTGAAATGCCATTATTTAATGTTACATTTGTCATTATTATCATCCTCTCATTGTTATTTCAGTTTCTTCATTATTGTTGAGTACTGACTCCAACATATTAACTTCTTCAGTGTCATACATTGAAATTTTTGTATTTAACAGCGTCAAAGTTTCTTTCATTTGTTCTATATTATTTAATAGTGCTTCTCTTTCTTTATATAAAATGTCACGTCTCGTATCCTTTGTTTCATCACCTTGGTGATATAAATCAATATACTTCGAAAGGGCATCAATTGATAATCCAGATTTCCTCATACACTTAGCAAGATTAATCCAATTTAAATCTGCTTCACTATAATTTCTAATACCACTGGATGAACGGCTTATTTTAGGAATGATGCCAATTTTTTCATAGTATCGCAATGTATCTATACTTATATTCATTTTTTCACTAACTTCTGATATCAGCATACGGTTTTACCTTTCTTTTTAAGCGTTTTGTTCTATAGTAACTTAAACAACTATTGCGTACTTTATTTTATAATAAAGTACGCTTGATCATTTCTAAACTTGTTGTGCTGTAGGTCTTACAATAAATTCATTAACTGCTGTATCTTCGTCCATATTAATCGCAAACGCAATTGTTTTTGCAATTCTTTCAGGACTGACAGCAAATGCGTCATACATCTGATCAATACCTTGTTTATTTTCATCATCAGTCACGGAATTTGGTAATTCTGTATCAATCGCACCTGGAGAAACAATTGTCACACGTATATTACTTTGTGCTTGTGCTTCTTCTTGTCTCAATGCTTCACTAATTGCTCGAACTGCATATTTTGTACCGCTATAGACGCCGCCACCAGGGTGTGTAAGATGTCCTGCTACAGACGAAATGTTAATATATTGCCCACTTTGTTGCTCTCGCATATAAGGTAAGCCAGCCGCAATGCCGTTCAGTACACCTTTGATATTTACATCAATCATTTGATTCCAATCATCAATACGCTTCTTAATAAATTCGGAATGTGGCATTAAGCCAGCATTATTAATCCAAACATCTATACTACCAAATTCGTCTTGCGCTAATTTTGCTAGTTGCTCTACTTCTTCTATTTGAGTCACATCCGTTACTTGATAAATTGCCTCGCCGTTTTGTGACTTGATTTTATTCACTATTTCTTTTAATTTATCTTCTCTTCTAGCTGCTAATACAATTTTATTTCCTTGCTCTGCTAATAATAATGCAGCTGCTTCGCCTATACCGCTGGAAGCACCTGTAATAACTATAACTTTATCATTTTGATTTGCCATAATCAGTAAAACCTCCATTTTTTGTATATTGGTATCATAATCCTTAGAGTGGGCTCTAGGTCAATAAATATAACTTATAATTTTTCATAAACTTCATCAGATACTGGTTCTAACCATTCATTCCATGCATTTTTAGCTGGAATTTCTATCGCAATATGAGTAAACCAACTGTCATGTGTTGCGCCATGCCAGTGCTTCACTTCTGGAGGTATATTCACTACATCTCCTGCTTTAAGTTTCTTAGCTGGCTCTCCCCATGCTTGATAGTATCCTTCACCTGCTGTTATCAATAAAATTTGACCACCGCCATGGTGAATATGCCAATTATTTCTACAAGCTGGTTCAAAGGTTACGTTACCAACTACAACACGTTCAGTTGATAGCATATTTAAATAACTTTGCCCTATAAAATATTCAGCAAATGTTTCATTCTTTTTTCCTATATCGAATATCATATCTTTTTCAATATCCATTTCTTTTTCCTCCGAATTACTTATCAAACTATGATTCATATATTTCCTGGGCAATATTAAAAGCGGTCCATGCACTAGGCCACCCATTGTAAAATGCCAAATGTGTTATAACTTCAACCATTTCTTCCTTTGTTATTCCGTTTTCTTTCGCTATTTTCATATGTGCTCGTAATTGAGGAAATGCGCCTTGCGTTAACAAACTTGAACACGTAATTAAACTTCTTTGGTGTAATGACAATTTTTCTTCTCTCGACCACACTTCACCAAATAATACATCGTCATTCAATTCAGCAAATTGAGGTGCAAATTCACCCAAATTATCTCTTCCGGCTATTTGTTTTTTCACCACAAATACCTCCTACCAATAAATGCTTTATATAATTAAAAAATGAGCCTTATAATAACTTACATGAATAAACCAACTCATTTAATGTACAGTTATTATCATAAGACTCATTTTCATCTCTGACCAATGCTTATATAGTTTTACTTTTATGCCTCAAAAGCATATTTCATTCTTTTAATGAATTCATGTACCACAGGTGTTAATGCGCGTTGCTTTTTCCAAGCAACTATACACTCTGTTTCAATCGGTGGGTTTAATGGTAAAAACTTGATGCCTTGTGAATTCCAATCCGTCCCTGAACCTTTTATTGCTAATGCATTGGCCACCTTATTATCAACCAACGGTATAATATTAAAAATCAGATTATACGTTCCTATGATTTTAATATTTTTAAAATAATTCCCAGACCATGCTTCCAACATATTTTGAATCTCTTTTCTCCCGGAACACAATAGTGGTGAAAAAGTTAAGTCAATCGGTTCAACATATGACTTATTCGCTAACGTTGACTTTTCAGGAACAAGTAGTCCCCACTGCTCCTTTCTAGGTAATCGGATTTTTTCATATTTATTGGTTGTTGTAGGCTCTAATAAAATAGCTAAATCTAATAATCCCTTGTCTAATTTATCTGTAATATCATGACTCGTTCCACTAAAAATCGTAAAAGTAACTTGAGGATAATCTGTAACGAGCTCTTCAAGAATTAATGCAAGCGTATCTGAATTATCAGCTTCTACACATCCAATTGAAATATGGCCACTAAATAATAATTCTTTATGTGTAGTAAATTCTTTTTCAGTTTGTTCTGTTAAGTGCAATATCTCATCAGCTCTATCTTTTAAAAAATGTCCTGCATCCGTTAAATGTAGTTCCTTTTTTTCTCTATAAAATAGTGATGTTCCTAGTTCATCTTCGAACGCTTTCAATTGTCTACTTAATGTTGGTTGTGTGATATGTAATACACTCGCAGCACGTGAAATACTCTTTTCTTCGGCAATAGTCTTAAAATATTTTAATAATCTATAATCCATTTTCACGCCTCCATTATTAATAAATATAACTAAAAATTCACTTCTATTTTCTGTCGTATATTAATCAATCATTTTGTGAGATTACAGTTAACATCCGACCATTTACGAATGCTCTAAATTCTCAATTAAAATTTTCAAATTAGTATCAATATATTTATTTTTATGCGTCAATAGATAAAAATAACGCTCTATATTTAATGGGGTTATATCTAAAATTTTATAATCTGTAGGCGTTAGTGTTGATTTTGAAACAATTGCAAAGCCATTACCTGCATGTACCATATGTTTGATTAGTGTAGTATTATTTATTTCTACTAAATATGGATTTAATTTCAATTGGGACAAACCTATTTCTTGATATACTCGGGTTCCAGATCCTCGTTCTCTAATAAAACATCTATCTTCATTACTTACATTTATATTACGCCGAATTAAAACCATTTCATCTTTAGCAATTCGTGAAGTATTTATCATATGATCTTGAATTTCTTTTTCAACTATCCCTAAATCAATTGTATTATTTTTTATATTTTCAATCATCGTTTCTGAATTATCTAATCTTACATTAATACGTAAATCTGGATAGCATGTTACTAAATCTGTTAAATGTTGTGATAGTTTATATTCCCCGTATGTGTAACTACTACCAATTGTTAGTTCACCAGCTACTTTATTATGCTCCTCTTTTAAATCATGCCAAAGTTCAGCTTCCATTTGAGCTCTCTGTAATGCATATCGAAACAGCTTTTTCCCATCATTTGTTAAGCTCATTTTTGAATGATTAAACTCAAATACCTTTATCTCATATTTATTCTCCAAACGCTTGATATCTCTACTTACAGAAGGTTGAGATGTATATAAATTTTCAGCTGCTTTTGTGAAACTTCGTTCCTTTACCACTTCAGTTAGCACTTTATATGGATCCATAATATCACCTCTATTGATTTGTAAAAATTATATCATAACAAATTTGTTATACATATAATTCAATATATTTATTTAACGTTATAATCATCTGGTGCTAGACTTTTAAACAAGGGGGCACACTGATATGAAAAATCTACAAAGCAAATCTTTTTATTTTGGACTTTTATTTACTTTTTTCATTGCTATCATAAGCCTATTAAGTTCTCATTTACCTATAATCAATAAGATTGGTGCATTATCAATTGCTATTATCATCGCAATTATTTTTAGACAATTAAAAGGTTATCCCGAAGCATATCGTTCAGGAATCACTTTTTCTTCCAAGCGTTTATTGAAATTAGCAATTATATTATATGGACTAAAGTTAAATATTAATGATGTTATTGGCAATGGTAGTCATTTATTAATCATAGATTGTGTTGTGATTGTATTTAGCATATTATTCATTCTATTCATTAATCGTTTCATCAAAGGTGACCAGAGTCTTACCTTACTGTTAGGTATTGGAACAGGGATTTGTGGTGCAGCAGCAATCGCAGCAGTTACGCCCATACTAAAAACAAAAGAGAAAGATACCGCAATTAGTATTGGTATTATCGCTTTAATTGGTACAGTTTTTTCATTAGCTTACACATTAATATATTCTATATTTTCAATATCTCCGCAAAGTTACGGCGCTTGGTCTGGTGCCAGTCTTCATGAAATTGCACATGTCATATTAGCAGCAGATTTTTCTGGAGATCAAGCATTGAAAATTGCCTTATTAAGTAAATTAGGACGTGTATTTTTATTAATACCTGTAAGCCTTATATTGATTTTTATTATGAAAGTTAAAGATAAATCCAATAAACAATCACAACATATTAATACACCTTATTTTTTAATAGGGTTTATACTAATGGCAATCATAAACACCTATGTAAATATTCCAGTTGCAGTTATGAATGTTATTAACGTTCTAACTACCATTTGCTTACTTATGGCAATGGTCGCTTTAGGACTCAATGTTTCTTTAAAAGATTTAAGACACCGGGCACTCAAACCTTTAATTTCTGTTACTATTACTTCTATTTGTTTATCCTTACTCACGTACTTACTTATTGATTTAATTTATTAAATTGACTATGCCTTCCCTCTTAAATCTTAAAAGCACGACAAATGCTATTATATTCTGATAGCATTTGTCGTGCTTTTAAGTATTTACACCTCAATTTAATCATTCTATATTTAGCTGAACACGAACTACAAAATATACCAGTATCATTTAATTCTATGATTAAAATCGTTGGCTAAATTGCACAATACTTCTTATTTTCTCCTCTGTATATTGACTAGATAATTGTATTATTTTGCCTTTTTCATTAAAAAATTTACCTGTTGTTGTTGATAAATTCTTGTCCAATGCTAGTTTCAACCCAATCTTAGGATTTGTTTCTGAAAAGACATTAAACACCATACCCAATAATTTACCAAATATTTTGTATGATAATGATCCTATGAAAGAATGAGGACTAGCATAATTCGAATCAGTGACAAAACCAGGATGGAATATATTCACAGTAACTGATGTTTCACTTAATCTTCTTGATAAAGCTTTTGTATATAATACTTTAGCAGTCAATGCTTCTATAATCATATTACTTTGATTACTACAAATTTGTTGAAAAGATGGAAAATTCTTTTTCCCTCTATTAATAAGCATTGGTAGCCCTCCTACAGTCAGAATACGGCCTTGTTCAGATTGTTTTAATAATGGTAACAAAGATTCAGTGAGCCAAAAGTGACCTAAATAATTCACGACAAAATTTTTATTATATCCATTTTTGGTTTGTTCTTCTTTTTTTAAAAAAGCCCCTGCTGCATTCACTAAAATATCTACTCTTTCTATTTTTGATTGTAATTTATTTGAAAAGACATCAATATCTTCTTTAGATGTTAAATCTACAGAATAGAAAGTTACTTGAGTATTTCCAGTTAATTGTATAATCTCTTCTTTCGCTTGTTTTCCTTTTTCTTTATTTCGACCAATTAATAAAATAGTCATATTATTTTTGGCTAAATCAATAGCTGTTTTTTTTCCTACCCCAGAAGTTCCACCAGTTATAACTGCAATTTTATTCATAATTTTATCCTCCTAATTTATACTTGGTATTTTAAATAATTTCATTGTATACTAGGGACCAAACTCCATAGCAAGGTGGTTATATGAATGATGACAAAATTTTTTTCTACAAAAGAGGTCATTGAACTTACTGGATTTTCAAAAGACACACTTCGTTACTATGAAAAAATCGGCATAATTTCCAACGTAATTCGAAATAGAAATAATTATAGACAATATACGGAAGAAAATATTAACTGGTTAATATTGGTTCAATATTTAAAAAAATTAAACATCAGTACTAATGAAATAGCGAAATTTCCTAACTTAACAATTGAAGAAAGTAAAATATATATTAAAAATTATCAACAAGAAATTAGGAATAAAATAAAAGAGTTAAATGACATTGATGATAAATTAACAGTAAAGCTAGAAGCGCTTAATCAAGAGAGATTTGAAAAATCACGTTCATTAAAGACATTTCTATAATTATTCATTAAAAAATGAGCCTAAGTAGCAATACCTAGGCTCATTTACTGTTTCTTTTTAACTATTACTTTAAAAAATCAAAATCGATATCATTTAATAAATTTATATTTTTGATTATGCAGTTACCCATTGTGAAGCACCAGCTGAGTTATAAAGTTTAACTGCTGCTGCATCTTGTACTGATTCAGGAGCTTCCGTAGGAGATACACCTTGATATTGTGCAGGTGCTACTGAATCCCATGTACTTTGTAAGAATTGATATTTACCTGCTGCACCTGATGAAGGGTTAACAGCTTTCAAGTCGCCACCTGATTCACGTTGAGCAATTTGTTGTAAATGAGAGTTAACATTTACAGAAGAACCTGATGATTCTTCACTGCTTGAAGTATTTGATGATTGTTGTTGAGTTGTTGCTTCTTGTTGTTGTGATGATTGTTGTTGAGTTGCTGCTTCTTGTTGTGGTTGTTGAGTTTGTTCCGTTTGTGGAGCTGCTTCTTGTTGTGGTTGTTCTGTTTGAGTTGGTTGTGCTTGTTCTGTTTGTTCTGATGCACTTGAACTATTTCCTGAACCTTCACCGTAACTCCATGTAAAGTTTTCACCGTCTGATTTAAAGTTATAGTTCACACCATCTTGATTGAAATTATAGTTATATGAACCTTCTTGAACTGGAGATTCATTTAATTGTTGTGAGTTTGATTGCGCTAATTGTGCTAGTTCTGCTTTATTGACACCTTGACCTTGTTCTGCAGCGTCCGCTGAATTTCCTGCTGCTACACCTGTTACTCCAAGACCTACTGCTAATGTTGATGCGATTACTGTTTTTTTCATTTTAATAAAATCCTCCTATAAGGTAATTAGTTATTTGATTAATTTGCTAGTTACAACTCTAACATCTATAAAAGGACTGTAGGTTACAGTGAGGTGAAAAAAACAATCGATTTTTTACATCCTAATTACATAAAATTTCAATCTGTATTTACTTATTATGGTTAAAAAGTCTTTCATGCCAGTACTAAAGGATCAATTTCTAGTAAAATACTCTGTAATGTTAGTGTAATATGTAAACAAAAATGCCTTCTTTTACCTTTTAAAAAATCTTATATTGGAATGTAGAAAGTTATATTTATATATCCTTCTATTTTTAATAAATATAACTTCAAAAAAAATACCACCTTCAGTAGAAGACGGTATTCAAGTTTCTTTCTATGATAAAGCAATTTTAATATGAGCTAAATGATGAGATTCATGCCATGATAATTTTGCTATTGTTTCACCAACAGATATATTTCCCTCACCTATTAACGAAAATGTTCTATTTAGTTGTTCTTCATCTAATGTCTTGCCAACTGCTACAATCCTTTGATTTAGACCTTCTAATAACTGCAAAGATATTTGAACCGGCAATTCATTATCTTTAGTTTGTATCCATTCATCTTGATTAAATGGTACTATTTTAGGATTATCATCTGTTAATGCCAGCTTTAATCTTTGATACATATTTAATTGTGAATCAGCTATATGATGTACTAGTTCTCTTACATTCCAACTTCCTTCACGATACTTTTTCTGTAAAGCATCTTCATCTAAATCTATTACAGTTGCTCGTAAATCTTCTATATATTGTTCTATTTCATTTAACCATTCATCTATATGGCGTAATGTAATTTTATCTGGTAATTCTAATGCTCCTATTGGAAATCTAACTTCCATTATAAACACCCCTCACACTTATTCGCTGTTATTATTGTCTTCCCTACATACATAAATTATATACATTTAATGATATTGATTACAATTTTAATAAAAAACTGGACCATAATGGCCCAGTTTAAATACTTCAATATTACTATTTATCAAAATCAAATATTATATAGATTCGTCATTTACTATTTGATTTAAAATGGATTTTTATTTAACCATTGACCTCCATCCATTGTTATACATTCACCATTAATATAATTAGCATGTTCTGAAAATAAAAAGTTTGCTAAATTGGCTATTTCTTCAACTTGTCCCATTCTACCAATCGGTACGCTCTCTAATGTTTGTTGTCTCGCTTCTTCTGAAATTGTCAGTCTTTCTGAACCACCTGTATTTTCAATAGGGCCCGGTGCAATTGCATTTACACAAATACCATATTTTGACCCCCATTCAACAGCCAACGTTCTTGTCATTGCTAACACACCCGCTTTTGCGCTAGCTGAATGAACAACTCCTGGCCCAGCACCCCAAGCATATGTAGCAACCATATTTAATATTTTTCCAGGATAATTACTTTCTATCCATACCTTACCCACCGCTTGTGTACAATACCATGTCCCATTTAATACAATATCCACTACAGAGTTCCAAGCATTTTTAGATAAATCTTCTGCTGGACAAATAAAATTTCCTGCTGCATTATTTACTAATCCATCTATTTGTCCAAACTGTCTCAATGTTTCATCTACTGTATATTGCACACGCTCAGGATCTCTAACATCCATATCAATACATAGTATTTGACCATCAAATTTTTCTATTTCTGCCTTTGTATGCTCAAGTCGTTCTAAGGAACGTCCTGTAATCACTACTTTTGAACCTTCTTCAGCAAATTTTTTCGCCATTGCCTTTCCCATTCCACTACTACCGCCTGTTACAATCATTACCTTATCTTCCACTTGTCATTCCCCCTTTAATAATTCACACCTCTAAAGAAAACGCTTACAAAATATTATTCATTTTTATAACTTTCTATTTCACCTACCCTTTTTTAAAATAATAAATCTTTAATTACTCATCATTAAAAAGCACACATGATAAATTATGTGTGCTTTTTATATTTATTCCTATATAATTGTATAGTCTAATCTCAATACTGAGGACATTCATTTAATCAATAATATTATTTTAGAGGACTATTCTATAAGGTTACTAAAATGATTTCCCAATATTATTAACCATATTCAAATCTTTCATTTAGAAATAGTTAATCTTCAATTTCTTTGTCTATCGCACTTTTTTCATTATTTGATTGTTTTAGTTCATCTGTATGTTTATTATTTTCAGTCATACTATCATCCTCAAAATCGACTTATTATTTAATTTTAATTAGACGGTTTAAATGCCTTTTGATATTGTACATAACCAGATACATAGTGCTCTATATCATCAATACGTACACGATATCCATGGTGTTTGATAAAGAAACTGTTTAATATTCTAGCAGGATTTTTGAAGTACATGGCAATTTCTGGATAGAAGAAACCAGTTCTTTCATAATCAGCTCGAATATGAATTGTTTTCATAAATTTTTCTTCATCTAGTAATTCTTCTACAATATGATTATACCCAGTATCTTTTGCCTTTTTAACTAAATGGTATGTTGCCATAAGCATTTCTAAGAATGTAGGGTATGTTGTCTCACGCTGTTGCATATAATCTAAATAACCACTAACGTTTTGAATACCAAAACGATAATACTTTTCTTCAGGTTCAATTTGAACTAATTCATTTGTACAATATCCTAACCAATGGTCATGATATTTCCAGTAATCATTTGTGATAAAGTGTTCAAATAATAATTTTACTGTTTTTAACCATTGTGGATTTTGGTCAATTTGATACAAACGTAATAATGCCAATGCTGCTTCTCCGTCATAGTATACAATTCGGTTTGCTTCTTTAACTGTTAAATCAGGATAGTTTAATACGTGCACAGTTTCACCAGTATTTTGATCAATCATATTAAATATACCTTTTGCGACACTTTGTGCAGCACTTAGATATGATTTATTTCCCGGGTTAACTTTTAGGTATTCACATATAGCAAAGATAAAGGCTGCATTTTGGCCTAATTTTATCTCATTCATATCATTTGTATCATCAAAAATATAACCTGCATTATCTTTCTTATATAAATAATGATTCATTAAATACTCTATTGCCTTTTCCGCTGTTTTAACATTTTTATTTAAATAATTTAAACCTTCAATTAATGCATAAGTAGATGAAGAGTGACGTAAGTTATTATAGAAATTTATATTTTTATCAAAATGAGGGAAGTAACCATAGATAAACTTACCATTTTCTTGCATCATGCCATTTAAAAAATCTACACTGTGATTAATCAATCTATCAATTTCTGTATGTAGATTATCAACTTTTCTTAGGTCTCTAGTTAGTCCTCTATCACCCAGTTCAAAAACATCATTTTCATCTAAAATAAATCCTTGAGTATAAAATTTTGTTATCTCTTTACCTTGATAAAAATCTATTGTGAATGATTTCTTTTGATTTGTATATTTTCTTAAATAATTGTTGATATTATCTTCAGACAGAATAAACTCACCTTTAGTTTGTTTCGATGGTCGAACAAATGCATTTACATTTATTTCTTCTGGTAAAAATGCCAAATTCCAAAATTTATCGAGTGCAATACCATAGTCAATATAATTTCTACGTCGCTCAATGAGATGATGAACAACCTGATCAAATAATATATTTTCAGTTTCAGTTACTAAATCTACTTTGATCCATTTTGCTTGCTCCCCAGATTTTTTATAAAATTTTTGACATTGCTTTAAGATATCTCGCTCTAAATATCTTGGATTTTTAAGCAACTTTACATTCGCTTTAATGTTTGGCTTTCCTAAACTTAAAAAAGCATATTGAAATGAAATTCGGGACTTCTCAATGTTACTTACAAGTTTTTTTACCCTACTTTCAATATTCATTTATTAACCTCCCACAATTAAATGTATAACTCATTAATGAATTAATATTTTAAATTTCAAACAATTTATTATGTATATAATATAACACAAATTTATTTGCTTATTTCAAAAAATAAGCCGGACCTTAAGGCCCAGCCTAATATTAATAATAATTATTATTTGTCTTCATTCTTTTTATTACGTCTTCTGAACAATAATAATGAACCAAGTGCTGCAAATAATGAACCAAAAATAGTACCGTTTTGGTTAGTCGTTTCACCTGTATCAGGTAAAGATTGGCTATCTTGTTTTCCATTATCTTTATGATTATTATTTTGACTATTGTCATTAGAAGTAGTATCGCCATTTGAGTTATTATTAGAATTCATGTCTGTATTTGAACCATTATTTGCATCTACATCGCTACCTGTATTTGCATTTGATCCGTTGCTTGCGTCACTGTCTGCGTCGGAATCAGAGTCCGCATCTGAGTCACTATCTGCGTCTGAATCACTGTCCGCATCTGAATCACTGTCTGCGTCTGAGTCACTGTCTGCGTCTGAGTCACTGTCCGCATCTGAATCAGAGTCCGCGTCTGAATCACTGTCTGCATCGGAATCACTGTCTGCATCGGAATCACTGTCTGCATCGGAATCAGAGTCCGCGTCTGAATCACTGTCTGCATCGGAATCACTGTCTGCATCGGAATCACTGTCTGCATCGGAATCAGAGTCCGCGTCTGAGTCGCTGTCTGCATCTGAATCAGAGTCCGCGTCTGAGTCACTGTCTGCATCTGAATCAGAGTCCGCGTCTGAGTCGCTGTCTGCATCTGCGTCACTATCATCAACGACTACTGCTGTTCCTTCGTCTGATACATTTCCTGCTTTATCTGTTTCAACTGCTGTTAGTTCGTCACCATTATTTAATTCTGTACCTTCTGGTACTTCGACGCTCCAACTTCCATCTTCACCTACTGTACCTGTTCCTGTTGTTCCATCTGGGAATGTTACTGTGATTGTATTTCCTGGTTCACTTCCTGTTCCAGTTACTGTATCTGCTCCTGATTCTGGTACGTTCACTGTTGGCGCATCTGGTGCTGTTGTATCTACAACTGTTGCTGTTCCTTCGTCTGATACATTACCTGCTTCGTCTGTTTCAACTGCTGTGACTTCATCACCATTATTTAATTCTGTACCTTCTGGTACTTCGACGCTCCAGCTTCCATCTTCACCTACTGTACCTGTTCCTGTTGTTCCATCTGGGAATGTTACTGTGATTGTATTTCCTGGTTCATTTCCTGTTCCAGTTACTGTATCTGCTCCTGCTTCTGGTACGTTCACTGTTGGCGCATCTGGTGCTGTTGTATCAGCTCCCACTGTTACTGATACTTTGATATGATCTGTAGTTCCATCTGGATATGTCACTGTTACATCTACTTCTGTTGTGCCTGGTGTTATGCCATTTGGTAATTGTGTTGGATCATCCACTGTGATTGTTGGTTGTTCTTCATCCGCTGGGTATCCAGGAACTGTTACTGATCCTGTCACATCTTCTGATGTTGTTGCCTCACCGTATGGTTTTTCTACACCTGGTGATGTTGGTTCATAAGCATCATTATCTGCTTGTTCACCCACTGTTACCGGCACTTTGATATGATCTGTAGTTCCATCTGGATATGTCACTGTTACATCTACTTCTGTTGTGCCTGATGTTGTTCCATCTGGTATTTGTGTTGGATTATCTACTGTTACAGTTGGTTGGTCACCATCTGTTGGGTAGCCCGGTACTGTCACTGACCCTGTCACATCTTCTGATGTTGTTGCCTCACCGTATGGTTTTTCTACACCTGGTGATGTTGGTTCATAAGCATCATTATCTGCTTGTTCACCTACTGTTACTGGTACTTGAATATGGTCTGTTGAACCATCTGGATATGTTACCGTTACATCTACTTGTGATGTTCCTGGTGTTGTTCCATCCGGTAATTGTGTTGGATCATCCACTGTGATTGTTGGTTGTTGTCCATCTGTTGAGTATCCAGGAACTGTGACTGCACCTGTTACATCATCTGTTGTCGTTGCTTCACCATATGGTTTGTTTACGCCTGTTGTTGTTGGATCGTAATTACGTGTTTCTAATACTTTTACTACGAAAGAATCTGCCGCAACATCGTTACCACCTGAAACAATAACAGCAGTATAGATATCACCTTCTTGTGCAGTGTCAGGTACTACAAATGTAGCTTGTTGTTCACCATCTTCTAATGATGTAATGTCACCAGTTTTTTGTACCACATTACCATCTTTATCTCTCCACTCAATATGTGTTGGTAATGGAGATAATTTTGTACCTGTTAAATCGATGTGCACTTCATCACCAGCAATTGCAGGCTTATCAGTATTATTAAAATCTAAAATCTCAATACCCAAATCAGTTGTAGGAACTAATGCAAAATTCACGTTATACCACATTGGATTTTGAACTAAGTTTTGAGCAGGAGCTGTTTGTGGTGTCCATGATAAATTGCTATTTGGTTTTCTAAATTCAGGGTTTGTGTATGATGAATAAGAGCTGACTACTTCTCCTTCAGGATTCATTACATACCCATAAATATAATCATCGTCTAGTGTACCTGATGGGAATCGTAAAGTGTATCTACCATCTTCATCTGTTTCACCATAAACTGTAGCAGAAATGTATTCAGGATGATCTGTTAATAAAATTTTTGCAGCATCTGCTCTTTCAGATTCAGGTAAACTTTCAACTTGATCTTTATAAGCTTGAGCGCCTTCTTTAGTTAACGAAGACATTACAACTGTATATCCTGCAGCTTCTGGGTCATCGATATTATTATTTGGTCCTGTACCAGAGTTAGCTCTGTCACCAGCACCTGTTTCAAACCAAACTTGACCTGAGATACTGTTTTTCGCACTTAATGATACTGATGGTGATTTAAGAGGACTTTCTGTATCATGTATCCACTCTGAACGGTCAGTAGTCATGTATCCACCTTCAGGTTCGATTCCCATATAAATACCTGTACGTTGCATATTCGTACCAATTAATGGAAATTGACCTAGGTTAGAACTTGTTACAGAGTTAACATAAGAACCAGGGAAGAAGCCACCAGCTTGGCGAATCATAGTTGCAGTATTACCATTTGCTGTTTTGAAATCTTCAATCCATAAACGGTAATATTGTCCATCATTAGCAGTATATAAGTGATGTGTGCCATAAGCATCTGTCCATCCATCTCTTAAATCAAATGCATATGCGCCTGGTCCTACTTGAGAACCATCTAAATTACTTAATTGGTTAGTCGTTTTAGCTACATAAGTTGGCGATACTGCGCCATCTTTATCAATCCATTGTAAGTATACATTCGTTCCTTCTGGCACAGCAGTTAATCCGTTTGACATTGTAGATGGAGTACCTTTATCAATAATCCAAGCACGACCTGATAAAGTATTTTTAGCATTAGTTGCATCAGTTGCTGAGTTAATATAACCGTTAGCAATTGCATCTGCTTCTATAATTTGTGA
This sequence comes from Staphylococcus sp. ACRSN, assembly GCF_022346615.1. GTDB lineage: Bacteria > Bacillota > Bacilli > Staphylococcales > Staphylococcaceae > Staphylococcus. The sequence continues at coordinate 113,115 of NZ_JAKRNS010000005.1, read as the reverse complement.
GTTATTTGTTGCTGCTAATGTTGTTAGTTTATCATTTTCCGCTAATGTAATTGCTTCCTCATTTTCTGGAACAACTCTTGCTGCCGTAGCTAATGTTGTGTTGGCATCTTGCACATTGGCTAATTGATTAATTAGAGCAAATTGTAATTCTTGAGAAGTTAAATTTTTTGAATCCAAATTCAAGTCATTCACTGCTTGTTTTGCCTCATCTTGAGTTACCCTAGCAGTTTGAGCATAATATTCAACAGCTGATTTTTCATCTGTCACTTTTGTGATATCAGCATTATTTGTAGTCACTTTTGGTGCTTCTTCTGAAGTTATTTCTTCTTTTGTGCTGTCTTCAGCTTTTGGTGCTTCTTCTGAAGTTATTTCTTCTTTTGTGCTGTCTTCAGCTTTTGGTGCTTCTTCTGAAGTTACTTCTTCTTTTGTGCTATCTTCAGTTTTTGGTGCTTCTTCTGAAGTTACTTCTTCTTTTGTGCTATCTTCAGTTTTTGGTGCTTCTTCTGAAGTTACTTCTTCTTTTGTGTTGTCTTCAGCTTTTGGTGCTTCTTCTGAAGTTACTTCTTCTTTTGTGTTGTCTTCAGCTTTTGGTGCTTCTTCTGAAGTTACTTCTTCTTTTGTGCTGTCTTCAGCTTTTGGTGCTTCTTCTGAAGTTATTTCTTCTTTTGTGCTATCTTCAGCTTTTGGTGCTTCTTCTGAAGTTACTTCTTCTTTTGTGCTATCTTCAGCTTTTGGTGCTTCTTCTGAAGTTACTTCTTCTTTTGTGCTATCTTCAGCTTTTGGTACTTCCTCTGAAGTTACTTCTTCTTTTGTACTGTCTTCAGTACTTGCCGCTTCCTCTGAAGTTTCTTGCTCGTTAGTTTCTACCCCTGTGTCTGTTGCATCAGTTGAAGATACACCTTCATCTTCCGTAGTACTCGTAGTACCTTCTTCTGTCTTATTATCTTCAGCTGCTTTCACTTCATTATGTGCTGTACCAAAGATTAAAGTTGCACCAACTAATATTGATGCTGTCCCCACTGTAAACTTACGTATTGAATACTTATTATTGATGTTTGGTAAAAAATCATATCTTTTAGACTTTCTCACTTATCAAATATCCTCCCTAATTACATATTTTGAAAAGAATAATTACCCTTTGTGAATACGATATCATTTAATTATGAGTTGCGCAATCTAAATTTTGATTAATAGAAAATATTTGTAATAGAAAATATGATTTATTTACTTTAAATTTACATTCATATTATTAAACATTGTAATTGCATGCAATTACATAGTGCTATTTCATGGTTATATTTATTAATTTTAGCTATAAATTCTATTTATAAAATTTTCCATCAAAATCTTATAATAATACTATCCATCTCTCAAACACCTACATATCAATCTTCTCACTATATCATCACAACAATGTACACAATCGCAATAAGTTTTTGTGCCTAACACTTGTACAACTCTTGGATGACCTATGCTAAATTTAAACCAATCCCAAAGTAGGAGGTGTTGAAGATACAATCCGAAAATTTAAGCCTTATAACTGAGATGGTTAATAATCCGAATGTTAAAGGCAAAGAGTTAGAGAAAAAATTTAAAATTTCTCGTCGACAACTTGGTTATCGCATACAAAAAATAAACGATTGGTTAATTGAACAAGATTTCCCAGAGATTGAACGTACTAGCCAAGGTTTTTTTATCGTGGATGAAACAGTGAAACATTGGATTAATGTGCCAACAACTATTAATTCTTCTAATGAAGATTGTTTTTACACATCAGAACAAAGGGCTTATCTCATTTTATTAATCTTATTTCGAGAAGATGACCTAATATCTTTAAATCATTTTGCTATCGATTTACAAGTTAGTAAAAACACCGTATTAAATGACTTAAAGCGGACTAAATCACTATTGTCTTCCTATAATATTGAACTGAAATATACGAGACAAGATGGATACTATTTAAAAGGTAGTGAATTTAAGCTAAGAAATTTATTAACTGCACTCATAGACAAAGTTTTTCTTTTAAATATTTCAAAAGGTATGATTTTAAAATGTTTAAATATAACTGAAGCTGAATTAGAAATTATTGATAGACAAATCAGTAAAATTGAACAATATCTAGAAAGTAAATTTATCGATCAGAGTACGGAAACTTTGCGATACAAACTCTTTCTAATTATAAAACGAATTCAACATCAGAAAGTTGTATCTCCATTTTCTATCGAATATGAAGCCTTGTCAGATACTGAAGAGTATCAAGCTACTGAATTACTCATTTCAGAGCAACAAGCTATACCTAGACAAGAAAAACTTTTTATCACTTTACAATTATTATCTACAAGTGTTCAGTGGTCAGATGTAAGTGATGCTGCATACTTACCTGATTTGAAAAGTGCTTTGGAAGAAATGGTAGAACATTTTGAGAAACTAACATGTATTACTTTTGAAGATAAAGTGTCTCTGATTAATCGGTTAATGCTGCATATGAAGCCAGCATTTTACAGAATAAAATATGAACTTTCAGATATCGAAAGTTTACAGAATAATCTGAAAGAGGATTATAAAGAACTTTTCCATCTTGTAAAAATCTCATCCAAACCCATGGAAAAATTTTTACAACATCCTATTCCAGATAATGAAATTGCATATTTGACCATATTAATTGGTGGCACGTTAAGGAACCAAGATGAAGATATAGACAGTAAGGTTAAAGCTGTCGTCGTCTGCACACAAGGCACTTCTATCTCTCAGCTCATGTTACAAGAGTTACGAAATGTGTTTCCTGAATTTATATTTTTAGACGCGTTATCACTACGAGAATTTAATCATTATGCTTTAGATTTTGACATTGTTTTTTCTCCTATGCATATCACCACTGATAAGAAATTGCATATTACTAAAGCAATTTTAACAACGCGAGAAAAGCAAGAGTTGCGGCAACATGTACTAGGTCAATTAAACAATTCTTTTGAAACAGATGTGCAAATTGAAAGACTATTAGCTACTATACGTGAACACACCGAGATTCATGATGAAGCTGCGCTTGTCCATGATATGAAAGCTCAATTTAATGAAATGAACACGTATGCTTCCATCAATGCCTCATCTGTTGCAATCAATAATCTTTTAAACCTAGAGGATTTAATAACATACAAGCATATCCAATTTATTCAACAAGTAGATAATGTTAATGAAGCAATTAGAATAACTGCATTTCCATTAGTTGAGCAAGGTTATATCGATCAAAGTTATATTGATCAAATGATATACAGTTTTGATGATACTTATATGGTAATTAATCAAAACATTGCTATACCTCATGCAGAAAATAAAAATAATGTGCATCGAACTTCAATGAGTATGTTGATATTAGAGGAACCTATCACTTTAAGTACCGAATATAAAGTCAGTGTTTTTGTTGTTATTGCAGCAACAGATAAATTCAAACATTTACGCCCATTATTGCAATTACGCGATTTAGCACAAAATAAAGAAGGTATTCAACACATCTTAGAAGCAAACACTAAAAAAACAGTGTCTGACATTATTCACAGTTTTTCAAATATAGATTGATAGAGAGGTGATGACAATAATGCATGATATAAAGATTGATGCAGCTAATATCATTATTGATTTAGAAGCAAATCAAAGCGAAGAAGCATTAAAAAAGTTATCTAATTTAATGTATAACAACGGTGACGTTAAGTCATCTTATACAGATGCAGTAATAGAAAGAGAACGCACTTTTGCAACTGGTTTACCTACCGCACCTTATGCTGTAGCTATACCACATACAGATATACAACATGTTAATGATAAATCAATTGGTATTGCAGTTCTTAAAAATACCGTACCCTTTGTCATTATGGGAGAACTTGAAGAAACAACAGATGTAAAGTTGATTTTCATGCTAGCCATGGATAAAGAAGCAGCACAATTATCACTGTTACAAAAGTTAATGGGCATTTTTCAAAATGAACAAACACTGACCACACTTGTCAATGCAAAGCACAAACAAGAAATTGTCACATTAATTAAATCTGAATTAAATGAAGAAGCATAGTTAATATTAAAAATTTATAAATAGCGTAAAAGTACGCAAATTAGGAGGAATTTATTATGAAACAAGTATTAGTAGCATGTGGAGCAGGTATCGCAACATCAACAGTAGTCAATAACGCAATCGAAGAAATGGCAAAGGAACACAATATAAAAGTAGATTTAAAGCAAATTAAAATCTCTGAAGTCGGCGCGTATGTAGATACGGCAGATTTGCTCGTAACAACAGCTATGACGCAAAAAGAATACGATTTCCCAGTAATTAATGCACGTAATTTCCTAACTGGTATTGGTGTTGAAGATACTAAAAAAGAAATTTTAGATGCATTACAAAGCTAGTTTGACTATTACAATTTAAATATTCCGTGAAGGTAAGATTACATTAGCCACTTTACATTTTATCTTCACGTCATTTCAAACCAAAGAGGATGGTGTAAAGATGAGTGGATTTGTGGATTTTATTAAAGCATTTCTCGATTTAGGCGCAACAGTAATCTTGCCAATTGTCATATTTTTACTTGGTTTATTTTTCAGACAAAAAATTGGAGCCGCATTTCGATCTGGTCTGACAATCGGTGTAGCATTTGTAGGTATATTCTTAGTCATTGATTTACTGGTTAAGAATTTAGGGCCTGCAGCACAAGCTATGGTCAAGAACTTAGGGGTAAGTCTTCATGTTATAGATGTCGGTTGGCCAGCAACATCATCTATCGCATGGGCTTCAGTAATCGCAGCATTTATTATTCCACTCGGTATTATTATTAACATCGTAATGTTAGTTACTAAAACCACTAAGACAATGAACGTAGACATTTGGAATTTTTGGCATTATACATTCTGTGGTGCCATGGTTTATGCCGTATCAGATAGTATTTGGCAAGCGCTTGTTGCAGCTGCGATATTCCAAATTGTCTGTTTAAAAGTAGCAGACTGGACAGCACCAATGATGAGTGAATTTTATGACTTGCCAGGTGTTTCAATTGCTACTGGTAGTACAATTTCCTATGTTCCAGGTATATTTTTAGTCAAAGGTATTCAAAAAATTCCTGGCTTAAATAAGTTACATGCTGATCCTGAAACAATTCAAAAAAGATTCGGCGCATTTGGAGAATCTATTTTCGTAGGTTTAGTACTTGGACTACTTATTGGCCTCTTAGCTGGTTATGATGCAGGTAAAGTGATTAATTTAGGTATGTCTATGGCAGCAGTTATGGTCTTAATGCCTAGAATGGTTAAGATTCTTATGGAAGGATTGATGCCAGTATCAGAATCTGCAAGAAATTGGTTAAACAAACGCTTTGGTGATCGTGAGATACACATTGGTCTAGATGCAGCAGTTGCACTAGGTCATCCAGCAGTTATTGCTACGGCATTAATTCTAGTCCCAGTTACTGTATTACTGGCAGTGATTTTACCAGGAAATAAAGTCTTACCATTTGGTGACTTAGCAACGATTCCATTTATTGTAGCGTTTATCGTCGGAGCAGCAAAAGGTAATATCATCCACTCTGTCATTGTAGGTGCAATCATGATTGCTATTTCCCTTTATATCGCAACTGATATTGCTCCAATTTTTACAAGTATGGCAGATGGCACAAATGTAAAAATGCCTTCAGGTTCTTCACAGATTTCTAGTTTAGACCAAGGTGGCAACATTTTAAACTATATAATATTCAAATTCTTTAGCATTTTTAATTAAACAAACTTGGAGTTGATTGAACTATGAAAGCACTCGTTAAAACTAAACCTGGATTTGGTAACTTAGAGCTATTAGACCAACCTAACCCTTCCCCCAAAGCAGATGAAGTAAAGATAAAAGTGCATTATGCAGGTATCTGTGGTACAGATGTACACACTTATGAAGGTCACTATAAAGTGAATTTCCCAGTTACATTAGGGCATGAATTTGCCGGCGAAATCATTGAAGTTGGTGAAAATGTTGAAAATTTAAAAGTTGGTGATCGTGTTACATCAGAAACAACATTTTATATTTGTGGAGAATGTGAATACTGTCAGACTAAAGATTACAATTTATGCAACCACAGAAAGGGTTTAGGAACGCAGCAAAATGGTGGATTTACACAATATCTTGTGGCAAGAGCAGAAAGCGTTCATATATTACCTAATAATGTAAGTTACCGTTCTGCAGCAATGACTGAACCATTAGCATGTGCGTATCATGCCGTTTCAAAAATCGAGGTATCACAAGGAGATATCGCTGTAATTATGGGCCCAGGACCTATTGGCCTCTTAGTAGCACAAGTAGTTAAAAGTAAGGGTGCAACCGTTGTTATCACTGGTTTAGATAATGACAAAGAGCGGTTAGAAAAAGCACAAGAACTTAATCTTGATCATGTCGTTAACATACAACATAATGATTTAAAGCAATACGTTAATGACATCACAGATGGATACGGTGCAAACATCGTTTTAGAATGTTCTGGTGCAGTTCCAGCAGCAAGACAAGGTTTAGATATTTTACGTAAAAAAGGATCTTATGTTCAAATCGGTATATTTAAAGATCCTGAAATACCTTTTGATTTAGATAAAATTATACAAAAGGAAATACGTGTTGTCGGTAGCAGAAGCCAAAAACCAGCGGATTGGGAACCTTCATTACAATTGTTAAGCTCTGGTGCAGTTAATGCGGAAACACTTGTAACGACCGAACTGGATATTACTCAATGGGACGAAGGCTACCAGCATATTAAAGGTGGCGACGGTATTAAAGTATTACTTCGCCCTGTAGACGAATGCTAGAACCTAAAAGTCTTGAAAATATTTAGCTAGATTAGTAAGAAAACTTTTAGCAAGTTAACATACTAAAATACAGTCTATCAATTTTAAAGGAGCTGGGAAATATGACTGAAACATTATTAGATTTCATGCTTGGACCTATGCGTGGCATTACAGACTTTTATATGGATCACTTATTAGTTAGTAATGGCATTGTACTATCAATGTACTTCATAGCTAAATTATTTAAAAGAAACAAAGCAACTACCGAATAATTATATGAAATGGAGATGTGGCAATTGAAATCACTTAATTTATATGACATCGAAGACTTACGTTATGAAGAAATTGATAAACCAGTGATTACATCACCAACAGACGTTATCATTAGAGTTAAAGCTACGGGTATTTGTGGTTCAGATACTTCCCGTTATAAAAAATTGGGCCCTTATCAAGAAGGGATGACTTTTGGCCACGAATTCTCGGGCATCGTAGCAGATGTAGGTTCTCAAGTTACTTCTGTGTCAGTTGGAGATCGCGTTACCGGCTGCCCTGCTATCGTATGTCACAAATGCACACATTGCGAACAAGGAAATTATTCAAGATGTGAGTCTCTTTATGTTATAGGCTCATTAGAACCTGGTTGTTTTGCTGAATATGTTAAATTACCTGAAAGTAATGTCTTAAGGTTACCTGACACAGTTGATTTTAATACCGCTGCGATGGTAGAACCTTCTGCAGTTGTTGCCCATGGATTTTATAAAACGAGCATGGAACCAGGTGCAACAGTAGCAGTTATGGGTTGTGGAAGTATAGGATTATTAGCTATCCAATGGGCTCGTATCTTTGGTGCTAGTCATGTAGTGGCAATAGATATAGATGACCACAAATTGGACATTGCACGTACATTAGGTGCAGACTATTGTATTAATAGCACTCGTGAAAATTTGGGGAAAATCATAGATACACTTCCATATCATATAGATGTTGCAGTAGAATCTGCTGGTGCTTTGTCTACAATTGGTCCTGTATTAACACTGCCCAAAAAAGGTGGAGAAGTACTACTCCTAGGAATTCCTTATGCTGATATTCAAATGGCACGCATACAATTCGAAAAAATATTGCGCAATGAATTAAATGTTATAGGTTCATGGAACGGCTTGTCTGCACCATTTCCAGGTAAAGAGTGGTCATCGACATTACACTACATGTCTACAGGAGAACTCGACATAAAGCCTATCATTTCCGATGTCTTATCTTTAAAAAATGGACCAGAAACATTTGATGCTTTAGTGAATAAAAAACGCCATTTTGATAAAGTTATCTTCACGCCTTAAGACTGACTCTAGACTACCCAACCCTAGTATGGTTGTTATTACATTATATTTTTAAAACCACCTCTCTGTCATATAATAATGAACAAAGAAGTGGTTTTAAATTTATTTTTCTAATTTAAGTATGCCGTCTTGCATATTATATACTTTATCGCAATATGCTTTTAATCGCTCATCATGTGTCACAACAATACAAACTTTATTTAATGCTTGTGTTGTAGTTGTAATATATTCATCGACTAAAATAGTGCTATTCGCTTTATCAAAAGCCTTCGATTCAAAATATTTCTTCATACAGTTTTGTATGTTTGATTTAACACTATCCCTTCTTATATTAACTGTTAAAACGTTAATGTCCCAAGAATTAATATTACCTATAATAATAAAATTAAAAATATTTTCACATAATTATTGTATATAACAAGCTTATCCAAGCGTATTTTTTCTAAAATAAGGTCTAAAACCAGTTGCAAACAACGTTTCGCCTTACGTTCTATGGGTACTGACAAGTTGGCAGGTGTTATAAATGAAAAACAAAAAATTATGGCTCTCTATTATAGTACTTATTGTCTTAATTATATTAATTACCTATTTTATCCTAAGACAAATGAACGTAATAGATAACAACAAGCACGATTCGTATCAGACTTATACAATAAAAAAAGCAGATGCCTTAAATTTGAAGGGAAAATCATCTCCTCAAACGATTAAAGTGTATCAAGAGAACCGTGAAATTGGATCATACATACGTCCCCAAATACAGAATAACCAAGTAGTCAAAAAAGGGACGCCGCTCGTTTACTATGATACAAATAGCAGTATCAGACCTAAGTTGCAAAGTGATGTTAAGAAGTTTCAATCTTATGTTGAAAAAGATTACACAGCATTAAATAAACGACCTAATGACAAAAGTAATCAACAACGCTTAACAAAAGACCAACAGCAATTAGCTCAAGCCCAACATGCATTAAACTTACACGACAATCAATCGAGCAAAGATATTTATGCAGCTTTCGATGGTACAGTAAATTATATAAATAAAGATGTAGATAAAAATGGCAACATTCTTCAACTTATTTCGAATAAACCAGAGATTAAAACTACTGTATCCGAATATGACATCGATAAGCTTAAAGAAGGCGATAAAGTTGATGTAGATGCAAATAAAGGTGGTATAAAATCTCAAGGTAAGATTATACAAATCGCTGACTTGTCTACAGAATCTCAAAAAAATGTAGACCATGCTAGCAAAAACAAATCTACACCAATCAATAATTCCAAAAAAGCTTCTCAATACGAGGTCACAATTGGTAATCTTTCTTCTCCTATTAAAGATGGCTTTACCGTTAACATGAAGGTACACGCAAATACAGCTCAATTACCAGAAAGTGCTTTAACCAAAGATAATTGTGTGTTTGTAGTTGACCAACAAAATAAGGTACATAAACGTCCAATTATTACTGGGCATTCACAAGGTAATATCATTGTTAAGCAAGGTGTAAAATTAGGAGAAAAAATAATCAAAAAACCAAATGATGATTTACAAGAAGGGCAAAAAATAGAACCATCTAATTCTTAATTATTAGTACTATTGTATAAGTCTAATACACAATACGCATTGTTGAAATTATAACTGGTTAGTATATTCCTTTTACTAATATCAGATTAATACAACTTTGCGTATTTTATTTTGCATAAAAAACGATTACAATTCATTTTATTACTACTCCTACGCTTTAAATTATTTTGTATCCTATATAATGACAATCACCTTATCTTATTGAAAATTAGCAGATGTTTTTCGTGAAACAATTTTCAATAATCAAAGTATTGCAGATTACACAATTCAAAAGTGTGTAATATTACTTCATGCGTTTAAATTGAATGCAATAAAAATGTGTAATAGGATATAATACATACTTTAAAAATGAATAGGAGTAATTTTTCATGAATTTTACCAAACTAAGTGAGGAAGAGTATGATAATTTCATAAATGATCATTTCGTACACTACACTCAATCAGTCGAACAATATCAATATAGACACCAGAAGAAAAATGATGTTCATTTGGTAGGAGTAAAAGACAACAACACGGTTTTAGCTGCTTGTTTACTAACTGAGGCTAAAGCACTTAAATTTTTCAAATATTTTTATTCTCATAAAGGTCCAGTCCTTGATTACAATAATCAAGAAATTGTTGAGTGCTTTTTCAAAGGATTAACTAAATATTTGAAACAGCAAAATACATTATTTGTAATGGTCGATCCTTATATTTTAGAGAGTAAACGCAATGCTGAAGGTGAAATCCTTCAATCTTTCGACAATAAGCATTTGATACAACAACTCGATAAATTAGGTTATAAACATCAAGGCTATTCTGTCGGATATTCTGACAAAAGCCAAATACGTTGGATGTCCGTCTTAGACCTTGAAGATAAAACAGCTGAACAGTTATTAAAATCTATGGACTATCAAACACGACGAAATATCAAAAAAACATTTGAAATGGGAGTAGACGTCCGCACGCTCGATTACTCAGAAACTGACACATTTTATGAGCTATTTAAAATGGCTGAGGAAAAGCATGGTTTTAAATTTAAGCAAGATCCTAACACTTACTTCCAAGAAACTCAAAAGATGTATCCCAAAAGTGCAATGTTAAAAATGGCATACATTGATCTTGATAAATACGCAGAGAAATTAGCGAATAAAAATTCAGAACTTTCACTACAAGTAACTGAATTAGAAAATAAATTAATAGACTCACCAAATTCCAAAAAAAATAAAACAAAATTAGCACAGTTAAAACAGCAAAAAGATAGTAATTTGAAAAAACTAGATGAAACCAAAGCCTTGATACAAAGTGAAGGTAACGTACTCAATTTAGCTGCCGCATTATATATTTGTACTAAAGATGAAGTTTATTATTTATCAAGTGGATCCAATCCTAAATATAATCAATTTATGGGAGCATATCGACTACAATGGGAAATGATTGAATATGCTAAGAAACACAATATCCCACGCTATAATTTCTATGGTATTACAGGAGACTTCAATGAAAATGCAGAAGACTTTGGTGTACAACAGTTTAAAAAAGGGTTTGACGCACACGTTGAAGAGTTTATCGGGGATTTTGTAAAACCGATTCGCCCTTTCTACTATAAAGTCTATCAATTGTTAAATAAATAAATATGTATGCTTAATTGCATAAAAATAAAAGCAAGCATTACCTCATATATTAGGAAATGCTTGCTTTTTCTATTGTAAATGCTTCATTATGAGATAAATTTCATTTTCAATAAATAGAGGACTTTATGTTTGAGTATATACTTAATAAATACAGAGCATCTAATTTTACATATGTAAACCTTGCGAAAACCTTGCTGTTACAACTACTACATAAATATAATATAATTTTAGTACTTTTTATTTCAAGCGAATAATCGCTCAATACCATCCTACTTTACACATGTAACATAAGCTAAATCATTTGTTTATCTATAAATTCTGCATTACGCTTTAACTTAATCTATAAATCGGCACTTATATGATTGTTAACAACCTCTTTACAGGTTAAAATAACTTTATTAGTAAAATCCATAAATAAGCATAGCTGCACTCACTTTTACAATATGCTCATAGCTATTATAAATAATTAGTACGTTTTAAATTAAGGAGGGATTAATATGGATACCCCAGATTATCGCAGGTCACAAATTTTGCAATTGCTTAAATCTTCAAAACAACCTATCAGTGGAAAACATCTAAGTGAAAGGTTTGAGGTCTCAAGACAAATTATTGTCAAAGACATCTCTACATTAAAATCACATAATCATACCATTCATTCTACAAGTAGAGGCTATGTCATAGATTACGAGCCACAAGGAAAGCATTTCAAACGCACCATCACTTGCCAACATACACAAGAACAAATGGCAGAAGAATTACATATTATTCTTGATAACGGCGCTATGGTCGATGATGTTTCTATAGAACATCCTTTATACGGTGAAATAAGAAAAGATTTAATGATTGAAAGTCATGAAGATTTACATCAATTCTTACAACAGATGGAGAAATATCAAGGGAAGATGTTGGCAAATCTTACAAATGGATTACACATACATACAATTTCTGCACATACGGAAAAAATATTAGATAATGCTGTAAGAGATTTAAATGAACACCATTATATCGTTAAGGACTAAACATGTTAATACAATATACTTAATCCTTATCCTTTACCAATAATAATTTTTATTTACAAACTACTTAAATATCATCCATATACTAGACAAATAATATACAGACTGAGACACATTATTAATGTCCAGTCTTTTTTTTGGTTAATATAATTTTTAAGAATGCTAACTATTAAGTACATCTGTATTTTTACACAACCAAAACATTACCAAAAACTACCCATTTCTATAAATATCCTCATTTCTAACGAAGTAATATTACTCTTTTTTTAATGCTAGACATCCTCTATTCAACAACATTTGAAGCTTATTAATTATTTAAAAACTACTTTTTTAACAAGAAAACGTTTGACTAGGAAAGCGTTTACAATTATAGTTGTTTTTAATATCAACTGTTGATTATTTTTTAGTTATTTATTGGTTTTTCTTATAAAGGATGGAGGTTTTAATTATAAAACACTCAGATATTGATAGAAAAAACAGAAAGATGCTCAAAATTACAGTAATATCCACTTTGGGAGGTTTGCTTTTCGGTTTTGATACGGGTGTTATAAATGGTGCTTTGCCTTACATGTCCCTCTCAAGCCAATTAAGTTTAACACCTGCCACTGAAGGTTTAGTATCAAGTTCCTTAATTTTCGGTGCTGCTTTTGGTGCAATTTCAGGAGGTAAACTAGCTGATTCATTTGGTAGAAAGAAAATGATTATGTATTTAGCGATTATTTTCTTCTTTGCTACGCTCGGATGTGGATTATCACCTAATGTTATTTCCATGGTTACATTTCGAATCATTTTAGGGATAGCAGTTGGTGGTGCTTCTGTCATTGTTCCTACCTTTTTATCAGAAATGGCATCTAAAGAACAACGTGGAAGAATGGTAACTCAAAACGAACTCATGATCGTTATTGGACAATTGTCAGCCTACGTAGTCAATGCAGTCTTAGGTAATCTAGTAGATAATCCTGGCATTTGGCGTGTCATGCTACTCGTTGCAACCTTGCCAGCAATTTTTCTATGGTTCGGTATGTTAACAGTACCTGAAAGTCCAAGATGGTTTGCAAGTAAGCATAAATATTGGCCAGCATATAACATCTTACGTTCTTTAAGAGATGAAAAGACCGCTGAGTCAGAAGTACGTGAAATCAAAACCCATATCGAAAACGAACAGCGTTTGAAAGCCAATTCAAACATCTCCTTTAAACAAGCATGGGTACGACGAATTCTTTACATCGGTATTGGTATCGGGATCGTTCAACAAGTGACTGGAGTAAATTCAATCATGTACTACGGAACAGAAATTTTACGAAATGCCGGACTAGCAACAAAAGCTGCACTTATCGGGAATATTGCAAATGGAATCGTATCAGTATTAGCCGTTTTCGTTGGCATTTGGCTACTTGGTAAATTCGGAAGAAAGCCAATGTTACTAGTTGGGCAAGCCGGGGTAATAGTGACGTTAGTCTTACTAGGTATTTTTCCATTAATTCTACAAAATAGTCCGGCTTTCCCATTTATTGTACTTTCATTAACAGTTACATTTTTAGCATTTATGCAAGGTGCTATTGCACCAGTAACTTGGTTGATGTTATCAGAAATATTCCCATTAAAAGTGCGAGGGTTTGGCATGGGGGCAAGTGTCTTTTTCTTATGGATGGCAAATTTCACTGTTAGTCTTGTATTTCCAATCTTACTTGGACATCTAGGTCTATCAAATACATTTATTATCTTCGCCTTATTGAATATAATTTCTATTATTTTTGTAAAAAAATTCTTACCAGAAACCAAAGGGAAATCTCTAGAAGAAATCGAAGATCACTTCAAATCACAAATTAATAAGCAACCTCCTCGCAACAAAAATGTAGCAAAAGAATACAAATTATAATTGGAGGGGTTACATGAAACTTTCATATTACACTGATAGTCTCGCTCACCTATCATTAGAAGAAGTATTACAGCACATTACAAAACAAGGCGTATTCCATATTGAATTAGCAACGGGAGGTTGGTCCCCTGCTCCACATATCAACCTCCAAGAATTACTCTCTAGTGAGACGGCAGTCTTAAAATTACAAAATTTGTTAGATACCTATCAGGTGGAGATTGTTGCTTTAAACTGTTCCGGCAATCCACTAGATCCTAGAGAAATTGGTGAACGTCATAGGGAAGTCACAATCAATACATTTAAATTAGCACAAATACTTGGTGTTAAAAAAATAGTAATGATGAGTGGACTGCCACCTGCTTCACCTCAAGATGAAATGCCAAATTGGATAACAACTACTATGAGCTGGCCACCTGAGTTAAAAGAAGCTTTAACTTATCAGTGGGAAGAAGTTGCTATTCCATATTGGCGAGAACTTGTCCCAATCGCTAAACAACATGGTATTAAAAAAATCGCACTTGAAAATCATGGTACGCAACTGGTATATAACTCTGAAACATTACTTAGATTGAGAAATAGCGTAGATTCTATAATTGGTATGAACTTAGATCCAAGCCACATGTTTTGGATGGGAGGAGACCCCATTCAATCTGCACGTAAATTAGAAGGTGCTATTCACCATATGCACGGTAAAGATTTAAGGATTGAAGACGCCCCGGTGTCTTTAAATACAATTTTAGAAACGAAAGATATTTATGATACTAAAAATAGGGCTTGGAATTATGTTGCCGTTGGCCATGGCCACGATTTGCAATGGTGGAAGACTTTCTTCTCTGTTGTACGCATGTGTGGCTATGACGATTTTGTATCTTTAGAAATGGAAGACTTTACCATGCAGCCAGAGGACGGTGTGAATATTTCCATAAAAGCATTGCAACAAGTTGTCGTATAAATAAAAATAGCAATCAAATTACGAGAGGAGTTTTGTAAATGAATAACGGTGAAAAGAAAATGAGTAACGCTTTACGTTGGGGTATGATTGGTGGCGGAAGAACGAGTCAAGTAGGATATAAACATCGCAGTGGTGCATTGAGAGACCGAACTTATGAACTCGTTGCAGGTGCATTTGATATTGATACAGAACGTGGAAAATCATTTGGCATAAATTTAGGTGTAGATGAGACACGTTGTTATGACGATTATAAAACTTTATTAGCTGAAGAAGCAAAACGTGACGACGGCGTCGAAGTAGTTTCTATTGCCACACCAAACGGTACACATTATGAAATAACTATGGCAGCATTAGAGGCAGGTCTACATGTGATTTGTGAAAAGCCACTCGTATTTACAACAGAAGAAGCTGAAGAAATTAAAGATTTCGCTGAAAAGCAAGGCCTTATAGTTGGTGTAACATATGGCTATTCAGGTAATTCAATTATTCTTCAAATGAAAGCAATGATTGAACAAAACAAAATTGGTGATATCAACTTAGTCGAAATGCAATATACACATGGTTATGCTGGCAATGCTCAAGGAGATAAAGACAATGCTGCACAAAAATGGCGTGTCGATCCTAAAATTGCCGGTCCGACATTTGTGATTGGTGACTTATCTATTCACACGTACTATATTTCTAAATTAATCCTGCCAAATTTAAATATAAAAAGACTACTTTGTGATCGTCAAAGTTTTGTCGGCAGCCGTTATCCATTAGAAGACAATGCCTATATTATGATGCATTATGACAATGGAGCAGTAGGACGTATGTGGACGTCCGCCGTAGATTCAGGACAAATGGATGGACAACGCATTCGAATCGTGGGGTCTAAGGGAAGTCTTGAATGGTGGGACAGTGCACCAAATGAACTACAATACCAACCTCAAGGGGCGCCAACACAAATACTCTATCGTGGCGCTGAGTACTTAGACAACTTAGCATTAAAAAACGAAAGACTCGGCATTCTACACCAAGAAGGTTTAACAGAAGCTTGGGGTAACATTTACTTAAATATCGCTCTAGCAATAGATGCAAAAAATCGTGGTGACGAAGAAGCACTTTCTGAAATTATCTATCCTGATATCAATTCCGGTATCGAAGGTGTCCGTTGGATTGAAAATTGTGTCGCTTCAGCTGACCAAGGATCCCAATGGGTTGAATATCAATAATTTATACAATATAAGACTCCCTCAAAATGAGTAGGAGTCTTATCATTTATTTAATAAGGTTTTTCATACTGTTTTGTAAATTACTTAATTTTTATAGTTTCTCTGCATTCACTTCATATTATTTAAATTTCGTTCTTCGCTAATTTTTAACTAAATCACAATAATCAACAATCTTAAGCATAAAATATTTTTCTCTCTATCTTAAATATACATACTTCTTTTTCTAACTTTTTATGTTTTAGCCACTTAAATATTTATATTCTTATGATGTTATTAATTACTTTATTCCCATACAATTAAAATAAAACTAAGGTACACTTATTAGGTACTAGAAATCATTATGCATTAAAAACTGTCACCTAATAATAATATCTGTTTCTAATTATCAATGAACAATCACCATTTACACATAATTCCCCTGAATAATTTTAACTTTACACATGTTAACACCCTAATTATTTTATACATCAAAAGACTTTGATAACAAGCATAAGAACGCGTTTAACATCGTTTGACACATGTAAACTAAATACTTTTTCACTCTGACATATACATTCGTCACTTTCATTACATATGTAAGAATCCCCAACTTAAAATACCCTTACATAGCAAATAGATATAAAACAATCACTTTAAAATAAATATTAATTTCTATATTGACTTATTTAAATTTAAAATCTATAATTGCTTTTACAAACAGGAATCATTCCTATTTGTAAAACAGGATTGTTACATTCATTTTTATACATTTCCTTCTAGGAATTTTTATTTAGTTCAATAAAATCGTAGATCTTTACGCGGATCTGCGATTTTATCTTTATTATATGTAATAAATGCTAATCAACCTGTCTATCCAAAGGAGGTTTAGAAATTGGTACAAAAGACAGCAATCATTATAGGGGCTGGCCCTGCTGGTATAGGCCTAAACATAGCTTTAAATCAATTTGGAATTAGAGATACACTAATTCTTGAAAAATCAGATATCGGCAGTTCCTTTGAAAAATGGCCGTCATCTACACGCTTTATCACACCATCTTTTACAACTAACGGATTTGGGATGCCTGATATAAATGCGATAACTCCCGATACGTCACCTGGATTTACTTTTAAAGAAGAACATCTTAATGGCCAATCATATCAAAAATATTTAAAAGCTATCACCGATATATATAAAATCAAAATTCACACAAAAACTTTAGTAACAAATGTTAATACTCATACTAATGGTTATGTTATTACAACAAATAAAGGTAATTTCACATGTAAATACTTATTTATTGCAACTGGTGATTTTAGTTTTCCACATAAGCCATTTGAATTTGGTCAACATTATACCGAAATTAATGATTTTAAAAATATTAAATCACAAGATGTAACCATAATTGGCGCTAATGAAAGTGGTATTGATGCCGCAATAAATTTAGCGAAGTTAGGTAAAAAAGTAACTATTATATCAAAATCTACTGGTTTCAATGGAAACGTTGCAGATCCAAGTATAAGTCTCTCGCCATATACAAATGAAAGATTCAAACAAGTTTTAAATGATGGTTATCCAATTAGGCTATTGATTAATAGAACTGTTACTAATGTTGAAAAGTGTATAGAAGGTTATCGATTAAGTATTAATGAACAAACGGATGAACATATTACCGAGGAAATAATACAAGCAACAGGATTCAGGCCAGCTATGAACCCTTTAATACAATCACTTTTTGAAACGAATCAACATATAGTCAAACTGACTAATGATGATGAATCTACAATTTTTAAAAATACTTTTTTAGTAGGTTCTACCGTGGAACATGATACAGCAATACTTTGTTATATCTATAAGTTTCGAGCACGCTTTGCAGTTTTAGCAAATTTAGTTGCGCATAGAGAAGATATAGTCGTTTCAGAAGAAATCATCGATTATTATAAACAAAATCAAATGTATTTAGATGATTACAATTGTTGTGAAGTGAACTGTTCATGTTAAAAATAATTTATGACATTAGTAATGGGCAATATACACAACAAGATCATGATTCTCCTCAATTCATTATTACAAATCAACATAAATTATCCATAAATGACAGATTACAGTTACGACATTTCATTGTTCAAAAACAACTACCGATTACGTTCAATGGACAAACTAAACCTATTACTTCAGAGCAATTAAACTTAAAAGAAACTTTAGGTCATTTGCTTTATTTTAGAAAACATATTATGACACCTTCACCTACATTTGTTGATAAATGTATTAGTTGGTTAATAATTATATTGATGTTTATTGTCCCAGTATATTTGGCTTATTATATTTCAAACCAGTTACAAAGTTATTGGGCAGACCCTCTGCTACATTTTCTTCAATTTAACACAATAGAGTGGTCTTATTTCTTAGACCAAATACTCTTTGATAGCTACGGTATAATCTCACTCGGTACATATTCAATTGTATGGGCACTACCCGTCGTTATTTTTATAGGTATTGCCACATCTTTGATCAAACAATCTAATGTTAAATCTTATATTGTTTGGAGTATTGATCCAGTGATGAAGCAAATTGGTCTATCCGGCTACGACATTGTTCCCGTCATTGAAGGATTTGGTTGTAACGCTGCGGCTATTGTTAATACTGAACATCATTGTAAAGCGTGTCATCAACAGAACTGTATAAGTTTGATCAGTTTCGGTTCATCGTGTAGTTATCAAATTGGAGCCACCGCTTCACTATTTAGCGTAATGCATATGCCTTGGCTTTTTATACCTTATTTATTCATTGTTTTTATAGGTGGATTAATTCACACGCGATTATGGCATAGACATACACATTTGCCGACACATTATTTTCAAATGTCTCCAATACAAATGCCAAATATACGCCAAACAACTAAACAAGTTTTAACTATAATCAAATCATTTTTAGTACAAGCATTACCCATATTTTTTATAATTTGCTTATTCGCAAGTTTATTAACTATGACATCAACAATGACGTGGATTGCTCATATATTTAATTTTGTTTCATCTGGCTTAAACATACCTAATCGTTTATCATCAGGAATTTTATTTTCGCTTATCAGAAAAGACGGAATGTTGCTCTTTAATGCAGATAATGGAGCTGTATTACGCTCGATTCCACCTGAACGTGCTTTTTTACTTATATTGTTCAGTTCCACATTCGCTCCGTGCTCGGTAACGATCACCATGATCATTAAAAAACTAGGTCTTTCATTAGGTATAAAACTTATTTTAAAGCAAATGGTTACAGCTATTATTTGTCTTTGTGTTGCAATTATATTTTTAAAATTATTCTAACAAAAAGGAGCATTTATATGATACTTTCAGATACTGACATTAAACAGTATTTACAACAAGAAAAAATTAAAATCACTCCATTTCACGAAAATCATATTGAACCTGCATCCATAGATTTAACATTAGGCAAACACTACCTATTTCCACAATCATCACAAGAATCAAGTCAAAATATATTAGAACCCTTTCACTATAAAGAAATTCAGGCACATGAAATTACTATACCTGCAAAATCATTTGTTCTAGCTACAACTAATGAATATATAGAATTAAATAATCAACTTGCAGCATTCGTTGAAGGTCGCAGTTCAATTGGACGTGCAGGACTCTTTATACAAAACGCTGGTTGGGTTGACCCAGGATTCCAAGGGAATATCACTTTAGAATTATATAATGCCAATAACTTCGATTTAACAATCCAAGAAAATCTAAGAATATGCCAAGTTGTTATTGCTAAGACTCAATCTCCTAGTACAAAGCCATATAAAGGTAAATACCAGGGACAAGCCACTACGACTGGAAGTATGAGCTTTAAAGACAAAGAAGCAAAGGATGTGTAACACATATGGACATTGTCATCATTAGTGGCTTTCTTGGTGGAGGTAAGACTACCACTCTCAATCACTTTATTAATAGTGCTAAGTCTCAGGGTCAAACACCTGCAGTAATTATGAATGAATTCGGTAGTAGAAGTGTAGATAGTCATCTCATAGATGACTCAATAGGTTTATGTGAGATTATTAATGGTTGTATTTGTTGTGAAATGAAATCAAATGTCACTGATCAATTACATGATATTTATATTGATTATCAACCCGATGTTGTATTTATTGAATGCAGTGGTATCGCACACCCACTTGAAGTTCTCGATGCATGTTTAACACCCATATTAACTCCATTTAGTAACGTAGTAAGTTTAACCAGTGTAATTGATGTTCAACTATATAGTAAATTAGAACAATTACCAGATGATATACAGCATTTAATAATCGCTCAAATGTCACATTGTTCAAACTTTGTATTAAATAAGAGTGATTTAATTACTTCTGATCAATTATTAGAGGTTATTGAGAGCATAACTAAACGTCATCCAAATACACCTTATTTCCTTACAAGTCATGGTAAGGTAACTCTAGATAATATAAAGAGCAATAAAATAACAAAAGATGAACAATTTCAAGGTGGAAAAATAATCCATAGTACAATAGGTCACTCAATATTTTATTTTTCACACTCCTGGCATAAACAGTCCTTTATTAATTGGCTACAAGACTTACCTGATAATATTTACAGGGTTAAAGGCTTTCTAACCTTTGATGATAGTGCAGTGAAAAGTTTAGTTCAGTATGCAAACCATCATCTAGATGTTGTATCGTCTCACCTTAGTATCGAAGATTATTTAGTCGTGATTGGTCATAATATTGATAAAGTTCAACTTACTGATTCCGTGCAACAATATCATAATTTGAACGCAAACCAAGAATAAAACCTAAAAAATTGAAACGAAACATCGTACTATAGAGTTTATTAGTCAAACTTATTATCACAAACAAAAACCGTACATCCAATGCTATTCCAAATAATAGGACTATGCATAGTGTACGGTTTATTTTAGATATGATTGCTGGGAAAATAATTTGTTACAAGAACTGAATAAGTTCTATAACAATAATTATCACGCGTTAACCATTTTTTCATTTATTCATATTTTCTGAATACATTCGACCACTTTTTACGAATTGTATCATTTTCAGTTTCTTTAAATATGACATTGGGCTTTAAATTAGGATCTTTGTCATTACTATCTTTATATGCGAAACCAGACGATAAGGTTGCATCACTACCACCTTTAAAATTATATTCATATACCTTACCGTTATCTGCAAATAAGTATTTCTTAATTGGACGGTTCATATTTGCAACAGACTTATATCCTTCAATATTAGACAGTTGTTTTGCTGAATCATCCAATCCTATGTTTCCAGTTTCAGATGTATAAACCGTTAACCCCGTAACATTATGCAATTTAAAGTGTTTAGCCCCTGGCTTATTATTATCAATAACTTGTATTTCACCATCAGTCGTTGTCGCATAAAAGTCACTTTCGCTATATCTCCCATTACTTACATATCGATTCGTAACTGCTAATTTTTGCTCTTTAGCATATGCAGCTACTTGATTGGTTATCATCTTTTTTAATTTATCTTTATCTGTTTGTGTTAAATTCTTATTTTGAGATATTTTATCTTTCGTATTAGTCTTAGCAGCGCCTTGTTGTTCTTGGCATCCTGCAATGGTCACCATCATAACAATAAATATAAGACTATAAATGATTTTATGCATTCAAAAACTCCTAACTACAGTCACTAGCAACAATTGGATTATCTTTTCAAAATGGTAACAGAATTCTGTATATAATAATTTACTTTTCTGATTTATCACCTTTCAATATTCCAAATTCGTCTACTAATTTCACTTGTCGTTGTTCACCTTTGCTAATATCTCCATACAATTGATAAATCTTAACTTTAAGTTTATCTCCTTCAACTTCATAAACAGAAAAGTTTTGTTCAGATGCATTTCTATCATTCTCATGACTCTTTTCAAATGCTTTCGATTTATGTGGCTGTTTACCTAATGCGAACAAGCTATTATAGTGATCTAATTTATCTTGTGTTAGGTCACTTAATTCTGGACGCACCTTCTTAATGTGCTCTAAAGATCTATCGTATATATTGTCATACGCTTTCGTTCCTCCTGTATTAGGTAGTACATATACAGAACCTTTAGGCTTATCATAATATTCTACATTATCATCACCGAGTACTTGTTTCGCATCTTCTTTTTTCGCATTTACAAAACTATTTTTCGTCGAAGTATGCTCCAACGGATGCGTACGTGATAATACATGGTCATGTCCTTGCAATACTAAATCAACATCTAGTTCATCTATTTGTTTCGTTAACTCATCACGAATTTTACGTACATCCTCATCTGATAATGCATGGTATGATTTTGAGTACATTGGTTTATGAAGATTTAGCACAATCCAATTAGCCCCATTGGCTTTGGCTTTCTTAATATCTGATTTAATCCATTCCATCTGTTCTTTTCCTATTGCTTTTTCATCTGGATTATCTTTAGATTTCTTATTATCATTCGTATTGGCTACTACCATATGCGCACCGTTATAATCAAATGAGTAATATGAACCACCGTTAACAGCATTGTTTTCTTTCGGCACATTCACATGCTGGTTAAAGGAATCTAGTAATTTCCCATCTTCTTCACTTAAAGCATATTCATCATGATTACCTGCAGCAGTTGCGATTGGTAATGACATAAATGATGGTCGTGATTGCTCATATAGGTCTAACCACTCATCTTCTACTTCTGCAGTTTCTACATAGTCGCCTGTATGTAAAGCAAAGTTTGGATTACCTGCAGTTTGTATCGCTTGGTTTAAAGTATCCGCACCAAACTGTGCCTCATTTCTAACATGTTCATTCCAAAATGCATTTTGTGTATCTGTATATTGCACAAATTTAAAAGGATCTCCCTTAGCTCCAGATGTTTGGAACTGACCTACCTGACTCTGTGTGCCACTTGCACTTCCAACCTTATAATAATATTTTGTATTAGGCTTAAGTCCAGTCGCTTTAGCTTTATAGTTATATTCTTTTATGTTGGTCATTTCAGTCTTGCCTTGCAAGTCTCCTCTTGTCCATTCAGGACCACTTGCATGTTCATCTGTATAGTAACCATTTATTTTTTCTTGGCCATTTTTATCCTTTACTGCTTTTCCTTCATCATCTTTTTCCACATCTGCAAAGATGAAATTCCCATTTTTATCCCTCTCTATGTATTTAGAAATCACTTTTTTCGGAGTGGCATCAAATGATTTAGCATCACTAAAATCACCTGTTTCTGAAACCCATACTTTCGCATCTTTAAACTCATCCGTAGTATACCAATTGAATGCCATTTCAGATTTTGTATCACCATTAAAATTTGTAATTATACGGTTAGGTTGATTCTTCACCGGAACTGGCGCAACATCCGGTTTATCTTTTAGTATTTTTATCCCTTGTTCTTGATTACCTTGCTTAGTACTTTCTGTCTGCGGTCCCTCTCCTGGTGCACTTGCTTCGGCAAAATTACCAATTCCAAGTGACATCATCAGTACCACACTTGCTGCCCCAGTAGTAAATAACTTCAACATCGACTTTTCTGCTTTCATAAATAAACCTCCTTAATCGTAATTAATCCTATTATATATAAGAAGGTTTAATTTATTGTAAATTTCTTTCATATAATTGTTAATATAACATTACTTTTTAATATCTTATTATAAAACGATATTTTTTATAACTAATTGATTTAATAATTAGTTCAGGAATCATTAAATAAATTGTGTGATTTATCGTAAGACCACACAATTATTATATTAAAAATTGATTTGCCAATGTAACATATAAACTTTAAAGGTTAGTCTACTGTTTGTCTGAACGAATACTGAAGGTATGTGTTAAATGCTGATATAGCACCATTTATATTATTATCACTTTAACCAATTCATTATTCATTTGAAAGCTCTCGCAACATCAAATCACTAATAATTAATATTACTTCATAGTAATTTCACTCAAAATCATCCAATTTTTTGTCATTTCACACAAGGTATCACACAATATTAAAATGTATGATTATAAATAATAGCACAACTTTTGAAAGGAGTATTTAAGACATGCATCAAGAATCAACGCACATTAGCAAATACTACTGGGTAAAACTCGTATCCATCTTCACATTAGGATGGCTCGTTATCTACGCTGCTCGTACAATACTTAATCCTATTATGGGAAATATTAAAGATGCATTTACTTTGACGAATGCTCAACTCGGACTCATTATGAGCATTTTCTTTATTGGTTATACATTGACCCAAATCCCTTCTGGTATACTGGGTGATAAAATGGGTCGCAAAAAAATATTGATACCAAGTATGATTATTTTTGGGATCTTCACTGCAATTACTGGCATAATGCCTACATTCTTACTTTTTATGATTGCTTGGTTCATCGTTGGCTCAGCGCAAGGTATGTTTTACGGACCACAGTATGCACTATCTTCTGAAGCTATACCAAAACAACACATTACACTTGGAAGTGCACTCATCAATAGCGGGATGGCTTTTGGTACATCCATTGGCTACTTTATTTCTAGCTATACTGTGCATGAATTCAATTTGAATTGGCATATACCGTTCTTTATAATGGCTATACCAATACTCATTCTATCTTTTCTAATGTATACAATAATCAAAGAATATCCAAAAACACACTTAGCAAATCAGTCAACGACTACTGAACCCAAATTCCAATTCAGTACACTTTTTAAAAACAGAAACCTATTACTTGCTTATGTAATCATATTCTGTTCGATTTATGGTTTCTTTATGATCATAACTTGGCTACCATATTACTTAGAAAATGAACGAGGCATCAACGGTGCCCAAGTTGCTTTCGTTGCTTCCCTAGTACCATGGGCAGCAATTCCAGGTTCCTTATTTTTTAGTTGGTTATCAGATAAATTAGGTAAGCGTCGTCCCGTATTACTTATGATGTTACTTATGGCATTTCTATTTACGATCTCAATCGTTCTATTCAATAATATGTGGATATTATACCTTGCTTTAATTGGTTATGGAATTGTTGGTAAAATAAGTACCAATCCAGTACTGATAGCCGTTGTTGCAGACAACGCCCCGAAAAATGCGCTAGGAACTTCCTTCAGTGTTTATAACTTTATTGGTATGACAGCCTCCATATTAGCACCATACCTTACAGGCTATTTAACAGATATAACAGGTGAAATGGCAACAGGCTTCTATCTAGCTGCAGCTTTATTAATCGTTGGTCTAATTTGTGCCTTACTATTAAAAGAAACGAGAAAGCAATAATATAAAAAGCGCTTGGAATATTCCAAGCGCTTTTTATATTTCTTTAGTATTTATAAGGATCTTTCTTTTTTTGTACATCATCAACATTGTTAGTTGAATTTTGTTGTCCATCTTTAGTTTCATAATCATATTGTTGTTGAAGGTTAAATGATTCGAAAGCATGTGGTTCATTACTGTAAATATCAGATCTAGGTTTTCTTACTAATAACATTATACCTGCTACGATCCATAATACGCCTACTAACGCATTACCAAATAATGAAAACACACCAATTACAATTAATATAATACCTGCTGCCTTATTTTTCTTGCCAATCAATAACGCTGATAAAATACCTAAAGCTAAAAAGATGATTGCAACTATCAATCCTACAATTAAAATGACATTAAAAACGATAAATACACCATTTGCATCTGCCATCGTCGTTTCACTATCTAACATACTTTGCTTAAATTCAGTTGAATTAAAGTTTAACAAAAGTAAGAGTACGCCGAACATCAAGAAAGACAAAGCATGTAGCCCATTCCCAATCCAAGTAAGTACTTTTTCTGCAGTTCGATTAACCATATCAAATACTCCTTTAAGTAATAAATATATATCAATTTTAATAAAATAAACTTAATCTTTCCATAGCTTATTAAAATTTAAATATTTAAAATATATTAGTTTAAAGAGAATTCAAATACTTCAAACCTTAAGCTAACTTTAAGAATATTAATACATTTTATTCGAATTTACTCTCATTATTTTTCTTTTTATGTATTACTAACAATATTAGGATAACAACGCTATATCCCAATATACTAATCAATGAAGATTCAAATCCAAATTCTCCGCCTGTTATAAGCATATTATCAGTACCTAAAACATATTGAAACGGTTGATCATCTATCTTATGATCAGTTATCAAAATGAATTGACTTACATTCCAACAAAAATGTATAGCTATACTGGCCCAAATTGAATTAAACATGTAAGTAGCTATACCAAACATCATGCCAACTAATATACCACTGAGGAGTAACATAACTAAACTCCATATATTCAGTGCCCCATTCAGTATATGTATCAATGCAAAAAATATGGATGTGACTAATATTGCTATAGTGATATTAGTCTTTTATTGAATATAACGCATTAGTAACCCACGACATACCATTTCTTCAACAACTGCAGCTGCAAAACCGTTCACAAATATTACCCAGAAAATACTTTTTAAATATTCATTTTTAGAAGTGAAATTGGGAGTGAAAAATGAACCAGGTATACACAATATATAAATACTATAAACAATAATAGGTAGTAAGATAGCACATAAAATAAACTCTTTATTAAATTTAGGCTTAGTAATTCTATAAATATGTAAGTTTTCTTTAAATCTTCTTACAATAATCCACTTCACTACAAAATAAGCTAAAATCACATAAATTGCTGCAAATATAATGCTGCCGATTCCCCAAAAAGGTATTAAATTCTCAAAAATCATGGCTATAGCTTGCGTTATCCCCATAATTAATAAACCTAAAACAAGCATTCCAAATATTTTTATAAATCTCATATTGATCACCCAATCTATATTATATTTAGATTATATAACATACATTCATATTCATGAATTGGAATTTCTGTTATCGATATGAAATGATAATTTAGCAACACAAACATATTGTATTATCAATTACTTAGTTTTCAATTTTTCACCTGAAATTTTTCCTTAAAAACAATCATAGAAACACCTAGCAAAGTAATTGCACCACCTATTATAGAAGTAAGTGTAGGTATCTCATCAATGATTATATAGGCCAAGCCAATTGATATTACAGGTGTCATGTAGAGTGAAATTGTAGCATCTGATACACCAACTTTTTGTATCGTATAAGCAAGAGCTATATAAGGCAACACAGTAGGAAAGATACCTAAATATAGAACAGCAATAATAGAATTCATATTGGCCTCACCGAATTCGAATATTGCATTTGGTATAAATACAAACGTAAAGAGATTGCTGGCTATTATTGTATATATTGTAAATGGTATAAAACCGTATTTTTTCAAGTACTTCGCCTGAAATGTAAAATACACACTTTCACCTAATGTCGCTATCAATATTGCTATGACGCCTATAATCATTAAAGTGATTTTTCCACCTTCTCCAATTGTAATAAAGAAAATTCCTATAAATGCAATAAGTGAACCTAACCATCCTAAAATTGTGAAACGCTCTTTTAAAAAATATTTTGCCAACACAGCTGAAAATATTGGTGTGAGAGATACTAATAAACTCGCCACTCCTGAACTAACATACAATTCTCCATAACTCAGTGCTATGTGATAAACTGTAAAACCACAAAAGCCTAACAGTAAAATTATAGGCAAATCTTTCCAATTTGGAAGTGGATATTTTTTTAAAAAAGAATATAGTAATAGTACTATAGCTGCAACTAACAGGCGCAACGCTGCTAAGTTTGGACCATTGAAATCTTGCAATGCGACTTTAATAATTGGAAATGCAGATGCCCATAATAATATAGTGATACTAAACGCTACATTCACTTTGATTCCGTCTTTAAAACCATTCAATATTAACACACCTTTACTATTAATTTGTGTTAATATTAAGCAAATAACGATGGTATAAGTACAACCAATTTATATCAAAAAAACCCAACCAATTTAAAGATGGTGATTAATATTAAATATAAAATTGTAGCTAAATATATCAGAAACAAAATTTTAAAAGGTGATTGGTTCTTGGGAATGAAAATTCCTTCCCACAGAAAATTAGCTGAACAGTTCAATGTAAATAGAGTTACTATCATAAAAAGTATTGAATTATTGGAATCTGAAGGATTTATTTTCACTAAGAAAGGGAGCGGGACATACGTAAATGATTACTTAAATTATCGTTCAACATTGAATAACTGGTCGCATACAATGGAGTGGTCTGCTAAATCAAGAAGTGAATATACAGTACAACTAATCAATAAACTTGAAACAGATTCAAATTATATACATATAAGTAAAGGGGAGTTAGGAAAGGACTTAATTCCTGAAAATAAATTGCAACAAGCTATGATCTCTGTATCTAAGTACATCGGAGATTTATCCTTTGGCTACAATAATGGCTACGGTTATTTAAATTTACGTAAATTAATCGCTCAACGATTACAAAAAGATGGTATAGATATTAGTTTTGAAAATATTTTAATAACTTCTGGCGCTTTACATGCAATTCAATTATTAATAACAGGATTTTTAAGTCAAAATTCTACTATATTCATTAATACACCATCATATATTGAGTCAACGCATGCTTTCGATGGTTTTCATATGAAAAAATTAAGAATTCCCTATACAAATTTACATAATTTCAAAAAGATTATTGATAATTATTCCCATACAACTGAAGGCGCGCTTTATATTGAACCTACATTCAATAACCCAACTGGAAAATCTTTATCGACAGAAACCAAAAAAGATATAATGAAATATTGCCAAACTCATAATATACCTGTAATTGAAGATGACATTTATAGAGACTTATATTTCACACCAAAACCCAATTCTTCCATCAAATCTTTAGATAAAAATGGGAGCGTTATTCACATTAGTAGTTTTTCAAAATCTGTTGCTCCTGCCCTTCGTATTGGTTGGATAGCAGCTTCTGAAAAAGTGATTGAACAACTTGCTGACATAAGAATGCAAAGTGATTATGGCTCTAGCATTTTATCTCAGATGGTGATATATGAACTTCTGAAAAACGGGGATTTTGATGCACATGTTACGCACCTACGCAAAATGCTAAAAGATAAACGCGATTACATGTTAGCTATTTTAAATCAACACTTTTCTCATATTGCTAATTGGACAGTACCAGAAGGTGGATTTTTCATTTGGGTGACTTTCAATAAAAATATTAATATCAAACAAGTCTTTTTTGACCTAATAAATAAAGAGAACATCCTTATTAATCCTGGCTATATTTATGGCAGCAAAGATAATACTATCCGTCTATCATTTGCCTATGAAACAGAAGAGAATATTCAAACTGCATTAATCCAAATAAAACGATATGCCAATCAATATATAAATAATTAAACTAAAAGCAACAGAAAAACTATGTTTCTGTTGCTTTTAGTATTGCTATTCAAATCTGATTTCAAACTTAAATCTTATCTCTTTATCATTTATTCTGTAATCTTCTTTTAGTTTTGGACCACAACTATTTGATCCAATACCACTTTGTGCATAATCAATATATAAATACGTATGCTGATCTTTTATTAATTCATCTTTATGCTTTTTATGAGTCAATTCTGCTAATGAATAGTGGCTCGCATTAAAACTAAATGGTTGATCACTCGCTACTCGTACTTTGTTGCTATTATTCTCAACTTGCATAAATGTAGTTTCATTATGACTGCCTGTTTCTTGCGGTTTTATGTGACTATCTCCATTTTCTGTAACAGTAGTGTTAAAGTAATCTAAATATGCTGCAACACCCTTATCGCTATAACTACTATATGGACCTTTACCGTAATAACATAACTGTTCAAACTCATTAGAAAGTGTTATAGCTAAGCCAAACCTTGGTAAAAATGGAGCAAGATCATCCTTTTCTAACTGATAATCAACTTTTAACAGGCCTTCGTTATTTATTGTCCAAGTCAGTGTACCCCATAGTATTGGTGGTACAACATCATTAACGACTACAATATCAAATTTAAGACTGACCTCATTCTTACTTTCTTGAATTTGGCAATCACGAACACGTGTCACAGCATCTTCGTAACCTGAATATTGCCATCTCGACACTAATTGAACATCGTTATCCGTTGGAGCACGCCAAACATTGTTTTTCGTACGTTCATTTAAGATATTGTGACCTGATTTTATCACTGAATGTAAACTACCATCCGCTTTGTTGAACGTAAAATAGCAATCACTCACAGATATGGTAATTTGTTGCTCAAGTTCTTCATAACGTATGTTACTTTGTCTATGCTTATCTAATTCAATATCTCTTCTTTTATATATAATTTGATCATATCCTAATTCAAAATGTATCGAACGAAGTGGTTCATTCTTCAATAAACTGTACTTAAAAGTGACTGTACTGATTTTATCGCAATCTGTATAATCTGATAAGTTTATCGTTTGTTCACTATGTGGTTCAAAGTTTGAAAAATGAATTACTATTTTTTCTTTGTCCCCATTTAAATTTGTCAGTATTGCTTCAACCAATAAATGATTATCAATATTTGTAAAATCTAATTGATTTCTAAATGTTACATGATTATCAATATACTTAATTACTTTCAATGGTCTATGTTCATGCTTGAATTCATAATATCCTTCATGTGGTTTACGATCTGGAGAGACAATTCCGTCCACACAAAAATTGCCATCATGCAATTTTTCGCCAAAGTCACCGCCATATCTAAATACCGCTTCACCATTTTTTATCCCGGTCTGAATCGCATGATCACACCATTCCCAAACAAAGCCACCGATAAAGCTATCATATTGTTCAACAAGTGTTTGATATGCATGTAAATCTCCCGGGGAATTACCCATGGCATGTGCATATTCACACAAGATAAACGGTTTATCTAAATGTTCGTTCCTTAAATATGTTTCCTCAATTTCTTCAGGAGAAGGATACATTCTACTAATCATATCGACATTGGATAAGTCATAATGCTTATCACAATCTCGATAATACGCCCCTTCATAATGTAATGGTCTTGTTTGATCCAATGTCTTGGCGCATTCCAATCCCTTAACCATATTAATACCAAATCCTGACTCATTTCCCATCGACCACGAAACAATTGAGCTATAGTTTTTAAGTGGAATAATGGATGCTTCAATACGTTCAATTATAGATTTTTGATATTTGGGATCGTCGGTTATGAGATTAAAATGATCATTATTATCTTCGCCATATAGTCGTACTACACCATGCGTTTCTATATCCGCTTCACTCATAACATAAAATCCATATTTATCAGTCAGTTCGTAAAACAAAGGCGATTTTGGATAATGTGCCGTTCTGATTGCATTAAAATTACCTTGTTTCATCAATTTCAAATCTTTAATATACAGTGCTTCACTCATAACATATCCCGTATTTGGATTACTGTCATGGTAATTCGTACCTCTAAATTTAATAGACTGTCCATTTACATAAAATTGATTATTTTTTATTTCTACCTGCCGTATACCAACTTTTTGACTAATCACTTCATCATCTGTAGTAAATGTTAACGTATAAAGTAATGGATTTTCAGCAGACCATAATTGTGGTGTTTCTAATACAAATTTAGAATAATTACTGACAGTTTTTTCAAATATAAGATTGCCCGTAGGATCAAATAATGATAATTTAACATCTTCTAAATGTTGTTTATCTATAAGATTCACTAACAAAGTAGCTGTATCTGAATCTTTATCAATATATGTTTCAATTTTAAAATCATTCAAACGTGACTTTGCTCTTTTTAAAATATATACATCTCTAAATATACCTGAATGTCTAAACATATCTTGATCTTCAAAGTACGTTCCATCTGAATATTTTAATACGATTATTTCAATATCGTTAACGCCATCATGTAGATATTCAGTAATATCAAATTCAGAAATAGAATGAGCAATCTGACTATATCCTACAAATTGTTGATTAATCCAAACGTAAAAAGCGCTATCTACACCTTCAAAGTTCAAATGATAATCACTATCTTTACTATATTGGTTAATTTCAAACGTGCGTTGATAACGCCCACAGGGATTGTTCTTAGGTACGTACGGTGGATCAAATGGTATTGGATATTGAGTATTTAAATATTGTAATTGATCATATCCATATAAATTCCAAACTGCTGGCACAGATAACTCCTTTTTCGTTTCATTGAATAAATGTTTTAAACAGTTATCGAACGTTTCATAATAGTCGAATTGCCAGTTACCATTCAATAAAGTAACATTCGATGTTTGATAACGAGTTTCAAGACTATATTGCACTTCGCCCTTTTGAAAAGGAATATAAAAAGCACGTCTAGGCAATTTATTTACATATTGTACCTCAAGATTTTCATGATATTGTTGTAACATCTTTAACATCCTCCTTATTCATACGTTCATTATGTTCTCTCTGACGTTTGTAATAGAGTGTTTGCTCTACATCTTTTAAGAAATCGCCTTTTAAATTAAATGCTTTATGGTATAAAAATGCAGCTAGAAAAACAAATATGACCGGTGCTACAATAATCATTATTCTCAAACCATTAATTGTAAGTGCTGTTTGTGATTCATTAGGCGTATAACCCAAGATAGTTAAACCCATTCCGACAATTAAAGCAGCGATTGCTTGCGAAGCTTTAGTTAAAAATGTATTTGTCGATGTGATAATACTTTCGTTTCTTTGACCAAACTTCACTTCGCTATAATCAATAACATCAGCTAAAGAAACTGTTGTTATCCCTGTCATAAATCCTGAACCAATCCTCAATAGACCAGCTCCAACAATGACAGGAATAGTGACTTTAGGGACAATAAATCCTGCAATCAGGATGATTACCAAACCAGAAACAATTAAAATGATTGCAGTATTAAAAGCTTTAGTTCGTCCCACCCATTTGATAAACCTTGGAAGGAATAACAAACCAGCCATTTCACATAAAATCATTGAGTTAAATATGGAAAATAAATATTCTGCATTAACCGCATATTTAAAATAATAAATAATAGAGCCATTTAAAGTTTGCATACATAAATTAAAAGTCAGTAAAACACCCATTATTGCTAGTAATTCTTTATTTTTAAATAAAATACGTCCAATATCTTTAAAGTTAACCTTAATACCTACTTGCTGCTCCATATCTTTATCTTCTGGTACTTTAATAATCGTTACAGCAATTGTAAAAATAAAAACCACACTACAAATAATTGCGAAGACAAATATACCTACAGAATCACTGCCCTTGCCAAATAAATCACCCAATTTATGAATAAAGAACAACCCAAAAGTTCCAACAGTAAATGCTGCTAAACTTGCAAAAAACCTAGGAATTACCGATACCTCTTCACGTTCCCTTGGATTATGAGTTAAATTAGGCAACCAAGACCAATATGGTATATCCATCATTGTGTAACTCATTCCCCAGGAAATATACAAAATAGATATATAAATATACATAGTACTTTGTGGTAAATCAAAATTAGTAAATAACAACACTGTGATAGCAGCATTAACTAACGTTCCAATTGTTAACCACGTTTTAAATTTACCAAAATTATTACGCGTATTATCTACAATCATCCCCATTATTGGGTCATTAATTGCATCCCAAATTCGTGCAATAAATAACATAACTCCTACAAAAGCTGGTGATAGTCCAACAATGTCCGTTATGTAAAACATTAAAAACACACTAACAATATTGAATATTGCATCTTTACCTATAGCACCAAAACCAAATGAAAATTTTTGCATACCTGTCAAATGTCTATCCATCTTATCCACCTCTATTATCCATATAATATGAAGCGCTTACATATTTCTTATGTTTATTTTACTTGTACGAAACAAATATTATGAATAGCATAATGATGATAATATATGGAAAAATGTTTCATTATTGCTTAGATTTATGGTTTTATAAACATAAGGGATATAATTCCCATGAAAACGAGGTGTACTGTTATGCAATTACTTTGGAAAAAATTCCAAAAGAAACACATTGATGCAAATTTAATTGAGTGTGGTATTGAGATTGGCGTTCCAAATGTAGGTTATCGTTACACTGTAATAAAGGATGCTGTTTTACATATCGTAACTGAGGGTGAAGGTACATTTAAATGTAGTGGTATAGAACATAAGTTAAAAAAGGGTGATATGTTTTTATTAAAGAAGGATGAAGCAGTCGAATATTATCCTTCATTTTCAAAACCTTGGACATATTACTGGCTTGGAATGAGTGGAAAACAAATTATCAATTATCTAAATCGTTGTCAAATTATTGATAACTATGTGATAGTGAATAAAGACACTTCTGACATCAAAAAAATTATTCAAACTGTTTGTGAATTATCTAAAACAATAGGATCACAAAATGCTTCAGATATTCTAATTATGCAAAACTTATATCATTTAGTTTATAAGTTACAAGAATTATTCCCTAAAACTTTCTCAACAGAAATAGAAATTATAAATGAAGATATCCAACATGCAGTAGATTTTATTAATACGAATTATAATAACAATATTATGGTTGTGGATGTTGCAAATCATGTCAATATAACACGTAGTCACCTCTTTAAACTCTTTAAGAAAAATTTAAATTGTTCTCCTAAAGATTATTTAACTTATATTCGTATGTATCATGCTTCTCAATTATTAATAAATACCAACTTGATGATTTGTGAAATTGCGTTAAAAGTAGGATATAAAGATCCTTTACTTTTCTCAAAAATTTTCACAAAACACTTTGAAATAAGCGCATCAAAATACCGTATAAACTTTTCTAACAAGTAAAGAACATAACCTACTAATTTGAAAATATTTTTACTGTTAATTAAAAACGACAATATCATAATAGATATTGTCGTTTCTTGTTAATTAAGCTATTTTATATCTCAAGTTATTTTGTTATTCACTACTAACCTTTTTAGATTTTCACTAAAATTTTTGCTTGTGATTTATCATTTACTAATTGTTCAAAACCAGACTCCACAATATCCTCTAGTTGAATTTCATCAGTAATCACATCTTTTACTTTTAAATTACCTTCATTAATCAGATCTATGGTTTGTTGGAATGTTGTAGGTGTGTATGCAATTGTTGAAGTTAACTTAACACCTGTATTCGTTAATTGCATTGGATGCCATTCAATAGGATGACCGAAAATAGATACAATGACTACTGTACCACGCGCTTTAGTCACATCAATAGAAAGTTTTAAAGTTGGTGCCACTCCGGCAACTTCAAATGCAACATCTACACCACTATCTGTGTTATTTTTAATTATTTCAACCGGATCATCTTCTCCAGAATTAATAACATGTGTTGCACCTAAATCCTTAGCCTTTGCCAATCTTTCTGGTGATAAATCGGCGACAAATATCTTGCTTGCACCAGCTGCTTTAGCCGCAACTACAGTTAACAAACCGATTGGTCCAGCACCAAAAATTGCTACCGTATCACCAAACAATACTTCACCTTCTTTGATAGCTTGTACAGCAACTGCAGTAGGCTCAACTAATGCGCCTTCTTTATCAGAGACATTATCTGGCAATTTATATACATTGTTTTCTGGTACATTGGTGAATTCTGCAAAACCACCATCAGAACCTAAGCCAACAAATGAATAACCATCATACAAATCAATATTCTCTTCTTTTTCACGGTTTGAAACAGTTGGGTTAACTACGACTCTATCACCCTTAGCAAAATTTTTAACATTTGCCCCTACTTCTTCAACAACACCGGCAAATTCATGACCTAAAGTAACTGGCGCTTTACCACCGAGGAATGGGTCTGGTTTATCTGTAGAAATAAAAATTGGACCTTCTAAATATTCATGTAAATCTGTTCCACAAATACCTGCCCAAGACACTTTAACCTTAACTTCTCCATCTTTTAATTCATTTTGAGTGCGATCTTCCACTCGAACATCTTTTTGACCATACCATACTGCAGCTTTCATCGTATTACCTCCTCATACATTATAATTTAATGGTACGCTACTATTTTTACATTTTCAATTATATAGCAATATTACAACACAAAAATTTAAATGTTTATACATTGAATATAATTTAACTATAAATAATATTTATATATCCATCTTTAATTGTAATAATAAAAAAGAAACGCTAATCATTGACCACAACAATTAACGTTTCAAAAGCTTTATATTAAAATCCACTATAATTTTGCATAACTAATCATTACTTATTTTTCATCAGTTGAACTTCTGTCGTAGCAAGGTTACGTTCTGTATGTGCATGTTCTCTAATTATACTTGGAATTAGAAATGCATCTACAATAACCCAAATAAAAGTAGGAATTCCAAAGGTCCACCAAGATGTTAGTAATGTTAATACTAACAACCCTACCGCTAATCCTGTTTTGCCTAAATAAAATCTATGAGCACCAAAACCACCTAAAAAGAACCACAATAGATATGCTACACCTGTAGATTTCGAATTATTTGCAACTCTTTGCTCAATATAAGTTTTTTCGTCAATATTCATTTACGTTGTCCCCTATTGTCTTTGATTTGTAATTGTATTTTAACACAATAAATAACCAAAAAGAACATAACTTTTATTGTTTTAATATTTTTCAAATAAATAATACATTGAAATATTACCTAGGAAATTTTATTAGTTATTAAAAAATGACCACTTCTCAAAAGTGGTCATTTTTATTTTATTTACTCATTATTTTTGCATTAGTAATTCTCGTACATATTTACTTAAACCGTTAGATCCTTCTTTATCGTAAATTTTTGTAATTTCACTACCTATTCCCATTGCAAAGCTTCCTGAATCTAACCAATCTTTTGCGTTAGCTATACCTATACCACCTGTTGGGATAAAGTCTAATTGAGGTAACGGGCCTTGAAAGTCTTTAATCGCTTTGGAGTTATATTGATTCGCAGGAAACAACTTAATGATATTGCATCCGTATTGACTCGCATTCATCATTTCTGTCACAGTCATGCATCCTGGAATATAAGGCACGTCATAACTGTTTGCTATTTTAGCTGAATTCTTATCAAATCCCGGACTTACGATAAATGATGCCCCCGCTTCGATAGCAGACTTTGCCGATTCGCTATCTAATATAGTACCTGCCCCAACAACGGCATGCTTATATTGAGATAATTCTCTTATAATTTCATTGGAGTGTGGTGTTGTTGCAGTTACTTCAATTGTTTTTAATCCATTTTCTATTAAAATTTGAGCAATATCAATGAATTTTTGTTTATCTGTAGTTCTATAAACTGCGATAAATTGGTTACGTTCTATTTCAGTTAATACTTTGCGTGATTTCAATTTATAGCACCTACTAACTTCAATTTTGATTTTTTATGATTAACCTATTCAACATTTGTATGCTGTGCATTAGCACTCTGATTTGTTGTTTCATCACGTTCTGCTAATTTTTGGTTTAACACGTCTAAAGTGATGTGTACGGTTTGGTCAAATAAAGATGATAATAGCTGTGTTGATTTCACTCCTGTATTGACTTTAGTTGCTCCTGGAACGATTATTGACGTATCTGCAATTTGCGCCAATTTGGAATCAGCATCACTCGTTAATGCAATGACACTAAGACCTAATTTTTTCACTTTTTCTGTTTGTGTCACAATGCTTTCGGTTGTCCCTGAGCCAGATATCGCGATCCATATATCTCCTGCTTGAACGGAAGGTGTAATCGTTTCACCAACTACATAACTTTGATAACCGATATGCATTAATCTCATCGCAAATCCCTTGCCTTGAAAGCCACTTCTTCCCGCACCAACAACAAATATTCTCTTATCCTTTGTTAAATTTTCGACCACATTATCTATTTCATTTTCATCTACTAAATTCATCACTTCTTGAATTTCATTCATAACTGTAGTAATCGTACTCATACTTTTAATACCTCCATAAATTTTTTTGCTGTCTCAATAATATTTTCTGATTTAATGATTTTAGATCCAACGACAACAGCTTCAACAACTCCTTGTAACGCTAATTCTTCTGTTGTGTCATAATCTATGCCACCCGCTATTGCTATATGTTCAATATGTTCATGTAATTTTTGAAATTCTGCTATTTCAGTTACTGCCTGTACTGTTTCATTTGTATCCACTGAATGGTGTAACAGATATATTGCTTCTGAAAAGTTATCAATTTCTGCAATTTGTTCATGATTCAAATTAAGTAAATCAATCATCATTGTGCCACCGTGTTGTTGAGCCACTTCATAACAAGCCGATAATGTTTGAACACTTGCTGCCCCCATTACGGTCACAATATCAGCACCATGTTTGAATGCTTGTTTAAACTCATAAGCACCTTCATCAATTGTTTTACTATCAACTAACAACTGACTTTTTAGTGTTACTGCCTTTATTTTTTCAATAGCTTTATTTCCATAATCTTTAATTAGCGACGTCCCAATTTCTATAATGTCGACATTACCATCCAATTTTAAAGCTAGATTAATCGCTTCTTCTAATGAAATACGATCTAATGCAACTTGTAGTTTCATGATTCATACTCCTTTTCTATTGCATCCAGCTTAGATCTGTCTGGATAGCCATCATTATCACCAGAGGATTGTACCGCAAGTGCTCCAATTATATTGCCTCTTGCTACTGTGGACTTGATATCGATACCTTCCAGCAATCCAGTAATAACACCTACCGCAAATCCATCGCCAGCACCTACCGTATCTACAACTTGTTCAACTCTCTGTCCAGCAATTGTCATTCCCACCGTATTGCCTTTTTGCTTTATATAAGCACCTGCTTCACCTAATTTTACAATTACCGTACTCGTTATTTCACTTTGCTTTAGATAAAAGTCAGCAATCACTTCTGGATCTTCACTACCAACAAGTATTTTGCCTTCACTAATACCTGGTAAAATAATATCTGCATGTTTTGCTAAATCATTAATGGTTTCTCTCATTTCTTCTTCAGAATTCCATAACTGCGGACGCAAGTTTGGATCAAACGTTGAAGTGATCTGATTCTGTTTAATCATTTCGATTAATCTATTAAACGCCGATAATGATTCAGATGAAATAGCTGGGAAAATTCCAGATAAATGCACAAGTTCTATTTCCGACCAATCAATTTCACTTAATATGTCTTCATTAATATGAGATGCAGCAGAGCCCTTTCTAAAATAATAAATATCCGGATCTCCCTCACTCACTCGATTTTTTAATTGATATGCTGTCCAAAAGGCATCTGTCTTTTCAATATAATCTGTCCCTATATTATTTTTAGATAATTCCTTTTCAATAAATCCACCAAATGGATCGTCGCCTAATCTTGTCACATATTGGGTACTATGACCTAAGCGCGATACACCTACTGCTACATTTACTTCTGCACCTGCTAAATATTTAGTGAATTTTTGTGCTTCTTCTAAACTTTTATCTTGCTCATCCGACCCAAACAATGCAATTGGTTCTCCTATAGTTAAAAATTTACTCATCTGCACTCTCTCCTTATAGAATAAAATATGCTAAGAACAAGTTAATCGCCGTTGCCATCCAAATCCATGGCAAACCAGTAATTAAGAATGTTTTCGTATCTAACTCATTATATTGAACAGCCCATAAATTCCATGATTGTGTGATACATGCTGATATACCGACCATAGATGGTACAACGAGTAAGCCATATAAAAAGTATTGGTCAAATAATCCAGTACTCACAAAAATACTTGCCGTCGCTGCACCTGCACCATATAAGAATAGCGGTCCTCTAAAATACGCTAATGGCGCTAGGAAAATCATAATTACTGTTAACAATAATGTATTATCAGGAATAATATGCTTAAACACCTCGTTAAAGTCAGCCATTGCATGAACTGCTGCTGCTTGGAACATGTTTAACACAAATAACATAATAATAAGGCCAGCTATATCACTGATTGCGTTATACGCTGTATTATTAATCATTTTGATTAAACCAGTATATGTTCGCATATTTCCAGTCGCTAGTAAGGCAATTATTATTGATAAAAATAATGCTGGAACTGCATCCCAACCTAAAATGATATTTAGTGCTACAGGTAAAATCGGCAATATGTATGTCCAAGGTGAAACTTCTCTAACTTCTGTATTTTCATCTTCATCCACAACTAATTTCGATTTACCATTTTGAATTTTTTTACGATTAAACAATATAAATGCTATTGTTATTGCCATTTGTACTAACATTGCCGTAAAACCAAATTTTTGATATCTTAATCCCCATTCAATTTTCGGGAAAAATACTTGGAATTGTACAAACAATACATTATTGATATACATTGCCGCACCAATCGATAACGTAAAGACTAAAACAGCGATATGCTTGGGAACACCTATGGAATACATAATTGGAAAAATAATCACACCAATCGCAATCGCTGAACCAACGCCATAAGAACTTGAGAAAATTAATGCAAGTACACAAGCTATAAGAATGGTAGCTAGCACAGGATAACGATTACCCACTGTTTGTGTCCGTCTACTGATACTACCAGCTATACCAGTATCAACTAATACACGACCAAACCAAGAACCAAATATAATATTCACAATGGTACTTCCGTACTTAAGTACAGGTTCTGTATATATTTCTTTAATTGCTACATCCAATGGTACTAAACCAATAATTGTCCATAATATGGCCATTATTAAAAATCCTAAAGTTAAATTCCCGCCTCGCATGACAAAAATGACAAACAAAATAAATGTTAATAATAGTAATATGCCAGTGATTGCTGCACCCATAACCTCACCACCTAATATTTGTTTAACTCACTTAAAATTCTTTGATACGTTGATACATTTTTCTTTTTCTTCTCCTCATAGAAAAATGAATTTTCAAGATTATTGAAATCTAATGCAACATAATAAGCAGTTAAATATGCAGCTAATGCTTCTTTTGCTGACTTCTGTATATCTTCAGAACCATGCGTATCACGCTGTATGGATTCCATAAATTTATAAGCAAACTTTTCAGCATCTACATTTGTTTTTCTATTTTCCATAACCTAACACCTCAATTGATTGTTTATCTGTTAAAATATTTTCTTTAACGTTCGACGGATATTCTAGTGCAACTGGCACGTCTTTAGGTAACAGTGACATTACTTTACGCCAATCAATTTCCCCTTGTTCCAGAGCAGTCGCTTGTAGTCCCTCTTCAACTCGTGCAACATTTTTCAAATGAATATAGCTTACATAATCTTTTAACTTTTCCGCACCAGTAATCTCACTTTCTCCGACATATTTAAAGTTTCCTAAATCATATGTGTAACCAATTTTGATTTCTGCTTGTTTTGCTTCAGTTAAAAAATTTAAAATGTTGTGAATTGTTCCAGATTGCATAGTTTGATCATTTTCAACCGTAAAAGTAAATGTTTGATTATTAATTAAACTCAGATTCTGCAATTGTGCGCTATTCTGGTAATTTCCAATTGTCATCTTCACATGTGTTGCTCGAAGTTTATTTGCTTCTGCAAAGTATCTTGAAATATTTGGATTAATCTCACCATTTTCTAAAAAGATTACATCTGGAACACTGTACAGAATTGTTATATTTTGTTTTGTAGAAAAGTCGGCAATTGCTGCAATTTCACTATCAATATTCTTAAAATATTCTCTTCGTACTTCGATGCTGTTAAATCCCAAATCAACTATATAGTCGAATAGTTCCAATTGCGTTAAACCTGACTCAATCTGCGTTTGAGCAACTAACGTGTTAAAAACCAATTCATTATTTTTCATATCCTCATCCCTTTGTCAGTTATTTGGTAAACCGGTTTTCTAAACTTGTGTATTATAGTAAACCGGTTTACCATAAATGTCAACGCTTACATTTAGTTATTTATAAATAACAATGTTAAACTTTGGTATGATTAGAAGAGATTCCATTGGAAGGATTGAACGTAAAATGGAGAAAAAAACAACAATTTCAGATGTCGCAACATATGTCGGTGTATCTAAATCCACCGTATCTCAGTATATTAATGGCAACCATCAAAAAATGTCAGTCGATACACGTAAAAAGATAAAACATGCTATTGAAAAATTAAATTATAGACCCAGTAAACAGGCACAATTTTTAACAACACGAAAGAGCAATTTAATCGGTGTCGTTGTGGCTGATATATCCAATATGTATTCTTCATTATTACTAAAAGGTATTAGCCAATATTTCGAACATACGAATTACCATTTAATTATTGTTGAAGCAGCTAACTCAGAAATTAAAGAACAAAAAATATTACAGAAACTTGTGGACCAAAATGTAGAAGGTATTATTATTCAACCTTCGAATGATAATCCATCAAACTATCAATTTATCGCAAATAATCAAATCCCTATGATATTAGTAGACCGTGAAATTGAGGATAGTCCTTGGTTGTCCGTTACAACAGATAATGAAGCTATTGTGACAAAACTGATGCACTCAATTATTGAAAAACACTACAAAAATATCATTGTTATTTCC
Source organism: Staphylococcus sp. ACRSN (assembly GCF_022346615.1). GTDB lineage: Bacteria > Bacillota > Bacilli > Staphylococcales > Staphylococcaceae > Staphylococcus. The sequence continues at coordinate 70,221 of NZ_JAKRNS010000005.1, read as the reverse complement.
CAACCTATCCATCGTGTCAACACAAGAGAAAAGCGTTACAACACGATTGTCGATATAGCGAAATCAAACAATCTCAACGTTGACTTAATTGAAGTGAATGACGCACATCACATAAATATTCAACAAGTGAGAAATCTTATTCAAACGGGAAAAACTGCAATATTTGCACTGAATGGTACTGTTCTATTAGATACAATTAAATTAATAAACGACAATAAATTAAACATTCCAAATGATATCGGCATCACAGGATTCGATGATTTTAATGTGACGGAAATGATTAGCCCTGGTATTACGAGCATCAACCAGCCATCTAAATTAATAGGAGAAACCGTAGCCGCATCCCTCAATCAAATTTTAAACGGAAAACCATTAGAGAAAATCGATATGCCAAACATTATTAAATCTGAAATTCATTGGAGAAACTCATTGTAAAAACGGAAAACTAAATTATTTTCCAGGAAATGTCTTAATTATAACTACAATATGCGATAAAGCACCTACACAAAGTTTTCTTGTGTAGGTGTTTGTTATATTCTCCCACCACAAATCCAAGCTATTGTTTTATTTTTCGAATATATTCATATATATAAGATTTCGCACAACTATTTGTGTATAATAAATAAGTGAATAGTTCAAATAAATAAGGAGGACAAATTTGTGAAACTAAAATATTTGGCAATAGGTTCAATTGCTGCTTCATTAATATTATCTGCCTGTGATATCAATATTAATATGGGGTCTGATGATGATTCTAAAAGCGCAAACAAGCAAAATCAGAAAAGTGGTCATACTAAGAATAATGATCATAACCAGTCATCAAATACTAATAGTAATGAAAGTACAAATTCTCCACAACATTTTGCAAAAGTATGGGTGTCCGTACTTGAAAATGAAGGTGGCAGTGTAGATGCTTCAAAAACTAAAATTGAACATAAAGATGTATCGGGTGAGGTATTAAACCCTTACAACGAAAGTGCTTCTGCTACATATCCAAATGGTACACAAGCATTATATGGTTCACCAACTGCTGCTGGACAAGTTATTTATAAAGATAACAACGATGGTACTGTTGATGTTTACAATGTACCGAGTCATTTCCAAGATAAGCGTTGGGATGAGGATGATTATTCCCAAAGTGAATCTAACCGTATATTAAATAATCCTAAAACTGTAAAACTCCAAGATCTATCTCAAAATGAAATAAATGCGTGGACAAGTGTTATTTCAGAGTCTAATAGTTCTAGTGAAAGTAGCAGTTCAGATGACAGTAGTAACGATAGTGATAGCGGAAGTGTAACTAGAGAAAATGTAATTGATAAGGTTGAAGATTACGAAGGACATACTTTAGATACTTCAGAATATACCTACAAAGAACCGGAACAACAAGATAATGGCGACTGGGGATTCTCATTCACTGATAAAGATGGAGAACTTGCAGGTTCTTATATTATCGATTCAGATGGTGACGTAACTAAATATGATGAAAATGGCGATCCAGAATAATATTTTTTAAATCACTATAATCTTTAATTTCAGTATTCGGGGACATAAATCATAGAAAAGTAACCAGTATATGTGTTGTTATCTATATGCACCTTTCAACGTAGTCATTTAAAAAATAAAATTTTTAAGGGAGTTAACACCCGAAAGAGTAGTATTAGTGAGAGCATATAGGTTCGACACATATTCACAGATAAGCATACACATTCAAAAGATTTTAATAATAAAGAGAGCTAATCTAATAGATTAGCTCTCTTTAACTTTATTTTGTAAGACATTTACTTGATCCAATCCCGCCTTCATCAATATGAAGATAAAAGTCCACACTATTACTATTAATACTATATATTTTAAAATGCCTGTTTCTTCGAATGAGAATGACGTATCCCAAATGGCATGCAATATAATGGAAGTAAAGTAAAAAAATAAAAACCTTTTATCTATTACATTACTAAATACAAAATTTTTGTCTTCTTTCGCTATTACAATTGCTGCACCAACAATCGCAGACCAAACTAAATGTCCTCCTATTGCTGTCCAACCTCGAAGAAAAACCATATGAATCATTTCATTTTCAACATCTGAAGAAAACTCCAATATGTATCCAGCAGATTCAAATACAGCAAATCCTGCACCAATAGCGCCACCAATTAATAAACCATTTAATATCTTGTTTGTCTTATATTTGTTTATAAAATATATAATGATTAATGCTTTTCCTGTCTCTTCAACGAGACCAACTAAAATTGCATCCGTTACGGTCATTGTACCAAATAAATAATAATCATCACTAAAAGATATAAATTGATATAAAATCATAGTACTTATCAATGAAAATACACCACCGATAAAGAACATCTTCAATACTTCAAATAAACTAATATTCTTGAAAGCATTAGATTCAAAAAAGAAAAATAACGCTGCAAAAGTAATTGAAAAAGCTAAGAATACCCTGGAAAATACCCACGGCTTACCCCATTCTTGGGATACTTCATTTAAATCAGGTGTCGTAGATTTCGTACCAGCTATAAATACTTCATCTGATTCATCTTTTGTATGAGATTTAAATACTTCAGAAAACATGTCTTTCAAATTCAATTTTAAACTTTCTTCACTACCTGCTAATTTTCCTATCGACTTTGTAGTATTATTAAATAAATTTTTAGCTTCAGATTTTAAATCAATTTCATCGACAGACTTCTTCTCTAATGACTTGGCTGTACCATCTGTATATATTTTTGAATCGTTTTTATCAATTTTCTCAAAATCATATGCTATTTCTGAATTACTAACATTATCTTTGATTTGATTTTGCTCTAATGATTGCCCACAGGACATACAAAATTTATCTTGCTTCCCCACTTCCGATTTACATTTTGGACATTGATTAACAAAATTTTCATCACTTTGTTTTTTATTATTGTGTACTAATTGATGACCGCAACTATTACAAAAGTTATCTTTTTCACTGACAATACTGCCACATTTTCCACATTTCATTTAGTTACCCTTCTCCCTAACAAATCATAAAACAATACTACTTTCTGGCACTTCATAATTAAAAATTGACAATCATTTAAAGTTAATAGCTACTCTATATTCATCTAATTTCTATCCATCTGATAGCCATTTTCAATAGACTGAATCTCACCATCTTTTACATTTATAAAAATTGTGAAACCATTATCAGTATTGTCATCATATATTAATTGATCTTTAGATTGCATCGTTGGTTCACCATGGAATTGTTTGAAAGCATTTACTGAAATATCTTCAGGTAAGACATAAACACTAGAAACCGTATTATCGCTGTCATAAACAACACCTATATCTCCATATTTTTCTACTTCACCAAAGTCCATACTTTCAACATTCTCAGGTTCTCCAAATTCTTCCTTTATATCATTCTTCGACATTCCAACATTAAATCTATCATATCCATCAGTATTGTCACTTTTCATAAAATCAGAACTAAATTGATCTGATAATACATTTATAGAAATCCTTTGATTGTTCGCATTACTCTCTGAACTATCTCCATTATTTATATTAATATTTAAATTTTTAAAAAGAAAATAACTACCTACAATTAATGCTCCAAGCAATATAATTGCTACAATGATAGATAATACGATAACAACAACATTAGACTTATTTTTATCTTCTTTTAAGTAATAATGACCCTTTTCTCTATTTGAAAAAGAACCACTGTTATCATTTGGTCTACTATTATTTTGATTTGTATCAACATCACCGCTTACTTTTTTCCCACATTTATTACAAAACACTTGATCATTCTCTACTTTATTTCCACAATTCGAACAATATTTCATATGTATATTCCCTCCTCATTTGTAATTTCCTATTTTTGTTAAATCAAATATTCCAACACCATCAAATAACTATCATTATCATCAATTTAAAAAGACCATTAATATTTTAATACTAACACAAGAAAATTACTACATTATTTTTTAATAAATTTATTAAGCATAGCAAAACTAACCAAAAAAATAAAAACTGTACATAGTTAGATGTACAGTTTTCAAATCATTCTATATTTAATTATATCCAACCTTTATCAATTGCTTTTTTCCAAGCATCAAAGCGATTTTCAGCCATTAATTTCTCAATAATGATAGAAGTATAATTTCGAACCGTTCCATTTGATAGATACAGTTTCGTTGCGATTTCTTTGCTACTAAGACCCTCACCAATCTCTCGTAATACAATTTGCTCTTTATGTGTCAGTGGATTAGAATCTGAAAATAGTGAAGTCATGAGTGATGTACTATATTCTTTTTCCCCTGCGACTACTTTATGGATAGTCGATGCTAAATCTTCAATTGAGCGCTCCTTTAATACATATGCATCAACATCATTTGCTACAGCTCTTTCAAAATAACCGGGTCGTTTAAAAGTCGTTACAATTATTACTTTAGTATCAATTTGTCTTTCTCTAATCTCCGCCAATACTTCTAACCCTGTCATTTGAGGCATTTCCACATCTAGTATAATAACATCTGGCACTTCATCTTTAACATATTCCATAACAGCTTTACCATTATCAACATCGGCCAATACGTTTAAACCATCATTTAAATTGAGTAATTGAACCATAGCCTCTCTGAGCATTAATTGATCTTCTGCAATTACAATTGATATCACTTTATATCACCCCTAGGAATTTCTATCAATAGTGTCGTGCCATTGTTGGAGTGAAATTCTAAATTACCATTCAAATAATTCACTCTTTCCTCGATACTCTGCAACTTTTGTACTTTTCCTTTATCTATGCCAACCCCATTATCATGAATCGTCATTTTCAATGTATCTTGTTCCTCTTGCAATTCGCCAACAACTTCAGTCGCTTGTGCATGTTTTATAATATTATTGATTGCCTCTCTCAAAATCATGGAAAGTATCGATTGTTTTGCTGGATTGAGTGATTTTGCTCCACCTTTATTATGAAAAACAAATTTTAAGTTAGCATTATTTAAAATCGTTTCTACTGATTTGACTTCTTCCTCAAAAGTTTGCACTTTCAAATCTTCAACAATACTTCTTACTTTTTCCAAAGCATCTCTAGATAATTCAGTAACAGATGTCATTTCTTTTTTAGCCGCTTCCACATCTTTATCTATCAGTTTCTCCGCTAATTCTGATTTTAAGGTTATACTCGCAAATACGTGTCCTAACGTGTCATGTAAGTCTTGCCCGATACGATTACGTTCTTGTTCAGCGATTAAAACATTAATATATTTATTCTTTTCTTCTAATTCTTCTCTAACTTTCCGATCTGCTTTCGCTTTAAAATTACCTAAAGTAACAATTAAAATGACTAAGTAGAATACAAATAATAAGATAACCATAGTTGGTATTACATAGTAAGTTATTACTAAACTACTCACCATTGTGGCTATAAAAGTGTAGAATTCTTTAGATTTCACAGATACTTCCATCATAAACGGTAAAGCAAATGCACTAAAAAAGAAGAATAAACTGTTCATCGGATTAACACTATATACAAAATACATAATTCCTAGATAATGGATAATTAACATGATATATATACTATTTCTATTTAATTTGTGATGACACAGCACTAAAATCAAATAAGTAATACTAAATATTAATAGCACACCTATATAAACTACTTGAAATCCTCTTTTTTCATCAAATATTGATAGAATAGGAAATAGTAAATAAATCAATGTAGATATTTCACTTAGACGTATCCCCCAACCTCTTTTTTTCATAGTTATTCCACATCTCTTTTTTTATTAATATATAATGCTATGCACAGAAAAATTATACTATAGATAATCAATACACTGAAAGATTCAACGTTAACACCTTTTCCCTTACCTAAGTCATATGCAATTAATTTCAAATGATATGTTGGTGTTTTAGTTGAAATATGTTGTAACCACTCTGGAAACGTATTGACTGGAAACCATAAACCACCTACTATTGCTAGGCTTAAATTAAGTAAATTCGCAAAGCTACTGGCTTTTTGGGTATCTTTAAACTGTGCTATAACTAAACCAATAGTTAAAAATAGACTTGCACCAAGCCATAATATTAATCCCGATAATATCCAGTGTTGTATGCTCATCGTGACATTTTTATAAAAATGTCCCACCATAAAAATAACCATTATAGCTAAAGCGAATTGAATCATAGCTCGTAATATTTTAACTATAAAATATTTAGTGGTAGTTAATGGAGTGGACATTAAATGTTTAAACCAACCATTTGATCTCTCCTCTATCATATCTAAAGGAAAAGACATTAAACAAAAGCTCATTAAACTGAAAACTGTCATGCTATACATATATTCTTTATAAAATTTCTGTGCTTCTGATGATGGTAAATCTAATAAGGAAGTAAATAATAAATAAAATGCTACTGGCAAAAATATCGACATGATTAAATACAACTTCTTACGAAACAATACTTTTATTTCAGTCTGTAGATACGCTAACATCATAATTCAATCACTCCATCTTTATTATTAAACATAACATCCAATAGTGACGATTTATGAATTTCAATATCATTTAAATTAACATTTTCACCTATTAAATAATGGATTATTTTATCCACTTCCTTTGTTTCAATTTTATAGTAATGACCATTTGTTATGATTTGACATTCATGCTCTACATTTTCTAATGCTTTATGATAATGGTTTGGTATGTTGATTATTGAATGACTACCATTCTTTCTTATATTTTCTGGAGTATCACTAATTTGAATAATACCTTTGTCCAGTAATACCACATGATCTGCCATTCTCTCTACTTCTTCTATATAATGAGAGGTATATAAAATCGTCATACCTTTACTTTTTAAATCTGCAATAACATCCCAAAAATGTTCACGAGTTTCTATATCCATTGCTGCTGTTGGTTCATCCATAATCAAAAAATCTGGTCTACCAACTAAAGTTAATGCAAAGTCTAAAAGACGTTTCTGCCCTCCAGATAAACTATCCGCCATTTGATCTAATTGTCGTTCATCAAATTGTGTAATTTCTTGAAATTTCGCGATTGAAATTACTTTTTTATAAAAAGACTGATGCAGTTTAAACAACTCTCTTACTTTTAACATCTTTGGAAATTGTGATTTTTGGAAAAGTATCGCCATACGTTCTGGATTTAATAAATTATATTCATCTCTTATTTTTCCAGTATCTAGCTGTTTGTTACCTACGATAATATCAAGTAATGTAGATTTTCCAGCACCATTTTTACCTATAAAAGCTGTACAAATACCTTTTTGTATATTAAACGTTATATCACTTAATACTATATGCTCTCCAAAGCGTTTAGATATATTTTCAACATATATCATACATAATCATCCTTTCTTAATTCGCTTTAACTTTATCAAGATTAACGTTTATATATTAGTCCCATATGTCATTAGTTAAATGTGACATTTGTCATATTTGGTTTATATTATAGATAATCAAAAAGACTAACTTTAAAAACTTTAATTTAATTTTTAATATAAAATGTTTAACTTCTTTTAAAAGTGGAAACACATTAGTATAACTTTTAAAGGAGGCATTTATAATGAGTAAATTTGATGAATTCAAAGATCAAGCGAAAGATAAAGCCGAAGAGGTTAAAAATGACGATGAGAAAAAAGAACAATTAAAAGATCAAGCATCTGATAAAGCGAAAGATTTAAAAGATAAATTTTAAGATATAAATACAATTAAGCTAGTGATGGAAACATTCATCACTAGCTTTTTTATATGTCTTAACTTATATATTTTTCTACATTATAGTCTAAAATTATAAACAATTAGATTATTTATATTGATTTACTTTATATCATATTTAGGCAAATCATTGACTTAAATTATGATGAAAAATTGCTTTTGCTATTCTCTATAATTTCTCTCTAAATAACTTTCAAATGTTTCTGGTTTGTCACCAGTCAAATGTTCTAAATCATTTGATTGTTGATCGAGCAGACCCATTGCTCCAGCTTGATACATTGATGCAAGTAAAGGACCAAAGCCTTTTGGTTCGTCATACATTTCTCCGAATGTTTCTAATGAAACTGGATCATAACTAATTTTTGTTCCACTTACATGCGTTAATATTTTAGCTAATTCTTCCATCGTATAGCTATAACCTGAAAGTAAATATCTTGAGCCTAAATACGTTTTATTTTTCAGTATTGCAACAACACCTTTAGCAATGTCATTTCTAGCAATATAGTTGATTTTTCCATTACCTGCAGGATAGATTAACTTACCAATTTTCTTAAGTTCTGTAAGGTATGGGACAAGCGGATCCATATACATTGCCATTCGGACATATGTGTATGGAATGCCACTGGATGCAAGTAATCTTTCGGCATATCCAAAGTATGGACTCATGTGAAACGGATTATTGTGTTGGTCTGCATAATATCCAATAAATAAAATATGAGACACACCTGCTATTTTCGCCGCAGTTACTAAATTTTCAACTTCGGGCAACCTTTTAAATGATGGATGGATAATGCTTGGGATAAATACCACTAAATCTATTTCTTTAAATGCTGTTACCATGCTATCCACATTAAAATAATCCAACTGTCTAACTGACACTTCTTTTTGCCACTGCAATGGAACCTTATCCATGTTGCGAACTCCAATTTTAAAATTCGCTAACTTTGCTTCAATTGCCTGTTCCGTTATATGTGTACCCAGATTTCCAGTTGCACCTGTTAGTAAAATATTCATTTAGCGCTCCCCTTTTACATGTATCGTTTTTAGTTACAAGTACAATTTATTACTTTTTTCATACAGTGTCAAATTTCTATATCAACTCAATAAACCTCAAAGTACTAATATTTTTTATATTAGGTTTCACATGAAACTTTTTTTAATTTAACATTAGATATACGCTATTAATGATATTTTGCTATTAAATCATTTTATACTCGTTTTCACTATTATCCCAATTAGCAAACCAATTATTTCAAAAATAAACTTCACTATATTATTATTATTTTATATATAGTTATCTAATTTTTCTGAAATCAACATTTTATTATAAGGGGTGTTCAATTATGTATAGAATTGCAGTAGCTGGTGCAGGAGCCATGGGCGGTAGGATTGGCGTCGCTTTACATCAAGCTGGTCACAATGTAACACTGATCGATGATTGGGAACTGCATGTGCAAAATATAAATAAAAACGGCATGAAAATTCAAACTGAAACAGATTTATATTCTGTAGAAATTCCGGCCATCTTATCTAAAAATGTAACCGATACATATGATTTAATTATTTTATTAACGAAGTCAATGCAATCCGAATCAATGTTAAAACATTTAAAAAATGGTGGCGCTATTCATGAAGATACGGCAATTTTAAGTATGATGAATGGTTTAGGCCACGAGGAACGTTTATCGAAAATTGTGCCACTTCATCAAATTTATTTAGCTGTAACGATGTGGTCTGCAGGATTGAAAGGTCCGGGTCATTTACTATTAGAAGGCACGGGATCAATCAATTTTCAATGCGCAAATGGCGTTAATAATAAAATTAGCGAGACCATTTCACAGGTCTTAAACGATGCCAATTTAAATGCTGTTATCAGTGAAAATGTCTTTGAAGCAATTTGGACAAAAGTGACTGTTAACTGTGTACTGAATCCACTTTGTACAATATTAAATCAACGTATCGGTGAATTTGGTGCATATGCTCAAATTAACAACATGGTCTCCTTGGTTATTAATGAAATTGTCGAAGTTGCACATGCCAAAAATATACAAATTGAAGCAGACACATTATTAAATATTATTACGGCAATGTATCCAAATTCTGCACAAGGATTACATTTCCCATCTATGTATCAAGATTTAAATAATGGTAGACCTACTGAAATAGATTACCTAAATGGTCAAATTGTTAAATATGGTCAAGAATTAGGTATAGCTACACCTATCAATCAAATGCTTACATATCAAATTCATCAATTAGAGTCTAATTTTTCTTAGTCAAAGTTAAAGTGACTGGGATAAAAATCACCATTCTCAAAATAAAGTTATACTTATTTGTGTAGTATTTTGTGAAAACCCTGTAGAAACAATGCATCCTAAGAAAGCGATTAAACAATAAGAAATATTGCATATAAATAACCAGTAAATGATCTAAATCTCATTTACTGGTTTTTATTGACTGGAAATTTTCTGTTGTAGATCTTTCAGTAATGATAGGCTGCATATTATCATTAAAATCCTTTTACCAAAATACGTTTCTTACACTTTTCTGTAGCGTTTCAGTCCTATAATATTTAAAATCGTAAAGCCAATAATAAACACTAATAAAATTGATATATCGAACCAGATATAACTAAATCCTTCACCTTTAATCATAACATTTGTTAACGCATCTCCTGCGTAGCGTAATGGGAAGATATAACCAATTGAACTTACCCAATCAGCAACGCTATCCAATGGAATAATTCCTGAGAAAAATACTTGAGGTATTACGACTAATGGAATAAACTGCACCATTTGGAATTCTGAGTTTGCAAACGTTGATACAAAGATACCTATAGCAAGTGCTGATAAAGCAATGAGTATATTGATAAGTAATACCCACCAAATACTACCAGCAACTTCAATTTTCAATAAATAAATAGCGTAAAATACGATAATTAATGTTTGGAGTACTGCAAATAAGCCATATCCAGCTAGATAACCAAACACAATTTCACTTCTTTTAACTGCTGTAGCTAACAATCTTTCTAAAGTACCTTTCGTACGTTCTCTAAGTAACGCAATACCAGAAATTAAGAATACGAAGAAGAATACAAAGAATCCAATTAGAATTGGGAACATCTTATCGAAATAAGTGCTATCAGCATCACCATATAAATAATGGCTATCTATTGTAATTTGTTCTCCTTGGGCTGAGTTACCTTGTTTCAAATTACTTGGTATTTTATTAATTACTTTAGCCATATCTTGTAATTTATTTTTTTGCATTGCGCTACCTAGTAATTGTTTTGTTGTTCCAGTGTTTGAAGGATCTTCATTTTTGTAAGTAACATCAAGCTTGTCATCTTTTTTCTCAATATATGCATCTAAGTCTGATTTGACAATTGTCTTTTTAATCGAACTTGGTGAGTCATATTCTTTAATTTTAACTTTATCTGAAGGTAATGCATCTACAATTTTATTTGGAACATTTTCATCTACACCAATTTTTAAATTTACATCATTATTCGTATCGAAAATGAAATACATCAAAGTCAGTACCAATACAGGTGCGAGCAACATCAGTGCTAATGTACGCTTATCTCTCAGTAACTCTTTCGTCACTCTTAAAAATATTGCTTTAAATCTCATGATTTCACCTCCATTTCTGCTTTAATAAATACCTCTTCAATAGAATCAACTTTAAATTTCTCTTTCAATTCTTGTGGTGTACCAATTGTAAATAATTTACCATTTACGATTAAACCAACATAATCACAACGTTCTGCTTCGTCCATAACATGTGTAGTTACAATCACTGACTTATCTTCACTTGCTAATTCACGTAATTGCTTCCAAATTTCTTTTCGAAGACTTGGGTCTATACCAACAGTTGGTTCGTCTAAAATAATTAAATTTGGATTAGCGAGCAGCGTAATTGCAAGTGACAATCTACGTTTCATACCACCTGAAAAGTTAGATACAGTTTTATCTAATTCATTCTCTAAATTAACTAGTTTCATATTATCTGTAATTGCTTGTTTTAATTCTTTACCTTTCAAACCCATTAAGTTACCAAAAAACACTAAGTTTTCACGTGCTGATAAAGATTCATAAAGTGCATCACTTTGGCCCATATAACCAATATTATTTAATAATTTTCTATTAGGTATATCAGTATCAAATATTTTGGCATAACCTTCATTTAAACTTTCCATACCCATTAAACATTTAATTGTTGTCGTCTTTCCTGATCCACTCGGTCCTATTAAACTTAAAATTTTTCCAGAAGATAATTCTATATTGATATCATTTAAAACTTTTTTATCACCGTAATATTTCGTAGCATTTTTCAACTCTATTACATGATTACTCATATTACCTCTCCTTTATTAGACACGGTGTCAATTTCGTTGCATAATGTGATTATATACCCGTAATTTGTAAAATCAACACCGAATCCATCGCTATTAGACACTTTTCAAATAGTGTCTATTAATATTTTAGGAGTGAATATAATGAATGAAGAACTCATGACTGATGCTCGTATCTTAAAGACTAAACGTAATACACTTAATGCACTTAAAAACTTATTAAAAGAGAATAAATTTGACGAAATATCTGTTAAAGATATCTGTAAAGAAGGTCATATTAGCAGGGGGACATTTTATCTCCATTATAAAGATAAATATGATTTAGCTTATAAATATCAAATTGAAACAATGAACAAAATACAACCCATACTCGAAACTGTAAATGATTTATCTTTATCCGATTTCTTTTATAAAGCAATTCAATTTTGGAATACCGATGCTGAATTATTAATGTTACTTATTTCTGATAATGGTTCTGCTGATATACAAAATCAAGTTAAACGTTTAATACAACTTAACGCTAAGAAAAATGTATTACCTATGATTAATACAAATGATTATTCAGAAACTGACAAACATTATCTAACTGTATTTTTAAGTAATGCGATATTCGGTATTATCCAAGAGTGGGTAAATCATGGGCAGAAAGAAACGCCTGAGGAATTATCAGCTGTATTAAGTAAAATAGTTCCTAAACACCTGTTTTTTAAAGATGAATAAAGCAGCACTAAATACTATATTTGTTATATCATATATTATTATTTAATTTCTGTATTATAAATCGATATTTTCCAGTGTTATACTGATAAAAAGAATTATGAATTCCATCCAAATTTAGAGGTTAAATATATGATCAAATCACTACAACAATATATGCATTTATTCAACGAACTTACTTTTACTAAAAAGGAAACTGTATTATACGAAGGTGATGTTGCAAATAGTATTTATATCGTGAAAAAAGGAGCACTTAGACTTTGGCATAATGATGATGGTAAAGACATTACACTACAATTCTTTTTCGAAAATCAATTTGTATCATCTTTTGAAAGCTTCTACCTTCAACAACCAAGTGATTTTTCAATAGAAACCATAGAAGATACTGTACTAATTGAAATTAATAGACAAACTTTTGATACATTAATTGATAAAGAACCTGATATTAATAAAGAGTTCATAGCATTTATGAGTAAAAGATTTATCAACTATATGCATTTGTTTTTATCAAGAATTAAAAATTCTCCAGAATTACGCTATCAAGAACTATTACAAAATAACAGCGAAATTATAAAGCGTGTCCCTGACCATTATATTGCTTCTTATTTAGGCATTACATCTGTTTCATTAAGTAGAATAAAAAATAGAAATTAACTGGTATGTATTAACAATTGTTAATGCGTACCTTTTCTTTTCTCACTACAATAATCCTTGTTACTTAAATTTATTTAAAAATAACGGAGGGTTATATAAATGAATAAAACTTATGATACTGATGTACTTATTGTTGGAGCCGGACCAACTGGAACAACGTTAGCCGCTGATTTATTACGCAGAGATATATCCGTTAGAATCGTTGACAAAGCGCCTCATTCATTTCAAGGATCTCGAGCAAAAGGTATTCAACCTAGAACACAAGAAATTTTTGAAGATTTAGGTATATTAAATGAAATACAAAATCAAAGCACATTATATCCACTTATGGGCATACATTTAGGACCTTTAACTTTACCTTTTAAAATGCAAAAAAAGAAAAAAATCACATCTGATGTTCCATATCCGAATACATTGTTAATACCTCAATTTCGTACTGATCAAATATTGCATACATTAATTGAGAGCCACGGATGTAATATTGAGTACAGTACAGAAGTCACAGATTACAATCAAGATCAAGAAGGGATTTCAGTGACACTTGCTACTGGTGAAGTTGTCTATTGTCAGTACCTAGTAGGAGCTGATGGAGGTGCTAGTAAAGTACGTAAGTTGTCCAACTTCCAATTTGTTGGGGAAACACACGAAGAAGATAGAATGATACTCATTGATGGTACAATTGATAATTTATCTCGAAAAAGATGGCATGTTTGGCCTAAAGTTCAAGGTAAACAAGTAGCAGCATGCCCCTTGCCTCACTCCGATCAATTCCAAGTCATGATTAGAGTTCAACCTAATGATGAAATTGATTTAGATCATCAAGTATTAACACAACAGTTAAAATCTTTAATTGGTAAAACAATCTATGACATTACTTGGACTTCTGTTTTTAGACCTAATGTTCGTTTATCGGAAAAGTACAGAAATAAACGTGTATTTATAGCAGGTGATGCAGCACATGTTCATACACCTGCTGGAGCTCAAGGATTAAACACAGGAGTACAAGATGCTTATAATCTTGGTTGGAAAATTGGTCAAGTTATTCACGGTACTGCCGACGACTCGTTATTAAATACCTATGAAGCGGAACGCCAGCCTATAGCAGCACGTGTGCTAAACAAGTCTAATGAATTATATTCAGAGATTGAAAATAATAGTGTAACTGGATTAAAACGTGGTGATGAAGAAAGACAGTTAAGTATTTCATATTACGGCGGACCACTTGCTTCCAAAGAAACGCCACAAACAGACACACTAAAATCTGGCGATAGAGCGCCTGATGCCAAATTTAAAACCTCAGGAGAAAATAAGAGATTATTCGAGTTGTTTAAAGGAACACATTTTACGTTGTTGTCGTATGGAAAACATGCAATAACTACTAGCAAGGCTTATGACATTTCTGAACAAATACTCAAACATTATGAAATTAACAATGTTGAAAATTCATCCCAAGGTATTGCTGATTATTCAAAAAACATTATAAAAAATTATGGTCTTACGACCGATACAATTATATTGATAAGACCTGATGGATATATTGGTTCGATCATTACAGAGCATTTTGAAGAAAATTTAGCAACTGCCTTGAAGCAATTTGGAATTATATCTAAATAACAAAAAAATGGGACAGAAACCTTATTTTTAATAAAGATTTTCGCCCCACTTCAGTAACTGATTAAACTATGATTCAGGTTGCGACAATATCAATGCCGTAGCCTGTTATTTTTTCTTAAATTTAAATCATTTCATGCATTTACTTTGTATATGATTAATTTTCACGCATGGTTTTACGTTCATATAAGAAATTGACAAAGTTCAATACAATACCTAACAGAATAATACCTGCTGAAACAAATGTAATTTCAATATAAGGTAAGCCAATATTCAATAATAGTGAACCTAAAATTGCACCGATAAAGTTTGCCAAATTAAATACTGAAGCTGCTAATGTACTTGCTAACAATGGCGCTTCATGTGCATTTAAGATAATCATACTATTAAGCAGTGGTGTCGTACCAAATGTACCAAATCCAAACATAAAGCAGATAATTAATGCTAATACTGCAACATGTAATACCGTTACGAATAATGCAATTGTAACGAGCAATAATAAGAAAGTATAGAATAAATACTGAGTTAACTTTCTTTCTGGAATATTACCTGTCGTTAAATTACCAACAACACCACCTAAACCAAACATAAATAGACATCCCGTTAGTCCGACCGTCTTAAATGGTGCAAATTCATGAATCATTGGTTCCATAAATGTGTAAGACGTAAACACACCTGAAAAGCCAAAGACGATAATCGCTATAATAATAAGAATATGTGGATTCTTAAATACTTTTAGTTCATCTTTTACATTAGCTTCCGTACTCAAACTTACATTTGGAGTGAATTTAAGCACACCTATAAATGTAATAATCGCTAAGATAACCATAATACCAAATACAGTTCTCCAGTTTGTAAAACTACCTAAGAAAGAACCAAAAGGTACTCCTATCATTACTGCAATCGTTAATCCTGCTTGAACTAATGCAATCGCTTGTGTCTTTTTAGCAGGTGGTGCAATCGTTGCAGCAACACTCATACAAACCCCAAAGAAAGGTGCATGCATCGCTGCAGATAACAATCTTGAAAGCAATAGTACATAAAAGTTTGGTGCCATCATACCGATAATATTACTTACGATAAATATACCAACAAGGATTGGTAATAACTTTTTGGCAGAAAAATTAATCGTCGCAATTCTCATAAATGGTCCGATGACTGCCACACTTATTGCATAAACACTAATGAGCAAACCTGCACTAGAAATAGAAACATGCATGTCATTAGCAATTTGTGTTAATAAACCAGTAACTACATATTCTGCCATCCCTACTGTAAACGTACCAATCATAAAAATAATAAAGATTAAATTATTATTTCTCATTACTCTTCCCCTCCCTTATAATAAATCAATCTAATCGCTCTTCAAAAAAATCATAGATGCTATATTACAAAAAATCGACTTAAATTAAAAGGGGTTTTTGTAAATTTTTATTGATATGTCAAGTTTTCATAAAATTTTCAAATTTACATTCTAACTCTTTTTGCAAATTCAACTAAACAATTTTTGCGTTTCAAATACGATAGCGATGCTTATTTTCATAAATTTGCCAATCTAACACAAACAATATATAGCGCTTTCAATATAATTTGTTCACAAAATTGTTTAGAATAATATTTAATCTAAGTGGTATATGTATTAAGCAAGACAAATAATATTTTATTTAAAACGTTATTAAGCGTTTTTTTCATATATCAAGGAGGTAAACATAATGAAATATATAGTAGTCGGATCTTCACATGCAGGATTTGAAGTGATACAAACACTTTTAAAAGAAGAGCCAGAAGCTGAAATTCATTTATACGAGCGAGGTGATAAACCTTCTTTCTTATCATGTGGTATTCAAAGCTACTTAGAAGATATCTCACCTTCACTCGACTCACTACATTATGCAAATGCTGATTCTTATCAACAACAAGGTGTCAACGTTCATATCAATAGTGATGTCGTAGATTTAGATACTAGCAACAAAACTATTACAGTAAATGAAAATGGGCAAACAACAGAAGTTACTTATGATAAATTATTCTTAAGTCCTGGTGGCAAGCCAGTAACACCACCCGTAGACGGCATAGATGATGTTAATAATGTTTACTTTATGCGTGGTCGTGAATGGGCTGATGCCATCAAAGATCGCATGTCTAAAGCTCAAAAAGCAATTGTAGTCGGTGGTGGATATATTGGTATCGAAGCAGCAGAAGCATTCACTAAAGCAGGTATCGAAACTAAGATTATCGATGTCAACACACGCATATTAAGCACTTATCTAGATAAAGAATTTACAGATATCTTAGAATCTAATGCTCAATCTCATGGTTTAACATTTAATGGTGGAGAAACCGTTAAAGCATTAAAAGCTGATGAATCAGGTGATTTAAGTGGAGTCGTTACAGACAAAGGCACTTATGAAGCAGATACTGTAGTCTTTGCCGTAGGTGTCGCGCCAGCAACTGAGTGGTTAGACGGTAAACTTAAACTTGGCACTAAAGGTATTATTGAAATTGATGATTATCTACAAACATCTGCTCAAGATGTTTATGCCGGCGGAGATGCTACAATGATTCCTTATGCACCTGTAGATGAGCAACGTTATATAGCTTTAGCGACAAACTCTCGTAGACAAGGTGTGATTGCAGCTAAAAATATGACCGGTAATTCACTGAAAATGCCAAAAGTTTCAGGTACATCTGGTTTATCACTCTTCGATTATAAATTTGGACAAACAGGCGTTCATGGCTTTGAATCAGAAGATTATAACGGTAATTTAGGTACAAAATATGTTGAAGAGCTCGTGAGACCTAAATTTATGCAAAATGATACTAAAGTACACATGAAAATTATTTTCGACAAAGATTCTCATCGTATACTCGGCGGTCAAATCATGTCCAAAGAAGACTTAGCAGAATCAATCAATACGCTATCAGTCGCAATTAATGCAAGTTGGACACTCGAACAACTTGCATATGTAGACTTCTTCTTCCAACCAGATTTCGATCGCCCTTGGAACTACTTAAATGTGCTCGCACAACAAGCTCTAGGCGATACATTTGGTAGCGATAAAATGTTATTCTAATCATAAAACATGACCAAAAATCAATACAGGTTAAGACACTAATTAGTGCCTTAACCTGTTATTTTTCGAATCTTTATGTTCCAGTTTCTAATTTTTATATTCGAAGGATGATCCGTGATTTCATTTTTGTTTACTATACTTAAAAATTCCCTTAATGCTTCCACAAGAATTGAATCAATTCATCTGCAACTTTACTATTTTCATGTAATTGGCTATGTTGCGCTGATTTACCCTCAAATTGTTTTTCTTTATATATTTTCGGACTATTACCTAACAAATATTTTAAAGACCGTGCAGAACTATTAGATACACTTCCGTCAGAGTGCGTTCCGTCTTTTAAATCACCATAGATATTTAGTACTTCAATCCCTTTTCCTTTATATATTTGCTGAAGTTTACGGAAGCTTTGATATGGCGGATTCATTCGACTTGGCTTTCCATTTGAATCCACACTGATTTCATTTACTTTTTCATTCATATTTAAGACACCATTGAAAGGACCTGCAATATTCACTTGCTTATTTAATTGTGGCAATGATTGATCATTTCCATATGTAAGCATATATTGTGATAATGTCATATTGCCCATTGAGTGGCCGACAAAATTAAATTTGTTAAAGTGATATTTACTTTGCAATTTGGTTATTACACTTTTAAACCATTGCGCATTTTTTGCATAATCTCCCTGTTTGTTATCCTCTAATTCTATTTGAACAATTGGATTTGTAGTCTTTTTTGATAACTTTCCTTTTAATGAAACCTTCCCATCTGTTGATACCATTGCTGTAATAACTTGTTTAGAAACACCTTTTTCTACAGCTCTTTGCACCATATATTTTTCTGAATTAACACTACCCGCATAGCCATGTAAAAATAAAGTAGGTATTTGCTGATTTATAGATTCTGAATGATTTGTACCTTTTGAATCATGCTTTTTATTCATAAAAGTAAACGCAATTACACTAACGATAACAACTACAACGAATATACTTAAAATAGTCATCCATAATTTTTTCAATTATCTAACCTCGATTCCTTACATTTAACCTTAGTATAATAGATGCTGTGAAAAAATACGTCAAACAACTACTTATTAACTTTTTTGTCTAGTTTGCATATTTGATAAAAGCGGTCCAAAATTTTAAAATTATTATAAAGTAATATAGAGACTATAGATTTTAAACTTTAATGGAGTGATAAGCATGGAAAGTAGCATTAAAAAGTTAAAAGACATTATTGAACGTTCAAATAAAATCGTATTTTTCACAGGGGCAGGTATATCCGTAGCTAGTGGTATACCTGACTTCCGTTCTGTAGGTGGGTTATATGATGAAATTGCAAAAAATGGATATTCACCTGAATACTTATTAAGTGATGATTACTTAAACAGTGATCCTGAAGGATTTATTAATTTTTGCCATCAATACTTACTTTTTGCCGATAAAAAACCTAATAGTGTTCATCAATGGATCGCTCAATTAGAACAAGCACAACGTTCCCTAGGCGTTATCACTCAAAATATTGACGGTTTACATGCCGATGCTGGTAGTACACATGTTGACGAATTACATGGAACACTCAATAGATTTTACTGCATTAATTGCAATCATAATTATTTAAAAACGGATGTTATCACTAAAGAATTACGTGTTTGTGAAACATGTGGGAGTCCAATCAGACCAGATATCGTACTTTATGGAGAAATGCTAAATCAAGGTACAATATTCAACGCCCTTCATAAAATCAAAACTGCAGATACTTTAGTTGTACTTGGATCATCACTCGTTGTACAACCAGCCGCTGGCCTTATCTCAAATTTTGAAGGCGAAAACCTTATTATCATCAACAGAGATGCTACACCATATGATAACGATGCTAACTTAGTAATCAACGATGATATGGTAACAGTCATAAATAAATTGAAAGAACTCGAATAAATTTATAAAAAGCTCTCTATCCTTTTACAGATAGAGAGCTTTTTATTTCTTAATTTAATTATACTAAAGCAAATTATAAGAAGGCATTTAACCTAATATCTTTTGCTAATATTTATACATTAGAATTTTTTAATTTTAATACCTATCTATAACCACCATTATCCCCTCAAATCATATAAATTCCATATAATTTCCAAATCAAAATACTAAATCATAGAAATTTTCAAAACGTTATGCTATCTTTGTAGTTACAAAATATAAAAAATGTAACTTGGAAGGAGATTTACTATGACAAATTTCACTTTACCTACTGAAAACAGCTATATTTCTGTTGGAGAAATAGATTATGCATATAAAAAATTAGGAAAGAACGACGGTATCCCTCTCGTATTTTTAATACATTTTCGCGGGACAATGGAAAATTGGGACCCTGCAATGCTAGAACATATTGCAGCAGAACGACCAGTTATTTTATTTGATAATACTGGTATTGGTTATACAAATGGTGAAACACCAACAACGATTGCAGAGATGTCAGAAGATGCTTTTCAATTTATTACTGCATTAGGGTATGAGCAAGTAGATTTATTAGGATTTTCAATTGGTGGTATGGTCGCACAAGTACTAACAATTCAACACCCAGAACTCATTCGTAAACTTATTCTTTCCGGAACTTCTGCAGCAGGTGGAATATCACCTACACACCCTAAATTACAAGACGCAATGCATAGAGAAGATGGAAATCAGGAAGATGTAGTAAATACATTCTTATTTTTATTCTATCCTGACACTGAAAAAGGTAAAAAATTAGGTATTGCTTCATTAAAGCGCATCTTAAACCAAAAGACTATTGAAAGTAGCTTACAAGTCCGTGATGCACAATTAGCAGCGATTGCAAAATGGTCAAATGGTAATCATGATCAAGCATTAAATCAACTTAATAAAATACAGCAACCTACATTAGTAATTAATGGTGATAATGACATTATGGTGCCTACAGAAAATAGTATTATTTTAAGTAAAAATATTCCTGATGCACAATTAATTATTTATCCTAAAGCAGGTCATGGTCACTTACATCAACATCCATATCGATTTGCTCAACATGTAAATTTATTCTTAAATGAAAAATAAAAAAATAAGCGATGATATTAATAATCATCGCTTATTTTATACGTTGTGCTTTATTAAATCCCAAGTCATTTCAAATCGCAACTCATAGTCTGGTAGGTTCCAAGTATCCTTAAACATAGGAAGTGTAAATGTTGAAAACGCTGATAATATAATTTCAGGTTTATATAGATTACTTTTATCATAATCCATTTTTTGTTGTATGCGTATAAAACAAGGTTTTAACACTTCTTGAAGTATAAAAGGATCTTTTTCAACATAATACGTATTTAATTCAAACATCAATTGATTTGAATGATAAGCCATCTTTTTGGCATTAACAAATGCCCACATATAATCATGTAACCATAACTGTTTATCAACATATGCGTCATCATCAATTTTAATATTATTAATGATATATGTTTGGAACCAGTCTGAACAAACAGCAATCCATAAATCTTGTTTGTTTTCAAAGTGTTTATATATTGCTGCGTGCGTTATGTTGAGTGCAGAGGCGATTTTCGAAAGTGAAATTTCAGATTTTTGAGTTTCTTGAATCAATGTGTGCGCAGTATTAATTATTAAACGTCGTGTTATTTTCTGTTTTTCCATAATCAATATACTATCATAATATATTAAAATATAAAGAGGTGTAAAAGTATGAAAGCAATTCAACTTAGTAAATATAATAAAAAATTAAACGTAAAAGTCAATGAAATTCCAATTCCCCAAGTTAATTCCAATGACGTATTAATTAAAGTTGCATATGCTGCAATTAATCCATTAGAAAATTTAACTATTTCTGGAAAAGTACGCTTAATTCAAGATTATAAAAAAACCTTTACGCTTGGTAACGAACTTTCAGGCACAATCGTAAATATTGGAACTGAAGTAAATGAATTTTCTGTTGGGGATTCTGTATATACGCGGTTGCCTATTGAAAAAATTGGTAGTTTTGCTGATTATGTCACAGTTGATGCAAAATACATTTCATTATTACCGAATAATTTAGATTTCAAAACTGGTGCTGCTGCTGCATTGACTGGTTTAACTGCTTATCAAGCGCTAACTGAAGAACTTAATATAGAATCTGGGAAAACGCTGTTTATCCCTGGAGGATCAGGTAGTTTTGGTCAAATGGCAGTACCAATTGCCAAATCTTTAGGACTTAATGTCATTGTTTCTGGTAGTCCTAGATTAAAAAAGCAATTTATCAATAAAGGCGTCGATCAATATATCGATTATAAGCAAGAAAATTATTGGGATCTACTATCAGATGTAGATTATATTATAGATACATTAGGACCAAGTGAATTCGATAAAGAATTGTCTGTTATCAAGCCTGGCGGTACAATAGTAAGTTTAATCAATTCACCAAACAAATATTTTGCTAAGAAAAATGGTTTTTCAAAATTAAAAACTAAATTATTCTCATTAGCAGGTAAAAAATTTGATAAAAAAGCAAACCGAAAAGACGTCAATTATAGATTTGTCTTTGTACGGGCTGATGGTAATCAATTAAGAGCACTATCTCAAATGATTGAAAATGAAAACATTGTTCCTGATATTGATCCAAAAATATTTACTATAAATGATATCAATGAGGCATTAAATTATGCTTTTCATCATCATACAAATGGTAAAGTTTTATTAAATTTCACTGATATAAATAGCATTAAAAATTAATTGTGCACTTTTTAACAACCGATAAATTCACTTTCAATGAAATCTACCAATGCTTCAGGTGAAATTTCATATTTATGTTCTAACCATTGCCTTAATAATTCAGTTAATGCACTGCTATATAAATCACATAATAATTTTGGATATTTTGAATTTCTAATACGCCTAGATAGCTCGTCATCTTTAATTTGAGTATTCTCCAACATTAAGCGACTAATAATATTTTTAAAATCCTTATAAACCGCTTCTTGCTTGGAAGATGCGATTAAATGACGCATTTTTCGGTTATGTATATGAATATTAAGGAATTTTTTCATAATTAATGATGATTACAAATCCCCCATTAAATTAGCTTTTCACTACCAATCTAACGGGGGATTTTGTATTGCAATACTATTTTACAATTAATTTCCAAAGCGCATTTTTACAATTATATTTCTATACCGTTTTATTGAATTACTTGTTTATACCATGCAAATAATTTTTCTTTTACGCTCCAAAATGCCTTTCCTGAATCATCTTTATCTACATAAATAATGCCGTAGCATTTGAATTATACAAACAAACTTATAAATAAGATAAATATAATTCCTGAAACTGACAAAATGGTTTCTAAAAGCGACCACGTTAAAAATGTTTCTTTAATAGTCAGACCAAAATATTCTTTAAACATCCAGAACGCCGCATCATTAACATGAGAAAAGATTAGACTTCCAGCGCCTATTGCCAGGACAGCAAGTGCAACATTCGTGTCCGAATTTTGTACAATAGGTAATATAATTGCCGTCGTCGAGATACCTGCTACCGTTGCAGATCCCAATGCAATACGCAGTACCGCAGCTATAATCCAAGCAAACAGTAACGGAGACATAGCTGTATTTGTAAAACTCTCTTTAATCGTATCGCCTACGCCACCGTCTATTAGAATTTGTTTAAATGCACCACCGCCACCAATAATAAGTAGCATCATGCCAATTGGATAAATCGAGTTCGTAACAGACTCCATTGTTTCTCCAATTCGTTTTCCTCTCCATAATCCCATAGAAAATATAGCAAATATAACTGAAATCACCATAGCTGTTCCTGCTGTACCTATAAAATACACAAAGTTCTCAATATAATTCATACCCTTACCATCTTCGTGACCTGTTATTAATTGTAAAATCGTAGATAATAACATTAATATCACAGGTAATAATGCTGTAAAAACACTTAAACCAAAACTCGGCATTTCATTTTCGGAAAACTGCTTTTGAGAGCCTAATTCCGAAATATCCCCTTCTTTTCGAAATGCAGAGGGTGCAATTTTTTCTGCCACTTTTAAAAATAAAGGTCCAGATATAATCGCTACAGGTATCGCAATGATGATGCCATACATGAGTACTTCTCCAATATTGGCATGTAACTCTTTCGCTATAACTGTGGGTCCGGGATGTGGCGGTAAAAAGCCATGCGTTACGGAAAGCGCCGCCATCATCGGAATTCCAATTTTTAATTGTGATACCTTAAGTTTTTTGGCAATCGTAAATACTAATGGTATAAGCAATACTAAACCAACTTCTAAAAATAAGGCTATACCCACAATAAACGAAGCAATGATGATTGCCCATTGTGTATATTTTTCTCCAAATTTCGAAATCAGTGTTTCTGCAATTCTATTCGCACCACCACCATCAGAAAGTAATTTACCTAACATTGCCCCAAGACCAAATATTAAAGCAATATGACCAAGTGTACTTCCTATTCCACTTTCAATACTTCCCATTATTTTTTCCATTGGTATGTTTAAAAATAAACCAGCAATGATTGATGTAATAATTAATGAAACAAATGTATTTAACTTTAATACTATAATTAAAATTAAGAGAATGGCGACACTGATAACTACACTAAATATAACGCCAACTAAGCTCATATTTATCCCCCTTACGACCCTTTACCATTCGGCAATAGAGCCATCCTTATGTTTCCATACTGGATTTTTCCAATTATGACTTTCTTTTGCTTTTTCCTTAACATAGTCTTCATCAATTTCAATGCCTAAACCAGGTCCGTCAGGTATTTTCACAAAACCATTTTCATATTCAAAAATACTTCTATCTTTCACATAATCCAATAAATCATTTCCTTTGTTATAATGAATACCTAAACTTTGCTCTTGTATAATTGCATTGTGACAAGTTGCATCTACTTGCAAGCAAGCAGCTAGAGCAATTGGTCCCAGTGGGCAATGTGGTGCCGCTGCAACATCATAAGCTTCTGCCATAGATATAATCTTTTTACATTCCGTAATACCACCCGCATGAGACAAATCAGGTTGAATAATATCTACATAACCTTCAGCTAATAATGATTTATAATCATAACGTGAATACATTCTTTCCCCAGTTGCAATTGGTGTCGAAAAGTTCGATAAATGTTTCAAACTATCATTATGTTCTGGTAAAACAGGCTCTTCAATAAATAATGGATGGAGCGGTTCTAATTCTTTAAACAAAATTTTCGCCATAGGTTTATGTACGCGACCATGAAAATCAATACCTATACCAAAGTCATCTCCCATTTTCGTTCGAATCGCACTTACACGTTCAACAACATCTTGAACTTTCCTAAAATCATCAATATATTGTAATTCTTCTGTAGCATTCATTTTAATTGCTGTGAATCCTTTATCTGCAACTTTTTGAGCTTCTATCGCAACATCTGTAGGTCTATCTCCACCAATCCATGAATAGACTTTGATATTTTCACGTGCTTTACCACCTAATAATTGATGCACTGGTGCATTAAGATGCTTTCCTTTAATATCCCAAAGCGCCTGATCAATACCAGCAATTGCACTCATCAATATTGGACCACCTCTATAAAATGAAGAACGGTACATTTGATTCCATAATCCTTCAATATTACTCGGATCTTCACCAATAATTTGGTCCATTAATTCAGTCACTGCCGCTTTCACAGTCGCGGCTTTACCTTCAATGACTGGCTCACCCCAACCGGAAATACCACAATCTGTTGTAATTTTTAAAAACAACCATCTCGGTGGTACCTGATACAATTCATAACTTTTAATTTTCATATTAATAGCCTCCTAATTTAGCTTTTCAAGTAACTTCTCCGCTTTCAATTTGATTTCATTCAATGTTGTTCTATTAATTTCTAGATTACTTTTTACAATCGCGCTGCTAACACCGACACCAATTGCACCTACATCAATGTATTGCTTGATATTTTCTAAATTAATTCCACCCGTCGGTAATAAATCAGCCTCATTTAATGGCGCTAAAATATCTTTGATATAGCCTGGTCCCATTTCAGATATTGGAAATACTTTCACTATATCTGCACCGGTATTCATGGCCAACGTAATTTCAGAAGGTGTTAATGCACCTGGAATGGAAATGATATGATTATTTTTCGTACATGTTATTACTTCTTTATTCGTATCTGGCGAAATAATAAATTTTGCTCCTGCATTTATGGCTTGTTGACAATCTTCTGCATTTAATACAGTACCTGCGCCTATATACATTGCTTCTCCATAAATTTCATTTAAATCGCTAATAGATTTCAATGCCTCCGGAGAATTCAACGTGACTTCAACTAGTTTAATCCCCGCTTCATATAGTTGTTCTACTATTTTCAATGTATCTTCAGTATCATATCCTCTAATGATTGATATGATTTTGTGTTCTTTTATTACATCAGTGTTCATATAATGCACTACCTTTCCACATCACTTAGTTGATGATTTATAAATTTTTCTAATTCATTTAGCGTTGGTAACCCATAAAAATCTCCATAAGCCGTTGTAGCCAATGCGCCCATAGCTAGCGCATATTGAGACATTTGCGCTAAGTTTTCCAATCCATATTTTTCAAGACCATATATTAATCCAGCAGCAAAAGCGTCACCCGCACCTACCGAATCAATTTCCTGAACATGATATGCCGATTTAAAGCACTGCGCTTTATGATTTGCAAAAAAGGCACCGTTTGAACCATCTTTAATAACTAACAATTTATGATTAAGTTCCTTCGCAATCGTTTCATTCGCTTTATTTCCAAATATAATCTGTGCTTCACTGCTACCGGTTAGTAAAATATCTACATCTTGGGCAATTTTGTTATAAAAGCACTTAAATTCATCTTGAGTCCATAATTTTTTTCGATAATTCGGATCAAAAATCACTGTTAATCCTCTAGTTTTCGCTTCTTTAATTAAGTCTAAAGTAGTGTTGTAAGTTAATTCACTTAATGCCGGTGTAATACCGGTAATATACAAAATGGTTGCGCTTTCAAAAATATCTTTAAAAAAAGGATTAATATCATAATGATTCACTGCACTGTTCTGTCTAAAATAATCTACACGAATCGTATTGGATACGCCTCTTTCTTTAGTCATGAGTCCAGTGGAAAAATTGTTTAGTGTTGTTAGAAAATGCGTTCCTACAGCTTCGCCATTCAACTGATATCGTATAGCATCCCCTATCGCATCATTACCTACAGCAGTAATAAACTGTGAAGATAAACCTAATTTAGCTAAACCAATCATTGTATTAACTTCCGCACCTGCAATATCAAATTGTGCACGATCTTGATATACGAACTTACCATCATTAATTGAAAATACACCCATGACTTCTCCATATGAAATTACAGTCAATATATATTCACTCCATTTCTCGTTAAACCCATTGCCTTAGAAATAAAATAAGCATTTTGCTTAATAAGTCCTGGGATATTTTTATTTTCAATAATTCTTTCCTTAGGTCCAGCACAACTTATTGCACCAACAACTTGCTGCGCATCATTCAATATTGGTGCCGCGATGCAATATAATCCCATCTCATTTTCCTCATCATCAATGGCATAACCTTGTGCTTTAAACATCGCTAACTGCTTTTTAAGCTCAGCATAATTACCTACAGTTTTAGGTGTGATTGCTTCAAATTTAATATGCTCAAACATTTCATCTAATAAATTGCTGTCATACATGGATAAACAAGCTTTGCCCAATCCTGTGGAATATATCGGTTTATTCGTTCCAGGTTGTGCAGTCGTTCTAATAGACCTATTACTATCAATCTTAGTTAGATAGATCATTTCATTGTATTGAGGATAAGCAAGAAAAATTGTTTCATTTATTTTGTCATTTAGATTTTTAATATAAGTTAAACTTTCATTATATAAATCCAAATCTTCTCGAGCTCTATTGCCCAAATTAATCAACTTATGCCCTAATAAATATTTATTTTGATAATCCTTTCTAATATATTTAGAATCCAACATTGTTTTAAGTAAATTAAACAAACTACTTGGTGGAATATTTAAGGCATCACCAATTTCCTTCTCACTCAACGGTAGCGATGCATCCTTCAATAACTCTAAAACATCAAATACACGCTTTGCAGATTTAACTATACTCACCATCCCCCTCCTCATTTCATATATGTGAAATGAAAATATATATGTGAAAGCACAAGAATATAATCATATTATTTTTAAATTGTCAATATTACATCATTTTTATTTGGAATATGTTTTATAATTCAATACATTATAGATTTATTTAATACTGTTTATTATTTTTATTACTCGAATATTATAATGATTGCGCTTTCAAACATTATAATGTTATAATCTTTTTGCGAGGTGATATTGTGTGAAAAGTACAGGAATAATAAAAAACATATTATTAGTAGAAAAAGAAACACGAATGGATGTTTCACTTGAGGCAGGTGTCATCAAAGATATAGGAAAACCCAATACATTAAAAGGACCCATACTTTTTGATGGTTCTGAGTCTTGTTTATCAACTGGATGGATTGATTTGCATGTACATGCATTTTCTGACTTTAGTCCATATGGGGATGAAATAGATGATATCGGGGTCAAACAAGGTGTTACAACGATTGTTGACGCTGGAAGTTGTGGTGCAGATAAGATTGATGAATTGTATCAACGCGCATTATATAGCGATACACAATTATTTTCATTCTTAAATATTTCAAAAATAGGCCTAGAGAGAATTGATGAATTATCCAATTTATCTTGGATAGACAAAGAATTATGTATATCTGCCGCACACAAATATCCAGATATGATTATCGGTCTAAAAGCTCGTATAAGTAGTAGTGTTGTAAAAGGTAATGGTACTATTCCTCTGAAAAGCGCAATAGAAATAAGTAAACAATTAGAATTGCCTATTATGACACATATCGGATCTGCACCACCAAAGATTCAAGATGTCATACCACTATTACGACAAGGCGATGTCATTACACATTTCTTAAATGGTAAAGATAATAATCTATTTGGTGACAATGGAGAACCACTGAACGTACTTAAAGAAGCTGTTGATAGAGGCGTTAATTTAGATGTAGGTCATGGCAATGCTAGCTTTTCTTTTGATGTAGCTAAGCAAGCACAAAGCGCAAATATACATTTTGATACGATTAGTACTGATATTTATAAAAAAAACAGAATACACGGACCCGTATATAGTTTATCTAATGTCTTATCAAAATTTTTATATTTAGACTATAGCTTAAAAGAAATTATTAATGCAGTAACGCTTAAACCAGCGGAAATTATAAATAAACCTCAATTGGCAGAATTTAGAGAAGGTATTCTAGCAAATTTAACTCTATTTGATGTAGTTGATGAAGAAATATCCCTTATAGATTCAGCACAACAAAAAGTCAAAACGAAAAAATTTATCAAGGAAAGAGGCGTAGTTACAAATGGCAAATTCATTAAATTATAAATATGGCTTAAAACAAGTCATTAATGCCAGTGGAAGAATGAGCATTCTTGGTGTATCTTCACCAACCAACTCAGTCATGGAAGCAATGAAATTCGGCGGACAAAATTATGTAGAAATTGAAGAATTGGTTAAGCAATCCGGATTGTATATTGCGAATAAACTTAATTCAGAAGATGCTGTTGTTGTAAACTCCGCTTCAAGCGGGATAGCATTATCAATTGCAGGCGTTATAACAGGTGGCAATGAACGAAAAAGCCAAAGACTTCATAATGATAAAATTAGCAAAAATGAAGTGATTATTTTTAAAGGACATAATGTTCAATATGGTGCACCTATAGAAACTATGATTTATTTAGGTGGCGGATCAGTTGTTGAAGTAGGTTATGCCAATGAAGGTAAGGCACAACATATACAAGAAGCAATTAATGAAAACACTGCTGCAATATTATTTGTAAAATCCCATCATGCAGTACAAAAAAACATGGCAACCGTAGATGAAATATATGAAGTCGCACAGAAAAATAATATTCCTTTTATAGTAGATGCAGCTGCAGAAGAAAACTTAGAAAAATATATACAGTGTTCAGATATGGCTATTTTTAGTGGATCAAAAGCTATACAAGGACCTACAACCGGTATTATTGCAGGTAAAAAGCAATTTATTGATGCAACTAAAGTGCAGCTACACTTTATAGGCCGAAGTATGAAGGTAGGTAAAGAATCTACTTTTGGACTATTACAAGCACTCGATGAATATTTTGAAAAAGTAGATACCTCTATACATGAAAAAGAAGAACTACAAAAGCTAGATAGATTGAACAATTATAAGGAAATAAATTTAGAAATTGTTCAAGATGAAGCAGGCAGAGAAATTTATAGAACACGTGTACACGTGAATTCACCAACTTTAACTGCAGAATCAGTTGTTGAGAAATTAAAATCGGCTGAAATTGCTATTTATACACGAGATTATGGCGTTAAACAAGGGTTCTTTGACATTGATCCAAGACCATTAAAAGATGGCGAGATAGAGGTTATCTATAAAACGATTGTCCAAATAATGGAGGGTGAAATTTAATGAAAATATCAGACAGATTTTATAAAGGCAGAGTAACGCTTAACGTGTTAGCAAAAGGCGAACAAAATATTCAAGATGTCTATCAAGCAGCAGATAAAAAAGTAGTTGTTGGCGTATTATCAAAAGATTATAAAACTGTGGAGGATGCTGTAGATAGTATGCGTGCTTTAGGTTCAAATATTGATGATGCAATATCAATTGGATTAGGCGCTGGTGATAATAGACAAGCAAAAGTTGTCTCAGACATTGCAAAAAGTTATCAAGGTTCACATATTAATCAAGTATTTACAAGCGTAGGACAAACTACAGCTAATGCAAGTGATGAATCTTGGGTCAATGCTTTAGTGTCACCTTCTGGCAAAGTAGGTTATGTAAATATTTCAACAGGTCCGATAAGCAGTACTGATTCTGAAAAAGCAATTATACCTATAAAATCAGCTATTAATCTAATTAAAGATATGGGTGGAAATTCTATTAAATTCTTTCCAATGGGCGGTTTAGATACAGTTGAAGAATATAAAGCCGTAGCTCAAGCATGTGGAGAAACAAATTTCGGTTTAGAACCAACAGGCGGCATTACAAAAGAAAACTTTGAAGCTATTTTAAAAATTGCTCTAGATCATAATGTTCCCAAAATCATACCTCACGTATATTCTTCCATAATTAGCAAAGATACAGGCTTAACTAATGTTGAAGATGTAGAATGGCTAACTACTAAAATGAAATCTCTAGTTGATCAATATGAATAAAAACATTGTTGCTTACGGAGAAATAATGATGCGTTTAGAAGTTCCAGATAACCTTTTGCTTAGACAAGCCGAGAATTTAAAATACTCATTTACAGGAACAGGCGTAAATATTACAGGACTATTAGCTCAATTTGGATATAACTCTAGTTTAATCAGTGCTGTACCAGATAATTCCATTGGTTCCTCTGCAATTGGTGCCATACGTAGATTAGGCATTCATAGTGATTTGATTATTAAAAATAACGACAATTTGGGTATGTATTTTTTAGAAAAAGGCTTCGGTAACCGTCCAAGCAACGTAACTTATACTAATAGACAACACAGTAGTTTTAATACTACAGATATTTCAAAATATGATTTAATACAATCACTAAAAGGTGTCGATATCTTGCATATATGTGGTATCACACTCGCTATGAATCAATTAACACGAGATAACATTATGAAATTAGTGAAAGCAGCAAAAGAGAAAAACATTAAAGTAGTATTCGATTGTAATTTCAGGGCTTCCCTATGGGGAGAAAATGGTAATCAACGTGCGAAACCATTTTACGAAACAATATTATCACAAGCCGATATCGTCATCATGAGTGAAAAAGATGCAATTCAAACGTTAGGCCTTTCAACAAACCATCAAACAAAAGAAGGTCAACTAGAAGAACTGTTACCTATTGTAGCTCAAAAATTTAACATAAATAAAATTGCAGGAACGATACGAACTGTACAAGATAGCACTCATAATACCATTAAGGGCTACTTATATAGTAACGAAAATATGTATTACTCTAAAATATATGATGTTAATATCTTAGATAGAATTGGCACTGGCGATGCTTACACCTGCGGCATTATACATGGAGAACTTTCAAGCATGGCGCCACAAGATATCGTATCATTTTCAACAGCTTCTTGTGTACTCGCGCATACAATTTCTGGAGATACACCATTGTTTGATACTGATGATATAATAAAAATCATAAATAATGAAAAAAACGATATTGAGAGGTAATTGATTTATGACAAAATTATCATCAGCCAAAGGACCTTTATATTTACAAATCAAACAAATTATTGAAGATAGAATTATTCATGGTATATACACAGTAGGAAACTATATACCTACAGAAATAGAATTCGAAAAAGAATTTAACGTAAGCAAAGTAACAGTAAGAGCTGCAATTAAAGAGTTAGTCAATTTAGGTTACGTAGAAAAGAAAAGCGGCAAAGGCACTACAGTAATTAGTCACAAACAAGCGGACACACAAACAAAAAATAAAAATTTCACAGAAAAACTTGTAGAACAAGGTAATAAAATCCAAAAAATCATTAAAGATATTACAGTAATAACACACGAAAAAGATAGTCATTTATTTAAAATGTTTGGCACAAAATCCTATAAACTTACAAGAATCTACTTATTAAATGATCAACCCTATATACTATTCGAGCACTATTTGCCCTACCCACTTAATATTTTAAGTGATATTGATAAATCTAAAGAAAATAACGATCTATCAATATATAAAATTTTAGAA
Organism: Staphylococcus sp. ACRSN; assembly: GCF_022346615.1. Classification (GTDB taxonomy): domain Bacteria; phylum Bacillota; class Bacilli; order Staphylococcales; family Staphylococcaceae; genus Staphylococcus. The sequence goes on along the minus strand of NZ_JAKRNS010000005.1, from coordinate 37,207 downwards.
GCAGATAAATTAAAGATTCAAGACATAGAAGATGAATTTTCTGCTAATTTTAATCAAGATGCTGCGTTACAACTAAACCTTGATACAAATAAGCCATTACTCATTAGAGAAAGAAAATCTTATTCTGTAGATGGCGCAGTGTTAGAGTATAGTATTGGTTATTATAATAGTGAATTGAAAAAATATGGCATCAGTCTAAAAGATTGATGCAGATTTTTTATAGCATTTTGAAAGCGCTAACATAATTGGAGGAACATGGATGGATTCTAATATTTATTTATTAATTATTACACTACTGTCAATTGTAATTGTTATTTTAGGCGTTGCTTGGTGGAAATGGCATGCATTTATTAGTTTAACAGTTGCCAGCTTATTTTTAGCAATATTAGCAGGCTTATCTCCCGAAAAAATTGTAACAGCTTATGAATCAGGTGTTGGCGATGTGCTGGGTCACCTCGTAGGCATATTAGCACTAGGAACTATCTTGGGTAAACTTATGTCCGATTCAGGCGCAGGCATGCAAATTTCTGATTTTCTTGTTAAAGCCTTAGGATATAAAAAACTGCCTTGGGCAATGATGTTATCAGGTTTTATTATTGGCATACCTGTGTTCTTTGAAGTAGGTATTGTAATTTTATTACCACTCGTTATTTCAATTCATAAAACGACTAAAGCAAATATATTACTCATATCAATTCCATTACTAGCTGGCTTATCTATTGTACATGGTATTGTCCCTCCTCACCCTGGAGCGATGACTGCCATAGGTATTTACGAAGCTAATTTAGGAAAAGTATTGCTCTATTCTCTTATCATCGCATTGCCAACTGCAATTATAGCTGGTCCAATATTCGGCAAATTTATTAGTAAACGACTCACACCAGAAAATCCGCCTAATATTATTAAAGTTGAGAATAAAACAAATGCATTTCCAAGTGTTGCTATATCATTTTTAGTTATTGCCTTACCAGTATTACTAATGTTGTTATCTATAATTACACCATATCTTGGAAACATACCAAATCTATTAAAAAACACTTTATTATTTATAGGTAGTCCCGTTATTGCACTACTGATTTCATGTTTTGTCGCCTTTTATTTATTAGGATTTAAACAAGGCATGAACAAAAATGTAATCAAAGATTTAGTAGAAGAATGCATTTTACCGGTGGGTTCAATTATTTTAATTATCGGAGCTGGTGGCGGATTTAAAGAGATACTGATTGAAACAGGTGTAGGCGACACAATTGCACAAATGACAGAACACCTTTCAATCTCACCACTACTCTTAGCATTTTTAGTAGCCGGACTAATACGTGTTGCTACCGGATCTGCCACAGTTGCATTAACAACAGCTGCAGGTATTGTGTCACCCATTATCCAACATATGTCTGGCGTGAACTTAGAATTATTAGTTATTGCCACAGGCGCAGGTTCCTTAATGCTTTCCCATGTTAATGACGCTGGATTTTGGATGGTTAAAGAATATTTAGGTTTAAATGTGAAAGAAACTTTTAAAACTTGGTCAGTAATGGAAACATTGCTCGCATTAATCGCCTTTAGTTTCGCGTATATCATTGATTCATTTATGTAAATTTTGCGGAGGTATTAGACTCAAAAGCGCTTCGAGAATTTAACTCTCAAAGCGCTTTTCTGTATTTATATCCCTATACCATTTTGTTGAATTACTTGTTTATACCATGAAAACGATTTTTTCTTCTTACGTTCCAAAGAACCCTTTCCTGAATCATCTTTATCTACATAAATCATGCCATAGCGTTTACTCATCTCACCTGTTGAAGCTGAAACCAAATCAATGATTCCCCAACTTATATAACCTAATAATGGAACTCCATCTTGAATACCATCATACATGGCTTGAATATGTTGTTTCATATAATCAATTCTATAATCATCCTGAATATTACCGTCATTTTCAATGATATCTTTTGCACCTAACCCATTTTCTACAACAAACAATGGCTTCTTAAATCTTTCATAAATTTGATTCATTGTAATTCTTAAACCAAGTGGATCGATAACCCACCCCCAATTACTGGTTTTTAGATGTGGATTTTTAGCCGAAACTATAACATTCCCCTCATTTGTCTCAGCCCTAGTTACATCGGCAATCGATGTTCTTGATGCATAATAACTAAATGCCACAAAATCTACTGTTTGCTTCAATGTTTCTTTATCCTTTTCGATATCTATATGGATATTTTGCGATTTAAAATATGATTCCATATAATATGGATATTTTCCTTTTGCTTGTACATCGACAAAAAAAGTATTCGTCCGCTCATCCACCATAGACTGCCAAACATCTTCTGGATTACAACTATAAGGATAGAAGCTCCCCCCAGCAATCATACAACCTATTTTCGCATTCGGTGCGATTTTATGACAACTTTCTACTGCTTTCGCACTTGCCACTAACATATAATGCGCTGCTTGATATAGCAGTTCTTCTCTATTTTCATTCTCATTAAAGTATAATCCACCACCAGAAAATGGACTGTGTAATACAACATTGATTTCATTAAACGGTATCCAATAATTTACATATTCACCAAATTTTTCAAAACAGATTTCTGCAAATTTTACATATAAATCAATTGTTTCTCTATTTTTCCACCCATTATATTGCTCAACGATACCCATTGGTATATCAAAGTGTGCCAATGTAACAAGTAATTCCATATTATGTTCCTTACATGTTTTAAATAAATCAATGTAATAATCGATACCTGCTTGATTGGGAGTTTCTTCGTCACCATTTGGATAAATTCTACTCCAAGAAATAGAAGTTCTAAAAACTTTTAAACCAAGATCTACCATCAAGGCAATATCTTCTTTATATCTATGATAAAAACCGATACCTGTATGACTTGGATAATACTCATCTTTATCCAACACAGCTTTCTTATAACCTAATTTAATGGCTTGGCGATTGTTACCGTGAGGAATTAAATCTATATTACTTATCCCTCTTCCATCTTCATTCCAAGCACCTTCAGTTTGATTGGCTGAAATAGCTCCACCCCATAAAAAATCTTTAGGAAATTGCTTTATTGTCATCATTTCACCGCTCCCAATATAGATGTATGAGCTTCAACATCAACATTATCAAATGCTTTAATAGTCTCATAATCTTCTGTATTTGTAATCACAACAATAGTTGTTGGATCATATCCTGCTTCAATAATTTTTGTTGCATCAAATGTACCTATCACATCACCTGTGTCCACATGATCTCCTTGTTGAATGGACGATGTAAATGGCTCTCCGTTTAACTTAACAGTGTCAATGCCCACATGAACTAATACTTCAATACCTTTGTCACTGGTAATACCAATAGCATGTTTTGAGGGAAATACTGAAGTAATCGTACCAGTTACTGGTGCATAAATTTTATTTCCAGTTGGTTCAATTGCGATACTTTTACCAATAACTTCTCTACTAAACACATCATCTTGAACACTTGCAATTGGTTTAATTTTACCTTCAACTGGCGCTGAGACTATAATGTTGTCGGTATCTTGTGTACCTAAATCTAATAATTCATCCTCTGATTCCGGAATATCTTCAAATCCAATTACTAATGTTAATATAAACGAAATAACAATCGATAATACCATTACAACGATAATCCATAAAATACTCCCCGGATTATCTTTATCTATAAATTGAACACTTGTAAACAATCCAGGAGCCGCCATTGAATGGCTCGCGAGTCCAGCAAGTCCAGCTATACCACCAGTAATAAATCCTGTGATAACTGATGCAATCATTGGGCGTTTTAACCGAATAGCTACCCCATATAAAGCAGGCTCTGTAATACCAGCTATAATAGCTGAAGACGCAGCAGCATACGCTGTTTGACGCAATTCTCTATTTTTAGTTTTAATTGCTACCGCCAATGAAACACCACCAAGAGATAAGTTAGCACCAATTTCAGATGGCATAACCATGCCTTCTTTACCAGTTTCAGCTATAGTTTGTACAATAGTTGGTGTAAATACGCGATGCATACCTGTAACAACTAATAATGGCCATATTGCCCCCACAATTGCTACCGATAAAAATCCTAATTTATCATGTATAAAGAACACAATTTGAGATAATCCTGTTCCAATCAATATTCCAAATGGCCCTACAATAATAATTGCAATTGGTGCAGCAATTAATAATATTAACATCGGCTTTAAAAAGTTCTTCATAACAATCGGTGTAATGTGGTCTACAAAATCTTCAATATATTTTAAAAGCCATGTCATTACTATTGCTGGAATAATTGTATAAGTATACTTCACTGACATTACTGGTATATATACAAATGTCGTCGCTTTACCTTCAGCTGCTTTTTCCATAATCTCCATAAATACCGGGTGAACCATCACACCAGCAATGGCTAATGCTAAAAAGACATTACTATTAAATTTTCTAGCTGCTGATACTGCAACTAGCATAGGTAAGAAGAAGAATGGCGCATCTCCAATTGTATTTAAAATATTATAAGTAGAACTTTCGAGCGATAAACCCCCCGTCATATTTAAAATCATAGCCAATAATTTAATCATTGAGCCACCAATAATGGCTGGTATTAATGGAGACATTGTTCCGATAATGGCATCCAAAATATTAATACCAATTTGTTTAGGTGTTAATTTTTTCTTTTCAACTGGCTCATTACTTTTGGCACCGCCACTCACGCCTAGTTCTAGTAATTCCGTATAAGTACGAGCGACATTATTCCCCACTATAACTTGATACTGTCCACCTTGCTTACGTAATCCCATCACACCATCAATTTGTTTAATCTCTTCATCATTGGCCTTAGACTCATCCTTTAAAACAAATCTCAAACGCGTCATACAATGTGTTAAATTCTTTACGTTCCCACTACCGCCAACATTTTTCAGTATTTTGTTAGCCATATTTTGATCATTTGCCATTTCACTCACTCCCAACTTTTCCCTGTACAACAAAAAAGAGACCCAAACCACAAATAGACATATTTATCCTCAGATAAAATCATCTATTAATGGCTTAGGTCTCGCCTGCCGAACAGTTACAATCCTAAACAATTAATTGTTTATTTTGTTTTCTTAACATTAATATAGCACATAGCCACTAATTGTCAACGCTTTCATTTCTGGAAATAAGTCTCTGAATGTGAATCGTTAAATACAAAGCTTCGTCATGCGTCATCTCATATTGATATTTTTTAAGTAAAAATGTTGCGATTTTATTTACACACTTAAACGCATCTCCATACTTTTCTTTCACAATTTCATACAATTCTATTTCATCCGTATTTAAAGGCTTATTCGCTAAAATACGTTGCGCAAGAAACTTTAAATGTGTAATAAATCTAAAGTAAGTTAAACTTTCTTCATCAAAATCCAACCTAAAATGATATTTCACTAAACTCAATAAATTTTGTACCATTTCAGTCACTTGATTATAATCTGCAACATTATTATGCTCTGCATTTAACAAATGGATTGCGATAAAACCCGCTTCATCAATGGGTAATTTTATGCCAACGATGTCAGTTATCCAATCCAATGCACGTATCCCAATTTCGTACTCAGTTGGATAAAATTTCTTAATTTCCCATAATAAACCATTTTTAATTGCCATACCTTCTTGTTGACGTTCAATGGCAAAATTAATATGGTCAGTCAGCGCAACATAAATCATATCACTTAATTGCTTGTTATATTCAATTTTAGAAACTTCTATGATTTTTTCCACTGCTTTTACGATTTCAATTGGTACTTCAATTAATAATGTTTTAAATCGATCGGATATTTCTTGATTACTCAAATCAAAAATCTTCTCAATCTTTGATTCTTCAACTATATCACCTTCATGCTTTTGAAACCCAATCCCTTTTCCCATAACAACTCGTTCTTGCTTGTTTTGGGTGACGCTGATTACATTGTTATTGATGATTTTATTTATCTTCATATGACACCCCTTATTGTAATAAGTACATTGTGCCATATAGACAGAAAAAAAGGCAATAACGTAAGGTGTTGTGTGAAGAAATTATTGGTGTGACAATTCGGTAAAATAAAAAATCCAGTAACTTTATTAGCTACTGGATTAATATTTAAAATAACTTTAATTGACTAAATGAATCTCTTGTTTGCTGTTCAATTTGCTCAATTTGATTGCCTATTCTAGTAATAACAGGCACAACTAAAGCATTACCCATACAGAAAAATCTCATTCTATCAGGCATAGTATCTGTCCAATTATCTGGAAATCCGTTCAATCTCTCAGCTTCAATTGGTGTTAAAGTACGATACACATTATTTATATTTAAAAAATGCGTACTTCTATTAACAGAGGCTTCGCTAGTCAACATTGTTCTAGCAGGTAAATCTAGTGAGTCTGTTTCTGACATCCCGCCCTCTGAAAAGTAATATTCATGACCTTCTTTTGTTGTTCTTTTAATTTTTTTAGGGCCTCTTAAATATCGAAATTTTTCAATTTGATCCACATTCAGGGAATAATTATCGTCTACATTTTCTTGTATTATATCTTTTAATGTTATTGGTTTTTCAAATTTAGGAATCGTATCAATAGTCAATACTTCACCATTTCTTAAAATACCACTATTATAAAATTGAAATTTAAAGTTGTCTGACACTTCTACAATATCACTCGAAAGTTTTGTTTGGGCGATTCTTTTTTTATTTGGTTCACCTTCAATTGGAAATGCCTGTGCAAACATTCCCTTTTTATAGATAATATTTTCAAGTGACTCTTTACTCATTTCATTACTATAATCTAAACCTTGCTTATATGCGAAAATAAATACTCGTCTACGTCTTTGTGCATTACCATAATCCGCAGCATTAATAACTCTCCACTCAACATCATAACCTAACTCACTTAAAGTTGATAGCATGACAGCAAAGTCTCTGCCTCGTTGACTTGAGGGAGATTTCAGTAATCTATCTACATTTTCTAATAATAAATATTTAGGAAATGTATTTTGTACAAATCTTATGATTTGCCAAAATAGCACACCTTTTTTCCCTTGAATACCTAGTTCTCCGTTCAAACTTCTAGCAACTGAATAATCTTGACATGGAAATCCACCAACAATCATGTCAGCTTCCGTCGCAGCCATTTCCTCATCTGAAATTTCTGCAATATCTCTATTCACATGTTCACCTGTATCAAATCTCTTATTATAACAATCAAAAGCATGTTGTACTTTACGTGAAGGCTCCCACTGATTTGCCCAATTGACATCAAAAATTCGATTTTTTGTTTGCTCTAAACCTAAACGAAAACCGCCAACTCCAGCAAATAACTCTACTACTTTAATACTACCCATTAGGCGACCTCCTATAATTACTTGTTAATTATTATAACATAAAACCGAACGATCGTTCTATATATATTTGCTATAATTAAACATTTTACATTATAACATAGAAAGCCTAAAGTAATTCCTCAACCTGCTTTTTAATATAGTCATTGTTTATCCAAAAACTTTGCTTAGTCATCCATTCATTTGAGTAATCATCGCTATTAGGCTTATTAATCCAACGAATAGGCTGAGGTAACTTATTAGCATATTTACCATTTTCTCTATAATCTCTCTTAGTTTCATGTGGCCGTACATGACAGATTAATTGATCTGATTTATTTACGAAATTATTTTTTATTTTCCATCCATCAGTAGTTGTTTTATCAGGAACTGCCTCTAAAATAATACCGTCATTAATCTTATCGACTGTGTCCTGCCACATCTCTTTTACAGGCCCTTCAATATCTTCTTCTGGCATACTAAAAAATTTAATACCTTTAAAGACATCTTTTTCACCTTCTGTTTTAACTACAAAAAATAAGAATCTAGTTTCAAGTAAAAAATTATGCCATTGAGCACTTGGAAAACCATTTTCATCAACCCAAGTTTCATGTGCCAATTCCTCAAACTTAAATGACTCAAATGACATACTCTCTTTATTTTGATTTTTTTCATTAAATTTAATTGTTTTAACTACTATTGAAGATTTTTCAAACTCTTCTACCTTTGGAAAAGGATTGCTCGTTGTAATTTTACCTTTCAAATTCAAAATGGCAGAAGCAATTCTATAGTTTAAATGATATGCACCCTGATTTATATTAAAATGACTACATAATTCTTCAGTTGACCATCCAACGTATGGACGAAATTTATCACGAACAATATTCTCTATAGATTTCTCTTCTATTTCAAACTTATCTTTGATTATAGAGTTTATTTTTTCATCACCCAATACATATTTTCTCAATAGTGATGTCATATAACCAGATTTCAAGGAGAAAGCTCGTTGTTTAGCTTTAATATCTGAATAAGGCTGATTTCTAACCGATTTTGATGTTGCGCCTTTAGTACAAGGGGATAAATAATTTGTCAAACCTTCACTTAATTCATGCGCCTTACCACTTCTTATGTAATCATGTATGATATGCCAATCTTGCTTAATAATTTCATAGTCTATCGGATTGTGTTTCATCTCATATAAAATTGCTTCTTTGATTAACCAATTATCTCGAATATCCTCTTTTATATATTCATAAAACGCTAACTCAATCGTTCCATTTTTATATAAAAAGCTACTCTCTTCAAAAGTTTCTTCCGCAACCTTATCATAATTAATTATATTCAATACTAATCTTTCTTTAGAACTGTATTGACCATTTTTCAATTTTTTAATAGGTGTTGCTTTTAATTCAACACCTGCCTCTTCCATATCTGGTTTACTATCATTGTCTTTCTCCTTACCAAACCAGGTTTCAAAGGCATCGCCCGCTGAACTTTTAGTTCCAGTAATTGTATTACCACCATTGAGTTCTTTTAAAGTCTTACCAACAGCTTCTTTCGCTCTATTGTGGACTTGTTGCTTCGTTTTATATTCAGTCATGGTTTCCTCCGTTAATTCTCAATGAATTGATAGTTAATATAATATAAAAGGTTTAATTTTAGAGTTATGACTATTATTTTTTTTATTAAAAGTATTCCGTACTAAAAATACATAAAGGCTTCATTAAAGTTTAATTAAAGACGTTTTTGAAGAAAAAATCTAAATCTTCATCATCAGTTGGAAGTATTTCTAATTTATCATTGTCTATCGCTTCTAGCATTAGTCTTTCTTTGTCAGATAGCCTTTCGTAAATTCTCTCTCCTAACGAATAATTTCCTTGATTAAATTTATATACTTGTTGCATATAATAATATTGTGTGTAATCTTTATCCTTTAAACCTAATCGATGAATTCTATCCTTGGATTGTAATAAATGTACTAAATTAAAACTATATTCAAAATAAATTGCATCGTGACAAGTCTTATGTAATGACACTGATTCTGCAAGGGTATGTGGATTTGTAATAAGTACTTTTATATTCTTTTTTTTAAAATTATTTATTATATTCTTCCTATTTTGATGATCAACATCTCCTGATATTATATCTGAATTAATATGCATTTCATCTAGATGTTTCTTAATAGTTCTCATACTTTTAATAAAAATACACCAAATAATCACAGTTTTGTTTTCATTATATAAAGATTCAACTAACTTCAGTAGTTCCTTCAATTTACTTGATATTTCAATTTTATTTACTAATTTTTCTATTTCCTTGCTATTATCCTTTTGTTCAATTAAGTCTATATCGTTCTCATAAAAATCAAACATGCTAGTAAATTCTTTGAGATTCGTAGTATTAAGTAACATCTCAGGAACGCTTTCCATTTGAGCGATTTTTGCAAATAGAGCAAGTTGATTATTTTTAAATTTGCTAAATAATAGCCTAAATAGTTCTTCTTCATCTCTATTTGCTGTAACTTTAATAAACTTATCTTCATTAACTGGTGGTACATTTAATTGATGTTTAGTTGTTCGTGTAAAAAAAGGTCTAATTTTATTATTTATTAATTCTATTTCATTCTCATTAGGATTTTTTAATAATGATAAATCAAATTTAAAAAAATGATTATAATCATATGGATATAATAAATTCAACAAATTATAAATATCTTGGTAACCATTAGGTATCGGTGTTCCCGTTAACGCAACTACATATCTAGCATTTTCTATTATATTTAGAGCGAAGCTTGCTCTTTTGCCACTTGGATTTTTTATTCTATGCACCTCATCAAATACAATTAAGGTATGTTCATCAATTATATTTTTTACTTCTTCTTCAACACTTTCTAAAACTTCATAATTTAAAAGAATTAAATTTCTACCGCCGCTATCATATTTCAATTGTTTACGCTTTTCATTACCACTATTACTTTCTTTAATATTTAAGTAATTCAATTTAGCTTTCTCACCAAAACAAGATGTAAACTCGTCTATCCATGATCCAAATGAATTCAGTGGACCAATCATTATAATTTTATTTACGCTTTTATTCTGAGATAAATATGCATACATGCCATAAACTGTTGATGTCTTTCCAGAACCAGGAACAGAAAAATTACCAGATTTTTGCATCAACGTCATATAAAATGCATCAAGCATTTGCTTGTCTCTTAATTCACGATCCAAAGCATTATTTACTATCTCTTTAAATTTATCATATTGCTCTGTATATCTACTATCTCTCTTTTTAATGTCATTACCTACTGAATATTTTAAATTTATATGTGATTGTATTTGTTCTATATATTCTTCTATATTTTCAGAAATTACAAAATTTATATTCTTTTGCTCACAAACTTGTGTGATTAATCCAACAATTTTATTAATATCTGCATAATAAATTGATTTTTTGAAATCTAACTTTCGATCTGTATTATTTTCAACGTACTTTTTTATTCTCATCTTATATTTTGGTGTCTTTATTAATTTTAAAATTTCATTCTTTTCGGCTGATACAGTTAGTTGATTATCAACCATTGCAATATTAATCATTTTTTCCAGCCTCTTTTTTAATTTTCACTATTTCTTCTTCTAATTGTGTTAATGTATTTAAAAATTCAGCAATTTTATCTTCTTCTAACGAAATTAGAATCATGCTATCAATATTCTCTATAGCTTCAATTGCTTTTTCCAATTGCTTTTTTGGTGCACTTTTAGTTTCTGTCTTTTTTATTCTTTCTTGATATTTGTTATAACTATCACTAATTTCTTCTACTAGTTCATCATCTCCACGAATTTCAGTATTTAAAAAATTCAAATCCACTACATCGTCTTTTTCTTCTATTTTTTCCTGAACCTTTTCAGCATGGTTTAATTGCTCTTCCATAAATGGATCGAACTGTGGTGTATTGACTAGGTTTTTTATATTTCTTATATACCTTGTCATGTCTCCACCAGGTTTAACCATTATAAAATTAAAAATAATATTTTTTAAGTCTTCCTTTTTATCTTCATCTTTAACTTTATTTAATATCATGTTAATTTCGCTTAATGGCCCATCTAATTCCAACTCTCTTGCGATATAAAAATGTTTTGGCATATTAATAAATTCAAGAAATTCTACCATTAATGTTGCTCTATTAACTAATTTCTTGACTTCACCTTCTGATTGCTCAGTATTTCTGGCATATTCTTTAACTGATATCAATTCATTTTCTATAATGTCATTATATACTCCAACTAACCTATCTATCGGATTATATCCAACCCTTTCTTCTCTACCATGTTGCAAATATAACTCAAGTAATTTTATTTCTTTTTTGCTCTCCTCAATATCTTTATCAATTAAAACTCCTTCAATATAATTGAATTTTTCATCATTTTTTGCAAGTTCACGTATACATGTAAATCGTCTATTACCATCAATAATACGTCCATCATTCAATACAATTATGGGCTCCTGTTGTCCAATCGCATTGATATTATTCATTGTTTTTTTAAATGCTGCTTCATCACTTTTTTTAATAAATTCAGCTATAATTTCGTTATAATATTCTGTGTCAGTTCGATTAATGCTATCCACTTCATTATCTGCTTTGTATTTACTAATCCAAGTAGCAATTCTGTCATTCTGATCATTATAATATAGTTCGCTTATTCTAATTTTATAAACAGGATAAACCTCTGTTAGACCATCTATAGTCAATTTCTTCGTTTCTTTAGTTTCTTTAGTTTCACTAATCTTTTTTTCATTTAACATTTATAAAAACTCCTCGTAATAATAGTCTATATCTAAATAAATTTTCTCCATAATTTCATCGTAATACATACCTAAATCTTGTATCACAGCTATAACTTTGTACTTTTCTATGTTTATATTGTAAGTGTCACTTATAAATGATAATAAATTGTAAATATCTATGATTTTTTTGTAATTTATAATATGATATAAAAAAGTTTTTAAACTTACTGGTTCATTCAATTTAAATAAGTAATTATTACTTATTCTTTGACTATAAATATTGCCAACCCCTCTTAATATTGAACGATAAAATATATTATCAAAACCAAATTCATCTATTTTCGTAGTATCTATAACTTCTAAAATATTTGAAAGTGACCAATACTCATTATCTTTTAATAAATTCAAAACCTCTTCCCGAAATTGTATAAATAATTCTTTATATAGACCTATTTTGTTTAATTTCTCTATATTTATATATTTGTGATTATCAAATTCAATGAGGTCCATACTATAAATTTTTTTAAATAGTTGACTTCCAAATGAGCTTAAATGCCAAATTTTCAAGGGTATTTTATATGCATCTATAATTTCGTATTTTTTAAAATATAGTTCGTCAAATAACTCTGTAGTATTATTATAGTAATCACTTATGTAATAATTAGTGTATTTTTTGTAACCTAACTGATTTAAATATAAAGTCACCATACTTGGCTCTATACTAATTTCATTGCGTATATCATCTACAAAAATTATTGCCTGATTATCTACAATTTCTATTAGCTTATTTAAAATATCCTCACTTATTTCAATATTTCTTACTATGTAAGTATCATTTACTAAGTATTCATTTATTTCCCCAAAATAATTAGCTAGAATCGAACCTTTCTTCACTCCATATACTTCAGAATATAGTTCTGCTAATTGTTCTTTTTTTATCGGAGAGTTTTCAAATAAAAGGTTTTTCACTTGTTGGTTTCTATCAGCCTTTCCTATAATAATATGAGGTGTTCTCACAAATTTAATTTCAACTTCTTTAATAAACTTTTGAGTACGTTTCATTATGTTATGTAATTCATATTTATTTAGTATATTATAATCTTTCATTAATTGTTCGTTACTATTAAATATGAGTTCCGTTGATAGATCCATATCTTGCCATTCTATTAAACCCAATTCTTCATAAAACAATTCCCAATCAAATTCATTATAGTCATAAAACCTAAACTGCTTTTTGGGTCTTTCAACTACTATATCTTGATCACTGATTCTTGCCTCTACATATCTATTGTCTAATTCTAATCCTTCTTTAGTACCTATATTTTCTTCGATAAAGAGAGAATATAATTCTTCAAGCTCTTTATGTGTCGTGATATCTTCACAGTAATGGCGAATAATGTACCTTAATATAGGTAATCTTTTTTTGATGATTGATACTTCTCCTAAAATAATTTGATTTTCTTGTAATTTAGTTGTTACTTTACGTTTCAAACTATCATCTGCTCTTTCATCATACAAGATGTTTTCCCAGGGTTCTTCTCCTTCATCATACTTTAAAGCCAAATAATTATATCCATCATCTTCAAATAAATAATAAAAAATTGTTTGATTTAAATTGTAATTTTTAAACCAATATGAATTTCTTGATTCCTTAACATTTCCAGGTAAATAAATTAACGCCTTTTTTATCAATTGTCTTGCTCTTTCACGAGTTAGATTTAAATTTTCTCCTACTTCTTGAAGAGTTTGCCCTTTCAATCGATAATTTAACGCTAAATATTGATTTTCGGGTTTAAATTGCTTAGCATAATCTAATAATGACTTATCTAACACCTTTACTTTCATACCATCTAAAACAAATAATCCGTCACTCTCAACCATATTAAATATTTTATTGAAATCAATTTGAGAATTAACATTCTTAAAATTATCTTTTAATTGTTCATATTTCATTTTATTCGAATACTCTTTTACATACTTATAAACTATTTCTTTTGACTCTGTAATATTAAATTCTAATTCTCTTATTTCTTTATTTATTTCTTTATTTTCAATAACGAAATAAATCAACTCATTAAAACCATATTGGGTTACATCTATATAATTATTTATTATTTTTTTAATTTTTCGAGTTATAGATAACAGAATATTTTCATCAATATTTAACCAAAATTTAAATCTATGCTTCCTCAAAAAATTGATTTCTAAAGGTTCGTAAATAATTTTTTCGTTATACATAACTACTAATTTATTTAAAAGTGTTTTTACAATTTTTTCTAATTTATTATCAGATAATCCATTTACATTCCTTGGAGTAAACGTGATAAATGTTTCGACATTATTTAAAGATAAGTCCATTATTTTTTTGATTTCACTATCCCTTGCATCAATACAATTTAACTCGATTTCTGTCTTCAATTTCTTTTTATCTCTAAAATAAAAATTTAAATTTTCAGAATCCTTAATGTATAGAGCATCACTTATTCCTTGTTTTATTTGTACATAATTATTAGTAAATACTATTTGTTCAATATCACAGTAATTCATATTCAAGTCATTTCTGATGTTACTTATAATATCTAATAATATCGTGATTTCATTTTTATTAATTCCTCTAAATTTTTTCAAATCATCCTTCTTTAATTCTAAGAATACCCCAACCGTTTGAATATTATTATTCTTTAGAAGAATATATAAACTATTTTCAATTGCTATTTCTTCGATACGTTTTGTTTTTAATTCATTAAAACTCAGATTCTTCAAATTATAATTTTGTACTTTGTTAGGTTTGAAATTTATAATTTCTTTGACTGATTTCTCTCCTAAATTTTTAATTTTTTTTAAATCTGATTCTTTGATTTGGTAAATTTCTTCAGTATTGAAGTATCCAGCATTTATCAATGCATTCTTACTTCTAACGGATAAATCTGACTCACTTATCAACAATACAAACACTCCTAAATTAAATTATGTATGTTTCATATTTTGCACTATTATATCATATTTCTTATATTATTTATTATAAACATACAAAATAATATAGCATGTAGTTAAATTTATCTGTGATAGAATCAAAAAGTCCAATGTGTCTAATTTTACATCATTATGCATTTTGTAATTATTACAAGAGCATATATTAAAAAG
The DNA here is from genome assembly GCF_022346615.1 of Staphylococcus sp. ACRSN. Classification (GTDB taxonomy): domain Bacteria; phylum Bacillota; class Bacilli; order Staphylococcales; family Staphylococcaceae; genus Staphylococcus. Next base: position 21,939 of record NZ_JAKRNS010000005.1, on the reverse strand, counting down.
AGTATTTTGATACTAAATATCAAAATACTCTTTTACAATTTTGTTCAATTGCTTTTTAATTTGAAAAAAATCTGTATTCATATCTAATGTAGTAACACTGATTTGATTGCCACTCATTTGAAATTTATTGTTTGGCACTATTTTTTCATCTGTTTTCGCATATAATAGCATTCCTGAAACCTTCGCTTGTTTTACCTTTAAATTCATATCTTGATTTTTTACATATGTAAAAATTTGATAAAGGTTCGCTGAATGAATTTTATATGTATCATAAAAGCTTTGTAATGATTTAGTATAGTACTTAGCATCTATAATTAAGTAATTATTATTACAAGAAAGCATAATATCACTTTTCATACTTGGTAACATTTTCGCTTCGTTGTTATCTAAACTCCAAGGAATGTGTGATGCTGTCACTGATAATTGAGGAAATTCTTGTTTGTAATATTCAAATATAAATTTTTCATACAAGCGTGACATACGTTGTTCATCTATAAAATCCATAAGCTGTTTACTTCCTTCACTTTTATCTTGAAGTAAACCTTCTATAATTAATTGGCAAATAGATATCAACATTTTATAAGTCTTATTATTTCGACTAAAACGTAAATTCCAATTTATAGTACGTATATTTAGTATTTTAATATTTTCAAAATATGCTAGTAAGTTTTTGATGTTCTTTTTTTGCTTTTTTGTAATTCTATTTTTTAATAATGACAACATTGTTGTTTTAATTATTTGGTTCATATAATTATCTTTAGAGAATTCATCATATGTACAACTGAGCTTTTTATTCATAAAATCTTGATTTCTAATCGATTGTGAAATATCAATTTTACCGCGAAGCGTTGTAAGTGACTCTTGTTGTTCGACATATTCATAGTGTAGACCCCGTTTAATTTGATTGGAAACTCCTTTTACTAAAATTTCCGTATATAATTCAGTAGAATTATTAAACTGTTCTGTTAATACTTCTTTATAACCATTTTCTTTTAAAATAGTAAAAGCATACGATAACATATAATAGATATTTTTAATCTCTATCATTTTATCGAATCCCTTAACTTTTCAGCCCACAAATCAACTTTAGACTGCTCATCAAACCAATATTCATTAAGTAAAGGCAGTATTTCATATTCTACAATATTAGATAATACATCGTCTGTTGTATTGACTAAATTACAAAAGTAGCTATGGCCAATTACGAAACCTTCCCCTAAAGTATCATCAACCATGATTTCTGCATTCAAATTTTGAATGCATTGAACTAGTGAATCAAATTTTTCATTTCCTAACATCTCTTGATATGACCTAAAACCTTTAGTAGTAAATGATGCCATCATATTGTAAAATGCAAATCGTCTACGTAGTGCATAATCAAGTATGGCAAGACTTCGGTCCGCTGTGTTCATCATTCCAATAATATAGAGGTTTTTGGGAACTGAAAACTTTTCATCAGCATAAAGTAATTCCAATTCTGATCCTCGTTTATCATTCTCAATTAACATAAATAATTCCCCAAATATCTTACTTAGATTTCCACGATTAATTTCATCTATGATAAAGAAGTAATCATTTTCACTATCTATTTCCGCCTGCTTACAAAAATTGTAAAATGTGCCGTTACGGAGTTCAAAACCTTTTTCTGTTGGTCGAAAACCCATAATAAAATCTTCATATGAGTAACTTTGATGAAATTGGATCATTTTTACTCTTTCTTTATCTTTACATCCCATCATTGAGTACGCTAAACGTTTTGCCGCAAATGTTTTACCAACACCCGGAGGACCCTGCAAAATGACATTTTTTTTCATTTTAATTAACTGAACGAGTTTAAAATAATCATCTGATTCTATGAAAACTTCATTTAAAAAATCATAATCTGTATAAATTGGATAAACTGTATCCGGTGTTTCAATTTTCTCTACATCATCTTGTTCGAATAGTAAATTTAATTTTTTAACAAATTCATTATAGGGCGTAATTTTAGTTAATGTTTTATTCGCTGGTTTAATAAAAATTGGCCAAATACCTTTATTCTGCCATTCGATATAGCGAATACTTTTAAATTGGCTATCGGAATTGTAAACATAGTCGGAAGTGACAATCCCCCAACCTAGAATTGTATTTTGTCCCCTTTTTGCATAAACTGTATCCCCTATTTTCATTTCATTAGTGAATTGCCATATTGCATTTGTTATGTTGGTATAATTTCTGTCATTAGCATGTACTTCCTGTAATTTACTATTTATTTCTTCTTTATTGCTATATATTGAAAAATCACCTATTTCATTCCATTCAATAGACATTATGCCTTTTTCATAAAACAACTCCCAATTTACTCCTTGAGACCCAGGTGAAAAAATCCAATAATCTTTCGATTCGATATCCTTATCCGCATCAGTTGTTTCAACTTCTTTAATACTAGATTCTTTTTTTTGTTTTTTTATTTCTTCTGAATACCGCCAAACTTCATAACTGAAATCAACAAAATCAATTAATTCTTTTTGTGCATTAAATAAATAATCGTTTAATATTTTAATAATGTTTAAATAATCCTTACCGCTTAAATAATATGTAAATTTTGGCATTTGATTCGTTAGTTCGTTTGGGATTTTACCAGACTCATAAATATACCAAATTGAGCGCTTATCTAAATTCACATATGTTTGAGGAGATATCCAATACAAACCACTTGTTAACTTACTATTGCCTATTCCTTTTTTGGAAATCACTCGATCAAAATAGTGAATAAATTGATTAGCACGATACTCATTATTCTCATTAGAATAATTTAATGCTGCCTCAAACAACGACCATAACTCATCTATATCATCTTCTTCTCGGTCTCCAACAAAATAATAGAATGTAGCTCCCATATTATTAACTGTGGGTATACTCTCAAAACTAGTCGGTATATCTGCCTCTACATTTAAAATTTCAGCTAAATATTTAGCAATTTTAATTTTATTAGATACTCTCATAGAACTTTTATTAAACAATGAAAAAACAGTAAATGGATCTATATCCATTATATTATTATCTCGCTCTAGCGTAGGTAGTTTCATTTCTGCAAGTTCATATACTCTTTTTATATTATTAATTAGTTGATCTCGCTGCTCACGAAAATCAAGTAATCTATTAGCAAGTTTTCTATAAAATTTAATCCATGTTTTATCAACTAATTCAACCATCATTTCATCTCCCATTAAGCCTGATTTATACACTTATCAAATATATGCTTAATCAATATTCTTTTCTTTATATATAATTTCATAAAACGGTTTAGATTGTATTCTTTGAAGGTCACCAATAACATAGAATTCCTTTTTAGCCCTTGTTACTGCTACATTCAATAAATTAGGTTTCTCACAAGACCAGTTTACAGCACCGTCTTGTGTATTATCAGTACCAACTACAAAGTATGCTTTCTGTGCTTCTTTCCCTTGGAAAGTATGTACAGTACCTATAGATTTATTCACCCATCGACTAATTGTTCCCCGTTCTATATTAGTCTTGTGAGGCAATCTAGATTTTACTAATTGCTTGATTTGATTTTGGACTGCAGAAAATGGAGAAATCACAAAAGAATTCGGTTCCATCTCTCCATTTTTGATTGCTTCATTCCAATCATTAGCTAGCAATTCTAATACTTTTTCACCATGTTCTTTCACATATTGCTTTTGCAATGAAGTCCCTCTCGAATTAAACCAACCCGTTTTCCCTACTTTTTCAATGTCGCTAGGTAACACCATTTTATTGTTATAAGCTATCTGATTAGCAATTGAGAACATAGGATTTAAACAACGTCTATGCACCCATAATGGAATTCCTATCCACGTCTTCTGATCTTCCTCAGTAGCATCTTTTTTCCAGAATCCATAACGATTGGCATTGTCTGCTATAGCTTGCACCGATGCTTCTTTTGATACTAAACGTTCTGGAACATTATAATTTTTCCGAATATTATCTATCAAATGACTTTCTAACGTAACAACAGGTTCTATTTGAATAGGATCCCCTACAGCCACCATATGCTTAGATCGATTCAAAGCACCAACTGCTGCTTGGGGAATTGCTTGTCCCGCTTCATCTATAAATAAATGATCAATAAAATTTTGTGGTATGCTTTGATACATAGATTTAAAACTAGCAAACGTTGTACTGACAATTGGAAATATCAAGTGCATCACATTCCATGCATTATATACAACCTCAGGTTTTGCATCTATCAACCTTCGTCTATCCTTAAAATCCTTGATACCATAATAAATAGTTGTATTGTTAGCTATTAACAACAATTTATGTAAAATCATTGATCTTAGGAATAACATTGCCCTTCTATACTGTAATTCATCACTTGTCCATAAATTTGAGATTTGTCTTGAATCATAATTATTTTCATTCCAAAAATCTTTAGAGGGAATCGTGAATTTAGAGTCGACACAATACGTTTCAAAGTCTTGTACTTTATATTCAATACTTGCCAAATGCTTTTGAACTTTTATTAGTTGCTGATTTAAAGATTCTTGTTTTGTGTTTTTATCAGTAATATCTTCTTGTATTGAATTTTTAGTTCTCTCTAAGTTCAGCTTTTTTGTTAATAACTCTTGTTGTTCTTTATTATATTCCTGAAATTGACTGTCTTCTTCAGCATTGATTAAAGCTTTCAATTTATTGATTAAACCTTTATTATTTGCCTTTATAGATTGCATTAAGTCACTTATAATACCCAATTGCTTATCATTATAATTAATTTGATTATTCAAATCTTCTAATTTTTTATTACCATTCTCTACTTCAAGTTTTGTTTTTTCTAATTGTTTCTTTATTGTTTGTTTTTCACTTTCCAGTGAAATTTCATCAATTAAATATTGTTCATAGTCTTTATATACATCAAATGCTTTTGTTGCTTCTTTTTTCAAGTTTTCAACATTATTTAGTTCTTCTAAAAATAATTTTTGTTGTTTTTTCCACTCTTTCATCAATTCTAAATAACTCAAATTATTATTTTCGTTTTTTAGCAATTTTGCAAAACCGATATTTTCATCATCTTGTTTCAACAGTTGGTCCAGTACTTCATTAATATTTTTACTTTTACCAAATACACCTGAAAATAATCCCCATGCCTTTTCGCCGATTAAACCTTCAGCAATCCCTGCAAATTGACCTAACTCTTTCACTAATTCTGCGTAACTCTTTTCATATTCTGGAAATTTGCATTTTTCAGGATTTCTAATAACCTCTTCCAATTTTGGTAAATCTTTAGATATATTCTCAACTGCACCATTGTTACTAGAAGCGACAACCATCTTATATTTTGAAATATTCTCTTTTAAAAGATAAACATCTCTTTCATCTGTTTCATGTAACTTAGTTTTCTCAAATGCATCTTTAGGATTTTTCAGTTTAGCTAATTCTTTACCTCTTTCAACAACAAAGTGTGCAAAAACATCTTTTAATAAAGTCGTTTTCCCTGTTCCAGGTGGTCCATTAACTGAATCAATATTTGCATCTGTATTCGTAATACGATTCACAGCGAGCTGTTGCATAAGAGATAATCTATGCTCAGTTTGTGAAGGCCAGCGTCCATCAGGTAATTGTGAAGGATGCAAAAATTTCTCAATAATTTCTTTATTTTCATCAACTTCTATACGTTGACTATCATCAACTCCTTCTATATAACTTATTAAAGCGTCACTTGGATTTTTTCTTGCCTCTTCTATATCACTTATAAAGAAACTATTAAATTCTGGTTGCGGAGAATTATAATTATTCAAGAAATCGATTGTTACATAATGTTCAAACAAGCCGTCATTTGTTGAATGTAGTACTGAGAAAAACGTATCGTATGCTTTATCCATTTTTTCTAGTTTTTGTTCATTAATAGGCTCATCTGCTAAAATTTCTTTTACTTTCTGCAGAAATTTATTTACTGAATCATTGTATCGCTCTTCTATATCAGCGTTTTTATTTTTTTCAATTTCTTTTAAAGCGCTCATTATCATTGGTATATGTATTGAATCACTTAAGACCTTACCTTTTTCATCAGTATTGAAAGTATAACCATAACAATGCTTTGTACTAGGATTATAAATATCTGAATGATTACTAAAAATATCTTGAATTTTCAGATTAATCTTATTATAGTAAAAGCAATGTCTATAGAATTTAAATATTATATTGCCAGTTTTCTTCTTCTCATCTGAAACAATAAAACGATTATCGTTCCATATATCAAAATATTCATTAAAACTTTGAAGTTTCGTTTGTTTCCTTCCATTTTTGAAATGGTTTGATGACAAAACATCTTCAGTTGTATAATCTACTTTACCAGGACTTAAAGATTCAATTAACAACCACGCTGACAATGTATCCTTTACCAATTGCCCCATCATAACCCACCTTGACTGTTTTATTTTTTTGCTTAACACTATTTTAACAAATAAATTAATAGTATTAATAGGTTTCCTCAAAATTAAAACATTGATTAATATTAAGGTGGTCAATCTTCACTTTTACTAATCTAATCAACAGAACTATGAAACACAAAATATTTATATTTTTAACAATTAAAAATAGTCATTCTCAGGATTACATTGCTTTATATCAAAAGGCAGTCTCGTATAATACTTAATAGATATTGCCTTAATACACCACTAATTCAATTTATCTAAAAATTACTACACGTCAATATTCAAAAGCATTTATATTGTGTTATAATCATCTTAATAAAATAGTTCTCTTATTAAGAGTGAGTGGAGGGATTTGGCCCTTAGAAGCTCCAGCAACAGCTAATTTGCGATGTGCTAATTCCAACAGTATTTAGACTGAAAGATGAGAAGATATGTAATGCTCTTCTTAATTTGAAGAGCTATTTTATTGTATATAATTATAAAGGTGGTTATATCATGAAATCATGTCATGAACTATACGCAGAATTAGAATATTGGAATCAATATTCAGCTAAGAACTTTTCAAGTAGTATATTAAAACGAGGTAAGATCAATCAAATTAAACATCAAATACTTCAACAAATCGATGTTTCAAAAGATAAGGATACTATTTTAAAAATCACAGATTCATCTCAATAATAATTGATTAAGCGAAGTGCCAAAGCACTTCGCTTATTTTTTATATTAGCGGTCCATCTTATTCACGTTTAAGTATTTGTTGGTTCTATTATCTTCATATCTATACAAACTATACTTCTATATAGTCAAATTTTTTATCACTATTTCCCCACAATGATGGGTTTGTATCGTCTTCTATTTTACCTTCCATAATATCTCTGTAGTGTTGCTCTTTATTTATAATGTATTCTTTCATTTTTTTAATTTCTTCATATTTCTTTAGAACTTCTTCTTTTTGAGCTGCAATGAGTTCGTAGCGTTCATTAATTGTTGATTCGCCTTCTAGACATAAATCTACATATTTTTTTATATTATCGATCGACATGCCACATGTTTTGAGTTTTTTTGCGCCTGCTAACCATTGTAATGAAGCGTCATTAAATAATCGTTTATTATTCTCATCTCTAATAAGACTTGGCGTTAATCCTTTATCTGTATAGTAACGTAATGTGTGCTCAGTTAACCCTAAAATTTTAGATGCTTCTTTAATTGTATACATATTTATCACCTTATTTTTATTTTAAGTGTTGACTTCGAGTAACTCGAAGGTATTAAAGTAATATTACTTCAAATACTCAATATTGTAAATATCGAGCTTATTTATTGGATGAAAGGAGATTAAAGCTATGCACAAGAATTGGAAGTTAAGTAGATTTACGGTGCTATTGTTTGCTGTTGCATCTGGTTTAGCAATTGGCAATTTGTATTTAACTCAACCACTTTTTAAAGTTATTGCTAGTTCACTTGATATAACACCGACAAGTGCATCCATTCTAGTAACTGTTACACAATTGGGCTATGCATTAGGTGTGTTTTTATTAGTTCCATTAGGTGACGTATTAAACCGTAAGCTTTTTATTCCATTAGTAATGAGTTTATCTGGATTAATGCTTATAGGTGCAAGCGTTGCACCCAATTTTTCATTTTTACTACTCTTGTTAGGTTTACTTGGATTGACTACCGTAGCTGGACAATTATTAATTCCATTATCTAGTGAACTCGCTGATTCAAATAGTCGTGGTCGAGTAGTTGGTATTGTGTCATCTGGTGCATTAACAGGTATCTTAGTATCCAGAACTGTGAGTGGTGTTATTTCCGATTTAATCAACTGGCGATTTGTCTTTGGGATTGCAGGCATATTAATTATTTTAATCGCTATTGTATTATTTAAAGTTATACCTAAATTACCGACAAATAACCAAATATCGTATATCAAATTACTGTTATCGGTTTTTAATACTGTAAAAAAATATAAAGTTGTCCCACCTACACTTGCGATAACTGCTTTAATATTTGCTAACTTTTCATTATTTTGGACATCATTAACCTACTTATTGTCTGATGGACCATTTTATTATTCTGTTAGTCAAATTGGGCTATTTGGTCTTATTGGTTTAGTAGGTGCTCTAGCAGCACAACGAGCAGGTATTTTTCATGATCGCGGATTGTCTATCCCTGTTACTGGTATATCTATTATTTTGATTGCCTTATCTTTAGTGATTGGCGCATTGTTCAGCAATTCAATTATTGCGATTATCATCGTCATTATCATTTTAGATGTCGCGACACAAAGTGCTTTAGTATTAGGACAAACTAGACTATTCAACTTACCTGTTACTGAAAGAAGTCGCTTAAACACTGCAATTGTCGTAGGCAATTTTATCGGTGGCGCTATAGGTTCCATTATTTCTGGACCTATCTGGGCAAGTTCAGGTTGGCTCGGAATCATGTCAACGGGACTCGCACTTAATGTCTTAGCATTATTGATTTGGTTATTTAATCGTCGTAGTAATTTAGTTTTACAATCTTAAAATAAATAAACTATAAATTTTAATAAAAGGAGTTTTTAAATATGAAAATAGCTGTTATTGGTGCACATGGAAATGCTGGAAATCTAATTGCAAAAGAAGCAGAAAGAAAAGGTCATGAGGTTACAGCAATTGTTAGACAAAAAAGAAATGATAACTTTGAGCGAATTTTAGAAAAAGACTTAATGAACTTAAATAAAGCAGATTTAACAGGCTTAGATGCAGTAGTAAACGCAGTGAGCGCTTGGACTGAGGAAACTTTTGATATCCACACAACAGGTTTATCACACTTAGCAAACCTATTAGAAGGTACAGAAACAAAATTATTGATGGTTGGTGGTGCAGGAACATTATATATCAATAAATCACATTCATTACAAGTAATGGATCAAGCAGATTTCCCTGACGAACTTAAACCTTTAGGTAAAGTATTGAGCGCTAATCTTAATCGTCTACGCTCTTTTTCAAACTTACGATGGACATATGTAACACCTGCATTTGAATTAGATATAGATGGTGCAAGAACTGGAAAATACATTATCGGTGGAGAAGAATATTTTACTAATGAAAAAGGCGAAAGCTATATTAGCTATGAAGATTTTGCTATGGCTTTTGTTGAAATTATAGAAAATGATTACGTTCGTAAACGTGTCAGTGTTATTGGGGTATAAATTTAATTCACTTTCATTTTTCGAAAAGGAGAACGACTATGAAACAAGTATTCCAAAATAAAACCGTATTGGTGACTGAAGCTAATTACAGTATAGATGGTGGATTTGGAATATAAAATAAATTTTGTGAAAGGTGATAGATATCATATGAAAGTTTTAGTTATCGGGGCAAATGGTAAAGTTGGTAAAATTCTAGTAGACAAACTTCAAAATTCTAAAAATCATACACCCATTGCTATGATTCGAAAAGAAAGTCAGCAGGATTTCTTTTCACGAAAAGGTATCTCAACTATTATCGGAGATTTAGAAAGTTCAATTTCGTCACTGGCAAACATGAGTCAACAAGTCGATGCAGTTGTATTTGTTGCCGGATCTGGTGGTCATACTGATACTGATAAAACGATTCAAATAGACTTAGATGGTGCTGTGAAATCTATAGAAGCAGCTAAACAAGCGGGCGTGAATAGATTTATTATGCTAAGTGGGATGTATGTCGACAGAATTCATGATTTTGAAGATGATACAAAGATAGATACTGCACTCGCCCCTTATAGTATTGCAAAATTTTACGCAGATGAGTGGTTAAAAAATAGTGGCCTTAATTATACAATTATCCGTCCATCTCATTTAACAGATGAACATGGATATGGAAAAATCATTGCTGGAGATAAACTTGATTATCATACAACTTCAAGAGAAAATGTTGCATTAACTATATTAAATTCACTAGAAAATGAAAATACGATAAATAAATCATTTGATATGACAGATGGTGAATTTGAGATTGAATATGCATTAAATAAAATTAACTAATTCTATTTTTAAATAAAACCACCTTGGCAATAGGTGGTTTTATCATATGATTCTTTAAATTTATATTTTTTCAATAACTTTACTGGTGAATTTATGTTTGATTGTAGAGAAGCACAACTTCAGATTTAATAAACTCGTGTGCCTAGGCCCTGATATCTACATAACCAATTAGTTTTACCACTTGATCGATTACATTACTACTATCCCTTTGACCTTTTTAACAAATGTAATAATTTCTTAAAACTATATTTAAATTACTAAACTGATTGAACAAGCTTTCCCTGATGTTCAGCTAATACAATTGTCGTCTTTACTTGCATTAATTAATACTGTATTTTCTTCAATTTACTAACTTTTTAAAAATGTGTTTCATCAATATCAAGTTTGTCTAAAGTTTGATTAAGGTAATCAAGTTCTTGTTCACTTAATTCTACTTCATTACTTTTCAAATTTTCTTTAAGACGTTCTATTTTAGTCGTACCAGGTATTGGAATAATAAATGGTTTTTGGTGTAATTCCCATGCAAGTACAATTTGTGCAGGTGTTACATTTTTATCTTTGGCCATTTGTGTAATTTCATCTAATACTGCTTGATTTTGTGCCATTACTTCAGGCTTAAATCTTCCCATTTCACTTCTAAAATCATCATCAGAAAATGATTGATTGTCAGAATATTTGCCGCTTAAGAAGCCATTTCCAAGTGGGCTATACGCTACAAATGCTATATTTTGTTCTTCACAAAATTCAAAGAGTTCATCTTCTGGTTTTCTATATACCATAGAATATTGGTTTTCTATAGCAGATATTGGACATATTCTATGTGCTCTTTTAATATAATCAAGTGGTGCTTCGGAAACGCCCCATGCTTTAATCTTACCTTCTTGAATGAGTTCACTCATTGTTTGTGCTACTTCTTCTGGTTCTACATCCGGATCAACTCGGTGTTGAAAATATAAATCTATATAATCTGTTTCCAATCTTTCTAAAGATCCATCAATTTGTTGTCTTATACTATTAGGTTTACTATTAAGTTTGTTTTGAATTTTATTCGATACCTTTTCTTGTCCTGTGATACCAAACTTAGTTGCAATAATTACATTCTCTCTTATACCTTTAAATGCTTCGCCCAACAACCTTTCGTTGGATTCACCATACACAGGTGCAGTATCAAAAAAATTACATCCTAAATCAACAGCTCGTTTAAGTAAACTTTTCATTTCATCCCTATCAGATTGTGGACCATAAGCATGATCCATACCCATAGCGCCTAAACCAATCGCTGAAACTTGTATATTAGAATTTCCTAATACTCTCATTTTCATATGAAAGCACCTCCTATATTTGAAATCTTATACCATGGAGTTAACTCAACGGCAAGCTATTTGTTAACAGCTTTTTCCCAAAGTCGTTCAATATTTTCCTCATCAACTTCACCCGCTTCAATTTTAGCAATATGATTATCATAATTTTCAATTTTATATTGCAGTAAATCTCTAGCATTAAGAACCGTTTCCAATTTTTCATTTAATTCGTCTAGTTGATTATTTAAGACTTGTTTTTGTTGATTTTGTATATATTGGTCTTTAGGTAATTGACCCAGTCTGCAAAATTCTACTAATGACTCGATACTAACTCCTGCTCTTCTTAAGTGTTTTACTAAATAAACCCAGTTTAAATCATTATCCTTATAATCACGATAACCGTTTTTATCACGCGTAACAGGTGGAATTACACCGACCTTTTCATAATATCTAAGCGTATCTTGAGAAATTTCCATTAATTTTACTACTTCTTTCGTTTTCATAATATCTACCCCTTCCATAACTAAATCAATTCAATAACTAGATTTAATTTCATTGTAGAAAAAAATTTATAAAATAGCCTTGCTCGGGAGTCCACTCCATACATTATAATACTTTTATTAATTTAAAGGAGTTTTTACACATGTCGAAACACACATTCGGTATTGTATTACCGATTATTTTATTCAGTTACTTTTTAATATTGATGGACAATTCCATTATATTCACAAGTACAGTTAAAATAGCACATGATCTTCATATGAACAATGCTTCACTCTCTTGGGTTTCTAATGCTTACACAATTACATTTGGCGGTTTTTTATTACTTGCAGGCAGACTCGGAGACCTTCTAGGGCGTAAAAGAATATTTCTAATCGGCTTAATGATATTTGGTATATCTAGTTTATTAATTGGCATTTCTCAAACAGAATATCAAATTATCTCTTTTAGAGCGATACAAGGCATTGGTTCTGCTATTATTGCTCCTACTTCTCTTGCACTTCTTATGGATACGTATGAAGGTAAAAAACGTATCAAAGCAATCAGCTATTATGGGGCAACAGCTGGCATAGGTGCAAGTGTGGGTTTACTATTAGGAGGATGGTTAACAAGTGCTATCAGTTGGCGCTCAGGATTTTTAATTAACGTACCCTTCACAATTCTATTAATTATTTTAACGTTATTATATGTTAAACAAACGCCAATAAAACATGTAAAGATAGATTATTTAGGTGCCATTCTGTCTGTGGTTGCAGCTATGAGTTTGGTTTATGGCATTACAGATAATGTATTATCTTTCATCATTTTAGGTTTGATACTTATCATTGCTTTTGTTTGGTTAGAAAAGAAATTAGACTATGCATTAATGCCATTGTCTCTTTTTAAAAATTCTGTACGTTCCGGCGCATATATAGGTAGATTTATATTTATGATGGCAATGCTTCCTTATTGGTTTATACTGCCTCAAATCATGCAGCAAATTTATCACTATACACCATTACAAGCAGGTGTTGGATTTTTACCACTAACAATTGTAAACTTTATTGCTGCAATGTACTTACCAGTAATTACAGAAAAATTCGGAAATACACGTGTATTACTCGCAGGACAACTTATATTAATTATAGGTTTAGTTATTTCTGCATTCGTTGACCCTTCCAATGGTTATTGGATAGCAATTGGACTTCCAATGATATTTGTAGGACTTGGACAAGGGTGGATTCTTGCTCCCTTAACTAACGCTGCTATTTATAAAGTCGATAATAAAATAGCAGGCGCTGCAAGTGGCATGACTAATAGTATGCACCAACTAGGTGGACCAGTTGGTTTATCAATTATCGTATTAATAACTTCTCAAATTACGAATATAATCAGCTATTATCATACAGTGATGTGGCTAATAACATTTTATATGATTATCGCATTTATTATTTTAATAATTACACAAAAAGAAAAGGGATAATTCTCATAGATATATCAACTATAGTATGAATAAACAAACCACTGAAGCCGTCAAACTCCAGTGGTTTTTATAACGAGGTAAGCCTTAAAGAATAATAAGACTACAATTCATGGATTCGTTTAATGTTTTAGTTCGAATACCTATGTATAGTGCACATCAAATTTATAATCCTAGCAATATAGTTACTCGAAATTTTTTATAAAAAATAACACTAGAACCAACACCCTGGCGTTAAAGCGATTAATCTTAATCACACAAAAGGTTGTTTTTCTAATAATACGATGTTTCTAATGTTACAGAGAGAAAAAGCATTAGAATTATGATTAAAAAACTTATTTTAAAGTCTATTAAAAATATACAGCAAAAATAGGGTAACTATACCATTATTTATAGTTTGAGATTTCAATTAAGTTTTCATCTGGATCTCTTAAGTATATTGAATTAATTTCACCTGATGCCCCGGTTCTTTCTACTGGACCAATTTCTATACTAATCCCCAAACTTTTAACATGTTTTATTACATCATCAATAGGAACATCTGTTATAAAACAAAGGTCAGCAGATCCTGGCACTGCATTTTTAGCATTTGGCTTAATAACATTATCTTTCTGATGTAGATTGATCTTTTGATTACCAAATTTCAATGCGGTTCTATCTTCACCAAATTTGATAACTTCCATACCTAATACATCTCCATAAAATGCAACAGTCTCCTCTATACTAGATATCGTTAACACTAAATGATCCAATCGCTTTATATTCATAAACACACTCCCTTTATAGTCTAATTCTAAACTTTTAGTAATCAATCTATATATCATTTATCTTATATTACATGATAAAACAAATCTTTTTACACTCAAAATAACGATACTCAAGACTTAAAATTAAATGCATTTGTCAATTTGTGCGTATAAAAATTTTTTAATTTACAAGTAAACATTATCTGCATTCATTTCTTTCTATAACTATTTTCCAGGAAATAATAATCCATTATAAATTTATCGTCAGACTTTGTATTAATCGATACTTATAGCTTCTCTACAATCAAAAAATTCATCGTTGCGCGCTTCCATAGTTCACATATATCTTAATGGGGATGCTGCATTATGATTTTTTTGTAAAACTACAATTATTCATAAATTTTTGATCACTTTAAATAATTTAAAAAGTCGATTGTTTGTTACTCATTACATTGGTAAAATTATCATAGTCATCATACGTTTTTATACAATTGAAAGAAATTGCTTCCAAAAGGTTATTACTGATCAGCAACCATTTTGTAATTTTATAATTTATGGTAATATCATCATGTATAAAAAGTCGATATATTAATAGAAAAGAAGGTTTAAATATATTATGAAAGAAAATTTTTGGCGTGAATTACCACGTCCATTTTTTATTTTAGCACCTATGGAAGATGTGACAGATATCGTTTTTCGCCATGTGGTTAGTGAAGCAGGTCGACCTGATGTATTTTTCACTGAATTTACAAATACTGAGAGCTTTTGCCATCCTGAAGGTGTGCACAGTGTACGCGGACGCTTAACATTCAGTGAAGATGAACAACCTATGGTCGCTCATATTTGGGGAGACAAACCAGAGCATTTCCGAGAAATGAGTATCGGCATGGCTGAGATGGGCTTTAAAGGTATTGATTTAAATATGGGTTGTCCAGTAGCCAATGTTGCAAGCAAAGGTAAAGGTTCTGGGCTTATTTTACGACCTGAAACTGCAGCCGAAATTATTCAAGCAGCCAAAGCAGGAGGTCTACCGGTAAGTGTTAAAACGCGCCTCGGATATTATGATATAGACGAGTGGAGGGAATGGTTAAAACACGTCTTCGAACAAGATATCGCAAACTTATCCATACACCTCCGTACCCGCAAAGAGATGAGTAAAGTTGATGCACATTGGGAATTGATCGAAGAAATTAAAAAATTGCGAGACGACATCGCACCGGATACATTACTTACTATTAATGGTGATATCCCAGACAGAAAAACTGGCCTCGAATTGGCAGAAAAATATGGCATTGATGGTGTCATGATTGGTAGAGGTATTTTTAATAATCCCTATGCATTTGAAAAAGAACCACGCGAACATACAAGTAAAGAACTATTAGACTTATTGAGATTACATCTCGCATTGTTCAACAAATATACCCAAGATGAAAATCGACAATATAAGCCCTTACGCAGATTCTTTAAAATCTACGTACGTGGCATGAGAGGTGCTAGCGAACTACGACATCAATTGATGCAGACACATTCGACAGACGAAGCACTCGCATTGCTGGATGAGTTTGAAGCTCAGATGGAAGAAGTAGAATCATAAATTTTTGAAACTATAAAATCTCCCTTGTTAATAAGGGAGATTTTATTGATTATATCGGGATTAACTAACACTCTAAATACTTATGTTTTTTACCAGTAAAGAAACTTATGATTATTATTTGTGATAATCTTGTGCTTTTCAGTTTATAATGCGGTTGTTTACCCTACTAAATTAATATCTATAAATCTGTATTTATAATATTTGTCATTTCTTGAATCATTGGATAGATGACCTCCCCTTTTGGTGTTAACGCATACTTAACCTTATTTTGGTAATCATCCATTTCTTCCCTTTGTACAATTTGTAGTGAAATTAAATCATTCAACTGTTCTGTTAATGTTTTTCTGCTTATTCCTGGTATATCTCTATGTAGCGCATTATAAAAATGAGGTTCATGATAAAGTGCACTAATTATGATGCCTTTCCATTTACCACCTAATGCTCGAAGAATGGTTTCAATCGGACATCCACGTTGAATCACTGCATTACAATTACCATACTTGATTGTTGTATACATCATAGTTTCCCTCCTATAATCAACCAGTTACTTATTTGTGCCTTCTTGTGATAGAAATAATCCTATTTTACACTTTTATCATATCAAATTTTACAAAGGGGCGGGGAAATTGGAACTAAAACAAATATCAAATCATATCTATAAATTAACTGTAGAAACTAATGTCGGTATTCCAATTATTATCAACACATGGTATGTAGTGAATGGAGATAATGTATATATTATAGACACAGGAATGGCATTCTATGCTGATACACAAATAAAAACAGCGCAACTACTTGGTACACCTCAAGCAATTCTTTTATCACATGGGCACTTAGATCATATAAATGGCGCAAGTATAATAACTGAAGCACTCAATATTCCGATGTACGCGCATGAACTTGAATTACCTTACATTAATGGCACATTACCTTATCCAAATAAAAACAAAGTTGAAACAACACATGTTGCGCATAAAGTGCAGCCACTGCAACCATCATTAAATATGCCTTTCACTTACTATTTAACACCCGGTCATGCACCAGGACATGTAATCTACTACCACAACGAAGATGATGTGCTGATTTGTGGAGATTTATTCATCACGAATTCCGAAACATTACATCCACCAATAAATAAATTCACCTATGATATGACACAAAATATTAATAATGGAAGCATCATTGATAAAGTTAAACCTAAATTAATTACCACTTCACATGGTCATGACATTGTCTATTCAGAACAAATATATCCAATATATAAATTTAAGTATGATAAGAAGTAAAATTTGAAAATTTAATTACTTTTTAATTTAAATTTCACTATATATTAATATCCTTAATTTATAGATCTTAGCATTTATTCTTCGAATTTTTGCTTTTATCTATTGGATATTTTTCAGCATTTTTCTCTAGTTTTTTACGAATAATATCATTAATATCAAAATCTAAGTTATCTGCTAGCATATAACTATAGATTAATACATCTGCTAATTCTTCTGCTAACCTTTCTTGGTTAGTATTCACTACCTCTTCAGATGCTTTCCACTGGAATAACTCAAGTAATTCAGCTGCTTCTAAACTTATTGATAAAGATAGATCTTTTTCATTATGAAATTGTCTCCAGTTACGCTCATCCCTAAATCGATTGATTTCTTTTAGCACTTCTTCTGTTTTATCCATTTTTATCACCTTTAGACGCTTTTTTTAGTACTTCTCTTAATTGATCATCTACTGCATAAATATATAGTCCATTAACACCACGTGTCAGTAAAACATTTAATTCATTTTTCAATAGCATTTCTGAGAAATAATGCTTTGAACCATCTTCTAATGTTCTTCGTTGTGTAGCTTTTTTATTGGCACTACTTTTTTCATCAAAAATGATTCTACCATCTCTATATTTTACTGAAGGTCCAATTATTACTCCTGCAACGTTTAAGTCTAAACCTTGAATTGTATATGTTGAGCCAATTTCGTCTATTGATTGATTTTGCTCAAGCCATGGCAAATTTTTCTGTTTTCTACTTACTTTTAGCTGATAATTCCATGGCATTGACCAATCACCAATTTTCACTCTCCAATAATCCTCATTCTCAGGGGATTTTTCTTTGTATTGCCAATCAAAAGTAGCAAGCATTCTTGATATACCACTATCTGTATTTTGAGATTTATCGTTTATGGCTTTTTTTAATTCATTTGGTGTATCAAAAATTTTAATTTCATACCCCTTATTATCATATGGAATATTACTTATCTTTTGATTATCCACCAAATTTCTTATCCAATTAACTGTTGCTTCATCACCATTAATACGCATTTGATTTTTCAATCTGATATGATTATTCTTAATTTTTGCACTATCAAAATAATAGTTCAACTTATCTAATTCCCATATTTGTTCAGTTTTAAGTACTTGCTTTAAATCGAAAACAATAACAACTACTTTAGCTCTTTCTAATAAATCATTTAAATGATTTTTACCTTGATAACTCTGCTTCCCTTGAGTTAAAAGTAAATGTGCTTCATCAACAATTACAACATCTACTTTTTCATTTGTTGAATGACTATTAATAAATCTAGTTGGTCTACTAACAATGTCATTCGC
This sequence comes from Staphylococcus sp. ACRSN, assembly GCF_022346615.1. Classification (GTDB taxonomy): domain Bacteria; phylum Bacillota; class Bacilli; order Staphylococcales; family Staphylococcaceae; genus Staphylococcus. Next base: position 3,305 of record NZ_JAKRNS010000005.1, on the reverse strand, counting down.
TTTAGTAGATATTCCTAATTTAGTGACTATTTGATTATAGATAGATACATGCTCATTATGATTTACTAATAAATGAATATCTATATTTCTATCTAAATCTAAATTATATTTTCCAATTTCATAAAGCAATGTACTCATTAAAACCGTTTTTCCTGATCCAGCTTCACCCTCAACAACTATTAATTGTCCTTCCTCATTTGAAATAACAGATTCTTTAATTTTATCTAATATTTCTTCTTTGGCATTTATTTGCTCTTGAGTTAATTTATGAAAAGGTGATGCTTTAAATATTGCTGAATCTTTAATAATACTTTCAATTGGAAATAAAGATTTATTTTTTCTATTTAATGCCTTCCAAATATCAGAAAATATGTCATCTAGCTTATCAGAAGTAAAATATTCATTTTGTTGATTTGTTCTACTATTATGAACTCTAGAAACATTATCTACACTTAATAAATACTGCATTAATCTATTTTCAATATCTAAGGTTAATGACTTATTAAACAATTCATGGCCTATAACGTACATTGATGAATTATTGGATATAGAAAAATCATCCCAAAATGGTTTCATTTTTCTATCTACATTAAGATGCTGTCTAGTTCTATTTCTAATATCTGCTGTTTCTCCAACATAAACCTCAAAATTACTTCCACGTTTTTTATCATTTATTATATAAACGGTTGGATATGTTAATAAATATTTACCATCTGAGGAAGATTTCCATTTTTGCACTGAATTATTAAGATTTTCTAATGAATATTGCATATTTTCTATCTTTAACAAGTTTCCCATCATTATCACCTATCGAATTATCTTCTATTAATTACTATTTTATCAATTTTGCGATAGTTTAATCTACTTTTTAAATATATTATTTAATCAAATCTAACTACTGGGAATTCTTTAAAGATTTAAAAATAATGAACAATGTTTCTTCAAATATAAAATACATCTATCAAAAATACTTTCATTTATAAATAGATAATAATAATTTTTTAATGAGTAGGAACTGGTCAAAAACATACTCTAAAATAAATTGAAAGAAAACTATTTCAGAGTAAGAGTCATGAAACACCTCAAATTACATTAATCAAAATTAATTAATTAATAATTTATGTTATAATATCACAAACTTTAAATAGCTATTATATATCATCGAATTTAATGACATTATTTATGAAGATAATTTTAAAACTGCAGTTACAAATATGATAATAATAATCCAAAAACTGTAGCTAATGCAGCAAAAAGATTAGGTTACTCATCCCCTAATTATACTTCTTGAAGTAATTGGTATTTAAAAGAAACATCCCAAATATATAAATATTGATAGAACTTGCCATATTGCTGGTGCTTGGGAAGGTGCAAGTTCAGTGAAAAATTTAGGGACGAAAAAACCTAGAAGTGGAACTTATGATGCAAACTTAAAAAGAATAGGTGGATAATATTGAATATTCAGTTAGAAAATTTAAAGATAAACTTTAGAAATGAAGGTCCTGATCCTTTTTTTCAAGTAGAAAATGAAAATAGGTTAAGACTAGATATAGACTATATTAACCGAAATAACCTTAGTCAAATAGTTAATACACTCTTTAAAGATGATTACAGTATTAATCTTTCCTATTACTATGGAACAGTTTTTCCAAAAATAATTAAAGAACCTACTCGAATAGGTAAGTATATTTCAATAAACAACTGGAAAGAAGAACTAATCGAAATAGAAAATGAGTTTAATGAGAAAGAAATTTATGCAATTGTAACGATTAAGCGTATTAGAAAATCTGAATTGATTAATTACCTTTTATATTTAAAAAATGCATTAAAAAATCCTTATATGTGTATTTATAATGAACATAATCTACTATGTAATAGCAGTGATGTTGTAGATATTGTTAGTGGCTCCACGACAATGATAAACAATTTAAAATCGATTTATGAACCTATCGCAAATCACTTTTATAGTGAAGAATAAATAAACAAAACCACCCGTATAATGGGTGGTTTGCTTTGCAAGAAGATTCTCTTGTAATTGGGTACAAATATATTTTTATATAACTTTCTTATTTCTATCAACTTCTAAAGAATTATAAATAGTCCTTGTCTTGCTATAAAGATTTCAATATTGATTCTTATTACTAATACTTATAGACTGTTGGCAGCTCAAAATCGCTTAAAAATGTGACTCAAATAAACCTCATCACTTGTGATACACTCCCCCTATCAGTGATATTACTAAAAAAGAGAATAAACAATATGACTTCTCTAATATTTCTATCTTATCTTTTTGTATGGATTTGTATTCCAAGTAATCTCTCAATTTTCTTTTTTCTATTATTAATTTGCTTCAACATCAAATTATTAGTATTTGGAGAAAAAATGTCAAATTTTGTTTGTGCTTTTTTGGCATAATCTATAAAACTATTACGTCCCTTTTTTGTTTTTCCTAAATCTGTATATAATCTATAAATACTTTTACGGTAAGGTATCGTTTCCAATTGTTTTTCGGTTTTGCGCATAGCTTATAAGTCTTTTCGCCTTACGATAAAATTTATAAACACTCTTACTGCGCATTCTAACGTTCCTTCCGTCAAAATTGAAACCTAAGTAGTCCATTTGACCAATATTTTCAGTATTCAAATTTACTATTTCATAATTATTGTAAAGAAAAGTATTTGTTTTTTTATATTTTATATCAATTTTATAATTTTCACCTAGATATTTAACTTCATTTTCGATATAAAGATATTCATTAATATCTTTTCTTATAGGAAGTATAAGAATAAAATCATCTGAGTATCTTCTATATATACCAAAGTGATTATCAACAATCTGCTTCATTTTCAGATCAAAGTCTAAAGCATATATTTGCGAATACCGTACTAATTGCTGTTCCTTGAGGTATGCCAAATTTTTTATCGTTATAGTTTGTTCTATGTACTTTTTGAAAGTCTCGGAAATCTTTTAAACTACTAAAATAACTTCTATCATTTTTGTAAACGTAAATATCGTTCTCTGCCTATACAAGTCTCTAAAAAGTCCCTTTTATAAAAACCATACTGGTAATTGATTTATAAATATTGAACCAATCTTCAGGTACCCTATTAATATTAAGAACTCTTTTTAAATTTTCTTTTAAAATCATATGATTTATTCTATCAAAATAATTAGCAAAATCGCCTATATAAATATAAGCTTTCTTGTACATTACTATTTGATTAATTACTTCTACAGCAAAGTCTATATTAGATTTTCTTGGTTTATTATTTCTATAAGCAATAATACATTCATCTATACAGTAC
>NZ_JAKRNS010000004.1 GCF_022346615.1 Staphylococcus sp. ACRSN | reverse complement strand
ATCTTCAGAATCAGTATTATCTTGATTTGAACTGCTAGCATCTGAATTCACGTTTTCATTATTTGAAACATCCGTATTAGAAGCACTATCAGTGTTATCTTCAGATTTAACAGAATCAGAAAAAGATGTTTGTTGATTTGATGACACATCAGAATTTGAATCATCTTGCTTCACATCTTCAGAATCAGTATTATCTTGATTTGAACTGCTAGCATCTGAATTCACGTTTTCATTATTTGAAACATCCGTATTAGAAGCACTATCAGTGTTATCTTCAGATTTAACAGAATCAGAAGAAGATGTTTGTTGATTTGATGACACATCAGAATTTGAATCATCTTGTTTCATATCTTCAGAATCAGTATTATCTTGATTTGAACTGCTAGTATCTGAATTCACGTTTTCATTATTTGAAACATCCGTATTAGAAGCACTATCAGTGTTATCTTCGGATTCATCAGAATTTGAAGTTTCATTATTTGTGTATGTATTTGCTTCTTCAGTTGAATTGTTATTCAAGTCATCTAGATGGGCATCATAATTTGATACTTCCTCATCTTTAGATTTTACTTGTGTAGGGTCTTGGTAAGCTTGAGTACCAGAGATATTAGTAGTTGGTTTACTAATTTCTGATTGAATTTGCTGACCTTGTTGTTGAGTTTGCTCATCATTTAAAACATTTTTATTTTTAGTTTGATCTTGTGTATTCTCTGCTGCATGAGCATGATGAGTAGTTAAAGCAGTACCAGCAAAAGTAAGTGCTACAATTGAAGGTACCTTATAAGTAAACTTTTTATTAGCCATTAAACTGCCCCTTTAACAAAATTATTTAGTGCCATTATAATACGTCAAAGTTGTATGGTGTTTAAATTCATCATTTTGTAATATAAAATTAATCTTATTCTATATCGAGTAATTAAGAAATTCTTGGTTTAAGCGTTATAACGCTTAAAAATATAATTGTTATAAAATTACACCACGTTAAATATTACAAAAGATAAATGAACTTTAAATACATTTCTATAATAAACTTTAATTTATGTACTTTTTCATAGCGATATGTTCTATTTTTTCTTCTAAAAATATATCACCAACTGCTATATAATTTAATGATTCGTAAAATGGTCGTGCATGGCACTGTGCATTGAGCTTTAAAGTGCTGAAACCTTTACTTTGAGCAAAGGTTTCGATTGCTTTCATCAATGCTTTACCATACCCTTTGTTACGGTGATTTTTTAATATAGCCACGCGTTCAATTTTTGCATCATTATCAACGTTACGAAAGCGTGCTGTTGCAAAAGGTAAACCGTGTTGATCATATCCAACTATATGGGTAGCTATTGATTCAAAAGAATCTATTTCATTTTGGAGAGGGACACCTTGTTCTTCGACAAAAACTTTTTTTCGAATCATTAATGCATCATTCATCATTTTCTCATTTTCAACGATTTTAAACATAATTATTTACCTCACATTTTTTGTAATTAAAAACTACCCTAACGCTAACGATAGGGTAGTTAAACTTACTGTGCTTCTTTTCTTATAATTGCAGTGTATTGCCAAAAGATTCTCATCTGAGCAATATTCCAGTTATTCATACCCATAGTAAAACCAGATGGCTTGAACAATTGGACATCAGTAACTTCTAAAGCAGCTGCGATTAAATATTGAATAGGTATACTGATTTGTTTCATTGTTTCAGTAATACCATTTTGGTCATATACCCAAGTGAAGGGTAATTCAGATTCAAATACGTCTACTTTATCAAATATTTCTGGAAGAGCAACAATGTAACAAGCGCCGTCAACTACTGGATTTACATCACTATCTTTATAGTAAATGCGCAATGCTTCGTAGTTTTCACGATGCTCATGGTTTACATAGAAAAATTCATTTCTAAATAATGCCATATCTTTACTATGAATCAGTTGCTGTTCTAATACATTGAACATGCCATGAACATGGGCAAGTTTTTCATATGTTTTTCGTGACATAATTTGAGCTCCTTTCTACAGATTAATATTGGTTAGTTGGTGCGTCAGCATTTGGAGGTTGTTGTGTTGCATCTGTTGATGGTGCTTGTTGTTGATTCATATCATTCTCCTGCTGATTTATATCATTTTGTTGTTGATCATTGTTTTGTTGTGAATTTGTTTGATCTTGATTTGAATCGTATTGTTGATTTGAATTATCTTGTGACGAATCTGATGATTCTGTTGAGTTATCTTGATTACCTGATGAAGAAGATTGGTTATCCTCAGCTTCTTCATTATTATCATCCGAACTGTCATTTTGATTTTTTCTTAATAGGCTTTTATCAATTTCTGTCTGTGGTACGAGTGTACCATAAAATTCTTGGACACGTTGATTTAAAAAGTCATCTTTATCATTAATTTTTGATAAATTTAAATCTTTACGCAATAGATTTGAAGTACTCATTATGCTTTTTAAATCTGGATTGTAATAGTAGATACCATCTAAGTAATCATCTTCGCCTTTTAGCTGTTTGCTCTTTATTTCAATATCATTTTGGAGATATTTAGTAGCGAGTGCTTTTACTTCTTTAGAATTAAAATTATGTTTGGAATTTTTACCTACTATTTGTATAACATCATCTAATTTATCGAATGAATCTAATTTTTGTGCTTTTGCAAATAGTACCTTAAGTAAATCCATTTGTCTTTGACCACGTTTTAAATCGGAGTCTTGGTGTCTTGTTCTAGCTACTGCAAGCGCCTGATCACCATTCAATTTTTGGTAACCTTTCTTAACTTTAATTTTTCCAGTATCATCTGTGTTTGGCTCATTAATATCGTAAGGAACTTTGTAATAAATGCCGCCAAGTTCATTAACCGCATCAACAAATGCTTCCATATTAATTCTTACATAATAATCAACTGGAACATTTAATGTCGCTTCTACAGAATCCATAGAAGCAGTAGGACCGCCGTACGCGTGGGCATGTGTAATTTTATCGTAGAATCCTACTTTTGGAATATAACTAATAGTGTCTCGAGGAATGCTAAGCATTCTAATTTGATTTTTATCTGCATTAAATGTAGATAAAATCATTGCGTCTGTTCTTGAATGTTCAGTAGTTTGCCCGTTTTTTTCACGTCCACTATTTTCATCAATACCTAAAAATAAGATAGAAACAGGATCTTTTGAAGGATTAACTTTTTCGCCACGAATATTTGATTGGCGTGAAGCATCTCCATTATTAAATGAATTTTCAAAAGCACCTTGAGATGATTTAAATAGAATAACAGCAAAAATTACAGGAACAACTACAAGAATCAAAGATAGAAATATTAAAAAATATTTAAAAATTTTATTCATGTTTGAAGCTCCCCATGCATATGATTTTGTACATATTACTATATTTTTTATGAAAGTTATAGTTCTTTTTAACTTTGTAAAATTTTTGTAAAGAAGAAAATGTACTATAACTTATAATTTTATTACTAACATAAAAAAATATCAACTAAGATATAGTAGTGAATTCTATAAATTTGTATAAATGATATAAATGAAGGGTGAATATTTGTTTTGTACAATATAAACAAAGAGAATATAGATTGTTGCTACATGTTTAAAATGATTTCTTTAAAGACATGCGATATAATGAAAAGTATATTAATTTTAAACAATTACTAAACCTTGTGTTAAATATATAAGGAGGAACATAAAGAATGAAACAACAATGGTTCGATAAGTTAGATGAGAGTTTGGTTAAATCATTTTACGATGAACAAACTCAAGAAGAGAAAGATGCCGCATTTGAAGGTGAATTAACTTTCGGGACTGCCGGTATTAGAAGTACATTTGGTCTAGGTCCCGCAAGACTTAATGCTTTTACAGTTAGAAAGGTTGCATTAGGACTTGCACAATATTTAAATAATAAAAAAAGTAAAGCAAATGTTGTGATTCATTTTGATACAAGATTATTATCGAAGGAATTTTCACAAGAAATGGCCGGTGTATTAGTACAAAATGGAATAACACCAATATTATCAGATAGTTATAAATCTACACCTGAATTATCTTTTGCAGTAAGACATTTAAAAGCAGATGCTGGTGTGATGATTACCGCAAGTCATAATCCTAAAAATTATAATGGCATCAAAATTTATGATGAAAAGGGAGGACAATTATTACCTGATGATTCGGACACATTAAGTTCATACATAAATAGTATAAATTCACCGCTTGATATTAAAAAAGGGGATTTTGAAAGTTTAGTTCAAAATGAGAAAATACTATATATAAACCAATCATTAACAGAAGCTTATAAAAACAAAGTAAAACAACTTGTAGGTTCAATAGACATTAAAGACTCTAAAGTTGTTTTAACTAGTTTGCATGGTACAAGTTTACCGGTTGTATCAGAAATATTGTCTGAACTTAATTATAATAATTATGTTGTTGAATCAGAGCAATCATTACCTGATGGTAATTTTCCAACAGTTGCAATTGCAAACCCAGAGGAAGAAGCGGTATTTGAACGCGGTTTAATACTGGCAAATGAAACAGATGCACAACTAGTCATTGCTACTGATCCTGATGCAGACAGACTTGGTTTTATTGAACGATATGACAACCATAACTATCGATATTTTAACGGAAATGAAATTGGTTTATTATTAATGAAGTTGAGATTCCAAGATTTGGTAGATTCAAATAAACCATCTTATATTATTAAATCAATTGTGACGAGCGAGTTAGCTGAACGTTTAGCATTAGCATTAGATGTAGAAGTTAATAACGTATTAACTGGGTTTAAGTACATTTCAAATTTACTAGAAGAAAAGGAACAATTAAATGAGCAACAGTTGTTATTAGCGTTTGAAGAAAGTCATGGTTATTTAGCACAAACCATTTCTCGCGATAAAGATGCAATACAAATTGTTCCGTTACTCATTAAATATAAAAATTTGTTAGCAAATAATGGTTTAACATTAAAGGATGAACTTGAGGATATTTATAAAAATATCGGTGCGTTCAAAGATAAAACGTTAGCACCTTCATTTGAAGGATCAGAAGGCGTCACAAAAATAAACCGTATAATGGAACAATTTAGAAATAAAGAAATTACAACATTATGTAATTTAAAAGTAAAGAAAATCGAAGACTATGAAACGGGTATTGTACAAAATATTGAAGATGGTACTTCCGACAAACTATCATTACCAAACGCTAATCTAATAAGATTTATTTTTGATGAAGGTTTTATTGCACTAAGACCATCAGGTACTGAACCGAAAATGAAAGTATATTTCTCATTGAACGTAAATGATATAACTACATTTTCTAATGAATTTGTAAGTGAATATATTGATTCAATGAAATAGTATGAGCAGAGGCAACAAGAATGACATCAAAAGAATTGATACGCATACTAGTGTTATTAACTTTGATTATAGCGATATGCATACTAGCAACCTATACTACAATACAAGTGTTTCAACAACAAAACAATTCAGCCAGAGAACGCTTGAATAAAATGGAAGAAATGCCTTTCAAAAAAGCTCATATGAAAATGCCAACAATAGTGAATGATAATCCTGAAATTAAGGAAATTGATAACTATTTAAAGGAAACAAATTATAATGGTACTGCGACAATATTAGATAATGGTAAGTTAAAGTTAAATAAAGGTTATGGTTATAAAGATTTTTCAAAAAAAGAACTGAACACACCAGATACAATGTATCTCATTGGTTCAGTTCAAAAATTGACCACTGGCTTGATAATAAAACAATTAGAACAAGCAAAAGCAATTGACACCTCAAAACCGATTACTAAATATATTCCTTGGTTTGAAACGGAATTACCAATAACTGTGGAGCAACTTATCTTTCATAAGAGTGGTTTGGTAAAATACAAACCTAGTACTAAATATAAAGACTTAAAAGAAGCTGTTCAAGGTATACAAAAACAAGGAATTGATAAAAATTTTCACGACATTTATCGGTATAATGATGCGAATTATTTAGTTCTTGCGCAAATAATTGAGCAAGTGACCGGAAAGTCTTTTGAGCAAAATTTTGACCAAAGGATTATAGAACCATTTAATCTTGAACATACTGCCTTTTATAACAATAAAGAATTAAGCAGTTTTATGGCAACCGGATATAAACTTCAACAAGATAATGAACAACCAACGGCGCAGCAACCAAAATATTTATATCATTATTATGGTGCTGGAAATCTATATATGACTCCTTTAGATATGGGCAAATTAATTTATAGTTTACAAAATAATAAATTGTTTTCAAAAAAAGTAACAGAACCATTCATTCATGAAAGTTATACTAAAAAATATCCTTTACCATATAGATATGGATTTTATACTTTTGCAGATAAAAATAGAGTGAATGGTAAGTTCTTTGGCCATACATTTACAGTATATTTTAATAATCGTTATATTATCATTTTAGGATCTAACTATGAGCCTTTTGATTTTAAAAATGAAAATAGTTTAGAATATATCTATAAAAATATATTAAATCAAATAGGAACTTATAATGAGGTAGGGGTGTCTTATAGTAAAAGTGACAATTGATTTTTTATGAACTTCAAATTTCATAGCAATTGTGTTTTGTTTTAAAATTAATAACGTAGCCTGGTAACTTATTTTTAAATATTATTAGCCCTTAAATGAACTATAAAATTCATTTAAGGGCTTTTTTGTATCTAAAATCAGATTTAAATACAATGTTTTAGTGAATCTAAAAATAGTTTTTTAAACACTTCGGAATCAATTGATAAAACAACATCACAATTTGGTTGAGGGGATTTGAAATCTGTTACTGTTGCGCCTTTAGTTAGTAATCCACTGGTTTCAATTTGAACATTTGCAGACGCTACAACAAATGAATCGGGATGGAGTAGATATAAAATTGTATAAGCATCATAAACATTAGTTCCTTTTTCAAAATCATCTCCACGATAATGCTTAAATAATTGATGTAACATTTTTCCTGTCTGATTTAATGTGTTTAGTTCATCGACAGTTTCATGACTTAAAGTAGAACTTCTTGCTACATCTAACCCAACCATTGTAATAGTTAAATCTGAATTAAACACAATTTGTGCAGCTTCAGGATCGCAAAATATATTAAATTCAGCTAACGGTGTCACATTTCCACGACCAGCGCTTCCACCCATTAGTATGATTTTATCAATGTTACGTTTAGCTTCAGGATATAAGGTGAGTAATAATGCAATATTTGTTAGGGGACCGATAGGTATAATTGTAATGGGTACTTCACTTTTTAATAAAATAGATTTCATAGCTTCTACTGCATGTATATTACTTAATTCAGATTGATCAACCGTAGGAAAATTAAAGCCATTCATCCCAGATTCGCCATGAACGACACTAGCATCAACAATGTCAGTCAAGAGTGGTTGAGCAGCTCCCTTATAGATAGGAACATCACTATTGAAAAACTGTTTGAGTTTTAATGCGTTAGCAGTTGTTTTATCTATATTAACATTACCATTAACAGTACTAATCATCTTCACATCTAGCGCAGGGTGATTGAGCGCGATACTAATGGCTGCTGCATCGTCAATACCTGGGTCTGTATCAATAATTATGGGGTGTTTATTCATTATAAATAGCCTCCTAGAATTAAATTTAATTCATATAATATTATTTTACTATGAAATCAACTTTGAATGTTGTTGAACAAACTAAATTATAGAAATAAAAAAAGACTTCTCCGGAGAGAAGTCTATTATTGGATTATAAGTGACTTGAGTGTCCACCTTGCATAACCCAATACGTACCAATAACAGTGATTAAAGTAATGATAATTGCAAACACTACTTTGAATCCTTGAACGTTACCGTCTTTACCTTCAGTTAAGTGCATGAACATTAATAATTGAACTGCTGCTTGTATGAAAGCAAAACCGAAAATAATTGTAATCTTAGCGTTTAATGACATTGAAGTATACAATGTTACGAATATTGCTAAGATAGTTAGAACGATAGAAGCGATAAAGCCTACAGTGTGTTTTACTATTGTATTCATCCGCTATACACCATCCCTATCATATATACGGCAGTGAAGATGAAAATCCATACAACATCTAAAAAGTGCCAGTATAAACTTACTATAAATAATTTAGGAGCATTATCTTTATTTAATCCTCGTGTAGCAATTTGGATTAATAAACATGTAATCCAAACAATACCTAATGATACGTGGGCACCATGTGTTCCTAATAGAATAAAGAAGCTAGACCAATAAGAACCAATAGTAGGATTAACACCTTCATGTGCATAGTGAGCAAACTCATAAATTTCAAAGCCTACGAACACTACACCAAGTAAAACAGTGATAATCATCCAAATCATCATTAATTTTTGTTTCTCTAATCTCATGTAGTAAATTGCAATACCACAAGTATAAGAACTGATTAATAATGCAAATGTCATTATTAATACAAGTGGTAATTCAAATAACTCAGTAGTCATTTTACCAGCATAATCGCCACCATGTTGTAATGTCAGTAAAGCTGCAAATAACGTACCAAATAATGAGAATTCTGCTGTAAGGAAAATCCAGAAGCCAAGTTTATTCATATTACCTTCATGCGAACGAGAATCAATTGTGTTTGCATCATGACTCATGACTTACAGCCTCCCTTTCTTTTATACGTGCTTCACGTAAACGTTTTTCTGTTTCAGCAACTTCTTCTGCATGGATATGATAACCATGATCAACTTGGAAACTGCGGTAAATCATTGTACCGAAGATACCAATTAAGCATAGAATTGCTGGAATGATTGTTTCAAATATTAAGAAGAAACCACCAATCGTCATGAAAATACCCATCCATAAACCAACAGCTGTGTTGTTAGGCATATGAATATCTTTGTAGTTATGGTTATCTAAATAATGACGACCGTGTTCTTTCATATCAACAAATGTATCATAATCGTTCCAATCTGGAGTGATTGCAAAGTTGTATTTAGGTGGCATTGCTGATGCAGTTGACCACTCTAATGTACGTCCTAGACCATCCCAGTTATCACCAGTAGCTTCACGTGGTGATTTGAAGAAACTATATACAATACTTGCTACTAAGAACATGAAGCCTAATGCCATTAATAGGGCACCGATTGTTGAGATCACGTTTAGTAACCACCAACCATCTTCTGGCATATAAGTGTATAAACGACGAGGCATACCATCTAATCCAAGTACGAATTGTGGTAAGAAACAAACGTTAAATCCGATTATGAATAACCAGAAACACCATTTATTTAAAGTTTCGTTTAATTTATAACCAGTCATCTTAGGATACCAGAAGATTAAAGCACCAAGACAAGCAAATACAACACCAGTTACTAATGTATAGTGGAAATGTGCCACTAAGAAGTAAGTATTGTGATATTGATAGTCTGCTGCAGCCATCGCTAACATTACACCAGTAACCCCACCTAATAAGAAGTTAGGAATAAAGGCTAGTGAAAATAGCATTGGCGATTCAAAAGTAATTCGACCTTGGTATAACGTGAACAACCAGTTGAATAATTTAACACCAGTAGGTATACCAATTAACATTGTTGTAATTGAGAAGAATGAGTTGATTAAAGCACCATTACCCATTGTGAAGAAATGGTGAACCCAAACTAAGAAACTTAAGAATGCAATACCTGCAGTCGCCCACACCATACTTTGATGTCCGAATAAACGTTTACGAGCGAAAGTAGGAATAATTTCAGAATAAATCCCGAATGCTGGCAGGATAACGATATATACTTCGGGGTGCCCCCATACCCAGAAGAAGTTAGCCCATAGCATTGGCATACCACCATCAGCGACAGTAAAGAATGCTGTTCCAAAAATTCTATCAGTCGTGAATAATGCTAACGCAACAGTTAATACTGGGAAAGCCAAGATTACGATCAATGCTGTGATGAATGTTGTCACAGTGAACATTGGCATTTCCATAAATTTCATTGTAGGTGATTTACATCTAAGTATAGTAACAAAGAAGTTAATACCTGTCATCAGCGTTCCGATACCAGAAATCTGAATTGCTATTAAATAATAGTTAACTCCAGGTCCTGGACTAAATTCTCCGGCAAGCGGTGCATAGTTTGTCCAACCAGCAGCAGGTGATCCACCTACGATAAATGATAGGTTGAATAAAATCATACCCGCGAAGAATAACCAGAAACTAATACTGTTAAGTACAGGGAATGCAACATCGCGTGCACCAATTTGTAATGGTACAACTACGTTCCATAAACCAAATATGAAAGGCATTGCCATGAAGATAATCATGATAACACCGTGTGTACTGAAAATTTCGTTATAGTGGTTTGATTCTAAGAATTTGTTATCTGGAATTGTTAATTGAGCACGAATAAGTAACGCGTCAATACCACCACGTACGAACATTAATACAGCACAGATTAAGTACATAGCCCCAATCTTTTTATGGTCGACAGATGTGAACCATTCTCTGTAAAGATATTTCCATAATTTGAAGTAAGTAATTACTGCAATCACTCCGATAACTGCAAATGGCGCACCAATTTGTGCCATTGTAATCATCCAGTTACCATGAACGATCAATTGATCCCATGGAAAATTCATTAATGTCCACCTCCATGCTCTTGATCTTTGTTCTCAATTTTAGATGCTTCTTTATCTTTAGCACCTTTAGAGATTTTTTCCATTTCGTCCATATTATGTGATTCATCATTCTTGAATACACCGTTGTATGGATCTTTGTTACCTAATATCATGGCTTTCATACCATGACGTTCGTAGTTAGCGTTTGTAATTTGCGGTTTACGTGCAGGTTGATCCGGTTTATCTAAAACATCTTCTGTAATTTGTTTTTCAGAGTTGAAGTTAGGATCTTTTTGAACGTAATTATAACGATCGAAAGCATAGAAAATATACTCAGGATCTGCAGCAGGATCAACAAACGCCATGTGTGTACCACTGAAAGTTAAATTTTTATTTTCAGTAGTAGGTAAAAGTTGCTTATCAAATGTATCTTGATCTAATACTTTTTGACTTTTAGCATCTTTAACCCAATCCTTGAACTTGCTTTGACTTACTGAATGCACGTCAAATGTTTGACGAGAAAAACCTTCACCATTGAAGTTTGAGTTACGACCTCTGAATGTACCTTCCTTATCGGCAGTTAACGTCCAGTCCATTGTCATACCCGTCATCGCATATTTCTGACCACCCAATTGTGGTATCCAGAAACTTGTCATCATATCCATTGATTGGAGTTTGAAGATAACAGGGCGATTTTTCGGAATAGTTAAATGGTTAACCGTTTCAATCTTTTCTTCAGGATAACTAAAGAACCATTTATAACCAGCACTCGTAGCGTAAACAACAAGTGGGTCATCTTCTTTAGCAGGTGGTTTTTCATATTCGTAAAGTGATTTAACCGTTGGAATGGCTAAAGCAATTACGATAATTACAGGAACAATAAACCAAATTGTTTCAAGTAAAGAGTTGTGGTGCATTTTACCAGATTCAGATGTATTTCCCATTCTATATTTGAATAAGAAGACAGAGAACATGATAAGCACAGCGGCAATAATAACAAGCATGAAGATGATTGAATAGATAATCAAGAACTTCGAGTCACTTGCCATCGGCCCTTTTGGGTTTAAAACTTCTACATTGGAACAGCCACTAAGTAAAATTAGTGAGCCAAAGAGTAGAAGCAAAGACTTAAATTTTGACACTTTTTTGACCTCCTAATACTACAATTGTAGGGCTTACCATCAATTTTAAGATATTACGCAATATTTACAAGTCTTTCTGAAGAAAAAATTGTTGTAAAATTAAAACAGGCCCAACAGACTCAACGTCTGACGGGCATTTAAAGATTTGTTAAAATTATGTGTACATTTTGTGAAAAGTGCCATATTTTATAATAAGTTGTAATTTTTAATGTTTATTAGTGTGAATTGTTGGCAATTTAATAACGATTAGTTAATTTAGTTTTCTATTTAACTTCTATATAATGCGTGGATTTTCCAATACCACCATCTGAATCTTCTACTTTATAGACAACTTTATATTTGCCTGATTTAGTAGTGTCAATATCGCCATCAACCGTAATTTTATGAGTGAGGTCGCCATCTTCTTTGTCGTATGCACGTACACCTTCAAGTGGTTGATACGTTTCACCTTTATGTATAATAGTGTCTTTAGTTCCTTTTAGTTCTGGTATTGAATTGTCAGTAGCTTCTGCGCTTAAGTTAGGTGTAACAAGCGTTGCAGAAACACCTAATGCTGATAAAGACTGTAATAATTTGTTCATAACGCTAACCTCCGAATGAAAGCCATTGATTTATTTAACTTAACTATACTGTAATTACTTTTTAAAAACATCATACTATAGTCTTAATATACAGTAGGACTTTGAATTTAAATGGAATTTTCAATTAAAATTTAGTAAATTGAACGTTTTGTGAATTTTATCACATAAACCTTTCAAATTCAATTTTATTATACTAGACTAATTTATGAAAGAGAGATAATTTGATTGGGGAGTGTCAATGATGTTAACAGAAAAAGAAAAAGCAATAATCAAAGAAACAGTACCCGTGTTACAAGACAAAGGGACTGAAATAACGTCATTCTTTTATAAAAGAATGTTTAATGAGCACCCAGAACTTAAGAATATGTTTAACCAAACAAATCAAAAGAGAGGTTTGCAATCGACAGCATTAGCACAAAGTGTATTAGCTGCGGCACTAAACATTGAAGATTTGACTAGAATATTACCTGTAGTTAAAGAAATAGCATATAAGCATTGTGCATTACAGGTACCGCCTGCGGGATATGACATTGTTGGTGAAAATTTAATTGCTGCGATAGAACATGTATTGAGTTTAGAAAATGATAATCCTATAGTTCAAACATGGACGAAGGCATACGGTGAAATTGCGAATGTCTTTATAGCTGTTGAAAAGGAAATATATGAAAAAATGGCATGGAGTGGTTTTAAACCATTTGAAATTACTAAAATTGAACAAGTTACAGATAATATTAAGCTATTTACTGTAACATCTACTGAAATTGACTTGAGCCAATTTTTACCAGGGCAATATATTACAGTGGATGTAGAAAGTGAAAAATTACCGTATCGTGCAAAGCGTCACTATTCAATAGTAGAAGGTGGTAAGAGTGAGTTGAGTTTTGCGGTTAAACGTGATGTTACAGAGGAAAATATTGGTGAAGTATCAACAATTCTGCACGATGAGTTTAAAGTTGGAGATAAGATTGATCTTTCAGCACCCGTGGGCGAATTTACATTGAACAATGCTTCTAAACCACAACTATTTATCGGTTCTGGCATTGGTGTAACGCCATTAGTTCCAATGTTTAAACATATTGTCGAAGCACAAGGTGATGCGCAATTCATACAAAATACGGATGATATAGAGCAAATTCCTTTCCAAAATATGTTGTCAGAAATTGCAGCTACACAACCTAATGTATCTTATATTATTCATGATAAAAATAAAAATGGTTATATTGACAATTCTTATTTAAAACAATACATTTCGAATGAAACTGAAATTTATGTATGTGGTGGAACTGAATTCTTAAAATCAATTATAGGTGTATTGAAAGAATTAGATGTTCCTACAGAACGTGTTCATTTTGAATCATTTATACCAAAATTAAGCGTTGGCATATAATATATTTGAAATAATCAGTAACTTTCTTTAAAAATGATATATATTCTTAGAATATAAATTGTAAAAGTAATAAGTCTGGAGCATATATCCCAGAAAAATAGCACTCAGATGAAATTAATCGAATTTATCTGGGTGCTTCTTTATTATCAATATTTTATATTGTTAGCTCGCTTGCTTAGGGGACAGCTTCAGCCTGTAGTCTTCAGCTTGTCCTGTTCCCTCAAGCGTCTCGCTAAAATACGTTGTATTCATATGTAAATGCACATCAAAATACTAAAAAACAAGACGATTTCGTATAATTTAATAAACACTATTAAACTAAATTAATAAAGTGTCTTAAGTACTAATATTTTAATATGCTATTCAATATTTAATATTGTTAGCTCGCTTGCTTAGGAGCCAGCTTCAGTCTGTGGTCTTCAGCTTGTTTTGTTCTCTCAAGCGTCTCGCTAAAATACGTTGTATTTAGACATAGTATTACTTTAAAATGTTTTAAAAAAAGTGAAATTATAACTGAGAATATTTCAAAGCTTAGATTAATCAAAAACTTTAGCTATCAGAAATAAAAGAAATCTACAATAAACGAAAAAATTGATGTAGAGCATGTTTTGGATTTATGAAGGATATTTTGGGTTTCATTAGAATATCGATTCAAGGTATAAATAAAGTCAAAATAGAGCTTGGTTTTGTATTAATGACACTTAATATAAGAAAAGTAGTAGCTCAAGAAGCTAACCTTAAATAAAATAATATTAAAAAAAGCAATTTCTATATTATTTTAATAGAAATTGCTTTTTTATTTGTCTAAGAACTGTATGTCTCAGACGTTTTTTATAATTTACATGAGAAGATCAGCGATATTGAAAAATTAGTACTGATATCAATATTTAGAAATTATTCGATGCCTCTACGTAATTTTTCAGCTATTAAAGTATTATTTAGTACCATTGTAATCGTCATTGGGCCAACGCCTCCAGGTACAGGTGTAATTGCACCAGCAATCTCTTTTACTTCTTCATACTCTACGTCACCTTTTAATTTACCATTTTCATCAGGGGTATTACCAACATCTATAACTACAGCGCCTTCTTTGACATCGTCTTTTGTGACAAGTCCAGGTCTACCAACTGCACTGACAATAATATCAGCATTTTTCAAATGTTTATGCATGTCTTTTGTTCTTGAATGAAGTATTGTTACAGTCGCATTTTTTTGTAGCAATAATTTTGAAACCGGTTGTCCAACAATATGACTACGGCCAATAATTACTGCTTCTTTTCCTTCAATATCGATATCCGCGTGGTTTAATATTTCCATAATACCAAGTGGTGTACAAGGTACAAAAGTTTGTTCATCGATATAAAGTTTACCTATATTTTGTGGATGGAATCCATCGACATCTTTTTCAGGATTGATTGCTTCCAATACTTTTTGTTCGCTAACTTGTTTAGGCAATGGTACTTGAACTAAAATACCACTTACACTTTCATCTTCGTTTAAGCGTTTAAGTTCGCCTAACACTTCATCTTCTGTGGCTGTTTCGTCTAAATGTACGATTTCTGAAATCATACCAATTTTTTCTGCTGCTTTCTTCTTAGAATTAACATAGCTTTGGCTTGCACCATCATTACCAACAAGGATTACTGATAATTTAGGCGTGAACCCTTTAGCTTGTAGTGCTTCGACTTGATCTTTTAATCCTTGTCTATAATCTTTTGCAATTTGTTTTCCATCTAATATTTTTGCGACCATGTAAATATGTCCTCCTAAAATGTTTGAACTTAACTTCCTTAACTTTAACATAAAACGGTGCATAAATTTCAACCAAAAGACGTAGATTAATAATTTTTTTTGAACTAAAGTTCGATTTTTGATTGAAAAAGCATGGTTTAGTTGTTATGCTATATCTGTAATATACAACTATTAGCAGTATTATTTCAAATATCTGAAAGGGTGTTCAACTTGAAAGTGGTAGTCATTATGGGTAGTTCTTCTGATTGGGAAACAATGAAAGAGAGTTGCCAAATGTTAGATCAATTTGAAATACCGTATGATAAAAAAGTCGTATCTGCACATCGTACGCCTCAATTAATGTTTGAATTTTCAAAAGAAGCGAGAACAAATGGATACGACATTATTATTGCTGGTGCGGGTGGTGCTGCACATTTACCTGGTATGGTTGCGTCTATGACAACATTACCTGTGATAGGTGTTCCGATAGAGTCTAAAAGTCTAAAAGGTATGGATTCTTTATTATCAATTGTTCAAATGCCTGGTGGAATACCAGTAGCAACCACTGCAATTGGTAAAGCGGGTGCGAAAAATGCAGGAATACTTGCAGCAAGAATGTTAAGTATAAGTAATAAATCAATCCAAAAGAATTTGGAAAATTATGAAAAATCTCTAGTCGAGAAAGTGAGTGAAATGCAACATGACCTTCAATAAGCTAAAATTCGGCTCAACGATTGGTATTATAGGTGGAGGACAACTAGGAAAAATGATGGCGCAATCTGCTCAAAAAATGGGCTTTAAAGTTATTGTTTTAGATCCTGATGCTGATTGTCCTTGTCAACATGTTGCACATAGATTTATAAATGCAAACTATGACGATTTAAATGCTTTGGAAATGCTAGGCGAAGCATCGGACGTTATTACCTACGAATTTGAAAATATTTCAGCTCATCAACTACAAACATTAGTAAGAAAATATAATGTTCCTCAAGGTTATGAAGCAATCCAATTGTTACAAGATAGATTATCTGAAAAAGAAACTTTACAAGAAGCGGAGACTAAAATAGCGCCTTTTGTGAAGTTGACACATGAAAATGATATAACAAAAGCTGTTGCCGAAATTGGATATCCATTTATCGTGAAAACACGATTTGGAGGTTATGATGGCAAAGGACAAATTTTAGTTAGAGATGAAACGGATTTAGTTGAAGCGCAAACGCTAATAACCAATCAAGAATGTGTTGCAGAAAAGTACTTAGATCTATTTAAAGAGGTATCTTTAACAGTAACAATAGGAAATGACAACCAAATAACTTATTTCCCTTTACAAGAAAATGAACATCAAAATCAAATATTATTTAAAACTATAGTTCCGGCTCGTGTTGATAAAGAAAAGGAAGCACGAGAAGAAGTGAAAAAAATTATAAATCATATTCATTTTGTCGGTACATTTACAGTTGAATTTTTTATCGATACGGATAATAAACTATATGTAAATGAAATCGCACCTAGACCACATAATTCTGGACATTATTCAATAGAAGCTTGTGATTATTCTCAATTTGATACACATATTTTAGCAATTACAGGTCAAAAGTTACCTGAAACAATACAATTATTGAGACCAGCAATTATGATGAATTTATTAGGTAGAGATTTAGACATTTTAGAAGAACAGTTTTCAGAACATCCAGAATGGCATGTGCATATTTATGGTAAGAACGAACGTAAACCTGATAGAAAAATGGGTCATCTAACAGTGTTAACGGATGATATTAAACAACTAGAAAAAGACTTGCTACACAAATTTGAAGGGAGACATCACTAATGTCCTTGTTATATGAAGGAAAAGCGAAACGAATCTATTCAACTGAAACAGAAAATGTTTTAAGAGTTGAATATAAAGATGAAGTAACAGCAGGTAATGGTGCAAAAAAAGATTATATCGAAGGTAAAGGTCGACTCAATAACCAAATCACTTCAAGAATTTTTAATTACATTAAAAAAGAAAACATCGACAGTCATTTTATTGAGCAAATTTCTGAAACAGAACAACTTGTAGAATCTGTAGAAATTATTCCATTAGAAGTTGTGGTTCGTAATATCGCTGCTGGTTCAATTACTAAACGCTTGGGCTTTGAAAAAGGACATGATTTCGAACTACCATTAGTCGAATTTTTCTATAAAAATGATGATTTAAATGATCCTTTAATTACTGAAGATCATATTGAATTGTTAAATTTAGCAACAGAATCAGAGGTTCAGACGTTGAAAGAATCAGCTAAAGCAATTAATGCGAAATTAGTACAACTAATGGATGAAATGAATTTGAGATTAGTCGATTTTAAAATTGAGTTCGGACGAACTAAAGATGGACGCGTTATTCTTGCAGATGAAATTTCGCCGGATACTTGCCGAATTTGGGATAAAAATAGTGATACTAACTTTGACAAAGACGTTTATCGTGAAGACACTGGTTCAATTATCGAAACTTATCAAACATTTTTAAATAAACTGGAGGCATTATAATAATGAAAACTATCGAATTACACATCACATTACAACCACAGGTATTAGACACACAAGGCCAAGCGTTAAATCGTGCAGTCCATGATTTAGGTTATAAACAAGTTAATGATATTCGCGTAGGTAAAGTCTTATACATGACAGTAGATGAAGCTACAGATGAAGCGGTGCATAATGTAATTACAACTTTAAGTGAAAAATTATTTGCCAATACAGTTATTGAGGAATATAGCTATAAAGTGTTGGAAGAAGGAGAGAAAGCATAATGAAATTTGCAGTGCTTAAATTTCCAGGTTCTAACTGCGACAGAGATATGTATAATGCCGCAATCAAAACGGGCGTGAAAGCTGATTATGTTGATTATAGAAATACTTCATTATCAGGGTATGATGGCGTATTAATTCCAGGTGGTTTCTCATTTGGTGACTACTTACGTTCAGGCGCAATGGCAAGTGTAGCTCCAATTATTAATGAAGTGAAGCGATTTGCTGATGAAGGAAAACCAGTTTTAGGTGTGTGTAATGGATTTCAAATCCTGACAGAAATTGGATTATTACCAGGCGCATTATTACACAATGATTCACATTTGTTTGTGAGCAGAAATGAGTCGTTAAAAGTTGTTAATAATCAAACACCTTTTACTAACTTATATAAAGAAAATGAAGATGTGATTTATCCGGTAGCACATGGTGAAGGTCATTATTATTGTACTGATGCAATGTATAAAGATTTAGAAGCTAATAATCAAATCATTTTAAAATATAATGCAAATCCTAATGGTTCATATAATGATATTGCTGGAATTGTAAATGAACAAGGTAATGTGTGTGGTATGATGCCTCACCCAGAACGTGCAATTGAATCCATTTTAGGTACAGACAGTGGCGTTAAGTTATTTGAAGCAATGGTAAATAGTTGGAGGGAACAAAATGTCTAAATTTATTGAACCTAGTGCAGAGGAAATCAAATTAGAAAAATTATATCAAGATATGGGTCTAAGTGATAAAGAATATGAAAAAGTATGTGAAATACTTGGAAAAGAACCAAATTTCACAGAAATTGGTATTTTTTCTGTAATGTGGAGTGAGCATTGTTCTTATAAACATTCCAAACCTTTCTTAACACAATTTCCAACTTCAGGTAGTCATGTATTAATGGGACCAGGTGAAGGTGCTGGTGTTGTTGATATTGGAGATGAACAAGCTGTTGTATTTAAAGTAGAATCACATAATCATCCATCTGCAGTTGAACCATATCAAGGTGCAGCAACTGGTGTTGGTGGTATTATTAGAGACATCGTTTCAATTGGTGCAAGACCAATCAATTTATTAAATAGTTTACGTTTTGGTGAATTAACGGAAAAACAAAACCGTAGATTATTACGAGGTGTTGTAGCTGGTATTGGTGGTTATGGTAACTGTATCGGTATCCCAACAACTGCGGGGGAAATTGAATTTGATGATCGTTATGATGGCAATCCTTTAGTCAATGCAATGTGCGTTGGTATCATTGATCACGATATGGTACAAAAAGGAACGGCAAAAGGTGTCGGTAACTCAGTTATCTATGTTGGCTTAAAGACAGGTAGAGATGGTATCCATGGTGCTACTTTCGCTTCTGAAGAATTGAGTGAAGATAGTGAGAGTAAACGTCCTTCAGTACAAATTGGTGATCCATTCGTCGGTAAAAAATTAATGGAAGCTACATTAGAAGCTATAACATTTGACGAACTTGTTGGTATTCAAGATATGGGTGCCGCTGGTTTAACATCATCATCATCAGAAATGGCAGCAAAAGGCGGTAGTGGTTTACATTTACAACTTGAAAAAGTTCCTACACGTGAAAAAGGCATCTCTCCATACGAAATGATGCTTTCAGAAACACAAGAACGTATGTTACTTGTAGTAGAAAAAGGCACAGAAGCTAAATTTTTAGAATTATTTGATAAACATGAATTAGATAGTGCAGTAATAGGTGAAGTGACTGATACGGACCGTTTTGTACTTACTTATGAGGATGAAGTTTTTGCTGATATTCCTGTACAACCACTTTCTGATGAAGCGCCAGTTTATGTATTAGAAGGAGAAGCACCAGAATATAACAATGAAAAGAATGATTACAGCAAAGTTGATGTAAATCATGTATTTGATCAATTATTGCAACATCCTACAATAGCTTCTAAACGTTATTTATATGAGCAATACGATCAACAAGTTGGTGCTAATACAATAGTAAAACCAGGATTGCAAGCTTCTGTTGTACGTGTTGAAAATACGAATAAAGCAATAGCCTCTACGATTGATGGTGAAGCGAGATATGTATTTAACAACCCATATGAAGGTGGAAAAATGGTCGTTGCTGAAGCATATCGTAATTTAATTTCTGTAGGTGCAACACCGTTAGCTATGACTGATTGTTTAAACTATGGTTCTCCTGAGAAAAAAGAAATTTATCAACAATTAGCTGACTCTACGAAAGGTATGGCCGAAGCATGTGAAGTTCTAAGTACTCCAGTAGTATCAGGAAATGTTTCACTTTATAACGAAACGCGTGGTACTTCAATTTTCCCAACACCTGTCGTAGGAATGGTTGGGTTAATCGATGATATTCAATTTTTAAATGATTTTACACCTAAAGCAAATGACAAAGTATATTTAGTTGGCAAAACGAAAGATGACTTTGGTGGTAGCCAAATTGAGAAATTATTATATAGTGAAGTGAATCATGAGTTTGAAGCTATTGATTTATCAGATGAAGTTAAAAAGGGTGAATCAATTAAAGCGGCAATTCGTTCTGGTGTTGCATCTCATGTGCAAACTGTCGGTAAGGGTGGACTGTTATTAACACTTGCTAGATTAAGCGCACATTATGGATTAGGTTTAGATATCGATGTGAAATTATCTAATGAACAATTATTTAGCGAAACGCAAGGACGCTATATCGTTACAGTAAAAGAAGGTCAATCTATAAATATTGATAATGCAGTTGAAATTGGAACAGTTACTGATAATGGTCAATTTATTGTTAAAAATGAAGCAGTACACGTATCTCGTGAAGTTTCAAATCTGAATGAAATGTGGGAAGGAGCTATTCCTAAATGTATGACATCAGTGGATTAAATGAAGAATGTGGCGTATTTGGTATTTGGAACCATCACGAAGCGGCACAACTAACATATATGGGGTTGCATAGTTTACAACATCGTGGCCAAGAGGGTGCTGGCATTGTTTGTTCTAACGGGGAGGAACTTGTCGGAGAGCGAGGATTAGGTCTGTTAACAGAAGCAATTTCAGATATTCAACTTGAATCATTTAAGACATATCAACATGCAATTGGACATGTTCGCTATGCTACATCAGGCAATAAAGGTATTGAAAATATACAACCATTTTTATATCACTTTTATGATATGAGTGTTGCTGTATGCCATAATGGTAACCTTATAAACGCTCAAACATTAAGAAAATCATTAGAGCATCAAGGTTCTATTTTTCATTCATCATCTGATACAGAAGTTATTATGCATTTAATTCGTAGAAGTAAGGCACCAACATTTGAGGATGCATTACAAGAAAGTTTAAGAAAAATCAAAGGTGGCTTTACCTTTGCGTTATTAACTAAAGATGCATTATATGGTGCGGTTGATCCAAATGCAATTAGACCTTTGGTTGTTGGTAAAATGAAGACTGGTGCTTATATTTTAGCTAGTGAAACATGTGCAATTGATGTATTAGGTGCTGAGTTTGTACGTGATATACATGCAGGAGAGTATGTGGTTATTAACGACGATGGTATAAGAGTAGAATCATATACACGACATACAACAACAGCTATTTCTGCAATGGAATATATATACTTTGCAAGACCAGATTCAACGATTGCAGGTAAAAATGTACATGCTGTTAGAAAGCAATCAGGTAAACAATTGGCTAATGAAAGTCCAGCTAGTACTGCAGATATGGTCATTGGTGTTCCAAACTCATCATTATCAGCTGCATCAGGTTATGCAGAAGAAAGTGGTTTACCATATGAAATGGGCTTAGTTAAAAACCAATATGTTGCAAGAACATTTATTCAACCGACACAAGAATTACGTGAACAAGGCGTAAGAGTTAAATTGTCGGCAGTAAAAGACATTGTACAAGGTAAAAATATTGTGCTTGTAGATGATTCTATTGTACGTGGTACAACAAGTAGACGCATTGTACAAATGTTAAAAGATGCAGGGGCAAATGAAGTTCATGTAAGAATTGCATCTCCTGAGTTTATGTTCCCAAGTTTTTACGGTATTGATGTTTCAACAACTGCCGAATTAATTTCTGCAAATAAATCTCCAGAAGAAATTAGAGATTATATCGGGGCAGATTCATTGTCATATTTAAGTGTAGATGGATTAATTGATTCTATTGGACTCAATCAAGATGTACCATATAGTGGTCTATGCGTAGAAAGTTTTACGGGTGATTATCCAGCCGGATTATATGATTATGAATCAGATTATATAAAACATTTAAGCGAACGCCAAAAAACGTATTTGAAAAATAATAAACAATATTTTGATAAAGAGGGGAATATTCATGTCTAAAGCATACCAACAAGCAGGTGTCGATATAAACGCAGGTTACGAAGCGGTAGAACGTATGTCTAGTCACGTCAAACGAACAATGCGTAAAGAAGTACTTGGAGGGCTTGGTGGCTTTGGTGCAACATTTGACCTTTCACAATTAAATATGAAAGCACCTTTACTTGTCTCAGGAACTGACGGTGTTGGAACTAAATTAAAATTAGCAATTGATCATGATAAACATGACACTATTGGCGTTGATGCTGTAGCGATGTGTGTAAATGATATTTTAACTACAGGTGCTGAACCGCTTTATTTTTTAGATTATATTGCCACGAATAAAGTAATTCCAGAAGTAATTGAACAAATTGTCAAAGGCGTTAGTGATGGCTGTGAAGAAACAAATACAGCGCTTATTGGCGGTGAAACGGCTGAAATGGGCGAAATGTATCATGAAGGTGAATATGATTTAGCCGGTTTTGCTGTCGGTGCAGTTGAAAAAGATGAGTACATTGATGGCAGTAAGGTTAAACCAGGTCAAGTAATTATTGGACTTGAATCAAGTGGTATTCATTCAAATGGTTATAGCTTAGTTAGGAATTTAATCAAAAAATCCAATGTTGATTTACAAGGTAAGTTTGATGAAAATCGTACTTACTTAGAAACATTTTTAGAACCAACACGATTATATGTGAAACCAGTATTAGCGGTAAAAGAAGCTGTTAAAATCAATGCTATGACACATATTACAGGCGGTGGTTTTTATGAAAATATCCCTAGAGCACTACCAGAAGGTGTAACGGCTAAGGTTGATGTGACATCTTTCCCAACATTACCAATATTTGATTGGTTGCAAGAACAAGGTGAAATTACAACAGATGAAATGTATAACGTATTTAATATGGGAATAGGTTTTACAATTATCGTTGAATCACAGGATGCGGATAAAGCGTTAGGTATTTTAAAAGAACAAAATGTAAAAGCATACAAAATTGGGGAAATCATTGAAGGAAATGAACCAATTCAATTAACGGGGGTATAAAATGACCAAAATAGCAATTTTCGCATCTGGTTCAGGTAGTAATTTTGAAAGTATTATGAATGAAATTGAGTCGGGTTATTTATCTCATATTGAAGTTACCGCTTTGTACACTGATCAAGTAAATGCTTATTGCATCGAACGTGCTAGAAAATTCAATTTAGACGTGCATATCAATGAACTTAAAAATTTTGATTCAAAAGCAGATTATGAACGAAAAATCATCGAGTGGTTAACAGCAGAAAAAGTAGAATGGATTGTATTAGCGGGTTATATGAAATTAATCGGAGAAAATATCTTAAATGCATATGACAAACGTATTTTAAATATTCATCCATCACTATTGCCTAAATTTAAAGGTAAAGATGCAATAGGGCAAGCCTTTGAAAATGGAGAAACTGTAACTGGTTCTACAGTTCATTATGTTGATAGTGGCATGGATACTGGTGAAATTATAGAACAACGTTCTTGTAATATTTATCCAGATGATACAAAAGAATTATTAGAAGAACGTATTAAAGAAATTGAACATCAACTTTATCCAGAAGTTATTGCAAAAATTATTCAATAAGAGGTGCCAATACTAATGAAAAAAGCAATATTAAGTGTTTCAAATAAGAACGGAATTGTACCATTTGCACAATCTTTAACAGAGTTAGGTTATGAATTATATTCAACAGGCGGTACAAAAAAAGCATTAGTAGAAGCTGATGTCCCAGTTAAATCTATTTCAGATTTAACACAATTTGATGAAATTATGGATGGTCGTGTGAAGACTTTACATCCAGCAGTGCATGGTGGAATTTTAGCGGATCGCAATAAACCTGAGCATTTAGAACAATTAAAAGAACAACAAATAGATTTAATTGATATGGTAGTTGTAAATTTATATCCATTTAAAGAAACTGTAGCTAACCCAGATGTAACTGAAAGTGATGCAATTGAAAATATCGATATTGGTGGACCAACAATGTTGCGCGCAGCAGCTAAAAACTTTAAACACGTAACAACAATTGTTCATCCAGCAGATTATAATGAAGTCATTGATAGAATTAAAAATGATAATTTAGATGAAGATTTCCGTAAATCACTAATGGTTAAAGTCTTTGACCATACAAATGAATATGATGCAGCAATTGTTGAATTTTTCAAAAATAGCAAAGAAACATTACGTTATGGTGAAAATCCACAACAAAATGCAGCATTTGTTCGTACATCTAATGCGACCCATACTTTAGCAGGTGCGAAACAATTGCATGGTAAACAATTAAGCTACAATAATATCAAAGATGCTGATGCTGCACTTGCATTAGTTAAACAATTTGAACAACCTGCCGCAGTTGCGGTTAAGCATATGAATCCATGTGGTGTAGGTGTGGCAAATACAATAGAAGAAGCATATCAATTTGCTTTTGAAGCTGATAATCAATCAATCTTTGGTGGTATTGTTGCACTTAATAGAACTGTAGATACAGAATTAGCAGAATCACTACATGGCATATTCTTAGAAGTGATTATTGCACCTAAATTTACTCAAGCAGCTTTTGATGTCTTAAGTAAAAAGAAAAATATTCGTCTATTAGAAATTGATATGACGATTGATAATAGTGAACAAGAAATTGTTTCTGTTTCAGGTGGATATTTAGTGCAAGATAAAGATAATGTTGTTTCTAATCGTGAAGATATGACTGTTGTTACAGAAGTTGAACCAACGAAAGTACAATGGGAAGCAATGTTATTAGGATGGAAAGTTGTTGCTTCTGTTAAAAGTAATGCAATTATTTTGAGTAATTCAAAACAAACTGTTGGTATTGGTGCTGGTCAAATGAATCGTGTAGGATCGGCAAAAATAGCTATTGAACGTGCGATTGAAATTAATGATGAGGTTGTAATGGTTTCTGATGGTTTCTTCCCAATGGATGACACGGTAGAGCTAGCAGCAAAACATGGTATTAAGGCAATTATTCAACCAGGTGGTTCAATTAAAGATCAAGATTCTATCGACATGGCGAATAAGCATGGTATTGCAATGGTAACTACCGGTGTAAGACACTTTAAACATTAATCTAATGGAGGCAGTAACTTTATGAAAGTACTTGTTATAGGCGGAGGCGGAAGAGAACATGTCTTAGCGCATAAACTTAGCCAGTCACCACTCGTAAATAAAATTTATTCAATTCCAGGAAATGATGCAATGGCTCATATAGCAGAAGTACACACAGAAATTGCAGAAACAAATCATGAAGAGATTGTAAAATTTGCGAAATCACAGCAAATCAATTGGGTAATTATAGGACCTGAACAACCATTAACAGAAGGTTTGTCAGACAAATTGCAAGATGAAGGAATCAAAGTTTTTGGTCCGAATCAAGCTGCCGCTCAAATTGAAGGTTCTAAGTTATTTGCAAAGCAACTTATGGAAAAATATAATGTTCCGACGGCTGAATATAAAGAAATTAACAATAAGCAGAGCGCATTGGAATACGTTAAGCATTGTGAATATCCTGTTGTATTAAAAAAAGATGGTTTAGCAGCTGGTAAAGGTGTAATTATTGCCATGAATCATAAAGAAGCATTAGATGGTATTGATGAATTATATCCAGAAGAAGATGGCATTGTCGTTTTTGAACAATTTCTTGAAGGTGAAGAATTTTCATTAATGACTTTTGTAAATGGTGAATATGCTGTTCCTTTTGATTGTATTGCACAAGACCATAAAAGAGCTTTTGATAATGATCAAGGCCCGAATACTGGTGGAATGGGAGCGTACTGTCCAGTTCCACATATTGGTGATGATATATTGAAACAAACAAATGAAACCATTGCGCAACCTATTGCTAATGCCCTTGTAACAGAAGGTTATCATTTCTTTGGTGTTTTATATATTGGTGCAATTATTACCAATGAAGGTCCGAAAGTTATTGAATTTAATGCTCGTTTTGGCGATCCAGAAGCACAAGTTCTACTTACACGTATGGAAAGTGATTTGATGCAACATATAATTGAGTTGGATAATAGACAGCCAATACATTTTAATTGGAAAAAAGAGTCCGTAGTCGGTGTTATGTTGGCATCAAAAGGATATCCAGGTGCTTATACAAAGGGGCAAACTGTCTCAGGATTTAATTTAGATGGTACGTATTTTGTGAGTGGTTTGAAAAAAGAAGGTAGTACATTTGTCACTACTGGTGGACGCGTGATTTTGGCGCTAGGTGAAGGTGAAGATATTACATCTGCAAAAGCAAGTGCTTATGAAGCAGTTGAAAAAATTGAAAGTGATGCATTGTTTTATCGTAATGATATAAGTAATAAAGCGATTAAATAGCAAATTTTGTATAACAGAAACCCAAATTGCTAAATAGAGAGATTTCAATTTATCACTCAGGCAATAATAATTAGAGTGGATATTATATAAGCGTTGGATTCTTCAATTTGATCAACATATTATCGAAATTAGTAAATAGGCTATGACATCATACCAGTCGTAGCCTATTTAGTTTTCGGTTTTTGCAAATTTTGTAATATATTTCCCAAGTATACTAGGATTTAGAATATATCGAGCGGATAATATTCGTTTGAAATAATATAAAAAGCAATTGTGCAACGTTTGATACGTAGACAATTGCTTTGTATTTCTTTTTTTGCATTTATAAAATTATTTAAGATGTACAGTTAAGTCATATTAAGTTATGAAATTAATAAATATTTGTTATACGAATATCGTGAATTCCTGTTATTGGAAAAAAACTTGATAGGTAATAAGCAATTACGGCTATAAGTATCATTGCTAATATAAAAAATAAATCTTTAACTGAGAATGGTGCGAAATAGTAATATGTTCTTGGACCATCCCTAAATCCTTTTTTCTCCATAGCAACGGAAAGTTGATGCGCTTTTCTAATATTTTGACTGAGTAGTGGAATGACGATATGTTTAATTCGTTTAAAACCACTATAATTACTTCGATCAATCATTTGATAACGCATCTTTACTGATTTTCTCAATTGAATTAATGAACTAAACATTAGAGGAACCATTCGTATAGCAGCCATAAATGCATATGCAACTTTAGGTTTTATTTTTAAGTGTTGCATTAGACTGTAAAATATCATTACGATTTGAGAAGTAAAAGCGATAAGCATACCAAAGAATGCAACTGTTGATGTACGCATTGCTAAATGTAATCCTCTAAATAAGCTTTCTGTTGTAATGTGAATAAATCCCAATTTAAAAAGGGTATGAGTACCATCACCATAAAAAATCATAAACAGTGCGGAAATAATACTGAATAGTATTGTGAAGAGTACAAAGGGTAATGTAATCGTCCATTTTATCCCGTTAAAAAATAAAAGGAACATCAATATTAAAATCATAAGGTAAAACATATAATCAAATTGATGGATTAAAATTACAAAGAAAAATAACAACACACCTAATATAAGTTTGGTGATAATATTAACGTCATCTATAAATGATTGGTTCTTTTTCCATTGATCAAACATTAATATCACTCTTTTCTTCTATTAAAAATTGATTTTCAACATTAAATTTTCGTGTTGCATAGCGTGATATTAATTCAGAATCATGCGTCACCATAATAATCGTTTGGCCAGATTGTATACGCGCTTGAAATAATTTAATTAAATTAAAGGTATTATGGCTATCTAAACCGAATGTAGGTTCATCTAGTAAAAGGAATTTAGAAGATGAACTAAGCGCTATTGCGACACTCAAACGTCTTTTTTGACCGACTGAAAGTTCAAAAGGGTGTTGGTTTTGTACAGCTTGCAACTGTAACATCTCTAACATTGCATCTGTTGCTTGTTTAGCATTTAATGAAGCTTTACTTTGATTTTTATATTGAATGAAAATCTCTTCATAAACCGAGTTTGTAATGAATTGTGATTCTGGGTTTTGGTAAACTAGAAACATATGCTTTGCTGCTTGTTTGATTTTTCTGATGGTTTCATTATTAATAGCAAATGTTCCTGAGTATTTAATCAGTTGCATGATTGATTCGAGTAGAGTAGTTTTTCCAGCACCATTTTGACCAGTAATTGTAATCCACTCACCTGAACTAATTGCTAATTCAGGGATTTGTAATAAATTTTTCTTAGCGCGTTTAATCGTTATATCTTTAAAATATAAAGTTCCTAGGTCATTGTTAGATTGAGTCGGATTATTTAATGCACTTGGGGCATATTCCCATGCGTTAGGATGCCATACACCATATTCAGATAGTAGTTTTTCAAAATCTCTTAGAATCACTTGAGGTGTTTCATCTGCTATGATTTCGCCATCATAGTTAAACAGTATGACACGATCGATATGTTGCCATACATGGTTGACTTTATGTTCGACTATAATTACAGTTTTTTTATCCCAAACTTGTTTTATCATCTTCCACAAGTCTTCGGTTGATTCACTATCTAACATTGCAGTAGGCTCATCTAAAAATAAAGTGTCAGTTTCTTGTAAAATGGTTTCAGCAATAGCTAATTTTTGTTTCATTCCACCACTAAGTTGATTTATGTATTGGTCTTTATTCACGTCTAAACCAACAGCTGCTAGAGCACTTTCGATGCGTGAATCCATATCATTACGTGGTACTTGTAGATTTTCTAATACAAAGGCGAGTTCTTCGTAAACTTTTGGCATGCAAAATTGCGTGTCAGGATCTTGGAATATAACGCCACAATCACTTTTTATTGTTAACTCATCGTATTTCATGGGAAGATCTACCAAATTTGGTACGATGCCACTTAATACATTAAGTAAAGTACTTTTACCAGAACCAGATGGTCCTAATAAAAGCACTTTTTCATTATTATTTATTGTTAGATTTAAATTATCGAATATTTTTTTCTCTGCATTTGGATACTTTAAGCGTAAATTTTTAATGGATATCAATATTGTGACTCCTTATAAATTGTCATAATCATGTTTTGTAGCTGGTCTGAATAATTTTGTAACACCAGTTTGATCTAAAGCTCGAACGATATAATATGATAAAAGTCCGGCTACGAGAATACCACTGATAATTCTAAAGCCAATATATAAAGTTAAATTCCATCCTGCAATTTCACCTAAATAGCCATATGCAAAATCAATAGGTAATGTTGCGATAGCAGTTAGGAAACCAGCTAATATTGCAACCATTGCTGAACGTGATTTATATCTAAAAATCATAAAAATAATTTCACAAGCTAAACCTTGTACAAATGCATAAATCATTGTTGCAATATCAAAGCGGCCCATGATAATTGTTTCACCTGCGCCAGCAGCAAATTCTGCTAGTAAGGCAACACCTGCCTTTGGAATAATCAAGTAAGCAACAACAGCTGCCATAAACCATGCACCATAAGTTAACTCTTCAAAATGTAAACCTGTGATTTGTACGGCTTTATACACGAAATTCCAAATATTATATATCACTGCAAATACAACAGCAATTAAAACAGTTACGAGTATTTCAGATAACTTTAAACCTTTTGTCATGATACTTTCCTCCCAAATAAAAAAACGCACAACCTTCTAGAAAAGTGTGCGCATAGTTATTTGCATACAGATACTCAAAAAATGAAAAGTATCGCAATACACTTTCCTACGCTAGTTTAATCTAGATCAGGTTCAAAGGGTTTGAGGGTATACCTCATCTCAGTCACAAAACACCCCTAGTGCGAATGTTATATTTAAATTTAATTATAATGTATGACTTTTTCTGTACTATGTCAAGGTTACAATTGTAAAAACAGGGTATTTATAAAGCTAATGAAACACTTTCAGATGATTTTTTTTAAAATAAGTGTATGAAATTAAAAAATAGGTTAGTCCCTAGCACTTAAGTGAAAGGCACTAACCTATATAAATTAGTATTAGTATACTTTATCTGTATTAATCCAAAGTATCTTGGATATTTTTTTTAGTTTCTTCAACATCATCTGATGAAGATTCTTTTTGGTCTTTTAGTTTTTCTTCGGCTTCTTTAGCTTTTTCAGCTGCTTTTTTATTTAATTCGTCTTTACTCATATTATGACACTCCTTATTGATGTTTGATTATATATATGGTATACCACATAATTTAGTAACTAAAACATATTAATAATTTAGTTGGAAAATGAAGGCTTGAGTTTAATTTTTAAAATAAATTTATCTAATTTATATAAATAATTGTTTAATAGGATAAGGAATGTGGAAATTTGACAATACAACTAATCTATCATACTAAAGACTTATTTATTAGATTATTAAAGACAAGAACTAAATGTTCATATATAATAACTTTGAGGTGAATGGTATGTCTTTTATAAAGAAACACGCCGAGATACTATATAGTTATATCATAGGCATCGTTTCGCTTTTCACAGGTCTCATCATTTTGGTCAATTTACCTTTAATCCATAAATTAAATGGGAAAGATAAACCAGAGTTACATATCCATAATGTGTGGGATTTTATTAATGCATTTTTTAGTGAAATAATTAGAGTTATGAGTAACTATATAGGGAGCTTTCCTATAGTCAGTGCTATTATAATTATTTTATTTGGTGTGCTCGTACTATTATTAGGTATGACACTTTACAGAACAACGGGTTACGATTATGATATTTCGATTTTCTTTTTAGTAATTGGAATATTATTTTTCTTAATTACACTAATTTTAATGACGCAAGTATATAGTTTCTTTGCTATTATTTTTGTCATACCTTTTGCAGTGCATATAGGTTATATTGTGTATAAAGATGAATTAAATAAACACCATAGAAAATACCATTATTTATGGATTATTTTCACATATGGAATTAGTTATTTACTAACTCAAATTGTTCTTTACGGTAGAATTGATAGTGATGAAATTGTTCCAATTGATATTCTTAGTGTTAACTCGTTCTTTTTAATCATGTGGTTGTTAGGCCAAATGTCAATTTGGAACTTCTTATTCTTAAGAAGATCACTTCCGCTGACTAAAGAAGAGCTAGGTGAAGAAGCCCCTGAATTATCTCGAACTAGTAAAGATTCAGTATCAAATCAAACTAAGGAACATTGGAAAAATTTACAAGACAAAACAACGGAATTCACACGTAAGACAAGACGAAGTGTGGATATTCAAAAGGCTAGAGAAAAGAAAGATAAGTTTATCGAAAAATGGAAAAATAAAATCGATATTCAAGAAGATGATGTTCCAAATTGGATGAAGAAACCTAAGTGGTTAAAAAGAGCATATGTTGAGTTGATTTGTGGAGCTATTTTATTATTCTTTACATTGATTGAATTCAATAATAGAAATTCATTATTTGTATCTGGAGACTGGGAAATTTCACAGACGCAATATGTAATAGAATGGATAACTTTATTCCTACTCATGATTGTTATTATCATCTATATTTTAACAACATTAACGAATTTCTTAAAAGGAAGATTTTATTATCTTCAATTATTTATGGTAAGTTTATTATTCTTTAAATTGTTAACAGAGTTTGTAAATATTATGGTCCATGGTTTATTACTATCTATATTTATTACACCAATTTTATTTATAATGCTAATAGCGGTCATTGTCGCATTTTCAATAAAATTGAGACAACCGTCTAATGATTAATGTATAGTTTATGAAGGCGTAATCTACCTTTCTAGTTTTCTAGGAAGGTAGATTTTTTATTTTAACTTTACAGATGATTATTGATAATTAAAATATAAGGGTAATAGGAACTATAATTAAATTTTTAATGTAACTAAGCATATGAAATGATAAAATAGATAAGCAAATTAAAATCTTACTTAAAAGTAGAAAGGCTGTCATAATATTATGAAAACTGCCACATTAAATAAAGGTAAAGAAACAAAGTATTTAAATCAATATCCGTTAGTTGAAGCGGATGATATATATGACCAAGATCATTTAAAAGAAGGAGATTTATTTTATATCGTAAATGATAATGGTGTTTATATTGCTACAGCTTATGTAGGTAGACAACATAAAGGTCTTGGTTGGGTATTAAGTTATGACCAAAATGAAACGGTAAACACGGTGTTTTTCGAACGATTATTTAAATCAGCCAATGAAGATAGAGCATACTTTTATAACATTGATGGTACTAATGCATTTAGATTATTTAATGGTGAAGGTGATGGCATTGGGGGCTTAACTATTGATAATTATAATGGGCATCTATTAATCCAATGGTACTCAAAAGGCATCTATAAATTTAGATACCAAATATTAGAAGCAATAAAAAATATTTTTGAATTTACGTCAATTTTTGAAAAAATGAGATTTAAAGATGCAGAAATTACAGGTGGTTTTGTACATGGTGAAGCACCTGAATTTCCAATAGTTATAGAAGAAAACTTTACTTTTTATAATGTGCATCTAGATGATGGTCCAATGACAGGGATATTTTTAGATCAAAAAGAAGTAAGAAAAAAATTAAAAGAGCATTATGCTAGTAATCGTAACTTATTAAATGTATTTAGTTATACAGGTGCATTTTCAGTTGTTTCAGCTGAAGTTGCTAAAGATACAACAAGTGTTGATTTAGCGAATCGTTCAAGATCATTAACCGAAGAAAACTTTGGGCTAAATGGAATCGATCCTAAGTCACAATATATTTATGTAATGGATACTTTTGATTTTTATAATTACGCTAAAAGACATGATTTGTTTTACGATACAATTGTTATAGATCCTCCGAGTTTTGCTAGAAACAAGAAGAAAACTTTTTCTGTATTAAAAGACTATGATAAATTGATTATTGGTGCATTAGATATTCTGGGACCTAATGGAACAATGTTACTATGTACGAATAATAGTACCTTTACACTAAAAGCTTTTAAAAAAGTTGTAAAAGAAACATTGGAAAATGAAGGTGTTCCATATGAATTACAAGATGTAATGGGCTTGCCTAAAGATTTTAAGACGCATGCACATTACAAACCATCAAAATATTTAAAAGCAATTTTTGTAAAAATACTATAAATTTCGTAAATTTGGGTATAAATTTTATATGGTCATTTTTTATAAAGGAGAGTATAAGATGGGCTTAAAAAATAAATTTACTAATAAATTTACAAAAGAAGTAGGGAATAAAGTCTTAAATATTGAAGATATTAAAGAAAAACATCAATTACCTGTTAATTTATTTGAATTGGATGAAAGACGAGAACGCGCACAAACGTTAGTTAAGAAGAAATCATTATTGTCTTCAAGTGTCAGTGTCATACCAATTCCAGGTCTTGATTTTGGTGTGGATATCAAATTAATGAAAGATATAATTGAAGATGTAAATAAAATCTATGGTCTGGATCATAAGCAAGTTAGTAATATGGGAGATAATGTGAAAGAGCGAATCTATACATTAGCTGCCATACAAGGTAGCCAATTTATTGGTAAGAAAATTTCTGATGCAATATTAAAAGTTGTGATTAGAGATGTTGCTAAACGTGTAGTTGCAAAACAAACTAAATGGTTCCCAATTTTAGGCCAAGCAATATCTGCATCAGTAAGTTATTATTTTATGAAAAAAATTGGCGATGAACACATTGAAAAGTGTGAAAAAGTCATTAAAGAATTACTATAAATCGTGAGCGTTTTCATAAAATCTACAAATATTGATGATTATTGTCATAACAGGGTAATAACGAATTGAATTTATATATATAATTTGGTAATGTTATTATATAAAACTATGCTAGGTTTTATAATAAACTAACGATTCTAACTATACGAAGGAGAAATCATATTATGGAACAAAAATCATATGTAATTATTGACGAAACAGGTATTCACGCTCGTCCAGCGACTATGCTTGTTCAAACTGCCTCAAAATTCGATTCAGATATTCAATTAGAATATAATGGTAAAAAAGTTAACTTGAAATCAATCATGGGTGTTATGAGTTTAGGTGTAGGTAAAGATGCAGAAATTACAATCTATGCCGATGGTAGTGATGAAACTGATGCAATTGAAGCAATCACAGACATCTTATCTAAAGAAGGTTTAACTGCTTAATATGTCACAACATATAAATGGTATTGCTGCATCTGATGGTGTAGCAATTGCCAAGGCATATTTATTAGTTGAACCTGACCTTTCATTTAATAATGAAAAGGTAACAGATGTTGATTCTGAAATTGAAAAGTTTAAACATGCTATCGATACATCTAAAGTTGAATTAACAAAGATTAGAAATAACGCTGAAGAAAATTTAGGTGCTGATAAAGCAGCTATTTTCGATGCACATCTCTTAGTTTTAGATGATCCTGAATTAATTCAACCGATTGAAGATAAGATTAAAAATGAACAAGTTAACGCACCAACTGCTCTAACTGATGTTACAGGGCAATTTATTACTATATTTGAATCAATGGACAATGAATATATGAAAGAACGTGCTGCTGATATTCGTGATGTTTCAAAGCGTGTACTAGCTCATATATTGGGAGTTGAATTACCAAATCCTAGTATGATTGATGAAAGCGTTGTCATAATCGGGAATGATTTAACACCATCTGACACAGCACAATTAAATAAAGAGTTTGTTCAAGGTTTTGTAACTAATATTGGCGGTAGAACTTCTCATTCTGCTATAATGAGTCGTTCTTTAGAAATACCAGCGATTGTTGGTACAAAATCAATTACTCAAGAAGTTAAACAAGGTGATATGATTATCGTTGATGGTTTAACTGGGGAAGTAATAATAGATCCAACTGAAGACGAAGTGATAGCTTATCAAAATAAACGTGAACGTTTCTTCGACGATAAAAAAGAATTACAAAAATTACGTGACGAAGAAACAACTACTATTGATGGTAAGCATGCTGAGTTAGCTGCCAACATTGGTACACCAGATGATTTAACAGGTGTTATTGAAAATGGTGCCGAAGGTATTGGCTTGTATCGTACAGAATTCCTATATATGGGAAGAGATGAAATGCCTTCAGAAGACGAACAATTTGAAGCTTACAAGAAAGTATTAGAAACAATGAAAGATAAGCGTGTTGTTGTTCGTACACTAGATATTGGTGGCGACAAAGAGTTACCTTATCTAAATTTACCTGAAGAAATGAATCCATTTTTAGGTTATCGTGCTATTCGATTATGCTTAGATCAACCTGATATTTTCAGACCACAATTACGTGCGTTACTACGTGCTTCAGCATTTGGAAAATTGAATATCATGTTCCCAATGGTTGCAACAATTCAAGAATTCCGTGATGCAAAAGCTTTACTTCTTGAAGAAAAAGACAATTTAACACAAGAAGGTGTTGAAGTTTCAGATGATATTGAATTAGGTATCATGGTAGAAATTCCTTCAACTGCAGCATTAGCCGATGTGTTTGCTAAAGAGGTAGACTTCTTTAGTATTGGTACGAACGATTTAATTCAATATACAATGGCTGCTGATAGAATGTCAGAGCGCGTTTCATACTTGTATCAACCATATAATCCTTCAATTTTACGATTAGTTAAACAAGTTATCGAAGCTTCTCATAAAGAAGGTAAATGGACTGGTATGTGTGGCGAAATGGCAGGCGATGAAGTAGCAATTCCATTATTACTAGGTTTAGGTTTAGACGAATTTTCTATGAGTGCGACATCAGTACTTAAAGCACGTCGTCAAATTAAGGGACTTAGTCAAAATGAAATGGAAGAGTTAGCTAATAGAGCGATTAATTGTGCTACAACTGATGAAGTA
Source organism: Staphylococcus sp. ACRSN (assembly GCF_022346615.1). Taxonomy (GTDB): domain Bacteria; phylum Bacillota; class Bacilli; order Staphylococcales; family Staphylococcaceae; genus Staphylococcus. The sequence continues at coordinate 191,106 of NZ_JAKRNS010000004.1, read as the reverse complement.
ATAACATTAGTTAATCAATATGCAAAATAATTATTAGGTAGGTGTACTACTTCTAATAATCGTTTGTAGAAAGTTTTGAATAGGGGAAAGGATAAGCTTAAATTTAGCTTATCCTTTTTATTTTAAAGTATTTAATTAGTCATAGGAATAAAAGATCCAAATGAAAATTATCGGAATTTTCATTTGGATCTTTTATTTTTTATTCTGTCCTATACTATCCTCACCAATGTGTATTAACCAAAATCACATAATAGTAAATTAGTTTTCCTTAAAATGGGTAGACATGAATTAAGTAATTAATTATGATCAATTACCTTTTGTTTACGCATCAATATTTAATGTGCGATTTATTTTTTCCATATCTATTTGGTACATCGGTTCATTATCTAACAATATAAAAGGTGTCGCAAATGCATCGTATTCCATCATTTCATTTCTATATTGTGCATGCGCAACATTTTTTTCTTCGAAATTTACACCTTTGTCAGTCAGATAGCTTTTGATAAAAGTACATGGAGGACAGTCATTTTGTGTATAAATTGTGACGCTTTTCATTTGAAGACATCCTTTCTAGAATTCACTTATATTAATAGTAAGAGACTTTATTATAATTATCAAGTATGTAATTTATATGTTTATAGTCATCAATTTGTCACTTAATTATAGTAATAAATAATTTCAAAAAATATATAACGGGTTTATAATGGATGGAAGTTGTGATTTTTGTCACAAATAAAATAAAAAGGTGATAATATGGATTCAGTTGAATTAGCTAGATTTTTGACTGCGATGACACTTGCAGTACACATAATATTTGCAACAATTGGTGTGGGAATGCCGCTTATGTTTGCAGTTGCTGAATTTTTAGGTATTAGGAACAATGATCCTAAATATATAACATTAGCAAAACGTTGGTCGAAAGGTTATACGATAACAGTAGCTGTTGGTGTTGTAACGGGTACAATTATTGGTTTACAGCTATCGTTATTATGGCCAACATTTATGCAAATGGGCGGACACGTTATAGCATTGCCACTATTTATGGAAACTTTTGCTTTCTTCTTTGAAGCGATTTTCTTAAGTATTTATTTATATACATGGGATAGATTTAAAAATAAATGGACTCATTTTTTAATAAGTTTACCTGTAATTTTAGGTGGTTCATTTTCAGCGTTCTTTATAACTGCAGTTAACTCATTTATGAATACACCTGCAGGATTTGAAATGAAAAATGGCAAAATGATTAATGTAGAACCATGGGTAGCTATGTTTAATGACTCATTTTTAATACGCTCATTCCATGTTGTTGCTACGGCATTGATGACAATGGCATTTGTATTGGCAGCTATAGCAGCATTTAAATTATTGAAGAATAAGTTTGCAAAAGATACAGAATATCATAAAAAAGCATTAAAACTAACAATGATATTGGGTATAATATTTACATTAGGTTCGATGTTAGCTGGAGATATGTCAGCGAAGTTTCTTCATAAAGAACAGCCTGAAAAACTAGCAGCTTATGAATGGCATTTTGATACGTCGTCTAAAGCTGATTTAGTATTATTTGGTTCGCTAGATGAAAAGACTCAAGAAGTTTCAGGTGCGGTTAAGATTCCAGGAGTGTTAAGTTTCTTAGCAGATAACAATATAAATACTAAAGTTAAAGGGTTAGATGATTTTCCTAAGGAATTAAGACCACCAATGATAGTGCATTACTATTTTGACTTAATGGTGTTTATGGGTGTGTTTTGTTTAGTCGTTTCGGGTGCTTATGTTATGACATTAGTCTTTAAAAAGTTCAAAAGATTTACGCATTCGAAACCAATGTTATACGGCGCTTTACTTACTGGACCAGCAGCATTATTGGCAATAGAATTTGGTTGGTTCCTAACTGAACAAGGGCGTCAGCCATGGATGGTTAGAGGATATTTAAAAGTTGCTGATGCAGCAACACAAGCAGGTGGCCTCACATTAGTGACTGTACTATTTGCGTTATTATATATTGTTCTTATCGTAACTTCTGCTTATGTATTGATAAGAATGTTTAGAGATAAGCCGGCATATAAAGATGTTGAGCGATTAAAGCAAGAGAGAGGTGATGTATAATGATATATGCTTATATAGGAATTACGGTTCTATGGTTTTTCTTATTTTGCTATATTATTGTTGCCTCTATTGATTTTGGGGCAGGTTTCTTTACACTACATGCAAAACTAACTAAGCAAGATAAAAAAATTAATCACTTGATTGCGAGATATTTAAATCCAGTATGGGAAGTAACGAATGTCTTTTTCGTATTTTTCTTTGTTGGTATGGTAGGCTTTTTCCCTGATACAGCTAAATATTTTGGATCGGTATTGTTGTTACCTGCTTCGATTGCAGTAATATTACTTTCAATTAGAGGTAGCTTCTATGCATTTGAAAACTATGGTCCTGATACTAAATTACCATGGTTAGCAATGTATGGATTGGCAGGATTATTTATACCTGCAGCTTTAGCTACTACGTTAACTATATCTGAAGGTGGATTTATAAAAGAGCATGGTGGTATTATTGATTTAAACTGGGTTGAATTAATATTAAGTCCTTATGCGTGGGCTGTAGTATTTTTAGCAGTTATATCGGTATTGTATATTTCTTCCGGATTTTTAACATTCTATGCTGATAGAGCACGTGACACAGAAGCCTATCGATTATTAAGATATTGGTTCTTATTCTGGGGACCACCAATGATTGCAATATCAATTTTTGTATTCTTATCATTGAGAGTACAAAATGAAACACACTTTATGAATGCAGTCGTTAATTATTGGTGGATGTTCTTATTGAGCTTATTATTCTTTATAGGGGCTATGATACTCACTTATATTAAAAAAGCACACGGTGTTGCATTTATCTTTGTGATGTTGCAAATGGGCTTTGCATTCTTTGGTTATGGTGCAAGCAAATTACCGTATATATTAACGCCATATATTCATATTAAACATGGTGTAACGAATCCAAGTATGGCAATTACGTTAATTACTGCATTTATTTTTGCTTTACTTTTACTAATACCATCGTTAATATTGATAATGAAATTATTTGTTTTTGACAAACAGTATGTTGAAGGAAAGAAATAACAGTTTTTAATTGAAGAGGTGTAGGTATGATTATAATTGATTATACCTATGGCCTCGATTTTTAAATTGGAGGACGCATATGGATAAAGAATATGTGGTAATTGGCTTAGGCCGATTCGGTGGTAGTATAGTGAGAGAACTTAACGCACTTGATATGGATGTAATGGCGATTGATATGAATGAAGCACGTGTGAATGAATATAGTGAAATTGCTACACATGCTGTTGTCGCTGATACAACGGATGAAGCAGTAATGAAAAGTCTCGGCATTAGAAATTTTGATCACGTTATTGTTGCTATTGGTGAAAATATACAATCTAGTACGTTGACGACACTTATTTTAAAAGAATTAGGTGTGAAAAAAGTAACTGCAAAAGCACAAAATGATTATCATGCTAAAATTTTAAATAAAATTGGTGCAGATACAGTTGTACATCCTGAGCGTGATATGGGAAGACGTATTGCCCATAATGTTGCGAGTGCAAGTGTACTTGATTATCTAGAACTTGCTGATGAGCATTCAATTGTAGAGATTAAAGCAAGTGAAAAAATGGCAGGTCAAACAATCGTACAGTTAGATATACGTGCGCAGTTTGGAATTAGTATTATTGCTATTAAAAGAGGTAGAGAAATATTAGTATCTCCAGATCCTAATTTGAGTGTTGAAATAGGGGATATTTTAATTATGATTGGTCATGATAATGACTTAAGTAGATTTGAAAAGAAAGTAGTTCGATAAAATAATAACTGCTTACTATAGTCAAGTGGTTGTTGATTAAACTAACAAAAGCGAAGTTAGGGACATAAATCATAGAAACAAACCCGTAAATGCGATTTTATATCCATTTACGGGTTTGTTTTATTACTATACTTCGTATTGTTGGATTGCTTTATTAGATAGTCTAGACAGTCGTCTCAACCATGATTATCTACTCTATTTGTTTTCTCAGAATTAGGCGTCTCGCTAAAAACTTCACAATTAATTTAATGCAAAAAGACTTTATATTTTCTATATAAGAATATTATATCGATGTTTAAAATAAAGAGAGCTAATTCAAATTTTGAATTAGCTCTCTTTATTTATGTTTAGACACTCATGTACTTAACTTTTGAATTTTATTTTTCTTCACTCTTAGATGTTTCTTGTACTTCTTGTTTATTGCTATTCGGTTTTTTTGTATTTCTTGGTTTCTTGGTTGGTCTAGGTTGTTTAGGTGATTTTGCTGCCTGCTTATCTTGAGACGGTTTAGTATTAACTTTTGAAGCGCTATTCTTGTTAGGTTTATTACTTTTCGTCTTTGGTTTAGCAGGTGGTGGTGTTTGTCCATCTTCATTAACCTTCATAATAACAGGTAAAATCATCGGTTTACGTGCTGTTTTATCATACAAATAGGGTTGTAATGTTTCAATTATTGAAGATTTAATTTGATGCCATTGGATTTCAGGGTTTTGATTTAATTTTGAAATTACATCTGTTTTAATTCGACGCTGTGCATCATAAATTAATTGTCCAGATTCACGCATATATACAAAACCACGTGAAATAATATCAGGACCTGAATGTAAAGTATTTGTATTGAAATCGATACTGACTACAACAATCACTAATCCTTCTTCAGATAATAGTTTACGGTCTCTGATTACAACATTACCGATATCTCCAATACCGCTACCATCAACAAGTACATTTCCTGAAGGAATTCTACCAGCTTTACGTGCAGAATCTTTTGTTAATGCTAAGACATCACCTATTTCAAATATAAATACATTATCAGGGTCAACACCACAGTCTATACCTGTTTGACCATGTGCTTTTAACATACGATATTCACCATGAATAGGTAAGAAAAATTTAGGTCGAATCAAGCGTAACATTAATTGTTGATCACCTTGAGAACCGTGCCCAGATGTATGGATATTTGAAACTTTATTATGAATTACTTCTGCGCCTGCTCTATATAGCGCATTAATTGTACGATTAATGCTCTTTGTATTACCTGGAATAGGCGAAGAACTAAATACTACTGTATCATCTGGAATGATTTTGATTTGCTTATGTGTACCATTTGCAATTCTAGAAAGAGCTGCCATTGGCTCACCTTGAGAACCAGTACATAAAATTAATAGTTCGTGTTTAGGGATGCTATTTATTTTATTTGGTTCAACAAATGTCTCTGGCGGAGCTTTAATATATCCAAGTTCCATACCAATTTTTATATTATTTTCCATAGATCGACCAAAAGTAACAATCTTTCTATTGTATTTAATCGCAGCTTCAACTGCTTGCTGTACGCGATAAATATTAGAGGCGAAAGTTGCAAAGATAATTCGGCCAGTACAATTTCGGAAAATCTTTTCTACATTTTGTCCTACTTCTCTTTCGCTTAATGTAAAGTCAGGAACTAAAGAGTTTGTAGAGTCTGATAACAAACAAAGTACACCTTGTTCACCAAGTTTCGCCATTTTAGCAATGTTTGCTGGTTCTCCTACAGGTGTGAAGTCAAACTTAAAATCACCAGTATGAACGATATTACCTTCTGGTGTGTTTACGATTACACCATAGGCTTCAGGAATACTGTGTGTTGTTAAATAGAATGACACTTCAAAATGCTTAGATTTAATCACACTGCTTTCATCAATTTCAATGAGTTCAGTAGTTCTCAATAAATGATGTTCTTCTAATTTATTTCTGATTAAGCCTAAGGCTAATGGGCCACCATAAATAGGTACATTGATTTGTTTAAGTAGGTAGGGCACACCACCTATATGATCTTCATGACCGTGTGTAATAAACAGACCGACAATCTTGTCTTGATTCTGTTCTAAATAAGTAATATCAGGAATGACATAATCGATACCTAAAAGGTTATCGTCTGGGAATTTAATTCCAGCATCGATAATTACAATTTCATCTTGATATTCCACGGCATAAGTGTTTTTACCAATTTCACCTAGGCCACCAAGCGCGTATACCGCAACTTCATTTTTATGGATTTGCTTCATTATTCAGCTTTCTCCACATTGAAATGATCTGATTGTTTTTCATATTCTAAATGTGCGCCCTCTAATTTTGTGATAAATTCGATGTTGAAATTACGTTCTTTTAAATATCTTCTAACTTGTTCTTCTGTTTCTGCCTCAACATAAATTGTTTGTGTAGATTCACGCACAATTACTTCATCTTTGTCGTGTTGAAAAAATACTTTAAATACTGCCATTATATAGTTCCTCCTAAGATTCTATTTCTTAAATTAAATGTTTTATAGTAAATAATCCCTCATATTTAGTCACCGATAGCAAACTAATATATTTAAATTGATAATATATTAAGAAAAAAATAGCTTCTTTACTAAACATAAGTTGAATCAAATGCAATTTTTGCTAAAAGATTATGGATTATTTTAATTATCGTTCATTTTGAAAAATACAAATAAATTTATATTTTCAGTTATATCTCATTTTACATGATGTAGTTGAATAAATAAAGCAGTTTTGTCTTGTATTCTGCTAATATTATTAAGGACTAATGCTTATTTTAATCGAAATGAAGGCTTAGACGTATGAATAAGGTGAAAAGTTTTCTGAAAATTTTAAATTAATTTACTAAAAACTTGAGTAGGTCATCATTTTTATTTATGATAATAATGTATATATACATATAATAAGGAAAGTAAAATTTGAATTATGAGTTTGAAAATTAGGTGAAGGTGATTGAAATGGAACAAGTAACCAGAATTATTGAAGATGTTAAAAATGAAAAAAAGAGAACGGATAAGATATTTCAAGGTATTACTTTTGAAATAAGAGCTGAACAAGTATTGATGTTTTTTAATTATAGTGAGATTGTCGATAATATTAATGGTAATCAATATTATGTAAAACATAATCACGACCCAGAATTTATTGATATTCAAGAATTAAATCAGTTGAAAGAAGGATTGCAAAAAATTGAAGTTACTTTCAACGAACGAAGAGATGATTTCATGTAGTTACGTACTTTTCAAGTAGTAATTTAAGCATACAAGTTTATTAGGAAATCTTTGATTGAATAATTATTGAATTTCAATTTGGATGAAAATAAAGAGATTAATGACTTTGGCATAAATATGATAATAAAATGATATGAGACAGGCTAAAACATTATTAATGTTTTAGCCTGTCTCATAGTTTAGCTTATAATGAAATAAATGAAATAAGTTTAAACTTCTATAGCCTCATTATGTGGTTTTAATGGATTATCGCTATCAATATAGTCATAAAACATAACGCCATTCAAATGATCAATTTCATGTTGTAAAATAATTGCTGGATAGCCTTTCAAACGCATTTGCACGTCATTACCATCGATGTCTTTTGCTTTAACTGTTATTCTATTTTTACGATGAACTAATCCAGGGATATTTTCGTCGACACTGAGGCACCCCTCACCAGTTGGTAAATATGCTTCTTGTATGCTATGACTTGCTATTTTAGGGTTAACTAACATAAGATCATAACTTCTGCCTTCACCGTCATCTGGTAAGTAAACGGCAATCATTCTTTTTGAGATATTGATTTGTGGTGCTGCTAAACCAACTCCTGAACGTAAACCATATTTATTTGCGATTTCTTCATCTTGACTGTTAATTAAAAATTCGCGCATAGATTTTAACGTTTCTCGATCTTCATCTGATAGAGGGATTTCAACGTCTTGTGCTTTTTCTCTTAGAGTGGGATGCCCATCTCTGATAATATCTTTCATTGTTAACATTTGTTCATACACCTTCCTTAATATAAAATATACCAAAGTTTAATAGTTAAAATACAGTGATAAATTTGAATTGTTATATAATATTATATAACATAACACACACATAAAGGAGGATTTCATAATATGAAATTAAAACATGGTGTTAGTGTATTACTTGCTTCAACGATATTAATGGCAGGTTGTACTACGGATAGAGGAGAAATAAAAAATTATAATGAGCAAGTTGAAAAGGCAAATGATACAGAAAGTGTAGTTAATTCGGTAGGCAAAAAAATTAACAGCCTAGAACAAGAAAAACAAAAACTTGTTAAAAGTGTCAGCGGTAAAGACCAAAAAGAAGTTCAAAAAACCTCTAAAAAAATTGTTGATAATGTTGAAGAGAGAAAAGAAACATTTAAAAAAGAAGAAGATGCTTATGACAAATCAGAACAGCAATATAAAAAAGGGCAAAAACATATAGAGAATATTGAAAATAAACAAAAACAAAAAATGGTAAAAAAATATGATAAAGCACAGCTTGAAAAATATAAAGCACATAAAAATTATGCTGAAGCTTATGACAATGTATTAGATAAAGAAAAAGCAATGTTTAAATATACATCAGGTGACAATGTAGAACAGTCAGAAATAGATAAGAAATCAAAAGAAGTTTCTAAAGCATACAAAGATATGAATAAAGCATTTAAAAAATATTCTGAAACTATGCAGAAAGTTAAAGATGAAAAACAACAAGTTGATAGTATAAGTTAATTAAAAGGAATGGTTTTGAATTTTCACTATAAAAGGATATACTAAGGTTAATGGTTGCGCTTACATCTATAGCGTGCCACACTTGATTTCATAGAAAATAAGGACTAATACAGAGTTGTGTTTAAGATTGATACAGTTCTAAAACTGTACTCATTTTAAGTACTACAGAACTTTTTTAAAATGTTTAACAGTGTAACAGTTTTGTGATACAATACTAGAGGATAAAATGAATTTCTATTATACGGGAAAGGTATGGTGAATTGAATGGCTCCGAAATTACAAGCCCAATTCGATGCAGAGAAAGTATTAAAAGATACTGAGTCTCAATTTGAAATGATCCAGATTTTGGATGAAGATGGTAATGTTGTTAATAACGACTTATTACCGGATTTAACTGATGAACAACTCGTTGAACTAATGGAGAGAATGGTATGGACACGTATTCTTGACCAACGTTCTATCTCATTAAACAGACAAGGTAGATTAGGTTTCTATGCACCAACTGCTGGACAAGAAGCTTCACAATTAGCTTCACAATATGCTTTAGAGAAAGAAGACTTTATTTTACCGGGATACCGTGATGTACCTCAATTAATATGGCACGGTTTACCTTTAACTGAAGCTTTCTTATTCTCAAGAGGACACTTTAAAGGGAATAGAATGCCTGAAGGAGTTAATGCGTTAAGTCCACAAATCATTATCGGTGCGCAATATGTACAAACTGCTGGTGTTGCATTAGGTATGAAAAAACGTGGAAAACAAGCTGTAGCAATTACTTACACAGGTGACGGTGGTTCATCTCAAGGTGATTTCTATGAAGGTATTAACTTTGCTTCTGCTTACAAAGCACCTGCTATTTTTGTAATTCAAAATAATAACTATGCAATTTCTACACCACGTAGTAAGCAAACAGCTGCTACTACATTGGCTCAAAAAGCAATTTCTGTAGGTATTCCAGGTATACAAGTTGATGGTATGGATGCATTAGCTGTATATCAAGCAACTAAAGAAGCACGTGATCGTGCAGTAAATGGTGAAGGTCCTACATTAATTGAAACTATGACATACCGTTATGGTCCACATACAATGGCTGGGGATGATCCTACTAAATACAGAACTTCAGATGAAGACTCTGAGTGGGAGAAAAAAGATCCATTAGTACGTTACAGAAAATTCCTTGAAAATAAAGGTTTATGGACTGAAGAAAAAGAAAATGAAGTCATCGAACGTGCAAAAGCAGAAATTAAAACTGCTATTAAAGAAGCAGATAATACTGAAAAACAATCAGTTACTGACTTGATGGAAATTATGTACGATGAAATGCCTCAACATTTACAAGAGCAATATGAAATCTATAAAGAGAAGGAGTCGAAGTAACCAATGGCACAAATGACAATGGTTCAAGCAATTAACAACGCGCTTAAAACTGAATTACAAAACGATGAAAATGTTTTACTTTTCGGTGAAGACGTGGGTGTTAATGGTGGTGTTTTCCGTGTAACTGAAGGCTTACAAAAAGAATTCGGTGAAGATCGTGTATTCGATACACCATTAGCAGAATCTGGTATCGGTGGTTTAGCCTTAGGTTTAACTACAGAAGGTTACCGTCCAGTAATGGAAATCCAATTCTTAGGATTCGTATTTGAAGTATTCGACTCAGTTGCAGGTCAAATTGCACGTACACGTTTCCGTTCAGGTAACTCAAAACAAGCACCAGTAACAATCCGCGCTCCATTTGGTGGTGGTGTACATACACCAGAATTACATGCTGATAACTTGGAAGGAATCTTAGCACAATCTCCAGGTTTACATGTTGTAATTCCATCAAACCCATATGACGCTAAAGGTTTATTAATTTCTGCAATTAGAAGTAATGACCCAGTTGTATATTTAGAGCACATGAAATTATACCGTTCTTTCCGTGAAGAAGTTCCTGAAGAAGAGTATACAATTGAAATTGGTAAAGCAAGTGTAAAACAAGAAGGTACAGATATTACACTTATCTCATATGGCGCTATGGTTCAAGAATCATTAAAAGCTGCTGAAGAACTTGAAAAAGATGGTTATTCAGTTGAAGTGATTGATTTAAGAACTGTACAACCAATCGACATCGAAACATTAGTAGCTTCAGTTGAAAAAACTGGACGCGTTGTAATCGTTCAAGAAGCTCAACGTCAAGCTGGTGTTGGTGCTACTGTAGCATCTGAACTTGCTGAACGTGCTATTCTTTCATTAGAAGCACCAATCGCACGTGTTGCTGCAGCTGATACTGTATATCCATTTACACAAGCTGAAAATGTTTGGTTACCAAACAAAAATGATATCGTTGAAAAAGCAAAAGAAACATTAGAATTTTAATTATAACCTTGGAGAAGTGGGATTTTAGCGAATGCTATGTCCTACTTCATTTCAAGTTTATATAAAAAACAGCATGAGGTTTTGACATATATGTCTTTCGCTCATTTTCTTATTTTGACTTAATATGAATTTTTAGGAGGAAATAACGTGGCATTTGAATTTAAATTACCAGATATTGGTGAAGGTATCCACGAAGGTGAAATTGTAAAGTGGTTTGTAAAAGCTGGAGATCAGATTGAAGAAGACGATGTATTAGCTGAAGTCCAAAATGACAAATCAGTCGTAGAAATTCCATCTCCTGTTTCAGGTACAGTCGAAGAAGTACTAGTAGACGAAGGTACAGTTGCAGTTGTAGGTGATACAATTGTTAAAATTGATGCACCTGATGCAGAAGATATGCAATTTAAAGGTAGTGAAAGTGATGATTCTTCAAGTGAAGAAGCACCTGCTGCTGAAGAAAGTGCAAAAGAAGAAGCACCAGTTGCTACTGACGATGCAGATGTAGACGAAAGTAAACGTGTTAAAGCGATGCCTTCAGTTCGTAAATATGCACGTGATAACGGTGTTAACATTAAAGCTGTAGCAGCTACTGGTAAAAATGGCCGCACAACTAAAGAAGACATTGATGCTTACTTAAATGGTGGACAACCAGCAGCTTCTAACGAAAGCGCAGCAACACCTCAAGCAGAAGAAACTACAAGTGCTACAGAATCAGCACCAGTTGCTACTGAAGGTGAGTTCCCAGAAACTACAGAAAAAATCCCTGCAATGCGTAAAGCGATTGCTAAGGCGATGGTTAACTCTAAACATACTGCGCCACACGTAACATTAATGGATGAAATTGATGTTCAAGAATTATGGGATCACCGTAAGAAATTTAAAGAAGTTGCAGCTGAACAAGGTACTAAATTAACGTTCTTACCTTATGTTGTAAAAGCTTTAGTTTCAGCACTTAAAAAATATCCAGCGCTTAATACTTCATTTAACGAAGAAGCTGGAGAAATCGTACACAAACATTACTGGAACATTGGTATCGCAGCTGATACTGATAGAGGTCTATTAGTTCCTGTTGTTAAAAATGCTGACCGTAAATCAATATTCTCAATTTCAGATGAAATTAATGAATTAGCTGTTAAAGCACGTGATGGTAAATTAACTTCTGATGAAATGAAAGGCGCAACTTGTACAATCAGTAATATTGGTTCAGCAGGTGGCCAATGGTTCACACCAGTTATCAACCATCCTGAAGTTGCAATCTTAGGTATTGGCCGTATTGCTCAAAAACCAATCGTTAAAGATGGTGAAATAGTAGCAGCACCAGTATTGTCATTATCATTAAGTTTCGACCATAGACAAATTGATGGTGCAACTGGACAAAACGCTATGAACCACATCAAACGTTTATTAAATAATCCAGAATTATTATTAATGGAGGGGTAAAACATGGTAGTAGGAGATTTCCCAATTGAAACAGATACTATTGTAGTTGGAGCAGGACCTGGAGGTTACGTTGCAGCAATTCGTGCAGCGCAACTAGGTCAAAAAGTAACAATCGTAGAAAAAGGCGAACTAGGTGGCGTATGTCTTAACGTTGGATGTATTCCTTCAAAAGCTTTATTACACGCATCTCATCGCTATGATGAAACAAAACACTCAGAAAATTTAGGGGTAATTGCTGAAAGTGTTTCATTAAAATTTGATAAAGTCCAAGAATTCAAACAATCAGTAGTTAAGAAATTAACTGGTGGTGTTGAAGGATTATTAAAAGGTAATAAAGTAGAAATCGTTAAAGGTGAAGCATATTTTGTAGACAATAACAGCTTACGTGTTATGGACGAAAAAAGTGCTCAAACTTATAACTTTAAAAATGCGATTATTGCAACTGGTTCTAGACCAATTGAAATCCCTAACTTCAAATTTGGTAGCCGCGTAATCGATTCAACTGGCGCATTAAATTTACAAGAAGTTCCTGGTAAATTAGTTGTTGTCGGTGGCGGTTATATCGGTTCTGAATTAGGTACTGCTTTTGCTAACTTTGGTTCAGAAGTAACAATTTTAGAAGGTGCAAAAGATATCTTAGGTGGATTCGAAAAACAAATGACTCAACCTGTTAAAAAAGGTATGAAAGATAAAGGCGTTGAAATCGTAACTGAAGCAATGGCTAAATCTGCTGAAGAAACTGATAATGGCGTTAAAGTAACTTATGAAGTTAAAGGCGAAGAACAATCAATCGATGCTGACTATGTATTAGTGACAGTTGGTCGTCGTCCAAATACTGATGAGTTAGGTTTAGAAGAACTTGGTCTTAAATTTGCTGATCGTGGATTATTAGAAGTAGATAAACAAAGCCGTACATCTGCTGAAAATATCTTTGCAATTGGCGATATTGTACCTGGTTTACCATTAGCACATAAAGCAAGCTATGAAGCTAAAGTAGCAGCAGAAGCAATTGCTGGTGAAGCTTCAGAAGTAGACTACATCGGTATGCCTGCTGTTTGTTTCACTGAACCAGAACTTGCACAAGTTGGTTACACTGAAGCACAAGCAAAAGAAGAAGGTTTAGAAGTTAAAGCTTCTAAATTCCCATATGCTGCTAACGGTCGTGCTTTATCATTAGATGATACTACTGGTTTTGTTAAATTATTAACACTTAAAGAAGATAATACATTAGTAGGTGCACAAGTAGTTGGTACTGGCGCTTCTGATATTATTTCAGAGTTAGGTTTAGCAATTGAAGCTGGTATGAATGCTGAAGATTTAGCATTAACTGTACATGCTCACCCAACTTTAGGTGAAATGTCTATGGAAGCAGCTGAAAAAGCTATCGGATTCCCAATCCACACTATGTAATATATGAATTGTGATTTAACACAATTGTTTTAATAATGGCCACTGGTGCAAACTAGTGGCCTTTTTTTAATTAAGATATATTTATGTTAACTACAAAAATATAATAATTTAAGAGAGGTATATTTTTATGGAATATCAATATCCTATAGATTTAGATTGGACCAATGAGGAAATGATGGAAGTAGTAGCCTTTTTTAATGCTATTGAAGCCTTTTATGAAACGAAAGTGGATGGTGAATTACTTCTAAATAGATATAAGGCATTTAAAAGTATTGTGCCCGCAAAAGCTGAAGAGAAGCAAATATTCAAAGAATTCGAAAAAAATAGTGGCTATAATAGCTATCAAGCAGTAAAAACAGTACAAAATGGATCTGATAAAAAATATTTTAGTGCAAATGACAAATAACTATTGTCATGCTTGCTATATTCTGATATTTTTATTAAGCATTAAACAAAATGTTTGATAAAAGTAAACAGAGTATAGCATTTTTTAATTTCTACGTTTTTAAATAACTTGAGATTGCAAACTACAGATTATATTAAATTTAAATTAGGTGACATAATGGAAATCGGTAAAAAATTAAAAGATTTAAGGCGCATAAAAAATTTAACTCAAGAAGAATTAGCTGAACGTACTGACTTATCTAAAGGATATATTTCACAAATTGAAAGTGGTCATGCTTCACCTAGTATGGAATCTTTTTTAAATATATTGGAAGTTTTAGGTACACTGCCTGGTCAATTTTTTCAAGATAATAATGATGAAAAAGTATTATATAAAAAAGCTGAACAAAAAACATATGATGAGTATGACAAAGGTTACTTGTTGACTTGGCCAGTTACGCGTTCTAATGAATTTGAAATGGAACCCTTAATACTCACACTTAAGGGAAGTAGTTCATATAAAAATTTTAAACCCTCACCATCTGATACATTTATATATTGTTTGAAAGGTGAGATTTCTTTAATGTTAGGAGATAAAACTTTTCATGCAACTAAAGGTGATGCGCTTTATTTTAAAGCAAATCAAATACATAAATTATTTAACCCAACGATGTCAGAAGCGCGTGTAATGGTCGTAGCCACTGCGTCTTATTTATAAGGAGGACAAAAATTATGAAACCAATATTATCATTTAAATCTGTAACTAAATCTTATGATGGAATCAATGTTTTAGACGAAATTGATCTGGATATTGAACCAGGACATTTTTATACATTGTTAGGTCCTTCGGGATGTGGAAAAACGACAATATTGAAATTAGTAGCAGGTTTTGAACAAACTGACCAAGGTGAAATAGTATATAAAGATACTGTAATTAACAATTTACCTGCAAATAAACGTAAAGTGAATACAGTTTTTCAAGACTACGCATTATTTCCACACTTAAATGTGTATGATAATATTGCTTTTGGTCTAAAGTTGAAGAAGATGAATCAACAAGCAATTAAACAGAAAGTTAAAGAAGCATTGGCACTTGTAAAGTTATCAGGCTATGAAAATCGTTATATTGAAGAAATGAGTGGTGGACAGAAGCAACGTGTCGCTATAGCACGCGCTATTGTGAATGAACCTGAAATTCTATTATTAGATGAATCATTGTCAGCACTTGATTTGAAATTAAGAACTGAAATGCAGTATGAGTTAAGAGAATTACAATCACGTTTAGGTATTACTTTTATATTTGTTACTCATGATCAAGAGGAAGCACTGGCACTCAGTGATTATATTTTTGTTATGAAAGAGGGTAAAATACAACAGTTTGGGACACCTACAGATATTTATGATGAACCTGTAAATCGTTTCGTAGCAGATTTTATTGGTGAATCAAATATTGTCAGAGGAAAAATGGTCCGAGATTATGTTGTTAATATCTATGGACAAGATTTTGACTGTGTGGATATGGGTATTAAGGAAGGCGAAAATGTTGAAGTTGTAATTAGACCCGAAGATATTTCGCTAATAGCGGCAGAAGAGGGATTATTTGAAGTTACAGTAGATACAATGTTATTTAGAGGCGTTCATTATGAAATTAATTGTATTGACCGTAAAGGATATGAATGGATGATACATTCTACAAAAAAAGCTGAAATCGGAAGTAAAGTAGGTCTTTATTTTGATCCGGAAGCAATTCATATTATGGTTCCTGGGGAAACTGAAGCTGAATTTGATAAACGTATTGAAAGTTATGAGGAGCATGAAAATGAAACAAATTAATAAATTTCTATTCGTGCCTTATATATTATGGATGATACTTTTTATTATCGTTCCAGTAATGCTATTAATTTATTTTTCGTTTTTTGATTTACATGGCCATTTTAGCTTTGAAAATTATAAAAAAATATTTTCAACAACTTATTTTAAAATGATTTGGGATTCAATCCTTTATGCTGCAGCGATTACTGTAATTACTTTGTTGATAAGTTATCCAGCAGCATATTTTATCAGAGCTTCAAAATTTCAAAATCTATGGCTACTTATTTTAATTATTCCAACTTGGATTAATTTACTTCTAAAGACCTATGCATTTATTGGGATATTCAGTCATGATGGTATTATCAATCAATTGTTGGCGATGCTACATATACCAAAAACAGATTTATTGTTTACAACGCCGGCCTTTTTAATTGTTGCAAGTTATATTTACATTCCATTTATGATTTTACCAATTTTCAATAGTATGAAAGATATCCCTAACAATATTTTACAAGCATCTACAGATTTAGGTGCCAATGCATTTACAACTTTTAGAAAAGTGATTATTCCCTTAACAAAGCAGGGAGTTCTCACGGGGATACAAGTTACGTTTATTCCAGCACTATCGCTATTTATGATTACACGACTTATTGCTGGTAATAAAGTAATTAATATAGGTACGGCCATAGAAGAACAATTTTTAGTTATACAAAATTATGGTTTAGGATCAACAATTGCTTTATGCCTTATTGTATTTATGGCAATCGTACTTATCATTACAAATACTAAATCGACTAATGGAAAAGGGTGAATCAAATGAAATGGTATGGTAAATTATATATTTTAATATTAACTGCACTGTTATATCTTCCGATACTATTTTTAATGGTTTATTCATTTAATGATGCAGGTAATATGATCCATTTCGAAGGTTTCACACTTGATAATTATCGAGACTTATTTCAAGATGATCGTTTAATGGCTGTCATTTTTAATACCATAGCAGTTGCCTTATTAGCAGCATCCATAGCAACGGTCATTGGAACAATGGGTGCGATTGCACTTTATCATTTAAAAAATAAAAAAATACGTGTATCGCTATTAACGTTAAATAATGTGTTGATGGTTTCTTCAGATGTAGTTATTGGTGCATCATTTTTAATTATGTTTACAGCAATCGGTCATGTCACAGGGTTAGGATTAGGTTTTACAACTGTATTGATATCTCATATTGCCTTTTGTATACCAATCGTTGTGATTATCGTGTTACCAAAATTATATGAAATGAACCATCATACACTAGATGCTGCAAGAGATTTAGGTGCAAGTGAATTGCAAATTATGAATAAGGTCATGTTGCCTCAATTAATGCCAGCTATTATTGGTGGCTTTTTTATGGCTTTAACTTATTCATTGGATGATTTCACAGTTAGTTTCTTTGTAACTGGTAATGGTTTCAGTGTATTATCGGTAGAAGTTTATGCTATGGCTAGGAAAGGTATTAGTATGGAAATTAATGCAATATCCACAATTCTATTTGTAGTAATTATATTAGGCGTACTTGGCTATTATATAATTCGAAATATGTTCAAACATAGAGGACAAGTGAAGCGAGGGATAGAGCGATGAAACGATTTTTACAACTCATTCTAGTTTCTATTGTCATCGGCTTAATTTGTTTGTTTATAAGTCATAAATTTACTGCGAAAGAACATTCTAAAAGTGGTGACAAGATTTATGTTTATAACTGGGGAGAATATATTGATCCAAGTTTAATAAAAAAATTCCAAAAAGAAACAGGTATTGAAGTCGTATATGAAACATTTGATTCAAATGAGGCAATGGAAGCTAAGATTCGAAATGGCGGCACACACTATGATGTCGCATTTCCAAGTGACTATACAATAGAGAAAATGAAAAGTGAAAATTTATTATTACCATTGAATCATAGCAAGATTCCAAATATGAAGAATTTAGATCCAGATTATATGAACATGCCATATGATAGAGGAAATAAATATTCAATACCTTACTTTTTTGGTACTGTCGGTATTTTATATAATAAAAATGCATATCCTAATGATTCTTTTGAATCTTGGCAAAGTTTATATAATAAACAATATAAAGATGATATTCTACTTGTAGATGGAGCAAGAGAAATTATAGGATTATCCCTTAACAAATTAGGATATAGTTTAAATGACACTAAAAAAGGTCACCTAAGAGAAGCAGAACAGAATTTAACAAAACTAGGTCCAAATATTAAAGGTGTGGTAGGTGATGAAGTTACAATGATGCTTGAACAACATGAAGCAAATATAGCTGTTGTTTGGAGTGGCGTTGCGGCACCGATTGTACAAGAAAATAGTGATTATGATTATGTTGTACCAAAAGAAGGCTCGAATTTATGGTTTGATAACATGGTTATCCCTAAAACATCACAAAATAAAGCAGGGGCGTATAAGTTTATGAATTTCTTATTAGATGAGCGCAATAATAAACAAAATACGGAATGGGTTGGTTATGCAACGCCAAATAAAGCTGCTAGAAAAGCATTACCTTCAGAAATAAGTGATGATAAACGTTTTTATCCTACAAAAGAAACGCAATCTAAGTTAGAAGTTTATAAAGATTTAGGGAAAGAAGCATTAAGTGAATACAATGAAAGATTTTTAAATTTTAAAATGTCCTTAAAATAAGTTGTAGATAGTAGTTATTTTGGGATGAATTAGATATAATTATTTGACAAGCATTATAAGGAGTTGTGATTACATGTCAGGAGATCAATATACTCAAGTTAGACGACCAGTGAGTCGTATAGCTGAAAAAGTATTGGGATGGTTAAGTTGGATATTTTTACTTTTATTAACCATCATTACGATGTTTATCGCATTAGTTTCGTTTAGTAGCGATACATCAATTCAAAGGTTAGAGACATCTTTAAATGGCAATGATTTTATTCAACAAATACTCGCGAATAATAGTCTAAATACAACTCAATTTGTAATTTGGCTACAAAATGGTATTTGGGCAGTAATTGTTTATTTTATTATTTGTTTATTAATTTCATTTTTAGCCTTAATTTCTATGAATATTAGAATTTTATCTGGTATTTTGTTTTTAGTAGCCTCAGTAATTACATTGCCTTTAGTTTTATTATTTGTACCGTTAATTATTCCTATTCTTTTCTTTATAACAGCAATTATGATGTTTGCAAGAAAAGATAAGTTAGAAACTGTACCAGGTTATTATACAGATGAGCCATATGAAACATATGACCGTCCGTCACATGAGAAAAGATATGATGATTCTCATTATAATCAACCTGCAGATCAAACAATTAGAGGGCAACACCAAGCGGATCCGGAAGGCGAAGAACAAGCGGTGGCACAAACTCAGGAAAATCAACTTCGTCGAGGTGGATACACTTCAGATGTAGCTGAAAAAGTAAATCCTTCAAAACATGATTCTGAAGATGAGCCAACAGTATTATCGAGACAAGCTAAATATAATTATAAAAACAAAAAACAACAAGATGATGCGAATGGACAAGTGGATGAACAAGACAACTTCGGCAATGTAAGCAGTGTTTATGATGAACAAGGTAATGTAGTTGGTAATCAAGGTGATTCAACTCAAGAGGATCAAAGCACACGCGAACAGAACGAAGCGTTGGAAAGAGAAAGACAACAACAAGCTGAGGAAGAAGCACAGCGTAGACAGGCTGAATATGAAGAACAACAAAGATTAAAGTATGAAGAAGCGCAACGTAAAGAAAAAGAGAAACAAGAACGAGCAGAAGAAAAAGCACGTATTAAACAAGAAAAGAAAGAACGTAAGCAACGAGAAAAAGAAAAGCGTAAACAAATGCCAAGTGCTGCTAATCAACGTAGAATGAATTTTGAAGAACGTAAAAAAAAGACTTCTCATGAGGAAACAGATGAGTCATTAGAATCTTCACAAAATGAATCATTGAAGTCACAAAAAAAAGATAAATAGAAAAAGACTGGGATACTCATTTCCATTCTTAAAATAAGAGAGCTAATCTGTGACAGATTAGCTCTCTTATATATTTGGGATGTTACAATTTTGAACAATGCATGTAAACCTAGTGTATGGCTCGAGCTTGTAGTCTCTCACTCAAAATAATATTTCTCCCATACGTCATAACGTTATAAAATCGATAAAAATACGTATTAATATATAAAACAAGCTCTTTTCGCATCATACTATGATTTTTACATAATGTTAAACTATACATTATATTAAATATATAAATTCACAATGACTTATGATGTATTTTGGGAAGATTCTTGAGCAAGCAATGAAAGTCGATGTCCTAGGCAGAGACGGCATTCTTGGAAAGCAAGCTAATAATACGAAATTTTGTATAAAAAAGCCAGTAAATGCATACAACACATTTACTGGTTACTATTATAGACCTTATATCCAAATGCTTTTTATAATTCTTGAAATGTTTGGATTATAAGATAAACATTTAAAATACTTAAAATAATAATCAAAATCCAAGAAATGATATTAATCCACATTTTGTTTTTAAACTGACCCATTAATCGATTATTATTTGTGGCAAGTTGTAATGGGATTAAAGAAAACGGTAAAGCAATACTTAAAAATACTTGCGAAACAACTAGCAATTGTTCCATTTTTGCTTCATTACTATTAAATAGAATTAAGCAAAAGATTATAGGAAGTATTGCAAGTAATCTGGTAATTAATCTCCGCAACCAATTTGGAATTCTTAAATTGATAAAACCTTCCATAACAATTTGTCCAGCCATTGTACCCGTTATTGTTGAATTTTGCCCTGAGGCAAGTAAAGCTACTGCAAATAGCGTACTCATAATTGCTCCAAGCGATGCACCAAGCATTGGTTGATGATGTAACGCAGTATATAAATCGTAAAAGCCACCTAATTTGTCAGTGTTTACACCAAAAAAGAGTGCTGAACCTAAAATAAGTAATAAACAATTAATTACAAATGCGATAGTTAATTGAATATTGGAATCCAAAGTAGCATATTTAATAGCTTGGGCTTTTGATGAAGCATCATTTCGATTATACATTCTTGATTGTACGATTGAAGAATGTAGATAAAGATTATGTGGCATAATTGTTGCGCCAATAATACCAAGTGCAATAAATAATGCGCTATTATTGGTGATAATTGTACTATGAGGCACAAAACCATTTAGTACTTGAGTTACATTTGGTGATGCAATAAACACTTCAAAAATAAAAATAACTAATACTGTAAATATTAACGTACCGACAATAGCTTCAATTTTTCTAAATCCAAAGCGCATAATAAATAATAATAAAAATACATCTAACACAGTTATTAAAGCACCAACAAGCAATGGAATATCAAATAGTAAATCGAGTGCAATAGCACTACCGATGACTTCAGCTATGTCTGTAGCTATAATAGCCAATTCAGCAATAATCCAAAAAATAACTGCGAGTGGTTTATTGAGATAATATTTTGTAGCTTGTGCTAAATCCATACCTGTTGCTATTCCTAATCTTACCGTCATACTTTGTAATAACATCGCAGATAGACTTGATAGTAAAATCACGAATAGCAAAATGTATCCAAATTGTGCACCGCCTTGCATAGAAGTAATCCAATTACCTGGATCCATATAACCAACTGCAACAAGGAGTCCAGGACCTAAATAGGAAAAAAGTTTTTGACTAAATTTACCTTCTGATACTACCGATACCGTGTTATTAATTTCATCCATACTTTTTTGTTCATTATTTACATGTTGAGACATTTATCTCACCTCCACTAAAAACTTAATATTTATCAGATTAAACCAAAAAATATTTTAGGTCAACCTAAAGTTTTTAAGGTGTGTGATTTATATAAAGTTCCTGCTGTTGAAAAATGTATCAAAAGAGGGCGGATTATTTTTATATTCGTAATTATTTGCTATGATATAAGTAAAAGTAATAAGGGGGAGCAAAATGAATAGAAAAGCAGAAAGAATATTAGCTTGGATAGCGAATAGCTTGAGTATCATTTATTTGTTGTTTATAGTGCTTTGTCTTTTCATGATTAATATACCTGAATTTAAAGAGGTCTTTAATCAAATGAATCAACAACAAGGTATGGAAATGTCGCTCGGAACCTTTAAGTCATCGCTGACTTTATTGACTATCTATTTATTAATTGCTTTGATATTAGGAGTAATTGGTACATTTTTGATTAAGAAAAATAGAGTATTGGCTGCTTGTTTATTAATTGTTGCGGCAATTACATCTATATTCTCTACAAATTTAATTGCATTAATTTTGTGGCTGATTGCAGGTATTATGTTGTTTGTAAAGCGTTCAAAAAAGAACCAATTAGATGAAAGTAATTTTCCTAAGATAAATGAACAGCGTGAACAACCTGAAAATAAAACTTCAGATCATAAACAAACAAAGCATAACTTTGATGAAGAAAATAAACTCAAGCGCAAAAAAGATGATGATCCATACATTTATTAAGCTTAAAGTAGTCAGATAATAACTAACTATCAATCAAACAGGCTAAGACATAAAAAATTATGTCTTAGCCTATTTATTTATATCTCAATTTGAAAATGAATTAGCTTAACAACTCTTAAAATATTATCTATAAAATTTTAAAAGTTGTTCAAAAGTTTCTTCTAAAAAATTTATAAATGATTTATCAGATTTTAATTCATCAGCACCCGGTGAAAGTGTTCTTGCTACAAAGAATTCACCTTTCTTCACTTTTTTAACACGATCAATGGCTTTATGTAAATCATCTTCAGACATTTCAGAGATAAGCGTCTTGGTTTGATTCATGTGATCTAAACTAATACTATAATCATTTGGTAAATTTGTTAGCGTATCAAACTTATCTTCGAATACCACTACACGTTGTGCTTTATCTTTAGCTTCATGCATCACACCGTACATTACAAATAATTGTTCTTCAAACAAACCAATTTGGAAATGAGGGAGCATTTTATATCCACGATTATTTGTAGCAAAAGCAACCCAAGTATCTTTCGGGGGATTTACACTTCTGCGTGCATGTTTTGCAACATGTGGGTAAAATGTTTCGCCTGTGATAGTTTCTAGATATTGAGCGAAATGTTCTCCTAAATTATTTAGTTGTGGTCTTATATATTCATTGAGTGCTTCCATTCTGGCTTCAAGACCATCCACCTGGAATGATTTAAAATCTTTTGGTTTAAAAGTATATTTTGTCATATTAACCTCCTGTGCAACAACTTGATTTGATTGTATTGTAGCATATTCTAATACAGGTAACATTTGGATTGTTTTAGACTAATACAAAATTATACGTGCGTGTGAACAAGTTCGAAAAAGGGTATAAAGTGATATATTATAAAAGGTGAATGTAATATTCAACTAAAATTAATACATATAATGAAGAAAATAGATTATAAAACGTACATTACCTTTTTATGTAGTAAGTAATGTATAATAGAAAAGGTTAAGGAGCTGAGACTATGACAGTTTATGAATTTGCAAAAGGACTAATTTTAGAAGCGGGCAATAATGTTAAAAAAATTATGAAACAAGACATAGAAATTGAAACAAAATCAAACCCTAACGATTTAGTAACAAATGTAGATAAAGCAACTGAAAAATTTATATATGAAACGATAAAAAAAACATATCCAGATCATCAAGTTATTGGTGAAGAGGGACATGGTCATGATTTAAACGATGCGGCAGGTATTATTTGGGTAGTAGATCCAATAGATGGTACGCTGAATTTCGTTCACCAAAAAGAAAATTTTGCAATATCTATCGGTATATATTCTGATGGAAAGCCCTATGCTGGTTTCGTCTTTGATGTTATGAACGATGTTTTATATCATGCTAAAATAGGTGAAGGTGCTTTTGAAAATGAAACACCACTTGAACCTATAGCCGATACGACATTAAAGAAAAGTATTATTGGTATTAATCCTAATTGGCTAACTAAGCCAAAGTTAGAAGATTTGTTCAAACCTATTGTAGATGAGGCGAGAAGTGCAAGAGCTTATGGATCTGCAGCATTAGAAATTATTCATGTAGCAACTGGTAGGTTAGGAGCATATATCACCCCTCGTTTACAGCCGTGGGATTTTGCTGGTGGTTTGATTATATTGAATGAGGTAAAAGGTATTGGTACGGATTTGGAAGGTCAAGCTTTATCAATTTTTAGGGCTAACTCAATTGTAATGGCAAATCCTCAGTTACATGAAGAATTAGTTTATCATCACTTGAAGCAAAATGAAGATATCGTCGATTTAATACAACAAAGACTAATTAGCAGAAAATAATAGATAAGAAAACGTAAAAATAGACCGAAACAATTATAACTGTTTCGGCCTATTTTTGTCTTATCTTATAACCAATCGTTTTCGCGATATTTCTTTTTTAAAGTGAAACCGCACCCAAATGTTGCAATGAATAATATAAGTGTTAAAATCATCAGTGGAACATTTGTAGCCGCTAGACTAAAGCTAAATAAAAGCAAGAATATAATGGCGACTATAGCGAGTACCCAAAATATTGCTTTTGATTTTTTTTGTTGCATCCCAACCACACCTTTATAGTTTTCTTTAACCAATTATATGATATAATAAAAAAGTTGCAAAGAAAAGTGGGAATTTACTCGAGAAAGGAAATTGTATAAAATGACTAAAATTAGAGAAGATGTTCGTAATATAGCAATCATCGCTCACGTTGACCATGGTAAAACGACACTTGTAGATGAATTATTAAAACAATCAGGAATTTTCCGTGAGAACGAGCATGTAGATGAAAGAGCAATGGATTCAAATGATATAGAGAGAGAACGTGGTATCACAATCCTTGCTAAAAACACAGCAGTTAACTACAAAGATAATCGAATTAATATTTTAGACACACCAGGACACGCTGATTTTGGCGGAGAAGTAGAACGTATCATGAAAATGGTTGACGGTGTTGTCTTAGTAGTAGATGCATATGAAGGTACAATGCCTCAAACACGTTTTGTATTGAAAAAAGCATTAGAGCAAAATTTAAAACCAGTAGTTGTAGTTAATAAAATTGATAAACCAGAAGCTAGACCAGAAGGCGTAGTTGACGAAGTATTAGACTTATTCATCGAATTAGAAGCAAACGATGAACAATTAGATTTCCCTGTAGTTTATGCTTCAGCTGTTAACGGTACAGCAAGCCTAGACTCAGAAAAACAAGACGAAAACATGCAGGCATTATATGAAACAATTATTGATTATGTTCCTGCTCCTGTTGATAATAGAGATGAACCATTACAATTCCAAATCGCATTACTAGATTATAGTGATTATTTAGGACGTATTGGTGTAGGACGTGTGTTCAGAGGAACAATGCGTGTAGGAGACAGTGTATCATTGATTAAATTAGACGGAACAGTTAAAAACTTCCGTGTAACAAAAATCTTTGGTTTCTTTGGTTTAAAACGTGAAGAAGTAAATGAAGCGTATGCTGGTGACTTAATTGCTGTATCTGGAATGGAAGATATCAACGTTGGTGAAACAGTAACACCTACTGATAATCAAGAAGCTTTACCAGTATTAAGAATAGATGAACCAACATTAGAAATGACATTCAGAGTAAACAATTCTCCTTTCGCTGGACGTGAAGGTGATTATGTAACTTCTCGTCAAATTCAAGAACGTTTAGATCAACAATTAGAAACAGATGTGTCATTAAAAGTTACACAAACTGAATCACCAGATAAATGGATTGTTGCAGGTCGTGGCGAATTACACTTATCAATCTTAATTGAAAACATGAGACGTGAAGGATTTGAACTACAAGTTTCTAAACCTCAAGTTATTTTAAGAGAAATTGATGGCGTTAAATGTGAACCATTTGAACGCGTACAATGTGAAGTGCCTCAAGAATATACAGGTGCGGTTATTGAATCATTAGGTCAACGTAAAGGTGAAATGGTTGATATGGTAACTACTGATAATGGCCTAACACGTATTATCTTTATGGTACCAGCACGTGGCTTAATCGGTTATACTACTGAATTCATGTCACAAACACGTGGTTATGGTATTATTAACCATACATTTGAAGAGTTTAGACCTCGTGTTAAAGGACGTATTGGTGGCAGAAGAAATGGTGCTTTAGTATCATTAGACCAAGGTAAAGCAAGTTCATATGCTATCATGGGATTAGAAGATCGTGGTACGAACTTCATGGAACCTGGTACAGAAGTATATGAAGGTATGGTTGTTGGTGAACATAATCGTGAAAATGACTTAACAGTTAACGTAACAAAAGAAAAGAACCAAACAAACGTACGTTCTGCAAATAAAGACCAAACTGTAACTATGAAACGACCTAGAGTGTTATCTTTAGAAGAAGCGTTACAATTTATAAATGATGACGAATTGGTCGAAACTACACCAGAAAATATTCGTATTAGAAAAACAATTTTAGAAAAATCAGCACGTGAGAAAGAATCAAAACGTGTTAAACAAATGATGCAAGAAGATGAATAAATAGTAAGTGGGCAAGAATTGAAAGTTTTATATAATGATGTTGATGTCCAATAGGGATAAAATAATTATATATGACTTTGAGTTAAGTTTTGTTAACTACTGCCCAAATGAAGATACAGGTTGAGACATAATTATTGTCTTAGCCTGTATTTTTTATTGATGTGAGACAAAAAAATATACATTATATAATACTTATAATCAGATGTAAGTAATAATATAATGTATATTTTGTATTAAATAATTAATTTTTTTCTAAGTGATTAAATGTATAGACTTGATTACGCTGTTTTGGCGTATCTAATCTACTTTTACATTCATCACACATAAATGTATGCATTGGATCATTTTTTAATCTTTTTGCTTCTAAAGTATTTTCATCTATAAATACTTTAGTATCACAAATAATACATTGCACTTGTTTCAAATTTAAATCACCTCAATGTGTGTGACATGTTCGAATTGATAATCATAACCTTGTTCTGGGACATATACAAAACTGTCTACTGCATTATCGTCATATAATCTTTTTCCGTCTTTAGAGAATTGGAAAAAGAGATAAGGCAATAATTCAATTGGTATATCAAGTGAATGTTCACTGTTTGAAAGGCGTATCTTTGTCGCACTTTCATGAACTTCCGCGTTTTTGAAGAAAG
The DNA here is from genome assembly GCF_022346615.1 of Staphylococcus sp. ACRSN. Classification (GTDB taxonomy): domain Bacteria; phylum Bacillota; class Bacilli; order Staphylococcales; family Staphylococcaceae; genus Staphylococcus. The sequence goes on along the minus strand of NZ_JAKRNS010000004.1, from coordinate 163,883 downwards.
GCGTCATATTAATAACAAAAGATCCCTCAAGCACTGCACGTTTTTTATATTTAATTTCGGAATTTAGTGTAGGAGGATTGGTTTGTCCTTCTAAAATAGCGCGATTCCATTCTCTATTATCTTCGAAATTGATAGGTTTTGTTCCATCAAATACGCCATTTTCTAAATCTTCGATTTGTACTTTTCGATCATCAAAAATCCATGTTGTACTATCTAATGTAATTTGAAAATTTACTGCACCCTTAATTTGAATCATTATCCCACTCCTATTGAAAAACTTAACAATATCTATAAAAGTTATAATAAATTGCTATCATGAATAAAAGTTTAAACTTTTGACTTAATAGAATAAATGACTTTTTTGTGACAGAAAGATTTATTTGATTTATAAAACCAATCTGGCAAATGATCATTTTCGACAGGTTAAAAGCGCTTACTTTAAGGCGAAAAGCAAATCATAGAAAAATTTATAAATACTGTATATGTAATTTGACCTTTAAATATAATTTTATCATACATAAGCGTATTTAGTATATTACTGAATACTCTTGCTTTTTACTATTCAGTAAGATACACTTTTATTTATAAAGTTACAATTGATAGGGGGAGTATGTCATGGTAAAGAGTCAAGATTTAAATAATGCGGCATATGACCAGTTGAATAAAGATGCTGATAGGATTCTCCAACTTATAAAAGTACAAATGGACAATCTTACATTACCACAATGCCCATTGTATGAAGAAGTACTCGATACTCAGATGTTTGGATTACAAAAAGAAGTAGATTTTGCTGTTGAACTTGGTTTAGTTGACAGTGAAGCGGGCAAAGGATTAATGCTTCGATTAGAAAAAGAACTTTCTAAATTGCATGATGCATTTACGAATGTTTAATTTTGTAATATTCAATACTGGTATGGCGTAAATCCAAAATTAAAATAAATAATTGACCTTTAGTAGTATTAAAAACTACATAAAGTACTTGAAAAGTGACTGGGACATCAATCTTAAATGGGTTGTATCACAGTCGCTTTTCTTATTTTAATAAGATTAAAAATGAAATACATTAAAAAATTACAATTTATGATATATTTATTCGAGAAATTATGACAATGTTTGATATAATATAAAAAGCGCACTTTCTTACTACATCAAAATATAAATTGTACAGTAAGGCTGTGGAATAAATCTGTACAAATCATATATAATCAATACAAATATTTAAATTAACAAATTAAATGATATTAAAAATTAGAATTGGATGATATGTCAAATGAATAACATAAAGCAATTTTTTCGATATATTGGTAAAAATGCCAAATACATTGATTATCCATTAGTAATTACATATTTATTACTATGTCTTATAGGATTGGTTATGGTATATAGTGCTAGTATGGTTGCCGCGACAAAAGGTACTTTAACGGGTGGTGTAGGCGTTTCAGGTACATACTTTTATACTAGACAATTAATGTATGTGATTATGAGCTTGATACTCGTTTTCTTTATGGCTTTCTTTATGAATGTAAAATTTTTGGAAAAAACAAAATTCCAACAATGGATGATGGCAGGTATTATCATTTTACTTTGTGCAACACTTGTTATCGGTAGTAATATTAATGGATCTAAAAGTTGGATAAACTTAGGATTTATGAATTTACAGGCTTCAGAATTATTAAAGATCGCCATAATACTTTATATTCCATATATGATAGAAAAGAAAAGGCCGAAAGTATTTAAAGAACCTAAGATATTAATGTCGCCGATTATTTTAGCATCATTTTGTATCGGTTTAGTATTTTTACAACGAGATGTTGGACAAACATTACTTATTTTAGTTATTTTCTTTTCAATTCTTTTTTATGCAGGTATTGGGGTTGAAAAATCAATTAAATATGGCTTGATTGTTATTAGTGGTATAGCTATAATCGGTGGTCTATTTCTCTTATTAGGTTTGGTTCCTGATTATTTAACTGCACGTTTCAGTACGTTAGCGAATCCTTTTAGTAAGGAATCAGGTACGGGTTATCATATTTCAAACTCATTGATTGCGATAGGAAACGGAGGTCTATTCGGCCGCGGATTAGGAAATAGTATTATGAAGTTAGGGTATCTACCCGAGCCACATACAGATTTTATTTTCTCGATTATATGTGAGGAACTTGGTTTAATAGGCGGATTGTTTGTTATTTGTTTATTATTCTTTATTGTCTATCGTGCATTTCAATTGGCAAACAAAACACCATCATATTTTTATAAATTAGTTTGTGTAGGAATTGCAAGTTATATTGGAAGTCAAACTTTTGTAAACTTAGGTGGTATTTCAGGAACAATTCCATTGACCGGAGTACCTTTACCATTCATCAGTTTCGGTGGTTCTTCAATGATTAGTTTAAGTATTGCAATGGGATTATTACTAATAACTGCTAAACAAATTAAAATTGAAGAATATCGTAGAAAGCAAGCAATTAAAAAGCAATCAAATATCCAAGGACATAGAAAATTTAATTAAAGTTATAGTTCATATTAATAAGCAAACATTTCAACGCACAGTCGTTGAAAACGTTTGCTTATTTTTTTATTGCAGTTTTGAAATTTTGAAAAAGTTAGAACTTTGATTGAAAATGATAACTAAAACTTATTGTAATATATAACTTTTTATTATGTATAATTTGTGATACAATAGCCTAGAAATACTATTAAATCAATGTTTAGTAGCTAAAGGTTATAGCGATGCTTCAATCACTATTTGATTTGAAATGTATTTCAATTTGCAATAATTGCAAAACATCAGATGTTTTTTTACTGTTTACATTGTTCGTATTTTGCTATAATGTATTCAATATCAAATTTTTTAGAAAATTCAAACTTTTAAGGGGGACCAAGTTTTGAAAAAAATAAACAAACTAATGGTGGCCAATCGTGGGGAAATTGCAATAAGAATATTTAGGGCAGCAACAGAGTTAGATGTTAAAACTGTAGCTATTTATTCTAATGAAGATAAGGGGTCTTTACATAGATATAAAGCTGATGAATCGTATTTAGTAGGAGAGGACTTAGGGCCTGCGGATTCATATTTAAATATAGAGAGAATCATTGAAGTCGCAAAACGAGCAGAAGTTGATGCGATTCATCCGGGGTATGGTTTTTTAAGTGAAAATGAAACTTTTGCACGTAGATGTGATGAAGAAGGCATTAAATTTATAGGACCGCGTGTAACCCATTTGGATATGTTTGGTGACAAAATTAAAGCAAGAGAAACGGCTATTAAAGCTGATTTAAGCGTAATTCCAGGAACTGATGGACCAATCGATAGTTTTGAAGATGCAGTTGATTTTGCTGAAACTGCGGGGTTCCCATTAATGATCAAAGCTACAAGTGGTGGTGGCGGTAAAGGAATGCGTATTGTACGTACGAGCCAAGAGTTAGAAGATGGCTTTTATCGCGCGAAATCTGAAGCAGAAAAATCATTTGGTAATAGCGAAGTATATATTGAAAAATACATTGATAATCCAAAGCATATAGAAGTACAAGTTATTGGTGATGAGCATGGTAATATTGTCCACTTATATGAACGTGATTGTTCTGTTCAAAGACGTCATCAAAAAGTTGTAGAAGTAGCACCTTCAGTAGCCTTGTCAGATGACTTAAGGGAGCGCATCTGTGACACGGCAATTCAACTTATGGAGAAAATCGAATATGTAAATGCAGGGACTGTAGAATTTTTAGTTTCAGGTGAGGATTTTTACTTTATTGAAGTAAATCCACGTGTTCAAGTAGAACATACTATAACTGAAATGATTACGGGTGTAGATATTGTTAAGACACAGATTCTTGTTGCTGACGGTGAATCATTATTTGATGAAGAAATTAATATGCCTAAACAAGAAGATATTGTCACATTAGGTTATGCGATTCAATGTCGTATCACTACTGAAGATCCAACAAATGATTTCATGCCTGATACTGGTAGGATTAGTGCATATCGTTCAAGTGGTGGTTTCGGTGTGAGGTTAGACGCTGGAGACGGTTTCCAAGGTGCTGAAATTTCTCCGTATTATGATTCGTTACTTGTGAAATTATCTACACATGCTATGTCATTTAAACAAGCAGATGAAAAAATGGATAGATCTTTACAAGAAATGAGAATTCGTGGAGTTAAGACAAATATTCCATTCTTAATTAATGTTATGAGACATCCGCAATTTAAAACAGGTGACTATACAACAAAATATATTGAAAGCACACCAGAATTGTTTGATATTCAGCCTACTTTAGATAGAGGTACGAAGACGCTTGAATACATTGGTAATGTCTCAATTAATGGTTTTCCGAATGTTGAAAAACGACCAAAACCGATTTATGAAACATCACCCATTCCTAAAGTTGCTAAGCGAGAAATTGAGCAGTTAAAAGGAACAAAGCAACTGTTGGATGAAAAGGGACCAAAAGCAGTTGCAGAGTGGTTAAAACAACAAGAAGATGTATTAATTACGGATACCACATTTAGAGATGCGCATCAGTCATTATTAGCAACACGTGTTAGAACTAAAGATATGATGAATATTGCTTCTAAGACAGCAGAAGTGATGCAGGACAATTTCTCGCTAGAACTATGGGGTGGTGCGACATTTGATGTAGCGTTTAATTTCTTGAAAGAAAATCCATGGGAACGTTTAGAAAGATTAAGGAAAGCAATTCCGAATGTTCTATTTCAAATGCTATTACGTGCCTCAAATGCAGTAGGTTATAAAAACTATCCAGATAATGTAATTAAAAAATTCGTAGCTGAAAGTGCCAACGCGGGTGTAGATGTATTTAGAATATTTGATTCACTAAACTGGGTAGATCAAATGAAGGTAGCTAATGAAGCTGTACAAGAAGCAGGAAAAATTTCAGAAGGTACAATTTGTTACACAGGTGATATTTTAAATCCTAAACGTTCAGACATATATACTTTAGAGTATTATGTCGAAATGGCTAAGACATTAGAACGTGAAGGGTTCCATATTTTAGCGATTAAAGATATGGCAGGTTTATTAAAGCCTAAAGCAGCTCATGAATTAATTGGTGAATTAAAAGCAGCAGTCGATTTACCAATACATCTTCATACCCATGATACGAGTGGTAATGGTTTGATGATTTATAAAGAGGCCATTGATGCCGGAGTGGATGTTATTGATACAGCAGTAGCTTCAATGAGTGGTTTGACAAGTCAACCTAGCGGCAACGCATTATATTACGCATTGAATGGATTTGAAAGAAACTTACGTGCGGATATTGAAGGAATGGAAGAACTCTCACATTATTGGGGAACTGTACGTCAGTATTATAGTGATTTTGAAAGTGATATTAAATCACCGAACACAGAAATTTATAAACATGAAATGCCAGGTGGTCAATATTCCAACCTTAGACAACAAGCAAAAAGTTTAGGACTTGGTAATCGATTTAACGAAGTGAAAGACATGTATCGTAGAGTGAATTTCTTATTTGGTGATTTAGTAAAAGTAACGCCATCATCTAAAATTGTTGGGGACATGGCTTTATATATGGTGCAAAATGATTTAGATGAGCAAGCTGTAATCGACGATGGTTATAAGTTAGATTTTCCAGAATCTGTTGTGTCATTCTTCAAGGGTGATATTGGTCAACCTGTAAATGGTTTTAATAAAGATTTACAACAAGTAATTTTAAAAGGGCAGACGGCATTAACTGAACGTCCCGGAGAATATTTAGAGCCGGTTGATTTTGAAGCAGTAAGAAAAGAACTAGAAGAAAAACAACAAGGTGCGGTTACTGAACAAGATATTATAAGCTATGTATTGTATCCAAAAGTATATGAACAGTTTATTACTACACAACAACAGTTTGGAAATGTCTCATTACTTGATACACCTACATTTTTCTTCGGAATGCGTTCAAATGAAACAGTTGAAATTGAGATTGATACTGGTAAACGACTAATTATTACATTGAAGACGATTACTGAACCTGATGAAAAGGGAATGCGTACAATATTCTATGATATGAATGGTCAGGCACGTCGTATATTTATTCAAGATGAAAATGTGAAAGCAAATGCCAACGTTAAACCTAAAGCGGATAAATTAAACCCTAACCATATAGGAGCGCAAATGCCTGGATCTGTTACTGAAGTGAAAATTTCTGAAGGTGAAAATGTAACAAGTGGTCAAGCATTATTAATTACTGAAGCAATGAAGATGGAAACGACTATACAAGCGCCGTTCGATGGCGTTATTAAAAAAGTTACTGTACAAAGCGGTGAAGCTATCGAGACTGGGGATTTACTAATTGAAATAGAAAAAGAACCAGTAGATTAAATGTGATATGCAAATATTATAAATGAGAAAAAGACGCTTATTAATCATAGAAATTATATTAATTCTATGATTAAGGCGTCTTTTTTATGAATGATATCAGACCAATAAATTTAATGTATTTAGTAAAAATGACTTGTATAAATAAAAACAGGCTAAGAATTTAAGAGTTGTCTTAGCCTGTTTTTTATTATTTTCAAATAGTAGTAAGAAAAAATTTATAAAAAATAGATTTTGTCCAATTACTATTAATGGATGTATACGCTATATTTTAGCCGCCACTTCGAATAGTACGTAGCATTAATATTATAAAGTATGCAATTAAGCCGAATAATAATGTAATAAATAAAGCATGTAAAAGTGCAATAAATAAATTAACATGAGTAATGATTGAAAGTGCACCTGTAGTTACCTGTAATAATACAAGTATAAATGCAGCAGTGTAACCATATCTAATCGTTCTATTGTGTCTATAATTATTGACTGCATGAATAAATGTTAGCATAATCCAAATAAAAGCGATAAATGCCATACCTCTGTGAGTGAAATTCACCCAATCCTGTACAGTATGTGGCATTAAATCATTAAAAGGTAATGGCCATTGACCATAAGCTAAACTAGCTTTTTTATGTCTTACCAATGCACCAGTATAAATCGTTAAGTATACGATGAGCATCATTAACCAAGTATAAATTCGTAATGGTTTTCTGATAAATAATTCATCTGCTTCATATTTACGGTCGATTTCAAAAATAATCAATGTTAATACAAAAACGGATGAGAACGAAACGAGTGAAATACCAAAATGTAATGCTAAAACATAAGCATTTTGTTGCCAAATTACAGCTGCTGCACCTATCAGTGCTTGAAGAAGTAAGAAACCGACACTTATAATACAAAGCGGTTTGACTTCTTTGATATAACTGATATGCTTCCAAGCAACGATGACCAACCATAACACAACAATCAATGATAATCCTGAAACGGCACGATGACTTAATTCAATGATTGTTTGAATTGGTAGGTTCTGTGGTAACAAAGCACCATGACATAGAGGCCAATCTGATCCACAACCATCTTCAGATCCAGTTTTGGTGACCAGTGCACCACCTAGTTGTACCCATGTCATAATTATTGTAGCAAGTATAGATAACCATTTCAGGTTTTTTTTGTTAAACAATAATTAACACCCCACTTATTAATAAAACTATTGGGATTATAAATCTAGTAGTTTAGCTATAACAAATTCGAATTGAATAGTTCATAAATTTTATTCCCAAAAGACATACTTGTTTAACGTTAAATAAATCTCAAAACTAATTATAACAAGAAAAAGTGAAATAGTTGTGTCATAAAAATGACGATTTCATAATGTCTTTAAAGTGTCACAAATAAATTATTATAAATCTAGTAAAACACATTAATTTAATATATCATTGTATTATATGAAAAAAATAGGAGGGGAATTATGAACAAAGAACAAACTTTGTCGCATAATACAAGCCGTGTAACCTTCAAAGAGTTACAGCAGATTATCAAAATGGGGCTTGTGCAAGGGAATTTAGTTCCTGCATTTGCCGGATCTTGGCTTGCAATTGTGTTGGCAAATCATTCCTTTCTCTCGTCAATACCACAAATCTTAATGATGATTGTTGGCTCAACGCTTATTATGGGCGGTGCTTGTGCTGTAAACAATTATTATGATCAAGATATTGATAAAATCATGCCAAGTAAGCAACAAAGGCCTACGGTCAATGATCGAATTTCAGATAGAAATTTATTAATACTTAGCTTTGGAATGATGTTGATAGGGGAAGCGTTACTATTTGCCTTAAACATACCGTCAGGTGTTATTGGCTTATTAGGTATAGTGGGATATGTTTCATTTTATTCAATATGGTCAAAACGTCATACGGTATGGAATACAGTTATCGGTAGCTTTCCAGGTGCAGTACCACCATTAATTGGTTGGACTGCCATCGAGGGGAATATCAGTGTAGTTGCAGTTGCATTATTTTTAGTTGTTTTTTGTTGGCAACCAATTCATTTCTATGCATTAGCAATCAAGCGTAAAGATGAATATTCATTAGCAAATATTCCAATGTTACCATCAGTTAAAGGTTTTAAACGAACTAGAGTGAGCATGTTTATTTGGCTTGTATTGTTATTACCATTACCATTTTTATTAAGTGATTTAGGTACTACATTTATTGTGTTAGCTTCATTGTTGAATTTAGGATGGTTGTATATGGGATTAACAAGTTTCAAGAAAGATACAGATCAGACAAAATGGGCAACAAAAATGTTTATTTATTCATTAAACTATTTAGTAGTATTTTTTGTACTTGCTGTTGTCGTCTCATTAATACAAATGTTCTAATAATTAATAATAAGGATGAAATTTATGAGTTTACCAATTTTACCTACAATTAGTACGAGCTTTATTGTTATTAGTGCAATCCTTGTTGCAATAGGTTGGCGCAAAATTTGGAAAAAAGATATTGAAAGTCATAAAAAAGTAATGCTATTTGCTGCATTCTTTGCACTCGCATTCTTTATCATTTATGCTTCAAGAACCATTTTTATTGGTAATACTGCATTCGGTGGTCCGGATTCGGTTAAACTTTACTATACTATCTTTTTAATTTTCCATATCAACTTAGCTACAATCGGTGGTATCTTAGGTGCAATTCAAATCATTACTGCATTTAGAGATAAGTTGAAAATTCATCGCCGGATCGGTCCTATAGCATCGATTATTTGGTTCTTTACTGCCATCACAGGTGTTGCAGTATATACATTACTTTATGTATTGTATCCAGGTGGAGAAACAACATCACTGATAAAAGCAACTTTAGGTTTGTAATAATATTTTTAAAAAGAAAGTTAGTCTTATATTGGGCAATATAAAGACAAAAGAGGTGTGCATATTAAATGCACGCCTCTTTTAATTTATTGTTTAATATAACGGTTTAAATGTCTACTTGTTAAGGAAGATTTTACGGATAGTATACCTGCCGGATAGCCTTGATAAAGACATTGTCCACCTTTATCTCCAGCATAAGGTCCTATATCAATTAGCCAATCTGCATGTGTCATCATTGTTAAGTTATGTTCAATAATGATTAGTGTATTATTATCTTCAATTAAGTTATTAAAACAATCTAATAAAATTGGTATATCATCTTCATGTAACCCTGTTGTAGGTTCATCAAAGATAAATATATGATCATGTACTTTTTGAGTTAAGAACTTGCTTAATTTAACACGTTGAATTTCGCCACCTGACAAAGTATCAAGTGTTTGACCGAGAGTCATATAATTGAGGCCAGTTGATTTCAAAGCATGTAAAGGCATTTCAATTTCAGGTTTTTTTGAAAAATATGCAATAGCTTCATCTATCGTTAAGTTAAGGATATCTGCAATAGAATAACCGTCGATAGTTGCATTTAATACTTCTTGTTTATAACGTTTCCCGTTACAAACATCGCATACTTGGGTGAAATCTGGCATAAAAGCTAATTCGGTTTTAATTACTCCTTTTCCATGACATTCAGGACAAGCACCTTCTGAATTATGACTAAATAGTGACCGCTTTAATCCAGTCTTATCACTAAAATATTTTCTGACCTCATCAAAAATATTTAAGTAGGTCAATAAGTTGGAACGGCTAGATGCGTGTGCAGGCTTTTGATCTATGAAAATACTATTATCATTATTTTTTAACCCGGAAGTTATCAATGTACTTTTACCTGAGCCGGCAACACCTGTTACAACTGTCATGGCACATTTAGGTATTTTGACAGAGATGTTTTTTAAGTTATTTTGTGATATATCACTTAAATTAATAAATTCATCATATTTTCTGGGATCGGGTTTTAAGTTATGTTTTTTACGTAAAGCAACACCTGTAGATGTAGTTGACTTAAGCAATGACTCATAATTACCTTCGAATGTAATGCTACCACCATTCTTACCAGCGAGAGGACCCAAATCGACAATGTGATCAGCTATACAAATAACATCTGGATCATGTTCTACTACTAAAACTGTGTTTCCTTTATCTTTTAGAGATTGTATGATCTCATTTATACGCCTAATATCTTCAGGATGTAATCCAACGCTTGGTTCATCAATAATATAAATTAAATCTGTTAAAGGACTGTTTAAATGACGAATCAATTTAATACGTTGTGACTCTCCACCTGACAATGTTTTAGTTTCCCTAGATAATGTAAGGTAATTCAAACCAATATGACTTAAAGATTCTAATTGCTTTAATAAAGGTTCAATAATTGTTTTAGCTTTATCTGATGTTAACTTTGAAATGAACTCTATAGCGTCATCTATGGATAATGCTGTGAAATCTGATATATCTAAATCATTAATTTTACATTGTAATACTGATTTATTTAAGCGTTTCCCATTACATGTAGGGCATGTTTTTGAAGAAACTACACGAGCGATATCAGATTTGAATTTGTTCTTTTCAAAATTCTCGTTTAGTAAAAATGAACGTCTGAAACGGTGAATTAATCCTTCGAACTTTGCAGTTTTGGGCCAATTTGCTGGAGGATTTTTTAATTTTGTTGGTTCAGTATATAAGAATGTATTAAGTTCTGATTCGGTATAATCTTTTAATTTTTTATCATTATTAAATAAGCCTGAATACAAATAGCGCTTTCCTCTCCAACTATCTGGTCTAAATGAAGGGAATCGTATTGCATCTTCATTTAATGATTTATCAAAATCAATTAATTCGTTTAAATCTATATCTTCTACATAACCTAAACCTGAACATGTCGGGCACATACCTTTTGGGTTATTAAATGAAAATATATCAGAATACCCTACAAAAGGTGTACCAATTCTAGACCAAAGGAGTCTTACTGATGCATAAATATCAGAAATCGTACCTACTGTTGAACGCGCATGTCCACCTAATCTTTTTTGATTAATCACCATAGCCACAGGTAAATTTTCGATCAGATCAACATTTGGCTTAGCGTATTGTGTCAATTGATGTTGTATATAAGTAGAATATGTTTCGTTTAATAATCTTTCTGATTCAGCTGCAATTGTATTGAATACCAATGAAGATTTACCTGAACCAGAACGGCCTGTAAATACTGTTATTTTGTGTTTTGGAATATCGACAGAGATATTTTTCAAGTTATTTTGCTTTGCTCCATGAATTCTTATATCCGTCATTTTATTTCACCTCTATGAATTTTATACCCTGAAATTAAAACGTGTATAACTAAATGTGAAGATTTTGCAAATACAGAGTCATGTCTTGCTTGTTATGTGAAATTACATGTACAATAAACGTAACAAGCTAATAGGTGGGTGAGCGATGAAGAAACTGATAATTAAAGTTATTGGTGTGTTAGTATTAATTTGTTTTCTGATTTATCTATTTTACTCACCACGTTTAAAGTTTGATGTTTTAGAGAATCCAAATAAAAACACAACAAAAACAACACAAACTCAGGATTTTAAAAAAAGTGAAAATACTGCTGAAAATCCGATGCCCAAAGATGGTGTAGGGACGTGGGTTGGACAGAAATTAAGTAAGTTAACCGAAAAGTATGGACAAGCTGATAGGGTGTATCCATATAAAGATAATTTTAAGAATTATGTATTTAAAGAGAAAGAAGCATATTATTTAGTGACTACAAAAAATGGCATAATTAAATCTGTTTATGCCACTGGTAAAAAAGCAAAGGTGGAACCATTACATATTACTCAAAACGCCGCACATGTATTTGAGAAATTTAGTGTGAATCCAGAACCAACGATTTCATCAAATGGTAAGAAATATGAATTGGAATTATCTGACACAGATATGAAGACACAATCATTAGTGAAATTTAAAAATACCTATGCTCAAATTTACACAGATCAACAATCAAATCATATTGTAGCGGTTCGATTTTTAGATAGTGACGCGTTGGCGGAATTTAAACCATATCAAATGGTTTCATCTAAAGAAGAGAAAGAAGTTAAAAGTAAACATGGTAATGTACCTTATGCACAGAGTTCCAATCAATTGATGACTTTATACGAAATTACGAATGAAATGCGAAAAATAAAAGATACAAAACCACTTAAAATCAATAATAAATTGGCGCATATTGCCTCATTTAACTTATATGAGGCCACTGGTACAGATAGTGTCGAATTTACTGAAGATGCCTTAAAGGATCAGCTTAATGCACAAGAAATACCATTTACGTATAGTAGTCAAAATGTTGGGTATGATTTTAATGATGTTCCGACGCTCATTCATAGTTGGTTAAACTCAGATACGCATCGATCTAGAATGTTAAATGCTAAATACAATCAAATGGGTGGAGAAGTCATGAAAGGATATTACACATTAATTTTTGTTGGAGAGAAAAAGAAGGAGGATATTGAAGAATGATAACAGAAGAAACATTGACTATACTTGATGATGTTGAAGCATTAGGGGATAAAATAGTAACTTCTCGTATATATAAAGCATATGAAATGGCTCAACAAGCTTTGGCAGAAAATGATGAAGCGCATTTGTTATATCAGGCTTTCTTGAAATCTAAAGATAATTATGATGAAATAATGAGATTTGGTAAATATCATCCGGATTATCAAAAAGTAATGTTAGAAACTAGAAAACGAAAGCGCGCATACGAAATGTTACCAGTTGTTATGGATTACAAACAAAAAGAGGTTGCACTACAAGATTTAATCGATGAAGTGATTGTAAAAATCGCTTATGCAGTATCTGAAAATGTGAAAATAGAAACAGGAAATCCTTTCTTCCAAAAAGATGCAGGTGGCTGTTCAACAGGTGGTTCATGTAATTGTTCATTATAATTTATAAGTAATTATTTGGCGTCTAGACATGTAGAATATCGTTATAAAGAGACAACGACATAAATATTCATTTTTAAAATAAGCGAGCTAATCTGTAAAAGATTAGCTCGCTTTTATATTTAAATATTTTGATTTTGAATGTTGCATGTTTCTGGGTAAGGTTTAAGCCTGTAGTCCCTCAATCATACTCTTTTCTCGGGTTTTAGATCGTTGCCAAACGTGGCGAAATGTTTATTAATATAGAAAAAATAAAAAGAATTCATAATATATTATTGTAGTATAAAATTACAATGAATTACAAAGTATTTTAGATACGCTTGAGATAGCATTGCGAGTCGAAATTAAGGCTAAGACAGTATCGTAGAAAAGCGATTTAACAATACGGAGAAGTATTAATTAACAAGCCAGTAAATACGTATAAAAACGTATTTACTGGCTTGTTTTTGAATTTGTGTTCAACCTTTTTTGTTTCGGATTTTATAAATATGTTTTAATGATAAGTGAGTTTGAATCGCTCAGCAAGATCTGGACGGTCAGTTATTAATGTATGTGCCCCATGATATACTAGGTCATTCATTAAATCTAAATTATTCACACCATAATATCCTGGTACAATATTTCTTGTGTTAAGCCAGTGTATAAAGCGTGGTGCTGTAAATTTAATTCCTTTATATTCAATAGGCAGTAAAAATGTGTTGGCTTGGGTAGTGAATAAATCGCCAATACCTAAGTAATAATTGATAAAGCCTTTAAGCATTTCATTAGTACTTGCTGCATATGCACTTTTTTCGTTAATTTTTTTAATATAATGTACTAAATCAGCATTTTCGCTTTGAATTAATATACGAAAATGAGATTGGTGTTTTTCTATTAAGTCATTTACTTTTTGGCATAGGATTTCGTTTTGCTGTTGTGTTTGTTGGCTTATCAAACTAATGCACAATTTTACATTAGGGTAATACGATAATAATTCATCTAGTGTTAAAATCGTAGCATCTTTATGTTTACGATATGGTGTTTGGCCATTTATATCTTCAAAATAATAGCCTGCATCTAGTCTTTTTATTTCAGATAAAGTGTGCGCTATAACTTTACCTGATCCATTCGTAGTTGCATCTAAATCTGAATTATTATAGATAATAACTTCATTATCTTTTGTTAAATTGACACCTACTGCAAATCCGTCAATATTATGTGTTACTGCATTGTCAAAAGCAAGTTTCGTATTTTCTGGTTTTACAGCAGAACCTCCACGATTTGCAAAAATATATGGTGATGTTTGTGCGTGGAAATCATGTGTTGATTGATTTTCAGGTTTTGCTTTGTATTTTAATATAAAAAACATACTACCAATTACGCCAACTAACCCTAAAAATGAACGTTTAAAAAGTTTGTTGAATTTTGACATGTACAAATCCTCCTCAGTACATAAAGATACTTAGTAATATAGCAAAAGATTACTCATATGCAAAATAATTGTTATTTATAAAAATAATAGGAAATGATATCATAAAAGGGCTAATAATTGGAGTGAGAATAAAATGAATATAGTGCCTAGAACAAGTTTAATTATATATTTAAAACATATGAAGCATGAAAGACAAATTAGAAAATTTGGTCATATTGTTAGTTCGAATAAAAAGCAACGCTATGTTGTGATGTATATTAATGAAAATGAAGCTGATCAAATTGTGAGTAAACTAATGAAATTAAAATATGTAAAAGAAATTGAAGGATCACCTTATAAATATTTGAAAAAAGTTTATGAAAAAGAACAACATGAATTTTCATAATATGTAATGGTAATGTCATCAAAGCCACATCGTTGATTTTAACGTAGCTTTATCAAATTGTTAGAAGTTCTATTGCAACGGCGGTATCCAACGTTGTAATCTAAGTACACTAATTAAATAACTATAATATAGTTCGATATCGTGGAATGTTTCAGGTGGTTTTACATCTACCCCTTTTATTCCAATGCCAAATTTTTCGGCTTGTTGATTAATCAGTTCAAATTTTTTATTTGATTTTGGGTAAGGATAATTAAGTGCATTAAGCATAATATACATGGCTTGAAAATGTTGACCACTCGTTGGTTCCATAATAATAGCAACAGATGAAAATTGCTGTTTTGAATTTGGTGTATGAAAATAGACAATATGGTCTATACGTTGATGATTATACTCAATAAGTGTATTAAATTCGAATAAATCAGTTAAACCTTCACCTAATTTAATAAAAGATTGTTTCATAAGCTATTTTCCTCCTTGCTTATGAATTATAAAGAATATAATTTGAGAATGGAAGTGTCAAAATGAGAGTGATAGCTGGGATTCATAAAAGTAAGCCGCTAGAAAGTATTGAGGGGCGTAATACGAGACCAACAATGGATAAAGTGAAGGAAGGTATCTTTAATAGTTTGCATGATGTGTCAGGTATTGGATTAGATTTATTTGCTGGGAGTGGTGCATTGGGGATTGAAGCAATATCTCGAGGCATGGAAAAAATGATTTTTGTAGATCAAAACTTTAAAGCAGTAAAAGTAATTAAACGTAATTTAGAAAATCTACAAATCATGGACCAAGCTGAAGTATACAAAAACAATGCCGAACGCGCTTTGAAGGCATTATCTAAGCGTGAAATTCAATTTGATGTAATCTTTTTGGATCCTCCTTATGAAAAGGGCTTAATCGACGATGCACTCGAACAAATTTCAAAGTTTGATTTATTAAAAGAAAATGGTATTATCGTTTGTGAGTTTAATCATCATGAAAAAATAAAGACGGAGCCATTCCAAGAGATTAAACGATATCATTATGGGTTAACAGACACTTTGTTATTAGAAAAGGGAGATAAAAATGTCTAGAACGAAAGCGGTTATTCCAGGAAGTTTTGATCCAATCACATACGGTCATATCGATATTATTGATAGAAGTGCAGATCGTTTTGACGAGTTACATATTTGTGTGCTTAAAAACAGTAGTAAGGCAGGCACTTTTTCAGTAGAAGAACGAATCGCATTGATTGAGGCGTCAGTAAAACATTTAGATAATGTAACAGTACATCATTTTGATGGCTTACTTGTAGATTTTTGTGATGAAATTGGTGCACAAACAATTATTAGAGGATTGAGAGCTGTTAGTGACTTTGAATACGAACTTCGTTTAACATCAATGAATAAAAAATTGAATCATAATGTCGAGACAATGTACATGATGACAAGTACAAACTACTCATTTATCAGTTCAAGCGTGGTAAAGGAAGTTGCAGCATATAAAGCTAATGTATCTGACTTTGTTCCTGAACATGTAGAAAAAGCATTAAATGAAAAATTCAAGAAATAAAAATCTGCTACGTTAAGGTTAAAGTATTCAATTAATAAGGATATGTGGTTATGATATGAATAAGAGTCCGGGGCATAAATGTCGCAGACTAAAGGATAAACGTTAATTTCTATTGATATTAGATAGAAATTAACGTTTAAATTTTAGGGTGATGTGAAGTTGTACTAAGGTGATTAGTGAATTCTTCTAATACATACTCTAGTACTGTTTCAATGATTTTATTTACAAATTGTACTATCTCATTATTAGCAATTAAAACTGAAGTTTCCATAAAGTAGTGAGGTTTGAGTGGGTTTGTAAACGATATACATTTGGGACCTCATTAATTTAGTTTAGTAGTGTTTATTAAATTATAGGTAAGGGCCTTTTTAAAATATTTTCTTGAAAAGTTACAAATGAATATGACGTATTTTAGCGATCCTCTTGAGGAAATAGGACAAGCTGAAGACTACTGGTTGAAGCTATCACCTAAGAAAGCGAACTAACGATACGAAGTGTTGAATAAAAAAGAAGCGCTCAGAAAAATTGAATTCAATCATCTGAGTGCTTCTTTTTAGGGATTCGTGTCCAGACTCATTATTTTGAGAATGGAGATTTTAGCTCCGTGCTCTAGTTTTTTCGAATGACATGAGTGTTGAAGTCGGTTGTTACATCATTTGAAAGTAAATTATAAACATTGGTGCTTAATATTTCATTTTTAAAATCTGATGCATTTCGTTTATTAATTTGTGTGACAAAATGTCTTTCAGGATATTTCAGTTTTAAATATTTTAAATAATTTTGACCTTGTTTATTCATACCTAAAATGCGTACTGCATTTATTTTTGTAGGAAGATTCTCATAGGTGAAGTTGAGTAATATATTCATAAGGACACGTTGTAAATGTGTGTAAGTGTATCGTTTAGTCTTAATCAATTGCATATATGTTTCGAAAGAAGTGGCTTGAGAGATATAGTCCTTTAAACGATATTCCAGTCCTTCAGACATTGTGTAAATCTGCTTTAATTCAGATACATTTTTAGTTGTTAAAGCATATTTTATATAGTTAAATGTATCCTCAGTAGTTGTGATGTTTGGATGGAATAGGGGATGGTTTGATTTTGGAACCACATCGTGCCATTGATTATTTTTTTGTAATATAGCATTACGTATTGAAGTACCACTTGCAAATTGCAAGTTTTGAATACTATTATCATGGTGATTTGCTTGATTACGTTGTATTGTAATAGGTTTTATTGTAAAGTCATGTTTTCGAATGGCATTTATATATGAAATGCCCAGTGTATTATTTGGTGAGGATAACAAGAGATTATTTGTTAATAGCTCACTTATAATTCTCGGATAACTTTTCCCTTCTTTTACTTTTTGTGCAAATGCAGGTGTTTTCTCTATTCGAGACATTTCAGATGAAAGTTCTAAAAATGAATCTATATCACCAGATTCGCTCCCAAACGATAAGTAATCAGCGTCTAAATAATTGGCAATTTGCACGGCAGTATCACCAAAATAAGGTCCAGCTGATAATGAAGCATATGCAGGTAATTCAACAACTAGATCAACGGCATGCAAAGCCATCTCGGTTCTGATAAATTTATTATAAATTGCTGGTTCGCCTCTCATTACAAAGTTTCCACTCATAATTGCAATGGAAATATCAGAATCAGTGATTGACTTTGATTTCTGTACATGGTATAAGTGACCATTGTGGAAAGGATTATATTCAGTGACTAGTGCAACGCTTTTCATTTGCAATTCTTCCTTTCAAAATTCATTATAGATATTGTAACAGATATAATTGTGTTAAGAAAAAATCTTGACAACTTATATCTATAAAGTTAAAATAAATTTTGTGCTTGTTAGAGGTGAAGCCATATGAAATGGTCAATAACGCAATTAAGAAAATTCCAAGATAAACCATTTGAATTTAGTCAAACGGTTAATTTTGATCATTTAGTAAAATCATTAGATTTGATAGACTTATCTGATATAAATGTCGATGGCGAATTGACAGTAAAATCAAATGAAGTCATTGCAGATATACACGTTACAGGTACCTATACAATGGCTTGTGCGCGTACGCTCGTTCCAGTTAAAGTCCCTTTAGATATTAACTCTCAAGAAGTATTTGATTTAGAAGGATTTGATCGCTATAGCGATGATGAAGAAGATGAGCATTATCATGATGCAACAGATGGAATGATAAATCTTAAAGATATTACTGAAGAATTAGTTATTATAGAAAAGCCAATGCGCGTTTTCGCAGATAATAGCGATCAGATGTTACGTGAAGGTAATGGTTGGGAAGTTATTGACGAAGAGCAAGCGATTGAAAATGCAAAGGAACAAGAAGAATCTGAACCTAAGCAAATCGATCCAAGGCTTCAAAAACTACAACAATTATATGACGAAGAGCAATAGCAGAATTTTGTAATCTATAGTATAATAGATTATTGAATCTGAAAATAACTATTTTAGTGTTTGAATATAAGGAGGATTAATCATGGCAGTACCAAAAAGAAGAACGTCTAAAACAAGAAAAAACAAACGTCGTACTCATTTCAAAATTTCAGTACCTGGTATGACAGAATGCCCAAATTGTGGAGAATACAAATTATCTCACCGCGTATGTAAGAACTGTGGTTCATACAATGGTGAAGAAGTTGTATCAAAATAATTTCATTAATTTAATGGCTTAATTTAAGTCATTCAATATCGTTCATTAATTATTCATTTAATAATTTTTGAGCGATTTTTTATTTATATATGGTAATTTGATATCGAGCGATAGGTTGTGTGTAATCAATGGAAGCAATGAATGCGCAAGAAATTATTGAAAAAATTGAGAATGGTGACGTCAACTGGATTTATAATCATTTTAGTGAAGACTTTCAAGAAGTTTCAGCAATAACAGAATTGGATAAGTTACTTAAAGAATATAATGAATTAAGAAGTTCGAACTCATTTTATAAACATATACATATCAATAGACAAGATGAATATATTTGGTTTGATGATAAACAGACGACAGGTGTAAGTGTGACGTTGAACAAATATAGCGAAATCATTGGTTTTGTACTGTTACCTTTACATCATTCAGATACGATGAAACATACTAAACTTCAATATACGATGCCAATCGAGGATTCATGGTTTGTAATGGCGGGTGGTAATAATGAATTATTGAATCATCATTTTCATTATAAAAACTATAAAAATGCGATAGATCTTGTGAAGATAAAAAATAGATGTAGTTATCAAGGAGATCCGATGTTGTATACAAATTACTATGGTTATAATTTAACTGTAGTAGCACCTGCCAATGGAGTCGTTGTATCTGTTATAGATGGTATTTCGGATAGTGTACCAGGTGAATTTAATGTAAAACACCCACAAGGCAACTATATCGTAATTAAACATGCCAAGCATGAATATAGTATGTTAGCGCACTTAAAACCATATTCATTCAATGTGACAGTTGGGGACGAAGTATTTCGGGGACAACGTATTGCTAGAGTGGGAAATTCAGGTAATTCAACGGAACCACATATACATTTTCAAGTAATGGACCAAATTGACACCACTAAAGCACAAACTTTAAAAATCAAATTACAACAAGCGATTTCTCCTGAAAAAGGTGATATAGTAAACTATACTGGAGATAATATTTGGGTTAAAAATGAAAATTTTATATTATCTTTTATGAAAAATATTCGTACAAATATCTTACAGCTTTTCAAAGGTTAAAAATATGAAAATAAAGAGGCTATGCTATGGAAATGATTACGTCCGCACAAAATAGTAAAGTTAAAAATGCAAATAAACTAAAAAAGAAAAAAGACAGAGACAAAACTGGCCAAGCACTTATCGAAGGATATCATCTTATTGAAGAAGCTTTTCAAAGTCAGTTGAAGATTAAACAATTGTTTATCGTAGATACGTCTAGAATTGGTAATGAACTTATTGATTACGCCGAAGAAGCTTTTGAAATAAATTTAAAAGTAGCAGAAGCATTATCAGGAACTGTTACGCCACAAGGTTTTTTTGCTGTAATTGAGAAACCTAATTATGAAACGACTGCTGCAAAACAGGTGTTGTTGATTGATCGTATACAAGATCCAGGGAATCTTGGTACCTTAATTCGTACTGCTGATGCAGCAGGAATTGATTTAATTGTCTTAGAAAAAGGAACTGCAGATCCATATCAAGATAAAGTATTAAGAGCTAGTCAAGGAAGTGTATTCCACTTACCAATTGTTACTGAATCCTTAAGTGATTTTATTGATACATTTGACGGTACGGTATACGGAACAGCATTAGAAGATGCAGTTTCGTATCATGAAGTGAAACCTAAAGAAAATTTTGCTTTATTATTAGGTAATGAAGGTGAAGGTGTATCACAACAATTGTTGGATCAAACTACTCAAAATCTAACGATACCAATCTATGGCAAAGCAGAGAGTTTAAATGTAGCCATTGCCGGAAGTATTCTAATTTATCATTTGAAAGGTTGACCCTTTAAATGAAAATCGTATATAATAAAATTAATGTTAAAAAGTAGAATACGAACCAATAAAAAGACGTAAACTAAAAGATGTAGTAGTAAAAGGGAATATATCCATAGACTGAAAGATATATCGCTATATTTAGTTTTTTTCACCTTTTTGGTTACTTAAAGAGATTTAAGTCGGAAATTACTCCGTTATCAATAAATACAAGTGTATGCTTATGCATAAATTTGGGTGGTACCACGGAAGGCTTTCGTCCCAGTTTCAACGGGATGAAAGTCTTTTTTTATATTTTTATTGGATTTACTTAACAAGACAATAAACAAATGGAGGTTAAATCATGGCACAAACTGAAGCGATGACTGAAATTAAACAGCAGGCATTAGTAGATATAAATGAAGTAAAAAATGAAAAAGAATTACAAGATGTAAAAGTGAAGTACTTAGGCAAAAAAGGTTCTGTAACTGGTTTAATGAAACACATGAAAGATTTACCTAATGAAGAAAAGCCTGCATACGGACAACAAGTCAATGAAGTTAGACAAGCAATCGAAGGTGAAATAGAATCACGTCGTGAACTTTTAGCGAATGAAGAATTAGAGCGACAATTAAAGGCTGAAAAAATTGATGTGACATTACCAAGTAGAAAAATGTCTATCGGCGCAAAACATCCTTTAACGCGTACAGTTGAGGAAATCGAAGATCTCTTTTTAGGTTTAGGTTATGAGATTGTAGATGGTTTTGAAGTTGAACAAGATTATTATAACTTTGAAGCTTTAAATTTACCGAAATCTCATCCTGCAAGAGATATGCAAGATAGCTTCTATATTACAGATGAGATACTTATGCGTACCCATACATCTCCAGTACAAGCGAGAACGATGGAACAACGTGAAGGTGAAGGTCCGGTTAAAATATTATGCCCTGGTAAAGTATACCGTCGTGATTCAGATGATGCGACACACAGTCATCAATTTACTCAAATTGAAGGCTTAGTTGTAGATGAGAATATTAAGATGAGTGATTTAAAAGGTACATTAGAGTTATTGGCTAAACAATTATTTGGCGAAGATCGTGAAATTCGTCTGAGACCAAGCTATTTCCCATTTACAGAACCATCTGTTGAAGTAGATGTGTCATGTTTCAAGTGTGGTGGTTCAGGCTGTAATGTATGTAAACAAACAGGATGGATTGAAATCTTAGGTGCAGGTATGGTTCACCCGAACGTCCTTGAAAAAGCTGGCTTCGATTCAAATAAGTATTCGGGATTTGCGTTTGGTATGGGTCCCGATAGAATTGCAATGTTAAAATATGGCATTGAAGATATCCGTCATTTCTATACCAATGATGTAAGATTCTTAAATCAATTTAAAGCAGTAGAAGATAGAGGTGAAAAATAATGTTTATTTCTAAAGAATGGTTAGAAACATATGTTGAAATTAACCAACCAGTTAACGAATTAGCAGAAAAAATTACACGTACGGGTATCGAAGTAGATGACATCATTGATTATACAAAGGAAATTAAAAAATTAGTTGTTGGTAAAATTAAAGCAATTGCACCACATCCAGATGCAGATAAGCTCAATATTTGTCAGGTAGACATTGGTGAAGCTGAAGCGGTACAAATTGTATGTGGCGCGCCAAATGTAGATGCTGGGCAAACGGTAATCGTTGCAACAGTAGGCGGTAGATTACCAGGTGGTATAAAGATTAAAAGAGCGAAATTACGTGGTGAACGTTCAGAAGGTATGATTTGTTCTTTACAAGAGTTAGGTCTATCTACTAACTTAGTGCCTAAAGATTCAGAAAATGGAATTTATGTATTTTCTACTGATGTGGAACCGGGCACGGACGCACTTAAGGCTTTATATTTAGATGATCAAGTAATGGAGTTCGACCTTACACCAAATAGAGCAGATGCATTAAGTATGGTAGGTACAGCATATGAAGTTGCTGCATTATACAACGTAGCAATGAATAAACCAACGACACAAACAGAAACATTGTCACAAAAAGCTGCAGATGAATTGTCAGTGAAAGTTCAAGATAATGATAAAGTTCCATATTATAGTGCACGCATTGTTAAAGATGTAACAATTGCGCCGTCACCTGAATGGATGCAAATGAGATTAATTAAAGCAGGTATCAGACCGATTAATAATGTAGTAGATATTTCAAATTACGTATTATTAGAATATGGTCAACCACTACACATGTTTGACCAAGAGCAAATTGGTTCAGATAATATTGAAGTGCGTCAAGCTTATGAAAATGAAAAGATGACAACCTTAGATAATCAGGAAAGATCATTATTAGCATCTGATATCGTGATTACAAATGGTGAAGTTCCAATTGCGATTGCTGGTGTAATGGGTGGCGATTTTTCAGAAGTTAAGGAATCCACTAAGAATGTAGTAATTGAAGGTGCGATTTTCGATCCTGTATCAATTCGTCATACATCGAGAAGATTAAATTTAAGAAGTGAAGCATCTAGTCGCTTTGAAAAAGGTATAGCTACAGAATTTGTAGATGAGGCTGTTGATCGAGCTTGTTATTTATTACAAACTTATGCCAATGGACAGGTTTTATCTGGCAATGTTGCTCAAGGTGACTTAGGTGAATTTGTAACACCGATTAGTATCTCTGTTGATAAAGTGAATAATACTATTGGCTTTGAGTTGTCTGCTGAAGAGATTGAATCTATTTTTGTACAACTTGGATTTGAAACGACTAACAACAACAATGAATTAACTGTTATGGTACCATCTAGACGTAAAGATATTACAATTAAAGAAGATTTAATTGAAGAAATTGCTAGAATTTATGGTTATGATGAAATTCCATCAACATTACCAGTTTTTGAGCATGTTACAAATGGCGCATTGAGTGATAGACAAGCTAAATCTCGAATTGTAAAAGAAACGTTAGAAGGTTCAGGTTTGAGTCAGGCAATTAATTATTCATTAGTCGATAAAGCAAGAGCGCAAGATTTTGCACTTGAGTCTCGTTCTACTATTAGTTTGTTAATGCCTATGAGTGAGGCTCATTCTACATTAAGACAAAGTCTAATTCCTCATTTAATTGATGCAGCAGCCTATAATGTAGCACGTAAAAATAATGACGTACGACTCTATGAATTAGGTAATGTTTTTTATGGCAATGGAGAAGGTGAATTACCGGATGAAGTTGAATATCTAAGTGGTATCTTAACTGGAGATTATACTGTTAATACTTGGCAAGGTAAAAAAGAAGAAATAGACTTCTTTATTGCAAAAGGTATTGTGGATCGTATTGCAGAAAAATTAGATATACAATTTGAATATGAAGCGGGAGAAGTTACAGGTCTACATCCTGGTAGAACTGCAATTGTTAAGCTTAACGAGGAAACAATTGGCTTTGTAGGAGAATTACATCCAAAAGTTGAGAAAGACTATGATTTAAAACGAACTTATGTATTTGAATTGAACTACGATAAATTGATGGCTATTTCAGTAGGATATATTAATTATCGTCCAATTCCAAGATTCCCTGGTGTTTCAAGAGATATTGCATTAGTTATAAATCGTGATGTGCCATCAGCAACACTTGTTAAAGTAATTGAAGCACATGGTGGCAATATATTACAAAATGCAGAAGTATTCGATGTTTATGAAGGTGAACATGTTGCAGAGGATGAAAAATCAATTGCAATTAGATTGTCATATTTAGATGTTGAACAAACATTAACTGATGATAAAGTAAATGCGGTACATGAAGATATCTTAGCTGCATTACAACAAAAAGGTGCAACAATAAGATAATAAAATTGATTTAGCAGTTGTGTATTAAATAGTTATAATAATTAACTATATAACTTATAAATGTAGTTTAATAATCAATAAAAAAAGAATTACTTTCCCATATGCTTTAAATAGGGAAAGTAATTCTTTTTGTTTTTAAATTACGAGAATTATAAAAAACAAAGTAATATATCTCAATTGAAACATACTGATTTATTTAGCGCGTTTGACATAATAGCATTGAAAATTATATTAATGGTTGAGTTCACTTTGTTTGGTAAATACTGAAATGTATAAAATGTTTACTATGAATTGAATATTGTATTACGACAAACATGTTAAGATCGATGCTTTTTATCAACGAGGGCTTGTGCTTTTTTTCGATTGGCAAAGTGCTTTTTAGAAATAGAGTCCAGAAACGCTATTCCTTTTTTTTCGATGATTTTTGCAGCAGCTAAATCTACCTTATTGCTCGCACCTTTAGGAATTTCACGTTTTGCTTCAATTGAAATTTGATCCATATGTTTAACGAAAGCATAACGTGAAATTATACTTGCAGCTGCAATTGCAATGGACTTAGACTCGCCTTTTGTTTCAAATTTAGTTTTGTCACTTAATGGTAGTTCACTTAATGCATAACGCGTATACACACCGCGTTCGGCAAATTGGTCAATTACAATATAGTCTAGTTCAGTAGTATCAATTTTATTAACAACATTTTTTATTGCTTCGTTGTGTAATACAGCTTTCATTTTAACTTGTGACCAGCCGGCAAGTTGTCTGTCATTGTATTTTTCATTATGCATCGTAAGTAATGAATGGGGTATAAATGTAACGATTTGCTCAGCAAGTTCGACAATTTTTTTATCTGTTAGTTTCTTTGAATCGTCAACACCGAGTTCTTTTAATACTTGTACATTCTTCTTAGAAACATAAGCGGCACATACGGTTAATGGACCGAAATAATCACCACTACCAGCTTCATCACTGCCTATACACTGATATTGATTATAGTTTATCGAAGTTTGTTTAGTTGATTTTTTAGGTGTTGATTGATTATTAGCGTGTTGTGGAAGTAATTGATCTGCTACAGCTACAGCTTCCTTTCCTTGGAACATCACTTTATTTGAATTATATATTGAAATTGAAGTGTTTTTATATTTTGCTTTAGCCTTCATTCCTTGTGGCAATTTACCAGTATCACAGTTAATTTTTGACATTAATTGTTGGATTTCATGATTTGTTAGTTTATGTACAACATTTGACATTTGCTTGCCTCTCTTTTTTCGAATTACTTTAACAGTTAACAGAGTTCATCATACCATAGTAATAAACTTAAGCACTACCCAACAACAATAAGTACTGCTTTGAATTATAAGTGTCATGCTAAATGTTCTAAATTTATTTAAAATCTAGGAACTATAAAATTTTTCAAATATAACAAATCACACCTCTTACAAAATAATATTTAGTCGTGTATAATGGTTCGTGATAAATATTCTAAATTACAAATATGGAAAGTTATATGTTAAGCAAAATATTATTCGGAAATTTATTATAAGTCAGGAGTTATACTATGGGCGAATTCAAAAATAGGATAAACGTAACGATAAATGATCAACATTATACAATAGTAGGGGAAGATAATCCGGAGCATATCCGCTATGTTGCACATTTGGTGGATGAACAACTTAAAACACTTGGTAGAAAAAGTACAGGATTAGATACTACAAGAAAAGCAATATTAACAGCTGTTAATATTATGCATGAAAAGGTACAATTAGAAGAAGAAAATTATCGCTTGCAACAGGAAATCAAACAACTAAAAAATAGTGAAGAGTAATGTTAATTGATATACTAATCATTATCATTTTTTTATACATAGGCATGATTGGTTTTAGAAGAGGTATTTGGTTAAGTGTATTGCATTTTAGTGCAACAATCTTATCTTTATTTATTTCACAAAAGCTCTACTTACAGTTATCACAGTACTTAGAACTATTTATACCATTTCCTAAAACGCGAGCTTATGATATGCATTACGCCTTTCAATTTGATAATCTACAGTTACGATTTGATCATATTATCGCATTCCTAATTGTAGCAACCATTACGAAGGTACTTTGTTATGCTATAATAGGTAGCTTTGATAATATAATTAAATACAAAAAGTTGTTTTTAGTGAGTCGTTTGGTTGGTGTTCTTATAAGTATCTTGTCATCTTTGATAATTTGCACAACCTTAATTTATGCGATGGCATTGTATCCTTTAGAAATCATTCAAACACAATTATCACAATCCTTGGTAGCGAAAGTATTTATTTCACACATTCCGTTTATATCCACGTTTGTGATCAATATATAAAATTTCCAACAATTAAACATATAATGCATTATTAAAATATAGGAGGTCAGGGCACAACCGATTTACTGTTGAATTAGCAATGGTAACTTGTCTTGGTCTTTTTTTATGGAGTGAAGGTAATGACGAAAAAAGATATTATTCAATTATTAGAAAAAATCGCGATTTATATGGAACTAAAAGGAGAAAATACATTTAAAGTTTCGGCGTATAGAAAAGCGGCGCAAAGTTTAGAGATTGATGAACGCCCATTAGATGAAATTGAAGATGTAACTGAATTAAAAGGTATTGGTAAAGGTGTAGGGGAAGTTATTAATGAATATAGACACCAAGGAACTACGTCTACTTTAGACGCATTAAAGGAAGAAGTGCCTGAAGGTCTTATTCCCTTAATGAAAATTCAAGGGTTAGGCAGTAAAAAAATTGCCAAACTATATAAAGAGTTAAATATTGATAGTAAAGAGTCATTACAACAAGCTTGTGAAAATGGTGAAGTCAGTGCCTTAAGCGGCTTTGCCAAAAAAACAGAGCAAAATATACTGGATGCTGTTAAAGCATTAGGCGCAAAAAAGGATAAATATCCTATAGACCAAATGAGAGGTTTAAATAATGTGGTTAAAGATTATTTGGCCACTATTCCTGAAATTGAAAAATATGAGGTTGCAGGCAGTTTTAGACGTTTTAAGGAAATGAGTAAAGATTTAGACTATATTATCAGTACCGATTCGCCTATTCAAGTACAAGAAGCATTGTTAAAACTCCC
The DNA here is from genome assembly GCF_022346615.1 of Staphylococcus sp. ACRSN. Taxonomy (GTDB): domain Bacteria; phylum Bacillota; class Bacilli; order Staphylococcales; family Staphylococcaceae; genus Staphylococcus. Next base: position 135,934 of record NZ_JAKRNS010000004.1, on the reverse strand, counting down.
AAATAAGGTTAAAGATGTGGCAGTAGGCACTACAAAAGTATCTTTAGAACTTGAGTATGATGATGAAACAATTGGCGTGGATTTTAGATTAATTGAGCCTGCAGCTTTTTATCACACATTACAACATTTTACAGGCTCTAAAGACCATAATATTCGTATTCGCCAATTAGCAAAAGAAAAGGGCGAAAAGGTCAGTGAATATGGCATTGAATCTTCAGATGGAAAACTAATTCAATATCAAAGTGAAGATGAAATTTATCATCATTTTAATGTTGATTGGATAAATCCCGCAATGCGTGAAGATGGTAGTGAATTTGATAAAGATTTAATGAATATAATTCAAATTAACGATATCAAAGGCGATTTGCATATGCATACTACTTATAGTGACGGTGCATTCAGTATTGAAGATATGATTAAGGCAAATATTGCTAAAGGTTATGAATTCATGGTTATTACTGATCATTCACAAAGTTTAAAAGTAGCAAATGGATTATCTGTTGAGCGTTTATTACGTCAAAATGAAGAAATTAAAAAGTTAAATGAAAAATACAATGAAATAGATATTTATTCTGGTATCGAAATGGATATATTACCAGATGGTAGTCTTGATTATGAAGATGATATTTTAAAACAATTAGATTATGTTATTGCTGCAATTCACCAAAGTTTTAATCAGCCACAAGAAGACATTATGCGTCGATTAGAAAGTGCATGCAACAATCCTTATGTAAGACATATTGCACATCCAACCGGACGAATCATTGGCAAAAGACCGGGATATGAGCCTGATATTGACCAACTTTGTGAATTAGCTGAAAAAACTAATACTATATTAGAGGTTAACGCTAACCCTAAACGTTTAGATTTAAATGCTGAAACGTTAAAAAAACATCCGAATCTCCAATTAACTATCAATACAGATGCACACCATACCGATCACTTAGAATTCATGCAATATGGTGTTGCAACGGCTCAAAAGGGATTTGTGACTAAAGATAGAGTAATTAATACTATGTCAAGAGAAGCATTTAAATCGATGATTGAAAACAATATTAAAATGAAGAAATAGAGGGATTGTATGAGACAGAAGTCATTAAATGTCTTAGAATTCGATAAAATAAAAGCACTCGTTGAAAAAGAAACGATGAGTGATATAGGTAAGGCTAAAGTAGAAGCAATGAATCCGGCTACTGATTTTAAAACAGTGCAGCTTCAAATGAATGAAACGGATGAAATAGCGCAGATATATAATAAACATCGTATGCCAAGTCTGAGTGGATTAACACAAGTTACACAATTGCTTCATAGAGCAAACATTGGTGGCGTATTAAATGTTCGAGAGTTAAATGCGATTAAACGATTAATACAAATTCAAAATCAATACAAAACATTTTATAATGGTATCTTAGAAGAAGATGAAGAAATAAAATATCCTATTTTAAATGATAGAATGGAACAATTACCTGTATTAAATGATTTGTTTCAAGAAATTCATCAAAAGTGTGATGCCTATGACCTATTTGATAATGCAAGTTATGAATTACAAGGTATTAGAAGTAAGATTTCTAGTACTACGCAACGTATCAAACAAAATTTAGATAGGGTTGTTAAGAGTCAAGCAAATCAAAAAAAATTGTCAGATGCGATTGTCACTGTAAGAAATGAACGTAATGTAATTCCAGTTAAAGCTGAATATCGACAAGACTTTAATGGTATCGTTCATGATCAATCCGCGTCAGGCCAAACATTATATATCGAGCCATCATCAATCGTAGAGATGAATAATCAAATTAGTCGTTTGCGTAATGATGAAAAAGTTGAATGTGAAAGAATATTAACTGAATTGACGAACATGGTTGCAGAAGAATCAGATGCTTGTTTAGTTTCAGAAACAATCATTGGTCAAATTGACTTTTTAACAGCAAAAGCACGTTATGCTACAACGATTAAAGGTACGAAACCGGAATTTACCGAGGAACGCACAGTATATTTACCAAAAGCATTTCATCCATTGCTCGATAAGGATACTGTGGTAGCAAATACAATTGAGTTTGCTGATGATATTGAAACTGTCATTATTACAGGACCGAATACTGGTGGTAAAACAGTTACATTAAAAACATTAGGATTAATCATTATGATGGCTCAATCTGGATTGTTAATTCCTACATTAGATGGTAGTAAATTAAGTGTTTTTGAGAATGTTTATTGTGATATTGGTGATGAACAATCAATTGAGCAGTCTTTATCAACATTTTCTTCTCATATGAAAAACATCGTAGAAATATTAAAAGATGCAACTAACAATAGTTTAATATTATTTGATGAATTAGGCGCAGGTACGGATCCAAGCGAGGGTGCTGCTTTAGCTATGAGTATATTAGACCATGTTCAGGAAATTGGTTCATTGGTTATGGCAACAACACATTATCCAGAATTAAAAGCATATAGCTATAATCGACAAGGGGTAATGAATGCAAGTGTAGAGTTTGACGTGAATACTTTAAGTCCAACTTATAAATTGCTAATGGGTGTTCCAGGTCGTTCAAATGCTTTTGATATTTCAAAAAAATTGGGCTTAAATATTCAAGTTATTCAAAAGGCTAAATCTATGATTGGCCAAGACGAACAAGAAATAAATGAAATGATTGCGTCACTTGAATATAATTCTAAGCGTGTTGATGAACAACGCATTGAATTAGAACAAGTATTAAGAGAAGCTCAAGAAACGCATGATTCTTTAACAAAGCAATATGAAAATTATCAAGATCAAGAAAAACAATTGTTAGAACAAGCAAAAGAAAAAGCTAATCAACGTGTGAAATCTGCTACGAAAGAAGCAGATGAAATATTAAAAGAGTTGCGTGAATTAAGAGACAAAAAAGGTGCTGATGTGAAAGAGCACGAATTAATTGATAAAAAGAAACAACTTGATGATCAATATGAAGCTACATCTATTAAGCAAAATGTTCAAAAACAAAAGTGGGATGAAATCAAAGCGGGCGATGAAGTTAAAGTACTCACTTATGGTCAAAAAGGTGAAGTTTTAGAACTTGTTGATAGTGGTGAAGCAATTGTCCAAATGGGTATTATTAAAATGAAATTACCATTAGAAGATTTAGAGAAAACGAAAAAGACAAAAGAGCAACCAACTAAAATGGTAAGACGCCAAAATAGACAAGATGTCAAAATGGAACTTGATTTAAGAGGTTACAGATATGATGAGGCAATGGTTGCAGTAGATCAATATTTAGACCAAGCTGTGTTGAGCAATTACGAACAAGTTTACATTATACACGGAAAAGGTACAGGTGCCTTACAAAAAGGTGTTCAAAGTCATTTAAAACAACATAAAAGTGTGGCATCATATAGGAATGGTATGCCGAGTGAAGGTGGCTTTGGCGTAACCGTTGCAGAATTAAAATAAACGTGAGCAAGTGCTATGCAGAATAATATAAAGTCTGTTATAATTTGCTCATCATTTGAAATTTAAGGAGGATTGGCATTTATGGCAATCGTAAAAGTAACAGATTCAAACTTTGATGAAAACATTCAATCAGGTGTTAATTTAGTAGATTTTTGGGCAACTTGGTGTGGACCTTGTAAAATGATCGCGCCAGTTTTAGAAGAATTAGCAGGCGACTATGATGGTAAAGCAAATATTTTAAAATTAGACGTTGATGAAAACCCATCAACTGCTGCTAAATTTGAAGTTATGAGTATTCCAACTTTAATCGTATTTAAAGACGGTGAACCAGTAGATAAAGTAGTAGGTTTCCAACCTAAAGAAAACTTAGCAGAAGTACTAGATAAACACTTATAATCTAAATATTAGCAAGTTGGGACATTATTTATTTAATGTCCCATTTTTATGTTAGCAAGCATTTTTATGTTAGCAAGCAATTTAATATATTGCATCGCATTAATTTGTTATTTTATAATACAGAGCAAGTTTTAGTGGCGAAATTAAAAATAATTTGAAAGGAGGATATCGAATGGAAGACTATCAAATGGCAATTAAACAGAAATTATCTGTTGTACCAACGGAACCAGGTTGTTATTTAATGAAAGATCGAAATGATCAAGTCATTTATGTTGGAAAAGCTAAGAAATTACGCAATCGCTTAAGATCTTATTTTACGGGTGCACATGATGCAAAAACGACTAGGCTTGTTGGTGAGATACGTAATTTTGAATTTATCGTAACATCTAGTGAAACAGAATCCTTACTATTAGAATTGAATTTAATCAAGCAATATCAACCACGTTATAATATTTTGTTAAAAGATGATAAAAGTTACCCATTTATAAAAATCACTAAAGAAAAGCATCCAAGATTAATTGTCACAAGAACAGTGAAAAAGAATAGTGGTAAATACTTTGGACCCTATCCTAATGCATATTCTGCTCAAGAAACGAAGAAATTATTAGATCGCATTTATCCATTTAGAAAATGTGATAAAATGCCAGATAAATTATGCTTATATTATCACATCGGACAATGTATGGGGCCATGTGTCTATCCAGTGGATTTAGAAAAATATGCTGAAATGACCAAGGAAATTTCAGATTTTTTAAATGGTGAAGATAAGACCATACTTAATAATTTAGAGCAAAAAATGTTAGAAGCAAGCGAAAATTTAGACTTTGAACAGGCTAAAGAATATAGAGATTTAATTCAACATATTCATAACTTAACCAAAAAACAAAAAATTACTTCTTCAGATAACACAATTAGAGATGTCTTTGGATATAGTGTTTCCAAAGGATGGATGTGTATCCAAGTATTTTTTATAAGACAAGGGAATATGATTAAAAGAGATGCAACGATGATACCTGTTCAACAAACGCCAGAAGAAGAGTTTTATACGTTTATTGGACAATTTTATGATTTGAATCAACATCTTTTACCAAAAGAAGTGCATATTCCAAATCATTTAAATAAAGAGGTAATACAATCTGTAGTAGATACAAAGATTGTACAACCGCTTAAAGGTAAGAAAAAAGAAATGGTTGACCTTGCTAAACATAATGCAGAAGTAACCTTAGACAATAAATTTGAATTAATTTCTAAAGATGAGTCTCGTACTGTTAAAGCAATAGAAGAATTAGGGGATAGAATGGGAATACAAACGCCAATTCGCATTGAAGCATTCGATAACTCAAATATCCAAGGGGTGGATCCGGTCTCTGCAATGGTATCGTTTATTGATGGGAAACCAAATAAAAAGGGCTACCGTAAATATAAGATTAAAACAGTTGACGGACCGGATGATTATAAATCAATGCGTGAGGTCGTACGTCGTCGTTATACACGAGTATTGAATGAAGGCACCCCCTTGCCTGATTTAATTATCGTTGATGGGGGTAAAGGACATATGAATGGTGTGATGGATGTATTAGAAAATGAACTAGGTCTAGATATTCCTGTTGCAGGTCTTCAGAAAAATGATAAACACCAAACTTCAGAGTTATTGTATGGTGAACAAGCGAGTATTATACCTTTGAAGAAAAATAGCCAGGCTTTTTATTTACTGCATCGTATTCAAGATGAAGTGCACCGATTTGCTATAACATTTCATCGTCAAACAAGACAAAAAACAGGTTTGCAATCTGTACTAGATACTGTTGAAGGTATTGGTTCAAAACGAAAAACGAAGTTGTTACGCACTTTTGGTTCTATAAAGAAAATGAAAGAGGCTACAGTTGCAGAGTTACAATCTTCTGGATTACCAGTTAAAGTAGCACAAAACCTACATCAAGCTTTAAATGATAAAAAGTGACAAAAAATAATGGCATGAGAATCATTCTCATGCCCAAATTCTTATATTTTAGTGTTACAATAGCTACTAACAGGGATTCTTTTTTTTAACTGTATATGTAAGCGTTTTATAATTGAGAAATATTATCAATTATGCATCATATTTTAGCAATTATGTAATTTTAAATCAGGAATATGCTTCAATGCTAAATAAGATGATTAACGACAAGGTTGTGTGGTATTTATCACTACTAAACTAATTCGTTGTCTAGCATCAACTTTACTATTATAAGAAAACGCTTTATATATGAAGTTTAAAAGAATACCAAATAAATTTATTTGTTTCACAGGGGGGCTTCCTTTTGGCATATTCGAAAAATCAATTCTATTTAAGACGCTTACATTCATTATTAGGCGTAATTCCGATAGGTGGATTCTTACTTATCCATTTGTTAGTAAACCATCAAGCTACTAAAGGTGCTGATGCATTTAACAAAGCAGCTGGATTTATGGAATCATTACCTTTTTTAATTGTTTTAGAATTTGTAGTAATCTATATTCCAATTTTTTATCATGCAGTTTACGGTGTACATATTGCTTTTACAGCGAAGGAAAATGTAGGACATTACTCAAGATTTAGAAACTGGATGTTCTTGTTACAACGTTTGACTGGAATATTAACATTCATATTCGTAGCGATTCATTTATGGCAAACACGTATTCAACGTGCTTTAGGTCATGAAGTTAATTTTGATATGGTACATGATATCGTATCTAATCCGTTTTGGTTAATTTTCTACATCATTTGTATGTTGTCAGTAACATTCCATTTTGCAAATGGTCTATGGTCATTCTTAGTAACTTGGGGTGTACTACAGTCTAAGAGATCGCAACAAATTTTCACATGGGTATCACTCATCGTGTTTATCATAGTGTCTTATATTGGTTTAAGCGCTATTCTCGCATTTTTATAATTTACAAGTCTTAGTTATATATTTAGGGGAGTGACAATTTATGGCAGAGAAGAAAGTTATTGTTGTCGGTGGTGGACTGGCCGGTCTCATGGCAACAATTAAAGCAGCAGAAAAAGGTGCACATGTGGACTTGTTCTCATTAGTTCCGGTTAAACGTTCACACTCTGTGTGTGCACAAGGTGGTATTAACGGTGCGGTTAATACTAAAGGTGAAGGTGACTCACCAGCTGTTCACTTTGATGATACAGTGTATGGTGGTGACTTCTTGGCTAACCAACCACCGGTTCAAGCTATGACTGAAGCAGCACCAAAAATTATTCATCTATTAGACCGCATGGGTGTTATGTTCAATAGAACGAATGAAGGGTTATTAGACTTTAGACGTTTTGGTGGTACATTGCATCACCGTACTGCATATGCTGGTGCTACGACAGGTCAACAGTTACTTTACGCTTTGGATGAACAAGTTCGAAGCTTTGAAGTAGATGGTTTAGTTAATAAATATGAAGGTTGGGAATTCCTAGGAATTGTCAAAGATGATGATAATATGGCGAGAGGAATTGTTGCTCAAAATATGACTACATCTGAAATCGAATCATTTGGTTCAGATGCAGTTATTATGGCGACTGGTGGCCCAGGTATCATCTTTGGTAAAACAACTAACTCAATGATTAATACTGGTTCAGCTGCATCTATTGTGTATCAACAAGGTGCAATGTATGCAAACGGCGAATTTATACAAATTCATCCAACAGCAATTCCAGGTGACGATAAATTACGATTGATGAGTGAGTCAGCTCGTGGTGAAGGCGGACGTATTTGGACATATAAAGACGGTAAACCTTGGTATTTCTTAGAAGAAAAATATCCTGACTATGGTAATCTTGTACCTCGTGATATTGCAACACGTGAAATATTCGATGTATGTGTGAACCAAAAATTAGGTATCAATGGGGAAAACATGGTGTATCTTGATTTATCACATAAAGACCCACATGAGTTAGATGTAAAATTAGGTGGTATTATTGAGATTTATGAAAAATTCACGGGTGATGATCCTCGTAAGGTACCAATGAAAATTTTCCCAGCAGTTCATTATTCAATGGGTGGTTTATATGTTGATTATGACCAAATGACAAATATTAAAGGCTTATTTGCAGCAGGTGAATGTGATTATTCACAGCATGGTGGTAATCGATTAGGTGCAAACTCATTATTATCTGCCATTTATGGTGGGACAGTTGCTGGACCAAATGCTTTAGATTATATAGCAAATATTGAAAAATCATATACTGATTTAGATGATGTAATGTATGAAAGTGCTGTTCAAGCAGAACAAGAAAAATTTGATCAATTGCTTTCTATGAAGGGTACAGAAAATGCCTATAAAATTCATAGAGAACTTGGAGAAATCATGACAGCAAATGTTACCGTTGTTCGTGATAATAAAAAATTACTTGAAACTGATAAGAAAATTGTAGAATTAATGGAACGCTATCAAGATATCGACATTGAAGATACTCAAACTTGGAGTAACCAAGCAGTATTCTTTACTCGTCAATTATGGAATATGTTAGTGCTTGCACGTGTAATTACAATAGGTGCCTATAACCGAAATGAATCTCGTGGTGCACATTACAAACCTGAATTTCCAGACAGAAACGATGAAGAATGGTTGAAGACAACATTAGCTAGTTATAAAGGTAAATCAGAAGCGCCTGAATTCACTTATGAACCAGTTGATATTAGTTTAATTCCACCACGTAAGCGCGATTATTCTACTAAGTCTACAGGGGGTAAATAATCATGGCAGAGATTAAAGAAGCAAATGAAACTCCAGTAAAAGATAATGAAAGTAAACAAAAAACGATTAAATTAATTATAAAACGTCAAGATAATTCAGATTCAAAACCATATGAAGAAGAATTTGAAATTCCATATAGAGAAAATTTAAATGTGATTGCATGTTTAATGGAAATTCGACGTAATCCAGTAAACAGTAAAGGTGAAAAGACAACACCAGTTGTTTGGGATATGAACTGTTTGGAAGAAGTTTGTGGCGCATGTTCTATGGTGATTAATGGTACAGCAAGACAATCATGTTCTGCAATTGTTGATCAATTAGAACAGCCTATTAAACTAGAACCAATGAATACTTTCCCAGTTATTCGTGATTTACAAGTTGATCGTACAAGAATGTTTGATAACTTAAAACGTATGAAAGCATGGGTACCGATTGATGGTACTTACGATTTAGGACCAGGGCCACGTATGCCTGAAAAGAAACGTCAAACAGCTTATGAATTATCAAAATGTATGACTTGTGGTGTATGTTTAGAAGTGTGTCCTAATGTAACGAGTAAAAATGACTTCGTTGGTGCGCAAGCCATCTCACAAGTTAGATTGTTTAATTTACATCCAACAGGTTCAATGACTAAAGATGAGCGATTAGATGCGTTAATGGGTGGAGGAGGATTACAAGAGTGTGGTAATTCTCAAAACTGTGTCAATGCGTGTCCAAAAGGTATTCCTTTGACAACATCTATCGCAGCATTAAACAGAGAAACATCTTTCCATATGTTTAAATCGTTCTTTGGTTCTGACCATCAGGTGAATTAATTTTAATATATGCAGTCTAGGGCTTAACATTTGTGCTGAACAAGTGTTAGGCCTCTTTTTTATATTAATCAAAGGATCCTATTTTTAAAAAGATAAAAATTGGTGCAAATATTATATATAATTTAAAAAATATACTTACTTTCAATCTTGATGAATGATTTTGAAATTGTGACTGTGCTAAAATAAAGATTAAGTAAATTAGTTGAGGATGAAGTCAAATATGGATAAACCAATAGGCGTTATTGATTCAGGGGTCGGCGGTTTGACAGTTGCGAAAGAAATTATGCGTCAACTCCCTAATGAAACCATTTATTATCTAGGGGATATTCAACGTTGCCCTTACGGACCAAGAGAAGGTTCAGAAGTTAGAAAATTCACGACCGAGCTAGCTGAAAAGCTTATGACATTTGATATAAAAATGTTAGTGATTGCATGTAATACAGCGACTGCAGTTGCTTTAAATCATTTACAAAATCTTTTGCCAATACCAGTTATCGGTGTTATAGAACCCGGTGCGAGAACGGCCATTATGACGACTAAGAATCAGAATGTTTTGATTCTAGGTACGGAAGGTACAATAAAATCAGAGGCATATCGACATCATATAAAAAATATTAATCCTAATGTTGAGGTTTCAGGAATTGCTTGCCCAGGATTTGTACCATTAGTAGAAAAGATGCGCTATAAAGATCCAACGATTACAAGTATAGTAATGCATCAGACACTCAAGCAATGGAGAAATAGTGATGCGGATACAATTATACTAGGGTGCACACATTATCCATTATTATATCAACCGATTAATGAGTACTTTGGTGGGGAAAAAGTTGTAATCTCATCAGGTTTAGAAACTGCTCGTGAAGTCAGTGCTTTACTAACATTTAGTAATGAACATGCGGGATATAAGCGAAAACCAAAACATAAATTTTTTGCAACTGGTGATACTGAACATATTGAAAGAATTATTGAAGAGTGGCTAAATATGAATGTCAAAGTTGAACGAATAGAAGTTACATGTGAGGAGTCGAAATAATGGAAGATATCGTAATTGCATCAAATAACAAAGGAAAAATTAATGACTTTAAAGTCATATTTCCTGAATATAATGTCATAGGTATTTCTGAAATTATTGATGGTTTTGATGTCGAAGAAACAGGAGATACTTTTGAAGCTAATGCACGTTTGAAATCTGAAGCGGCAGCAAAAGCATTGAATAAAAGAGTAATTGCAGATGACAGTGGGTTAGAAGTATTTGCATTAAATGGTGAACCTGGGGTTTATTCGGCGCGTTATGCAGGTGCAGATAAAGATGATAATGCAAATATTGAAAAGGTATTAACGAATCTTGATGACGAAACAGACCGCACTGCTCAATTTGTTTGTGTTATAAGTATGAGTGCACCTGATGAAACAACCAAACAATTTAAGGGTACTGTACAAGGTGAAATTACATTAAGTAAAATAGGTGACAATGGATTTGGATATGATCCAATTTTCTTTATAAAAGAAAAAAATAAAACAATGGCTCAATTAACAGCTGTAGAGAAAAGTGAAATTAGCCATCGTGGTAAAGCAATCGATAAGTTAAAAGCGTATATAGAAGGTGAATGACTATGACAAAATGGATTCTGATTAGTGATAACCATACTGAGCAAGGAATTTTATATGATGTGATACAAAGAAATGATGATATCGATGTTGCGATTCATTTAGGTGATTCAGAATTCTCATTTGACGATACGGAACTTAGCTATTTCCATAAAGTGAAAGGGAACACTGATTTCTATCCTGAATTTCCAAATGAAGCAGTTGTTGAGAAAAATGGAATACGTGCATTTTTTACACATGGTCATCTATACAATGTAAACCGCTCACGTATGCATCTAGCTGAGCAAGCTAAAGCAAATCAATGTCAATTTGCATTTTATGGACACACACATGTGGCTAAACATGAAGTCATTGGGGATGTACATGTAATTAATCCCGGTAGTATTTCACAATCTAGAAGTAATGTAGAAGAAACATATGTAGAACTCGAAATTGATGAAAATAATGGTCAAGCAGTCATTAAATTTAGAAACCGTGAACACAATGTTATTGAACAAAACCAATTTAAAATTTAAACATAAAACCATGTATATTCAATCCGTTTGAATATACATGGTTTTATGATTGTGTGAGAAAAGTTAGACAAAAATTAAAAAGCATACATTTTTGTTAAAAAGAATTGTTTATCATTTAAATTAAATATAAAATAGTGGTGTGGGCATTTTTGGAAAACCCAAATTTCTAAATTTATTTTTAACGCGGGAATGTATATACCATAAAACACAATTGTCAAAAATCCCACACATAGGGTAGGGACCGTTTCGCTCCTGCCCTAATTTTCTATTAAAATAAAAGGAGAATAGAAAGACATGTATATAAATTATTGGAAAAATATTTTTAATTATAATAACTCTTCCAAGTTTAGCCATTTTCTAATGAATATGCTTATAAATATAGTTATATTATTTATAATTATTTTAAGCGGATTTATTGTACCATATGAGTGGGAAAATACAGTCGTAAATATATACTATTTTGTTTTATTTATAATGATTTTACCGACTATTTCCATGATAGTGAGAGTTTTTAAAAATAAAAAAACAATTTAGTTGTTATGCACGTACACGAACTTATATTCTAAATAATTCGTAAGATTATTTTATATTGAAAAGATTAGTCAATCATTCCTAAAACATATTGTTATGAAACCGACTAATGCAAGATATTATGTGAATACCTTAATCCATGTAGTTGATAAGATAGAGGAAAAGTTAAGTGGGGAGCGTTTAATACATTACCTGAACAATCTGAGCGTTTAGAGCAATATATTCAGGATTAAAACAAAATAGATAAGCCTGAATTATGCGACCACCAATTGGATGGTCTAAACGACATGTGAATATTAAAATGAATAGGTGTTTTTTTAAAATAGCTTTGGGTCCCTAAAAATTAGTTTAATATAGTGCGCTATTGATAGATAAAATAAAAAGAACCCTGTAATAACAGGGTTCTTTTTATGAAAAGTGTTTAACTTTCGGTTATTAGCGTCCTGGGAGGGATTCGAACCCCCGACCGATGGCTTAGAAGGCCATTGCTCTATCCAGCTGAGCTACCAGGACATATCTCTTTTGAACACAATAATTATTATATCTAACTTAGGAAAATAAAGCAATACTCCACTCATGAAAAATAAATATGATTTTTCACTATAATAGTCTTTTTATCATCTTAAAGATATAATTCTATAAATTCAATGCTTTTATAGTTATAAATCGGTTGAAAATATATTTTATTTTTAATTATATACAGAAATTCACTACATATAATATCAAAAAGTACTTAAAAATAGCTATAAATAGATTATTCTAACTCATTTATAGCTAATTCATATTAAATAGTGTATATAATTGATATTGCATGTTCAATTTCATTTTTGAAAAAATTTATAAATGTAAGCTATCATTTTATTTCGACAATGTTTAATCCTTCAGATATTTCAGGTACTTCAAAGAAACTCGATAAATAATCAAATGTTTCTTTAGTATCAAATTGTGCTCTGTCGGGTTCCTCTAACTTTCTTTGGTTAATATGCTTCAAACATTGTTCATCACTAATATTTAAAAAAATTAATTTATGGTTCGCATTGATTTCGGAAGCGATACTTACTAACCAACTTCTTTGTTGTTTAGTATTGCCGGGAAAGTCTAAGACAACATTGGAGCCTATTTCTAAAATACGTTGGATATGCACTTTTAAAATTGGTTTTAGAAGTTGTGAATATTTTAAATAATCATCAATGTGATTGATTTGACTTGGAAACAATGATTCTAACCATTGATCTTCAGATATAAGAACAGCATTATGTTGTTGTTCTAATTCCTTTGATTTAGTTGACTTACCAGCACCCATTTTTCCAGTTAAAAAATATAAAGTTCCAAATGTGTTCATTTGCAGACCTCCTAAGTTAATATTATAAAAATAATATCGTTTTCTAACGAAATTTACAATAATTTGATTTTGGTTGAATTCAATTTAATTAGGGAAAAAGTAAAGTAAGAATGAGGTGATGTATATGAGCAATATTATAGTTATTAGAGGAAATTCTGGGAGTGGTAAAACTACAATAGCTAGAAAATTACAACAAACATTAGGTGAAGGTAGTTTTCTTATTTCTCAAGATGTTGTTAGACGTGACATGCTTAAAGTAAAAGATAAACCAAATAATTTAGCTATTGATTTGATTAAAGAAATGTTGTTTTTTGGAATGAAACATTGTGAATTTATAATTTTAGAAGGGATATTAGCAAATAATAAATATGGAGATATGTTGAAAAAGACACTACATACACAGCATAAAGTATTTATATATTATTACAATTTGTCATTTGATGTAACAGTGGAACGACATAGAACAAAAAATCATACAGATTTTGGAATTAATGAATTGAAATCGTGGTTTGTAGCAGATGATTTTATTGGCATTGATGGTGAAAAGATAATAACTGATGATATAAGTAAGGAACAAATGTTGCAAATAATACTTAAAGATATTGATTATAATAATTTGGATTAAATAGATTAAAACTTTGATAGTTTGTTTCATGGGATCACATTTTTAGTTAATCATACTTAAGTAGTGTCAAAGTACGACAAATAAGAATAATAATAGAGTTATTTAGGCTGATGGATAGTAATATTTTGTTTTTTTAGAAGTATATCAATTATTTTAGAGTTAATAGTTGCATTATTTAATATATTTGGTGTATTTGATAAAATTTTTGTTTTTATATTTAACGAATACTTCGATACGGCATTTGATACACACTTTTCATAGTTATCACTATTAATTGTAATATCAATAAATATCGCATCTTTTTTTGTATGAATAATATTGTGTTTAATAAAAGATGTGTGCTGCATTATATTATACTGAGTAACTAAATTTAAGGTTAATTGTACATCTTTGATTAAAAGGTCAATGTTGTATTTTGATAGGTAATCATATTGTATGAAATGAATACGATGTGAATCTTTCAATTTCAGAGGATAGACTTCCAATTTATTAGTAAATATATATAAGTGATCTTTATATTCGTTTATAAGGCTGTTTATAATTGATTCTACATAAAAGAAACCATCGAAAATTACAATTGCCATTTTTAACTACCACCTGAATGAAAATATTAGTTTGATACTAGTAATAGAATATTCAATCGTAAGTTATATTACAAATCATACGATAAGATCTTTAAAGTAGTAAGTTTTATGTATTTATATTATGATATATATCAATTTATACATTAAATATTGATAATTATAGTTGTCAACATAGTGTATGAAGTAAATCGTTAATATAAAAAGAGTGGGGGATTTTTGTGAAAGAAAAGGTAAAAAAACAATTAGATAAATATGTAGAAAATGGTCAACTTGAAAAGGGTTTAAATAAGGTTAATGAGCAAGTCAAAAAGAAAAAAGGTAAAGATTACTCAAATTATATAGGTAAAATAATGAATTTTTTAGGTAAAGGCAAAAATAAAAATAATTAACATATATTCTAAAAACCCTTTAATTGCAAGTACACGATACTTTCGCAATTTAAAGGGTTTTTCATTTTATTTATGCTGAATTTCAATATTTTTTGGTGAAAATAGCTGCAATCCATCTAGCATACCAACATTCAACTAACAAATGTTAATAATAGTTGCATATTACCCCCTTTAGGTTGGGTATTAGTATTCTAATTCAAAAAGTTTAGTGTAATTAAATATTGAACAGTCAAAAGGAGTTTTAATATGGATAAATTAATTACTATTATCGTTCCTGTTTATAATAAAGAATTGTTTTTACATGATTGTATTGAATCAATTAATAATCTAGATATTGATAATAATCTTGTTGAAGCAATTTTTGTTGATGATTGTTCAACAGATCATTCGTTGAGCATTATTAATTCATACCTAGACAAATATAACTTTTTAGAGTTGATACAATTAGAGGAAAATACAGGCAGTCCTGCAGAACCAAGAAATGTAGGAATTGAAAAAGCGTCTGGTAAATATATAACATTTTTAGATGCTGATGATTGGTTAGATCGCGAAGGTTTTCCTAATTTATTAAAACAAGCTGAAGCACATCATTCTGACATTGCTTTTGGCCAAAGTATAAAACATGATGATAAAGGTATTAGTAAATTAGGTAGATTTATATCGTATAAAATAGCAAATCACCTTGTACCATATAAAATTGATAAAATTTTCAGAGCCGTTGGTCCCCCTGGTAAGATAATAAAGACCGAAATTATTAAAAAGGAAAATATTAAATTTAAACATTTAAAATTTGGAGAGGATAAACTATTTTTTATTGAAACAATTTCAAGATGCAAATCTGCTTCTATGAATACAGCACATGTTTATCATGTGAACAGGTTTAATGAAAATCAATCATTAGTTACTGAAACGAATATATTGGAAAAGACAGAAGATAATTTAACTGTCCTAAAAGAAATTTTAAAATTAGATTTGCCAGATGAAGCTGAATTTCAAGCAATTAGTAGAATTATAGAAGTGGATTTTATCAGTCGTTTATATAATAAGAAAAGATACTTAAAAAGTAATCGCAAATCAGAATTTCATCGGTATTTTAATGAAGTTGTTAGTTTATTGAACGTTAATGGAAAAAACATTGAAGATTACATTATTGAAGATAAATACAAAAATAATTATAAATTAATAAAAATGGAACGTTATGACGCATTAAATAACTATATAGATTTATTAATCAAAGGTGGCAAAGCAGATCGCTATTTAATGAAGAATCAAGTACACTTTTTAATGCCAGAAAGTTTAAAAGACTTAATACCTGTAAAAGAAGAGATGTTTGCAGTATATGAAGGAACGCATTTCATTAGCGATAACTTTTATGAAAGTATTAGAGTGTATAAAAATTCTGAAACCAAAATTGATAATATATTATTAACAGAAATATATAATGAACCTAATGCAATCGCTGTTAAATTTCAGGAGAAAGATGGGCGGATTTTTATTAACTCGAATGAATTTAAAAAAGCTGATTTCAATTTTAATTTAACACTCATTTATTATGGTTATAAACCATATAAAGTAAATATGAACTTACCAAATGTAAATGAAGGTATTAGTTTGAAAAGACAAAATTTCAGAGCTGAATTTATGCAAAAAGAGCGTGATGTTAAAGTAAAAGATAATGTGAAAAGATATTTCCATTTCAACCCAAAGTATATTAATGTTTTGAAAAAGTTTAATCACTATAAAGATATTGAGTTTAAAAATAAACTAGATGTCGATGTCGAGTTAGGTGAAGTAATTGAAGTTCGAGCAATAGAATATACTAAAAAAGGTACCCCTAGACTAGTTTTAAAAAATGGTGAGGTTATAACTGCAAATAGAAATTATGTTGGAGCAGTTTCAACAGAAAAAAATGATAAATATTATTATGAAAAGCCAGATAAAGTGAAAATTTTAAATAAATGTAACGAATATGAAACGCGAAAATTTAAAAATAATATTAATACGCTTAATAAAAATGATGTGATTAGCATAGAAAAAATCGTAATTTCACCTAAAGGAACGCCTAGATTTAAAACGAGCAACGGCACATATATTACAACAAACAGAGCGTATGTAGAGGCATTATAAAGGTGAGTGACACTAAAAAGAAAAAAGGTATTGCAATATTTATTATCAAATGATTATTAGATGTTGGGATTTAAAAATATTGTTTGGTTAATTGATAAAATTTTTAAAAGAAAACAGGTTTTAATTTTTTTGTGAGTGGTATTTAATTAATAACTATAAGAGAATTAGAATTATTGGTTAATTTGCTTAATGTACGTTGCTTCGGAAAAAGCAACGTACATTTACTTGTGCGTTAACGTTGAATAATAAGAAGTGAATTTAGAGATCCTATGACCAACCAATTGCGAACATCACAATTGGTTGGATTTTTTTATTTTTCTTTATTTGCATATAGGTATGAAATAAGAAAATAATTTATTGTTGATTCAATTATCAATTGAACTAAAAATTAAATATTGAAGCAATATAATACATTAACGTGGATGAAATGCTAAAGTGGGAATTCAGCTTTTCATATGAATTTCGTGAAATTGAATTATGCAAAACACAGTTAGGATTTCAAAACTGTTATACACAATACAAAAACAGACAGATATGTCGAAAAAAGAGTTAGTTAAGAAAAAATGTACAATTGAATTGAGCTATATTATATATTATAGACAACAAAACGATAGCTTAATTAAACCAAGCGCAACATCGTTTTAAATGTTTTGTAAGTTTGTAAAAGCTTTAAGAACCTAAAATATAGAGGAGTGTTTTTAATGGAAGGATTATTTAATGCAATCAAAGATACAGTTCAAGCTGGAATTAACGGGGACAACGCAAAATTAGGTACAAGTATTGTAAGTATTGTTGAAAATGGTGTAGGCGTTCTTTCTAAGTTATTTGGATTTTAATTTAACCATTTTAAATATATAAATTTTAAAGGGAGAGGTTTTACATGACAAAATTAGCAGAAGCAATTGCGAAAACGGTAGAAGCAGCAAAATCAGGAAATGATGCAGAATTAGGTACAAGTATTGTTGATATCGTATCAAGTAGTGTTGGTTTATTAGGTAAATTATTCGGATTCTAAATTTTAAGTAAATATATAAAGGAGAAAATTAATTATGACAAAATTAGCAGAAGCAATTGCAAAAACAGTTGAAGCAGCAAAATCAGGAAACGATGCAGAATTAGGTACAAGTATTGTTGATATCGTATCAAGCGGTGTTGGTTTATTAGGTAAATTATTCGGATTTTAATTAATAATTTGTACAAAAAATAAATTATAGAGGGGTATTTAACATGGAAAAATTATTTGAAGCAATTAAACAAACAGTTCAAGCAGGTATTGACGGAGATAACGTTAAATTAGGTACTGGTATCGTAAGTATTGTTGAAAATGGTGTAGGTGTTCTTTCTAAATTATTCGGATTCTAATATTGATAAATACAATGGTCAAGGTGATAACCTTGGCCATTTTTTTATTATTCAATTTTTATACTTTTAAATAAGAAATATGTTACGATTTTAATTGCATAAAAGTAGGGCAATAGAAAGTAGGCATGACTGATGGATAGTAAAAATATTTTTTTAGATTTTGATGATACGTTAGTTGATTTTCATGATGCAGAAGCATACGCATTCTATAAATTGACAAAATATTATAAAGTTGAAAGTACATTTGAGGATTTGAAATTGTTTATGAAGGTCAATCAATCTCATTGGGAAGCTTTTCAGAATAATTTATTGACTAAAAGCGAAGTTTTATCAAAAAGATTTGAAGCATATTTTGATTTACAAGCATTAAAAGTAAACGGTGAAGAAGCGGATCATGTTTTTAGGGATGAGTTAGCAAACGCGCCAATAAAATATTTCCCTAAAACATTAGAGACATTAGAAATGATGAAGGAACATCACAATTTATATATAGTAACTAATGGAGTATTAGAAACACAGGAACGCAGAATCGATAAAACGCCTTTTGGAAAATGGTTTGATGGCGTGTTTGTTTCTGAACAAACAGGATATCAAAAACCGATGCCGGAATTCTTTGATTTTGTATTTAATGAAATTGGAGAAGAAAAACGAGAAAATGCAATTATTATTGGAGATTCTTTGACTTCGGATATATTGGGAGGGAAAAATGCAAATATTGATACCTGTTGGTTTAATCCTCGACAAAAAGTTAATGATACACAAATAATGCCAGATTTTACAATTAGTAGTTTGAGTGAACTTACAGAATTTATATAAAGCGAACCGAAGTATAATTTAACAGTTAGATAAAATAGTAGTGGTGAAGTATTCAAAGGAATACTTCACCACTATTTTAAATAATTATGGTGTCCATACTAATACATCATGTCCATCTTTATTTGTTTCATTTAAATCTTTAAATCCTTGTTTAATAAAGAAGTCTTTTGATTGATTTCTAGCTATAACTTTAATAGGTAATCCTTGTTCTTTAGCAAAGTCTAATAGCGTTTTGCCATAACCTCTATCTTGGAAATCTCGTAATACTTCTAATTTCCAAATAATATTATAATCTTCGAAGTCTGGAAAATGTTGTTCTTCAACTTCTCCTTTTCTATATAATGCCATCCTTGCACCTAGTCTATCACCGACATAAATGCCGTAGAATGGTGAATCTGAACTAGCATCAATCATTTCACCACGAAGTTCATCAACTAAATATAAATCTTCGTTGCCAAAATTTCTGAAATCTTCAAATAATTCATCTGTTTTATAATTGATATCAAGACTTTTTACTTCACTCATAGACGGCTCCCCCTTTGTTTTGTTATATCTATTATACAGTATTTATATTGATTTTTCACAAAAATGACTGTTTTAAACATAGAATTATCTATTAGTAATAAATTAATTTATAATGAAATGCAAAAGAGATAACAAATAGATATTGTAAATATACGCTGCGCTGCATGTTTTATATTAAAAAATGAAAAATTTGACTGAATTCAAGCCGTAAAATTGTCATCGCTGTTTATAAACTTTATACTAGGTAGGAATAGAGTAGCATAAGGAGAATTTCGAATGTATTGTATGACTGAGAGACTAAATGAAAATGATCAATTTATTAATAAATTAAAAAATAGTGACCATACATTAGCGCAATTTTATCATTTAGATGCAATGAATCCTAATAGTTATATAGAAAGATTAGAAATGAAAAACAATGGGAGAGAAGTTGCTGTAGCTAATGTTATTGAAAATTATATGAGTGATTTGACACTTACATCAAAACAAATTGAAAATATTGATGCGTTGAGAAATGGTGCAAAAGTGATTGTTGGCGGGCAACAAGCAGGTTTGTTTGGCGGTCCACTTTACACTTTGCATAAAATATTTTCGATAATTACAATGAGTGAAGAATTAAAACAAAAATACGGAAAAGCAGTAGTACCCGTTTTTTGGATTGCAGGCGAGGATCATGATTTTGATGAAGTGAATCATACCTTTGCTTATAATTCAAAAAAAGCAAAGCTACATAAAATTAAATATCATACTATGACGCCACCTGAAAGTAATGTTTCAAGATATTCTCCTGATAAAGAAGAACTTAATGATACATTAAATCAATTTTTCCAAAATTTACCTGAAACAAAGCATTCACAGTCTGTTATCCAGTTGTTTAGAAATATTATTGATAAACACCAAAATTGGACAGAAATGTTTAAAGCATTATTACATGAAGTCTTTAAAGACTATGGCGTGTTACTCATTGATGCTAATTACAGTGAGCTTAGAAAAATTGAACAACCGCTTATAAAACAATTAATTCAGCAACATAAAGCAATTGATTCAGCCTTTAGAACAACACAGGATCAAACGATTGCAAATGGTTTAACTCAAATGATAAAGACAGATACTAATGTTCATTTGTTTCTCCATGAAGATGATATGAGGCAATTGATTACATTTAAAGATGGAGAATTTAAGTTAAGTAAATCGGATAAAACATACTCAGAGTCTGAATTGTTAACTATTGTTGAGGAAGAGCCAGAGCGTTTTTCGAACAATGTTGTAACACGACCTATTATGGAAGAATGGCTATTTAATACAGTTGCATTTATTGGGGGACCAAGTGAAATCAAGTACTGGGCAGAACTGAGTGATGTATTCAAAGTTGTTGATGTTTCAATGCCAATCGTTATGCCAAGATTAAGGATAAGCTATATTAATGAAAGAACTGAAAAATTATTAAAGCAATATGGCCTTGAACTGAATAAAGTTCTATCACAAGGAATCAACGAAGATAAGGAACGTTTTGTTAGAGCTAAAGCATCAAGTTCATTTATTGAAGAAGTTGAAAATATGAAAGAACAACAAGAGAAATTGTATGAGACTCTGAAAGTTGATGTTTCTGAAAATAATGATAATCGACTATTATTAGAAAAAAATAATGAAATACATCAACAGCAATATGATTATCTCCTTAAAAGATATTTACTGAATATCGAAAGAGAAAATGACATCAGTATGAAACACTTTAATGAAATCAATGAAGTCCTCCACCCAATGGGCGGTTTGCAAGAAAGAATATGGAATACGATTCAAATAATGAATGAATTTGGGATTGATGTGTTCAGTCCCTCCACTTATCCACCACTTTCTTATACTTTTGATCATATCATATTAAAACCTTAGAACAGCAAGGGTTTAGCCCGGTTCATCACATTGATGAACCGGGCATTTTTTTATGTAAAACAACAAATTTGGGTGAAAATTGTATAATTAGTGGAGGATAGTGGTGAGATGTGGTAAATTATAAATATAAGAAGGTGAGGTGATTATAAATGTTCATGGGTGAATACGAACATCAGTTGGATGCAAAAGGGCGAATGATTGTCCCTTCCAAATTTCGTTATGACTTAAATGAACGTTTTATAATCACTCGAGGCCTTGATAAATGTTTGTTTGGTTACACTTTAGAAGAATGGCAAGTAATTGAAGAAAAAATGAAAACCCTTCCTATGACCAAAAAAGATGCTCGTAAATTTATGAGAATGTTCTTTTCTGGCGCAGTGGAAGTTGAACTAGATAAACAAGGGCGTATAAATATTCCGCAGAATTTAAGACAATACGCTAATTTAAGCAAAGAATGTACAGTCATCGGTGTATCGAATCGCATTGAAATATGGGATAGAGCAACATGGAATGATTTCTATGAAGAATCTGAAGATAGCTTCGAAGATATTGCTGAAGACTTAATTGATTTTGATTTTTAAATGGAGGAGTTAACGTGTTTCATCATGTCAGCGTAATGCTTAAAGAAACCATTGATTACTTGAATATAAAAGAAGATGGTACATATGTCGACTGTACTTTAGGTGGAGCTGGACATGCCCTTTATTTATTAGAGCAATTAAGTGATAGTGGTAGGCTTATAGCAATCGACCAAGATACAAATGCAATTGCCAATGCGAAGGAAGTATTAAAGGATCATTTACATAAAGTGACTTTTGTTCATAGTAATTTTAGAAAATTATCTGAAATTTTAAATGATTTGAATATTGAAAAAGTTGATGGTATTTATTATGACTTGGGCGTATCTAGTCCACAATTAGACGTGCCTGAAAGAGGTTTTAGTTATCATCACGATGCGAAATTAGATATGAGAATGGATCAAACACAACCATTGTCAGCTTTTGAAGTTGTTAATGAATGGTCATTTGAAAGTTTGGTTCGAATTTTCCATAGATATGGTGAAGAAAAATTTTCAAAGCAAATTGCAAGACGTATTGAACAAAACAGAGAACAACAGCCTATAAATACGACACTAGAATTAGTAGATATCATTAAAGAGGGTATACCTGCTAAAGCACGACGAAAGGGTGGGCACCCTGCTAAAAGAATATTCCAAGCGATTAGAATCGCAGTTAATGATGAGCTTTCAGCTTTCGAGGACTCATTGGAACAAGCAATTGAATGTGTGAAGGTTGATGGAAGGATATCCGTAATCACTTTTCATTCACTCGAAGATCGTTTGTGTAAGCAGATGTTCCAAGAATATGAAAAGGGACCTGAAGTCCCAAGAGGTTTACCTGTAATACCTGAAGCCTATACACCCAAATTAAAGCGAGTTAACCGGAAACCTATCATTGCGACTGAAGACGATTTAGAGATAAACAATAGAGCACGTAGTGCAAAATTACGTGTGGCAGAAATCTTAAAATAAGGAGTGGATTATGAGTGGCAGTTGAAAAAGTATATCAACCCTATGATAATGTAGAACAACAAATTCCAGAAACGAAACCCTCGACCCAACCTAAAACAGTTAAAAGAAAAGTTGTAGTACAGTTAACCAAATTTGAGAAAATGTTATACATAGGTCTTATAACAATAATTGCTTTAATAAGTATATATATGCTATCTTTGAAAATGGATGCGTATGATACTCGAGGGAAAATTGCAGATTTAGATACTAAAATAGAAAAGCAATCTAGTGAGAATAGCGCGATAGAATCTGAAATTAAAAAGAACTCATCATATGAACGCATTTACGACAAGGCTAAAAAACAAGGTATGAGCCTTAAGAACGACAATGTAAAGGTAGTGCGTAATAATGACGAAGCGAAGAATTAAATTTAAGAAAAGAAAATTACCAATTAAAAAAAATAAAATAGGGGCAGTCCTACTCATTCTTGGATTCGGACTGCTCTTTTTTACGTTGGTTTTAAGGTATTCATATATTATGTTGACAGGTCACTCATCTGGTGAGGATTTGATTTTAAAGGCAAATGAAAAATATTTGGTCAATAGTCAGGAGCAACCAGAACGAGGTAAGATTTATGATAGAAATGGTAAAATATTAGCTGAAGATGTTGAACGATATAAGTTAGTAGCAATTGTCAGTAAAAAGGCAAGCGAAGGTAGTGATAAGCCTAAAAATGTTACTGATAAAAAGAAAACAGCTAAAAAGCTTGCGACAGTATTAGATATGTCAGCAAAAGAAATAGAGAGTAAATTAGATAATAAAAAAGCTTTCCAAGTCGAATTTGGTCGAAAAGGAACAGATTTAACGTATCAAGAAAAAGAGAAGATTGAAAAAATGAATCTTCCTGGTATTACATTATATCCTGAAACTGAAAGATTTTATCCTAATGGAAACTTTGCATCACATCTTATTGGAATTGCACAAAAAGATCCAGACAGTGGAGAGCTCAAAGGTGCAATGGGTGTTGAAAAAATATTTGATAGTTATTTAAAAGGTCAAAAAGGAACTTTATCTTATATCCATGATATTTGGGGCTATATAGCACCGAATACTAAGAAGGAAAAAACACCAAAACGTGGAGACGATGTTCGTTTGACGATAGATTCCAATATTCAAGTGTTTGTAGAAGAAGCATTAGATGGCATGGTTGACAGATATAAACCAAAAGATTTATTTGCTGTTGTAATGGATGCACACACTGGAGAAATATTAGCATTTAGTCAGCGACCTACTTTTAACCCGGAAACAGGTAAAGATTTCGGTAAAAAATGGGCAAATGATTTATATCAAAATACGTATGAACCAGGATCAACATTTAAGTCGTTTGGTTTAGCAGCCGCAATACAAGAAGGTGAATTTAAACCAAATAAAAAGTATACAGCAAGACCAAGAACAGTAATGGGCTCTAAAATTTCCGACTGGAATAAAGTAGGTTGGGGAGATATACCTATGACGCTAGGTTTCACTTATTCATCAAACACGCTAATGATGCATTTACAAGACTTAGTTGGTTCAGATAAGATGAAACATTGGTATGAAAAATTTGGCTTTGGAAAGAGTACTGATGGTATGTTTGATAGTGAATCTTCTGGTGGTATCGCATGGGAAAATGAAGCACAACAAAAAACGTCATCATTCGGTCAATCGACAACTGTAACTCCGGTTCAGATGTTGAGAGCACAATCTGCATTCTTTAATGATGGCAACATGCTTAAACCATGGTATGTGGATAGTGTAACTAATCCAGTTACTAATAATAGCTATTACAAAGGTAAGAAAGAGTATGCAGGTAAACCAATCACTAAAGATACAGCGAAAAAAGTACGTACGGAACTTGATAAAGTTGTAAATAGTGAAGATAGTCATGCTAAGAACTACCGTGTAGATGGCTATGATATTGCAGGTAAAACTGGTACTGCACAGGTGGCAGATCCTGATAATGGAGGCTATGTTCAAGGTGAAAATCCATACTTTGTTAGCTTCATTGGTGATGCACCTAAGAAAGATCCGAAGGTTATTGTATATGCAGGCATGAGTCTGGCACAAAAAAATGATCAAGAAGCATATGAAATGGGTGTTAGTAAAGCCTTTAAACCAATCATGGCTAATACATTAAAATATTTAAACGTTGGAGAAGAAAATACGAAAGATAGCTCTGATGTAAAATATAGTAAGGTACCTGATGTTGAAGGGTTAACTACTCAAAAAGCAGAAGATAAAATCAATGGTAAATCATTAGATGCTGTTGTTATCGGTAACGGTGAAAAAGTAACAAGTCAATCAGTTACTGCTAATAAAGAAGTGTTACCAAACAATAAAGTGCTATTACTTACAGATGGTGATGTCACAATGCCAGATATGACCGGCTGGACGAAAGAGGAAGTTATTGCATTTGAAAGGTTAACGAATACCAAAATCACAATGAAAGGTAGTGGTTTTGTATCAAACCAATCTGTTACTAAAGGTCAGCAAGTGAGCAAAAATGATAAGATTCAAGTAACATTATCTGCTGAAGAGATTAATGGAGAAGCAAGTTCAAGTTCTGAAAAAGACGCTTCAACAAAAGAAGATAAATCTACTTCAAGTGAAAAATCAAAGAAAGATAAATCAACCAAAGATGAGAAAGCAAGCGATAAGTCAGAATAATTATTGCTGTTTTGAAATTGATTTATACGAAAAATAGTACAAGTTATTTAAGGGAATATTGGTATTATCAGTATGCTAGAAAATCAACTTTGGGCATACTGATAAGCCATGTTTCACTTTACATATTGTTTTAACCCTGCATGACGACACAAAACATATTCCAATTAAATATATAAAGGAGCATAATATGGTTTATCTACTCGCAATCATTGCACTTTTAATCACATTTATATTAGTCCCAGTCTTAATTCCAACTTTAAAAAGAATGAAATTTGGACAAAGCATTAGAGAAGAAGGTCCGCAAAGTCACATGAAAAAAACAGGAACACCTACAATGGGTGGACTGACATTTCTTATTAGTATTATTATATCTTCAATAATAGCAATTATATTCACAGATCATTCAAATCCTATTGTATTATTACTTTTTGTAACAATTGGATTTGGTTTAATTGGTTTTATTGATGATTACATCATTGTAGTGAAAAAGAATAATCAAGGATTAACAAGTAAACAAAAATTCTTAGCTCAAATAGGTATTGCAGTAATTTTCTTTATTTTAAGCCAAGTGTTTAACCTCACTGATTTTTCAACTGGGATTCACATTCCATTTATTGGAATAGAGGTACCATTATCTATTGCTTATGTGATATTTATTGTATTTTGGCAAGTTGGTTTTTCAAACGCTGTAAATTTAACAGATGGTTTGGATGGATTAGCTACAGGTTTATCAATAATTGGATTTATTATGTACGCTATAATGGCATATTTCCAAGGCGCAACTTCAATCGGTTTATTCTGTATTATTATGATTTTTGCATTGCTAGGTTTCTTACCGTTTAATTTAAACCCAGCCAAAGTATTTATGGGTGATACAGGGAGTTTAGCTTTAGGTGGTATTTTTGCAACAATTTCAATCATGTTAAATCAAGAGTTATCTTTAATATTTATTGGTTTCGTATTTGTTGCAGAAACATTATCTGTAATGATTCAAGTAACTTCATTTAAATTAACGGGGAAAAGAATTTTCAAAATGTCACCGTTACACCATCATTTTGAATTAGTAGGATGGAACGAGAAGAAGGTCGTTACCGTTTTCTGGACAGTAGGTTTAATTTCTGGACTTATTGGATTATGGATAGGAGTGAATTAAATTGCTAAATTATTCAGGGTTAGAAAACAAAGATGTATTAGTTGTTGGATTAGCAAAAAGTGGTTACGAAGCTGCTAAATTGCTCAATAAACTTGGCGCAAAAGTTATCGTAAATGATGGAAAAGATCTTAGTAATGATTCACATGCTAAAGATTTAGAAAATATGGGTATTACAGTAATTGGTGGTGAACATCCACTATCGTTGTTAGATAATAACCCAGTGATTATTAAAAATCCGGGTATTCCTTATCATGTACCATTAATTGATGCTGCTGTAAAAAAAGGATTGAAAATATTAACAGAAGTAGAACTAAGTTATTTAATTTCTGAAGCACCGATTATAGGCGTGACTGGTACAAATGGAAAAACGACAGTTACATCATTGATAGGCGATATGTTTCAAAAAAGTCGTGTAACTGGAAAGATATCTGGAAATATTGGTTATGTAGCATCAAAAGTAGCACAAGAGGTGAGTGGTAATGACTATTTAGTTACTGAACTATCTTCTTTCCAATTGCTAGGAATAGAACAGTACAAACCACATATTGCAATAATCACAAATATTTATTCTGCACACATTGATTATCACGAAACTTTAGAAAACTATCAAAATGCAAAGAAAAAGATTTATGAAAATCAAACAGAAGATGATTATCTGATTTGTAATTATCACCAAAGACACTTAATTGAATCAGAAACTTTAAAAGCAAAAACATATTATTTCTCAACACAACAAGAGGTTGATGGTATTTATGTTAAAGATGGTTATATCGTATTTAAAGGTTTCAGAATCATACATAAAGATGATTTAGTGTTACCTGGTGAACATAACTTAGAAAACATTTTAGCTGCAGTATTGGCAGCACTATTGGCAGGCATTTCAGTTCGTGCAATTATTGAAAGTTTGACAACATTCTCTGGAATTGAGCACCGATTGCAATATATTGGCACAAATAAAACAAATAAATATTATAATGATTCGAAAGCGACAAACACATTAGCAACTCAATTTGCACTTAATTCATTTGAGCAACCAATTATATGGTTGTGTGGTGGATTAGACAGAGGTAACGATTTTGATGAACTTATTCCATATATGAATAATGTGCGTGTGATGGTTACATTTGGAGAAACGCAAAATAAATTTGTGAACTTAGGTGAAAGCCAAGGTAAATATGTTGTTAAAGCTATAGATGTGGAAGATGCAGTTGATAAGATACAATCTATTATAGAACCAAATGATGTAGTATTGTTATCTCCTGC
The DNA here is from genome assembly GCF_022346615.1 of Staphylococcus sp. ACRSN. Classification (GTDB taxonomy): domain Bacteria; phylum Bacillota; class Bacilli; order Staphylococcales; family Staphylococcaceae; genus Staphylococcus. The sequence goes on along the minus strand of NZ_JAKRNS010000004.1, from coordinate 107,631 downwards.
ATGTGCGAGTTGGGATCAATACAATACTTTTGAAGAGCGTGGAGAAAAATTCATTAATAGATTCAAAGCGCACTTGCCATCTTTCTAAAGGATGTGAAAAAACATGGCCGATAAAGTACGCGAATTTGACTCTGAATATTTAAAAGAAAAGCGTGCACTACGACGTAAAAGGCAAAAGCAGATTCAATATTCAGTGTTCGGTGTATTGTTGTTTTTTATCTTGTTAATACTTATCTACATGTTTACGCCTTTAAGTAAAATAAGTAGTGTAGAGATAAAAGGAAATAATAATGTGTCGAAAAGTGATATTACAAAAGCTATTGATGTTAAAAAAGATTCAAGAATGTATACTTATAGTACTTCAAAAGCCGAAGATAAGTTAAAAGAAAATACATTGGTTAAAGATGCAAAAGTAACTAAGCATTTTCCAAATAAAATGACAGTGAAAGTAACAGAAGATCAAATTGTGGCATTAATTAAAAAGAAAGATAAATATGTTCCGATTACAGAAGATGGCACTGAACTAGAAAATTTCCAAGACAGTGTGCTAGATGATGGTCCAATCATAGATGGTTTTGATAAAGAAAGAAAATCTAAGATTATACGTCAACTTGCAGAAATGCCTTCTAAAGTGAGAGGCTTAATATCTGAAGTGCAATACGATCCACAAGCTAATATGCAAAATCAAGTTAAGTTATTTACTACTGATAATATACAAATTGTTGGTAATTTAAATACGATTGGTAGCAAAATGAAATATTATCCACAAATGTCACAGTCGCTAGATCGAGATGAAAGTGGTAACTTGAAAAAAGCTGGTTATATTGATTTATCAGTTGGTGCTTCTTTCATACCATATAGTAATGGAACTGATCAGAAATCAGAGAGTGATAAGAATGTAGAAGAAGGAAATAACCAAGAAGATAAAGCCAAAGATCAGTTACAAAGTGCTTTAAATAAGATAAATAAGAAGAAAGACAAAAATAATTAAAAAATTTAGACAAATACATGTGTTTATAGTTCACAACGGTTAAACTGTATTGTAAACTGTTAATAGTGTGAACTTGATTATGTAACTGTCAGGAGGTGCCTATCTATGGAAGAGCATTATTATGTAAGTATAGATATCGGTTCATCAAGTGTAAAAACAATAGTAGGCGAAAAATTTCACAATGGAATAAATGTGATAGGTACAGGACAAACCTATACGAGTGGAATTAAAAATGGTCAAATAGATGATTTCGATATTGCGAAACAAGCTGTGAAAGATACAATTAAAAAAGCTTCTATTGCTTCAGGTGTAGACATTAAAGAAGTATTTCTTAAACTTCCGATTGTCGGCACTGAGGTGTTTGATGAATCCAATGAAATTGAATTTTATGAAGATACTGAATTAAACGGTACTCATATTGAACAAGTACTGGAAGGTATTAGAGAAAAAAATAATGTGCCAGAAACAGAAATCATTAACGCGTTTCCAATTAAATTTCTAGTTGATGGTGACAATGAAGTATCAGATCCAAAAGAATTAATCGCAAGACATAGTCTTAAAGTTAATGCTGGTGTAATTGCGATACAAAAATCAATTTTAATTAATATGATTAAATGTGTAGAATCATGTGGTGTAGATGTATTAGATGTCTATTCTGATGCATATAACTATAATTCAGTTCTTACAGCTACTGAAAAAGAACTTGGTGCATGTGTCATTGATATTGGTGAAGATTTAACACAACTTGCGTTCTATGAGCGTGGAGAACTTGTTGATGCTGACGCAATTGAAATGGCTGGTCGCGACATAACTGAAGATATTGCCGAAGGGTTAAATACTTCTTATGAGACGGCAGAAAAAATCAAGCATCAATATGGACACGCTTTCTTTGATTCTGCTTCAGATCAAGATGTGTTTACAGTTGATCAAATTGATAGTGATGAAGATGCACAATTTACGCAAAAAGATTTAGCTGATATTATCGAAGCACGCGTTGAAGACATATTCTTTGAAGTGTTTGATGTATTACAAGAATTACAATTAACAAAAGTTAATGGTGGTTTTGTAGTTACTGGAGGTTCAGCTAACCTATTAGGTGTCAAAGAATTATTACAAGACATGGTGAGTGAAAAAGTAAGAATACACACACCTTCACAAATGGGAATCAGAAAACCTGAATTTTCATCGGCAATTTCAACAATTTCTAGTAGCATTACTTTCGACGAATTGCTAGATTATGTTACAATAAGTAATCATGACAGTGAAGAATTCGAAGAAGAAGTTATCGAATCTGATGAGACGACGAACAATACAAAAACAAGCGGATTTGATTGGTTTAAGAAAAAATCGAATAAGCAAGATGAAGCACCAACATCAGACTCACCTTCAGAAGATTCACAAGTGACTGAGACATATGATGAGGAAGTAAACGTCAATGAAGACGCTGAACATACGTCTCAACACAATGAACAAAAAGACGAAAGTAAATTTAAAAAACTGATGAAATCTCTATTCGATTGATTGGCCATTAAAACTAGGAGGAAATATAAATGTTAGAATTTGAACAAGGATTTAATCATTTAGCGACGTTAAAAGTCATCGGTGTAGGGGGCGGCGGAAACAACGCTGTAAACCGAATGATTGACCATGGTATGAACAATGTTGAGTTTATTTCAATCAATACGGACGGACAAGCTTTAAACTTATCTAAAGCTGAGTCTAAAATCCAAATTGGAGAAAAATTAACACGTGGATTAGGCGCAGGAGCTAACCCTGAAATTGGAAAAAAAGCTGCTGAAGAGTCACGTGAACAAATAGAAGACGCTATTCAAGGTGCAGATATGGTATTCGTAACTGCTGGTATGGGTGGCGGAACTGGTACAGGTGCTGCGCCAGTTGTTGCAAAAATTGCAAAAGAAATGGGAGCGTTAACAGTAGGTGTAGTTACGCGTCCATTCGGATTTGAAGGACGTAAGCGTCAAACACAAGCTGCTGCAGGCGTAGAAGCTATGAAAGCTGCTGTAGATACATTAATCGTTATCCCTAACGATAGATTACTTGATATCGTTGATAAATCAACACCTATGATGGAAGCATTTAAAGAAGCTGATAATGTACTACGTCAAGGTGTACAAGGTATTTCTGATTTAATCGCTGTATCTGGTGAAGTAAACTTAGACTTTGCTGACGTTAAGACAATCATGTCTAACCAAGGTTCTGCATTAATGGGTATCGGTGTTTCTTCTGGTGAAAATCGTGCAGTAGAAGCAGCTAAAAAAGCTATTTCTTCACCATTACTTGAAACTTCAATCGTAGGTGCACAAGGTGTGCTAATGAATATTACTGGTGGAGAATCACTTTCACTTTTCGAAGCTCAAGAAGCTGCAGATATTGTACAAGATGCTGCTGATGAAGATGTGAATATGATTTTCGGTACAGTTATTAACCCTGAATTACAAGATGAAATTGTGGTTACAGTTATTGCTACTGGTTTTGAAGACAAACCTTCATCACAAGGTCGCAAAGCTTCAAACACTGGTTTTGGTAGTAGCGCTACAAGTGGTAGTGTGACATCAAATGAATCAACTATAAGTTCAAGTGCGGCATCAGCATCTCACTCAACTGAAAGCAATACTGAAAGCAGAAGTCATACAACAAATGAAGATGATATTCCTAGCTTCATCAGAAATAGAGAAGAAAGACGTTCAAGAAGAACTAGACGTTAATATTGCGACTTTTACTTCTGAAAAATATATATTTAAGCTGAAGTTAGAAATAATTACAGTATCTATGTCATCAGGTCCCAGATCTGGTGACTTTTTTAGATTTACATTCAAGTTATGGGCATACGACTATTCAAATTGATAAATGTAACAGTCAAACAAGAAAAGAGCGGAACTACAATGTTATAGAAGAACATGTAGAACAATTATTGGAGGGTTTAAAAATGCCAGAAAAATTTGTAGAAAATAGTTATATTTTAGAATATAAGAATGAGGAAATGGAACATGTTAAACTAGGAATCACAACACGTAATGGTGGCTATAGTGCCTATCCAGAACGAGCCCTCAATATGGCGAGGTATATTACAGACAATCCTAACAATATTACTAAACATCAACAACTAGTTGCTGATATAATTCAATTTGACAGAGCAAATTGGGTATTTCCTATTCAAACCCATGAAAACAAAGTGATTGAAATTACAGATGAGCATAAGGGTGTAAACATCGATGAATTGTCAGAACAACTTCATGGTATTGATGGGATGTATTCATATCAAAAAAATCTATTGTTAACGATGTGTTATGCAGATTGTGTACCAATCTATTTTTATAGCGAAAAACATCAGTTTATTGGATTAGCACATGCTGGTTGGCGAGGAACGGTTAGTCAGATTGTTTTAGAAATGGTTGATAAAATTGAATTTGATTTAAATGATTTACAAGTGGTTATAGGCCCTGCTACATCAAACTCTTATGAGATTAATGATGATATAAAGTCAAAATTTGCAACATTACCGATTGATATGGTGAAATATATCGAAACAAGAGATGTAAATCGACATGGCATTGATTTAAAAAAAGCAAATGCATTATTATTAGAACAAGCAGGTGTCCCTTCAGAAAATATTTATATAACAAGCTATGCCACATCAGAAAATTTGGATTTGTTTTTCTCATATAGAATTGAAAAAGGACAAACTGGTAGAATGCTGGCATATATTGGCCAAAACTAAAGGATGGGTAAAAATGAACGTAAGTGAAAATTTCAAAAGTATAGAATTACAATTACGTGAAACAGTAAATGGACACAATATTTCAACATTGCCAAACGTGATTGCAGTGACAAAGTATGTTACAATAGACCGAGCTAATGATGCATATAATGCTGGAATTAGACATTTTGGTGAAAACCGTATAGAAGGTTTTTATCAAAAGCAACAAGCCTTACCAAAAGACGTGACAATGCACTTTATTGGTGCTTTACAGACTAGGAAAGTTAAAGAAGTTATAAATGATGTGGATTACTTTCACGCATTAGATCGTCTTAAATTGGCAAAAGAAATAAACAAGAGAGCAACACACACAATTAAATGCTTTGTTCAAGTTAATGTTTCAGGCGAAGCATCTAAACAAGGTGTGACATTAGATGAATTAGACACTTTTATTGAAGAATTAGCACAATTTGATAATATAGAAGTAGTCGGTCTAATGACGATGGCTCCGTTAACAGATGATGAGTCGTATATTAAAGGCTTGTTCCAAACATTAAGAATAAAAAGAGATGAAATTAAAGCGCTCAATTTAAATTATGCACCATGCACAGAGTTGTCGATGGGGATGAGTAATGATTACCATCTGGCTGCCGAGGAAGGTGCTTCATTTGTGAGAATTGGGACTAAACTTGTAGGAAAAGAGGAGTGAGCCCCGTGGCTTTAAAAGATTTATTTAGTGGATTTTTCGTGGTTGAAGAAGAAGATGACCAATTGGAAGCACCACCTGAAGAGGAAAATAGACAACACCAAAAACAACAAGCACAGTCTCAAAATAGTTTTAACGAACAATCAAATAATGAGAGTAATGAACGTCAAAGAGCGATACAATCCGTACCTAAGAAACAGTCTTCTAGGTTAAACCAATCTACGGGGGAAAGGAAGTATCAAATGGCTAGTAATACATCAAATAATAATACTAGGAACGTTGTGAATATGAATAATCAAGAACAAGATCAATTCGGTTTTACACAAGAGAGTTCTAAAATGTGTTTATTTGAGCCACGCGTATTCTCAGATACACAAGATATTGCTGATGAACTTAAAAATCGCCGTGCTACTTTAGTTAATTTACAACGCATTGACAAAGTTTCTGCAAAAAGAATCATCGATTTCTTAAGCGGAACAGTTTACGCTATAGGTGGAGATATTCAACGTGTCGGTACAGATATCTTTTTATGTACACCGGACAATGTTGAAGTAGCTGGTAATATTACTGACCAGATAGATAATATGGAATATCAAGGTGAATAGAGGTAAGAATAAATGGATGTAGGATTATTAGCAATCGTATTTAAATTTATTTTATTCTTAGTTCAAATTTATTATTATGGCATGATTGTGTATTTCTTCATGTCTTGGATTCCAAATGCTCGAGAAAATAAATTTGGCCAATTTTTACAAAAAATATATGAGCCATTTTTGGAACCGTTTCGTAAGATTATTCCACCGATTGGTATGATTGATATTTCGTCAATTGTAGCAATTATTGTTCTCGTGCTATTCCAAAGAGGTTTAGTAAGTATTTTTAACATGATATTAACGCATTTAGTATAAAAATATTTCAGAACCGTAAAATTGAATTTAAGTTTAATTTGAATTAATAATTAAGCACCTTGCGTTATGAATAGATGACGAGAGGTGCTTTTATATTGTATTTGGAGTGATATAAAATAGATATTTATCAACATTTTAGAAAAGAAGAACAACCTTTAATCGATAACTTATTGGATAAATGTAATCGCGCAAATGAACAATTTTCGCCCGTATTAACACATTTTTTAGATCCAAGAGAACAATATATCTTGGAAGTGCTAGCCGGAAGTTTTGAGGATTTAATCGTCCATTTATACGGGGGCACTTTTGCTGAACGTAAACGTGCAATTATTGCGCCTAGTTATTTTGAACCAGAAGAAGAAGATTTTGAAATTGTGTTAATGGAAATAAAATACCCTGAAAAATTCGTAACGTTACAACACCGTCATATCCTCGGCACCATTATGTCGTTAGGTATTGAAAGGGATCAATTGGGGGATATAGTGCTTAATGGTCAAGTGCAATTTACTTTGACAAAGCAATTAGAATCTTATATTATTTTAGAATTAAATCGAATTAATGGTGCTACAGTTAAACTTAATTCTATTCCGGTAAAAGATATGATACAATCTAAAGAGGATTGGAAGTCTTTTCATACAACTGTAAGTGCATTAAGACTTGATGTAGTTATAAAAGAAATGATACGTAAATCTAGAACAATAGCAAAGCAATTAATAGATAAAAAACGTGTCAAAGTCAATCATACAGTTATTGATGCAGCGGACTTTCAAGTTGGTAGTGGAGATTTATTATCTATTCAAGGGTTTGGCCGTGCGCAAATTACAGAAATAGGTGGAACCACTAAAAAAGATAAAGTGAGGATTTCATACGAAACTTTATTCAAATAATGTTATACTTTAATTGAGATATGCAATTTAGAATTGAGAATTAATTGTTGATTTTGTTGCAACAATTACAGTATAGTATATAAAATAAACTTATTAAAAATACAATTTCTCATATTTATGTAAGAGATAAAATAGTGTATGATTAAGGGAGGATAATGTATGCCTTTTACACCTAGTGAAATTAAAAATAAAACTTTTACTCAAGCAAGAAATGGGTTTGAACCATCTGAAGTTGAAGATTATTTACAACAATTAAGTAATGAAATAGAACGATTAAAAGAAGATAAAAAGCAATTAGAAAAAGTAATTGAAGATAAAGACACAAATATCCAGTCGTATAAGGATGTCCATCAATCTGTTAGTGATGCGTTAATTCATGCGAAAAAAGCTGGAGAAGAAACGAAAGAAGCTGCTAATAAGGAAGCTGAAGCAACAATAGCTAAAGCAAAAGCTGAAGCAGATAAAATTGTAAATGATGGTGTTGAAAAAGCACGTCGCTTATCATTCCAAACGGAAGATATGAAACGTCAATCAAAAATATTCCGTTCTAGATTCCGCATGTTGGTTGAAGCGCAACTAGATTTGCTTAAGAATGAAGACTGGGACTATTTACTAAATTATGATTTAGATTCAGAGCAAGTAACAGAAGAAAACATCAATCATTTGCATGATAATGAATTGACTGATGAAGAAAAAGCAGTGAAAGCAAAAGCTGAAGCAAATAATCAATCTGAATCAATTACTGATAATAAAGAAAAGAAATAACAGACACGTAAGTAATACGTAACATATCAAAGCGAAAAAGGGATAGTGAAAGCCTTTTATATGTGTATTATTTATATCACTGTTGTTTAAAGTGAAATATGATGCAATGAGAGAACTCTAAGTTGAGTTAAATAGGGTGGTAACGCGGTTAATATCGTCCCTGTTAATTGAACTTAGAGTTCTTTTTATTGTATAGAAGTACTATATGCAAAAGAGAAAATGTAACAAGGAGTGTAAACAATGGATTATAAAGAAACGTTATTAATGCCAAAAACAGCCTTCCCAATGCGTGGGGGATTACCAAACAAAGAACCAAAGATTCAAGAAGAATGGGAAGCAAAGCAAATTTACAAAAAAGTATTAGATCAAAACAAAGGAAATCCATCATATATACTTCACGATGGTCCTCCATATGCAAATGGTAATTTACATATGGGGCATGCGCTAAACAAAATCTTGAAAGATATCATTACACGTTATAAATCTATGCAAGGTTTTTATGCTCCTTATGTACCAGGTTGGGATACGCATGGTTTACCAATTGAACAAGCATTAACAAAAAAAGGTGTGAAGCGTAAAGAATTATCTGTTGCTGAATTCAGAGAAAAATGTGAAGCATTTGCTTTGAAACAAATTGAAGGACAGAAAACAGACTTTAAACGTTTAGGTATTAAAGGTGATTTTGATAACCCATATATCACATTAAAACCAGAATATGAAGCTGCACAAATTCGTTTATTTGGTGAAATGGCAGATAAAGGTTTAATTTACAAAGGTAAAAAGCCAGTTTATTGGTCACCATCAAGTGAATCATCATTAGCTGAAGCAGAAATTGAATATCATGATAAACGTTCAGCATCTATCTTTGTAGCGTTTGATGTTAAAGATGGTAAAGGTATTGTAGATGAAGAAGCTAAATTTGTTATTTGGACAACAACGCCATGGACATTGCCATCGAACGTAGCAATTACAGTTCATCCTGAATTAGCTTATGGTCAATATCAAGTGAATGGTGAGAAATATATTATTGGTAAAGATTTGGCTAACAGTGTTGCCGAAACACTTGGCTGGGATGAAAATGATGTTAAATTAGAGAAAACATTTACAGGTAAAGAATTAGAGTATGTTGAAGCACAACACCCATTTGTTGATCGTACTTCATTAGTAATCAATGGCTTACATGTTACAACTGATGCAGGTACAGGTTGTGTACACACAGCACCTGGTCATGGTGAAGATGACTATATTGTTGGACAAAAATACAATTTACCTGTTATCAGCCCTGTGGATGATAAAGGTGTATTTACAGAAGAAGCTGGTCAATTTGAAGGCTTATTTTACGATAAAGCGAATAAAGAAATTACTGATTTATTATCAGAAAAAGGCGCTTTATTGAAATTGGAATTTATCACACACAGCTATCCTCATGACTGGCGTACGAAAAAACCTGTTATATTTAGAGCGACACCACAATGGTTTGCTTCAATTGATAAAGTACGTCAAGATATTTTAGATGCGATTACTGACACTACATTTAAAGTAGATTGGGGGAAAACACGTATCTATAACATGATTCGTGACCGTGGCGAATGGGTAATCTCTCGACAACGTGTATGGGGTGTACCACTACCAGTATTTTATGCCGAAAATGGTGACATTATCCTAACGAAGGAAACTGTAAATCATGTTGCAGATTTATTCCAAGAATCAGGTTCTAATATCTGGTTTGAAAAAGATGCAAAAGATTTATTACCAGAAGGATTTACGCATCCAGGAAGTCCAAACGGTGAATTCACAAAAGAAACAGACATTATGGATGTTTGGTTTGATTCAGGATCTTCACACAGAGCTGTATTAGAAGAAAGACCAGAATTATCATATCCAGCAGATTTGTACTTAGAAGGTAGCGACCAATATCGTGGTTGGTTTAACTCTTCAATTACGACATCTGTAGCAACAAGAGGTCAATCACCATATAAAATGCTATTATCACATGGCTTTGTAATGGATGGTGAAGGTAAAAAAATGAGTAAATCATTAGGCAATACAATCGTACCTGACCAAATCGTTAAACAAAAAGGTGCAGATATTGCACGTTTATGGGTAAGTAGTGTAGATTACTTAGCAGATGTTCGAATCTCTGATGAAATTTTAAAACAAACTTCAGATGTATATCGTAAAATCAGAAATACATTGAGATTTATGTTAGGAAATCTAAACGACTACAATCCTAATACGAATGCAGTTGCAGAAGAGAATTTACTAGACGTTGATAAATATGTATTAAGTAGATTACGTGAATTTACTGCGAGTACATTAGATCATTATGATAATTATGATTATTTAGATATTTATCAAGAACTACAAAACTTTATCAATGTAGAATTGAGTAATTTCTATTTAGATTATGGTAAAGATATATTATACATTGAACAACAAGATTCACTAAAACGTCGCAGTATGCAAACTGTGTTATATCAAATCGTTGTTGACATGACTAAATTGTTAGCACCTATCCTAGCGCATACATCTGAGGAAGTATGGTCTCATATTCCACACGTTGAAGAAGAAAGTGTACACTTAACACGTATGCCTGAGTGTGTAGAAACTGATAGTGAATTTGTAGAAAAATGGAATACATTTATGAAATTACGTGATGATGTAAACCGTGCGTTAGAGGTTGCCCGTAGTGAAAAAATAATTGGTAAATCATTGGAAGCAAAAGTTATTATTGCTAGTAATGATAACTTTGATGCTAAATCATTCTTACAACAATTTGATGATTTACAACAATTGTTCATAACATCTCAAGCTGAGATTGTTGATTCAGTTGAAAATGGTACTTCATACCAATATGGAGACATCAGAATTGAACATGCCCATGGTGAAAAATGTGAGCGTTGTTGGAATTATAGCGAGGAGTTAGGATCAGTAGGCGAATTAGATCACTTATGCCCACGTTGTCAAGAAGTTGTAAAAACTTTAGTATAATTAATTTCAAAAGATTGTCATAAAAAATAATATAAATTATTAAATTTTGAAGCTACTTGCTGTTGTTCGTAAAGGCAAGTAGCTTCTTTTTATGTCAATATGAATATGATCCTCTACATTTATTAAGTTAATATTATTTTATCTTTAATCAATTTATTTAAGTCAAACGGGTATAGGAAATAAACTGAATCAATATAATAATATATTTTTTAATAAGCGATTATTAATTGAACTTGTCGTTAGCCGTAAGCATGTATTAATTGATATTACGAAGGTAGGGTATGTCATGAAAAAAAGGATTACAATATTGCTAACGTTTAGTTTAATTATTACTGGAATGGCAGCTTATGAGGGTATAGATAATCGAGATATGACAGAACCAGAAAATAAGTTATGGTCTATGAATTCTATGAAACATAACACGTATGTGAAGGGTCAATGCACAAGCTATGTTTTTGAAAAAGTTAGAAATGATGGACATAAAATTGGCATAAATTGGGGTGATGCAAAATATTGGAAAATGCATGCTCAAAATGAAGGATATCGTGTTGATAAAAATCCAAAAGTTGGAAGTATTTTGCAAACAACCAAAGGTAAATATGGACATGTTGCATACATAGAAAGAAAATTTACTGACGGTACAGTGGAAGTTGTTGAAATGAATTTTTACAAACCATTTGAAATTACAAAAAGAGATATTAGTCCGAATGTGATAAAAAAGTATCATATCATTCATCCTAAAAAGAATGATCAAGCATAATTGAAGTATGTGTGTAGAAGTATTTGCTATGAAAGTTATTGATGAATATAAGAAACATTCTGCTCACATTTTGATATGGAAAAAATATATAAAGGAATAGAAGGTATCATAAAGTGATAAACTGTTACTATCTACAAAATTAAATTTGATATATATAAACTGTAACTTTTTTTATAAGTTTGATTAAGCTATAATGAAAGTTGTTGTAAAAGCGTCAGATAGTAGAATAGGAGGTACAGGCATGAAACGTCAGTACTATTTAGGTATTTCTTTATTCATTACGATTGTTATTTTAATCTTAGATCAAATTACTAAATTTATTATAGCTAGTTCAATGAAAATTGGGGATTCATTCGAAGTTATTCCAAATTTTTTAAATATTACATCACATAGAAATAATGGGGCAGCTTGGGGAATATTAAGTGGGAAAATGAGTTTCTTTTATATCATTACAATTATAATTCTTGTTGTACTTATAATATTTTATATTAAAGAAGCAAAGCAAAATTTACTCATGCAAGTTGCCATAAGTTTATTATTTGCAGGTGCATTAGGTAATTTTATTGATCGTGTATTACATGGAGAAGTCGTGGACTTTATCGATACATATCTTTTGGGTTATAACTTTCCAATATTTAATGTTGCAGATGCCAGTTTAACAATAGGTGTAGTGCTAATTATTGTCGCATTATTAACAGATATGAAAAAAGAAGCATAGGAGGATTACAAATATGAGTAATCATGAGTTTACAATAGATCAAGCAGAATTTGTAGGTCAACGTATAGATAAAGTATTACCGGAATTGAATTCAGATTGGTCAAGAACTCAAATTCAAGATTGGATAAAACTTTCATTAGTTAAAGCAAATGGTAAGTTAGTAAAGTCCAATTATAAGATAAAAATGAATGATCAAATTGTAGTTACAGAAAAAGAAATTGTTGAAACAGATATTAAGCCAGAAAATATGAATTTAGATATATATTATGAAGATAACGATGTTGCAATTGTTTATAAACCTAAAGGTATCGTGGTTCATCCTTCCGCTGGTCATTATTCAGGCACTTTGGTAAATGGGTTAATGTATCAAATGAAAAATTTATCAGGTATCAATGGAGAAATCCGTCCAGGTATCGTACACCGTATAGATAAAGATACATCCGGTTTGTTGATGGTGGCGAAAAATGATATTGCTCATCGTGGGTTAGTTGAACAATTGATCGACAAATCTGTTAATCGTAAATATGTGGCTTTAGTACATGGAAATATTCCACATGATTACGGTACAATCGATGCACCAATTGGTAGAAATAAAAATGATCGTCAATCTATGGATGTTGTAGATGATGGTAAAGAAGCTGTAACTCATTTTAATGTTCTAGAACATTTTAAAAATTATACATTAGTTGAGTGTCAATTAGAAACTGGTCGAACGCATCAAATTCGTGTGCACATGAAATATATTGGTTTTCCATTAGTTGGGGATCCTAAGTATGGACCGAAGAAAACGTTGGATATTGGTGGTCAAGCACTTCATGCGGGTGTGATTGGTTTTGAACATCCTGTTACGGGTGAATATATTGAAAGAACAGCTGAACTACCAAGTGATTTTGAACAGTTGTTAAGTGATATTAGAAAAAGTGATCAATAATTGATAGCATGATTTAACGGTAATATTATTTATTGTCATATTAAGCCTCATGATCAATACTGACACCAGTCAATTTGATGATGAGGCTTTTTGGATGGCAATTCTATAATTTGAGTAGATTTTAACCGGTTAGGTTAATAACAGAAAATACATTATGATAATATATTTTACATATAATAAGTAAAGTGTATTTATGCATTTTAATTTAACGTTAGCCTAGGAAACGTTCTTGCACAATACATCAAATCATGATATTATAATGACAGTTTAATAAAGCGAACGCACGTCTTTAAATGAAAGTCCAGAGAGGCTTCGAAGACATGAATTTAATAACTGTACACAGATGAATATATGTAACGAGTTTATTCGTGCATAGCCAACATGAATTTTCCATATTCATAAAAGAGAAAGCGTCTTCTTATCTAGAAATATCTCTAGTCCATTTGTGATACGATTATTTAGAAACCTCATGTCTTCATTGAAGATATGAGGTTTTCTTTGTATCATCTTGTCGATATAGCAACTTAAAAATGAACTAAGGTAGGTGCCTAAAATGTCAGAACGCGTTATTATGGACGAAGCCGCGATACAACGTACTATCACTCGTATTGCACATGAAATATTAGAATATAACAAAGGTACTGATAATTTAATCTTACTAGGTATTAAAACAAGAGGCGCATTTTTAGCACGTCGTATACAACAAAAGATAGAAAACATCGAAGAAAAGGTAGTGCCAACTGGAACAATAGACATTACACAATTTCGAGATGATTTAGAAAATAGAACAGTACAAACTAATGAAGAAACCTATGAAATTGATGTTAATATAACGAATCAAGTAGTAATTATAATAGATGATGTACTATATACTGGTAGAACGGTACGTGCTTCTTTAGATGCAGTATTACAGTACGCAAGACCTAAAAAAATAGGGCTAGCTACACTAGTGGATCGTGGTCATCGAGAATTACCGATACGAGCTGACTTTGTCGGAAAAAATATCCCAACAGCTCGTGAAGAAGCGGTGTCGGTTTATTTAGATGAGATTGACTCAAGAAATGCAGTAGTAATTGAATAATAACCTTTTAATTCAGTACGAGAGACTGAGAAAGGATTGGTACAAGTGCAGTGCTTATTAATTGAAGTGCAAATATAACACTCAGAAAAGATGCATTGACTTGTTATACCTATATATCACAAAATAGTAATTTTTATTATACTATTTTAAAAGTAAGTAATGAAAGCTACTTACTGTGATAGACCCTTCGAAGTCTCTTTACATGAATAAGATGTAAAGAGATTTTTTTTATGAAAGGAAGCGAATTTGCAATGGAAAATGAAACAATGTTTGAAAGGACGGTTAAACCAGTATTAGATGTACGTGACAAGCCTAAATTAGGACAGTGGGCGTTTTTAAGTACACAACATCTTTTTGCAATGTTTGGCTCAACCGTACTTGTCCCTTTTCTAACTGGATTACCGATATCATCAGCACTTTTAGCATCAGGCATCGGAACATTGTTATATATATTAATTACTCAAGCAAAAATCCCCGCATATTTGGGCTCAAGTTTTGCTTTTATCACGCCGATTATATCAGGTTTAAATTCACATAGCTTAGGAGATATGTTAACCGCACTATTTATGAGCGGTGTGATGTATGTATTGATTGGATTAGCAATAAAAATAAGTGGTACAGGGTGGCTAATGAAATTACTTCCTCCAGTTGTGGTAGGACCAGTAATAATGGTTATCGGATTAAGTTTGGCACCAACAGCAGTGAACATGGCTATGTTTGAGAATTCATCAGACATGAAAGGTTATAACTTAAGTTACCTGGCAGTTGCGATGATTACATTATTAGTTACGATACTTGTTCAAGGATTTTTCAAAGGATTCTTATCACTCATACCTGTATTGATTGGAATAATAACAGGATACATTGTATCTATATTTATGGGCTTAGTTAATTTCAAGCCAATTGCAGAAGCGAAATGGCTACACTTACCAGAAGTATATGTCCCATTTAGAGACTATACGCCATCCATTCATATAGGTCTGATATTAGTATTAATCCCAATTGTGTTTGTGACAGTGAGTGAACATATTGGTCACCAAATGGTAATAAATAAAATCGTGGGTAAAAACTTTTTCAAAGACCCAGGGTTAGATAAATCGATTATCGGAGATGGTGTATCGACAATGTTTGCAAGTCTGATAGGTGGCCCACCAAGTACAACGTATGGTGAGAATATAGGTGTGTTAGCAATTACAAAAATTTATAGTATTTATGTCATTGGCGGTGCTGCCGTCGTTGCGATTGTTCTAGGATTTGTAGAAAAATTCACTGCATTGGTATCTTCAATACCTACACCAGTAATGGGCGGTGTATCGATATTATTATTCGGTATTATTGCAGCTAGTGGTTTGAGGATGTTAGTAGAAAGTGAAGTTGATTTTTCAAGTAACAGAAATCTAGTCATTGCATCTGTAATTCTGGTTATAGGTATTGGTAACTTAGTATTTAAACTACATGGATTAGGCATAAAGCTAGAAATTGAAGGAATGGCTTTAGCAGCATTAGCAGGCATTATATTAAATTTAATTTTACCAAAAGAGAAGGTAGAAACGAACTAAAATCATTGTGATATGAGGAGGCTGAAAGTGATGGATAATCTATTATCGATGGAACATCTTACTACAAATGAAATTTATGAATTGATAAAGCGGGCAAGTGATATCAAAAAAGGTGAATTGAAGCCTCGAAATTACGAAGATAAATTTGTCGCAAATTTATTCTTTGAAAATTCAACAAGAACCAAAAGTAGTTTTTTAGTAGCAGAACAAAAGTTGGGGTTGAAATTAATTGATTTTGAAACAACAACTTCATCTGTTCAAAAAGGTGAAACACTTTATGATACGTGTAAAACACTTGAACAGGTTGGTGCAGATGTTCTGGTAATAAGACATTCACAAACCACATATTACGATGAATTAGAAAGTTTGAATATACCAATCATTAACGGAGGGGATGGCAGTGGCCAACACCCAACTCAAAGTTTACTCGATATCATGACTATATTTGAAGAATACAATGATTTTAAGGGTTTGAATATTTTAATATGTGGAGATATTAAAAATTCACGTGTAGCAAGAAGTAATTATCAAAGCTTAACGGCACTTGGCGCAAATGTAATGTTTTCAAGTCCTGAAGCTTGGAAGGATGAATCACTTAATGCACCATATGTCGATATTGATCATGTGATTGATCGTGTTGATATTGTAATGTTGTTAAGAGTGCAACATGAGAGACACGACACAGGAGAATTAGCAAGCTTTGAATCAGAAAACTATCATGAAACATTTGGACTTACGCAGGAGAGATATAACAAACTTCATGAAGATGCAATTATTATGCATCCAGCACCGGTTAATAGAGGCGTTGAAATTGATGATTGTTTAGTTGAGGCACCAAAGTCACGTATTTTCAAACAAATGGAAAATGGCATGTACTTACGCATGGCAGTTATAGACTATATCTTACAAACAAAAGGGGTAGAAAAAGATGAAATTACTAACTAATGCAAAGATTTTAAAAAACAATGAACTGGTATCAACTTCAATTCTAATTGAGGGACAATACATTAAACAAATAGCACCACAAATCGAAGTAGACTCAGGTGTAGAAGTAATTGATGTAAAAGGTCAATTTGTAGCTCCAGGATTAGTTGATGTACATGTACACTTGCGTGAACCAGGAGGCGAACATAAAGAAACGATTGAAACTGGTACGAAAGCTGCAGCTAGAGGTGGGTTTACTACAGTATGTCCTATGCCAAATACTCGACCAGTACCTGATTCAGAGGAAAATTTAGAGCGTTTAAACCAGTTAATTGAAGAAAATGCACAAGTTAGAGTACTACCATACGCTGCTATTACTGTTAGACAAGCTGGTAAAGATCATGTAGATTTTAAAACATTGGCGGACAAAGGTGCATTTGCTTTCACCGATGATGGTGTCGGCGTACAACAAGCTAATATGATGTATGAAGCAATGCAAAAGGCTGCCAAGGTAAATAAAGCAGTTGTAGCACACTGTGAAGATAATAGTTTAATCTATGGTGGTGCAATGCATGAAGGGAAACGTAGCGAAGCATTAGGTATTCCAGGTATACCTAATATTTGTGAAGCAGTACAAATTGCACGTGATGTCTTATTAGCTGAAGCTGCTGGTGCACATTACCATGTATGCCATGTATCAACAAAAGAAAGCGTACGTGCTATACGTGATGCTAAAAAAGCAGGTATACATGTTACTGCTGAGGTTACACCACATCATTTGTTGTTAACAGAAGATGATGTTCCAGGTGATGATGCTATTTATAAAATGAATCCACCATTGAGAAGTAAAGAAGATAGAGATGCGCTAATCGAAGCGTTATTGGATGGTACGATTGACTGCATTGCTACAGATCATGCACCGCATGCTGCTGAAGAAAAAGCGCAACCTATGACAAAAGCGCCATTTGGCATAGTCGGTAGTGAAACAGCATTCCCATTATTATATACGCATTTTGTTAAAAATGGGGATTGGTCATTACAACAATTAGTTGACTATTTAACTATAAAACCGGCACAGACATTTGATTTACCATATGGTCGTCTTGAAGAAGGCGGAATTGCAGATATTACAGTTATTAATTTAGAAAAAGAAAATGAAATTAAGTCGGAAGAATTTGCTTCGAAAGGGCATAATACACCTTTTATCGGTTATAAAGTATATGGAACACCTGTATTAACTATAGTCGAAGGCGAAGTTAAATTTAAGGAGGAAAAATAATGTTGCAAAAACGCTATCTTGTTTTAGAAGACGGTTCTTACTATGAAGGTTATCAATTAGGGTCAGATAAATTATCGGTAGGAGAGATTGTTTTTAATACTGCAATGACAGGTTATCAAGAAACAATTTCAGACCCATCTTATACGGGACAAATTATTACATTTACTTATCCTCTAATTGGAAATTATGGTATTAACCGAGATGATTTCGAATCGCTTGTACCAACATTAAATGGCGTTGTAGTAAAGGAAGCAAGTATGCATCCAAGTAACTTCCGTAAACAAAAAACGTTACATGAGGTATTGGTTGAATTTGAAATACCTGGAATTTCTGGTGTAGACACTAGAAGTATAACGAGAAAAATAAGAAAACATGGCGTGTTAAAAGCAGCGTTTACAGATGATAAGTCTGAAATAGTAACACTTATTGATCAATTACAAACTACAGTATTACCTCGAAGTGAGGTTCAGACTGTTTCAACTAAAACACCTTACGTTTCAACTGGAAATGAGTTAAGTGTTGTATTAGTTGATTTTGGTAAAAAACAAAACATCGTTAGGGAATTAAATGAACGAGGTTGTAATGTAACCGTTGTTCCATATGACACTAGTGCAGAAACAATCATAAGAATGTCACCTGATGGTGTGATGTTATCTAATGGCCCTGGCGATCCAGAAGAAGTGCAAGTTGCAGTAGAGATGATAAAAGGTATATTAGGTAATATTCCATTCTTTGGCATATGTCTTGGTCATCAATTGTTTGCACTCTCACAAGGCGCTACTTCATTCAAAATGAAATTTGGCCATAGGGGTGCAAATCATCCTGTAAAAGACTTGAAGACAGGTAAAGTAGCATTAACAAGTCAAAATCATGGTTATGCAATCGATAAAGACTCATTAGCAAATACAGACTTAGAAATTACACATATCGCAATAAATGATGGTACAGTTGAAGGCTTGAGACATAAAACATTGCCTGCGTTTTCAGTACAATATCACCCTGAGGCTTGTCCAGGTCCATCTGATTCAAATTATTTATTTGATGAATTTATCGCAATGATGAACGAATATAAAGCGAAGGAGCGAATTACAAATGCCTAAACGTAATGATATAAAAACAATTTTAGTTATAGGTTCAGGACCAATTATTATAGGTCAAGCAGCAGAATTTGACTATGCGGGAACACAAGCTTGCTTAGCATTAAAAGAAGAAGGTTACCGTGTAATCTTAGTAAATTCAAACCCAGCTACAATTATGACTGATACTGAAATTGCAGATAAAGTCTATATTGAACCACTGACACATGACTTTATTGCACGCATCATTCGTAAAGAACAACCGGATGCTTTACTACCTACGCTTGGTGGACAAACTGGATTAAACATGGCTATTCAACTACACGATAGTGGTGTATTAAAAGCTAATAATGTTCAGTTACTAGGTACGAAATTAGAATCTATTCAACAAGCAGAGGATAGAGAACTATTCAGAACATTGATGAATGACTTAGGTGTAGCAGTACCTGAAAGTGATATTGTAAATACAGTTGAACAGGCTTTTGAATTTAAAGAACAAGTGGGCTATCCCTTAATAGTAAGACCAGCATTTACTATGGGTGGTACTGGTGGTGGTATTTGCCATAATGATGCAGAATTAAAGGAAATTGTATCAAATGGTTTACACTATAGTCCTGCAACACAATGTTTAATTGAAAAATCTATTGCAGGATTTAAAGAAATAGAATATGAAGTAATGCGAGATCATAACGACAATGCAATTGTGGTCTGTAATATGGAAAATATTGACCCTGTTGGTATACATACAGGTGATTCAATTGTAGTTGCGCCGAGCCAAACTTTATCAGATGTTGAATATCAAATGTTACGTGACGTATCATTAAAAGTAATTAGAGCATTAGGCATCGAAGGCGGTTGTAATGTTCAATTAGCCTTAGATCCACATTCAATGGATTATTATATTATTGAAGTTAATCCACGTGTATCACGTTCATCTGCCTTAGCATCAAAAGCGACAGGATATCCTATCGCTAAACTTGCAGCTAAAATTGCGGTGGGATTAACATTAGATGAGATGTTGAACCCAGTTACTGGAACATCATATGCAGCATTTGAACCAGCATTAGACTATGTAATATCAAAGATTCCACGTTTCCCATTTGATAAATTTGAAAAAGGAGAACGTGTCTTAGGTACACAAATGAAAGCAACCGGCGAAGTAATGGCAATTGGTAGAACCTATGAAGAATCATTATTAAAAGCAATACGTTCATTAGAATATGGTGTACATCACTTAGGACTGCCAAATGGTGAGACATACGATTTAACTTATATAAAAGAACGTATCAATGACCAAGATGATGAACGCCTATTCTTTATTGGCGAAGCGATTCGTCGTGGAACAACACTTGAAGAAATTCATGAAATGACTCAAATAGATTATTTCTTCTTAAATAAATTCCAACATATTATTGATATTGAAAGACAATTAAAGGAAAACAAAGGCAATGTTGATTATCTAAAATTCGCTAAAGATTATGGGTTTAGTGATCGTGTTATCGCACACCGTTTTGATATGACAGAACAAGAAGTGTATCAATTAAGAAAAGAAAATAACATCATTCCAGTTTATAAAATGGTAGACACATGTGCGGCAGAGTTTGAATCTACTACACCGTACTATTATGGTACGTATGAACAAGAAAATGAATCTATTGTTACTGAAAAAGAAAAAATATTAGTTTTAGGTTCAGGACCTATTCGTATTGGACAAGGTGTTGAGTTTGACTATGCAACAGTCCATGCTGTATGGGCAATCCAACAAGTTGGTTATGAAGCAATCATCGTCAATAATAATCCTGAAACTGTATCTACAGACTTTTCAATTTCAGATAAATTATACTTTGAACCTTTAACAGAAGAAGATGTAATGAATATTATTAATCTGGAACAACCAAAAGGGGTAGTGGTTCAATTTGGAGGTCAAACTGCAATTAACTTGGCAGATAAATTATCCAAAAATGGTGTGGAAATTTTAGGAACTACCTTAGAAGATTTAAATAGAGCTGAAGATAGAAAAGAATTCGAAGCATTATTGCATACAATCGATGTACCACAACCCAAAGGTAAGACAGCTACATCACCTGAAGGTGCATTAGAAAATGCACGAAATATTGGTTACCCGGTCGTAGTGCGTCCTTCTTATGTATTAGGCGGTCGTGCGATGGAAATTGTAAATAGTGATGCAGAATTAGAAGATT
The DNA here is from genome assembly GCF_022346615.1 of Staphylococcus sp. ACRSN. Classification (GTDB taxonomy): domain Bacteria; phylum Bacillota; class Bacilli; order Staphylococcales; family Staphylococcaceae; genus Staphylococcus. The sequence continues at coordinate 86,136 of NZ_JAKRNS010000004.1, read as the reverse complement.
ACATGAATCAAGCAGTAAAAGCGAGTCCTGATCATCCGGTGCTTGTCGATAGATATTTAACAGGTAAAGAAATAGAAGTCGATGCTATTTCAGATGGTGAAACAGTAATTATTCCAGGAATTATGGAACATATTGAACGTGCAGGTGTCCATTCTGGTGACTCTATCGCAGTATATCCGCCACAAACATTATCACAAGAGGAAATTGCTACTTTAGAAGATTATACGATTCGATTAGCAAAAGGATTAAATATTATTGGATTGATAAACATTCAATTTGTTATTGCACATGATGGCGTTTATGTATTAGAAGTAAATCCACGATCAAGTCGTACAGTACCATTCTTAAGTAAAATTACTGATATACAAATGGCACAACTTGCGATGCGAGCAATCATCGGTGAAAAATTAACAGATCATGGTTATAAAGCTGGAATTCAACCATATACAGAAGGTGTATTCGTGAAAGCGCCAGTATTTAGCTTTAACAAGCTAAAAAACGTTGATATTACACTAGGACCTGAAATGAAATCCACTGGTGAAGTGATGGGGAAAGATTTAACGATGGAAAAAGCGCTATTCAAAGGATTAACTGCAAGTGGTGTTGAGGTAAAAGACCATGGCACAGTATTAATGACAGTGAGTGATAAAGATAAAGAAGAAATTTTAAGTATCGCACATCGTCTGAATGAAGTTGGCTATAAAATATTGGCGACTGAAGGTACGGCACATAAACTATCAGAAAATAATATTCCAGCTGAAATAGTAGGTAAAATTGGTGGAGAAGACGATTTACTAACACGTATTCAAAACGGTGAAGTTCAAATCGTAATTAATACAATGACAAAAGGTAAAACATTTGAACGTGATGGCTTCCAAATAAGAAGAACTTCAGTTGAAAATGGAGTACCATGTCTCACATCATTAGATACAGCAGCTGCACTGACAAATGTAATTGAAAGTATGACATTTACAATGAAAAATATGTAAAAATGATTTATTTAATTAAGGCAAAGTAGCGAAATATATGCGTTATTTTGTCTTAATTCAAACTGTTAAAGTATAAGATGAGGTGTAGAACAAATTATGAATCAATTACCGATAATTGCTTTGGATTTTGAGTCTGAGGATATGGTGAATCAATTTTTAGATCAATTTAATGAACCACTGTTTGTAAAAATAGGTATGGAGTTATTTTATCAAACTGGACCGCAATTAATTAAATCAATAAAAGCGCGCGGTCATGCTATATTTTTGGATTTGAAATTACATGACATACCTAATACTGTTGGTAAGGCAATGGAAGGCTTGAGTAAATTAGATGTTGATTTAGTGAATGTTCATGCAGCAGGCGGGTCAGAAATGATGAAACGTGCAGTAGAAGGTATTAGAAAGTACAATAAAGATATTAAGATTATTGCAGTTACACAATTGACTTCTACTACAGAAACAATGTTACAAGAAGAACAAAATATTCAAAGTTCAATAGAAGATGCGGTACTGAATTATGCAACATTAGCAAAAAATTCAGGTTTAGATGGTGTTGTTTGTTCTCCATTAGAGTCTTCATTGATAGCAACAAATTTAGGTGAATCATTCTTAAAAGTAACTCCAGGAATTAGACCAATTAATGCAAATACGGATGATCAGAAAAGAATCACTACACCTCAAGAAGCAAAAGCATTAGGCTCTACACATATAGTGGTTGGGCGTCCTATAACAAAGAGTGAAAATCCAGTCGAAAGTTATCATAAAATTAAAGAAAGTTGGTTAGGTTAATTATGGCAAAAAGTATAGCGCAATCTTTATTAGAAATCGAAGCAGTTACATTATCACCAAATGATCCTTTTACATGGAGTTCAGGTATTAAATCACCAATATATTGTGATAACAGAGTAACACTAGGTTATCCATCTGTACGTAGAGAAATTAGAGATGGTTTAGTTGAATTAATCCAAACACAATTTGGAGATGTTGAAGTTATTTCGGGTACAGCTACAGCTGGTATTCCACATGCTGCTTATATATCTGAAACACTTAACCTACCAATGAATTATGTCCGCTCTAAAAGTAAAAGTCATGGTAAACAAAATCAAATCGAAGGTGCGCAAAGTCATGGTAAAAAAGTAGTTGTCGTTGAAGACTTAATTTCTACTGGTGGTTCTTCTATTACTGCAGTTGATGCATTAAAAGAAGCAGGTGCTGAAGTTATAGGAGTTGTTGCCATTTTTACTTATGGTTTGAAAAAAGCGGATGAGCAATTTAAAACAGCTGAAATACCATTTTATACGCTAAGTGATTATAATGAACTAATCGAAGTGGCAAATGAAAAAGGTGAAATTTCTGAATCTGAGATAGAGACATTAGTTGAATGGAGAGATAACTTGTCATAATATAGAAGTTAGAAAGAGGGGATGTTATGACAAAGAACCCGAATGCAGCTTATAATCAATTTGCGCATTTAAACAAATTTTTAAAAAAAGATGAAGACTATAGAGACCAGCAAAACAATTACGAAGAAAATGATTTGCTTTCTAAATCTACAGATAAGAATATTTATAAAAAGTGTAAGACGAGCATTAAAGAAAAGGGGATGCTTTAATAACTTGTATATAGAAATAAGCTTTTAATTTATTTTTACTTTAAGTGATAATAGTTCTGTAGCAAAGTTAATTGATTCAATAAATAAGTTAAGATAACAGTAAAATGGTTAGATAATAATAAAATATGAGAAAAATTTGGGAAAGTTGTCCCAGATTTTTATAGAAAGTGAACTTTAAAATGCAATCAACCATGTGTATACAGTAAATATTGAAACAAAAGCTATAACCTTTATCAACCAAGGGTTATAGCTTTTTTGTTGTCATTCGAATTATGGAAGTGTATATGGTTATATTTTTGAGAGTAATAATTTATAGAAATTGCTTTAGCTTTAAGCGTTAATCTCAGTGGAAGTAGATAAAATTATAACTTTAAATATCGTGGATAGACAAGAAATTACAAATAGGTAGTATCAATACAGCTATAGTATTAAGTATATTAATTATAATAACAAAATTTAGATTGTAAAATTATATATTTTTCTATTTACTTATTCTAAAAATATATCTATTATTTAAATTATACTTTATATTTTAGGAGGGTATATGAATAAATCATCAAATCTTATTATCAGCTATTTTAATTTTTGGAAACGTGGTTTAGATATTAATGGGAGGTCAACTCGTTCTGAATTTTGGCACCCTTTTTGGATTAATTTTTTAATTACTTCTCTTTTAGGCATATTTTCTGTAGGTACTTTAGGTAGTATATTTGCGCTTATCACACTTATACCATATTTTACAGTCATGACTAGGCGCCTACATGATTCGAATCGTTCGATGCTTTTTGCGATATTATACTATATTGGTGGGTTTATTACTAAGGCAGCAGCAATTCTTTTTGTATTAGCCGTTATATTTGCCACTATTAGTTTTGAAGAATTTGGACTATTAGGATCAACATTTATTGCAGGTGTTTTTGGTGTAGTTATTGCAGGATTGGTTTCATTATACATATTATATTTATTAATAAAACCTGGTAACGTAAAAGTTAATAGATATGGTTCTGGCGGTAGTTGTAAGAATAGTTATTAGTAGAAGAATAATATTTCAATTTCTAATGAATTATCAAATGCAATTATTAAGATGGAGAAAACATAGAAACGAAAGGTCAAAACAAGAAATGATTTTTATGAGAAGAGGTTAATTATGGATCATATAAAAAATTATTGGGAAAGTTATTGTGATAAGCATAATTTATCAAGTAACCCACCTGAAGCATGGATGTTTGGAGACGGGTCAGAAACAATGGGAAATGAACTAGCAGAATTGGTTGCCCAAGGTGTGAAGAGAGCAACTTGTTCGGCTAAATGTATACATGATATCGAAGAGGAAGATTTACCTGTTGAAGGGCAGTATGCTATTGTTCTCAATGGACAAAGTGAACCCGTATGTATAATACAGTATACAACAATTAATATTATTCCCATGAATGAAGTCACTGAAGCATTTGCAGCTTTAGAAGGCGAAGGAGACTTAAGTTATAGATATTGGCTTGATGAACATGAGCAATTCTTTCGTAAGGAATTAAGTTCATTTAACTTAGACTTTTCATTTGATATAGATTTAGTTTGTCAGGAATTTAAAGTAGTAGATATAAAACGTTGATTTTATGCTTAAACAGATTTTCAGAAAGAAACGATGTATCATTATTGTTCATCGAATAACACTGACTAAAGAATAAACGTTATATTTATTGAGGATAATATTGTCTTTTGGTAGTCATTTTGTACGCGATGACGCGCTCGGGGGAGAAATGTGAGTGGGCTACTACAGGCTCAAACCATATACCCAAGGTAAGAATGCACGTTTAAAATAGTAAGATTTTTAATATAAAAGAGAGCAAATCTAATATGGATTTGCTCTCTTATTTTGTGAATTATGATTTATATCCATTCACTTCGATGATTAATGAAATTAATATTTGTAAAAAATCTAACCATTTTATCTTTAGTTTAACAATAGAGTTATTCTGTGCTTCAAAATGGATTATTAGATAAGTGCATCTTAGCGATTAAGTATTCAAATAGAACAACTAAGGACTTGAAATTTAAAATAGAAATATTTAACGGATCATAATTTTAATGATGAGGTAACCTATTAATAGTACCAACGCTGCAATGAGTAATGGAATAATATAAAATGTCATTTAACCTACCTCCAACTGTATTTATGTTTATTTTAACTATAATTGATATAAAGTCAAAAAATTAATTAAAAAGTTAAATCAGTATAAACTAGTATAGTGATATCGTTTGTGATACATTTAGTCTAAATAAACAACAATTATACAATTACAATTCTAAGACATCTCATATGCAAGGGGTGTCTTTATTTTTACCTTAAAATCTAATGTATGATGAGTTGAATTCAAGTGTGTTATGTAATTGTATTTTATTAAAGGGGGATTAACATGAAATTTTTAAGTCAATTATTACGAGATCATACTAAAAATATAATTGTGTGCCTAATTGGTTCATTTATTAGTGCGATAGCAGTTAATTGTTTTATTTTAGGGTCTAATTTAGGGGATGGCGGTACGGTGGGAATTTCGTTAGCATTAAAATATAGCTTTGGTTTTTCTCCGGCAGTTTCTTCATTAATTATTAATACTATCGTAATCCTAGTAGGGTGGAAATTTTTAAGTCTAAGAACAGCAGTATATACATTAATATCAAATACTGCAATATCAATTTTTCTGGATTTAACAGAGAATTGGAATACTGGTGTACATAATTTTGTGGTTAACGCTACATTTGGTGGTGTACTTGTTGGTGTAGGCATCGGATTAGTTATTGCATCTGGAGGAGTTATAGGCGGTACTTCAGTAGTTGCCAAAATGTTAAATAAGTATTTTGATATAAAAACATCACAAGGTATATTTATTTTAGATGGATTGGTAGTTTTATCATTTTTATTTGTATTACCATTAACAAACGTATTATTTACGATTATTATGTTATTTGTAACAGAACGAGCGACTTCCTTTATTATTGAAGGATTTAATCCTAAAAAGGCAGTCACTGTGATATCGGCCAAAAATGAAAATATTAGTGATAGAATTAATCAATTTACTGGAAGAGGTTCAACATTATTGAATGGTAAAGGTGGTTATGGTAAAAATGAAACAAGTATGCTATATGTTGTAGTACCACAATCTCAGGTGACAAGAGTCAAAAAGCTTGTTAATGAAGAAGATGAAAATGCATTTTTAGTTATACATGATGTAAGAGATGTATTAGGTAATGGTTTTATGAATTTATCTTAAAACAAGTATTCAAAAACACAGTGAAACTACAATCTATACCTAAATATACAGTTACTTTTATTTTAAAAGCTATGAGGAGGCATTAAAATTATGGCAATACCAAAAATAACAACTTTTCTAATGTTCAATGGGCAAGCAGAAAAAGCAATTGACTTATATATTAATTTATTTGAAGATGCTGAAATATTATCACTTGTTAAGTACACGGAAAGTGATAATGCACCGACAGGTAAAGTTCAACATGCAATATTTAGATTAAAGGATCAGATTTTTATGGCAATAGATAATGTTAATGGTGTGGATGTAGATATGAATCCAGCAATGTCACTTTATGTTACTGTTGATAGTGCTATAGAAATGGAGCGTTTGTTTAATGGTTTGAAAAGTGGTGGAGCAATACTTATGCCTAAAACAACTATGCCACCATTTAGAGAGTTTGCCTGGGTACAAGATCAATTTGGAGTGAATTTCCAATTGGCGCTACCGGAATAAAACTGTGAATTTAAATTGTTATGCAACTTAAAAAATGTCGTAAAAATGATGAAGCTTTCGATACCTAAAATAATAAGCCCGTAAATGATTTTCTTGTATCATTTACGGGCTTATATATTACTTAAAAGGCACTCATACCTTTTTATGTTTTGGTCTTTGTCACAACTTAGCTATCATCAGTAATTTAATTTACTTTCATACTTTGAATATGATCGTAATCGGGCGTAACGTATAATGTTTTTTGATTATCATATGTGACGAAACCAGGCTTACTTCCAGATGGTTTATGCACGTTCTTTATTTCTGTATAATCTACAGGAATCTGTCCAGAATTACCAGCTTTAGAGAAATAACCAGATAACATAGCCGCTTCTTTAATCGTTTCTTCAGAAGGTTTGTCATTGAGAATAACGACATGTGAACCAGGAATGTCTTTAGTGTGGAACCATATATGATTTTTAGTCGCTTTTTTATTTGTTAAATAATCATTTTGTTTATTATTTTTACCAACAAGAATTGTATCTCCGTCAGATGAGATATATGTCTGTAGTTCAATTGTTTGTTTCTTTTTCTTTTTATTTTGCTTGCGTTGTTTCATAAATCCTTGTTCAGCAAGTTCATCACGAATATCATCTATTTCATTTACTGTAATATGACTTAATTGTTGGTCGATACTTTCGAAATAGGAAATATTTTCTTTTGTGAGTTCAATTTGATGCTTAAGTTCATGTGCTCTAGTTTTAAGTTTATTATACTGCTTATAGTAATATTGAGCGTTAACTGCAGGTGCCTTTGTAGGGTTTAACGGTATTGTTACCTCTTCACCTGTATAATAGTTTAATGCAGTAACCGTATCGTCTCCTTGTTTAATTCTATAGATGTTAGCAGTAATCAATTCACCATACAACTGTTGTTGCTCTTTTTCTTTGGTACCTTCTTGTTCCTCATAAAGTTTATTAAGCTTATTATGATATTTATTCAATTGCTGCTGGACAAATTTCACCAAATCGTTCGCACGTTGTTTTACGCGCTCTCTTTCGCCTCGTGCATCATAATAACGATCGAGTAAATCATGTATCGTTTCATATTCACTTACATCATCATAAAATTGATTTAATTTCATAAAGTAAAAATCTTCTTTTCCAGTTTCATGATTTTTATGAAAAACTGGTGTCGCAGGCAATTTAGTCTCAGCAATTACTTCATCAAATGCATCTGGTAAAGTTTCGGCAGTCATAAATTGACGACGATCAACAATTTCATTAGTTATTAAAGGGCTAAATCCTTCAAAGTGGTTCAATAATTGTCTAGCAATTTTACCACTATTAAAGTCAATATATTTTAAAACATCTTTACCTTGTAATTCGTAAGGATTGATCTTGTCTTGAGTAGGAGGTGTTTCATATTTAAACCCGGGCATAACTGTTCGAAATTGATTTGTATTTGGAGTTAAATGTTTAAATCCTTCAATAATTTTATGTGTTTCATCAACTAATATTAAATTACTATGTTTACCCATAATTTCTAAAATAATAGTTCTATTAATTGTATCACCGATTTCATCTTTACTTTCGACATCAATTTCCACACGTCTATCATTACCAATTTGTCTAACCGCTTTAATAAAACCACCTTCTAAATGTTTACGAAATACGCGTGCAAACATAGGTGGATCAAAAGGATTATCATATTTTTTATGTGTAAGGTGCATACGTGTAAAACTTGGATGTATAGAAAGTAGAAGTTGATGATTCTTTCTATTTTGGCGAACGACAATGATAATTGTGTCGTTTTCTGGTTGGTTAATTTTGTGTATTCTACCATCTACAAGAAATTGTAAAGATTCTACCATTTTTCTTGTAAATAAACCATCATATGCCATTGCTATCAACCACCTTAATTTTAATCATTCAATATATTGTAACATGGCACAAAGATTTGGTCATGGTCGAAGTTTGTATTAATGTATGCTATACAACGGATTGGTTTATGTGGTATTATGTGTTAATAATAGAAGTATAGCTTAGAGAGGTCGTAAGTCATGGACAATGAGAAAGGTTTATTGATAGTACTATCTGGACCTTCTGGTGTAGGTAAAGGTACAGTTAGAAAGAAAATATTTGATGATCCATCCACATCTTATAAATATTCTATTTCAATGACAACGCGAAATATGCGTGAAGGAGAAGTTGATGGTGTTGATTACTTCTTCAAATCAAAGTCGGAGTTTGAAACCTTGATTAAAGAAGATCAATTTATAGAATATGCTGAATATGTAGGTAATTATTATGGAACGCCTGTACAATACGTTAAAGATACAATGGACGAGGGACATGATGTGTTTTTAGAAATTGAAGTAGAAGGCGCAAAGCAAGTCCGTAAAAAATTCCCAGATGCGTTATTTATTTTTCTTGCTCCACCGAGTTTAGATCATTTACGTGAACGATTAGTAGGACGTGGCACGGAATCAGATGAGAAAATTCAAAGTCGTGTTAAAGAAGCACGTAAAGAAGTAGAAATGATGAATTTATACGATTATGTTGTTGTTAATGATGAGGTTGAATTGGCGAAGCAACGCATTCAATCAATTGTTGATGCTGAACATCTAAAACGAGAACGCATTGAAGCAAAATATAGAAAAATGATATTGGAGGCAAAAAAATAATGTTACACCCACCTTTAAACCAATTAACTGCAAAAATTAATTCTAAATATTTAATTGCAACTACAGCTGCAAAACGTGCCCGTGAAATTGATGAGCATCCAGAGTCAGCATTATTAAATAAATATAGTGCTGAGAAACCAGTTGGTAAAGCATTGGAAGAAATCGCTAAAGGCGATATATTCCCAGATGGTACATTTAAATAATACTTTCTAAGTAACTCATGAATTGAATATAATTTATACAACTAATTAAAATTTAGTGTATGTATAAGAATGAAAAGTACACCAAGTGACATCAAGGTGTGCTTTTTTTATTTAAGCTATAAATTGTGTATAATATGTGGTAATGAAATGAGAATGAAATCTAACTAAAAATATAATGCTTATTCAATTACTGATTTTGAATAAAGGATAAGTAATTTTTAAACAATTTGGAGGAACATTGCAATGAAACGAATATTACTTGCTGTTACAGGTGGCATAGCAGCATATAAAGCAATTGACTTAACGAGTAAATTAACTCAAGCAAATTATGATGTAAGAGTGATGTTAACTGATCATGCGCAAGAGTTTGTTACACCTCTAGCTTTTCAAGCAATAGGGAGAAATCCGGTTTATACAAGCACATTTATAGAACAAAATCCTAAAGAAATTCAACATGTTGCACTTGGTGATTGGGCAGATGCAATTGTAATAGCCCCGGCAACAGCTAACACAATTGCTAAATTAGCACACGGCATAGCAGATGACATGGTGACTTCTACGTTACTTGCTACAGAAACACCGAAATTTGTTGCTCCTGCTATGAATGTACACATGTATGAGAATAACAGGACACAGTATAATATGTCTGTTTTACGTTCAGATGGTTATCAGTTTTTAGAACCCGGAGAAGGTTTTTTGGCATGTGGTTATGTTGCAAAAGGTCGAATGGAAGAACCTTTACAAATTGTCGAACGCTTAAATATGTTTTTTAATAATAATAATTCGCTAGAAATCGATAGTAGTTTCAAAGGCAAACATGCATTGGTTACAGCCGGTCCTACAGTTGAAGAATTAGATCCAGTAAGATATTTATCAAATCGATCATCTGGAAAGATTGGTTATGCTTTAGCAGAATCATTATCAAAGCGAGGAGCTAATGTCACATTAGTATCTGGTCCAACACATTTAACGGCACCGGAAAATGTCACACTTAAATCAGTACAAAGTGCTGAAGAAATGTTTGAAGCGGTTAAATCTATTTATGATACGCAAGATATCGTCTTTAAGGCTGCTGCCGTATCAGATTATACGCCTGCAGAGCCATTAGAACATAAGTTAAAAAAACAAGATGGCACATTATCTGTTTCTTTTAAACGTACGACAGATATCTTAAAATATTTAGGAGATAATAAATCACATCAATTCTTAGTAGGGTTTGCTGCTGAAACACAAAATATTGAAGCATATGCTCAAAAGAAATTACAACATAAAAATGCAGATGTTATAATCGCAAATAATGTTGGAGACCGAACAATTGGATTTAGTTCAGATGATAATGACTATACAATGTATTTTAAAGACGGTGAAAGTTTGAGCTTAGGAAAAGAGAAAAAAGTAGTGCTTGCTGAGCATATTTTAGAAAGTTTAGAGACAAGGTGGCAATAACATGATAGCAAAAGTAATCGTTGATATTCCTTCTAAAAGTGTAGATTTCACATTTGATTATTTAGTGCCTTCTAGAATGCAATCAATGATTCAAATTGGTATGCGTGTTGTAGTACCATTTGGCCCTAGAACAATTCAAGGTTATATCATGGCAATTACTGATCAACCTGATAGTGAAATCAATGTATCAAAGTTAAAAGAAATTAAAGAAATTCAAGATATTAAACCCGAATTAACACAAGAATTAATTGAATTGACGGATTGGTTTAATAATTATTTTGTGACTAAACGTATCTCTATGTTAGAAGTGATGTTACCAAGTGCTATAAAAGCAAAATATACAAAGTACTTTACCATTCAAAATGATAAATTGGATGTGCTACCAAAAGAAATAGCACATCGATTTAATAAAGAGGGACAGTATTTATATAAAGCGGCACAGTCAAATGGAGATTTGGATGCATTATTACCATTTTTAAAAAAGGGTGTCATCAATGAATATACGGAACTGTCACAAAGTTTAAAAAAGAAAAAACAAAGGGCAGTGCGTATTGTAGAAGGCATAGATATAGATATGGTGCTAAATACATTAGAAAAATCAAAAAAGCAATATGAATTATATGCCTATTTAGCAGATGAACGCCAACATACAATACTATTAAAAGATTTAGAGTCAATGGCTTTTTCAAAATCTAGTATCGATACACTTGTACGTAAAGGATATGTCGAAAAATATGATGCGATTGTAGAACGTGATCCATTTGAAACAAATGTATTTGAGCAAGATCAAAAACAACAACTCACAGATGATCAACAAAGTGCATATAATGCCATATCAGAAATAATAGAAAGTAGACAACAGAGGACCTTCTTGTTACATGGCGTTACTGGTTCAGGGAAGACAGAGGTTTATTTACAAACCATAGAAAAGGTGCTTAATTCAGGAAAACAGGCAATGATGCTTGTACCTGAAATTGCCTTAACGCCACAGATGGTGTTACGTTTTAAACGAAGATTTGGGGATGAAGTTGCTGTTTTACATTCGGGCTTGTCGAAAGGTGAACGTTATGATGAATGGCAAAAGATTCGAGACGGGAAGGCTAGTGTTAGTGTAGGTGCTAGGTCAAGTGTATTTGCGCCTTTTAAATCATTAGGAATGATTATTATTGATGAAGAGCATGAATCTTCATATAAACAAGAAGATTATCCAAGATATCATGCAAGAGATATTGCAGAATGGCGTAGTCAGTACCATCAATGTCCGCTTGTTCTAGGAAGTGCAACACCGAGTTTAGAAAGCTTTGCTCGAGCAGAAAAAGGTGTGTATCAATTGCTTTCTTTACCACATAGAGTAAACAAACAAGCAATGCCAGATATACATATCGTTGATATGAGAGAAGAATTAAGTGCAGGTAATCGATCTATGTTCTCAAATGAATTGAAGGAAGCAATTCAATTACGTCTTGATAGAAAGGAACAGATTGTCTTGTTTTTAAATAGAAGAGGCTATGCTTCTTTTATGTTGTGTAGAGACTGTGGTCACGTACCACAATGTCCGAACTGCGATATTTCATTAACATATCACAAATCAAGTGATCAATTAAAGTGTCATTATTGTGGTCATCAAGCACCTGCGCCCAATATATGCCCAAGTTGTGAAAGTGAACATATCAGGCAAGTAGGTACGGGAACACAACGTGTTGAAGAATTACTACAAGATACTTTTAATGAAGCACGTATTATTAGAATGGATGTCGACACCACTGCGCGAAAAGGGGCACATGAGAAATTATTAACAGAATTCGAGTCTGGTAAAGGTGATATTTTGTTAGGAACGCAGATGATCGCTAAAGGATTAGATTATCCTAATATCACATTAGTAGGCGTTTTGAATGCTGATACAATGTTAAACTTGCCAGATTTTAGGGCAAGTGAACGTACTTATCAGTTATTAACACAAGTTTCAGGACGTGCTGGTAGGCATGAAAAAGAAGGACAGGTTATCATTCAAACATATAATCCAGATCATTATGCAATTAAAGATGTACAGGCCAATGATTATCATGCATTTTTTGAAAAGGAAATGAATTATAGGAAGTTAGGAAAATATCCACCGTACTTTTTCCTTATAAATTTTACAATTTCACATAAAGATATGAAAAAAGTAATGGAAGCATCGAAGCATATTCATCAGATCTTATTACAGCATCTATCCGATAAAGCATTTGTCTTAGGGCCATCTCCAGCTGCATTATCAAGAATTAACGATGAGTACCGATTTCAAATTTTAGTAAAATATAAAAGTGAAGCAGCATTACATGAGGCATTAAAATATTTAGATGATTACTATCATGATCAATATATAAAAGAGAAACTGGCATTAAAGATTGACATTAATCCTAATATGATGATGTAATTTAGCGTTATAAATGCTTTGTTATCAGTAGTTGTAAGGGATTTGGGAGTTAACGAAAATATAAAAAGGGCAGAAAAAGGGCAAAATTCATCTTGTAAATCGAGTTGGTTTCTTGATGGAAATTTGCCTTTTTTATTGCTAATATTTTAATTATACCGGTATAATTAAATTGTATATATTTAATTTAAGAGGTGATTTTATGAATGTTAAGCTTGTTGTAACAGATATGGATGGTACTTTTTTAAATGATGGAGGTACATTTGATAAATCGTCATTTAACTTATTAAAAGATGAAATGTTATCAAAGGGAATTGAATTCGTTTTTTGTACTGGGAAACAATGTGAAAGAGTTGAAGCTTTGGTAGGTGATTTGGCGAAAGATTTATATATCATAGGTGATAGTGCAACTAAGATTAAACACAATAATGAAATACTTTATAAAGCAACTGTATCAAATACGTTAGGTCAAAAGATTATTAAAAATATCACTCGAATAGATTTAAATCAAACGATTATTGCATGTACGGAAAAAAGTGCATATGTTTTAAGGAATCTAGATGAAGATGAATTGAAAATTGTATATGGATCATATCATCATGTAACTTTGATCGATTCTTTTGATGAAATTAGTGAAGATTTTTTAAAAATTACTGTTCATGATCCTGATCAAAACTGTAAGGAGACTGCAAAACAATTAGTTGAAATGTATGAAAACGTTTATATTGTTGCATCAGAAGAAAGTTGGATTGATATAACAAAGAAAAATGTGAATAAAGGTACAACAATTAATTATATACAAAAAGAACTTGGTATCTCAGTTGATGAAACGATTGCATTTGGTGATGGTTTAAATGATATTGATTTATTTAGTGCTGCAAAATTTAAAGTAGCAATGGATAATGCATACCCAGAATTAAAACAAAAAGCAAATTTAATAGCCAAAAATAATAATGAGAATGGTGTTGTTCGAACTTTACAGTTATTACTTAATAGCTAAGAACTATAAAAATTCAGTTATAAAAAATACTGTTCAAATTAAAAATTTTGTGTAAGTTAGAGAGTTAGGCACGTTTTTAATTCAAACAATCTTTTATATAAGACACTTCGTATTTAAATTATGTAATAATAATTTGATTATATGGTAGCGTCTTATTTTTTTATGTAATATATATTATAAATAATTAAGCTTGTATAATATTGGAAGTGTGAATCATAAATTTTTCAAAAAATACATATAATATGATTTATTAATCATTCGGATGTGATTTAGCCTTGCTATTTATAGCATGGCGTTTTAAAATATATAAAACCGAGTAAATTTATAAGGATTGTTACGTATTTATTTAAAATTTATAAAAAAAATATCAAATTTTAGTTTGCGTTTATTGGAATTTACAGTTATATTAAATATTAACGAGAACAATATAAAATGCATTCATATTTTTTAAGGTGATTTTTAGATATTAAATGAAATTAACAACATATATATGTTAACTGGTTGTCAATAAAATAATATGTGTTAGGGGTTGTGCTTATGAGTTTACTTAGTAATAGAAAGGCGATTGGTCTAAGTATAGAGGAACTTTCTAATCGTTTAGCATCGCTATATAATACGAAACTAAGTCCAGAAGTGATTAAAGATATTGAAACAAAGCAATATAAATTATGTAATGAAGAAATACAAGTTTTAGCTGAGTTCTTTAATACTACGACCGAGGATTTGTTATAACACAAAAATAATTGCCTATTTTTTTAATTCGCTTTAAAGTTGTAAATATAAGAAAGTAGGAAAATCATTTTAGTGTTTAGGTAAAGGATACTTATAGTTCACTATTGAGTTTTCATTTGTAAAAAAATGAACCATAATTTGTCAGCTAATCCTAATATATGACTTGAACCTAAATATAAAAGGGTAAGGTGCATGCGATGAAATATAATGAGTTTAATCAACCTGTTGGTGAAAGTCTTTGTGACTTTAATATGCCAGAGTTTCCAAACATACAAAATTTGACAGGCCAATATAGTAAATTAGAAAAATTGGAAACAAAGCATATCGATGATTTGTTTAATCATTTTTCTATGCCAGAAGACTTGCCAAATTGGACATATCTACCTGATGAACAACCACAAAATTATAAACAATTTCAAGCTTACATAGAGCAAAAAATGGCGTCACAAGATCCATACTTTTTTGCTGTTGTAGATAAGCAAAATAATGAAGCGATTGGTATTTTATCATTATTAAGAATTAATCCGAAGAATGCTTCTATTGAAGTAGGCCACATTCACTTTTCAAATAAGTTAAAACGTAGCAGGATAGCAACTGAAGTGCATTTTTTATTAGCAGAGTATGTATTTGAAACTTTAGGCTATCGTAGATATGAATGGAAATGCGATTCGTTAAATCAGCCATCGATTAAAGCGGCGCAACGATTAGGTTTTAAATATGAAGGGACATTTAGAAACCATGTGATATACAAAAATAGAAATCGAAATACTGTATGGTTATCGATGTTAAGTGAAGATTGGCCAACTTTAAAAATGATTTTTGAAGATTGGTTAGTTAAAACTAATTTTGATTCAGAGGGAAATCAATTGAAACGCCTTTCTGTTTAAGTAGAACATAATTGAAATTGAACAAATAAATAATTCGATTTAACGCTCGTCAGATATTAATCTGTCGAGCGTTTATCATTTGAATTACCGAGCAATATATGTTCTTTTTTGTTTTAATTTTAAAATTTAGATAGGTAAAATTTTAAAGTGTTTAGAATATGCGTAATGCATTTTTAGTTAAAATAAGTTATAATGGTTTGATGAATTTTTATAAGGAGCCGATTTGATGACAGTTAAACAACTTGTTAGTAATCAACACCCCATTTTAAAGAGTAAGATAGCGCCAGTCACTTTATTTGATACGCATTTAGAAACGTTGTTATTAGATTTAGAGGATACCATGTATGATTTGGAAGCTTCTGCTATTTGTGCACCTCAAGTTGGAATAGAGCAACAAGTAGCGATTATTGATATGGAGATGGATGGATTACTACAGTTGATTAATCCTGTATTGATTAGTGAATCAAACGAAAAGGTGACGGAATTAGAAGGCTCTGTTAGTTTGCCAAATATATTTGGTGAAGTGACTAGAAGTAAAATGATCGTGATTAAAGGCAATGATAAGCATGGTAATGAAGTTGAAATGACCGCATATGATGATATTGCAAGAATGATTCTTCATATGATTGATCATTTTGAAGGTAAATTATTTACTGAAAAAGCTAATAAGATACTATCAGAAGATGAAATGGAGGCGTTTTTCGATAATGAGTAATATCATATTTATGGGTACACCTGAATTTTCAACAAAGGTTTTAGAAATGTTAATTGCTGAACATAATGTAATTGCAGTCGTGACACAACCAGATCGTCCGGTTGGTAGAAAGCGTAAATTAACGCCACCACCTGTAAAGGAAGTAGCGTTACAACATGATATACAAGTGTATCAACCTGAAAAATTATCAGGCTCAGAAGAATTGCAGACTTTGATTAATTTGAATGCTGATCTCATTGTAACAGCAGCATTTGGACAAATACTGCCAGAGTCATTATTAGAATCACCTAAACTTGGCGCAATTAATGTACATGCTTCACTTTTACCTAAATATAGAGGAGGCGCACCTATACACCAAGCAATTATAGATGGGGAGCCAACTACTGGTATAACGATTATGTATATGGTTAAAAAATTAGATGCGGGTAATATTATTTCACAAAGTGAAATTGAAATTGAAGAGCAAGACGATGTGGGGACAATGCATGATAAGTTGAGTTTCATAGGTGCAGAGTTACTTAAAAATACTTTGCCTTCAATCATAAATGGTACAAATGAAAGTATCCCGCAAGATAATGAAAAAGCTACATTTGCTTCAAATATTAGTAGAGAAGATGAAAAAATAGATTGGACGGCATCCGCCAGAACAATATTTAATCAAATTCGTGGGTTATCACCATGGCCTGTTGCTTATACTAAATTTGATGATGGTAATTTAAAAATTTATGCAGCTAACATTGAACGAGGTAAAACAGGAGAACCAGGTATGATCATAGAAACAACTAAAAAAGCAATAATAGTAGCTACAGGGTCAGAAGATGCGATTGCTTTAACTGATATTCAAGTATCAGGGAAAAAACGTATGCTAGCTGCTAACTATTTAAGTGGTGTTCAAACATCATTAGTCGGGAAGGTATTAACATGACATCTGAAATAAATGTAAGAAGTTTAGCATTTGAAACACTGCAAGATATTTTAAACGATAAAGCATACAGTAATATTGTGATTAACGAAGTACTATCTGAATTTGAATTATCTAGAGCAGATAAAGGATTATTAACTGAACTTGTATACGGCACAATTAAGCGAAAATATACGTTAGATTATATATTAAAACCATTTGTACAAACAAAACTTAAAGGATGGGTTCGACAATTATTGTGGTTAAGCATTTATCAATATGTATATTTAGATAAAGTGCCAGCACATGCTATTATCAATGAAGCAGTAGAGATTGCCAAACATAAAGGTGGTCCACATAATGGCAATGTCGTAAATGGTATATTAAGAAATATCATGCGAAGTGAATTGCCTGACTTTACCGAAATTACTGATGATAAAAAACGTATTGCGTTACAATACAGTTTGCCAAAATGGTTAGTAGACCACTGGACTACACATTTCGGTTTAGAGAAAACTGAAACTATTGCTGCATCTTTTTTAACAAAAGTAACGTTAACAGTACGTGTAAACTTAACTCGAATTACAATTGATGATGCAATCAAACGTTTAGTAGATGATGGTTACATCGTAGAACAAGATAGAGAAATTGATACTTGTTTACATGTAAGTGGAAAACCGATAATTGAATCACGTATGTTTAAAGACGGACTTGTTTCAATACAGGATAAAAGTTCAATGTTTGTAGCAGATATCATGGATTTAAACGAGGGTGACACGGTTTTAGATGCATGTAGTGCACCAGGTGGTAAAGCATGTCATATTGCTGAAACATTAAATCAAACAGGTCATGTAGAAGCCACAGATATTCATGACCATAAAATCGATTTAATTGATTTTAATATAAGAAAATTACGTTTATCTAACATTTCCGCATATCAACACGATGCTACAGAAAAATATGATAAAGTATATGATAAGATTTTAGTAGATGCACCATGTAGTGGTTTAGGTGTGTTAAGACATAAGCCAGAAATTAAATACGAACAATCGCAAAATTCAATTAAATCATTAGTAGAAATACAATTAGAAATACTCAATAATGTAAAAAATAACTTGAAACCTGGTGGCACACTCGTATATTCAACGTGTACGATAGAACAATTGGAAAATGAAAATGTAATATATACATTTTTAAAAGAAAATAAAGATTTTGAATTTGATGCATTTGAGCACCCAATCACTGGAGAAAAAGTGAAAACCATGCAAATTTTACCGCAAGACTTTAACTCAGATGGCTTTTTCATAACTAGGATTAAAAGAAAGGATAATTAATATATGATTACTGCAGAAAAGAAGAAAAAGAATAAATTTCTTCCCAATTTTGAAAAGCAATCGATTTATTCATTAAGATATGATGAAATGGGAGATTGGTTACAAGACCACGGACAACAAAAGTTTAGAGCGAAACAAATTTTTGAATGGTTATATGAAAAACGCGTGAACAGTATTGATGAAATGACCAACTTATCAAAAGAATTAAGAGAAATTTTAAAAGATAATTTTGCTATGACGACTTTAACTACTGTTGTAAAACAAGAAAGTAAAGATGGTACGATTAAATTTCTATTTGAATTGCAAGATGGTTATACAATTGAAACTGTATTGATGCGACATGAATATGGAAATTCGGTTTGTGTGACTACACAAGTTGGTTGTCGAATTGGTTGTACATTTTGTGCTTCTACATTAGGTGGCTTAAAACGAAATCTAGAAGCTGGAGAAATTGTTTCTCAAGTACTTACAGTTCAAAAAGCATTAGATGAAACAGAAGAGCGTGTATCTCAAATTGTAATTATGGGTATCGGTGAACCATTTGAAAATTATGATGAAATGATGGATTTCCTTAAAATAGTTAATAACGACAATGGTTTGAATATTGGAGCACGACATATCACTGTCTCTACATCAGGGATTATTCCTCGTATTTATGATTTTGCTGATGAAGATATACAAATTAACTTTGCAGTTAGTTTGCATGGTGCAAAGGATGAAATTCGTTCGCAACTTATGCCAATTAATAGAGCGTATAATGTTGAAAAACTTATGGAAGCAATTAACTATTATCAAGAAAAAACAAATAGACGTATTACATTTGAATATGGTCTGTTTGGAGGCGTAAATGATCAGGTAGAACATGCTAGAGAATTGGCGCATTTAATTCAAAAATTAAATTGTCATGTAAACTTAATTCCTGTTAACCATGTTCCAGAAAGAAATTACGTTAAAACACCTAAGGAAGATATATTTAAATTCGAAAAAGAATTAAAACGTTTAGGTATAAATGCAACAATTCGCCGTGAACAAGGTGCAGACATTGATGCTGCTTGTGGGCAACTTAGAGCAAAGGAACGAAAAGTAGAAACGAGGTAGTGACATGCTAAAAGCACAATTTTTTACTGACATGGGAAGATATCGTGATAAAAATGAAGATGCAGGTGGCGTTTTTTATAACCAGACAGACCAACAATTATTAGTATTGTGTGATGGCATGGGCGGACATTTAGCCGGAGAAATTGCCAGTCAATTTGTTAGAGATGAATTAAAACGCCGCTTTGAATCTGAAAACCTAATAGAAGAGGAACAAGCTGAATCATGGTTGAGCACGACATTAAAAGCTATCAATCGTGATTTGTATCGACAATCAGTAGAAAACCCTGCTTATAAAGGCATGGGAACTACATGTGTTTGCGCATTAGTATTTGATCACTATATTGTTGTGGCAAATGTAGGTGACTCTAGGGCTTATTTAGTAAACAGTCGAGAAATTGAGCAAATTACAAATGACCATTCTTTCGTTAACCATCTAGTGTTGATGGGACAAATAACGCAAGAAGAAGCATTTCATCACCCACAACGCAATATTATTACCAAAGTTATGGGAACTGATAAATTGGTAACACCAGATGTCTTTGTTAAAAAAACTAAATTCTATGATTATCTATTATTAAATTCAGATGGATTAACAGATTTTACATTTGATCAAGCAATTCAAGAAGAATTATTAAAAGATAGTACTTTAGAGCAACATGGACAGAATTTAATTAACTTAGCTTTATCTAATGATTCTAATGATAATGTTAGTGTTGTTTTGGCTGAGATTGAAGGAGATAAAGTATGATAGGCAACTTAATAAATGAGCGCTACAAAGTGATTAAAAAGCTTGGTGGTGGAGGGATGAGTACTGTCTATCTAGCTACAGATTCAATACTCGACCGTAATGTTGCAATTAAAGCGATTAGAATTCCACCTGGGGAAAAGGAAACAACAATCAAGCGTTTTGAACGTGAGGTACACAATTTAAGTCAGTTATCGCATAACAATATTGTTAATGTATTTGATGTGACGGAAAATGATGATAATTTCTTCTTAGTAATGGAATATATTAAAGGTCCAACATTGGCAGAATACATTCAACAAAATAAACCACTTGATTTAAAAACAGTTGTTTCGTTTACTAAGCAGATTATTGATGGAATAAAACATGCGCATGATACACAAATTGTACATCGTGATATTAAACCACAAAATATTCTAGTAGATGAAAATTTAACATTAAAAATCTTGGATTTTGGTATCGCGAAAGCATTGAGTGAGACAACAATGACTCAGACAAATCATGTATTAGGAACTGTTCAGTACCTTTCACCTGAACAAGCACGTGGTGAAATGACAGACAATGGTACAGATATCTATTCCATCGGTGTTGTACTTTACGAAATGTTAGTTGGCAAACCGCCATTTTCTGGAGAAACTGCAGTAGGTATTGCGATTAAGCATATCCAAGAACCGATGCCTAACGCTACTGAAAAACGTTCAGAGATACCACAAGCGCTAAGTAATGTTGTATTAAAAGCAACAGAAAAAGATAAAGCTGATCGCTATCAATCTGTTCAAGAAATGGAAAGAGATTTAGATACGGCTTTATCTACAGAGAGACAATCAGAAAGTACATATCAATCTGATGAAACCAACACCAAAACAATAGCGATTGATAAATCTGAATTAGCGAATCGTACCAAAGAAGATCAAGATAAAAATTTTAAACAAACGATGCAAATACCAATTGTGAATCAACAAGAATTTCAATCTAGCGAAGAACCAATGTATGCCGGAGCAGGTAAAAAGCGTTCTAAACGTAAAAAAGTGATATATACAGCAATATTAGTGTTATTGTTATTCGGTTTATTTGGTTTTATGGCAATGGGCATGTTTGGAAATAAATATTTAGAAGCACCAGATTTATCAGGTAAAACTGAAAAAGAAGCAGAAAAAATTCTAAAAGATAATAAATTAGAAGTAGGGAATATTTCACGTACATACAGTGATCAATATCCTGAGAACAAAATAGTCAAAACAAACCCAGATAAAGGCGAGCGTTTAGAACAAAATAGTAAAGTAGATTTGGTTCTTTCAAAAGGACCTAAGACAGTTGAAATGCCAAGATTATATGGTATTTCTAAAGATGAAGCGCTAAACCAGCTGAAAAAACTGGGGATAAATGATGTTAAAATTGATAAAAGCTATACTAAAAATAATATCGCAAAAGGCTTAATTGAAAATCAAAATGTTAATCCTGGAGAAAAAGTAAAAGTAAACGACAGTGGCATCAAATTAACTGAATCATTAGGTGTAAAACAAGTCTATGTCGACAATTACGAAAAAAAATCATTTAAGACAGCAAAATCAGAGCTTGAAAATAAAGGGTTTAAAGTTGTGTTAAATGAAGAACAAGAAAATGAAAAGATTAAAAAAGGTAATGTCATAAGTCAATCGCCTAAAGATGAAGAAGTAAACGAAGGTTCTACAATTGCATTTACAGTTTCATCAGGGGCGCCAAAAACAGATGATAAAGATAAGTCAGATGACAAAGACAAGTCAGACGATAAAGACAAGACAGAAGACAAAGATGATGAAGCCACTAAAGACTACACTGAAACGTATCAAATACCATATACAGGTAAAGATGATAAGGAACAGGAAGTTAAAATTTATATAAGAGATAAGGATAATCCGGGGACATCTGCAGCCCAAACTTTTAAAATAAAAGATAACAAAACAGTTAAGATACCGATGACTATTGAAAAAGACAAAACTGCAGGTTTTACAATTCGTGTCGATAATAAAATAGTAGCAGATAAAGATATTCCATATGATTTTTAAGTAAAAAGTAAATATTAATTTTTAAAACACCTAGATAGGTTTGATGATAATATTGAACATTTCTAGGTGTTTTTTTGTTAAGTATAAGCTATAGTGTGGTTTGTTTATATTTCGGAATGTATATAAATCTTGTAACACTTAGATTTTAGTATGTGTATTGAATCAAATTATAAATTTTCTATAAATATGCTTAATTCATATTTAAAATGAAAGTGCTTTGATATAATATATAAAGTAATAGTATTTAAAAGAGGGGTGCCTAAGTGAAAACAGGTCGCATCATAAAATCAATCAGTGGTGTTTACCGTGTGGATGTAGATGGTTCATATTACGATACCAAACCACGTGGCTTATTTAGAAAGAATAAATTTTCACCTATAGTAGGTGATGTTGTCGATTTTGAAGTGGAAAATATAACTGAGGGTTATATTCATCATGTCCACGAAAGAAAAAATGAATTAAAACGACCTCCAGTAAGTAATATTGATCATCTTATTATCGTTATGAGTGCGGTTGAACCAGATTTCTCAACACAACTCTTAGATAGATTTTTAGTAATTGCACATTCATATCATTTAAGACCGAGGATTTTAGTGACTAAAAAAGATTTAACTACAGATTCAATCTCTCAAAATATTAAGCATCATTTATCGATATATGAAGATATGGGTTATAATACACAATTTATTGGTGTAGATGATGATATTCAAGATGTGTTTCGAGCATGGGGGCCTGGTTTAGCAGTATTGAGTGGACAATCAGGAGTTGGTAAATCAACATTGCTAAATAGTTATTTTCCAAATTTAGATTTAGAAACGCAACATATTTCTAAGTCACTTAATCGTGGAAGACATACTACAAGACATGTCGAATTATTTGAAAGAGCAAATGGTTTCATTGCAGATACACCTGGCTTCAGTGCTTTAGATTTTGATCATATTCAAAAAGACGAAGTAAAACACTATTTTCTAGAAATTAATGAAATAGGTGAACAGTGTAAATTTAGAAATTGTAACCATTTAAAGGAACCAAAATGCCAAGTGAAAAAGGCGATAGAGGAAGGACATATAGCTCAATTTCGATATGATCATTATGTCCAACTTTATAACGAGATAGCGAATAGAAAGGAAAGATATTAAGTGGTAAAACTATATCCATCATTATTATCAACAGATTTTTTAAATTTACAACAAGAATTAAATGCTTTGGAAGACGCAGGTGTTGACGGAGTTCACTTTGATGTTATGGATGGTCAATTTGTTCCTAATATATCCATTGGTTTACCAATCTTAGATGCTGTAAGAAAAGGAACAAATTTACCTATTGATGTCCATTTAATGATTGAAGAACCTGAGAAATATGTTGAATACTTTGCAATGCATGGTGCAGATATGATATCAGTACATGTAGAAGCTACACCACATATCCATAGAGTAATTGAACAAATTAAAGCGCAACATATCAAAGCTGGTGTTGTTGTAAATCCAGGTACACCAATAGATGCCATCAAGCCAGTAATTAAAATGGTAGATTATGTGTTAGTTATGACTGTTAATCCAGGTTTTGGTGGTCAAAGTTTTATTGAAGATAGTATTGAAAAATTAGATCAATTATCATCAATCAAGCAACAAATGAATTTGGATTTTGAAATTGAAGTCGATGGTGGCATAAATAATGAAACGGTGGAAAGTGTGATTGCACATGGTGCAACGATGTTGGTTGCAGGTTCATATTTCTTTAAACAGGATGATTATAAA
Source organism: Staphylococcus sp. ACRSN (assembly GCF_022346615.1). Classification (GTDB taxonomy): domain Bacteria; phylum Bacillota; class Bacilli; order Staphylococcales; family Staphylococcaceae; genus Staphylococcus. The sequence goes on along the minus strand of NZ_JAKRNS010000004.1, from coordinate 61,836 downwards.
CAAGTAACAAAACAGTTGAAAGGTTGATTAATATGAAAGTCAACTTACTATGCGGAGATAGAAATTTACCTATTGATCTTTTGAAGCGTAAAGCAGACGAATTGTGGATAGGTATAGATCGTGGGACGCTAGTGCTAATTGAACATAATATCACGCCTGAATTTGCAGTGGGGGATTTTGATTCTATTAATGAAGAAGAATTTGCTTTGATAGAAAAACGGATACCAATTAATCCGCTAAATCCCGAAAAAAACGACACCGATTTAGCATTGGGTATTGAACAGGCTGTTGCATATAGCTATAAAGATATAGAGATATATGGTGCTACTGGTGGAAGACTAGATCACTTTTTGGGTGCTATTCAAATATTAGAAAAACCATATTATTTAAAACAAGGTGTTTCGATAAAATTAATAGATGAGTGTAATGAAATTCAATATCTAGAAAAAGGTACACATCATATTGGGCGACGGAATGATTTGCAATATATATCATTTGTACCGGTAACATATCCCACGGAAATAACGCTTGTGGATTTTAAATATGAGCTAGAACATGAAGTTTTAATAAAAGGTACTACCTTAACTATTTCTAATGAATTAGTATTAGAACAAGGCATTATCCATATATTCGAAGGCAATGTATTAATGATACGAAGTAATGATAAACGTACAATTTAAATAAAAATAAAAAAAGACCAATCCTCCACATAAGGATTGGTCTTTTCGTGCATTATATTTATTAAACTCTAGTTACTTTACCAGATTTTAAAGCACGTGCAGAAACCCAAACTTTTTTAGGTTTTCCGTCTACAAGAATTCTAACTTTTTGAAGGTTAGCATTCCATCTTCTTTTAGAAGAATTTAAAGCGTGTGAACGATTGTTTCCAGTTGAAGCTTTACGACCTGTTACGAAACATTGTTTGCCCATGAAAGTACCTCCTTTAATAAATATAAATACACGTATCTACTACATACTCAAATAATGTACCATAGATAAATTTATATAGCAATCTTTTATTGGAAAAAATTATTGTTTTATAATGGTTATGCTTTTGTTAAAATCAATTTATGCTATAATTGTACAATGTGGATAAATATAAGAAATTCTCAAAAGAAGCGCTTTATTTATAATTTAATAACGAAATACTAGGAGGCCTATAAAAATGACATTAGAGATTACGAATGATTATGGTAGTATTGACATTTCAAATGAGGTAATAGCTTCAGTAGTAGGCAGTAAAGCAGTAGAATGTTATGGGATTGTAGGCATGGCTTCTAGACAACAAGTTAGAGATGGCATTGCAGAAATTTTAGGCTACGATAATTACGCAAAAGGAATTATCGTGAAGGAAGAAAATGGTTTAGTTAATATCGATATGTATATCATTGTGAGTTTCGGTACCAAAGTTTCCGAGGTTGCAAGTAATTTACAATCAACAATAAAATATACTGTGGAACAAACATTAAAAGTAAAAGTAAAATCTATAAATATATTTGTACAAGGTGTACGAGTGAATAACGGCGTGAAAAACTAGGAGGATAACGTACAATGGTTAGCGAAATTAATGGTAAATTATTTGCTGAAATGATTATTCAAGGAGCGCAAAATTTATCAAATCATGCGGATTTAGTTGATTCATTAAATGTTTATCCCGTGCCAGATGGCGATACGGGAACAAATATGAATTTAACAATGACATCAGGTAGAGAAGCGATTGAGAATAATTTATCTCAACATATTGGAGAATTAGGTAAAACTTTTTCTAAAGGATTATTAATGGGAGCTAGAGGTAATTCAGGTGTAATTTTATCTCAAATTTTTAGGGGATTTAGTCAACAGCTAGAAGAAGTAGAGCGTATAAATGCACAGCAATTAGCGGAAAGTTTTCAAGCTGGAGTTGATACTGCATATAAAGCGATTTTGAAACCCGTTGAAGGGACAATTTTAACGGTTGCAAGAGACGCTGGAACAGCGGCACAAGAAAAAGTGAAAGAAACAACGGATTGTATTGAATTATTAACATATATCGTTGAAGAAGCTGAGAAATCACTTGAAAACACACCGAATTTATTACCCGTTCTTAAAGAAGTTGGTGTAGTCGATAGTGGTGGTAAAGGTCTAGTTTTAGTATATCAAGGCTTTTTAAGCGCATTAAAGGGTGAAACAATTGATTCACAAGTTCCTAAATTGGATAAGGATACACTTGTGAATGAAGCGCATGATTTTCATGGCGTAATCAATACTGAAGACATTGAATTCGGCTATTGTACAGAGATGATGGTTCGATTTGGTAAAGAAAAAAAAGAATTCGATGAACAAACTTTTAGAAATGATATGAGCGAATTTGGAGATTCTTTATTAGTTATTAATGATGATGAAATCGTAAAAGTGCATGTACATACAGAAAAACCTGGCAATGTATTTAATTACGGTCAACAATATGGAGAACTAATAAAGCTTAAAGTCGAAAATATGCGAGAACAACATAGAGAAGTTGTGAAAAAAGAACAAAATAACAATGAAACAAGTAATACTCAACCAACATTACCAACAGAAGTTGAAACAGCGGTTATTACAATATCAATGGGTGACGGTATTTCTGAGTTATTTAAATCAATGGGCGCAACACATGTTATTAGTGGCGGTCAAACTATGAATCCATCAACTGAAGATATCGTTAAAGTGATTGAAGAGTCAAAATGTAAGCGCGCAATTATATTGCCAAATAACAAGAACATTATGATGGCCAGTGAACAAGCAACAAATATTGTAGATGCAGAAGCAATTGTTGTGCCAAGTAAATCAATTCCACAAGGAATAGCAGCATTGTTTAATTTTGATGAATCAGATTCATTGAAAGATAATCAAGATAGAATGAATGAAACGATTGGAGTAGTATCATCTGGAGCTATTACTTATGCCGTACGTGATACTAAAATTGACGGTATTGAAATAAAGAAAGATGAGTTTATGGGCTTAATTGAAGATAAAATTGTCACGAGTAATTCAGTGTTAATCGATGCGGTACAAAGTTTATTGAGCGCTATGATAAATGATGAAAGTGAAATCGTAACAATGATTATTGGATCAGAAGCAAATGAATCTGAAACAGACGCCATAGTTTCGTGGATTGAAAGTACGTTTGAGGATATTGAATTGGATACACATCAAGGTGACCAACCAGTTTATCCATATTTATTCTCTGTTGAATAAGCCAATAAGTAATTATTAAGAATGAGTACAGTCATAATATGCGTGATTAGATAGTTAAATCTAATTACGTATATTTTTGTGTGTATTTAATTTATAATCTTTAAAAAAATTGAAATACAATTGGTTGTATAAAATATAAAAAGCAATAATCAATCCTTTTGTTGAGCACTATAATATACATTTCTTTTAATATACGGAAGGTAACCAGTATAGGTTTATAAACTGATACTAACTTGTTATAATAATAGCAACATTTAACAAATGTAAGCGTAACACATTAGAAATATTAAAAATAAGAGTGGGGTATAATTTATGAAGTATAAAACAGTATTTGATATTATCGGTCCTACAATGGTCGGCCCATCTTCTTCACATACAGCAGGTGCAGTCAGAATCGGACTAGTAGCACGTGATTTATTTAATTATTTGCCAAAGCAAGTTGATATTTATTTGTATGGTTCGTTTATGGAAACTTATAGAGGTCACGGAACAGATGTTGCACTTGTTGGCGGCTTGTTAGGTTATGATACAGATGATGATCGAATTCGTACAAGCTTGGAAACGGCTGAGGAAATGGGTGTAAAGGTTAATTTTATTGAAATGGCTGAAGAAAGATCTCACCCTAATACAGCAATTATTAATATGCGTGATTCAGTGAAAGAAATTTCTGTTGAGGGCGTTTCAATCGGTGGAGGCAAGATTGAAGTAGTTGCTATTAATGGATTTAACATTGCAATAAGTGGAAACTATCCAGCATTGCTAGTATTTCATAAAGATACATTCGGAACAATAGGTAGAGTAGCGAATATTTTAGGGGATTCAAGTATCAATGTTGGTAGTATGCAAGTTTCTAGGAAGGAAAAAGGGGATCAAGCCTTGATGACTTGTGAATTAGATGATGCAATCAACGATGAAATTATAGAAAAAATCAAAAACGTCGATGGTGTAGTGACAGTTTCACTCATGGGAGACGCATGACGGAGGTTATTACATGTTTAAAAGTGTGGAAGAATTAATTGCATTATGTGAATCGCAGAATAAAACAATTCACGAAATAATGTTAGAGCAAGAGATGGAAGTAACAGGTTTATCAGAAGCTGAAGTATATGCACATATGGACAAAAATTTACAAACAATGGAAAATGCTTTAGATGAAGGACTAAAAGGTGTAACGTCGACTACAGGACTAACTGGTGGAGATGCAGTATTATTACAAGAGTATATAAAATCTGGAAAATCACTTGCAGGACCAACACTATTAGATGCGGTAAGTAAAGCTGTAGCGACCAACGAAGTTAATGCTGCTATGGGTAAAATATGTGCAACGCCTACAGCTGGTTCGGCTGGTGTTGTACCAGGTGTTTTGTTTGGATTGAAACCACGTTTAGAGCCAAGTCGTAAAGATATGCTCAACTTTTTACTTACAGCTGGTGCCTTTGGATTTGTAGTTGCAAATAATGCATCCATTTCTGGTGCAGCTGGTGGTTGTCAAGCTGAAGTAGGTTCTGCTGCGGCAATGGCTGCTGGTGCTACGGTCGAATTAGCAGGTGGAACGCCACAACAATCAGCGGAAGCTTTTGCAATTTGCTTAAAAAATATGCTAGGTTTAGTATGTGATCCAGTTGCTGGTTTAGTTGAAGTGCCTTGTGTCAAAAGAAATGCAGCTGGTGCTTCTAATGCGATTGTTTCTGCAGACATGGCATTAGCTGGTGTGACGTCAAGAATACCTACTGATGAAGTGATAGAAGCGATGTATAAGATTGGCCAAACTATGCCTTCAGCATTGCGTGAAACTGGACGAGGAGGTCTAGCAGGTACACCTACAGGCCAACGATTAAAACAAGAAATATTTGGTGATTAAAATGTCAAAAATCAACTTAATAGATAGTCCCTTCCCTTTATCACAAATAAAGGGGTTGGGGCCAAAACGATTGGCCGTACTTAATGAATTGAATATTCATACGGTGGAAGACTTAATATTATATTTACCGACACGCTATGATGATAATACTGTTATAGATTTAAATCAGGCGGAAGATCAAACAACAGTGACAGTTGTGGGAGAAGTATATTCTACACCTACTGTTGCTTTTTTTGGTAGAAATAAATCTAAGTTAACAGTACATATTATGGTAAATAATATTGCAGTAAAATGTACGTTTTTCAATCAACCTTATTTAAAAAAGAAAATTGAATTACATAGTACTGTAACTGTAAAAGGTAAGTGGAGTAGAAATAAGCAGGAAATCAATGGTACTCGAATGTTTTTTAATCAAAATGAACTTTCAGGTTCGCAATTTGAACCAGTCTATAGAATAAAAGAAGGCATTAAGCAAAAGCCATTACGAGAAATGATCAGGCAAGTATTAGGAGAAGTTACAATTCATGAATGGTTGTCAGATGAATTAAGAGCAAAATATAAATTAGAATCTTTGAATGATACACTTCATGCCCTACATTTTGCACCTGACAAACAATCTCTACTGAAAGCACGACGAACATATGCTTTTACTGAATTGTTTATGTTTGAACTGCGTATGCAATGGTTAAATCGATTGGAAAAAACATCCGATGAAGCAATTGAAGTAGATTATGACATTGAATTGGTTAAAAAATTTATTGAAGATTTACCATTTGAACTAACGAATGCACAAAAAAATAGTGTAAATGAAATATTTAGAGACTTGAAGGCACCAGTACGCATGCATCGTTTACTTCAAGGTGATGTCGGTTCTGGTAAAACTGTAGTGGCTGCAATTTGCATGTATGCTTTAAAGACGGCAGGGTATCAATCTGCATTAATGGTTCCAACTGAAATTTTAGCTGAACAGCATGCCGAGAGTCTAGTTGAGTTGTTTGGTGATCGTATGAATGTTGCGCTACTTACTGGTTCTGTAAAAGGGAAGAAAAGAAAGTTATTATTAGAACAACTTAAAAATAATGAAATAGATTGTGTTATTGGAACACATGCACTAATTCAAGAGGATGTTATTTTTCATAATATTGGATTAGTAATTACAGATGAACAACATCGGTTTGGCGTTAACCAAAGACAACTATTGCGCGAAAAAGGTGCAATGACTAATGTTTTGTTCATGACAGCTACACCGATACCAAGAACTTTAGCGATTTCTGTTTTTGGTGAAATGGATGTATCTTCTATTAAACAGTTGCCAAAGGGTAGAAAGCCGATAATCACAACTTGGTCTAAACATGAAGCTTATGAGAGTGTTGTAAATCAAATGACAATAGAATTGAAAAAAGGTAGACAAGCATATGTGATTTGTCCGTTAATAGAGAGTTCAGAACATTTAGAGGATGTTCAAAATGTTGTCGCGCTTTTTGAATCGTTAGAACAATATTATGGTGAGGGAAAAGTAGGCCTTTTACACGGGAAATTATCATCTGACGATAAAGATGACGTTATGCAACGATTTAGTAATCATGAAATAGATGTCCTTGTATCTACAACAGTTGTTGAAGTGGGTGTGAATGTACCAAATGCAACATTTATGATGATATATGATGCGGATCGTTTTGGTTTGTCAACATTACATCAGTTACGTGGTCGTGTTGGAAGAAGTGAACATCAGAGTTATTGTGTGCTAATAGCATCACCTAAGACAGAAACAGGTATAGAAAGAATGAATATTATGACGCAAACTACTGATGGATTTGAATTGAGTGAAAGAGATTTAGAAATGCGAGGACCGGGTGATTTCTTTGGTGTTAAACAAAGTGGCTTGCCTGATTTTTTAGTTGCGAATGTCGTAGAAGATTACAAAATGCTTGAGGTTGCTAGAGATGAAGCGGCAGAGTTGATACAATCTGGAGTATTTTTTGAGTCTCAATATGAGCGATTAAAGTCATTTATCCAAGAAAACCTGCTATATATGAGTTTTGATTAAAAATGATGACGCTATGTTTTAGCATTAATAAATGCTAATTTGATTGATTCGAAGATTACTTGAAATTGTAAAAATTAAATTATATGAGGATGTTTGGAGTGTGAATCTAAAAAGTCGAATTAAATTTTTAGTGATTATACTCTGTGCAAATCATAATATTTGAATTAAAAGCGTCCGGTACATAATAAAATCGATGATAAGAAGAAGCACCATAGGAATGGTTGAATTCATTTTCTGGAATTGTTTCTACTAACATGATTTACAATTTGTGCGACCCATCCCTATAGGTAAGCGAGCAATAACAATACAGAATATTGATATAAATAAGAAGCCCATCAAAGATCAGAATCTTTGATGGGCTTAATGCTGGGTATTTATGTCCCAGACTGTTTTGCTTATCTTATTTTATGCAAAATAAACTGCAGTTAGTCCGTTACACCAACATCATTCCAAGCTTTATCTATTGCTTGAGTTTCCGTGCTATTATCTCCATACAATTGGTTTGCAGCAGCTTTCAATGATGCTTTAGCGTCAGTGAACTGTGATTTAGGTGTTAAATATTGTGTTAATGCTAAATAGTAGATTTGCTCAGCTTTTGATTTTCCGATAGATTTAATTGTTAAATAAGCTGCTTTGTTCGGAATACCACTATTAATATGCACGCCACCTTCGTCTTCAGTTCCTTTGTAGTAATCAGACATATTTGCTGGTTGATTGTATTTCTCCGGATTAGAAAGACTACGTAAACCATCACCATCTTTTCCAGGTGTATACACATCCTCACCCATCAACCAATTATCTGGATCATTGAAATAACCAAAGACATCAGAAAAGGATTCATTTAAAGCGCCTGGTTGATCATGATACTCCAATGCAGCTGTGTTTTCAGTGACTGCGTGTGTAAGTTCGTGTGCAACAACGTCTTTGGCACCAGATAACGGTGCGAATTGTTTGCCATCACCATCACCATACACCATATATTGTCCAGTCCAAGCAGCATTATTATATTGCTTACCGTAATGAACGACTGAATCAATTTTTTTATTATTATTATCCAAACTTTGGCGATTAAATTTATCTAAATAATAATGGTACACAGAGTTTGCATAATAATGTGCGTCAACACCAGTTTTTTGATTATCTTTATTAAAATTATTTGTATCATTAATAATTGGTAAAGACAGTGACTCTGTACTTTTAGCTGAACGAGTCTCAATTTCGGTATCTTGAGAAGTGTCGTGTAATGTATATTTACCAAGTGTCTGCGTTAAGTTTAATGGTGATTTTACATCGTCATTCACACCTGTACCTTTACCAGTGGCCGTAGCATGTTCAATTAAGTTTTGTTTTCGAATCACTTCGCCAGTATTGGCATCAATTTGAACTTTCCAATGCGCAATTTTAGGTTTTATGTAATTGATTTCAACATTATAAATTAATTTTTTCTTATCACTGTTAATATCTAGTTTATTATTGCTTATAATAGGATAACCTTTAATATTACTTACTTTATCTTTGTTAATACCTAAGGCAGAAAATGCTTTTGATTCAGCGTCGTTATTAGAAAGTTTCACTGTATTAGTGGTTTCAATTTTAGGTTTATCTAAATTACCATTAATTAATGTTACTTTATTATCTTTGTTCACATGTACTTTGATACGACTATCTGAAGCAGTGATTTTATCTTTGTTTGGTTCTAATGTATAGTGTGTAGAACCAGCTTGGTCAGCTTCTTTTTTAACTACATGATACTGATCAAATGCAGAACGTACATAACTTTCATCTTTAGATTTGGTTTTGTTTTGAATTAATTTTTGAGCGTTATCTTGTAATAATTTTTCTATATCTTGGTTGCTTGTAACTTTTAAATCATCTAGATGCTTCAATTGACTTTCAGTAATGGTTTGTCGTTCTGATGTCTCTTTAGCGTCAACGGTATTACTTAACAATGCAATCGTTGCACTCGATGCTAATGTTGCCAATAAAAATTTTTTCATTTAAATACCTCCGAAATTATTAAAAAGCAAATTTATATTTTAATTATGAATTGTTTATCATTATGCATTTAATATTAGTTAAAATCAATAACTATTTTAAAAATAATTAAAGTTTAACACTTTTGTAATTTTTAAAATCTTAAAGTTAATTAAATTTTTTACAAAAAATGAATAATATGTATTTGTGAATTGTTTAGATTGAATTGAAATAAAAGTAATAAAAATTATTCAGAATAATGATGATATTTGTTGAGTGGAACAAAAAGAAAGTGTTATGATATGTTAGGAATGTTTAAGACTTGGTACTAAAAATAGGGGTTGAATAAATGAAACTGAAAAAACAAGAACGTAGAGATGCAATAAAGAAAGAATTAGAAAAAAATCCCTTCATTACTGATTTGGATTTGAGTACATTATTTTCAGTAAGTATTCAAACTATCAGGTTAGATCGTACATACTTGGATATTCCGGAATTACGTAAAAGAATCAAAATGGTTGCTAGAAAAAATCATGATCGAATTCGTTCAATTGACGGAAGTGAAATTATTGGGGATGTAATTAATGTACAACCTAACCATGAGGCAACCTCAATTATCGACATCGATGAAGACTCTGTATTTACTAGAAACCAAATTGCACGTGGCCATGTATTATTTGCACAAGCAAATTCGCTTTGTGTAGCATTAATACATAAGTCTAGTGTATTAACTAAAGAAAGCAATGTTGAATTTTTAAAAACAGTGAAATTACACGACACAGTGCGTGCAGAAGCACATGTCATTGAAAGCACAAATAAATATTTTATAATTCAAGTTAATTCGTATGTAAAGGATATATTGGTATTTAAAGGTACATTTAAAATGTATTATACAAGTGAGGATGAGCAAGATGGTTAAATTAGCTATTGATATGATGGGCGGAGACGATGCACCGAAAATTGTCTTAGATGCAGTGAAAAAAGCAATAAATGATTTTAGTGACTTAGAAATCATTTTATTTGGAGATAAATCTCAATGTACAATTCAACATGAGAGAGTTGAAGTGAGACATTGTACAGAAGAAATCACGATGGAAGATGAACCAGTTCGTGCAATTAAAAGAAAAAAAGATAGTTCTATGGTGCAAATGGCAGAAGCAGTGAAATCTGGTGAAGCAGAAGGTTGTGTATCTGCTGGGAATACAGGTGCATTAATGTCTGCTGGTTTATTTATAGTTGGTCGTATCAAAGGTGTAGAACGACCAGCATTAGTCGTTACATTACCAACAATTTCTGGTAAAGGATTTGTATTTATGGATGTCGGTGCTAATGCTGAAGCAAAGCCTGAGCACCTTTTACAGTATGCACAGTTAGGGCATATATATGCACAAAAAATTAGAGGTATTGATCAACCTTCAGTAGGATTACTAAATATTGGCACAGAGGCTGCAAAAGGTAATAGTTTAACAAAAAAAGCTTATGGACTAATGGATTCACAAAATGAATTTAAATTTGCTGGAAATGTAGAAGCAAAAGGATTAATGCAAGATGTAGCAGATGTTATTGTTACAGATGGTTATACTGGAAATATGATTTTGAAAAATCTCGAAGGTGTTGCTAAATCGATAGGTAAAATGTTTAAATCTACATTGTTAAGTAGTTTTAAAAATAAAATGGCAGCATTAATTTTACGTAAAGATTTAAATGCATTAATGACGAAAATGGATTACGCAGAGTATGGTGGTTCCGTATTATTAGGATTGAATGGTACGGTTGTGAAGGCACATGGTAGTTCAAGTGCTAAAGCATTTTATTCTGCTATTAAACAAGCAAAAATTGCAGGAGAACAAAGAATTGTTCAAACAATGACGGAAACGGTAGGTGCAGAGAATGGGTAAAACGGCAATAATTTTCCCTGGCCAAGGTTCACAAAAAGTTGGTATGGCCAATGATTTATACAATGAAAATGAAAAAGCTACTGCGGTTTTAAATGAAGCACAAGCGGCAGTTGATTTTGATTTATTAGAAACGATGTTTACAGATTCAGAAGAAAAATTAGGTCAAACTGAAAATACGCAACCAGCGCTTCTAACACATAGCACAGCTTTGTTAAGTGCGTTAGATCACATTGATGCGTCATATACAATGGGACATAGTCTAGGTGAGTATGTGAGCTTAGTTGCAAGTGGAGTTTTGAAATTTGAAGATGCTGTTAAAATTGTCCGTAAACGTGGTCAATTGATGTCCGCTGCATTCCCAGATGGTGTGGGTAGTATGGCTGCAGTTCTTGGTTTGGATTATGATGAAGTAGACGCGATTTGTAAAGATTTATCTACTGATGGCGAAGTTGTCGAGCCAGCAAATATTAACTCACCAGGACAAATTGTTGTTTCAGGTCATAAAACTTTAATTGATCAATTCGTGTCAGAAGGTAAATCAAGAGGTGCGAAACGCGTGATGCCATTAGCTGTTTCTGGCCCGTTTCATTCATCAATGATGCAAGTTATTGAGAATGATTTCGCAGAATTTGTAAATCAATTTGAATGGCATGATGCAAAATTCCCTGTAGTACAAAATGTTAATGCACAAGGGGAAACAGACGCATCTGTAATAAAAGAAAATATGATAAAACAATTGTACTCACCAGTGCAGTTTATTGATTCTACAGAATGGTTAATTGCACAAGGGGTAGATCATTTTATTGAAATTGGTCCAGGTAAAGTATTATCAGGATTAATTAAAAAAATTAATAGAGATGTAACAGTAACTTCAATTCAAACATTAGAAGATGTAAAAGGGTGGAATGAAAATGACTAAAAGCGCATTAGTAACAGGAGCATCAAGAGGAATAGGTCGTAGTATTGCATTACAATTAGCTGATGAAGGCTATAATGTAGCTGTCAATTTTGCAGGTAATAAAGATAAGGCTGATGCTGTAGTTGAAGAAGTTAAAGCTAAAGGTGTAGAAAGTTTTGCGATACAAGCTAACGTTGCCAATGGCGATGAAGTGAAAGCAATGATAAAAGAAGTTGTAAATCAATTTGGGACTGTTGATGTATTAGTAAATAATGCAGGTATCACGCGTGATAATTTGCTTATGAGAATGAAAGAACAAGAGTGGGATGACGTTATCGACACGAACCTAAAAGGTGTATTTAACTGTATCCAAAAAGTAACACCACAAATGTTGCGACAAAGAAGTGGAGCAATTATTAATCTTTCAAGCGTAGTCGGTTCAGTAGGTAATCCTGGGCAAACGAATTATGTTGCTACGAAAGCTGGTGTAATTGGTTTAACTAAGTCTGTCGCTAGAGAATTAGCTTCTAGAAGTATAACTGTTAATGCTGTTGCACCTGGATTTATTGTTTCAGATATGACGGATGCGTTAAGTGATGAACTTAAAGAACAAATGTTAGGTCAAATTCCATTAGCACGCTTTGGTGAAGATAAAGATATTGCCAATACGGTTGCATTTTTGGCTTCAGATAAAGCAAAATATATCACAGGCCAAACAATCCATGTTAATGGCGGCATGTATATGGAATAATGAATTTATAATACTATCTTCGATATGCATTTATTTTAAAATCATAATATCGATTTAACTTCGCTAACACTTTAATATGCGTAATGTGAAGTTTAATGTAAATTTATTCAATTCTCCTTGTATCGATTGAAATACTACTTGTATTTCAATCGATAAAATGGGAAAATAAAAAAGTCTATAAGTAAACTTTTAGAAGGAGGTGAATCGACGTGGAAAACTTTGACAAAGTAAAAGATATCATCGTTGACCGTTTAGGAGTTGACGCTGAAAAGGTAACTGAAGAAGCATCTTTCAAAGATGATTTAGGCGCTGACTCACTTGATATCGCTGAACTAGTTATGGAATTAGAAGACGAATTTGGTACTGAAATTCCTGATGAAGAAGCTGAAAAAATCAACACTGTTGGTGATGCAGTTAAATTTATTAATAGCATTGAAAAATAATAAACACATATCTGAGTCGTTATAGAATACGGCTCAGATTTTTTATTGATTAAAAATTAAAATTCATCCAATTGATTAGAATATGACATAAAAATGAAATGCTAAGTGATTGTTACTATTATATAGATGGATTTGGACAGTTTTTCCTTTAGTTTTGTGTGCAAATCACGTAAAATATAAGGGTATATAATAGATTAGCTCTAAATCTGAGGAGGAAAGAGATTGACCAATTATAAAAAAAAAGAAATGGTTCAAGCATTCCAAGCCAAATTTGCTGGGAAAATGCAAGAATTAGATTTGAATTTTAATCAAATCGACTTATATCAACAAGCGTTTTCTCACTCTAGTTTTATTAATGATTTTAATATGAATCGTTTAGATCACAATGAAAGATTGGAATTTTTAGGAGATGCGGTATTAGAATTGACGGTTTCACGTTATTTGTTCGATAAATACCCAGAATTGCCAGAAGGTAATTTAACAAAGATGCGTGCAACAATAGTTTGTGAACCTTCACTTGTAATATTTGCGAAAAAAATTCATTTGAATGATTTAATTTTATTAGGCAAAGGTGAAGAAAAAACAGGTGGACGAACAAGACCATCTTTAGTATCCGATGCATTTGAAGCTTTTGTAGGTGCATTATATTTAGATCAAGGGTTGCCATCAGTTTGGAAATTTGCCGAAAAGACAATCTTCCCATATGTGGAAGATGACGAATTGGAAGGTGTTGTCGATTTCAAAACACAGTTCCAAGAATACGTACATCGTCAAAATAAAGGTGATGTTACCTATAAATTAATAAATGAAGAAGGTCCCGCACATCATCGTCTATTTACTTCAGAAGTAATATTAGAAGGTACTGCTGTAGCTGAAGGTAAAGGGAAAACCAAAAAAGAATCTGAGCAAAAAGCAGCAGAACGTGCTTATAAATCTATGAAGAATAAAGTTAAATAACTTTGTTATGAAGCGTAAAGGAATAATTAATACATTGTGTAAATCTTCGTGAAACAATGTAATTTTTTAAGGAGAATAGCATGGTATATTTGAAATCAATTGATGCTGTAGGTTTTAAATCATTTGCTGAACATACAAATGTACAATTTGATGAGGGCGTTACAGCAATTGTAGGACCTAATGGAAGTGGGAAAAGTAATATCACCGATGCGATTAAATGGGTGCTAGGAGAGCAGTCAGCGAAATCGTTACGTGGAGCGAAGATGGAGGATATTATTTTCTCAGGAGCTGAACATCGTAAAGCACAAAATTATGCAGAAGTGAAATTAAAACTTGATAATAGTGCAGGTAAATTGCAAGTCGATGCAAGTGAAGTTGTTGTGACAAGAAGATTATATCGTAGTGGCGATAGTGAATATTATCTAAATAACGATAGAGCGAGATTAAAAGACATCACTGATTTATTTTTAGATTCAGGTCTAGGTAAAGAAGCCTTTAGTATTATCTCTCAAGGTAGAGTAGATGAAATATTAAATGCTAAACCAGTAGATAGAAGGCAAATTTTAGAAGAATCTGCTGGGGTTTTAAAGTATAAAAAACGTAAAGCAACTTCAATGCAAAAATTAAACCAAACTGAAGATAATTTATCAAGAGTTGAAGACATCTTATATGACTTAGAAGGGCGAGTAGAACCTTTAAGAGAAGAAGCAGCAATAGCTAAGGAATATAAACATTTATCTCAAGAAATGGAACGTAGTGATGTTCTAGTCACAGTACATGATATAGAAGAATATAATAAAAACATACATGAACTTGATGACAATCTTAATCATTTAAAGAGTCAACAAGAGTCTAAAGATGCTGAAAAAGTACAATTTACTAATGCATTGAATAAATACAATTCTGATCGACAACAATTAGATGACACGATAGAGTCATTAAACTTTAAATTGGTTAAGGCAACTGAAGATGTAGAAAAGTACGCAGGACAACTTAATGTATTAGAAGAAAGAAAGAAAAACCAATCAGAAACGAATGCTAGATTTGAAGAAGAACAGGAAAGTTTAGAAAGTCAAAAAGAAGCATTACAATCTGAACAATCTGAAGCTAAAGCACAGATGAATCAATTGAAAGTGCAACAAAAGGAATTGAATGAAGCAATTCATTATCTGGAATCTCAATTGTATGTCTCGGATGAACAACATGATGAGAAACTTGAAAAGATTAAAGATGAATATTATCAATTAATGTCTGAACAATCCGATGTTAATAATGACATTCGATTTTTAGAACATACCATTCAAGAAAATGAATCAAAGCAATCAAGATTAGACTCGAGATTGGTTGAAGCGTATGAACAATTGAAACAAATACAACAATCAATCAATGATGTTGAAAAACAATATCAATCTGCACAAAAAGATTTAAAAGCACTAGAGTCAGAATCTACAAAATGTGAGCGAAAATTAACAGAATTAAAGCAACAACAAACAGCATATGAAGAAAAACTACATCAAGCATATAGATATAATGAAAAATTAAAATCTCGAATAGATAGCTTAGCTACACAACAAGAAGATTACAGTTACTTTTTTAATGGCGTTAAACATATTTTGAAAGCGAAAAAAGACAAGCTTAAAGGCATTCATGGTGCAGTTGCAGAAGTAGTGCAAGTACCATCAAATCTGACCAAAGCAATCGAGACAGCACTAGGTGCCTCGTTACAACATGTCATCGTCGATTCTGAGAAAGATGGCAGACAAGCTATTCAGTATTTAAAGCAACATAGTTTGGGACGTGCGACATTTTTACCATTAAATGTGATTCAACCAAGACAATTAAGTCAAGATATATTGTCAACAGCAGAACAAGCTGAAGGTTTTGTGAATATCGCTTCAAAAGCTGTAACATCAAGCAATGCATATCAAAATGTAGTTCAAAATCTTTTAGGTAACACCATTATTGTTGAAGATTTAAAGCATGCAAATGATTTAGCTAGATCTATACGTTATCGTACGAGAATTGTTACACTTGAAGGTGATATTGTAAATCCAGGTGGTTCAATGACCGGTGGTGGTGATCGCAAAACAAAAAGTATTTTATCACAAAAAGATGAACTTACAACAATGCGTACACAACTTGAAGATTATCAACAACAAACGGTTGAATTTGAAAAGCAATATCAAGCAATCAAAACAGAGTCAGACGAACTCAGTGAACGGTATTTTGATATTGGACAAAAATATAATGCTATTAAGCAAAAACTTCATGACTATGAATTAGAATTAGATAGACTACGAAAAAATGAAACACATTTAAAAGATGAACATGAAGAATTTGAGTTTGAAAAAAATGATGGTTATCAAAGTGAAACAAGTAAAAAAACTTTAAATGACAAAAAGAAACGCTTAAAAGAAATTAAAGATTTATTGGCAAAACTTGAAAACGACATTAATGTTTTTACAAAACTTTCTAAAGAAGGAAAAGAGAGTACAAACCAAATACAACAAAATTTACATCAAAAAAAATCTGATTTAGCAGTTATCAAAGAGCGCTTAAATACGCAAAAACAAACAGATGTACGATTGAAACAACAATTAGAAAAAAATTCAGAACAACAACAACGTTTAAATGAACAAATTACACTGTTTAATTCAGATGAAATAACTGGGGAAACAGCATTCGATAATATACAAACAAAAATTGCTGAAAGTAAGAAAAATAAGTCACAATTTAGTGAAGAGTTAGATGCGTTAAAAGTGAAACGAGTGGAACTCAATGATACGATTGAAACAACGGACCAACAGTTGCGAGAAGCAAACCAAGACATCTTATCCATCGAAAATCGTTACCAAGATATCAAAGCCGAACAATCAAAATTAGATGTATTAATTAATCATGCTATTGACCATTTAAGCGAAACATATCATTTAACTTATGAACGTGCGAGTGAGTTATATGATTTAGATGAAGCTATTGATGTGTTGCGCAAAAAAGTTAAACTGACTAAGATGTCTATCGAAGAATTAGGACCTGTTAATTTGAATGCAATTGAACAATTTGAAGAAATTAATTCTAGATATACATTTTTAAATGAACAACGTACAGATTTAAGAGCAGCGAAGACAACATTAGAACAAATTATAGATGAAATGGATCAAGAGGTTAAAGATCGTTTTAAAGAAACCTTCCATGCGGTGCAAGGATATTTTGCCGAAGTATTTAAGTCACTTTTCGGTGGAGGTCAAGCGGAATTAAGATTGACTGATGATGATTATTTGACTGCAGGCGTAGATATTATCGTACAACCTCCAGGTAAGAAATTACAACACTTGTCATTGTTAAGTGGGGGAGAAAGAGCTTTAAGTGCGATTGCGTTGTTGTTTGCTATTTTACAAGTTCGATCAGCACCATTTGTAATACTAGATGAAGTCGAAGCGGCATTAGATGAAGCGAACGTTATACGTTATGCACAATATCTTAAGGATTTATCAGATCAAACACAGTTTATTGTTATTACACATAGAAAAGGAACGATGGAATATTCGGATTGTTTATATGGTGTTACAATGCAAGAATCAGGTGTTTCGAAATTAGTAAGTGTGAATTTAAATACGATAGATAAAGTCATGGAGGAGGAACAAGCATGAGCTTTTTCAAACGATTAAAGAACAAATTTTCAGGTTCAACTGAAGAACCTAAGCAACAAGATGAATTAGAGCAATTAGAATCAGAAGAGTCATCACAAGAAACTGAAGATACTATTGAAAAAACTGAGAAAAAGAAACCTAAAAAGTTAAAAGAAGCAGATTTTGATGAAGACGGATTAATTTCAATTGAGGACTTTGAAGAAATTGAAGCACAACAAATAGGTGCTAAATTCAGAGCTGGATTGGAAAAATCACGCGAGAACTTCCAAGCACAACTTAACAATTTAATCGCTCGTTATCGTAAAGTTGACGAAGACTTTTTTGAAGCTTTAGAGGAAATGTTAATCACTGCCGATGTTGGATTCAATACTGTGATGCAACTTGTTGAAGAACTACGTGAAGAAGCGAAACGTAGAAATATAACTGAAACTGAAGATTTAAGAGAAGTTATTGTTGAAAAAATAGTTGAAATATATCATCAAGATGATGAACATTCTGAAGTTATGCATTTAGAAGATGGTAGATTAAATGTTATTTTAATGGTCGGTGTAAATGGAGTTGGTAAGACAACTACTATTGGTAAACTTGCACATCGTTATCAAGCTGAAGGTAAGAAAGTTATGTTAGCTGCAGGTGATACTTTTAGAGCTGGAGCCATTGAACAACTAAAAGTATGGGGTGAACGCGTAGGCGTTGAGGTTACAAGTCAAAGTGAAGGTTCTGACCCAGCTGCTGTAATGTATGATGCGATTAATGCAGCAAAAAGTAAAGGTGTAGATATATTAATTTGTGATACTGCAGGACGTTTGCAAAACAAATCTAATCTGATGAATGAGTTGGAAAAAGTTAAACGAGTTATCGGTCGTGCTATACCTGATGCACCACATGAAGTATTATTATGTCTTGATGCAACCACTGGTCAGAATGCACTTTCACAAGCTAAATCTTTTAAAGAAGTAACGAATGTGACTGGTATTGTGTTAACGAAATTAGATGGTACAGCCAAAGGTGGTATTGTACTGGCAATAAGAAATGAATTACACATTCCAGTTAAATATGTAGGATTAGGCGAAAAATTAGATGATTTACAACCATTTAACCCTGAAAGTTATGTCTATGGATTATTCGCAGATATGATAGAGCAAAATGTTGAGGGGCAAAGTGAGGATGAATCGACAACAATTCAATCCGAAGTAGATGAGACTGAAGGTCATACAGATGAGTCAAAATGATTTAATTAAAACCATCAGAATGAACTATTTGTTTGATTTTTACCAAGCATTATTAACAAAGAAGCAACGCAATTATTTAGAACTATTTTATTTACAAGATTATTCATTGAGTGAAATTGCTGATACGTTTGATGTGAGTCGACAAGCAGTGTATGATAATATTAGAAGAACTGGCGACTTAGTTGAAGATTATGAAACGAAATTAGGTCTGTATAAAAACTTTGAATTAAGGCAAGAAATTTATGAAAAAATGAAATTACATGTTCATGATTCTGAAAAAATTAAACAATATATACAAGCACTAGAAGATTTAGAGTGAAATTATCAAGAGAAATAGAGATAAAAAAGGAGGGTATTTGATATGGCATTTGAAGGATTATCCGATCGTTTGCAAGAAACGATGCAAAAAATTCGAGGCAAAGGTAAAGTTACAGAAGCTGATATTAAAACGATGATGCGTGAAGTACGATTAGCGTTATTAGAAGCTGACGTTAACTTTAAAGTTGTTAAGGAGTTTATCAAAACTGTATCAGATAGAGCTTTAGGGTCAGATGTAATGAAATCATTAACACCTGGTCAACAAGTTATTAAGATTGTACAAGAAGAACTTACTCAACTTATGGGTGGAGAAAACACTACAATCACAATGGCTAATAAACCACCAACAGTTGTAATGATGGTTGGTTTACAAGGGGCAGGTAAAACAACTACTGCCGGTAAATTAGCGTTGTTAATGCGTAAAAAATATAATAAAAAACCGATGCTTGTTGCGGCAGATATTTATCGACCAGCTGCAATTGACCAGTTACAAACAGTTGGTAAGCAAATTGATATTCCTGTATATAGTGAAGGAGATCAAGTAAAACCACAACAAATTGTTGAAAATGCGATTAAGCATGCAAAAGAAGAGCATTTGGATTTCGTAATTATTGATACCGCTGGTCGTTTACATGTTGATGAAGCATTGATGCAAGAATTAAGTGATGTTAAAGAGATTACAAAACCAAATGAAATCATGTTGGTTGTAGATGCAATGACTGGTCAAGATGCAGTTAACGTTGCTCAATCATTTGATGAACAACTTGAATTGACGGGTGTAACACTTACAAAATTAGATGGTGATACACGTGGTGGTGCTGCACTATCTATTCGCTCTGTTACTCAAAAACCAATTAAATTTGTTGGTATGAGTGAGAAATTAGATGGATTAGAAGCATTCCATCCAGAACGTATGGCGTCTCGTATTCTGGGCATGGGTGACGTACTTAGCTTAATAGAAAAGGCACAACAAGATGTCGACACTGATAAAGCTAAAGACCTTGAAAAGAAAATGCGTACATCATCTTTCACGCTGGAGGACTTCTTAGAACAATTAGACCAAGTGAAGAATTTAGGTCCATTGGATGATATTATGAAGATGATTCCTGGTATGAATAAGATGAAAGGTGCCAATAACTTGAATATGGATGAAAAACAAATCGACCATATTAAAGCAATCATACAATCTATGACACCTTCAGAACGAAATGATCCAGATAGTTTAAATGTATCTCGTAAGAAACGAATTGCGAAAGGTTCAGGCCGTTCAGTTCAAGAAATCAATAGGTTAATGAAACAATTCAATGACATGAAGAAAATGATGAAACAATTTTCTGGTGGTGGCAAAGGTAAAAAGGGTAAACGTAAGCAAATGGAAAATATGCTAAACGGTATGAATTTACCATTTTAATTAACACATAAAATAACATGAATTTGTTTTTTAAGGGTAAATAATCAATAGAATATAGATATAAATAGAGCCGATTGAAATCATAAAATTTCAATCGGCTCTATTTTACTTAAATTTATATTATTACTAAAGACCAAGGTTTTCTCTGAATGTGGTACCTTCATATTCAGTTCGGTATAATCCACGATTTTGTAACTCTGGAACAATATAATCCACAAAATCTTGTAGGCTATTTGGAAATACAGGAGGCATCAAATTAAATCCATCAGCAACGCCAGCATTAAACCATCTTTCCATTTCATCAACGATGTCTTTAGGTGTACCAATTAATGTTAAATGACCACCTCCAGCACTTAAATAACCTAATAATTCCCGAAGTGTGGGATTTTTATCTTGTATTATTTCTAATACCGTTTGATAACGACCTTTTGGCCCTGAAAAGTGTTCTACCGCTGGGAGTGGTGGAATAGGTTCATCTAAGGACCAATTATGACAGGGTTGACGAATAAAAAATTCTAACTGGTTAAGTGCAGAATCGATTGCAAGTGATTCATCAAGTTGTTGTTTTTTTGCATAAGCTTCTTCGTAAGTTTTCCCCACATAAGTTACTAATCCAGGAAAGACTTTTAAACTGTTGGTTGGTTTGCCCTCATACTTTAATTTATTATTTAATTTATTTCGAAAAGCAGTCGCTTGCTTTAAATTCCATGCAACTGCATAAACAGCATCTGCATATTTTGTAGCTAAAGCAATACCAGGATCTGAGGCACCTGCTTGCATTGCAACAGGTTTTCCTTGTGGACTACTAGGTGTTGTTAATGGACCTTGAACGTTAAAATATTTCCCTTCATGATTTATAGGATTAATCATGTCGCTATTTATCAATTGATTTTCATCTTTTTTATGTAAAATCGCATCTTCACTCCAATTTTCAAGTAAGAGATTCATGACATTTGCGAATTCATCGGCCCTATCGTAACGTTGTTCATGTTCTGGTAAGTATGACATTCCGTGATTTGCAGCTTCTAAATCAGTCATTGAAGTCACTAAATTCCATCCTGCACGGCCGTTACTTAGGTGATCAATACTCAGTAACTGTCTGGCGGCGGTGAAAGGATTTGCAAATGTACTAGAGATTGTTGCAACTAAACCAACATGTTTAGTGACTTGTGCAATTGCAGCTAAATTGACTAGTGGATCATACCAAAAAGCAGGCATATCACTTTTAGATTTAGCTGGAAAAGACTGATTGTCTGCAAAAAATACAGCATCAAAGAGGCCTTGTTCAGCAATTTGAGCTAAAGATTGATAATATGTTATATCACCAATACGGGAAACAGTTGAATCTGGCATGCGCCATGCTGCTTGATGATGACCACAACCATAAATTAACACGCCGATATTGAGTAGTTGGTTTTGTTTCATAGTAGTATTTATTCCTCCATTACGTTTTTACTTTTAATTCATTGTTAAACCGCCATCAATTGTAAAGTTTTGACCTGTAATACCTTTGGCTTGTTCTGAAATTAAATAATTTACCATATTTGCTACATCTTGCGGTGATGTGACTTGGCGTAATGGTGTTGTTTGTGCAATTAAATCAAATACATCATCGGTCGTTACGGCGCTAGCATCGGTTGTTTTTAAAAGGCCACCTGATACAACGTTAGCATTAATGCCAAATTTTCCTAATTCAGCAGCTAAATTACGCGTGAATCCAATTAATCCAGCTTTAGCAGTTGTGTATTCATGATAGGGAACGACAGGATTTTGAAATAAATTAGTACCTATAGAAATAATTGTTCCACTTTTTCTATCTATAAATTGATTTATGACACTCTGTGTAACATTAAAAGCACCTTTTAATGTTCCATCAATTTGTTGTTGATAATCATGCCAACTTAAATTTAGGAATGATTTTTGAGCGATAGGATCGAATTTAAATCCGACAAGCGCATTGTTTACAATAGCATCAATTTTTCCAAAATGACGAGTGGCTTGTGCAATCATTTGATCCACTTGTTCTCGATTTGTAACATCTGCTTGGATTGCTAATGATCTTTCTTGTCCGATTTCACTGACAAGCTTTTCTGCCATGTCTTTATTTTTAAAATAATTTATAATAACGTTATAGTCATTTGATGCCAATGTTTTAGCGATGGTAGCACCTAATCCTCTGCTACTGCCTGTAATCAAAATGGTTTTTTTCATTATTTCACTCCTCATTTTAGTAAATTAAATAAAAAAATACACAACATTCTCAAGGAAAGTTGTGTATTAAAAAGGCATATGATTAAGGTATTCATACCTATATAAATCATTGTCAATTTGTATCACTTTCCTACGCTAGTCTAAGCTAGATCAGGTTCAAAGGGTTTGAGTAATACTCATCTCAGTTACTAATAACACCCCTAGTGCATGAATTATTTAATTTAGTCTCAATGTATAGTTTTTAAATATTAATGTCAAGTTTGTATCAATTTTCTCAAGGAAATGAATTATATCTATGCGTGTTTCTCACTTGATTTATAGATAATGGATGTTGGTAAAGAAAAAACTCTTTACAAAGTAGTGAGGAACTGTTAATATTATTTCTTGTAGAAAATAAAAATACTAAGAACATAAAGGAGCGAATATAAATGGCAGTTAAATTACGTTTAACACGTTTAGGTTCAAAAAGAAATCCATTCTATCGTATTGTAGCAGCTGATGCTCGTGCACCACGTGATGGTCGTAATATCGAACAAATCGGTACTTACAACCCTAACAATGTGAACGCACCAGAAGTTAAAATTGACGAAGAATTAGCATTAAAATGGTTATCACAAGGTGCGAAACCAACTGATACAGTACGTAACATTTTATCAAGAGAAGGTATCTTGAAAAAATTTGACGAACAAAAATAAATCTTAGCAATAGCTAATGATATTTAAAAGATGATTTTTACTGTAATTCGGTAGAAATCATCTTTTTTATTTTGACTATTTAATTTATCTTTGTTGATGGTCCCTTGTATAATTTTAACTTTCTTTATGCGATAAACCTATTAGATAAAGTTTAAAAGTTATTAATATTTTTAGTAAGTAGGTTGAATAAAATAATGTTGATGTACTGTGGTGGTAAAATGATTAATATTTGTTTTTGACATAGAAATGGTTGGAATTTATATGATTAAACGATATTACTTGATTTAAAATTACAGACCCTACAATACATGTTATAATGGATTACGAATTTTATATAGTTTCATTACAAGAAATTTAAATTGTAATGTTTTCGGAGGAAAAAGTATGAAAGTTGAAATAGGTAAATTTGTAAATACACATGGTGTAAAAGGTGAGATAAAGATAAAGTCGCATTCTGACTTTACGGATACACGTTTCCAACCAGGAGAAATTGTCACAATTCAACCTGTAGGTAAAGAAGCAATTGATTTTAAAATCAGTAGTCATCGTATGCATAAAGGATTGCATATGCTTAAGTTTGAAGGTATAGATAATATAAATGATATCGAATATTTGAAGGGGTCAACATTACTTCAAGAACGAGATCATAAAGCCATCGAATTAGAGGAAAATGAATTTTTCTATTCAGATATTATAGGTTGTACTGTATTTGATGATGAGGGGACTGCGATTGGACGTGTAACGGAAATTTTTGAAACAGGAGCCAATGATGTTTGGGTAGTCAAAGGAAATAAAGAATATTTGATACCATATATAGCTGATGTTGTTAAAAATGTGGATGTTGAAGGTAAAAGTATTACAATAACGCCAATGGAAGGATTACTTGATTAATGAAGATAGATTATTTAACACTATTTCCAGAAATGTTTGATGGCGTGCTCAATCATTCGATTTTAAAACGTGCACAAGAAAAAGAAATGTTGCAAGTCAATGCTGTGAATTTTAGAGATTTTTCGGAAAATAAGCATGGACAAGTTGACGATTATCCCTTTGGTGGCGGACAAGGCATGGTATTAAAACCTGAACCGGTATTTAATGCAATGGACAGCATAGAGAAATCAGAAGATACTCGAGTGATTTTAATGTGCCCTCAAGGTCGACCTTTTAGTCAAAAAATTGCACAAGAGTTAAGTGAAGCAGAGCATCTCGTATTTATTTGTGGTCACTATGAAGGATACGATGAGAGAATTCGCCAACATCTAGTTACGGATGAAATTTCTATGGGAGATTACGTCTTAACTGGCGGCGAGTTACCAGCGATGGTTATGACAGATGCAATTGTAAGATTAATCCCGGGTGTACTCGGCAATCAACAATCTCATGTTGACGATTCATTTCAAGATGGTTTATTAGAATTCCCACAATATACGCGACCGAGAGATTTTAAAGGATTTGGTGTACCAGATGTACTATTGTCAGGCAACCATGCCCATATTGATGCATGGCGTCATGAGCAAAAAATAATTCGTACTTTTGAAAAACGTTCAGACTTACTTAAAGATTATCCATTAACTAAAAAAGATAATGAGATTATTGAAAGATATAAAAAGCAATTGAAAAAAGATTAGTATTATGCTAATATATTTTAAGTGTGCGACACACGAAAAATCACTATGATCCGCTGCTATATTTTGTCGAGGCAAGAACATAGGTTGAAGGAGAGAAAAAATAATGAGTAATCACAAATTAATCGAAGCAGTAACACAATCACAATTACGCACAGACTTACCATCATTCCGTCCAGGTGACACTTTACGTGTACACGTACGTATTATTGAAGGTACTCGCGAACGTATCCAAGTATTCGAAGGCGTTGTTATTAAACGTCGTGGTGGAGGTATTTCAGAAACTTTCACTGTACGTAAAATTTCTTCAGGTGTTGGTGTGGAACGTACATTCCCATTACACACTCCGAAAATTGAAACAATCGAAGTTAAACGTCGTGGTAAAGTACGTCGTGCTAAATTATACTACTTACGTGAATTACGTGGTAAAGCTGCTAGAATTAAAGAAATTCGTTAATCAGCAAATAAGATATAAAAAAGCGATTCCTGTTCAGGAATCGCTTTTTTTATTTTAACTTATAGATTATTTTTGTGAATATGAAACTTAAAATAACACCAATTAATGTGATAATAATTAATAGTTTTGTGTGTGGTGGTGTGTAGGTCAATTTTATTGTATTATGCTTTTTCTCTACTGGAATCACAGTCATAATACCATTCCCTTTTTTTACTGATAGTTTATCATTTCCAGATTGTGCTTTCATACCTTCGCTATATGCAATTGGTAGCACGATGTAGCCCTTTTTATGATTAGTTCTATGGATTGTGTATCCAGAACGGTCTTGCTTAATATTAACCTTGTCTAGCGTTTTAGCTGCATGTCTTAAATGCTTATAATTTTCACCGTAAATCCCTTTTACATTTAAGCGGTATTTTCCTTTCGGCATTCTGATTTTTAAGTCTTGATTTGATTTAACTCTCATCGTAACAGGCGTAACAAAACGACGATATTTATATTCTAACTCATTACGTTGTTGAGCATATTCATTCACACCAATATAATGTTTTTTACTTGGTGATAACAGTTCAACATCCATCTCAACATAAATATCTTTATATTGGTCACTAATAGATTTAGGGAGATGATACGTGATACCACCATCATTTTTATTAACTGTAATTTCATTTTTATCATTTTTATATGCGTTACGGAGTGAAGTTGTTGATGAATGAATTAAATTATGAGCATTTTTAATGTGACTCGTAGCTTTTTGCTTCGAATTAGCAAATACCACACCGTTTAGCATAGCATGCTCTTTATCAATAGGTGATTTTAGTGCATCATCACGATAAACTTTATTTGTAAAATGTGCGCTCGGATAATTTATTTCATTTTTAGAATGGATAAATGGTTCATCCTTAGTATGATAGATTGTATCTTGCACTTTAAAACCATAGGGCATATTTAAATCATTGGGACGGCGTAATCGGTCTTTAACGTTCCATAACGCCATTAAATTAGCTCTATTTGATAGTAAGCGATAGGTACTATTTTTATCGATTGACATGTTAATTTGTAATGTCTTGTCGTAATATTTCAATATTTCGCCATCAAAAATACTAGAGTATAGCGCTATGCCATTAAAATGATATAGCATAGGAGAATTAAGTCCATATTTAGACATATAATCAATTCTATTCAAAGGGTCGGATTTATAATCATGATTAATTTGATTGATTTTTTTTGTTAAAACAGGACTTTTATATTTTGATGCAGACATCTCTTTTAATGTCGATTCGTAACCTTTAACGTTATTATAATGATCATTTGATAATATCAGAGCTTGTTGCATAATTATCAGTATAGCGATGATCCAATAGGTTGATTTTCTTTCTAATAAATATTTGTTTTTTAGAATAACTGCTATGAATAAGATTAAAATGAAACATATTACCATCCAAGATATTCGTAAATTATTTTTTAGAAACAGACTGACTACCATAATAATGAGAGGTAAAATTATTGTTCTCATATACGCATTAAAATTAAGTTCATTTAAATGATAAATAAACATAGCGATGAGTCCAGCAGTGGTTAACGCAAAAATGTATACCCAACGCCGTTCAGGTGTTGAAAAACCGTTGAACATGCTATCGAAATAGGGTGTAAATGACCCAATAAGCATTATCCAAGTGGCTATAGCAAAAAGTTTATAGTAATAATGTCTATATAACTTAAAAGAAAATAATGCTATAAGCGCAATGAGTGATACGGTTATGTAAAATCCATAGGAAAAAAAGTTTTTTTGTCTTGCAAAATCTGTGAAAATTGGTGTCTTAAAATATGGATTACTCACTCGATCGTTATTTAAAAATGAAGAAACACCTGTATAAAATCCCCATATACTCACCATGACGCTTAACAATACTGCAATTGGTATAATAAAAAGCTTTTGTTTTATTGATACTTTATCTTCAGGATGTTTGAATATACATCGGTATACATAGTAACTAAAAATAACAATGCCTTCATAATAACTAAAATAAAAATTGGAAAACAAAGTGAAACTTATCGCAATAATAAATAAGCCTAACTTTTTTTCTTTGAAAAATCTTTCAATTGCTAATAATGAAAATGGTAAAAAAATTAATAAATCTCCATAATACGACCATGTAAAATTAAAATGGATAAGCACAGTTGATGTACTGTATAAAAATGCAGCTAAAATTGTATAATTAATTTTAATTTTTAAATATCTAAAAAAATAAAAAGCAGTAATAAATGTCACTACTGATTTAAAATATGAAACAATAAGTTGGTTACTAGCCCAAAACGTTATATTATGTGGGTTTACATTGAAAATGTGTTCAAATAACCATACAAAAATAAAATTAACAGCA
Organism: Staphylococcus sp. ACRSN; assembly: GCF_022346615.1. GTDB lineage: Bacteria > Bacillota > Bacilli > Staphylococcales > Staphylococcaceae > Staphylococcus. Next base: position 33,808 of record NZ_JAKRNS010000004.1, on the reverse strand, counting down.
GTTATTGGTGATGTGGCATAGTAATAAGATAAACCTTTTACATAATCGCCACCCAAACCGAAAGAATGATCGTAGAAACTTTTGAACTTTGTGAAATGTTCATACAAATACATTTGAAAAGGCATCATTTGCCTATAACCATCTCCAGAACCGCTGAAAACAATACCATGTGCAATATAACGATAAATATATGGGGCGAATGTGAATAATGAAACAATTAACCCCATACATATAACACACACAATTCTTGAGAATTTATTGGACCAAACCTTGCTAAACATGCATAATCCTCATCTCTAACATACTCCTTTTTTCAAAAATAAATTTTATTTGATATTTTTAACTCGTTTACCCCATAAAGCGCTAATAGTTATACTTACGAATGAAATTAAAAACATAACAAACCAAAATTTAGGTCTATATTTGATAACAATTTCATCACTATCTTTTGAAACTTTAACCCCAGTCATCATGTAATTGACTTTAAATGGTTTAACTTTTTGTCCTTTAATATAGGCAGTCATTCCTTCACGATATGGAATATTTATTGTTGCTATACCCTTTTTATGTTGATTTAATTTCACCTTTACACCATTTTTAATATCTTTATAATGTCCTATATTTTGATTTGTTTCATGTGCTGATTTCAACTGTTGATAATCTTCACCATACAAGCCATTTAGATTAACAATATAATTACCACTTGGACTAAATGTAATATTGATATTGCCATATTTATCTGGTTTAGTTTTATATAATTGTGTATTGATACCGGTACGATATGTCGAATTGTTGTATAGTCGATTATTTGTATAGCCATTGATATCTATTAAATAGTTACTATCGGGTTGACCACGTTTGACAAGTAAATCAATATAGAAATCTTTATATTTTTTTCTTAGGTTTTCCGGAATTTGTAATTGAATTCTACCCGTAGACTTTGATAACTCTATATGACTGTTATTTTTTGAATTGATATTGTCGTATTTTATTTGGGTACTATTTAAAAGATTCCGTGCTTTTTGATTATAAGATTGTCCTTTATTTTGCATCACAACACCATCTATCATGGCATGTTCACGATCTAATACATTTGTTAATTGTTTGGCATTATATATTTTATTTGTAACACGAACTGATGGAAGATTTAATGTGTTTTCATAAATCTGATATTGACCGCGAGACTTAATTTTTTTGAAGTTATTAGGAACATTGGATTGGTATGATTTCAACATTAAATATTTTTCTGAAAATAGGCTTGCAATATTTTGACGACCATTCGTTGATTGATAACGACTCACAGATTCTTCTTTTAAATTAATTTTCAAATCATCATAATAGTAGTCTAGGATATTGTGGTCAAAAATACTTGAATAGACACTCATGCCTTTAAAATGCTGATACATAGGTGTATTATCTTGTTCGTTTACACGCCAATCTATCCGTTCGTCTTCTCGTTTCTGATTGTTCATAGTGTTTACAAGGTTTCTTTGTAAGTTAGAATTAAAAAGGCTCGAATTCGCATAATATCGATTTGCTCTATTTACATGATCTTCAAAGAAAATTTGGTTTCTTGTGAAGACAAATGATACTAAAATAGCTAAAAGTATAATTGCAATTATGTAAAAATTCGATAGTTTCACACGCCAATTTGGCTCTTTAACTAATAAAATAAGCATTCCAATTAATGGAATGATGGGTGCAAACCATAACCAAGCTACAAAATCATGGTAATACCATGCACTTAAAAAAATGATTAGGAGTGCAATGATTGACGTTGTCATATAATTCCAAATATGAAGCGTTCGAAAATATTTTACATATAGTCCAATTGTCACTGCAGATGTAAATGCTAACAAATAATGCCATCTTTTTTGAGGTGCTGAAAACCCATTAAAAAGTTGATCGACAAAAGGTAAGAACGTAGCTACAATTGCTACAATTGTAAGTAATGCAAAGATTCTGTAATAATAGTGCTTATATAATTTGAAAGATAGCAGAGCTTGAATTGTAATGAATAGCACTACGATTAAATAATTGTCGTAAAAGACATTTGTGTTCTGGTTGAACTGTTCAAACAAATCTACATGACCATGAAAGGGTATACGTCTATTATTTAAGTAGCTTTGTAAACTGTGGTAAAAAAAGAACAAACTATTACATAACCCTAATACTGCTGCAATCAATATAAGTTTAAATGCTTTGCCTCGAGATAATATGTCATGCTTATGTTGAAAAATTAGTCTTACACCAAAATATATTAAGCCTGTTAATAACTGATAATATGCAAAATAAAAGTTATTAACTAAAGTGATAGTAACTATAACTATAAATAATCCAATATGTCCTTTTTTAAGTGCACGCTCAATTGATAATAATAATAATGGCAGTAAAATAAAAACATCACTAAAAAAGGGCCAATAGACAGTGAATCGAAAATATAAAGGCGAAATAACAAAGACAAAAGCTGTTAATATAGAAATTTTGTTATTTAAAGCGATGTATTTCATATAAAGAAAAGTTGCTATCATTGCAACTGTCGCCTTAATAATTGAAACAACTAGATCATTCGTGATCCAAAACATAAACGCATCTGTTTGAAGTGGGATGAAAAATTTTAATATTACAATAACAATGACATTAAATATAAATAATAGGTTTGTTGAAAAGTAATAACTTAAATCTGTGAAAAAATCTCCACCAAGTCCAAATTTTGTTGAGTAGAACCAGTTTCCATGACTCCAGTTTTCAAATAAAAACATTTTAATAGGAACCATTTGTTCCATACCGTCATTTGGACCGGTAAAAAGAACACCATTAACCAAAAATCGATAAATGATATAACTGTGACCAATTAAAGATAAAACTAAAAATAATAATATGTATAAAAGTTTGCGTTGCATTTAATTTTCTCCTATATCAAATGTAATATAGTCCATTTGTACCTGTTTTATTCATAAATACAATAACAAACTATTGTATAAATTAATTTTAAAATCTAATACTAATATTCATGTAATCATGATATACCCTTTAAAATGTGAAAATAAATCACATTCTCATTTCAAATATATATTAATTAGGTATATCATTTAATATTGTTGTAAAATTAAAGTCAAAGATGAAATTCGTATCTTTGTTTTATTTTAACAATAGCACGTACATGTTATTATTTTATAGTCTATATAAAATTACTGTTAAACAAAAGTAATAAAGATAAATTGCACGTTAATTAAGAAAGGTGATAATAATGGTAATACAATGGTACCCGGGACACATGGCGAAAGCTAAAAGAGAAGTGTCAGAACAACTCAAGAAAGTGGATGTTGTATTTGAATTAGTAGATGCACGTATTCCATATAGTTCAAGAAACCCTATGATAGATGAGGTTATTCAACAAAAACCTCGTGTGGTAATACTCAATAAAAAAGATATGGCAAATCTTAAAGAATTAGAAAAATGGGAACAATATTTTAAATCCAAGGGTTATTTTCCAGTAGCGATTGATGCTAAGCATGGTAAAGGTCTGAAATTGGTAGAACAAGCTGCAATTAAAGCAACTACTGAAAAATTTGAACGAGAAAAGGCAAAAGGTTTAAAACCTCGTGCAATTAGAGCGATGATTGTTGGAATTCCGAATGTCGGCAAGTCAACATTGATAAATAAATTGGCTAATAAATCTATAGCTAAGACAGGAAACACACCAGGTGTTACCAAACAACAGCAATGGATAAAAGTAGGTACTTCACTTCAACTATTAGATACACCAGGTATCCTTTGGCCAAAATTTGAAGATCAATTAGTCGGTAAAAAATTAAGTATTACTGGTGCAATAAAGGATAGTATTGTTCACTTGGATGAAGTGGCTATCTATGGACTTGAGTTTTTGAAAGAACATGATTTTGAGGGTTTGACAAAACACTATAATGTTGATGTTGAGAAAGACGCTGAAATATTAGAATGGTTTGATGCGATAGGACGCCGTAGAGGATTGTTGAGACGTGGAAATGAAGTTGATTACGAAGCGGTAATTGATTTAATCATCCATGAAATACGTAATGCAAAAATTGGCACTTATACTTTCGATATCATTAAAGAAATGGATATATAGGTGTGTGTATAGATGAAACAAACAATTGCTGAAATTACAAACTTACTTAAAGAAGAAAAAACGATTGATGCTATAAAAGTACAAGATTATTATGACGACGAAAGAAAAGGCGTGCAAACGGCTATACAAAGAAGAATTAAACAATTAGAAAAAGAACAAGCGTTATTAAAAAAATATGAAGTGATGTCACAATTCGAAAATGACATATTAAAAGAAGATCCAGAAGCATTAATTTGTGGAATTGATGAAGTGGGAAGGGGTCCGTTAGCAGGTCCTGTTGTTGCATGTGCAGTTATTTTAAATAAAGGGCATCAATATACAGGGTTAAATGACTCAAAACAATTATCAGCAAATAAAAGAAAAGATTTAGAAAACGATTTATCAACAAATGTTTACGATTATGCTTATGGTTCAGCATCTGTAGATGAAATAGACCGTATCAATATTTATGAAGCTACAAAAATAGCAATGAAGAGAGCAATTGCAGGATTAAGCGTTCAACCTGACCATTTGCTGATTGATGCAATGACTTTGGATACTGATATACCACAAACTTCTATTATAAAAGGTGATGCTAAAAGTATATCTATAGCTGCGGCGAGTGTCTTAGCAAAAGAACATAGAGATCATTATATGAAGGAACTTTCAAAAAAGTATAATGTTTATGGTTTTGAAAAAAACGTAGGTTATGGTACGCAACAACATCTTGATGGAATTAAAAAGCACGGCATTATAAGTGAACACAGAAAATCTTTTGAGCCAATTAAATCACATTTCATTTAATCAATTTTATAAATTAATTTAAAGAAGTGTGCTAAATCAGTTTACAATAGCGCTTTCATTTCTTATAATTGATTATGAACTTAACCTAAGAAACAGGAGGATGGAGAATGAATATCCACGAGTATCAAGGTAAAGCAATTTTTCGTTCAATGGGCGTTGCTGTCCCAGAAGGACGTGTAGCATTTACTGCTGATGAGGCAGTTGAAAAGGCAAAAGAATTAAAATCTGATGTATATGTGGTTAAAGCGCAAATTCATGCCGGGGGTAGAGGTAAAGCAGGCGGAGTTAAGATTGCTAAATCACTTTCTGAAGTTGAGACTTATGCAAATGAATTGTTAGGTAAAACTTTGGTTACACACCAAACTGGCCCAGAAGGGAAAGAAATCAAACGCCTTTACATAGAAGAAGGCTGCGACATTCAAAAAGAATATTATGTAGGCTTTGTAATTGACCGTGCAACTGATAGAGTAACATTAATGGCTTCTGAAGAAGGCGGTACTGAAATCGAAGAAGTAGCTGCTAAAACACCTGAAAAGATATTTAAAGAAACAATCGACCCAGTTGTTGGTTTAGCTCCTTATCAAGCGAGAAGAATCGCGTTTAATATTAATATTCCTAAAGAATCTATTAATAAAGCAGCTAAATTTTTAATTTCACTTTATAATGTATTTATCGAAAAAGATTGTTCTATAGTTGAAATCAATCCATTAGTTACAACTGGTGAAGGTGAAGTTTTAGCATTAGATGCGAAACTTAACTTTGACGACAATGCATTATTTAGACATAAAGACATTCAAGAATTACGTGACTTAGAAGAAGAAGATCCAAAAGAAATCGAAGCTTCAAAATATGATTTATCTTACATTGCGTTAGATGGAGATATTGGTTGTATGGTAAATGGTGCTGGATTAGCGATGGCAACTATGGATACAATTAATCATTTTGGAGGCAATCCTGCTAACTTCTTAGACGTAGGAGGCGGTGCAACAAAAGAAAAGGTTACTGAAGCATTTAAAATCATTTTAGGTGATGAAAATGTAAAAGGAATCTTTGTAAACATCTTTGGAGGCATAATGAAATGTGACATTATCGCTGAAGGTATCGTTGCTGCAGTTAAAGAAGTAGAACTTACATTGCCACTTGTTGTTCGTTTAGAAGGAACAAACGTTGAAAGAGGTAAACAAATTCTTAAAGATTCAGGTTTAGCAATTGAACCAGCTGCAACAATGGCAGAAGGCGCACAAAAAATCGTAAAACTTGTAAAAGAAGCGTAAGGAAAGGATGGGAGCACTAAGATGAGCGTATTTATTGATAAAAATACAAAAGTAATTGTACAAGGTATTACAGGGTCAACTGCCCTTTTCCATACAAAACAAATGTTAGAATATGGTACACAGATTGTTGCAGGGGTAACGCCTGGTAAAGGTGGACAAGTAGTAGAAGGTGTACCAGTATTCAATACAGTTGATGAAGCTAAAGAAGAAACAGGTGCAAATGTATCAGTAATCTATGTACCAGCACCATTCGCTGCTGATGCAATTTTAGAATGTATTGAAGCGGAGTTAGATTTAGCCATTTGTATCACTGAACATATCCCAGTTGTTGATATGATTAAAGTGAAACGCTATTCAGAAGGTAAAAAGACACGTGTCGTAGGTCCTAACTGCCCTGGTGTTATTACAGCGGATGAATGTAAAATTGGTATAATGCCTGGTTATATCCATAAAAAAGGCCACGTTGGCGTAGTTTCACGTTCAGGTACATTAACATATGAAGCAGTACACCAATTAACTGAAGAAGGTATTGGTCAAACAACTGCTGTAGGTATCGGTGGAGATCCAGTTAATGGTACAAACTTTATTGATGTATTAAAAGCGTTCAATGAAGATGATGAAACGAAAGCAGTAGTTATGATTGGTGAAATTGGTGGTACTGCAGAAGAAGAAGCTGCGGAATGGATTAAAGCAAACATGACTAAGCCAGTTGTAGGTTTCGTAGGTGGACAAACTGCGCCTCCTGGAAAACGTATGGGTCACGCTGGTGCTATTATTTCTGGTGGTAAAGGTACTGCAGAAGAAAAAATCAAAACACTTAACAATTGTGGTGTGAAAACTGCTGATACACCTTCAGAAATAGGTACTACATTAATTGAAGCTGCAAAAGAAACTGGCATCTATAATGAATTGTTAACAGTAAAATAATTAAATATTGAAAGCTAGTAGCACAAATTCCAAAATATGTTGGAGTTTGTGCTATTTTAAGTGGTGAAAATTAAGTATATATAATGGTAGAATTTGATAGAAGAATATATGCTTTTATGATAGGCGAATTTTAAATAGTAGAAAAAAGGCCGAGAAGTTCATCTTATAATAAATTTTACTCCTTAATTTTATATTAAATTTAAGGAGATTTTGATATGTAAATGTAAACATAACGATTCGAAAAAATCGTTATAATTTATAGTATAAGGAGGTATTAATGGAAAAGACATATCAATATTTAAAGTTGAGATTTGCTGGTTTAACCACGAATCAAATATATAAATTACTTTTGCATGCACCCAGTTTTTTAGAAGAATCTATTAAAGAGCAAATTATTTTATTTAAACGGTTTTTATTAAATATAAATTGTCGTAATAAATTTTTAATCTATAACAAATTTACAAATTACTCGATTGAAGCGTTGGGTTATTCACTCTTGAAAAACCACATACATTTCGTTGGCATACACCAACACGCGTATCCAGCATTACTTCGTGAAATATATAATCCCCCTGTAATTCTATTTTATAAAGGCAATTTACAAATGCTTTCCACTCAAAAAACATTAGCAGTTATTGGCTCCCGAAATGCTACACAATATACAAAACAATCGTTAAGTTTACTATTTCCATATTTCAAAGCACAAAATTTATGTATTGTTTCTGGGTTAGCAAGAGGTGCCGATTGTATTGCACATCAATTAGCATTGCAAAATGGTTTGCCAGCAATTGCCGTATTAGGTTTTGGACATAAGCAACATTATCCTAAACAAACATTTGAAATTAGACAACAAATAGAACAAATTGGTATCGTAATTAGCGAATATTTACCTGATGAACCGCCTAAGAAGTATCATTTCCCTGAACGTAACAGAATTATTAGCGGGCTTTCTAAAGGTGTGTTGATAACTGAATCTACCGAAAGAAGTGGGACACTAATAACGACAGAGCACGCTCTAGAACAGAACAGAAATGTATACGTATTGCCGGGAACAATTTTTGATCCATTGGTAAGGGGTAATTTAAAAAGTGCACAAGAAGGCGCGAAAATAGTAATTAAGGCCTCTGATATTTTAGAAGATTTTATTTAAGTTTCTCAAAATGTAAATTTTGTAGTACAGTTTAAACTGAAATAGTAAATCAATTACATTATAAATATTAACCGAGTGATGAATTTTAAATGCGTCTATGTTTTAAAAATTTAAATCAGTAATTAAAAACATTGACAAAAACAAAATACACCGTTTATCATTTATCTTTGTAATTAGAAATGCAAGGGGGTAAATACTTTGGCAGAAAATTTAGTCATAGTTGAATCGCCTGCAAAAGCTAAAACCATTGAAAAATATTTAGGTAAAAAATACAAAGTAATCGCATCAATGGGGCATGTTAGAGACTTGCCACGAAGCCAAATGGGTGTAGATTACGATAATGATTATGAACCAAAATATATAACGATACGCGGCAAAGGTCCTGTTGTAAAGGAATTAAAAAAACATGCTAAAAAAGCAAAAAAAGTCTTTTTAGCGAGTGACCCTGACCGTGAGGGTGAAGCAATTGCTTGGCATTTAGCGAATATATTAAATTTAGAAGATTCAAATGAAAATAGAGTAGTATTTAATGAAATTACCAAAGATGCTGTGAAAGATAGCTTTAAACATCCAAGAGGCATTGAGATGGAATTAGTCGATGCGCAACAAGCAAGACGTGTATTAGATAGATTAGTTGGATATAATATTTCTCCTGTTTTATGGAAAAAGGTAAAAAAAGGATTATCTGCTGGTCGTGTACAATCAGTAGCATTAAGGCTTGTCATTGATCGTGAGAATGAAATTCGCAACTTCAAACCAGAGGAATATTGGAAAATTGAAGGGGAATTTAGATATAAAAAATCCAAATTTAGTGCGAAGTTTTTACACTATAAAGATAAACCTTATAAGTTAACTAACAAAGGTGACGTTGAGGCAATCACAAAAGAATTAGATGGTGATCAATTCGAAGTAACCAAAGTTACTAAGAAAGAAAAAACAAGATATCCAGCAAATCCATTTACCACATCGACATTACAACAAGAAGCTGCACGTAAACTGAATTTTAAAGCACGTAAAACGATGATGCTTGCACAACAATTATACGAAGGTATAGATTTGAAAAGACAAGGTACAGTTGGTTTAATTACTTATATGAGAACTGATTCTACAAGAATCTCAGATCAAGCTAAAATAGAAGCAAAGAACTATATACAAGAAAAATATGGTGATGATTATACTTCTAATCGAAAATCTAAGGGTCAAGGTGATCAAGATGCCCATGAGGCGATAAGACCGTCTAGTGCATTAAGAACACCAGCAGACATGAAAGACTATTTAACGCGCGATCAGCACAGACTCTATAAATTAATATGGGAACGCTTCGTAGCTAGTCAAATGGCACCAGCAATTTTAGACACTGTTGCATTAGACTTAACACAAAACGATATCAAATTTAGAGCAAATGGCCAAACTATTAAATTTAAAGGCTTTATGACGTTATATGTGGAAACAAAAGATGATGACGAAAATGGTAAAGAAAATAAATTACCTAATGTTGAAGAAGGTGAAAAGGTTACTGCAACACAAATCGAACCCTCTCAACACTTCACACAACCGCCACCACGTTATACTGAAGCTAGACTAGTTAAAACGTTGGAAGAATTAAAGATTGGTAGACCATCCACATATGCACCTACTATTGATACAATTCAAAAGCGAAACTATGTAAAAAATGAAAGTAAACGTTTTGTACCAACGGAATTGGGAGAAATTGTTCATGAACAGGTAAAAGACTATTTCCCTGAAATTATTGATGTTGATTTTACTGTGAATATGGAGACATTACTTGATAAGGTCGCAGAAGGTGACATAGAATGGAAAAAAGTAATCTCTGATTTCTATACTAGTTTTAAACAAGACGTAGAACGTGCTGAAACAGAAATGGAAAAAATTGAAATCAAAGACGAACCAGCGGGTGAAGATTGTGAAGTCTGTGGTTCACCGATGGTTATAAAAATGGGACGTTATGGTAAATTTATGGCGTGCTCAAATTTCCCTGATTGTAGAAATACAAAAGCGATAATTAAAACAATTGGAGTCAAATGTCCAAAATGTAATGATGGCGATGTTGTAGAAAGAAAATCAAAGAAAAATCGTCTGTTTTATGGTTGTTCTAAATATCCTGAATGTGACTTTATTAGTTGGGATAAACCAATTGGTCGTGCTTGTCCTAAATGTGAGCAATACCTCGTTGAGAAAAAACAAGGACGTAAGAGCCAAGTCGTCTGTTCAAATTGTGATTATAAAGAAGAAGAACAAAAATAGTGTTATCCTTAACGCATAATAAAAATATGGATAGCAAATTATAGAAAATAATAATATCAGCAACTTACGACACATATCTTATAAAGTGGTATTCAGTTCTTATAATTTATGATATGCGTGTCGTAGTTGCTATTTTAATGTATTGGAGGATTTTTAATGACTCAAACTGTCAATGTTGTAGGTGCTGGTTTAGCTGGATCGGAAGCTGCATATCAATTAGCACAACGAGGGATAAAAGTTAATTTAATAGAGATGAGGCCGGTTAAACAAACACCAGCACATCATACAGATAAATTTGCAGAGTTAGTATGTTCAAACTCTTTAAGAGGAAATGCATTAACAAATGCAGTGGGTGTACTTAAAGAGGAAATGAGACGTTTAGATTCACTTATTATAAATGCTGCTGACAAAGCACGTGTACCAGCAGGTGGTGCGTTAGCGGTAGATAGACATGACTTTGCTGGCTACATAACTGAAACGTTGAAACAACATCCGAATGTTACAGTTCTAAATGAAGAGGTTGATAGCATTCCAGAAGGCTATACAATTATTGCAACTGGCCCATTAACAACTAGTAACCTTGCTAAAGAAATTGTAGATGTGACAGGGAAAGATCAGCTGTACTTTTATGATGCTGCAGCACCAATTATTGAAAAAGATAGTATAGATATGGATAAAGTTTATTTGAAGTCACGTTATGATAAAGGTGAAGCGGCATATCTAAATTGTCCTATGACCGAAGAAGAATTTGATAAATTTTATGATGCGGTTTTAGAGGCAGAAGTTGCACCAGTTAATGAATTCGAAAAAGAAAAATATTTTGAAGGATGTATGCCTTTCGAAGTTATGGCAGAGCGCGGTAGAAAAACATTGTTATTTGGCCCGATGAAACCGGTTGGTCTTGAAGACCCGAAAACTGGTAAAAGACCATTTGCAGTTGTTCAACTACGCCAAGACGATGCGGCAGGTACATTATATAATATTGTTGGTTTTCAAACACATTTAAAATGGGGAGCTCAAAAAGATGTTATTCGTCTTATTCCTGGGTTGGAAAATGTAGATATAGTGAGATATGGTGTAATGCATAGAAACACATTTATAAATTCACCAGATGTATTGACTGAAACATATGAATTAAAAGGGCGAGAATCATTATATTTTGCAGGTCAAATGACTGGTGTTGAAGGATATGTAGAAAGTGCTGCGAGTGGTCTTGTAGCAGGAATAAATGTTGCTCATAAATTGCAAAATAAAGCTGAAGTTATTTTTCCTAGAGAAACAATGATTGGTAGCATGGCTTATTATATCTCTCATGCGAAGAATGAAAAGAACTTCCAGCCTATGAATGCAAACTTCGGTTTATTGCCTTCACTTGAAAATAGAATTAAAGATAAAAAAGAACGTTATGAAAAATTAGCAAATAGAGCCTTATCGTTTTTAGATAATTATAAGCAAACACTTTAGAATTATATTTATAATGTTTGTTTCCGAAAATTTAGAAAATTTAACACAACTTAATAGTTATTTTTCGCAGTTCCCTTCCACAATATGCTACAATTCTTATTGATGGAGGGGTTTTTATTGGAAGAAATCCAAGAGGCATATCTTTATATGTTAAAAGTTGAACGTCAATTTTCTGAGCATACATTGAAGTCATATCACGATGACCTTGAACAATTTAATATGTTTTTAAATCAAGAATATTTGAATTTATCAACCTTTGAATATAAAGATGCAAGAAATTATTTGAGTTTTTTATATTCAAAAAACTTGAAAAGAACTTCAGTTTCCCGTAAAATTTCTACGCTGAGAAGTTTTTACGAATATTGGATGACTCAAGATGATGAAGTGATTAATCCATTTGTACAACTCGTGCACCCTAAAAAAGAACAATATTTACCACACTTTTTCTATGAAGAAGAAATGGAAGCTTTATTTGATGCAGTTGAAAATGATGACAAGAAGGGCCTAAGAGATCGTGTCATATTAGAAATGTTATATGCAACTGGGATAAGGGTTTCAGAATTAGTCAATATCAAAATGACTGATATTGATTTGAGTTTACCTGGCGTTAAAGTACTAGGAAAAGGCGGTAAAGAAAGATTTATTCCGTTTGGTGAATTTTGTAGACAAAGTATCGAGCGATACGTGGAAGGTTTTAAACCTAAAATAAATGCAAATCATAAATATTTGTTAGTCAATATGAACGGTGCGCCTATCACTGAGCGTGGCGTTCGTTATGTGTTAAATAATGTTGTGAAAAGGACATCTGGGGTGACTGAAATTCATCCACACAAATTACGACATACATTTGCAACCCATATGTTGAACCAAGGTGCTGATTTACGAACAGTACAATCTTTATTGGGACATGTAAATCTTTCGACAACAGGTCGCTATACACATGTAACTAATGATCAATTAAGAAAAGTTTATTTAAATGCACATCCACGTGCGAAAAAGGAGAATTAGATTATGAGTACATCAATACATGCAACAACGATATATGCTGTGAAACATAATGGCCATTCTGCAATGGCAGGGGATGGACAAGTGACACTTGGTGAACAAGTAATCATGAAAAATACTGCGCGAAAAGTACGTCGTTTGTACAATGATAAAGTGTTAGCAGGATTTGCAGGCAGTGTAGCTGATGCATTTACTTTATTTGAAAAATTTGAAACGAAATTACAACAATTTGGTGGGAATCTTGAAAGAGCAGCGGTAGAACTTGCTCAAGAATGGAGAGGCGATAAACAACTGCGCCAATTAGAAGCAATGTTAATCGTTATGGATAAAGAATCATTATTAGTTGTTAGTGGTACTGGTGAAGTTATTGCACCAGATGATGATTTGATTGCAATCGGTTCTGGCGGAAACTATGCATTAAGTGCAGGTAGAGCTTTGAAACGTCATGCAACACAATTATCTGCGAAAGAAATGGCTTATGAAAGTTTAAAAGTTGCTTCAGATATATGCGTTTTTACAAATGATCATATTATTGTTGAAGAATTATAAAATAGATTAACAGAATAGTTTTATAATTACTTTTAATGTATAAATATTTTGAAATCGGATAAAGTATTAACAATTGTAAATACAATTAAAATGATAAAGCATATAAATGATGAATATAGTTAAAATAAATGGAGGTTATTTAGATATGGACACGAATGGTATAAAACTTACACCTAAAGATATCGTTTCTAGCCTAAATGAATATATCGTTGGACAAGAAGATGCAAAGCGTAAAGTAGCTGTTGCACTTAGAAATAGATATCGTAGAAGCCTACTTTCAGAAGAAGAAAAGCAAGAAATTGCACCGAAAAACATCTTGATGATTGGACCTACAGGTGTGGGTAAAACTGAAATCGCACGTAGAATGGCAAAAATAGTTGGTGCGCCGTTTATTAAAGTAGAAGCTACAAAATTCACAGAGGTTGGTTATGTCGGTAGAGATGTTGAAAGCATGGTCAGAGACTTGGTAGATGTTGCTATACGATTAGTAAAAGAACAAAAAAAAGCGTTAGTTGAAGATGAAGCAAAAGTAAAAGCAAATGAACGATTAGTAAAATTGTTAGTACCAAGTATGAAGAAAAAAGCAAACCAAAACAGTAACCCACTTGAATCATTGTTTGGTGGAGCAATGCCTAACTTTGGACAAAGCAATGAAGAAGAGGAAGAAACACCAACAGAAGAAATAAAAACAAAACGATCTGAAATTAAAGAACAATTATTAAAAGGACAACTTGAAGAAGAAAAAGTTCGTATTAAAGTTGAACAAGATCCTGGTGCTATGGGTATGCTAGGAACAAATCAAAATCAACAAATGCAAGATATGATGAATCAACTTATGCCTAAGAAAAAAATTGAACGAGAAGTACCTGTGAAAACAGCTAGAAAAATTCTAGCGGATGAATTAGCAGACGAATTAATAGATCAAGAATCGGCAAATCAAGAAGCAATTGAACTTGCTGAACAAATGGGAATTATCTTTATCGATGAAATTGATAAAGTCGCAACTAACAATCAAAATTCAGGACAAGATGTGTCTCGACAAGGTGTTCAAAGGGATATTCTACCAATACTTGAAGGTAGCATGATTCAGACAAAATATGGTACTGTAAGTACGGAGCATATGCTGTTTATTGGTGCAGGCGCATTCCACGTTGCTAAGCCAAGTGATTTAATTCCTGAGTTACAAGGTCGTTTTCCAATTCGTGTTGAATTAGAAAGTCTTTCAGTAGAAGATTTTGTTAGCATTTTAACAGAGCCTAAGTTATCACTTATCAAACAGTATGAAGCATTATTACAGACTGAAGATGTGACTGTGAACTTTACACAAGAAGCGATTAAACGATTAGCTGAAATCGCCTTTCAAGTCAATCAAGATACTGATAATATCGGCGCACGTCGTCTGCATACGATTTTAGAAAAAATGTTAGAAGATTTATCATTTGAAGCACCAAACATGCCAAACGCTATGGTAGATATCACGCCTCAATATGTTGATGATAAATTAAAATCAATTTCAACAAATAAAGATTTAAGTGCTTTTATTTTATAATATAATTTAAAAAGGAGAAGGAATATGAGCTTATTATCGAAAACTAGAGAATTAAATACACTTTTGCAAAAGCATAAAGGAATTGCCGTAGACTTTAAAGATATGGCACAAACAATAAGTAGCGTTACAGTAACAAACGTATTTATCGTTTCAAGAAAAGGAAAGATTTTAGGTTCTAGTTTGAATGAATTATTAAAAAATGAACGAATTATTCAAATGCTTGAAAATCGCCATATCCCAAGTGAATATACAGATCAACTTATGGATGTGAGAGAAACACAATCTAATATTGATATCGAAAATGTGCTAACAGTATTCCCACCAGAAAATAAAGATTTGTTCAAAGATAGTAGAACAACTATTTTCCCTATATTAGGAGGAGGAGAACGCTTAGGAACTTTAGTGCTTGGTAGAGTTCAAGATGATTTCTCTGAAAATGATTTAGTTTTAGGTGAATATGCTGCTACTGTAATTGGCATGGAAATCTTAAGAGAAAAACATAACGAAGTTGAAAAAGAAGCTCGTGATAAAGCAGCAATTAGTATGGCAATTAACTCATTATCTTATTCTGAAAGTGAAGCAATTGAACATATTTTTGAAGAATTAGGCGGGAAAGAAGGATTACTAATCGCGTCTAAAGTAGCGGACCGTGTTGGAATTACTAGGTCTGTAATTGTTAATGCTTTACGAAAATTAGAAAGTGCGGGCGTTATTGAATCTCGTTCTTTAGGTATGAAAGGTACTTTCATTAAAGTTAAAAAAGATAAATTTTTAGATGAATTAGAAAGATTTAAATAAACTATTAAAAACAAATTAATATAAATAGAAAAAGAACGTGAACTTTAAATTACACGTTCTTTTTTAATGAGAGAAATTAAGTAATGAAACTATTGCTTTATAGATGCAAATGTGATATATTTATTCACGGCTATAAGGCCAATACACACATGAAAAGTGAAAGTATGAACGGTGCGATAATGATTTATCGTGTTTATATGAGCTTTTTATGGAGGTAGAAAACCAATAGGAGGAATTTAATCATGGCAGTAATTTCAATGAAACAATTGCTAGAAGCAGGTGTTCACTTCGGTCACCAAACACGCCGTTGGAACCCAAAAATGAAACGATATATCTTCACTGAAAGAAACGGTATCTATATTATCGATTTACAAAAAACAGTGAAAAAAGTAGAAGAAGCTTATAACTTCATCAAACAAATTTCTGAAGATGGCGGAAAAGTTTTATTCGTTGGTACAAAAAAACAAGCGCAAGAGTCAGTTAAAGCTGAAGCTGAGCGTTCTGGTCAATTCTATGTTAACCAAAGATGGTTGGGTGGAATCTTAACTAACTATAAAACAATTTCTAAACGTATTAAACGCATCAATGAAATTGAAAAAATGGAAGAAGATGGCTTATTCGAAGTATTACCTAAAAAAGAAGTTGTAGAACTTAAAAAAGAATATGACCGTTTAATTAAATTCTTAGGCGGAATTCGTGATATGAAATCAATGCCTCAAGCATTATTTGTAGTTGATCCTCGTAAAGAGCGCAACGCAATTGCTGAAGCACGTAAATTAAACATCCCAATCGTAGGTATCGTGGATACAAACTGTGATCCTGATGAAATTGATTACGTTATCCCTGCAAACGATGATGCTATTCGTGCAGTTAAATTATTAACTGGTAAAATGGCAGATGCAATCTTAGAAGGTCAACAAGGTGTATCAAATGAAGAAGTAGCAGCTGAACAAAACATTGATTTAGATGAATCAAATAAAGCTACTGAAGCAGAAACAACTGAAGAAGACACTTCTGTTGAATCAAACTAAGAATAATGTAAAATGGGTGATAAGATAAATAGGCTTATCACCTTTTTTTAAAGATAAATTTATTAAAATTCATTAATATGGAGGAATATGAAATGGCAATTTCAGCTAAACTTGTAAAAGAATTACGTGAAAAAACTGGCGCTGGTATGATGGACTGTAAAAAAGCGTTAACAGAAACAGATGGAGATATCGATAAAGCAGTTGACTACCTACGTGAAAAAGGTATTGCAAAAGCAGCTAAAAAATCTGATCGTATCGCAGCAGAAGGTCTAGTACATGTTGAGGAAAAAGGAAACGAAGCAGCTATCGTTGAAATCAACTCAGAAACTGACTTCGTTGCTCGTAACGAAGGTTTCCAAAACTTAGTTAAAGAAATTGCTATCCAAGTATTAGATTCAAAAGCTGAAACAGTGGAAGCATTATTAGAAACAACTTTATCAGACGGTAAAACTGTAGACCAACGTGTGAAAGAAGCGATTTCTACAATTGGTGAAAAATTAAGCATCCGTCGTTTTGCTGTTAGAACTAAAACAGATAACGATTCATTCGGTTCTTACCTACACATGGGTGGACGTATTGGCGTGTTAACAGTAGTTGAAGGTTCAACTGATGGCGAAGCAGCTAAAGATGTAGCTATGCATATCGCTGCAATTAACCCTAAATATGTTTCATCAGAACAAGTAAGTGAAGATGAAATTGCTCATGAAAGAGAAGTATTGAAACAACAAGCATTAAATGAAGGTAAACCAGAAAATATCGTTGAAAAAATGGTAGAAGGTCGTTTACGTAAATATTTACAAGAAATTTGTGCAGTTGACCAAAACTTTGTAAAAGATCCTGATCAAACAGTTGAAGCTTTCTTAAAATCTAAAGGTGGAAAACTTGTTGACTTCGTTCGTTATGAAGTAGGCGAAGGAATGGAAAAACGTGAAGAAAACTTTGCTGACGAAGTTAAAGGACAAATGAAATAATTTTTCATAGCTTGAACAAGAAAGAAGACACCTTTTGTGCTCCATATGAAAGATTTACTTTTGTATTGGAAGAACTATTGTGTCTTCTTTACTTGTATCAATTACATATTTTTACAATAGAGAGGATAAGACAATGGCTCAAACTTCTAAATACAAACGTGTTGTTTTAAAATTAAGTGGCGAAGCACTAGCAGGTGAGGATGGTTTTGGAATCAATCCAATCATTATAAAAAGTGTTGCAGAACAAGTAGCAGAAGTTGCTAAAATGGATTGTGAAATCGCAGTTATCGTTGGTGGCGGTAATATTTGGAGAGGTAAAACTGGTAGCGACTTAGGCATGGATCGTGGAACAGCAGATTACATGGGTATGTTAGCAACGGTTATGAATGCCTTGGCATTGCAAGACAGTTTAGAACAACTAGAGTGTGATACACGTGTTTTAACTTCAATCGAAATGAAACAAGTGGCAGAACCATATATTCGACGCCGTGCAATTAGACATTTAGAGAAAAAGCGTGTTGTAATTTTTGCAGCTGGAATCGGTAATCCATACTTTTCTACTGATACAACTGCAGCTTTACGTGCAGCAGAAGTTGAAGCTGATGTTATCTTGATGGGTAAAAATAATGTTGATGGTGTATACTCTGCTGATCCAAAAGTAGATCCTAACGCTGTCAAATATGAACATCTTACTCACATTCAAATGTTGCAAGAAGGTTTACAAGTAATGGACTCAACAGCATCATCATTCTGTATGGATAATAATATCCCATTAAATGTATTTTCAATTACAGAAGAAGGTAATATTAAACGTGCTGTACAGGGTGAAAAAATAGGAACATTAATTACAAAATAATTAGAGGTGTATGACAATGAGTGACATTCTTCAAGACACAAAGTCAAAAATGAAAAAAACAATTGATAATCTTTCAAGAGAATTAGCTAATATCAGTGCTGGTAGAGCAAATTCAAATTTATTGAATGGTGTAACAGTTGATTACTATGGTGCGCCAACACCTGTACAACAATTGGCAAGCATCAATGTACCAGAAGCCCGTTTATTAGTAATTTCACCTTACGACAAATCGTCTGTAAGTGATATTGAAAAAGCAATTAACGCGGCTAATCTTGGCGTGAATCCATCAAGTGACGGTGAAGTAATACGTATTAGCATACCTGCGCTTACTGAAGAACGTCGTAAAGATTTAGTTAAAGATGTTAAAAAAATTGGTGAAAATACTAAAGTTGCAGTTAGAAATGTTCGTCGTGATTCTAATGATGAACTTAAAAAGCAACAAAAAGATGGCGATATCACTGAAGATGACTTAAGATCACAAACAGAAGATGTACAAAAGTTAACTGATGACTCAATTAAAGAAGTAGATAGTTTACTAGAAGAAAAAGAAAAAGATATTATGTCAGTATAAACATGGTAATAATGTATTTGTTTTAAATTATGAACACCATTTTAATATGGCAGACCTATGATTTTAGAATAAAGCATATTTTTATCTGAACTGTATCAAATAGGACTTTGGTACAGTTTTTTTATTTGTTTATTCAACGAGCCTATCTATTATGATAAAATGGTAGATAAATGTATCGTGAACCTATTATAATAAACAGAGAGACGCAAGCTCGGAGGAAATACCATGTTTAAAAAGTTAAATAAACAGAAAAAGAAACAACCACAGCAATTAAATTCTGAACTAGAATTACATAATATACCTGAACATGTAGCCATAATTATGGATGGAAATGGTAGATGGGCAAAAAAAAGAAGATTGCCGCGAATTAAAGGACACTATCAAGGAATGCAAACAGTCAAAGAAATCACCAAAGAAGCGAGTGACCTAGGAATCAAATTTTTAACACTTTATGCTTTTTCGACTGAAAATTGGTCTAGACCTAAAAGTGAAGTGAATTACATCATGAATTTACCAGTAAACTTTTTAAAAACATTTTTACCTGAATTAATAGAAAAAAATGTTAAGGTCGAAACAATTGGTTTTATGGAGCATTTACCACAAACTACATTAAAATCTATTAATAAAGCGATTGAAGAGACTAAAGACAATACTGGATTGCGTTTAATCTTTGCTTTAAATTATGGAGGTCGTGCAGAAATTGTTCAAAGTATGAAATCAATTTATGATGAGCTTTTAAATGAAGGTTTATCTAGCGATGCCATTACAGAGGAAATGATTGAAAAACACTTAATGACGCATAAATACCCAGATCCTGAATTGTTAATTAGAACTTCTGGAGAACAAAGAATTAGCAATTTTCTAATTTGGCAAGCTTCATATAGTGAATTTATTTTTAACGAAAAATTGTGGCCCGACTTCGACAAAGAAGAGTTAATAAATTGTATTAAAATTTATCAATCACGCCAACGACGTTTTGGTGGGGTTATAGATAGTTAGGAGAAAAGTATGAAAGTTAGAACTTTAACGGCAATTATCGCGTTGATCATTTTCCTTCCAATTTTATTAAAAGGTGGATTAATTTTAATTTTATTTTCATATTTACTAGCTTTTATTGGTTTAAAAGAGTTACTTAATATGAATATGATTAAATTTTTATCTATACCTGGTATTATTAGTGCATTAGGGGTATTCATTATAATGCTGCCACAGGATGCAGGAACTTGGGTAAACGACTTACAACTTAAATCACTCATTGCTATGAGTTTTATTTTATTAAGTTATACAGTACTGTCTAAAAATAGATTTAGTTTTATGGATGCTGCATTTTGTTTAATGTCTATTGCATATGTAGGTATTGGTTTTATGTATTTATATGAAACAAGATCCGAAGGTATTCATTACATATTGTTTGCATTTTTAGTAGTGTGGTTAACGGATACTGGTGCATATATATTCGGTCGCCTTATGGGTAAACATAAATTATGGCCAGTAATTAGTCCGAACAAAACGATTGAAGGCTTTATTGGCGGTTTAATTTGTAGTTTAATCGTACCTTTAATTATGATTATGTTTGTAGATTTTGATATTGCTACATGGTTATTACTTATCTTTACAGTTATTTTAAGTATGTTTGGCCAATTAGGTGATTTAGTAGAATCTGGTTTTAAACGCCACTTTGGTGTGAAAGATTCAGGCCGAATTTTACCAGGTCATGGCGGTATTCTCGATAGATTTGATAGTTTTATGTTTGTATTACCGTTATTAAATATCTTTCTTATCCAAATGTAAGTTTAGATAGAGTTAATATACTCAAAAAATAGATATATCTTTTACAGGAGTTAATGAAGTAATGACATCTAATGATTCTTTTTTGATGTCATTACTTCTTAACTCCTTTTCACAAGGATAAACATTTTAACTATTAAATATGAAAAAGTTAAATAGTATAGTTACGTGTAACGCAAAGTAGAGTTGTGTTATACTTTTATAATCTTGAGTTATGGTTTGGAGCAGTTTGAAAGTTAAGAATATAAAACAATAGAACAACTTCCAAATAAATAATTTATATCGAAAATATGAGGTGTATTGAATTGAGTTTTCTAGTAACGATTATATCTTTTATCATCGTATTCGGTGTACTTGTTTCTGTACATGAATATGGGCATATGTTTTTTGCGAAAAGAGCAGGTATTATGTGTCCAGAATTTGCAATAGGTATGGGACCAAAAATATTCAGTTTTAGAAAGAACGAGACGTTATATACAATTAGATTGTTGCCTGTCGGTGGTTATGTACGTATGGCGGGAGACGGTTTAGAAGAATCGCCGGTACAACCCGGAATGCATGTAAAAATAAAATTAAATGATAGAGATGAAATCACTCATATCATTTTAGATGATCAACATAAATTTCAACAAATTGAAGCAATTGAAGTTAAGCAATGTGATTTTAGTGAAGGTTTATATATAGAAGGTGTAACTTCATATGATCAAGAGCGTCATCATTATAATATAGCGAAAAAAGCGTATTTTGTTGAAAACGGTAGCTTAATTCAAATAGCACCTAAAGATCGTCAGTTTACTTATAAAAAACCTTATCAAAAGTTTTTAACACTTTTTGCAGGGCCTTTATTTAACTTCTTACTTACTTTAGTGATATTTATTGGATTAGCGTATTATCAAGGAACACCAACAAATAGTATTGATAAAGTATTTGATAATACACCTGCACAAAAAGCAGGATTGAAATCCGGTGATACAATTACAAAAATCGATAATTATCAAATAAAAGATAAAGATGATATTGATAATGCAATGACTAAAGTAAAAAGTCATGAGACAAAATTGACAGTTGAGCGTGATGGTAAACAAAAGTCATTTGATGTTAAACCTAAAAAAGTAGAGCAGAAAATGACGAAAACACACTCTGAAACAAAGTATCTACTTGGATATCAACCAAGTACAGAACATACGCTATTTAAGCCAATTCTTTCAGGTATTGAAAGAACGGTAGTAGCAGGTAAATTAATTTTTACAGCTATTTTAAGTATGATTGCTAGTATATTCACTGGTCAGTTTTCATTTGATATGCTAAATGGCCCTGTTGGTATCTACCATAATGTAGATTCTGTAGTGAAAACAGGCATTATCAATCTTATTTCATGGACAGCATTATTAAGTGTCAATTTGGGATTAATGAATTTATTACCAATTCCAGCACTTGATGGTGGACGAATCTTATTCGTAATTTATGAAGCTATTTTCAGAAAACCAGTTCATAAAAAGGCAGAAACAGCAATTATTGCTGTAGGTGCAGTATTTGTGTTAATTATTATGGTATTAGTGACATGGAACGATATCCAACGCTATTTCTTATAATGTAATTTGGAGAGGGGCAAAACAATGAGACAATCAAAAGTATTTATACCAACGATGAAAGAAGTTCCTTCTGGTGCTGAAGCGCTAAGCCATCGTTTATTATTAAAAGCAGGTTTAATTAAACAAAGTACGAGTGGTATATATAGTTATTTACCACTAGCTGCAAGAGTGTTAAATAATATAGAAACAATAATTAGAGAAGAAATGGAACGTATTGATGCAGTAGAAATTCTTATGCCTGCATTGCAACAAGCTGAACTTTGGGAAGAGTCAGGCCGTTGGGATGCCTATGGACCAGAATTAATGCGATTACAAGATAGAAATGGTCGCGGATTCGCACTTGGGCCAACACATGAAGAAGTAGTAACATCAATTGTTAGAGATGAGTTGAAGTCATATAAACAATTACCATTAACACTATTCCAAATCCAATCAAAATTTAGGGATGAAAAACGTCCGAGATTTGGTTTACTACGTGGAAGAGAATTTATAATGAAAGATGCATACTCTTTCCATGCTGATGAAGCGTCACTTGATGAATCATATAATGACATGTACGAAGCTTATGGACGTATATTTAAACGTGTTGGTATAAATGCAAGACCAGTTGTAGCTGATTCTGGAGCTATTGGTGGTAGTCATACACATGAATTTATGGCATTAAGTGAAATAGGTGAAGATACAATTGTTTATAGTGAGCAAAGTGATTATGCAGCTAACATAGAAAAAGCAGAAGTTGTATATGTGCCAAATGCAAAGCATGAAGATATTAAAGATTTAGAAAAAATCGAAACGCCAAATGTGCATACTGCTCAAGAGTTAGCTGATTTTCTTGAAAAACCATTAGATGAAATCACTAAATCAATGGTCTTTAAAGTAGATGGCGAATTTATCATGGTTTTAGTACGTGGTCATCATGAAATTAATGATATTAAATTGAAAGCATATTTCGAGACAGATAATATTGAATTAGCTACAGAGGCTGAAATCGTCAACTTATTAGGTGCTCGACCAGGTTCATTAGGGCCAGTAACTGATAAAGATATCAAAATATTTGCTGATAGTTATATACAAGATTTAAACAACATTGTAGTTGGTGCGAATGAAGATGGTTATCATTTATTAAATGCGAACTTAGGACGCGATTTTGATGTTACTGCATTTGGTGATTTTAGATTTATTTTAGAAGGTGAAGCATTAGCTGATGGTTCAGGTTCTGCTAAATTCGCTGAAGGTATTGAGGTCGGCCAAGTATTTAAACTAGGTACAAAGTATTCAGAATCAATGAATGCAACATTCTTAGATAATCAAGGTAAAGCAAAACCGTTATTAATGGGTTGTTATGGTATTGGTGTTTCAAGAACTTTAAGTGCCATCGTTGAACAAAATAATGATGATAACGGTATTATTTGGCCAAAATCAGTTACACCATTTGAAATTCACTTAATTACAATTAATCCTAAAAAAGACGAGCAACGCGAATTAGGAGATCAATTATACGCACAATTAAAAACTGACTTTGATGTCTTATATGATGATCGTAAAGAGCGTGCAGGTGTCAAATTTAATGATGCTGACCTAATTGGTTTACCAATTAGAGTAGTAGTTGGGAAAAATGCAGCAGAAGGTATCGTAGAAGTGAAACGAAGAGATAATGGAGAAAGTGAAGAAATACATGTTGATGATTTAATTCAATATGTAAATGAATTATACTTAAAATTTTAATCCGTAATGAATATTCGAATGAATAATTATAGTGATAAAGTTTAAATATTCATCATAAAATAACACGAAGGAATATCATCATAGCGAATGATATTCCTTTGTTTTTCTTTGATATTAAATAGCAATACATGCCGGTGATTTGTTGCAAAATAAGGTTGTTTAATATTAATGTGAGAATTATTGGAATATTAAAAAGTAATGCATTTATATATTAGAATTAATAGTAAATGCGTTATAATATAGAGAATGATAAAAAATATACACCGTCATATGATAAAAAACAGTGTAATGAAAAGTAAGGTGGTAATCGTCATGGCTATGACAAATCAGGAAAAATTTAAAATCTTAGCTGATCAAATTAAAATTGCGAATCAGTTGGATTCAGAATTTCTTGAACAAAGTGAATTAAATCGTGTAGATGTTTCTACGGTAGATCGTTCATGGATATTTCAAATTTCATTTCCGTACTTTTTATCAATAGAAAATTATTTACTATTTATAAATGCAATTCAAGAGGAGTTTAAATCTATTGCGAATGTGAGCTGTAACTTCACTATTCTCAATAAAGCAAATCAAGATGAATTTGCTATTAAATATTTTAGTTATTGTATAGATCAAACTAAATTATCACCTAAAGTGAAAGGACAACTTAAGCAAAAGCGTTTAATTATGTCTGGTGATGTGTTGAAAGTAATGTGCCAAAACGATGTTGAAAGAAATCATTTTGATAAGGCATGTAATGGTAGTCTAATAAAAGCTTATCAACAGTGTGGATTTGATATTAGCGGTATTATATTTGAAACAGACAGTATTGGAACAGAAGATGAATTAGCCTCATTAGAAGCACATATACAACAAGAAGATGAGAAAAGTGCTAGAGAAGCAACAGAAAAATTAGAAAAAATGAAAGCTGAAAAAGCAAAACAGCAAGACAACAATGAAAGTTCGGTTAATAAGTGTCAAATTGGTAAGCCAATTCAAATCGAAAATGTACGTTCAATCGAATCTATTATCGAAGAAGAATTCAAAGTAGCTATAGAAGGTGTTATTTTTGATATCAATTTAAAAGAATTAAAAAGCGGTCGACATATTGTCGAGTTGAAAGTAACAGACTATACGGATTCACTAGTATTAAAAATGTTTACTAGAAAAAATAAAGATGATTTAGATCATTTTAAAGCGCTAAGTGTTGGGAAATGGGTTCGTGCCCAAGGTAGAATAGAAGAGGATACATTCGTACGGGATCTTGTAATGATGATGTCGGATATTGAAGAAATTAAAAAAAATCCAAAACAAGATAAAGCTGAAGAAAAAAGAGTTGAATTTCATTTACATACATCGATGAGTCAAATGGATGGTATCCCAAATATTTCCGCATATGTAGATCAAGCTGCCAAATGGGGTCATAAAGCGATTGCAGTTACAGATCATAATGTAGTACAAGCATTTCCAGACGCTCATAGTGCTGCAGAAAAAAATGGAATAAAAATGATATATGGCATGGAAGGTATGTTAGTTGACGATGGTGTACCTATTGCTTATAAACCTTTTGATTGTAATCTTAAAACAGCAACATATGTAGTATTTGACGTGGAAACGACAGGTCTTTCTAATCAATATGATAAGATAATTGAACTTGCAGCAGTGAAGGTTAAAGATGGCGAAATTATTGATAAATTTGAACGTTTTAGTAATCCGCATGAACGATTGTCTGAAACCATTATTAATTTGACTCATATTACAGATGACATGCTAGTGGATGCACCTGAAATTGAAGAAGTTTTAACAGAATTTAAAGAATGGGTTGGAGATTCAATATTTGTTGCACATAATGCATCATTTGATATGGGCTTTATTGATACAGGATATGAGCATGTTGGCTTAGGCGAATCCACTAACGGTGTAATCGATACGCTAGAACTTTCACGTACAATTAACACTGAATATGGAAAGCATGGATTAAATTTCTTAGCTAAAAAATATGGTGTAGAGTTAACACAACACCATAGAGCAATTTACGATACTGAAGCTACTGCATATATTTTTATAAAAATGTTGAAGCAATTAGAAGAATTAGGTGTACAAAATCATAAAGATATTAATCAATCTCTTTCTAATGAAGATGCTTATAAAAGAGCTCGACCAAATCATGTCACTTTAATTGTTCAAAATCAGCAAGGGTTGAAAAACCTATTTAAAATCGTAAGTGAATCTCTCGTTCACTATTATTATAGAACGCCAAGAATACCACGATCATTATTAGATGAATATCGTGAAGGGCTACTTGTTGGATCAGCATGTGATGAAGGTGAAGTATTTACTGCTGTTATGCAAAAAGATCAATCACAAGTAGAAAGAATAGCGAAGTACTATGACTATATAGAAGTTCAACCACCAGCACTATATCAAGATTTAATTGATAGAGAATTAGTAAGAGATAATGAAACGTTACATGAAATTTATGATCGTTTACTAAAAGCAGGTGAAGCAAATCAAATACCTGTCATCGCAACGGGAAATGCACATTATCTATTTGAACATGATAGTATAGCGCGTAAGATTTTAATTGCTTCACAACCAGGTAATCCATTAAATCGCTCTACTTTACCAGAAGCACATTTTAGAACTACAGATGAAATGTTATCTGAATTACACTTTTTAGGTGAAGAAACTGCTTATGAAATTGTTGTGAAAAATACTAATGAATTAGCAGACCGAATTGAACGCGTTGTACCTATTAAAGATGAGTTGTATACACCACGTATGGACGGTGCAAATGAAGAAATTAGAGAATTAAGTTATTCAAATGCTAAAAAATTATATGGTGATGATTTACCACAAATCGTTATTGATAGATTGGAAAAAGAATTGGCGAGTATTATCGGTAATGGTTTTTCAGTTATCTATTTGATTTCACAAAGACTAGTTAAAAAGTCACTTGATGATGGGTACTTAGTAGGATCGCGTGGTTCAGTTGGATCTAGTTTCGTAGCAACGATGACGGAAATAACAGAGGTTAATCCATTACCACCACACTACATTTGTCCAAAATGTAAGGAAAGTGAGTTCTTTAATGATGGTTCAGTCGGTTCTGGTTTTGATTTACCAGATAAAAAATGTTCACATTGCGATTGCGATTTAATTAAAGAAGGCCAAGATATTCCATTTGAAACGTTCTTAGGATTTAAAGGAGATAAAGTACCTGATATTGACTTGAACTTCAGTGGTGAATATCAACCAGAAGCACATAATTATACTAAAGAACTATTTGGTGAGGATAAAGTATTCCGAGCTGGTACGATAGGTACGGTAGCTGAGAAGACAGCATTTGGTTTTGTTAAAGGTTATTTAAATGATCAAGGTATTCATAAAAGAGGTGCAGAAGTCGACCGTTTAGTTAAAGGATGTACTGGTGTCAAACGTACTACTGGTCAACATCCAGGTGGTATTATTGTTGTGCCTGATTATATGGATATTTATGATTTTACTCCAGTGCAATTCCCAGCGGATGATCAGTCATCTTCATGGATGACGACGCATTTTGATTTCCATTCCATCCATGACAATGTTTTAAAACTCGATATACTAGGGCACGATGATCCAACAATGATTAGAATGTTACAAGATTTATCTGGTATAGATCCTAAGACAATTCCTGTAGATGATAAAGAAACGATGGGGATATTTAGTTCACCGGATCCACTTGGTGTATCTGCTGATGAAATTTTATGTAAAACTGGTACATTTGGTGTTCCGGAATTTGGTACAGGTTTTGTTAGACAAATGTTAGAAGATACAAAACCAACATCATTTTCAGAATTAGTTAGAATTTCAGGATTATCACATGGTACTGATGTTTGGTTAGGTAATGCACAAGACTTAATCCGCTCTGGTACATGTGATTTATCGAGTGTAATCTGTTGTCGTGATGATATCATGGTTTATTTGATGTATAACGGATTAGAGCCTTCTTTAGCCTTTAAAACAATGGAATTTGTTCGTAAAGGTAAGGGTTTAACAGATGATATGGTAGAAGCAATGGTCGATAATGAGGTACCAGATTGGTATTTAGATTCTTGTAGAAAAATTAAATACATGTTCCCTAAAGCCCATGCTGCAGCATATGTACTGATGGCTGTGAGAATTGCTTATTTTAAAGTACATTACCCACTTTATTATTATGCGAGTTATTTTACTGTAAGAGCGTCTGACTTTGATTTAATTTCAATGATTAAAGATAAAGAAAGCATACGTAATACTGTTAAAGAAATGTATAGTCGATATATGGATTTAGCAAAAAAAGAAAAAGATACGTTGACAGTATTAGAAATTATGAATGAAATGGCACAAAGAGGCTATAGAATGCAGCCAATAAGCCTTGAAAAAAGTAAGGCATTTGAATTTATAATTGAAGGTGATACATTAATTCCTCCATTTATTTCAGTACCAGGTCTTGGTGAAAACGTAGCACAAAGAATTGTCGAAGCAAGAGAAGAAGGTCCATTTTTATCTAAAGAAGATTTAAATAAAAAAGCAGGACTATCACAAAAAGTTATAGATTATCTAGATGAGTTAGGTTCATTGCCAAACTTACCTGATAAAGCGCAACTCTCAATATTTGACATGTAATATTAAAATATTTAACTTTAATTTCAAATTAAATATAGCGTAGTCTAATTTTACCCTAATTATATTGTCATCATGGGCTTAGAAATATGTAGTTATTTGTCTACATGAAAAACATATGATATAATAATGGTGCTTAAAAAATTAGACTCAGGCAGAAAGAGTGGGCATAATACCCGCTCTTTTCTATTTGCCAAAAAAGGAGGTCAGCATGAGTAAAATAACTGAGCAAGTTGAAGCAATTATTCAACCAGTGCTTGACGACTTAAATTTTGAATTAGTTGAAGTTGAGTTTACCAAAGAAGGAAAAGACCATTTCTTAAGAGTTTCTATCGATAAAGATGGTGGTGTGGATTTAAATGATTGTGCATTAGCTTCTGAAAAAATAAGTGAAGTTATGGACAAAGAAGATCCAATCCAAGAAATGTATTATCTTGATGTAGCATCACCAGGTGCTGAAAGACCAATTAAAAAAGAAAAAGATTATCAAAACGCAATTTCAAAACCAGTATTTGTTTCTCTCTATGCACCAATTGAAGGTGAGAAAGAGTGGTTGGGTATATTACAATCAGTCGATGAAGAAACGATAGTACTAGAAGTTAAAGAAAAAGCTAAAAAGAAGCAAGTCAAAATTCCAAGAAGTAAAATCGCTAAAGCTCGTCATGCTGTAATGATTTAACGTGATTAGGAGGATAAATCGTGTCAAGTAATGAACTATTATTAGCTACTGAATATTTAGAAAAAGAGAAAAAGATCCCTAGAGAAGTATTAGTCGATGCAATTGAAGCAGCATTAATAACTGCTTATAAAAAGAACTATGATAGTGCAAGAAGTGTTCGTGTTGAGTTAAATATGGATCAAGGTACTTTTAAAGTTATTGCGCGTAAAGATGTAGTTGAGGAAGTCTTTGATGATAGAGACGAAATTGATTTAAGTACAGCGCTAGTTAAAAACCCGGCCTATGAAATTGGAGATATCTATGAAGAAGATGTTACACCAAGTGACTTTGGTCGTGTTGGTGCTCAAGCAGCAAAGCAAGCTGTAATGCAACGTTTACGTGATGCTGAACGTGAAATTCTATATGATGAATTTATCGATAAAGAAGATGATATCGTTACAGGATTGATTGATAGAGTAGATCATCGTTATGTTTATGTGAATTTAGGAAGAACAGAAGCAGTTTTATCTGAGGCTGAAAGAAGTCCGAATGAAAGTTATATTCCGAATGAAAGAATTCGCGTTTATGTCAATAAAGTTGAACAAACAACAAAAGGTCCTCAAATCTATGTTTCGAGAAGTCATCCAGGTTTATTGAAACGATTATTTGAACAAGAAGTACCTGAAATCTTTGATGGAACAGTAATTGTTAAATCAGTTGCACGTGAAGCTGGAGATCGTTCTAAAATTAGTGTTCATTCAGATAACCCAGATATCGACGCTGTTGGAGCATGTGTAGGTTCTAAAGGTGCTCGTGTTGAAGCGGTTGTAGAAGAGCTTGGCGGAGAAAAAATTGATATTGTACAATGGGATGAAGATCCTAAAGTTTTCGTAAAAAATGCTTTAAGTCCTTCTCAAGTATTGCAAGTTATTGTTGATGAAGAAAATCAATCAACTGTAGTTGTAGTTCCGGACTATCAACTATCATTAGCAATTGGTAAACGTGGACAAAATGCAAGATTGGCGGCCAAATTAACTGGATGGAAAATTGATATCAAATCAGAGTCAGATGCAAGAGAAGCAGGTGTTTATCCTGTAGCTGAGGATGATTTGCAAATATCTGATGAAACTGAAGATATTGAAGTAGAAGAATCAATTTCTGAAATTCCTGAAGGAACAACTGATTCAGAAACAGAAAAAGACGCTGAATAATTAATTGGAGTGATAACTTTATGAAAAAGAAAAAAATTCCAATGCGTAAATGTATACTTTCGAATGAAATGTTTCCTAAAAATGACATGATTCGTGTAGTAATTAACAAAGAAGGCGAAATATTTGCTGATGCAACTGGTAAAAAACAAGGCCGTGGTGCCTATGTTTCAAAAGATGTTAAATCAGTTGAAAAAGCACAAGAAAAAGGCATTTTAGAAAAATATTTCAAGGCAGATGCTGAAACCTTAGATCCAGTTTATAAAGAAATTATACGTCTGATTTATCGCGAAGAGATTCCTAAATGAATAAAGATAAAATCGTGAATTTCTTAGGTTTAGCAATGCGTGCTGGTAAAGTTAAAACAGGTGAGTCAGTCATTTTAAATGACTTAAAGAAAAATAAATTAAAACTCGTTATCTTAGCATCAGATGCTTCTGAAAACACATCAAAAGTGATTCAGAATAAATGTGAAAGTTATAAAGTACCTATGCGAATATTTGGTATACGAGAAGAACTTGGACAAGCATTAGGCAAATCAGAAAGAGTCAACATTGGAATTACAGATCAAGGTTTTGCTAAAAAGTTATTGTCAATGATAGATGAATATAGTAAGGAGTGACTATATGAGTAAACAAAGAATTTACGAATATGCAAAAGATTTAAATATAAAAAGTAAAGATATAATAGATGAATTAAAAAAGATGAACGTTGAGGTTTCAAACCATATGCAAGCTTTGGAAGATGATCAAATCAAAGCATTAGATAAGAAATTTAAACCTAACCAAACTGCAGATGCTAATCAATCACAACAAAAATCAAATCAAAAGCCAGCACAAAAAAGTAATAACAACAAGAAAAATGGTCAGAATAATAACAATAAGAAAAATAATAAAGGTAATAAACAAAACAAAAAACAACCTAAACAACAAGAAGAACCAAAAGAAACACCTTCAAAAATAACGTATCAAGATGGAATTACTGTAGGCGAATTAGCTGACAAGTTAAATGTCGATTCATCAGGTATTATCAAAAAATTATTCTTACTAGGTATTATGGCTAATATCAATCAATCATTAGATGATGAAACGTTAGAGTTAATTGTAGATGATTATGGTGTTGAAACTGAAAAAGAAGTCGTTATTGATGAAGAGGACTTATCAGTTTATTTCGAAGATGCAACTGAAGATGAAAATGCAGTAGAAAGACCTGCTGTAGTAACAATCATGGGGCACGTTGACCATGGTAAAACGACTTTACTAGATTCAATTAGAAATACAAAAGTTACAGCTGGCGAAGCTGGTGGTATTACACAACATATTGGTGCATATCAAATTGTCAATGATGGTAAAAAAATCACTTTCCTTGATACTCCAGGACATGCTGCATTTACAACAATGCGTGCACGTGGTGCACAAGTAACTGATATTACAATCCTTGTTGTGGCAGCAGACGACGGTGTTATGCCACAAACAATTGAAGCAATTAACCATGCAAAAGAAGCAGCCGTTCCAACAATTGTCGCGGTAAACAAAATTGATAAACCAACATCAAATCCAGATCGAGTTATGCAAGAGTTAACTGAATATGGATTGGTACCTGAAGATTGGGGTGGCGACACAATCTTTGTTCCACTTTCAGCGCTAAGTGGCGATGGTATAGACGATTTATTAGAAATGATTGTGCTTACATCTGAAGTACAAGAATTAAAAGCAAATCCTAGTCAACATGCTGTAGGTACAGTAATCGAAGCAGAGTTAGATAAATCTCGTGGACCTGCTGCATCATTATTAGTACAGAATGGAACATTAAATGTTGGAGATCCAATCGTTGTAGGAAATACTTATGGTAGAATCAGAGCAATGGTCAACGACTTAGGTCAACGTATTAAGTCAGCAGGACCATCTACTCCCGTTGAAATTACTGGTATTAACGATGTTCCTCAAGCAGGAGATAGATTCGTAGTATTTAAAGATGAAAAACAAGCAAGAAGAATTGGTGAAGCACGCCATGAATCTAATGTTTTACAACAACGACAAGAAAGCAAAAGTGTTTCACTTGATAACTTGTTTGAACAAATGAAGCAAGGTGAAATGAAAGACTTAAATGTTATTATCAAAGGTGATGTTCAAGGTTCAGTTGAAGCCTTAGCAGCATCATTAATGAAAATTGATGTTGAAGGCGTAAATGTGCGTATTATTCATACTGCAGTTGGTGCGATAAATGAATCTGACGTTACCTTAGCTAATGCCTCAAATGGTATCATTATTGGTTTTAATGTGAGACCTGACACAGGTGCAAAACGTGCGGCGGAGACTGAAGGCGTTGACATGCGTTTACATCGTGTAATTTACAATGTTATTGAAGAGATTGAATCGGCAATGAAAGGTATGTTAGACCCTGAATTTGAAGAACAAGTGATTGGTCAAGCAGAAGTTAGACAAACATTCAAAGTATCTAAAGTTGGTACAATTGCTGGTAGTTATGTCATTGACGGTAAGATTACGCGTAATGCAGGTGTACGTGTAATTAGAGACGGTATTGTCCAATTTGAAGGCGAATTAGATACATTGAAGCGTTTCAAAGATGATGCCAAAGAAGTCGCACAAGGTTATGAATGTGGTATCACTATTGAAAAATACAATGATCTTAAGGAAGGCGACATTATTGAGGCCTTTGAAATGGTTGAAATTAAAAGATAATAAACCATACGTTTCTTAAAATTATTTTAGTGCAATGTTTAGAAAATATTTTATAACAAATATAAAAGTAGTAATCCGTTTTTTGTAAATGGATTACTACTTTTTATTTTGCACGTATACACTTTACTGTACTATAGATAGATAGAAATGTTATACTGATTATTAATATAATTATTATAAAATAATTTTTGCAAAAATTTCAAAC
>NZ_JAKRNS010000003.1 GCF_022346615.1 Staphylococcus sp. ACRSN | reverse complement strand
ATCAAATATGCAATATGAATATTTATTAAAATTAATTTTAAAACGATGATCAATTGTAAAATTGAAATCTTCTTTTTGATTCTTTAAAGATAATGCTGAAACTAAAATACGTTTCATATTTATTTCATTTTCTTTATGCTTAATTTGATTACTCATGTGATTAACCATTGGAATATATGTAATACATAGACTTGTCATTATCGAAAGAGAAAGCAATGCATCTAGTAATAATGATGATTTTATATTAAGCTTTTTCATATCGAATACGTCCTTTGTCTATATGGCAAATAATTCTATATAATTCATCTTTTATATTTATAAAAAGACTGCCAAATTTACTAGTACTGCCATCTCGTTCAAAAGTAATACGTCTGACATTCGTTCTATAATGTATCTTTCCATCTGCTGGTAACTTTAACCGGCGGAATTCATGATTTTGTTCTACTATTAATATTTCTTCAGATTTAGGACTAATTACAATTGTTATAGGTTGGTTATCTTTTATTGCTTGTGATTTAATATAGTTTAAATGTAATATTAAATCTTTGATTTGATTCTCTGTTGACTCCATATTTAATTTACTAATTGGAATAATTTTAAACTGTATCATTAAAAGCACACTGATTAAAGTAAGCACTAGTAACATTTCTATCAAAGTGTATGCTTTACTAATTAGCAATTGCTTCACCATTACTTAAAGAAATTGTTGCTCCAGATTTACAATGTTTTTGATTTTCTTTTAGGTAACCTTTTTGTATCAAATCATCAATTGAATCAGGTTTTTTATCATACTTAAGCGTATATGATTCAATTTGACTTTCCACCATTTTTAGTTGAGCCTCACAACCTGTTTCTTTCACTGTTTCAGACTGCTTAGATATATTAGGAATGATCAAGATTAACAATAAACTAATAATTAATAAAACAAGCAACATTTCTATCAGTGTAAAAGCGTCTTTTTTGTTGAATTTAAAAATTTTATACATATATATCACCTTCACATTATTTAATTGTTTGCATTAAATCAAACATTGGTAACATTATTATTAAATAAAGTAATACAATTAAACATGCCAGTATACTAAAAATGACTGGCTGAATTATTTTAATCATTAATTGTAATTGATTTTCAATTTTAGAGATAATAATTTCGCTATAAATCCTTAATTCTATTTCTAATTTACCTTGTTTTTCTCCTGCTTTTATAAATTTTATTAACCCTTCCTCAAAACAAGAAAATTTTTCTAATATTTGACTAAGATTAGAACCATGTCGTATACCTTCATTAATTTCACTTGCAATAAAATTCAAATAAGGGTCATCATGCTGTTGTTTATATATTTCTACGATGTTTTGTAAAGTTATTCCATTTTTGTAAAAAAGTGAAAATTCAGTAGCTAATCTATAAGTTTTATAGCGAATAAATAATTTCTTTAAAATAGGTATTGTTAATATAATTTTATGTTTTAGCGATATAGAAGTACGTTGATAAAAAAAGCGCGCTAAAATTATAAAAATTATAGTAGTGATAATAAATATGAAAATAAAAAGAGGTAACTTGAAGATAATTGCAGTAAATAAAGATTGAGTCGTGGATAGTTGCACACCCATGGTGTTATATAATTCATTGAATTCAGGTATAATTGTATTATTCAAAATAATAATTAAAGTAATAAATACAATAAATAAAACGGTTGGATATTGAATAGTTTTCAAAAATTTTTGTTTAGTCTGGTATTTTCTTGTCAGAAAATCCTCAACATTTTTTAGATAGATTGCCAAATCACCAAATAACTCTGCAAAATATACAAGCATAATGATTTGTTTGGGATAGTTCAATATTGTGAATACTTCATAACAATTCGCTCCATTCAATAGAGCATTGGATAATTTATCTTTTGTATTTTTATTGTTTAAATCAAATTGTTCAAATATAAATTCGAAAGATTCGGATAATGTAAAACCATTATCTAATAACATTTGTAATCTTTTCACTAAATCGATTCGTTGAAGTTCATTTAACGGTTTTCTTTTAACTATATCTATCAAGGGTCGCTTCACGTATGACACCTTCCTTTGACATCATTTCTAGCTTATAATTTAAGCTTTCAAAGTTTCTAGGTAAATTATTATTATGTTCAAAGAAATATTTGACGTCATCTGCATTTAATGTTTCATATATCAATAATCTATTTTGATTATTTGTAGTTACAAGGCGTTGATTAATCACAGTTAGTAATGATTGGTGCATCTCTTGTATGCTACATCCCATTTCAATAAGTCTAAGTATTGCACCTTTACAATTACTAGCATGTATTGTTGACAGTACTAAATGACCGCTCAAACTTGCTTGTAAAACACATTTTGCAATTGCTGAGTCTCTAATCTCACCAATTAATATAATATCTGGGTCACACCTTAATATAGCTTTAAACGAAGAAGCATAATTTATCCCTGCCTTTTCATTTATTGAAATTTGAGTAATACCTTTAATTAATGTTTCGACTGGATCTTCTATTGTAATTATATTTAAATTCAAATTATCTTTAGCATATTTGACCAGTTGATACATTAATGTACTCTTTCCCGAACCAGTTGGACCGCTTAATAATATCAATCCCTGATTCTTATTCATTAATTTGTATAATTCTAGTAACTCTGTATTTGGATTCGGCTCTTTAAAATATTGAGGAATAATACGAATCACACAACTTTCTATACCTAAAGATAAAGGCAATGTTGATATGCGTAAATAATATAGTTCCTTATACTTATATAAATATCGACCACTTTGTGCAATATTATGATTTGATACATCAAGTCCAGCCTGATATTTCATAAACGTAAGTAATTTACGATACAAAGTTGGATGAATTGTCTCTATGAATATGAGTTGATCATTTATGCGTAAATTTAAATAAATGTCATTCTCACTAGGAATAAAGTGTATATCTGACGCTTTTCTAACTAACGCCTTACTTAGGATATTGTTAAATAATAATTGCAATAAAAAGTCACCTCCTATACTT
The DNA here is from genome assembly GCF_022346615.1 of Staphylococcus sp. ACRSN. Taxonomy (GTDB): domain Bacteria; phylum Bacillota; class Bacilli; order Staphylococcales; family Staphylococcaceae; genus Staphylococcus. Next base: position 290,670 of record NZ_JAKRNS010000003.1, on the reverse strand, counting down.
ATACACGTAGGAGGTGACTTTTTTACTTTTTAAAGTGCTATTAAATTTAAAATTAACTAACCATGCAAGAATGGATTTAATTGTTCATCTGCAACTGTTGTATATTCACCATGTCCGGGGAATAAAGGTAAATCATCATCTAATTCAAATATTTTATCCAAAATTGAATCGACCAATGTTTCATAGTCACCTTTATATAAATCAGTACGTCCTATACCTTGGTTAAAGAGTGTATCACCAACAACTGCAAATTCATTAAATACATACGTTAAACTACCTGGTGAATGACCTGGTGTATGTAATACATTGAATTTAAATTCATCTATATTAAATGTCCCTTCATCAAGTGATAAAGGCTTCGCTTTACTAGTAATGGAAGGTAAACCATATTGTTTAAATGCAGCTGACCCATTTTTATTCACATCCGTTAGGAAATCAAATTCTGACTTATGCATATAAACGGGTACATTATACTTTTCTAGCACATTATCTAAAGCCGCTATATGGTCAAAATGAGCGTGTGTTAACAAAATAGCCTTCAATGGTTTATTAATTTGATTTAGTTTTTTGAATATCAAATCACTATCACCAGCTGGATCAACCATCAGTACATGTTTTTCACTTTCAATAAAATAGCAATTAGTCGAAACTTGGCCTAAAGTCAAACTTGAGATTCTCATGTTTAATGACCTCCATCATTTAAATGCTTTTGAACAGCTGTAACCTTTTCACCCATTTTTCGTGATTTATCTCGACGATCATCGATTCGAATGTTTGTACAAACTCTATCTAATCCTTTATCAAAAGGTAGTTCATGAATTGCTTGCACTACCTCTAAAAGGTCTTTCAAATCTCCTTCAATCAACGTATTCATTGGCGTTAATTGATAATCAATTTTACCAGCAGCTTTATATTCCTTTAGTTTAGATTGAATTTCTGCAATATATTTACTTACACTTGGTCCATCTGTACCAACCGGTATTACAACTACGTCTACAATAGCCATTATTTAACGCCTTCCTTTTCGATTATATAAGTATAAATTAAACCAGCAGCACCAGTAATGCCTGCATCATTACCTAATTGTGCTTGAACAATTTCTGTCCCCTCTTGTGCCGGAGTAAAAGTTAAATTATGATATTCTGTTTTAATGTTCTCAATTAAAATTAAACCAGCTGTTGACATGCCTCCACCTAAAACAATATATTTAGGATTACTTGTAACACTAACGATACTACAAAGGTAAGCAATATAATTAGCAACACGTTCAGTGATAAATATGCAGAATTGATCGCCTGATTTCGCTGCATCAAATACAGCTTTTGCAGTTACTTTGTTATCTTTAATAAGTTGCAAAATTGAAGACTTAAAAGTAAGCTTTGGATAATAAAAATTAACTAAATTAACAACGCCTGTAGCAGATGCAACAGTTTCAATACAACCTGATTTACCACAATTACATTTAAAGCGTTGGTCATGATCTACTCTAAAATGACCAATTTCCGCCCCTGATCCATTATGACCATGGACAATTTCACCATTAGAAATGATACCACCACCAAGGCCAGTTCCTAATGTTATAGCAACAACATCATCTGCACCTTGACCGGCACCTTTATGTTTTTCACCTAAAGCTGCAACATTTGCATCATTATCTACATAAACAGGACAATCAACAAACTGTTGGAAAATTTCTCTCACGTTGACATCTCCATGCCAATATAAATTCACAGCACCGTGTACAATACCAGTTTCAAAATTCACAGGTCCTGGAACACCAATACCAACACCTAAGACATCTGAAAAACTATATTCAGTTTTATCAACTGCATCTACGAATGAATCATAAATGTTTTTCAACAATAAATATCCTGTAGTATCAGTTGTATCAGTATCTATAGACCATTTAGATACGCGATCTAATTTTTCGTCAAAAATACCTAGTTTACAAGTTGTTCCACCAATATCTGCGGCTAATATAATTTTATTCATTTATTTATTCATTCCTTCTCTGATTTATAATTAATCTTGACTTCAAATATTCTTCTTTAGATATCAATTTATATTGAAATAGAGAGTGAATTTCTTGCTCCATCATTTCATACATATCATTTTTATCTTTAAAATAAATAATGAAGCCAAATTTTTTTAATAATTGCTGCACATCGTAAAAAGTAGAGATTTTATGATTCATCATCTTGTTCACTCAATTCTTTATGTAAGTTGATGTAATCATTATTCGATGAGTCAATTTTAAGTGCTTTTTTAATGTATTTCAATGCTTTATCATTATCATCGAGTGAACGATTTGCAATCGCTAACTCATAATTTAAAATTGCTGAGTTTGGAAAATAACTTAAGCCTCTTTCCAAAGCTGCAACACCCTCGGCCTTCGACTCTGTAGTTGCAAGAATCAAACCATTTAAATAGTATGTTTCATCATCCGCATAATGCTTATCTATCGTTTGTTGCACCATTTCTTGAGCTTCTTTATAATTATTTTCTTTCATCTCATTTGCGATAATTGTATTATATATATTATCTTCTTTAATGGTGAAAATTCTAACTTGTGCAGCTATAAATAGGATAAGTATAAGAATAAGTAATATCCAAAAACGATTTCTATTTGCTTTAAAATAATAAGCTATTAATGAAATTAATACGCCACCAATAAATCCACCGATATGCGCAACTATGTTAACGTTATGCATAAACAATGACATACCGATTAATATTACTAAAACAATTAACAACTGACCGATTACTTTACGATTATAACGTTGACTTATATACATAAATGCAAATATTGCGCCAATCAGTCCGAAAATCGCACCACTTGCACCAACAGACACGGTATCAGTATTAAAAGATAACGATGCAAAATTACCGAATAATCCCGAAATAATGTATATAGCAAGCATTCGCCAGTGACCCACAATTGATTCAACTATTTTCCCAAAGATAAATAAACTTAGCATATTCATCAAAATATGTTCAAAATTAAAATGTAAAAATATTGATGTAATTAATCTATACCATTCTCCATGAACAACATTAAAGTGAACTAGACCTCCTACATCTAGCAGTTTAAAATCAGAAAAATGATTCAATATAAGAAACATCAATAACCATATTAATACATTAACTGTTATTAAAGCATAAGTTACAGGTGAAAATTTCACCATATGCTTTTCAATTGGATTACGGTTTAACGCTCTGTTTTTATAAAACGTTTTAGTTTGATTTGTTTGTTTGGTAAAAATCTTTTTCAATGCGAAATTGGGTAATATGTTTTCTAATTGTTTATTGTCTCTTATTATTCTCACTTTAAACTTTGTATTTTCATATTCGTCCAAGTTTTCATCCGTAAATGTTTTGTCGGTTAATATATAGAGTTCATAATTTTTTGGAGTAAATCCTAAAAATGTAACAATATCACTATTGTGTTCTTGGATTCTACTCTTATCAAATCTTACTTCTTGTGCTGAATTTGCACCAAATTTAAAAACGACAATTGATGACTTTTTCTTGTTTACTAACCAAATTTCACTATCATCAGTATTTTGATGTATCACTTGATAGTCAAGATATTTCACCCAAGTATATATACACTTCCAAAAATACTTTTCAGTAATCATTTTTGCCTCCATTATTTAGTTGTAGCTATTATTAACTTATCAACAGGTTGATCATGAGATTCGGGTTTAAATTGATCTAATTGAAAATCATAAATCAAACTAACTGTCGGCTGCTTATTTTGACTAAGGAATTTATCAAAATAACCTCCACCGTAACCAATTCGATAACCCATTTGATTAAATACTACGCCAGGAACTATAAGTAACTCCAATTCATTTGTTAAATCTGTATCTGTTACAACGTGGTTTATCCCCTTTTCATCAGGACCAATATCATTTAAGTTCTGTAAAGATTGGAAAGTCATTGTTTTATTCTGATAATCTGTTTTTGGAACAAAAACTGCTTTACCATCCTTTAACATACTTTCAATCAATTTATATGTATCAAATTCATGGTCCATAGATAAAACAACACCTATTCTTGTAGCCTGTTTGTATTCATCTGTATCAAACAAACGATTCGAGAGTTCAATATCTATAGATTGCTTATTATCATTTATTTTGAATTCATGCATTTCATTTAATTTACTTCGGCGTAATATTTGTTTATCCACTAAAACACCTTCCCCTAATACATACTGTTATTATTATAACGTTAATGAATTATAATGTCATTAAAGTGAATTATTTAAAAGTATAAAATTCTTAATCTGTAAAAAAAATACCAGATTCTTTTAAAAGAATCTGGTTTAAAATAATAATTATTTTGTTTCACGGTGCAATGTATGTTTGTTGTCACGAGCACAGTGTTTTTTCATTTCAATACGTTCAGGATTAGTACGTTTATTTTTTTTAGTAATGTAGTTTCTTTCTCCACATTCTGTGCAAGCAAGTGTTACGTTTACGCGCATGCTAATTCCTCCTTACCTTTTCAAAATACGACCTATTTATCATACCATTTAGTTATAAAATTGAAAAGTATTATTTTTTATTAAAGACGATTATAACAGTGTCTCACTTACTTTAATTGTCTTTATTTTTAATCTTTGTCTTTATTTTTAAAGTAATAATTAATAACATCTCTTCCTAAATCTCCGCCATTTAACCAAGGCTCTGGCACGGGTTGATTAGTGTAGACAATTGAAAATGCAAGTTTAGGATTTTTAGCAGGTGCATAACCAATGTATGTTGAGTTAACCTTTGGTTTACCATCTTGGAATACCTCTGCGGTTCCTGTTTTTCCTGCTGAAGGAACATCAGTGTCTTTAAAACTTTGATATCCGGTACCTTCTTGCTTATTAAACGCCATATAAAAACCATCTTGCACTTCATTCAATTCATTTTGACTGTTATTCACTTTGTTCAGTACAGTACCTTTAATTTTACTCTTAACTGGGCCAAGTGAATCCTTATTAGTCGCTTTTCTTACCTCTAAACCAATATGTGGTTGGATACGATATCCATTATTACCTATTGTTGAAACATATTGTGATAATTGTAAAGGTGTATACGTATCATATTGACCGATTGCTAAATCAAGATAGTTACCAGGGTTATTTGTTAATGGTTCTGTTTGTCCACTTGTTTCGTTTGGTAAATCTATTCCTGTTTTAACACCTAGTCCAACTTGATTTAAACCTTTTCTCAGTTTTTGACCAGCAGTTGAAATATCAGATGGCAATGTCATATTCGGTGTATATGGTGAACCAGCCATTTTTAATGCGGTCTTAAACATATAAACGTTGGATGAATGCATCAATGCTTCTTTATCATTGATTGTTACTTTACCATCTTGGTTAAAGTATGAATGTTTTGATAATCCTCCTGCGAATTTCAAGGGTTCATCTACCATTTCTTCGCCTACATTAATCGCATTATTTTGATAACCTGCTAATAAAGTTCCACCTTTAACTGAGGAACCAACTGCATATTGTGAAGTGAAAGTACCTATATCATAATCAGTTAATTCACCATTTTTATCAATTTGTTTACCAGCCATTGCTAAGATATCTCCGTTATTAGGATTTTGAACAACCATTAAGGCATTATCCATATCTTTCGCACCTTCGCTACGTAATTTTTGAATTTGTTCTTCTAGGTACTTCTCTGTCTTTCTCTGTAAATCAACATCAATACTAAGTACTAAATCATCACCACGAGAACCAGGATTAATTACTTTTGAATCAATGACATCCCCTGATTTATCAGTAGTATACTTCATTTCTTTCTTTTTACCTCTTAAAATATCATCATATTGATACTCTAAATATGATTTACCAACACGATCATTTCTTGAATAACCTTTTGCTAAGTATTTCTCGGTCAATTCTTTAGGGATTCCTTCTTCAGTAGTCGATACATCACCGAATACCCCTCTTAACGTATTTTTATAAGGATATGTACGATCCCAATCTGTTGTAGTATTGACACCTGGTAAATCAGATAATTTTTGTGAAACTGCTGCATATTCTTTATTAGACACATCATCATTTTTAATTGTTTGTGGGTCTAACGTAGATCCAGACATCATTTGTCGATAAATCGCAAGTACTTGTAAGTCCTTCTTAGATAAAGAACTCATTTGTTTTTTACCGATTTTTTTATATAGTGTTTCATTATAATCATCTTGAGAAATACTACCATCATCGAGTAATTGCTGTTCGTTCTTCATCAATTGCTTAGCTTTATCAGGATGTATTTGAATCCAATAATCTTGTTTATCTCGGTCAGTTATTTTATCCGTATCCATTTTTATCAAACCGGATAATGTTTTGGCAGTTTTCAACACTTCTGATTGTGTTGTTTTTCTACCTCGTGTATATGTAATAGCCTTTTTTGACGCATTATCTACTAATACCTTACCGTTTCTATCTAAAATGCGTCCTCTTGGTACAGCTTCATTGATTGTTAGATTTTCACTGTTCTTAATGAGCTGCTTATAATGAGAACCTTGAGCTATTTGCAAATAACCTAACCTTAATACAATTATTGCGAAGATGAATACAATAACACCAAATATAAAGCCAATTCGTTTGTTCATGACATTTCTGATCTTCTCATCGTTCGATTTCTCTTTTAATCTTTTTAACACAATAACATACCTCTATTCAAAAGTTCTCATAATAAATGATATATGAAATTAAAGATTATTTCTATTATTTTACTAAAAAAATGACGACCTTTATAAAGGCCGTCATTAGCGCATACATAAATTATTTTGCAGCGTTATATAACTCGTCAACTTTTTCCCAGTTAACTACGTTCCAGAATGCACTGATATAGTCTGGACGTTTGTTTTGATATTTAAGGTAATATGCATGTTCCCATACATCTAAACCTAAGATAGGTGTTTTACCTTCAGTAATAGGGTTGTCTTGGTTAGGTGTTGTAACGATTTCTAAGTTACCGTTATTAACAACTAGCCATGCCCAACCTGAACCAAAGCGTGCTGCAGCTTGATTAGCAAATTCTTCTTTAAATGCATCTAAAGAACCCCATTGCTCTTTAATCTTATCTACTACAGTACCTTTTTCTTCAGAGTTAGGAGTTAATAATTCCCAGAATAATGAGTGGTTTAAATGTCCACCACCATTATTTCTAACAGCTGTTTGAATGTTTTCTGGTACACTGTCTAAGTTAGCAACAATTTCTTCAATTGATTTAGATTCTAAATCAGTTCCTTCAACTGCTGCGTTTAATTTAGTTACATAAGTGTTGTGGTGTTTACCATGGTGGATTTCCATAGTTTCTTTGTCGATATTAGGTTCCAAAGCATCGAAACCGTAAGGTAAATTTGGTAATTCAAAAGCCATAAATAATCATCCTCCTAATTAATCTTTAAATAAAGCATAACAATTAATACAAATGACAACAATTAATTTGCTTTGAAAGCTAATTATAAATGTCATAGCATGCTATTTGTCATCTTTAGTTACATTATTAAGTATATCTCAAAATGAGAATATTTAAACATGATAAACTAACTAAATTTAAAATTCAAACTAATTCATACTAATGACCTATGTTTTATTGTTCATTTACTTGTATTAATGGAAAAAATGTGTTTTTTTACAACCACCCTGTTATCTATGCACTTTTACAAGACTCACATACGCCATATACTTCTAGTTTATGCGTGTGTATTTCAACATTCGGTAAAAATGATTTAACATAATCAATAGGACAAAAATCAATCACTTTAGTTTCTCCACAAGACTCACAAATAAAATGATGGTGGTGATGGTTCGTACATGCTATTCTAAATTTCATTTCACCATCTAATTCAGTATTTTCAACAATTCCTAATTCTTTAAATAAATGTAAGTTTCTATACACTGTATCAAAAGAGATTCCCGGATACGTATGGTCCATTTGTTTTTGAATATGCTTTGCGTTTATATATTTATCTTCTTTTACAAATATATCCAACATTTCACGTCTTTTATCAGTATATTTATGTCCATTTTTCTTTAAAATACCAATTGCGTCATCAGTTTTCATTTTCAACAGTTCCTTTCATAGATTTCATTTTTAATTTTTGAACTAGCATTGTTATTGCAAGAATTACAACTAGCAACACAACAATTACCCCACCTGGCGAAATATTGATATAAAATGCAAGCACTAATCCACCTAACACAGATATTTCACCAATGATAATACTTAATATTATTAATTGTTTAAATCCTTTTGTTATTCGAATCGAAATTGCTACAGGTAATGTTATCAACGCACTGACTAATAAAATGCCTACCACACGCATTGAAGCCGATATCACCATTGCAACGATAACAATAAATAAAAATTGAATCCATTTTGGTATACCTATGACTTTACTATATTCTTCATCGAATGCGAGTATAAACATTTCTTTATAAAATGAAACAATAAAGACTAAAACAATCACTACTATAGCAACGATTGTTAAGACATCACTTTTCGTAACTGCACTGATAGAACCGAATAATAATCCTACTACTTCTTGATTAAATCCATCGGCAAGTGAAATAAATATTGCACTTAATGCAATACCTGTACTCATTATAATGGGTATCGCAATTTCTTGGTAATTACTATAAGAAGTTCTTAATTTTTCTATTAATACTGCTCCAATAATTGCAAATAGTATACCAAACCAAATAGGATTGATAAATGTCAATATAGGTATCACCGTAATGATAAACATACCAAAGGAAATACCACCTAATGTTACGTGACTTAAGGCATCTGCTATAAGTGATAGCCTTTTAACAACGATAAATGCACCGATTAATGGCGCGATAAATCCTATGAGTAAACCACTTAGTAGAGAATAACGCATAAAGTCAAAATTCATTAATGCTTCAATCATGATGAACAACACTCCCTATTATGCTGGTGATCTACAAATTGAATAGGATGACCATAAATTTTGGAGATTTCTACTTCATCTAAAGATTTAAATTCTTCAGTAGAACCATGGAAGTGAAGATGTTTATTTAAACATGCGACCTCGGTTGCAGTATCTGCAACAACACCAATATCATGTGTGACTAATATGATCGTTACACCTTCTTGTTTTAAACGATGCAATGTTTCATAAAATTCATTTACATGTTTCGCATCTATACCATTTGTCGGCTCATCTAAGATTAATACAGAGGGTTCACTAATTAAAGCGCGTGCGATTAATACACGTTGTTGTTGTCCACCAGACAATTCAGCAATATTTTTATCGATTAAGTTTGAAATGTTCAAACGTTTTAATACAGCTTTTACCTTCGCTTCATCCGATTTATTAAAACGCTGAAATAATTTTTTTCTTTTAGTTAAACCACTTAAAACAACTTCTTTTACGCTTGCAGGGAATCCAGATTTAAATGCTTGTGCCTTTTGAGAGACATAGCTGATTTTTAGCATAGATTGTTTTCCATTATAATCTATGCCATCAACAAAAATTTTACCTTTTTGAATAGGTAACAAACCTAGAATAATTTTTAATAATGTAGACTTCCCTGCTCCGTTAGGTCCGACGATTGCTAAAAATTCGCCTCGGTTAATTTTTATATTGATATTTTCTAATACATGTTTATTGTCAAAATAGTAATCGATATTATTTAATTCAAATACAGGAGTAGACATGTTTTCACCTCGCTCTATACTATACAACGTGTAAAACATTATGTAAATAGTAATGTTTACGAATTAAAAAACTACCTTTACTTATAACTTATGATACGAAGTAAGATACTTTGCATCATTCATTCTTAAAGGTAGTTAGTTTTATTATTCGCTCATTATTTTATTTTTTAAATCAGCATCAAATTTTTGGTTTTTTAGCATTTCAATTTCATGTTTATAAGGAGGTTTTTTATTTTTTTTATCTTCACCAACAAAAGGCGTTTCTAAAATTTTTGGTATATTTTCAAACGTTTTATGATGCACAATATAATTGAGTGCATCAAAACCTATATAACCAAAACCTATATTTTCATGTCTATCTTTATGTGCTCCGATATCATTTTTACTGTCATTCACGTGAACGACTTTAATTCTATCAACGCCAACAATTTTATCAAATTCGTTTAATACGCCATCAAAGTCTTCACGTACATTGTATCCAGCATCATGAGTATGACATGTATCAAAACAAACTGATAACCTTTCATTGTGTTGAACACCGTCGATAATTTTAGCAATTTCCTCAAAACTACGTCCAACTTCGGAACCTTTTCCTGCCATTGTTTCTAAAGCAATTCTTACATCATTATCGTTAGTTAACACTTCATTAAGGCCTTCGATAATTTTCTTAATGCCTACGTCCGCACCTTCGCCCACATGTGAACCAGGATGTAATACAATATCTTTGGCACCTAGTGCTTGAGTTCGTTCAATCTCACTCTGTAAGAATTCTACACCTAACTCAAAAACATGTGGCTTTACCGTATTTGCAATATTTATAATATAAGGTGCATGAACAACGATATTAGATAATCCATTTTCTCGCATTACTTCATGCCCTTTTTCTATATTAAGTTCTTCGATTGGTTTTCTTCTTGTATTTTGAGGTGCGCCAGTATAAATCATGAAAGTAGATTCGCCTAATTTACTTGCTTCTTCTGCAGAACCCTGTAACATTTTTTTACCATTCATAGAAACATGTGAACCTAATAACATTATTTAACTTACCCCTTTCTATTTTTTCTATCTTGTCTTTTCTGTTGTTTACTATGTTGTCTACGTTCTTTTTGTTTTAATTGATCTAAATCACGTTTGAATTTCTTTTTATAACCTGGTTTAACTTTTTTCTTATTTCTTTTCACTTTATATTTTAATTCATTTGTTAAATGGTCATCTTTATTTTTACGAGATTGTCTTGTATTATGCGCTTTTATCGGAGTTAATTCATCATTTTTGATATCAACATTTTCAAAATGATAGCCTTGTTGCTCTATCAAATTAATATTCTCTTCTTCATTTGGACTGTAAAGTGTAATGGCTACACCTTTATAATTACCACGACCTGTTCGTCCTACTCTGTGAGTAAAGAAGTCAATATCATTTGGCACATCAAAGTTTATAACATGACTAACGCCTTCAATGTCAATACCTCTTGATGCTAAATCACTTGCGATAACATATTGGAATTCGAGGTTGCGAATACGTTTCATTTGTTGTTTACGTTCTCTTGGTGTTAACCCACCATGTATCATACCAACTTTAATACCAGATGCGTTTAATTGCCCTGCTAATTCATCCGCACTTTCTCTACTATTACAAAAAACAATACTTAAATAAGGGTTTAATATATCGATTAAACGTAACGTTTTTTCAACTTTATCTTCTCCTTTTGTTGGAATAAGATAAAATTCAATATTTTTTTTATTTTTCTTTGTATTTTCAATCTCTACAAATTCAGGGTTTTCTAGATATTTAGTTAAAAATGGATGTAACGATTTTGGAATTGTTGCACTGAATACTGCAATATTTGCAGACTCATCTAATCTAATTGCAATGTGATCTACTTCTTCCATTAACCCTAAATCTATCATTAAATCAGCTTCATCAATTACCAAATAAGATGCTAAATGTACATGTAAATCTCCATGTTTTGCAAGATCATTGATTCTTGTTGGAGTGCCTATTACCAATTGAGGTTGGTTTTTAGCGCGTTGCTTATCTTTTTCGATATCTGTTCCGCCGATAAATAATTTTACTGATACTTGGTCTTTAAATTTTGCTAAATGACTAGCTACATCAAATAATTGTTGAGCCAACTCTCTTGTAGGTGCAACAACAATTGCTTGTGGTTCATTAATAGAAACATCAATATTATGCAATAGAGGTAATAAAAAGGCATGTGATTTACCAGTACCTGTCTGCGATTGACCTATCAAGTTTGATTGTTTAATAATTTTTGGTATTACACGTGTTTGAATTTCCGTCGGTTGATTGAAATTCAAATCCTTCACAGCATCAATCAGACTTGGTTCTAACTTAAAATTTTCAAATGGGTGATTCGCCATGTCTTGGCCTCCTTAAATCTTCATCTTATCTATTATAAAGCATTAACCTATAATTTTGAACAAAATTAATTAAATAAAGAATTAAACTTCATTTATATTGCTCATGTATTAATAATTCAAATCATTAATGCGAAATACTATTGTTCTATACATGTTACAAATAAGTAAATGGATCTGTGTTAATTGTCGAAACATTGATATTGACATGTAAAGATGCTTCACCTAACCATTGCTCAAGTAAAGATTTCAAACCCTCCTTCATAACATATTCACTATAATGGTTAATGTCGAGTAAATTAAGGCCTGCTATTTTCGCATCCAGGGCATCATGATGTTTGATGTCTCCAGTTATAAATATATCTGCGCCTTTTCTAGTTGCATCGTATTCAAAACCTATACCCGAACCACCAATAATTGCCACATTATTAATTGAATCTTCTAAGTTACCAGTAAAACGAACGCTCGGCATATCCAATTTAGACTTAACATGATTTACAAATTCAGTCACAGAATAATGTCGATCAAGACTACCAATCATTCCTAAACCATAGCCAGCTTCTTTTTCTAATTGAATAAAATCATAAACAGGCGTTTCATATGGATGGAATTGTTTTATTAAATCAATAGTTATTGATTTTTGATTTTTTTCAATCATAAATTCTAATTTGATTTCATCCACATATTCAATTTTATCTATTTCACCTAAATAAGGTTTAGCACCGTTTACAGGTTTAAATTGACCAGTTCCTTCACTTTCAAAGAAACAATATTCATAATCCCCTTCTTGAGCTAATCCATGGTCACTTAATTGTTGCTTGAAATTTTGAAGGTTCTTGCTTGGAATGAACACTTGCACTTTGTAATATGTCGTTTTTTCAGGATTGAGTATTTGCATATTTTGCAAACCTATTTTATCGCCGAGCATAGCATTGACACCTTTGGGATAAACATCTAAATTCGTATGCAATGCAATAAGATTTATGTCATTTCGTATCAATTTATGAATTATAGCGCCATATCCATCTTGTTGAATAATTTGTTTGACACCTTTAAAAATAAGTGGATGATGACAAATAATCGTGTTTACTCCTATATCTATAGCCTCATCAACTACCTGTTCTGTACAATCCAATCCAGTAAGAATACCAGTAATTTCAGCATTTTTATTTCCAATTAACAGGCCAACGTTATCCCAATTTTCCGCAGTATCAAATGGGGTATGTTTATCAATAATTTGTAATAAATCGCTGATTTTCATTTATAACACCTCATTAATTAAATTAATTTCACCGTTAATTTCTATCAATCTTTCAGCATGTTGCGTTTCATTTAAATTATGTTTAATTTTATAAAGTGACTCAAGCTCATGTTGCCATTTTTTATAAAATATAGCATTTTTTTCGACAAGTAAATATGGGCCGAATTTCAATTCTTGTTCGTTCATAGATACAGGTTGTTCACTGTAATCAGCAACAATTATTTCATAAATATGACCTTTTTCTTCAAAAATTTCTTCAGCCACAATAGTATAATGTAAATTTGGTAATAACTTTCTGATTGCACTTGATTGTACATTACTTTGCAAAATCAACCTTGGCGAATTAGTTAATTTGCTTTGGCCTTCATTTAAAATTTTCGCAATAAGAGGTCCACCCATGCCACAAATTGTGACAGCTGTTACTTCATTTATATCATCGAGTACCGACAGACCGTCTCCTAATCGCACATCTATTACTTTCCCTAGAACGTGTTCAGCTACACTTCTTTTCGAAGCTTCAAAAGGCCCTTTGATTACTTCCCCTGCAATTGCTTTCGTCGCTAATTGGTTTTCAATCGCATAAATTGGTAAATAAGCATGGTCAGAACCTATATCTGCTAAATAATCACCTTTAATATATTGACTTACCTTTTTTAATCTTTGATTTAACGGAATCATATTAGTTGAATCTCCTCACATGATATGTAAAAAGCTCTTTTGTACTATGTACAAAAGAGCTGAAAAAATTAGTCCATAAAGTCTTTTAAACGTTTACTTCTACTTGGATGTCTTAACTTTCTTAGCGCTTTAGCTTCAATTTGACGAATTCGTTCTCGAGTAACACCAAAGACTTTACCTACTTCTTCTAATGTACGCGTTCTACCATCATCTAAACCAAAACGTAATCTTAATACATTTTCTTCTCGGTCAGTTAATGTATCTAAAACATCTTCTAATTGTTCTTTTAATAACTCATAAGCTGCATGATCAGATGGGCTTTGTGCTTCCTGATCTTCGATGAAGTCACCTAAATGACTATCATCTTCTTCACCTATTGGTGTCTCTAGTGAAACAGGCTCTTGTGCTATTTTTAAGATTTCTCTTACTTTTTCAGGTGGTAAATCCATTTCTTCACCAATCTCTTCTGGTGCTGGATCACGGCCTAAGTCTTGTAATAGTTGTCTTTGTACACGAATCAATTTGTTAATTGTTTCTACCATATGCACTGGAATACGAATCGTTCTCGCTTGGTCTGCAATTGCACGTGTAATTGCCTGTCTTATCCACCACGTAGCATATGTTGAGAATTTGAAACCTTTACTAAAATCAAATTTCTCTACTGCTTTTATTAAGCCCATGTTACCTTCTTGAATTAAATCAAGGAATAACATGCCACGTCCAACATATCGTTTTGCGATACTTACTACTAGACGTAAGTTAGCTTCAGCTAAACGTGATTTCGCAATTTCGTCTCCTTGCTCAATTCTTTTAGCCAATTCAATTTCTTCTTGTGCACTTAAAAGGTTTACACGTCCAATTTCTTTTAAATACATACGGACTGGGTCATTAATTTTAACTCCTGGAGGGGCACTTAAATCATTTGGATTTAGTTTTGCATCCGTATCAGAGCTATCTTTTTCATTAACTAAACTAATGTCATTATCAGTTAATTGATCAAAGAATTCGTCCATTTGATCTGAATCCATTTCGAAATTCTGCATTTTTTCAGCAATTTCTTCGTGACTTAGGTGTCCTTCTTTTTTACCTTTTTCAATTAATTGTTTTTTTACATCTTCTAATGTAAGAGATGGATCGATGGTTTGTTTTTTTATTTTAACTCTATTTCCAGACATGAAATGGCCTCCCGAATATAATATCAACTAGATATTAAAATATTATAAAGACAAAAAATTAATGAAACTAACTTAGAATAATACTTCAATATACATGTTGTCAATAGCATTAATATACAAATATATTCATTTTTTAAAATTAACTCATTCTATTTTTATTGAAATTAACAATTTTTTCTAAATAATATTTTTGTAATTCAATATCACCTAATTTTGAAGCCTCCCGGAGCTTATGATTAAGTGATTCAATCGTTTCTTCATTTCTATTAGATATAATTGTGTTTACATAATCTTCGATTTCATGTTCATAAGGTTCTTCATTAATCATATAGTTATCTAATGATATCAATGCTTCTTTAATTTCATTGGAATCGATATACTGTAACACATCACTAATATTAAACGTATCATTTTCTGAGTAAAACTCATGTAAAACATTAAATATACGCTTAAAAAACTGATTTGTAAAGTCTTCAAACTGAAGTGTCTGATGATAATTCAGAAAAATATCTTTATCATTCATAAAATGTTTTAATAGCGCCCGTTCTGCTTTTTCTTGTCTATTCAAATTATTAAATTGAGGTAATGACGGTAATTGATAATACTCGGGCTGACTATAATCTTGTTGGTGTCCTACTTCATTAATTAGACTATCCATGCTAACTTTAAACAATTCTGATACTTCTTGCAATATCTTTTTACGGAGAATAGTTGATTTCACATAGGAAATGTCACTCGTTATTTCTTTTAAGTAACGCTCATAAGCAAGGTCATTATTTTCAATTTCATCTTGATGTAGATGCACTTTATACAAAATAAATGATTTCTTTTCATGCTCAACATAATAATTAAATGCATCTGCGCCATGTTTTCTAATGTATTCATCAGGATCCATGTCTTTAGGCAATTGCACCACAAACACATTAAGTCCTTGTTGTAATAACATTTGCCCCGTTTTCACAGTTGCTTCGCTGCCTGCAAAATCACCATCAAACATTAAAGTTACATTTGAAGTTAATTTTTTTATAAAAGCCATGTGTTCTTGAGAAATTTGAGTCCCCATACTTGCTACAACGTGTTTTAGCCCTGCTTGATCCGATTTAATGACATCCATAAAACCTTCTAGTAGTATGATTTCATCAAGCTTTCTTATTACTCTACGTGCATGATCAACATTATAAAGTAATTTACGCTTTTGAAAAATAGGAGTTTCAGGACTGTTTAGATACTTAGGTTCTTGATTTGTGTATGTTCTACCTGAGTAGCCCACTGTACGTCCTTGTGCGTTAGTAAGTGGGAACATCACCCTATCTCTAAATCTATCATAGTAACTGAAGTTTTCTTCATTTCTTGATAATAGACCCGCTTCGTATGCAAGTTGTATATCGTATTCTTTTTTTTGTAAAAAATCATGACAAAAATGAGAGCTATTTGGTGCATAACCTATTTTTCTAGCATCAATTAAATCATCAGTAAATCCACGTTCTTTTAAATAGTTTAAAGCCGCTTCACCTTCAACTGTTTTCTTTAACGCATAATGATAATACTCTTGCATTAACTCATGCATTTCAATCATCTTTAAGTCATCTGAAGCAACTTGATGATTTTCATTACCCTCTTGACTTGAATTACCAGTATCTACTTTAATATTCACACGTTCGCCAAGTTCTTTAACGGCTTCAGTAAATGAAATACCTTTTATTTCTTGGGTAAATTGAAAAGCATTACCACCTTTTTTACAACCAAAACAGTGGCATATTTGTTTATCTTCAGAAACTGTAAAAGAAGGTGTCTTTTCATCATGAAAAGGACACAAACCAATGTAATTGCGCCCTCTTTTTTCTAATTTGACATACTCACTTACTAAATCAAGTATGTCCGTCTTATCTTTAATTTCATTAATTGTTGCTTGATCAATTCGCAAATATATCACCTATTAAACATTAATTATAATATTATAAATGTTTTCATTCATTTTTGAAACTATTTTGCTCAATTATGCTAATAATATTATTAGCTGTTTCTTCAATAGCTTTATCAGATACATCTAATACTGGACAACCTATTTTATCTACTAATTCATGAAAATAATTTAATTCTTCCTCAATACGTTGTTCTGTTGCGTACCTTGCACTATCTCCAAGTCCTAATTGCTTTAAACGTTCCTTGCGTATTTTATTTAATTTTTCTTCGCTGATTTTTAAAGCGATACATTTTGACGGATCGATTTCAAATAAATCATCAGGTGGTGTTACTTCCGGAACTATTGGAATATTCATCACTTTATAACTCTTATGTGCTAAATATTGAGATAATGGTGTTTTGGATGTGCGTGAAATACCTAATAAAACAATATCTGCTTTTGGTAATCCTTTTGGATCTTTCCCGTCATCATATTTCACAGCAAATTCTATTGCATCTATTTTTTTAAAGTATGCTTCATCTAATCTATGTACTAACCCAGGTTCAAAATAAGGTTGTTCATCAATTTTATCCAACAGAATATTCATTAACGGTCCCATAATATCTACTGATTTTATTTCGAATTCTCTAAGTTTAGCTTCCATATATTTTCTTATTTCTGGTTTAACTAAAGTATATACGACAATTGCTTCTGTATCACGTGCTACTTGTATAACTTCATCTACATTTTCTAGTGCTTCTATATACGGATATCTATATATCTCACTATCACATTGATTGGGATTAAATTGTGAAATACATGCTCTTGCAACAAGTTCAGCTGTTTCACCTACTGAATCTGATGCAACAATGATTTTTATGTTTTCCATGATAAATACCACCTATTCATTAAATAATGATACAAATATTTTATTGATAGTAGTTTTTGAAATTCTACCTTTAACTTCATACTTCCCGTTTTCTTTTTTCATCACAATTGGTAATGAATCTATTTCCTTTTCAATCATAAGGTTAGCAGCATGTATAACACGCTCATCTTCTAAGACAAAGTGTAAATTCGGCATACGCGTCATTATGACATCAACTGGCATTGTATGAATGTCTTCTCCAATCATAGATGCCCGTAATAAATCTTTACGTGAACATACACCGACAAAATCACCATTATTATTTATAACAAATAATGTACTTACATCTTCTAAAAACAAAGTGCAAATTGCATCATAAATAGACATTTCGTTTTTTACAACAACAGGATGCGATGCATAGTCCTTGACTATATACTGCTTTAATTCATCAGCAATTAGTTTGTTTTTAGGTTTTCCAGAATAATAATATCCCACCCTTGGTCTTGCTTCTAAAATACCAGACATCGTCAAAATTGCTAAATCTGGTCTTAGCGTTGCCCTTGTCAAACTCAAACGTTCTGCGATATGTTCCCCAGTAATTGGCCCGTTATTCTTCACTATTTCAACAATTTGTTGTTGTCTCTTACTCAGTTCTATAGGTCTTCACCCCTTCATTCATTCTTCTTAATTATACATACTATTTTAAATTGCTACAAATACATCTATTTACTTGCTTATAAACATGCAATACATTAAAATTGTAATGAAAGCGAGTTAAGGATAGTGAGAGCTTAGCAATGGTTAATGGCTACAATTAAATTATAGTTAAAAGCGAGTGCACACACTAATTTGGGTGGAACCGCGGGTTAACAACAATCAAGCATATCAACACATGGATTTATGTGATTAAAAGTGATTAACTCGTCCCAAGATAAAGAAATGAGCAATAAGCTTGTTTCTTTGTCTTGGGGCGTTTTTATGTAAAAAAGGAGTGTATTTTGTAAATGGCAAAAGATATGGAAACGATAGTACAATTAGCGAAGCATAGAGGTTTCGTTTTTCCAGGTAGTGACATATATGGTGGTTTATCAAACACATGGGATTACGGTCCGCTAGGTGTAGAATTAAAAAACAATGTTAAAAAAGCATGGTGGCAAAAATTCATTACACAATCACCATATAATGTAGGTATCGATGCAGCAATTTTAATGAACCCAAAAACTTGGGAAGCATCTGGACATTTAGGTAACTTTAATGATCCGATGATTGACAACAAAGACAGTAAAATTCGATATCGTGCCGATAAAATCATCGAAGATTATATGGCCAACGAAAAAGGTGACGAAAATTTCGTTGCAGATGGTTTAAGTTTTGATGAAATGAAACGCATCATAGACGAAGAAGGCATCGTTTGTCCAGTTAGTGGTACAGCAAATTGGACTGATATTCGTCAATTTAATTTGATGTTTAAAACATTCCAAGGTGTTACCGAAGATTCAACTAATGAAATTTTCTTACGCCCAGAAACAGCACAAGGTATCTTTGTAAACTATAAAAACGTTCAACGTACAATGCGTAAAAAATTACCATTTGGTATTGGTCAGATTGGTAAATCATTCAGAAACGAAATTACACCAGGTAACTTTATTTTCAGAACACGTGAATTCGAACAGATGGAATTAGAATTCTTCTGTAAACCAGGTGAAGAAATTGAATGGCAAAACTATTGGAAGACTTTCGCTAGCCAATGGTTAAAAGATTTAAAATTAAGTGAAGCAAATACACGATTACGTGACCACGATGATGATGAATTATCACATTATTCAAATGCAACGACTGATATTGAATATCGCTTCCCATTCGGTTGGGGTGAGCTATGGGGTATCGCTAGTCGTACTGACTTCGACTTGAAAAAACATAGTGAACATTCTGGCGAAGATTTCCAATACCACGATCAAGAAACTGGAGAAAAATATATTCCATATTGTATCGAACCATCATTAGGTGCTGACCGTGTTACACTTGCATTCTTATGTGATGCTTATGAAGAAGAAGGTGTAGAAGGAAGTAAAGATGCAAGAACCGTATTACGTTTCCACCCTGCACTTGCTCCATATAAAGCTGCAGTGTTACCATTAAGCAAAAAATTATCTGGTGAAGCAATTAAAGTCTTTGAAGAATTAAGTGCAAGCTTCTCTATAGACTTTGACGAATCACAATCTATTGGTAAACGCTATAGAAGACAAGATGAAATTGGAACACCTTACTGTATTACATTTGATTTCGATTCTTTAGAAGATCAACAAGTTACAGTACGTGACCGTGATACTATGGAACAAGTACGTATGCCTATTTCAGAATTAGAAGCATTTTTAGTTGAAAAAACTAAATTTTAATTAATTTAATCACTTAATCTTGTTTGGGGCATAAATTCCCATACTCAAAAAGAGAGTCAATCCATATTGGATTGACTCTCTTTTTTATTTAAAATCTTACCGCTTTGATTTTACATATTTGTCTAGATAATATTTATAAAAATAAATAAGGTTAAATGAAATAAATATAAAGGATATATAAGCACTACAAACTCCAAACTTTCATTGAAACAATGAAAACGTAAATTTCTATATATTTTTAATATAAATTTACGTTTGTTTTTAAGTCCGAGCGATTTATCTTTCAGACTTGTTTTTATCCTTATTTTATAACTAAACCGTTATTAAAAATTTTTAACTTCATTGAACATTTTATCGTTCTCACTACTACGATAGATGATCTAGCCTATGTAATTGGTTAATCAATTTTTGACTTTTAAAATACATACCTGCATATTCTTTATACATTAATATAACTAATTCAGACATTTCATCAACTATATCGTTATGAATGTTCAAGGAACTCATTTGTTTAAATGGTAATTTTTGTAAGATATCCAATAAATAAAGCGTTTTATTGGATACTATCAATGCATGTGGATCTCGATCTTTCACAGCGTCAGAAATTGCACCGTCAAACTTAAAACTATAACCTATTAATTTAGATTGGTCAGGACTATCTGTAACTACACATTTATCAAAAATTGCTTTAAAGCCAAATTTTGTCATATATTTTAGTAATACAATTACAGACATCAATTGTGCCGATACACCTGCTTTAATTTTTTCTAATACGAAATGTAGAATATCATAGCTATATTGCGAAACTTCTTCATACTCAAACGATCTATCGATTACTTCTGCACACAAACTTGCAAAGCTACTTTCGTAGATATCTAATCTCAAGTGGTAATGTTGATCGATTACATCTACTGTACTTAATGTCCCCATACCTTTCCACTTAGAATAAATAAACAAGCCATACACAAACAATTGTGTATTAGCTTGCAATCCACTTCTACTCTTTTTAGCTTTTCTGACCATCAACGGTACTTTCGCACCATGTTCATTTAATATCGTTATAATTTTATCGGACTCGCCGTAATCAACCGCTTTTATTATAATACCTTTTTGTTTGATTAACATTGTAGCTCACCGACTCTCAAAATTAATCTTGATCTTCAAGATAACCCATTTGACGAATAAAGTTCACTTTATTACGCCAATCCTTTTGTACTTTAACCCATAACTCTAAGTAAACTTTAGATCCTAATAATCTTTCAATATCTTGACGGGCACGTTTTCCAACTTCTTTTAATTTCTTACCGCCCTTACCAATAACAATACCTTTTTGAGAATCTCTTTCCACATAAATCGTCGCTTCAATTCTAACTCTATCTTCATCTTCCTTTATCATACGATCGACATTGACACCAATCGCATGAGGAATTTCTTCACTTGTTAAATGTAAAATTTTCTCTCGTATTAATTCACCAACAACAAATTGTTCGGGATGATCTGAAATTTGATCGTCAGGATAATATTTTGGTCCAGCAGGTAAGTAAGATTTTAACACACCAATAAAATGATCTACATTTAAACCTTCTAGTGCAGAAATTGGAACAATTTCCGTGAAATCCATATACTGTTTGTATTTTTCAATTCTAGGCATAAGTTGATCAGGATGAACTAAATCTATCTTATTTAACACGAGGAATACAGGTGTTTTTATAGATTTTAACATATCCATAATAAATTCATCACCACGACCAATATCTTCATTTACGTTAACCATAAACATAATTGCGTCAATTTCTGACAATGTATTTTTTGCTACATTCATCATATAATCGCCTAATTTATGTTTAGGTTTATGAATGCCTGGTGTATCCAAGAAAATAATTTGTGCATCATCTTGAGTCATAACACCTTGAATTTTATTTCTTGTCGTCTGTGCTTTATCAGACATAATAGCAATTTTATGTCCAATCACACGATTTACAAAGGTAGATTTCCCAACATTTGGTCTACCAATAATTGATATAAAACCTGATTTATGTTCTGTCATTAATTTAAATCCTTTCCAGAAAACCCTAAGGGTAATAATTGTTCAACTGTTGATTCTATTACTTTACCAGAATGATTAGTCATGTAGACCGGCATATCATCATCGCAAAGTTCCTTCATAACTTGTCTACATGCTCCACATGGTGATGACGGCTCATCTGCATCTACGGTAATCGTTATTGATTCAAAATCACCTGGTTTGTATCCTTGTGAAATTGCAGCTACTAAACTTGATCTTTCAGCACATATCGTCATTGGGTATGCTGCGTTTTCTACATTAGCGCCATAAAATGTTTGACCATCCTTTGTTTTTAAAAATGCACCTACTTTAAAATTACTATATGGTACATAAGCTCTAGATTGCGCTTCTCTTACTTCCTTATAATAATGCGGTTGATATGCCATAATTCGCCCTCTCCCATTCAACTATCATTGATTAGTATATTAATGTATGCTCTATAATTATAAACATTTTCTATAAAAATGCACTACTTTCAGAATAAATAAGGTAGAAAAACAATCAAACCAATAGCTAAGGCGATCATTGATGCAATCATAACGCTGAATGCTGCAACATCTTTCGCATATTTTGCCAGTAGTTGATATTCACTTGTGACGAGGTCTACAACGAATTCAACTGCAGTATTTATAGCTTCGAATGCTAATACTAATCCTATTGCAAGTATGATAAACACCCACTCAATCGATGTAATATTAAACCAAACACCGCAGAGTAAAGCTATTATTCCGACAATCACATGCATTAAAAATTTCGTGTCTTTTTTCAAAAGTATCATCATACCTTGAAATGCATATTTAAACCTATTCATAACTATTAATCTCTAGTTAATCCATAGGCATTTAAAATTTGATCTTGTCGTCCAAACATTTCTTTTTCATCAGCTTCATTCATATGATCATAACCTAATAAATGTAAAAATCCATGTAATGCTAAAAATCCAAGTTCACGTTCAAATGAATGCCCATAACTTTCGGCTTGTTCATTTGCTACATCAGTGCATATAATAATATCTCCTAACACACGTGGCATATCTAAGCCTGTTATTTCGGGTTCATCTTCTTCTAGCGCGAACGAAATAACATCAGTCACTTTATCTTTATCTCGATAGGTTTTATTAATTTCTTGAATTTCATTTTTATCTACAAAGGTAACAGATAGTTCTGCTTCACCTTCAATTTGTTCTTGTTCCTTTGCAAAAGTTAACAATTTATCTATTTGTTCATACCATTCATCTTTTACTAAGTCTGTATGGTCATTAAAATCAATTGTGAACATCTACTCATCTCCCTCATATCTATCTATGATTTTACTTACTAATGGGTGTCTCACCACATCACTTTGATCTAAATGATGGATACTTAAACCTTTCACATCTTTTAATTTATTGATTGCTTCTTTGAGTCCACTTTTCACACCTTTAGGTAAGTCGATTTGAGTGTGATCACCAGTGACAACCATTTTAGAACCAAATCCTAGACGTGTTAAGAACATTTTCATTTGAGCATGTGTCGTATTTTGTGCTTCATCTAAAATGACAAAAGCATCATCTAAAGTTCTACCACGCATGTATGCTAATGGCGCAATTTCAATTATACCTCTATCAATAAACCTAGCAGTTTGTTCTCTTCCTAATACTGTATTCAATCCATCATATAAAGGACGTAAGTAAGGATCAACTTTTTCCTTTAAATCACCAGGTAAGAAACCTAATGATTCCCCAGCTTCGACTGCTGGTCGTGTTAATACAATACGCTTTACATTTCCTTTGCGTAACTGTTTAGCTGCATATACTACTGCTAAAAATGTTTTACCTGTACCTGCAGGACCAACACCAAATACTAAATCATTATGGTGCATAGCATTAACATATAAGCGTTGTCCCATTGTTTTAGCTCTTATCGTTTTACCAAATGCATCTTTGGTAATCTCATCATCATATAAATCGATTAAGTATTGAATCGTACCTTTATGTGCCATTTTAATCGCTGCTTCGACATCTTTTAAAGTAATCGATACACCTTGTTGAATGACTTTTAATAAATTGATAAGTACTGATTCAGCTTTTTCTACATGCTCAACATGTGCACCTCTAACAGCAATTTCTTGTCCTCGAGCATGTACAATGACATCAAATCCTTCCTCGATTGCTTTAAGGTGTTCATCGTTATTTCCAATGAGCGCTTGTGCTTCATTGATGTCATCAATTTGAATAATTCCAGGCATATAGTTGCTCCTTTTCAAACATAGTCGTTTATCCTTATTTTATCTTATTAGATTTTAAGATACAAAAAATAGTTTTTCAAAATAACTTCTTCATTCTTGTAATAAAGTTAGCTTTTAAACCTAATATAATTACATTCTAATTATATCATGAATTAACTTTATATCATTTCAAAGAGAATTAAATCGCTTATCTTTCTAGGAAATTTTACGTTTAATTAACAATCTTCATTAAAAAATATGTAAAGTCGACCGCAAAAAGTTTCTCAATGTAGCTATCTTCATTATTGGTCATACTATTTCGACTTATGTCCTAATCCTTTTTTATAAAACATACAATACAATTGGATTTTAGGATCCATTTTTCATCTATATTTAAAATTAACAGACGCGTTATAGTCATACATTAATCGAGTATTTATTACTTCATTTAAAATTTTATAATGTCGTAGAACCCATAAAATTTTAAATAAAGAAGAGCTAATTCATATTTCGAATTAGCTCTTCTTAAGCACGGGTATAAACTCATACCTCATAGTGTGTTTTTATAATTGTTTAGGTTTTTCTAAAATTTCTGACCATATGATACCATTGACTACTTCGTCATTATCAAATCGAAA
The DNA here is from genome assembly GCF_022346615.1 of Staphylococcus sp. ACRSN. Taxonomy (GTDB): domain Bacteria; phylum Bacillota; class Bacilli; order Staphylococcales; family Staphylococcaceae; genus Staphylococcus. Next base: position 265,402 of record NZ_JAKRNS010000003.1, on the reverse strand, counting down.
TTGACCATTCGAATTAGAACTTTGAATTTTATGTGAATATATCAACTGTTTCAATCGATAACGCTTCGTGCGTTCAGATAAATTTTTATCTGCAATAATTGCACGTGCTTTACGTTCAGTTCGTTGTAATTTCTTTTCATTCTCTTTATCTAATTCACTACGAACGTCTTGTAAATCACCTTTTAAATTGCTTTCCAATTCTTTTCTTAATTGTTCTTCTTTTTGATTTTGTGAACGTCTCGCTTTTTCTGCTTCAGTCTCATTTGTATCATTAGAAGTCATTGGATTTGGTTTTTCTTGACGTTGTTGTGTTTCTATTTTTTTTGACGGTTGATCCACAGGACTAGAAGGTTCCGGTTTAGGACCATTTGTAGGTGGTTCTTCATTTAATTGTTTTTCTATTTCTTTAAATGCCTTCCCTACTTCTTCAAGGAAACCACGTTTTTGTGGTTGCTCTTGTTTCTGCTTAGTTTGGGTATTTGTTGGCCGTTTTTGATTTTGTCTTTCTTTATGACTATTGTCATTAATAGCACTAATGATAGTTACTACTACAGAAATGACAAAAATGATAATACCTATACTCATTTAATCACCCCTAAATTATTTATCCGGTGATTCTTCATCTTCTTGATTTGTACGTTTATTAATTGAATTACGCATACCTGTATCTGCTTCAATATTTTTCAAATTATAGTAATCTTTCACACCTAAATTTCCTTCACGTAAAGCTTCTGCCATCGCTAAAGGTACTTCAGCTTCAGCTTCAACAACTTTAGAACGCATTTCTTGAACTTTGGCTTTCATTTCTTGCTCTTGCGCAACAGCCATTGCTCTTCGTTCTTCTGCTTTTGCTTGTGCAATATTTTTGTCTGCAAGCGCTTGTTCAGTTTGTAAGTCTGCACCAATGTTTTTACTAATATCAACATCTGCAATATCAATTGATAAAATTTCAAAAGCTGTTCCCGAATCTAATCCCTTACTTAATACAGTTTTAGAAATATTATCAGGATTTTCAAGTACTTGTGTATGGTGTTCACTTGAACCAATTGTCGATACAATACCTTCACCGACACGTGCTATAATTGTTTCTTCACCAGCACCACCTACAAGTCTGGCGATATTTGCTCGTACTGTAATACGCGCCTTCGCTTTGACTTCGATACCATTCATAGCAACACCTGCAATAAACGGTGTCTCAATAACTTTAGGATTTACTGACATTTGTACTGCTTCTAATACATCTCTACCTGCTAAATCTATCGCTGCACCACGTTCAAATGGCAAATTAATATCTGCTCTTTGCGCAGCAATATTAGCATCTACAACTCTATCTACATTTCCTCCTGCTAAATAGTGAGACTCAAGTTGATTTGTAGTTAATTGTAACCCAGCTTTGTGTGCCTTAATTAACGGTGAAATCACTTTTCTAGGTGAAACTCTTCTTAATCTCATACCTACAAGTGTACCTATACCTACTTTAACTCCTGCTGCAATTGCAGAAATCCAAAGCCCTACAGGAACAAATGAAAATAAAAGTAATAATGCAATAACAACTATGACAGCAATAATAATTAATCCAGTCATATTTTCTCTCCTTTATGATTCGATTTCTCTTACAACAACACGCGTACCTTCTACTTCTAAAATTGTGACCTCTTTATTTCGTAAAATAAATGATCCATCAGAAACTGCATCGATACGTTCATTATTGTATGTAATAATACCAGCTGGTCTTAAGTCAGTTGACGTAGTCGCAGTTTGGCCAACTAAATAAGAGCGATCTTCATGTGAAGTGTATCCAGCCTCTGCATTTGTAGAATCTTTTAGTACAACTTTTTCCAAAAATGGAATGTTTCGTTTGAAAATTTTCACAAGTACCACCCATTCAATGATTGATAATATAAGCGCAACAACAACATTTGCAATCATAAAAATTAAATTATCACCTAAAGTGACAATACTTAAGACAATAAACGTAATACCAATAATACCTATAATTGCACCTACTACAAACAATTCAATGATTACAAATAGTACACCTATAGCAAACAGTATTACTGAATAGAAATTAACATCTCCTTTAATGAAAAATCCTAAAAAGAAGATAAGTAAAGCTAATGTAGCTAAAATTCCTATTAAATTAATACGTTTTGAGTATAGTTGATATAAAAATCCCATAAAAATTATACACGTTAAAATAAGTGCAATCACAGGATTCACAATTATATTTGCTAAATAATTCATCCAATCTCCATTTCCGCCAAAAGCTGTTAAAAAGACTGTATGTATACTACCCGAAGAAAACACCCTATCACCTCGCTCTCTACTTAATTATACATGAAATTAATATGCGATTATAGAGATAGCATCATATTATTTAGTTTTATTTTATTTTTGCCAATATTTAAGTTATTTAATAATTTTAATATTGCTTATTAATTTCAAAATATTATTACATTAACGGTGTTAAAATCAAATTTTGAAATAAAATCAATGCATTTATATTGTCTTAATTTAGGACAAAAAATAAGCCTTAGTTGAATATTCAACTAAGGCTTTGCTTTTATAATTAATGTTGGTGTTGAGGGAGTCAACGAAACAATTAATTATTTGAATTTACGTTTACGTGCAGCTTCTGATTTCTTTTTACGTTTAACGCTTGGTTTTTCGTAAAATTCACGTTTACGTACTTCTTGAATCGTACCGCTTTTAGAAACTGAGCGTTTGAAACGACGTAAAGCATCTTCAAGTGATTCGTTATTTTTGACTACTGTTTTAGACATGTGTATTTCCCTCCCTCCAAATATCAACGAAACTTTATTATCATTACATGGTTTTGAACCATGTATAAGTTAGTATAATATATCTGATTAATGTGGTCAATTAGGAAATTTTCCCCTTTATTGACTTCTTGTTAATAAAATTATAAAAATGGCTCAATGACAGGCTTTGAAGCTATTTAAGTTGCATTTATTTTAAGTTTAAAAATTTTTCCATACTCAAATAATAATCTTGTTAAAGTCGATTGTATCAGTATTTTCAAGAAATTCAATTTAATAACAAATCAATGAAAGCTTTTAAACAAACTTCGCCTGTTTTAAACATACTTTTAAAATTATTAAATCAGAAATTTCACACTAAGACTGAGCGTTCAGTTTTATTTGTTGCATGATCAACTACTCTTAATAATTCCCCTTGATTAATAGGATAATCTGGTTTATTAATCTTAACTTTAACCAGTTGTCCTATTAGCGATTCATCTCCGGTAAATTGAACTTTCATGTAATTATCAGCATAACCAACTAAGGTATTTGGTTCTTCACCCGATTCTTCTGGAATTATCTCTAACACATCTTGATCAAACTTAGATGCATAGGTTTTAGCTAGTTGGTCACTTAAATTAATCAATCGATGAACACGTTCGTTTTTGACTTCTTCTTCGATTTGATCGTCCATTCTTGCTGCAGGTGTTCCAATTCTAGGAGAATAAGGGAATACATGCAGTTCCGAAAATTGATGATCTACTATAAAATCATAGGTTTCTTGAAATTCTTCTTCAGTTTCTCCAGGAAATCCAACAATAACATCGCTTGTCACTGCTAACCCAGGTAAGACTTCATGCAGACGTGTTAGTCTTTCTGAAAAATGAGCCATAGTATACTTTCTTCTCATTCTCTTAAGCACTATGTCGGAACCAGATTGAAGTGGTATATGCAAGTGTCTTACAACTTTATTTGATTGTGCAATAACTTCAATAACTTCATCAGTTAGTTGACTCGCCTCAATTGAAGAAATTCTGATTCGTTCTAATCCATCTATAGTTTCTAAATCGCGAAGTAATTGGGCGAGATTGTAATTTTTCAAATCTTGACCATAACCACCTGTGTGTATACCTGTTAATACAATTTCTTTATAACCTGAATCAACAAGTTGTGCTGCTTGTGCGATTACTTTTTCCGGTTCTCTAGAACGCATTAGGCCTCTTGCCCAAGGAATAATACAAAACGTACAAAAGTTATTGCATCCTTCTTGAATCTTAAGTGATGCACGTGTACGGTCAGTGAAATATGGTACTTCCAATTCTTCGTAAGTTCTATTTTTCATAATATTTCCGACACCATTAATTGGTTGTCTTTCATTTTTGAATGTTTCAATATATCCAATTAATTTATTTCTGTCTTGAGTTCCTACAACAATATCAACACCAGGAATATTCATAATTTCAGCTGGCGATGTTTGGGCATAACAACCCGTTACGCAGACTACTGCGTCGGGATTTTGCCTGATAGCACGTCTTATTACTTGTCTACTTTTTTTATCACCTGTGTTTGTGACAGTACAAGTATTGATCACAAATACGTCAGCATTTGTTTCGAAATCAACTCTGTCATAATCTGCCTCTTTGAATAATTGCCAAATTGCCTCAGTTTCATAATGATTTACTTTACAACCTAATGTGTGAAATGCAACTGTTGCCATAAATATCACCCCAACAAATCTTTTTGATAGCTTACAGCACTTAAGACATATAATGGTGCTGTCTCAGCTCTTAAAATTCTAGGACCAAGCCCTACCTGTGAAGCATTTGCGTTGAACATTTCAACTTCATCAGATGATAAGCCGCCCTCTGGCCCGAAAATGACTAATACACGATCACCAGACTTGAAATTTTGAACTTGCTTTTTAAAGGTGCTAGCTTCCCCATCTTTTGCAGCATCTTCGTAGGCAATCAGTACATAATCATATTCATTTATATTATCATATATCATTTTTAAATTCGACTTATACTGTATTTCTGGAATAACTAAACGATAACTTTGTTCAGCTGCTTCTTTGATGATTTTTTGCCACCTGTCTAGTTTTTTATCAACTTTACTTTCAGTTAATTTTACAACTGAACGTTGCATTCCTACCGCAATAAAATCATTTGCACCTAATTCGGTCGCTTTTTGAAGCATCCACTCATATTTATCTGCTTTGATTAAACCACTACATATTGTAATTTTTTGTGGTAGTTCTGTATCTATTTCTAGATTCTCAATCAAATGCACTTCTATGTAATCATTTTGAATACTACTAATTTCACATTTATATGCTTGCTCATTACTAAAAGTAACAATGATTTTAGTACCTACTTGATGTCTCATTACATTCACTATATGATGTATATCACCTTTATCTTCAATAAAAAAACGCTGATTTTCATCAGCGTTTTGGTTAATAAAGTATCTCTGCATTATAATTCGCCCACTTTCTGACCAACGATACATACCCAACTGTTATCATGATCAATAGAAATAATTTTAAAACCTGCACGCTTCATCTGTTCTACAATGGATTCGTGTTTTTCTTCAATTATACCTGAAGTTATAAAATAACCATCTTCATTTAAAGTATTATAAGCATCTTCAATCATTTCTTCAATAATATGAGCTAAAATATTGGCAATTACAATATCAAATTTTTCATTTTCTTCTTTTAATAAATTTCCTGGAACAGCTTCAATATAACTTTCACAGTTATTCTTAGCAAAGTTTTCTTTTGCAACTCTCACAGCCAAATCATCTACATCTAACGCTTTAATACGTTTTGCACCAATGAGATGTGCAGCAATACTTAGAATACCTGAACCTGTTCCAACATCAATTACTGAATTATCTGGTGATACATAACGTTCTATTGCCTTTAAGCACATACTTGTTGTTGGATGATCACCTGTACCAAATGCCATACCAGGATCTAACTCAATGCATAATTCATCATTTTCTTCTTTATCATACTGCTCCCAACTAGGAACAATTGTAAATAAATTAGATGCTCGAAATGGATGAAAATAATTTTTCCATTCATTTTCCCAATCTTGCTCTTGAATCGAATGTTCTTCAAATTTAAAAATATTTTGGTCTAAATCTTCTATTTCGGAAATTTGCTGAATTAATTTTGCTCTAAAATGCTCATCAAATTTCATTTCATTGAAATAAGCCTTTAAACGTACACCTGTTTCAGGATAATCGGAAGATTTCAAATTATATATCTCGCCGAATTTATCTTCAAATTCATGATTCAAGTCATTTGAGTCCTCAATCACGACACCGTTAGATCCAGCATTTTCTAATATATTAGTAATAATTGGTGACACTTCATGGTTTGCAGTAATTGATATTTCGGTCCAGTTCATTTACTATTCTCCTTTAAAGAATCTTTTTGCTTTGTCTCTAAAATTAGAAGGTTGTTCTTCGATCTCTTCGCCACTAATTTCTGCAAATTCTCTTAACAATTCTTTTTGTCTGTCACTCATTTTGGTAGGTGTTACGACATTTATGTTAATAAATAGATCACCATGACCATAACCATGAACATTTTTAACACCTTTGTCTTTTAGTCTAAATTGTTTAGCAGTTTGTGTGCCTGAAGGTATTGTTAGCATTACACTACCATTTAAAGTTGGCACTTTCACTTCATCACCTAAAGCAGCTTGAGCAAAACTGATATCTAATGAATGATAAATGTCATCGCCATCACGTTCAAATATTTCAGATGGTTTAACTCTAAATACAACATATAAATCACCATGAGGACCACCGTTTTCACCTGGAGCACCTTCACCTGCCAATCTAATTTGTTGCTCGTTATCAACACCTTCTGGTATTTTTACGCTAATTTTAACATTTCTATTTTCTGTACCTTTACCATTACATGTTGGACATGGTTCTTCAAATTCTTGTCCTGAACCACTACACACAGGACAAACTTTTTCAGTGCGTACACGACCTAAAATTGTATTTTGTTCAACTGATACATGTCCTGCACCACTACAATATGAACAAGTCTTCTTATTCGTACCTGGTTTTGCTCCTTCACCATCACATGTATGACAAGTAACATCTTTACGAATAGAAATCTCTTTCTCTGCACCAAAAACAGCTTCATCGAAAGTTACTGTCATTGTATATTGTAAGTCATCACCTTTACGTGGTGCATTAGGGTCACGTTGACGGCCACCACCAAAGAACGAACTGAATATATCTTCAAATCCGCCACCACCAAATCCACTGAAGTCTTGACCACCAAAGCCTTGGCCACCAAAACCACCTTGTGGACCGTCGTGTCCAAATTGATCATAATTAGCACGTTTATTCTCATCACTTAAGACTTCATAAGCTTCAGATATCTCTTTGAATTTTTCATCTGAACCTTCTTCTTTGTTGATATCTGGATGATATTGTTTTGATAGTTTACGATAAGCCTTTTTTATTTCATCTTTAGAAGCACTTTTACTAACACCAAGGACTTCATAATAATCTCTTTTGGCCACTATGCTCTCTCCTTTTACTATTTTGTTAAATCACTTATAAAAAAAGAAAAAGTCAAAGCCAATGTTCAATTGACTTTGACTTAATTTGGCTAAGCAATTGTCTCATATTTAGTTAATATGATGAACTACAATGCATTAAAGATTAAACTTATTTTTTATCGTCTTCATCTTTAACTTCTTTAAATTCAGCATCTTCAACATTACTATCGTTTGAAGCATTTGCATCTTCACCTTGAGCTTGTTGTTGTGCTTGTGCAGCTTGTTCATAGACTTTTGCTGATAATTCTTGAACAACTTTTTCTAATTCTTCTTTTTTAGCTTTGATATCATCTGTATCATCGCCTTCTAAAGCCGTTTTCAATGCTTCTTTTTTCTCTTCAGCATTGTTCTTATCTTCATCGCTAATATTTTCACCTAAATCAGTGATTGTTTTTTCAACTTGGAATACTAAGCTATCAGCTTCGTTTCTTAAGTCACTTTCTTCACGACGTTTTTTATCTGCTTCAGCATTTTCTTCAGCATCTTTAACCATCTTATCAATTTCGTCATCAGAAAGTGAAGAACTTGATTGGATTGTAATATTTTGTTCTTTGTTTGTGCCTAAGTCTTTTGCTGTAACATTTACAATACCATTTTTGTCAATGTCAAATGTTACTTCAATTTGTGGTACACCACGTGGTGCTGGTGGAATATCAGTTAATTGGAATCTGCCAAGTGTTTTATTGTCAGATGCCATTGGTCTCTCACCTTGTAATACATGGATATCAACAGCTGGTTGATTATCAGCGGCAGTTGAATAAACTTGTGATTTAGATGTAGGGATTGTAGTATTTCTTTCAATAAGTGTATTCATTCGTCCACCCATAATTTCAATACCTAATGATAATGGAGTAACGTCTAATAATACAACATCTTTAACATCACCAGTGATAACGCCACCTTGGATTGCTGCACCCATAGCAACTACTTCATCAGGGTTAACACCTTTGTGAGGATCTTTACCTACTTCTTTTTTCACAGCTTCTTGAACTGCTGGGATTCTTGTAGAACCACCAACTAAAATAACTTCATCAATTTCTGAACTTGATAATCCAGCATCTTTCATAGCTTGACGAGTTGGTTCCATAGTACGTTTGATTAATGAGTCAGCTAACTCTTCAAATTTAGAACGTGTTAAGTTGATTTCTAAGTGTAATGGACCACTTTCTCCAGCTGAAATAAATGGTAATGAAATTTGTGTTTGTGACACACCTGATAAGTCTTTTTTAGCTTTTTCAGCAGCATCTTTCAAACGTTGAAGCGCCATTTTATCTTGACCTAAATCTACGCCGTTTTCTTTTTTAAATTCAGATACTAAATAGTCAATGATGACTTGGTCAAAATCATCTCCACCTAGTTTATTATCACCAGCAGTTGAAAGTACTTCAAATACGCCGTCACCTAATTCTAGTATAGAAACGTCAAATGTACCGCCACCTAAGTCAAATACTAGTACTTTTTGGTCAGTTTCAGTTTTATCTAGACCATAAGCTAATGCAGCAGCTGTTGGTTCATTGATAATACGTTCAACTTCTAAACCAGCTATTTTACCAGCATCTTTAGTAGCTTGACGTTCACCATCATTGAAGTAAGCAGGAACAGTAATGACTGCTTTCTCTACTTTTTCACCTAAATAATCTTCAGCTGTACTTTTTAAATTTTGTAATACCATTGCTGAAATTTCTTGAGGTGTGTAAGATTTACCTTCAACATCAACTTTGTAATCAGTACCCATATGACGTTTGATAGATTGAATTGTGTTAGGGTTTGTAATTGCTTGACGTTTCGCAACTTCACCTACTTGAGTTTCTCCATTTTTGAATGCAACAACAGATGGTGTTGTTCTAGCACCTTCTGGATTTTGAATTACTTTTGGTTCGTCACCTTCTAAAATAGAAACACATGAATTTGTTGTACCTAAGTCTATACCTATTACTTTACTCATAATAAATTTCCTCCTGTTTGTTTATAAAATTGGGTATTTTCATCAAAAATTATTGATTTACTTTAACCATCGAAGGTCTTAATACTCTCTCCTTCAATTTATAACCACTTTGTAGTTCTTGAGTAATTTGTCCTGACTCGAAGTCTGGATTATCATCTTGAACAACAGCTTGATGTACATTTGGATCGAATGCTTGGCCTTCTGTTTCAATTTTTTCTAGGCCATTATTACTTAAAGCATTTAATAAGCTTTCATGAACCATTTCTACACCTTTTTTCAGTGATTTGAATTGTTCATCTTCACCATCTATTTGTAACGCACGTTCGATATTATCCAACGTAGGTAAAATATCATTCAATACATCTTGAGACTTATAAGCTCTCATTGTTTGATTTTCTTTTTGAATTCTACGTTTGTAATTTTCGAATTCTGCATATAATCTTAAATATTTTTCTTCATTTTCTTGTACATCTTTTTTCAATTGTTGAATTTCTTCATCTTTAGGATCTACATCTGTATTAAAATCTTCTGTATTGTCATCCTGCAGATTTTCTTCTGTTTGTTCTGTTGTTTCATCAGTTTGATTTTCTGATTCGTTTTCAACTGACTGTTCATTATTAGTCGTTTGGTCATTTTCCTCAGCTTGATCAAAGACTGATTCATTTTTTTCTGTCATTGTCTGCCCTCCAATACATATTTAAAATTACCAAATCGTATTTAGTAATCTGATAACATTTTGATAATTCATAGCTGTTGGTCCAATTACTGCTATCTTTCCTTTTAATCTATCATCAATGTGATATTCACTTGTAACGATAGATATATCACTCAAACTTGATTCAATTTCATGACCAATTCTCACATTGATTGAAGCATTGTTCATGTCATCAAGCAATTGCGCGATTTTATTTGATTCGATATATTGCAAAATAGGTTGAATTGAAGATACATTAGTTTCATTCAATGCATCAATAAGTTTAACCTTACCACCCATAAAAATGCCATTACTTTGATCATCAAAATGAACTTCAATTGTATTTAGCATATCCTTGATAAATTCTTTTTCAAATGTTGACTTTACAAAGGTATTCAATTCATCTTCGAATTGAGTTTTATTCCACTCGTTATACTTTGCGCTAACAAAGTTAGAAATCTTTGTTAATTCATCATTTGTCAAAGGAGCTTGTGATGCTAAATGTAAATGCTCTACATGACCAGAAGTAAATACAACGACCATGATAATCAGATAATCATTAGCACGAATCAAATGAATGTTATTAATAATATCTTTTTTATGATTTGGACGCATCACCAACGTAGTATATTGTGAAGCAATTGACAATTCATCTGCAAATGCACTTAATGCTGATGAAATATCATAATGATTACTTGCTAATAACTCTTTTAAACGTTGGATTTTAATTTGTTGTTGATGAGATGTTTGTTGCAATAATTGATTCACATAGTATCTTATACCAACTTCTGAAGGCGAACGTCCAGATGAACTATGCACCTTTTCGATAAGTTTCAAATCTTCAAGATGCTTCATTTCATTTCTAATTGTCGCTGGACTTACATTTAACTTGTGTCGCTCTATCAAAGTTTTAGAACCAATTGGATGACCTAAATCAACATAATCTTCAACAATTGCATTTAATATGCTCAATTGTCTATCACTAATCATGCTTTCACCTCATTAGCACTCTTTTGTATCAAGTGCTAACTATAATTTATCAAATTGGTCAAAGTAAGTCAATGTTAAAGCATTAAAATTTATACATTTAATAAAAAAGACTCAAAGACCGTATTTCCAATTACTTTTCCACGCTCAGTCATTGCTAAATACCCATCTTTCTCAAATAACAATTCCTTTGAAATTAAATCTTTAATTACTTGACCATATACAGTTTCAATTGATTGATTAAACTTTTCAGCAAATCTTGCTTTATTGACACCTTTATTCATTCGCAAACCTAAGAACATTTCTTCTTCCATTTGTTCAGTTTTCGTAGGAAATGTTGAATCAAGTAAAGGTCGTTCATTATTTTGAATTTTTTTAATATAGTGATTTACTGGATTCACATTATTATAGCGTTCTCCATCAACATATCCACTTGCACCTGCTCCAAACCCGTAATAACCTTCATTTTTCCAATATACTTTATTGTGTTCAGATTCATGGTTTTGCTTGCCGAAATTTGATATTTCATATTGATGCATATCAGACTTTGCCATTCTGTTTAATAGATATTCATACATTTCTTCACCAATATCTTCATTAGGTACTTGTAACTGACCTTTACGATACATATTATAAAATTGTGTTTTAGGTTCTAAAATCAAACCATAACTTGAAATATGATCGATATCCATACAAAGTGCACTTTCCAAACTTTCCTTAAAGTCTTCTAATGTTTGTTTTGGCAAGTGGTACATCAAATCTAGACTTATAGATTCAATGCCAACAGCCCTAGCATTATCAACAGATTTATAAATGTCTTCTGTGTTATGTGTTCTACCTAATATTTCTAATAATTCAGGCTTAAATGTTTGTACACCCATTGATAATCTATTAACACCATAGTCTTTCAATAATTGAACCTTTTCTAATGTCAATTCATCAGGATTAGCTTCGAAACTAAATTCACCATTTATCGTAAAAATTTCAGTGATTGCTTCTAGCAACCTTTTTAATTGCTTTATATTTAGTGCTGTTGGTGTGCCACCACCAACAAATATAGTTTCTAATTCACGCACTTTACTGTTTTGCATTTCTTGTATTAAACAATCAATATACGTATCAACAGGCTGGTTTTGAATGTAATATTTATTAAAATCACAATACGTACATATTCTCACGCAAAAAGGAATGTGGATATAAGCGCTTTTCACTTCCATAATGCGTTCACCTACTTTCATTTTTTGAAACTTATAGGATTAACACAAAAAACTGGGGCATAAATCGTATGGATTTAAGGCCCCAATGAGTTTGTTATTAATCTTCGTCCATCTTAAGAACAGCTAAAAATGCATCTTGTGGTATTTCCACATTTCCTACAGCTTTCATTTTAGCTTTACCAGCTTTTTGCTTTTCAAGTAATTTTCTCTTACGACTGATATCGCCACCATAACATTTAGACAATACGTTTTTACCCATCGACTTAATGTTAGTACGTGCAACGATTTTTTGACCAACAGCAGCTTGTACCGGCACTTCGAATTGTTGACGAGGTATTAGTGTTTTTAATTTTTCAACTAAAGCTTTACCTCTATCATATGCAAAGTCTTTGTGAACGATAAAGCTTAATGCGTCTACTTTCTCACCGTTTAATAAGATATCCATCTTAACTAAATCACTTTCTTTATTATCAATAAATTCATAATCAAATGATGCATAACCTTTTGTATTTGATTTTAATTGATCAAAGAAATCGAAAACAACTTCAGACAATGGAATTTCATAAATAATATTCACTCGGATATCATCCATATATTCCATGTTAACAAATTGACCTCGTTTACGTTGACATAATTCCATTACAGCACCTACATAATCATTAGGCACCATCATTGTTGCACGAACAAACGGCTCAAATATTTGATCGATTTTATCACGTTCTGGCATATGTGCAGGATTATCTACAGCAACTTCTTCCCCAGATTTCATGATGCATTGATAAATTACTGACGGTGCAGTCGCAATTAATTCAATTCCAAATTCACGTTCAATACGTTCTTGAATAATTTCCATATGCAACATACCTAAGAAACCTGTACGATAACCAAATCCAAGTGCTTGAGACGATTCTGGTTCAAATTCTAAAGAGGCATCATTAAGTTGTAATTTTTCTAAAGCTTCACGTAAATCGTTATAATCTTTATTATCAATCGGGAATAAACCGCAGAATACCATAGGATTCATTTTCTTGTATCCTTGCAATGCTTGTTCGGCTGGTCTATCTGCATTTGTAATTGTATCACCCACGCGAGAATCATCGACATTTTTAATGCTTGCAATGATATATCCAACATCCCCAACAGTCAATTCTTCAACAGGTAACTGTTTTGGAGTGTTAATTCCTACTTCCGTCACTTCGAATTCTTTACCGGTAGCCATCATTTTTATTCGATCACCAGCTTTAACCGCACCTTCCATAACACGTATTGAAGATATAACGCCTCTATAAGGGTCATATTCCGAATCAAATATCAGTGCTTTTAATGGTGCATCAGGATCACCCTCAGGTGCAGGGACAACTTCAACAATTTTTTCTAATATATCTTCAATACCAATATTAGATTTTGCACTTGCAAGCACCACTTCATCTTTATCAATGCCGATAACATCTTCCAATTCTTGTTTGACACGTTCTGGTTCTGCAGCTGGCAAATCAATTTTATTCACAACAGGCAATAATTCAAGATTATTATCTAAAGCTAAATATACATTCGCTAATGTTTGCGCTTCGATACCTTGCGCTGAATCTACTACTAAAATAGCACCTTCACAGGCCGCTAATGATCTTGAAACTTCATATGTGAAGTCGACATGACCAGGTGTATCAATTAGATGGAACGTATATGTTTCACCATCTTTAGCTTCATATTTCAATCTTACTGCATTTAGTTTAATTGTAATACCACGTTCTCTTTCTAAATCCATTGAATCGAGTAATTGGTTTTGCATATCTCTAGTTTCAACTGACTTGGTATTTTCTAATATTCTATCTGCTAAAGTCGATTTACCATGGTCGATATGTGCGATAATAGAAAAGTTCCTTATATTTTTACGTCTATCTAAACGTTCTTGTTTATCCATGTATTATCATTCTCACTTTCATAATTCTAGCCCGTAAATATGTATGACATTCTTTGATATAATAACGTTTTTAGCATACAATTGCAAACTTCATAAGGAATAGAATAGATTATTGTGTAAATATTACTTATTGCAACACTCACACATAGCATATAATATATAGAGTACAAAGTATATATTTCTATATATGTTGCCTGAAAACAGGATTTTTAAGCACATTACCAAATAAATGATTGCAGAATCTGCGTCATTTTGATAAAATATTTCTTGTTGTAATCAAATTAAATTTGATAGCGAAGATCACTTTTAGGAGGTGACACACATGCCAAACATTAAATCTGCAATTAAACGTGTTAAAACAACTCACACTGCTGAGGAGCGTAACATTTCTCAAAAAAATGAAATGCGTACAGCAGTTAAGAGAGCTAAATCAGCTACAGAAGCTAATGCTGATAATAAAGCTGACTTAGTAAGTTTCGCTTTGAAAAAAGTAGATAAAGCTGCTCAAAGCAACTTAATCCACAAAAACAAAGCTGCTCGTATTAAATCTTCATTAATGACAGCTGCTAAATAATAAAAAGTTCAAGCCGAGGCTTGAACTTTTTTTGTAACTTATTATTTCCTATAATTTATTTAACTGTAAATTCTTTGAAGATTATAAAGAAAGAATAAAGAGTTCTAAAATAAGTTGTTTATCCATATATGATGATTTAAGCTTATAGTCTGTTTCAGCACAACTATTTATTATATTCAATAGACTTTCTAATTTATAATGTCTCGCTTGATTAAGTGCAAGTTTCACACGATATGGATGCACTGAAATAGTTTTAGCTATTTGTTGCCCACTATACCCTTTTTGACTTAAGATTTTACTTTGATAAAAAAGTCTATAGTTACTAGTAATTAATGCTAATAATTTAATTGGCTCTTCTTTCATTGCAATTAAGTCTTTAACTAATTGTATAGCTTTTTCTTTATCATTTTTTTGTATATATTCAGTTAATAAAAATACATTTTGTTCTAAACTTCTATTTACAATTTGATTTACGTCCTGTTTATTAATAGTTGCCCTATCTTCTAAAAATAGCACTAACTTACCAATCTCTTGCTTTACTATATTAAACTGTATACCAGTAAGTTCAATAAACAAATCTAATGCATCTTGCTTTATATCTTTATAATTTGCATGTAATTCATTTTTTATCCATTGCTTTATTTCATCTTCTGACATCTGCTCTATTTTCTTTAATTGCGCATTTTTCTTCAATGTTTTTACTACTTTTTTACGTTCATCTAATTTAGCTTGATAAACTTCAAAAATTATTAATGTTTCTCCATCATATTTTTCAATAAATTTGATTAATTGATCAATGTTTGGATTGATATCTTTAGGTGGTTTTTCACCAGTAAAAACATAAGCATTTTGAATAAGAACTACTTTTTTATCAGAAAAGAAAGGCATTGTTAGTGATTCTTCAATAATGGCTGATAAATCAGTCTCATATAAATTGAATTTCACGAAATTAAAATCATCTTTAGGCTGCTGTAAATATTGTTTAATTAACTCAGCAGATTTCTTTTCAATTAATTCTGATACTTCACCATATATCGTTATGATATTTCCACTCATTTATAGCATCCTTTCTTAACCATTACACATTAAAATATTATACCATGTCAATTTAGTGCTAACTAGTGCTACTTAGTTACTTACTTCAGTATGTATTTTCAATTCAGCTTGCAATGATATTGTGACATTTCCAACTTCACTGGTCTGAAACAAATTTGTATGTCTAACATTCAGTCTATCTACTACCTCTTTGCTTGGTAAATGATACATATTATTTTTACCTGCTGAAATTAAACTCACTTTAGGCTGTATTCTATCAATAAAAGCATCGGTTGAACTTGTTTTACTACCATGATGTCCTACTTTTAATATTTCAACATTAGAAATATTATAGTTTTCCAGAAATATACTTTCATTATTTGATGTCGCATCACCCATTAATAACATAGTGTGCTGATTCACTCTTATATAAGTAATGATTGAGTGTTCATTTAAATCAGTTGAATCATCTATAATTGTATCTAAAAGATTAATTGTTGCATCACCTAAATTTAATTGCAAGCATTGTCTAAAGTCTAACAACTGAATATTATACCGTTGACATTGACCTTCCAGTGCTCTAAGCTGCCCTCTTGTAAAACTCTCTTTATCTATAATCAGATGCTCAATTATAATCGTCTTCATTAAATAAGGTAATTCCCCCATATGATCTAAATGTGGATGGGTAATAATAATATAATCCAACTTTGATATTCCACGCTTTTTGAATATGGGTAGTACTTTATATTTAGTGATTTGATAATTATATTCTGAATTACCTTGATTAATATTTCCACCTGTATCAATTAATATATTTCGATTTGTGGCTGTTTCAAATAGGATTGAATCACCTTGACCAACATCCAACATTGTTAATCGATCCGTTTTCTGCAACGGCATGGTGGTTAATATAAAACAAAGTAAAACGAGTGGTACAACAATATATTTAAACTTCTGATTCACAATTAAAATTATAGTCAACAACACTAAAATCAGCATCATTAATTTAATAATTTCATTCAGATCAACAACGTACCATTTGAATCGATTTAATTTATAAAAAATGTCTAATATAAAATCATGTAAAGCCATTATCTTATTAAACAAAGTATGTAAAACACTATATTGGATAGGTAAATGAATCATAATAAATATAAAGATTATAAAAGGAAATAGAATAAAGCTATAGAAAGGAACAAATATCAAGTTAGAAAATAAACCAATCCATTGGATTTGATTGAAGTTAATAACACTGATTATCATTCCACCAAGTTGAGCAATGATAGTTAGTGTTATTAAAGAGGATAAAAAAGGCAGTTTTTTTAAAATCGGCAGAGAAAACAAAATTAAAAAGGTTATGAAAAATGAGAATTGAAAACCAATGTTATATATATAAGAAGGATTTACAACTGATAACGTGATAAAACAAAGACCTAAAATATTCATTGAATTACCACTTACACGTACAGGTAAACTTATTAGAATAATTGCTGTCATGATAGCTCTAGCTGCACTAGGAATAAAATTAGTGTAAAATAAATAAACTATCAAAACTATAATCAAAGTAATTTTAATCAATATTATTGGTATTTTAAACCGATTCAATACAAAACTTATAATACATATCAATATGGCAACATGCGTGCCACTAACAGCAGATAAGTGATAAATTCCAATTTCTTTTATTTTTTCTAAGTAGTTTTGATTAAGTACTGAAGTATCACCTGTAATTAATGCTAAGATTCTATCTGAATTTTTAATATTCAATGCATTTAATTTCCGCTCCACGAATACTTTATGTTTATTTAACATAGTGGAAATCAAGTTATTCTTTGCATCATAGCAACTTCCATAGTCTATTTGTTTAATAAGCATTTGAGATTTATTGGTATAGAGATGCTTTAAAGGTTTAATTTCTGCGTTAATATAACAAGTTTTATTCACAATATCGTGTAATACAGATGAACTGTCCTTACTATTATTATAATATGAGAATTTAAATTCTTTGTCATCATAACGTAATGTACCTGTTGCTTTGTTATCAGCAAATGAGAAATTCCCAAGAAAATCGACTTGGGCATTTTCTATTTTATTATTTGATAATTGATTTTGTTGCGCTTTAATTTGTTCAAAGTGGTTATAAAATACAAAAAAACTAACGAAAGAAATTAATACAAGTATAATAATTTTAAAGGTACTGAATTTCTTTTTAATCGAAATATACAATAAAAGCAAAAATAGAAACAATGAAATCAACTTAACATGTATCCATAGGATGCCGACTAAATATGCGATGGCATAGTAAATCAAATTATGATTTATCGACTAAATATTGTGCTACATGTTGCTGATTAAACGAAATTTTCTTATAAATAATTCCAGATTGGTTTAATAGCTTTAATGCATATTCATGGTTATGATAATCTTCTGCGTAATAAATTGTCTTAATGCCTGCTTGAATTATAGATTTAGTACAATTAAGACAAGGGAAGTGTGTAACATATATTGTTGCTCCTTCAGTAGAAACGCCTTGCTTTGCACATTGTAACAAAGCATTCATTTCGGCATGTATAGTTCTAATACAATGACCATCTTGTATCAAACAACCATCATCAATACAATGTACTTCTCCAGAAACTGAGCCATTATATCCTCCTGCAATTATGCGATTATCTTTAACAATTGTTGCACCAACTGATAAACGTTCGCACGTTGATCTTAAAGCCAACAAATGACTTTGAGCCATAAAGTATTCTTCCCATTTTATGCGATCCATGATGTTTCCTCCAATGTAAATTTTATTATAGATTAATTTCTATTATGACAGATTGCAACAAAAATCTATACGATAAAATACTCTCTTAACTTTTCAAATGTTTTTTCGCCTATTCCATTTACTTTCTTTAAATCTTCAACATTTTTAAAACCACCACTTTCATTTCTATATGCAATTATCGCCTTTGCCTTGGTTGAACCTATTCCTGGGATATTCTGTAATTCAGATTCCGTGACAATATTTAAGTTTACTTTTTCAGTTCCTTGCGTGTTTTTAATATTATTTTCATTTATTGATTTTGACAAATTTTGTGATTTAGTGTCCCCTTTCTTTGGAATAATAATCATTCTCTGATCTATCAATCGTTCCGAAAGATTAATTTGACTTAAATCTGCATTATCTTGAACACCAGCTTTATCTAATAGTTGCTTAATTCTATCAGTAGATTTCATTTCATATACATTTGGCCTTTTTACAGCTCCCTTAATATCTACAAAAACAGTTGTTGGTTGTTTACTGTCAATTTGTTGTTCTTTGTTATCACTTTTACTAGTATTTTTCTGATTATGATGAGCAAAACTTTCAATGTTATTCTCTTTATGCTGAACTACTTGCTGTTGAACACCAAATTTACAAAATACCAAGTATATAATGATAATAAATAAAAAGAAGATACAAATTAAGAAATAACGATACTTTAATATAAATGATTTAATACTTTCTATTATTGATAGCATAAAAAATCACTCCTCAATACATAACACGTATCAAGGAGTGATTTTACTTTATTTTTTTACAATGAAAAATAATCGTTGACCCTCTTCATCCTCATTGTTTATATCAAAATCTACAAATGTTTTTATATTTGTAAAGCCCGAATGCTTTAGCATATCAATGTATTGCTTTTTGGTATATGTTCTTTGATAATGTGATTCATCAAATCGTTCATACTGACCATTATCTTTTTTTACAAAAAATGACATATCATGCCAAACACTGTGAGCAGCATCACCTTGTACCGCTTCCCAGCCTAAAAAGACATCATCTGATTCATCAATATAACTTTGGTTATTAAAAAGCGTGTCCATTTTATGTGTTGTATGAACATCAAACATAAAAACACCATCATTCTCCAAATGATTATTCACATGTTGAAATGTAGATATAACGTCATTTTGCTCTTGTAAGTAATTTAAAGAATCACAAAATATAGTGATTACACCAAATTGTCTACTAAGATTAAAGTCTGTCATATCTCCTTCAATCCAGTTAACATGCTTGGACTTTTGTGAAGCTATCGCTAGCATATCGACACTTAAATCCATACCTGTGACATCTTCGTATTCTGACAACAGTGATGTAAAACTTCCGGTGCCACAACCAATATCTAATACCGAATCATGCCCTTCAGCAAAAGTTCGAACTATAGCTAGCCAAGACTCATAAGGTTGGTCCATGGTAAGTTGATCATAGAACAAACTCATTTCTTCATACTGAACCATAATTAATAAACAGCCTGTCCGTAAGATTCTAAAGGTGCATCGCGATATAATTTCTCAATATTATAATAATCTCTTTCATCTTTATGGAACACGTGGATAACAACGTCTGCTAAATCAATTAATATCCATCTCGCTTCATTAAAGCCTTCCATTCTTTTTACCTCAATTTCAGCTTTATTCGCCGCTTCTTTAACAGCTCGTGCAATTGATTGGACTTGTCTTTCGTTGTTACCGTGACATATCACAAAATAATCTGTCATATCACTAATTCCTTGCATTTTTAAAGAAATTATATCTTCTGCTTTTTTACTCTCTGTTGCTTCGACAGCAATGTTTAATAATTGATCTGAATTCATTTAATCATCCTTTACTCTTTCGTCACTATAATTGTAATAATTCAAGCATGCAATCGTCGCGTCAAATACATTGATATCTTTTCCGATTAAATACAATACAGTACGCTTAGAAATTTCATAAATTGTTTTATCTAAGCTACCTTGATTGTATGCTAAATCACGAATTTCTTCAACGCCTGGGGTTTTTCTACCAAGTTCAATGTAATCTGCAACAAAAACAAGCTTTTCCGTTTTGGTCATTTGGGCTCTACCTGTTGTATGATATTCTATAGCACGTAAAACTTCATCATCTTCTATACCATATTTTTCCTTCATAATAACAGCACAGACAGGACCGTGTAAAATTTCCGAACCATAACTTAATAATTTGCTATCTAAATTATATCGCGTCACAATTTGATACATTTCTCCAAGGTCATCATACTTAGAATAATCATGTAAAATTCCAGCAAGTTGCGCCTTTTCTTTATCACCATCATAAATATCTGCAAGTTTCATAGCTGTTTCAGATACTCTCATAGAATGTTCAAAGCGTTTTTGCGGTAACTTTTCCTTAACTATAGCTATAGCTTGATCAATTTTCATATAACCCTTCCTCTCGGATATAACGTTCTACACTAGAAGGTACATAACCTTTTATATTAACATTATTCTTTACATTCGATCTAATTAGCGTAGAACTTATATCAATTCGTGGAATATTAACTGCTAACATGCCAGATTCAACAGTTTGTGTTGATTGTGCTCTATTAACAATTACAAAAGTAATTTTAGATTTAAGTTCTTCGATTCTATACCATTTATCTAGTTGATTATACTGATCTGTACCAATCACAAAAAATAATTTAGCTGATGGATATTTATCTAAAAAATTTATAATTGTATCGTACGTATAACTTTGACCTTTACGCTCAATTTCATCCAAACAAATTTCTCCGAAACCGAGCTCATCAATCGCACGTTTAATCATTTCCACTCGATATTTTGCATCTAAATACTCATCTTGTACTTTTAAAGGAGACATAAAACTGGGTAAAAATATAAACTTATCAGGTTGAATTTTGTGATTAACTTCGCTAGCTACGACCATGTGAGCTATATGAATCGGGTTAAATTGCCCACCGTAAAGAACAATTGAATTTGTCATTATGGTAATTGGATTTGTTTATTATCTTTTGATTCTTTGTATAATACAATCATTGACCCGATTACTTGTACAATGTCACTCTTAGTTGCATCACTTAAGCTTTGAGCTAGGTCATTTTTATCTTCAAAGTTGTTTTGTAAGACATGGATCTTAATTAATTCTCTGTTCTCCAAAGTATCATTTATTTGTGTAATCATATTATCACTAATACCTGATTTACCTATTTGGAAAGTTGGATCTACATTATGTGCTTTACTTCTTAAAAACCTTTTTTGTTTACCTGTTAACATTTATATTCTCCTCTATAATCTATTTAATACTGTTTCTTTCATCACTTCTATATTTGGCATCTTTTCTGTCCAAATTTTATAACTTTCTGCTCCTTGATAAACAAACATATCTAACCCATTATGAATTGGATTACCCTTAGCTTCAGCTTCAGCTAATATTGGTGTTTTAAAAGGTACATATACAATATCACTAACAAGCGTCTGTTCTGATAAATTATCAAGATTTATTGGAACTTCCATATTATCTTTCATACCAACGGGTGTCGTGTTTATAATAATATCAAATTCATCAAGTGCTGTTTCAGCTTCGGCTAATGAAATTTTATTGATATCTAAATTCCAATTTTCAAATCGTGACATAGTCCGATTTGCTACTGTTAATTTAGGTTGAACATATTTTGTTAATTCATTTGCTATACCTTTACTTGCTCCACCTGCACCTAATATAAGAACATATGCGTTGGCTAAATCTGGATATACTTGCTTTAAACCTGTTACATAGCCGATACCATCCGTATTATATCCTATCCATTTATCATCAATAATTTTCACTGTGTTTACAGCACCTACTGTTTCAGATTGACTATCAATTTCATCAAGATATGGAATAATATTTTCTTTATGCGGTATTGTAACATTAAAACCATTGATATGCTTTTCGTTGATAATTTCTTTTATCAAATGAAATTGTTCTTCGGGAATATTAATTGCTTCATACGTAGAATCTACATTTGAAGCTTTAAAATTCGCATTGTGCATAGCAGGTGATAATGAATGATCTATCGGATTACCAATCACCGCGTATTTCATAATATTCCTCCTACATTATTGAATTTCTTAATATTACATCAACATTTTTTGGTACACGTACAATAACTTTTGCACCTTTATCAATTGTTATAAATCCTAAACCTGAAATCATAACATCTTTTTTTTCTTTTCCAGTTTCTAATCTCACTGCTTTAACATTTTGTAAGTCAAATAAATCTGGATTATTGGGTGGAGTCAAAACAGATCCAAGTTGATTTCTCCATAAATCATTTGCTTTTTCTGTTTTTGTTCTGTGTATATTCAACTCATTTGAAAAATAGCAAACTAATGGACGTTTTCCTCCACTTACATAATCAATTCGAGCTAAACCACCAAAAAATAGTGTTTGACCTTCATTCAATTGATAAACACGTTGTTTAATTTCATTCTTAGGCATAATCGTTTTTAATTCTTTATCACTCACAAAATGAGTCATTTGGTGTGACTGAATAATACCTGGTGTATCAAACATAAATGAAGTTTCATCTAAAGGAATATCAATCATATCCAATGTTGTACCAGGGAAGCGTGAAGTTGTAACTACATCCTTTTCACCTACACTACGTTCAATCAATTTATTTATTAAAGTTGATTTACCAACATTAGTTGTTCCTACAATATAAACATCTTCATTATTTCGCATTTTATTTATGGATTCTAATAATTCTTCTATACCCTCATTTTTAATGGCCGAAATTAGTATAACGTCATCAGCGTCAAGACCATACTTTCTAGCAGTCTTCTTCAACCATTCCTTAACACGTCTCTTGTTTATTTGCTTGGGTAATAAATCTAATTTATTAGCTACAAGTATAATTTTTTTATTACCTACAATTCTTTTTAACGCATTAATAAAAGAACCTTCAAAGTCAAATACATCTACTACATTTACAATGATTCCTCTTTTATCAGCTAATCCATTTAATAAGTTTAAAAAGTCTTCACTATCTAGTCCTACATCTTGTACTTCATTATAATTCTTTAATCTGAAACAACGTTTACAAATCACGTCTTCACGAAATAAATTATGTTCTGGTACATAACCTGGTGCATCGGGATCTTCAGATTGTAATGGTGCACCACAACCTATACATTTTAATAATTCTGTTTCAGTCAATCAATTTTCCTCCCATGTTATATAACCTTTTTTCCTAAAGTGCTGTAACAAACGTCTTTCAACTAATCTATTGAATTTAGTTATAAAACCATCTGTATGTTTTACTGGAACCACCATAATTGTGAATAAACCTCTGCGATTCCCACCAAATACGTCGGTCATCATTTGATCACCTATAACGACAATTTCTGAAGGGTCAAGTTGCATAGAGTGCGCAGCTTGATTAAATGCGCGACCTCTTGGTTTTCTCGCTTTAAAAATATAATCCACATTTAGTGATTTAGAAAACCCTGCTACTCTACGTTCATTATTATTGGAAACTATAGTTATAGTAATCCCTGCTTCATTTACGTCTTTAAACCACTTTTTCACTGCATCTGTAGGGTCAGCTTCATCCCAACCTACTAAAGTATTATCTAAATCTGTAATAATACCTTTCATACCAGATTCAACAAGCTTCTGTATATCTATTTGGAAAATCGATTGCACATATTCATTTGGCATAAAATATTTTTTTATCATACCCATTATTCACTTTCACCTTTTTATATAGATTTAATTAAACGTTCTACAATTTCACTTGATGATATCGCTGCTTTTTCTAAAAATGCTTCAAAAGTAATGCCAGCATCTCCATCAGCTAAATCTGAAATTGCTCGTGTGATGATAAACGGCAAATTAAACTGATGGCATGTTTGCGCAATTGCCGTAGCCTCCATTTCAGCCGCTAATGCTTCCTTAAAATGTTCTTTAATTTTAGCTCTCTGTTCATAAGTGCCAATAAAACTATCTCCACTAACAATAAGACCAACTTTTGCATTTAATTGTTGATCGTTAATTGCTTTTGTTGCTTTTTCTAATAAAACTTTATCGCTTACAAAACGTGCTGGCATTTGTGGAATTTGACCTATTTCATATCCAAAAGCTCTAGCATCTGCATCATGATACATAACAGCATCACTAACGACAACATCACCTACATCAAGTGATTTATCTAAAGCACCAGCAGAACCTGTATTTATGATTAAATCTGGTTTAAATTGTTCTATTAATAATGTTGTAGAAATAGCTACATTTACTTTGCCGATACCACTTTGTGTAAGTACGATCGCTTTATTATTTAATTTTCCTTTATAAAAAATAGTATGTGCTATTTTTACTTCTTCTAATTCGTCAATTTTATTTTTTAAGATTGCTACTTCTTCTTCCATAGCACCTATGATACCTATCATTATAATTCACCTCATCTTAAAATCCTAGCCTTTGTTATTCTACCATATATATATTCATAGCTCGATCTTATAAAGAATATTTCCGCTTGATTTAAAGCATATTATAAGAAAATATGTAAAAATAAACACTTATACTCAAATATTTAACTCTTCATCATTTTTAACAGTAAAAAACAGATAAAACTGTCATTTTATCTGCATCGAAAAATTTATTAATTTAAAAAGTATAGACCATCTTATTCAAGTGGTCAAATGTTCAATGATTTTAAAATTATAAATATCATGTTTATTCTTGAAAATTAGTAATATCTTCGTGGAAACTCATACGACATGTTTGGAGTTTCATAGACACTATGCCATGTCATCCGTAATAAAGGTAGTACACTCGTCATTGCCATACAAACCAATGAAATTAATACAATACCAATTATAAGTACAATTACAAAATCTATAATTCTTTCCATTTCAAACATCCCTATCTATTACAAAACATAAATGCGCAATACTGTACATTTCATTTTAGTACTATCCTTTATAATATACTACAATTAGTTAGATAGTTAAATATATGAAATAACGACATTCATGATTCATGAATATACATCTTGTTTAAATTCATAAAAAATACCAACAAAGTCTTAAACTTTGTTGGCAGATAGAAACCGATGAAAATTTTTGATCCTTAAATTTTATTAATACAAAAGTGTATAACAAACATTTTATTAAAATTGACAATTAAATTTCAATCATAAATTTTAGAAATCAAAGACCCTCGAAAAACCTTAAGATCCCCACAATTCCGTTAAACCTTGTAATGAGAATACACCTGTCACAATCGTAACAATTACTGCAATAATACCAAAAACGAGCATCCATGTTGGATGATTATAATCACCTACAATAGATTTACGTTTACTTGCTATAAGTATTGTGCCTAAAGTTATTGGTAAAATCAAACCATTTAAAGCTCCCGCAACGATTAACAATGTAACTGGTTTTCCTAAGAATAAAAATACTAAAGTAGATACAACAATAAATGAAATAACAATAACATTCGTCTTATTATACACAGATTTGTGTAACGTTTTTAAGAATGTTGCACTTGTATAAGCTGATCCAATTACCGATGACATTGCAGCAGCAAATAATACAACACCAAAAATATTTTTGCCGATAGGGCCTAGTACATGTTCGAAGACAGATGCTGGTGGATTTTCAGAATTTAATGTCACACCTGTGACTACTACTCCTAACACCGCTAAGAATAACAATGTTCTCAATACACCTGTTGTTAAAATTCCCGCAATAGCAGCTTTATTTACAAACGGTAAAAACGATTTACCTTCTACACCTGAATCTAATATTCTATGTGCACCAGCGAACGTAATATAACCTCCAACTGTACCACCTACCAATGTTATAATTGGTAATACTAAAGCTAGTGGTTGTTCTGGCATAACCATATGTGTTGCTGCATCTAGGTAAGGTGGATTCGCTTTAAACATAACAAATGCCACTACCACAATCATCAATACACCGAGGAACATCGTTACAACATCCATAATTTTTTGACCACTTTTACTGATGAAAATAGCAATTGATAGTACTGCTGTTATTGCTGCACCTATTTTAACGTCAATCCCAAAAATTGCATTTAATCCTAGTCCAGCACCAGCAATATTACCTATATTAAATGCAAGGCCACCGATCCCAATTAAAATAGATATGAAAGTACCAAGTCCTCCTAAAATTTCATTTGCAACTTCTTGACCTCTTTTACCAGTAACAACAAGTACTCTCCATATATTAATTTGGGCACCAATATCAATCAATATTGATAAAAGAATGGCAAACGCAAAACTGGCTGAAAACTGCGCTGTAAAAACAGCTGTTTGTGTTAAAAATGCAGGTCCAATCGCTGACGTTGCCATTAAAAATACGGATCCTAATAATAATCTTTTGTGATTTTTGGTGAAGTTCCCCTCACTTTTTTTTGGCTTTAATTTATCTCCCATCTTAATTATCCCCCTAATTTGGTAATAGAAATACCTTCTTTCGTCAAACGCTCTCTAATTTGTGATACAAATTCCAGTGCATGCATACCATCACCATGTACACAAATTGTATCTGCCACTATGTCAATTTCATTATTATTTTTCGTAGTCACTTTTTGTTCTGTAACCATTCTCAGAACTTGTTCAATAGCTTCTGAAGTATCTGTAATCAATGCATCACTTTCTTTTCTACTTACTAATTGGCCATCATCCTCATAGCGTCTATCAGCAAAAACTTCGGAAGCTGTTTTCAAACCAATTGCTTGAGCTTCAGAAATTAACAATGTATTTGATAAACCTACAAAGATTAATTCTTTATCAAAGTCATACACTGCTTGTGCAATGGCATTAGCAATTTCTTTGTTTCTTGCCCCCATTTGATATAATGCACCATGTGGTTTGACATGATTTAACTTTACATCATGAATTTTACAGAAACCATTTAATGCGCCTAATTGATAGACAACAACATCATAAATTTCTTTAGGTGTTAAATCCATATTTCTTCTACCAAATCCTTGTAAATCTGGCAAACCTGGATGAGCACCTATACCAATATTGTTTGCTTTAGCTAGTTGTATTGTTTGATTCATTACATGTTGATCACCTGCATGAAATCCACAAGCGATGTTAGCTGAGGTGATTAACGGTATAATTTCATTATCGCCACCAAATGAATAATTACCAAACGCTTCTCCTAAATCACAATTTAAATCAATTTGCATTATGATTCCCCCTTAATTATTTGATGTCTATCTAAGAATTTTATATCGACGTCTCGTGCATCTCCTTCAGCATATAAAGGATATGAAAGAACAGCATATAAAAAGTCAGCTGTTGTTGTAAATCCATCAATAACCATTTCATCTAAAGTTACCTTCAATTTATGAATTGCCAAATCACGATTACTTGCTTTGACAATTACCTTAGCAACTAAAGAATCATAATTTGGTGAGACAGTATAACCTGGATATAGAAGGCTATCAACTCTTATATTAAACCCTTGTGGTAAATGTAAGGATTTCACCTTACCCGGTGAAGGTTGGAATTGTTTTTCTGGATTTTCAGCATTAATGCGTGCTTCAATTACATGGCCATCAAATTGGACATCGGATTGATGAAATGGTAATTCATTATGTTGCATAAGGTACAGTTGCGCTTGCAGTAAATCTCTGTTTGCTCGCATTTCTGTCACCGTATGCTCTACTTGAATACGTGCATTCATCTCAATGAAATAATAACTATCTTCTGTTACTAGAAATTCAATCGTACCTGCACTACGATAGTTTGAAGCCTTGGCAACTTTTACCGCATCATTGCAAATTGCAGTTCTTCTTTCTTCTGTTAATGCTGCACACGGTGATTCTTCTATTAACTTTTGATTTTTTCTTTGAACAGAACAATCACGTTCTCCAAGATGAATATAATTAAATTGTCCATCACCTAATACTTGTACTTCAACATGTTTGGCAACTGGTATAAAAGCTTCAACATAAATGCGATCATCATCGAAATACTTCTCACCTTCACTTTTAGCTTCTTTAAACATTTTCTGTAGTTCGGATTCTTTTTTTACTATACGAATCCCTTTACCGCCACCTCCACTTGCAGCTTTAAGCACAAGAGGATATCCGATTTCTTTAGCTATATGTTTGACTTCTTCAACAGATTGAACATCATCAGTTGAACCAGGAATAATCGGTACACCTGCTTGGTCAACTGTTTGTCTTGCAGTAATTTTATCACCCATTAACTCCATTGTTTTATAAGTTGGACCAATAAAATAGATATTATTTTCTTCGACTTTTTTAGCGAAGGAAGGACTTTCTGATAAAAACCCATAACCTG
The DNA here is from genome assembly GCF_022346615.1 of Staphylococcus sp. ACRSN. GTDB lineage: Bacteria > Bacillota > Bacilli > Staphylococcales > Staphylococcaceae > Staphylococcus. Next base: position 236,543 of record NZ_JAKRNS010000003.1, on the reverse strand, counting down.
GATGAATTGCATTCGCACCCGATATTTCTGCAGCACTAATAATTCTTTCTTGATTTAAATAACTATCTAACGGATTTGCTTCACCAATACAAATTGCTTGATCAGCTAAAGCGACATGTAGACTTGTTTCATCCCCTTTGGCATAAATAGCAACTGTTTCAATACCTAACTCTCTACATGCACGAATAATACGTACCGCAATTTCACCTCTGTTTGCAATTAAACAACGATACAATGCAAACACCCCTTTCTGAAATTTATTTGATTTTTATAATAGACTGATCATATTCCACATTCTCACCATGAGTAACAAGTATGTCATCAACAACACCATCAACATCACTTGTAACTTCATTAAGTACTTTCATTGCTTCAATATATCCAATTGTTTCGCCTTTTTTTATTTCATCACCTACATTGATTAATGGATTTGTAAGTTCCTTTTCATCTTGTAAGAAAAATGTACCAACCATCGGTGCTTTGACATAATTTACATTCTCATCTGATGTTGTTTGTTGTTGATTTTCATTTTGTGATGTATCTATACTTGGATGATCGTTTGTAACATTTCCTACACTTTTATTTACTTCTTTATTTGTAAAATCAAATTCTATTTCTTGCTCATAATCTTTATATTTAAATTTTTTCATATCATTATCTTTAACAAGTTTTATTAGTTGCTCTATTTTTTCAAAATTCATCATTATTCCCCTTTTAATAAATTTTTAATTCTTGAAGCTGTTCGTCTTAACTGTTTTAAATCATAAATCGGTTTTTGGTCTATGTTTGTTAATTCATTTAAAAATTGATGTTCTTTCTCTTTTAATTGTGCTAATGCCTGCTCAACTGTTATCCATTTGAATTGGATTTCAGACCCAGGTTGCTTTTGTGCCAGTATTTGTAAATCCATAGCACAAACTGTTGCTATCTTGGTATACCCGCCTACAGTCTGTTTATCATTGAGCAAAATAATTGGATTTCCATCATTTGGCACTTGGATACTGCCTAATGCGACTGGTTCAGATATAATATCCGCAGAATTTTCTGGCGGAATATTTTCACCCTGTAAACGATATCCCATTCGATCAGATTGTTCTGAAATTTTAAATGCAGTAGATGTAAGCGTATTTATAGCGTTTTGTGAAAATGCATTGATCTGAGGGCCTTCTACAATATGAATAACCTGTTGGTCAAATATATTTTCATTGTAATTTGCACTTAGACCAATGCGTGTTGTGTAATTATTTGTTCTTTGAGTTACTATCACGTCATCTTTTTTTAATGTTCTACCTCGATAACCACCAATTTGGCTTCTTGTATGTGTTGCATAGCTATCCGCTACCTTTGGCACGTTTAACTGATTAGCAAAATTTAAATATCCACGGGCCCCTTTAAGTACCTGACCAATTGATAATATGTCACCTTTTTTCACTTTAATGACTGTGTTTTGATCAACATTATCGTTATTTAGTGTGATATTAAAATGCCCACCTGTCATAACAATGGCATTATCTGCTAAAAACTCGATGGTAGGACCGACTATAGTGTATTCTATTGCTGGTCCTTCATGATTCACTAATGCTTGTCCCAATCGAAGCGCATAGTTATCTAAGGCACCTGCTGATGAAAATCCTTGGTCCTGATAACCGACTCGACCTTTATCTTGGACTGTACTAAATAATCCTGGTTTTAATATTTTAATGCTCATAATCAAATTTCACCCACTTTTCAATATTAAAATCATTTTGTGTTTGTTGTTTTTCAATTTGATTATAGGTCTCTAAATCAATTGAATAAAACTGAATAGCATCTCCTGCTTCATATAAACACATTGGCTCACGATTTATATCGAACACATTGATAGGTGTACGACCAATGATTTGCCATCCACCTGGTGATTGTTTCGGGTATAACCCAGTTTGATTATTTGCGATTCCTACTGAACCGGCCTCTATCTTGGTTCTAGGTTCTTTGCGTCTAGGCGTATGTAATTTAGCATCTAAACCACCTAAAAATGGAAACCCTGGCATAAAACCTAACATATATATCAAATATTTATTGCTGCTATGTATTTTAACAACATCATCAGTTGTTAAATCATTGTATGCTGCAACTTCTTCTATATCTTGTCCATATTCCCCACCATATAATACAGGTAAATGAATCGTCTTATGTTTTAATTGTGATTCATCTATTGAACTTAAATCCAAATTTTCTAAACACAAATCATTTAAAACTTCATTCAACGTTGAAATATAAGTATCAACATAAAGCATAATCGCTCTATAAGATGGAATTATTTCAGTTATCGCTTCACACTGTTTCTCTCTAATATATTGCGAGACATGTTGTACCTTTGCGAACGTTTTAGAATCGATTTGATTTTCAAAATAAATCATAATTGTTTGCTCATTGATAAATTTAAATTCCAAAAACATTCTCCCCTTTATATTACTAACAATTCGTTTTTGTAAAATATTTAATTGTGCACTTAACATTTCAATTATATCATCAATTTAAGTTATATGTTTAATTATAAAAAATTATAATTGGCAATAACCTAATATAATCATATAACTCAACACTATAATAATCCTTACTTTTAGAAAATTTAGAAAATAAAGTTTATTATTAGTAATAATTTACCAAATACCTTGCTTCACGTATAGATATTTCTTTTCTAAGTGTAAAATCCCACTCATTAAATATAATTAATGAGTGGGATTTATGATTTTATTTTATATTGACGATTTTTACATTTATTTCTCCACCATTTGGCAGTGGTACACGTACTTCGTCTTCAAGTTTTTTACCAATTAAGCTTTTTGCCATTGGAGATTCATTTGAAATTTTTCCTTTAAATGCATCAGCTTCAGCAGAACCAACAATTTGATAGCTCTCTTCTTCATCTCCTGGTAATTCAATAAATGTCACTGTTTTACCAAGTTGAACTTGATTATTATCACCTGTATCTTCAATAATTAAAGCATTTCTCAACATATGTTCTACACGCTGAATATCTTGTTCAATAAAACCTTGTTCATCCTTAGCAGCATCGTATTCAGAGTTCTCAGATAGGTCACCAAATGAACGTGCTACTTTAATTTTTTCTACGACTTCAGGACGTTTTACGGTCTTTAATTCTTCAAGTTCGAGTTCTAATTTTTCAAATCCTTCTTGAGTCATTGGATATTGTTTTTGATTTTCCATAGTGTCATCTTCCTTTACATATTCATACTATTGTTTACTTACTAATGTTTGAATCTTTGTTGTCATTATATCGATAGCAACTTTATTACTACCACCTTCAGGAATTATAATATCTGCATACCTTTTAGTCGGTTCAATAAATTGATTATGCATTGGGCGAACCACATTTAAATATTGATTAATAACAGATTCCATCGTACGACCTCTTTCTTCAGTGTCTCTAAGAAGTCTTCTTAAAATCCGTAAATCCGCATCTGTATCGACATAAATCTTAACATCCATTAAATCTCTTAATGTTTTATTTTCCAATGCAAAGATACCTTCTACGATAATAACATCTTTTGGCTCAAATGCAATCGTTTCACCGCTTCTCGTATGATTTGAATAATCATACGTTGGCACTTCAATTTGTTTACCGTTTCTCAAGTCATTTAAATTTTCTATTAACAAATCATTATCAAATGCAAAAGGGTGATCGTAATTTGTTTCTAGACGTTCTTCAAATGTTAAATGCGATTGGTCTTTATAGTAATAGTCTTGAGCTAATAATGCAACACTATGACCTTCTAAATTTTTCATAATTTCATTTGTTACTGATGTTTTTCCAGACCCTGATCCACCAGCTATACCGATAATTGTCGTATTTTTCATTATCCAATTTCCTTTCTCATCATGTTGTTAGGATAAATTGGATGATCTACTTTAATTTGCACAATTTGTAGTGGATGACGTGCAGCATCAAGTTCATTACCCTCTTCATCAAAAATCTTATCAACAACTTGTCTAAATGTTTGAATTTCCGGACCAAAAAATTCAATTTCTTGTCCAGGTTTAAAATTGTTACGCTGTTGAACAGTAGCAATTTGCGTCGTTTCATCATAATCTAAAACTAAACCACAAAAATCAAATGGTGATTTCTTAGAGCCCTGTTCTCCAAACATTTGCTCTTCATATCCCGGTGTACCTACAATGAATGCTGATGCAGTATCTCTATTTGCACATTTATCTAATTCAATTAACCATTCTGGTTTAATTTTAAAATTTTCCGGATCTTCAGCGTAAGCATCGATTACTTTTCTATAAACAGATACCACAGTTGCAATATAGTGTATTGATTTCATTCTGCCTTCAATTTTCAAAGAATCTACCCCAATATCCATCATATTAGGTATGGATTCTATTAATTTCAAATCTTTAGGACTCATTGCAAAAGGTGTAACCTCACCCTCATCATTATAATAAAGATCAAGTTCACCTTCATCATCAACTTCAAGCAAATCATAATCCCAGCGACAACTTTGACAACAGCCCCCACGATTCGAGTCACGGGCAGTCATATGATTACTTAATGTACAACGCCCCGAATAGGCAATGCACATTGCACCATGTATAAATGATTCAATTTCAATATCTACTTTATCTTTCATTTCTTGCATTTCCATCGCACCTGTTTCACGTGCAAGTACAACTCGATCTAACCCTTCCTCTTTCCAAAACTCCACCGCTTTGTAATTTGAAAGTGATTGTTGCGTAGATAAGTGAATTTCTAATTTAGGTGCGACACGTTTACAAGTTTCAATAATCAATGGATCAGCCACAATAATACCTGTTGCGCCAGTTGATTCTAAATCTCTTAAATATGTGTCTAATCCCTCAATATTTTCATCATGCGCAATGATATTAGTCGTCACGTAAATCTTAGCACCATATCGGCTAGCAAATGTTACGCCCTCTTTAATTTCTTCCATAGTAAAATTATCTGCATTAGATCTTAAGCCATATTCTTGTCCACCAAGAAATACCGCATCCGCACCATAATGAACAGCAATTTTTAACTTTTCTAAGTTTCCAGCTGGGGCGAGTAGCTCAGGCTTTTTTATTTTAGGTTTATTTAATGCTTTTTCTTTTTCTAAAACTTTCATTCTTAAGCCCTCCTTAATACACTGTTTGTTTAAATAAAAATCCTTCATCAAACGGACGATGTTCAGGCTGAATTGCCTCTATTGGATCAATTAACATGAATTTTTCATCTTCGTATGCTTCTGGGTCTTCTTTAAATAAATCGATAGCTTCTCTATATTGTTCAGTACAAACATTTATATATGCTTCTGATTGTAAAACACCATCAATTTTTAATGAATCTATTCCCGCTTCTAATAATCCATCCAACTCTTCTATTAAACATATATCATTAGGCGACATAATATGTGTACCATTATAATCTTCATAAACTGGATATTTATTATCACGTTCTTCATCATATAATAATAATTCATTTGCTTCTTTATTACGTTCAATTTTCATTTGACGTTCTTGGAAAGTGTAGTAATTCCCTAATAACATACGTTTAGATTGAAACATACATGTCATACCATGCACTTGTACTTCAATTTCAACATTTGCGTTTGCTTTAATGTTAATAATTTCTTCAAGACTCAATTCCCTTGCTAGTTGTGCACGTTTAGCGCCCTTTTCTCCCCAATAATTACATTGAAAATGATTAGTAACCAATGCTTCTGCATCCCAATTTAATGGTATAGGGTCATTTTGATCTTTTACATACATTACTACAGCAGGATCGCCAAAAATGATTCTATCTACTTTGATTTCATGTAAGAATTTTATATAAGATTCCAAAGCATTCAAATGATAATTATGAAAAATGCCATTTACAGCAGCATATGCTTGCTTACCATGTCTATGAATTATTTTGACTGCTTCTTTCATATCCGCTCTGTTAAATTCACCTGCTAAGCGTAAGCCAAATTTCTGTTCACCAATGACAAAGGCATCTGCGCCTTTTTCAATTAATGTTTCTATATGTCCAACTGATTTTGGAGTAACTAATAATTCAGTCATAATGAAGCTCCTTTAATTGAAATTGCTAAACCATCATCTATATTTAAAAAATTCGTTGTAAAATCTTCATGGTTCATTAACCAATCGTTATATGACTGGACTTTTTTTACCATTTGACGCACATTTCGATTTCTAACTACACCGATGTCTGAAACGAAACCATGATATAACACATTATCCGTTATCACTATACCGCCATCTTTTAATAGGGGTGTATATAATTCGAAAAATTTTTGTGATTGTGCTTTTGCTGCATCAATAAAAATCATGTCGTACATTTTATCATTCACACTATCAACTTGCTCTAAAGCATTTCCTTCAATTTGTCTAATTTGATTTTGATAGTTGAAGATTTCTCTATTTTTCTGAGCTTGTACTAACATCGTTTCATCACGTTCAATCGTCGTAACTTGTATTTTAGGTGAAACTGATGCAAACTGCATCGAGCTATAACCAATTGCTGTGCCTATCTCTAGGATTTCATATGGTTTATGTATTCTAATTAATTGTTTAATCATTTCTAGAGTAATTCGATCTACAATAGGTACATTGTTCGACTCGGCATATGCTCTAAGAGATTCTATATTTGCATCAGTTTGTTTGTGTAAGTCTAATAAATACAACTGATTTTTATCCATTATCATAACTTCCTTTATGGTAAAATGATATTTTTAAACTTTGCTCAATAAAATAAATCAGTCGACATTAATTGACTGATTACATTGATAAAGTAAATTATAAATTAAGATATTTTATGATTTGATATGCTTTCATATACATGAAAACCCTAATGTCCATCATTTCCCATTTAAATTTAACTTTATATATTTTACCACAAACTATAGGATTTTATAAGTGTAAATTGTTCGAATATAGCAAGCTAATAATCATACGCATTATAATTTTTCAATATTGTAATTATAAAGCTATAAATGCAGATAAACTTTGTTTCGGTAGGACTTTAAACTACTCTTTTAATTTCTATACTTTTTTTGCTCTTTTTGTTCCTTTTACTTTATTAAACGATACACCCTAACAATGAAGCGTTGAGATTGATCATGCATAACATTCTATCTAAAAAAACAGACCAAAACATAAATAATGTCTTGGTCTGTTTCTTAGCATGAGCAAAAAACAATTGATTTGAACAAACGAGTAATTCAATATATATGTTCAAAAACGTTATATAGTACTGAACTGAACCTTCGCAATCTCTTTTAATATATTATCACTCATTGCTTGTTTTAGATTAATGCTCGTGGTCGTGGTCGTGATCATCCATTTCAGTATTCACGATTTCTTCAATCATGTCCCACTCTTCATCTGTTTCAACAGGTAGGAATTTCCCACCTTCTCCATTTTCATCAGCTTCATTAATCATTGGGATTAATTCAACTAAATCATCGTCATCAGATTCTGCGCCTTCTTCTGCAAGAATAACATATTCTTTTTTAAATTCTGGGTGGAAGAATTCTAAAACTTTACGGTATAATACTTCATTACCTTCTTCATCATATAAAGTTAATAATTCCTCTTCGTTGTTAATCTGTAATTCTGCATTTTCGTTATGTTCTGTCATTATAAAACGCTCCTTTTTATTGAATAGAATCTAAATAACCTTGCAAGATGAAAACTGCTGCCATTTTATCTATTACTTTTTTTCTTTTTTGTCTTGAAACATCTGCCTCTAGCAAAGAACGTTCAGCAGCCATAGTACTTAATCGTTCATCCCACATTATTATTTCTAATGATGGCAATGCTTCTTGTAGTTGCTCCTTGTATTGTAACGAAGCCTCGCCACGAAATCCAATAGAATTATTCATGTTTTTAGGCAATCCGATAACTATGGAACCAACTTTTTCTTTTTCTATAATTTTTACTAATGCATCTATACCTAAATCGCCATTTGCTTCGTCTATTCGGAGTGTATCTAATCCTTGGGCTGTCCAACCCATTAAATCACTTATTGCAATGCCAACAGTTTTACTTCCTACATCTAATCCTATGATTTTATGTTTTAACATTTAATTTTTATCATTTTCAGTTAAATAGTTGGAAACTAACTCTTCCATAATATCATCACGATCAATACGACGAATTTGGTTTCTAGCTTCGTTATGACGTGGTATATAAGCAGGATCTCCTGACAACAGATACCCTACGATTTGATTTACCGGATTGTAATTTTTTTCTTCAAGTGTATTATAGACATTTTGCAATACTGTTTTGACATCTTCTTTAGGAATTTCATCATAATTAAATTTCATAGTTTTATCAAAATTTTCCATTGTTAACACTCCTTTAAATCGCGCAATTATTTCTATACTTAGTTACATTCTACATGAGAATGGTTTTAAGTTATAGTGATTTAATGTAATTTTTAATGAAACGTAATGATTCTGTTATGTTCTCAGGTTCAGTTCCGCCACCCTGAGCCATATCTGGGCGTCCGCCACCTTTTCCACCAACTTGTGGAGCCATATTTTTAATAATATCTCCAGCTTTAATTTTACTAGTAAGTGCTTTTGGTACAGTAGCTATGAGTGAGACTTTGCCATCAATATTACTAATTAAAATGATAACTGTATCTTGTAATTTAGATTTAAAATCATCCATCGTTTCGCGAATAGCTTTAGGATTAGCAACTTCCACTTCAGTAGCCAATACCTTTATGCCATTAATTTCTTCTACTTGATCAGTAATATCGCCCATTTTTAATGCTGTTATTTCTTTATTACTTTGTTCTAATTGTTTTGTTAATTCTTTTTCATCTACTTGCATTTGTTGTATTTTATCAACTACTTGTTCATCAGATTTAACTTTGACAAGGTTTTTAACTGTATTGAATTTTTCTTGTATCGCTTCTAAATATTGGAATGCAGATTTACCAGTTATAGCTTCAATACGTCTAACTCCTGCACCTGTACCAGATTCACTTACAATTTTAAATAACCCAATTTCAGATGTATTATTGACATGCGTTCCGCCACATAATTCGATTGAATAAGGCGACATATCAACGACTCGTACCACATCACCATATTTTTCACCAAATAATGCCATAGCACCCCTCGCTTTAGCATCTGAAATTGACATTTCCTTAATATTAACGTCAATACTATTCCAAATTTCTTCATTCACACGACGCTCAACTTTAGAAATTTCTTCTTCAGTCATTGGACCAAAATGAGAAAAGTCGAATCTTAAACGTTCACTTTCAACTAATGAACCAGCTTGATTAACATGATCGCCTAACACTTCTTTTAGAGCAGCATGTAATAAATGTGTAGCACTGTGATTTTTCTCTATCGCAATGCGTGATTTTTGGTTTACTTTAGCTTCGACATTACTTCCTACTATCACTTGACCAAATTGAATTTCACCTTTGTGTAAATTTTGACCATTTGGCGTTTTCGTAACTTCTGTAACCGTAATTTCAAATTGCTCATTTCCCACTGTGCCTTTATCCGCAACTTGTCCACCACTTACAGCATAAAAAGGTGTTTCTTTCAAAACAAAGTGGATTGTTTGTCCCGCATCTGCTGTTTTTACAAGAGCACCATCAGATAGTATATCTGTAACTGTTGTAGAATATTCCATTACATTGTAACCAACAAATGAACTTTCAGTTGTAATATTTTTGAGTACTTCACTTTGAACTTGCATAGATTGTGTACTTTGACGTGCTTGACGTGCTCTATCTCTTTGTTGTTGCATTTCCACACTAAATGTTTCCATATCAACCGTTAAACTTTCTTGTAGAGCAATTTCTTCTGTAAGTTCAATTGGGAAACCATAAGTATCATAAAGTTTGAAAGCATCTTTACCATTAATTTGTTGTGTACTTTGTTTAGCTTCGACAACTAATTGATTCAAAATAGATAATCCTTCTTCCAATGTTTCATGGAATCGCTCTTCTTCAGATTTAATTACACGCTTAATAAAATCTGATTTTTCAAGTACGTTTGGATAATATGGTTCCATTATTTCTGCAACAATATCGACGAGACGATACATAAATGGTTCATTTATGTCTAATGATTGGCTAAATCTTACAGCACGGCGAAGTAGTCTACGTAATACATAACCACGACCTTCATTTGCAGGCAATGCGCCATCAGCAATTGCAAATGCAATTGTTCGTATATGGTCCGCAATTACTTTAAATGCAACATCATTTTCCTCATTTTGAAGGTATTTTATACCAGAAATTATTTCTACTTGATTAATAATTGGCATAAACAAATCAGTTTCATAATTTGTACGCACATTTTGTGCAATTGAAGCCATTCGTTCAAGCCCCATACCAGTATCAATATTTTTATTTGGTAACGGTGTATACGAATGATCTTTATTATGATTAAATTCACTAAATACTAAGTTCCATACTTCTAAATAACGTTCATTTTCTCCACCTGGATACATTTCTTCAGTTGGATCATTTTCACCAAATTGTTCGCCTCTATCGTAAAATATTTCAGTATTTGGACCAGATGGACCTTCACCAATATCCCAGAAATTTCCTTCAATACGAATAATTCTACTTTCTTCTAAACCAATTTCTTCATTCCAAATTTTATATGCTTCTGAATCTTCAGGATGAATAGTGACATATAATTTTTCTGGTTCCATTGCCATCCATTTTTCACTGGTAAGAAATTCCCATGCAAATTCAATTGCTTCTCTTTTGAAGTAATTTCCAATTGAGAAATTTCCCAACATTTCGAAGAACGTATGGTGTCTAGCTGTGAAACCAACATTTTCTATATCATTTGTTCGAATTGCTTTTTGTGAATTCACAATTCTTGGTTTCATAGGTGTTTCACGACCGTCAAAATATTTTTTTAAAGTTGCTACACCAGAATTAATCCATAATAAAGTATCATCATCAATCGGAACTAATGGCGCTGAAGGTTCTACCATATGTCCTTTTTCAACAAAATAATCTATGAAACTTTGTCTAATCTCACTAGCTTTAAGATTTTTCATCCTTAAATTTCCTCCATCTCATTTCATCTAAACTCATTTTTACATAAAGTAATAATTCTACAAACAAAAAACGCCCATCCTCATATAAGGGACGAACGTTTCGCGGTACCACCCTAGTTATAAGTAATTAGCAAATTTATCATATATGTCACTTTATCAACAAAGACTACATGGCATTTTATCATTATAAAATTACTAACTCTCACTTATCACTTAATTAGTTCTTATACTTACTGACATAAAGTAGCGTTCAATCACATTTACTGTACTTTTCACCAACCAGTACATCTCTTTTTGTTAAACATGGCCTACTCATCTTTATGCAACTTTAATTATATTGTATTTATTTTCCATACTATTGTCAATCTTCTATAAAGTCATAAGGCGAAATTTGCCCCATATTAATCATAGGATCAATTTTAAACATCGTTGTTTCTGTTAATTTGATTTCTGTATCAATCTTTTCATTTACAATTTGCTGTTCATCATTGGATGATTCATTGTTAAAGTATTCCATCAAGAATGAACATAACTGAGTCAATCGAACTTGTCCGTGCGTATTCAGGCCTATATCAAACGCTTGGGGATCACCCAAAAATACAAGAGATTGTTTTGCACGCGTTAGACCTGTATATAGGATAGGTTTTTGTAACATTCTAAAATACTGTTTAACCATTGGCATAATTACGATTGGAAATTCGGAACCTTGAGATTTATGAATGGATGTACAATAGGCATGTGTGAGTTCCATTAAATCTTGTCTTGTAAATGTGATTTCATTGCCTTCAAAATCAACGACTAATACATCTTTATTTAATGCATTTTCTTTAGCCCAAAAAATGCCTACTACAATACCTATATCGCCATTAAAGATATTGTCACTTGGTCTATTCACTAATTGTAGTACCTTATCTCCCTTGCGAAAGATAACATCACCAAATTCAATTTCCCGTGAATCATTCTTTTTAGGGTTTAAAATTGATTGCAAAATCGTATTTAACTTTTTAATACCTGCAGAGCCTTTATACATTGGTGCAAGCACCTGAATATCGCTCATATCATATCCCTTTTTGACGGCGCTAGCTACTACTTTTTCAACAACATTGGGAATTTGTTCAGTGCTACAATTTATAAAATTTCGATCATGGTATCTTTGAGTAATATCAATTGATTCACCTAATTTCATTCGGTGTGCTAATTCAATAATGCTAGATCCATCTTGTTGACGATAAACTTCTGTCAAATTAACACGGGGGATTACTTTGGAATCAATTAAATCTTTAAAGACTTGACCAGGCCCTACAGAAGGTAACTGATCTTCATCACCTACAAGAACAATTTGCGCATCAATTGGAACTGCATTCATGAATTGATGAAAAAGCCATGTATCTACCATAGACATCTCATCAATGATAATCAGTTTTGCTGAGATTTCATTATCTAATATATCCTCAGGTTGTGTTTCCTGATTCCAACCAATAAGTCGATGTATAGTCATTGCTTCTAATCCAGTAGCATCAGCTAATCGTTTTGAAGCTCGACCTGTTGGTGCACCAAGCACAACCGGAAAGTCATCATTTTTATAATCATCATAATCTAACGACAACCCATGTATTTCAGCATAAAGCTCCACTATTCCTTTTATAACAGTTGTTTTACCTGTACCAGGACCACCGGTTAATAACATCACCTTAGAATTAATAGACGTTTGTAATGCCTCACGTTGTGATTCGGCATAATTTACATCATTACGATTTTCTATTTCACCAATTTCCATTAACAGATCTGATTGCTCTATTTCTTTTAATTTATTGGTATAAGTAAAATTACGGTATAAGTTTTGCACGCTTTTTAATTCCGAATAATATAAACTTGGAATAGCTACTTCATTTTCTTGTCGTATTAATTTGTCATTATCAACTAATTGTTGCATGACCTTTTCTAACTGTTCATTACTAATTACTTCTTGAGGTTGATTTGATAACATTTCACTTGTCATATCAAGTACAGTTTGAGTAGGTAAGTATGTGTGTCCTTGCTTTATACATTCTTCTTCCAATACATAAAGTAATCCAGCTTTTAGCCGTTCACTATCATTAAATTGAATACCAACATTTCTCGCCAAAGTATCAGCTTTATTAAATCCAATACCTTTGACATCGTAAACAAGTTGATAAGGTTTTTGTTCCACTATAGTTAAGGTTTCGCCTAAATAAGCTTGATAAATAGACATTGCTAATTTTGGCCCAAAACCTAAATCGTGTAGTCTGATGATAATTTGTTCTGTTTCTTGATTACTCGCTATTTGTTCAGCAATTTGCTTTTGTTTCTTTTTAGGTAATCCTGGGACACTTTCTAATACAGAAGGATCATTTAAAATATCGTTAATTGCATTTTCCCCTAATTTATTAACGATACTCTGTGCCGTTTTTTTACCGATTCCTTTAAACAAGTCACTTGATAAATAACTAATAATTGCCTCTTTAGTTTGTGGTAATTCCTTCTCAAATGTTTCTGCCTTTAACTGTTTACCATATTTGGCATGGGTAACAACCTGACCCTTAAAGGTATATACATCACCCTCAGCAATATCAGGAAAGAACCCTACAATTGTAGGCATCGAATCAAACGTTTCATTTGTTTCAATGGTATCGACCTTTAAAACTGTATAAAAGTTATCCTTATTTTGAAACAAGATAGCATCTACAGTTCCTTTAATCATCGATGTATTAAATAATGTAGGGTCCTCCATGATTACTCCTCCTCTGCAATTGCTTTAAAAGTTTTTAAAGCATGTTGACTTAACAAATGTTCAGGATTTATTTCTACAGCTTGTTCGAAATATGCAATTGCTGTAGCAGTATCTTCAGTTTGCATATATGTAGCTAATCCTAAATTATATAATGCATCCGTATGTTTATCATCGATTGATACTACATGTTGTAATTGTTTAATTGCCGCTTCAAACATTTCTAAGTCACATAATACTAGACCATACTGAAATTGTACTTCAACGTCTTTACGATTATCTAATTCAGCAGCTGTCATTAGAAAAGGCATTGCTTCTTTAAATGCTTCTAAATGATTAAATGACATGCCTATCATATAATTTGTATCGATTTTATCCACATTATATTTAAGTGCTTGCTGATAAAGTTTAATCGCTTCTTTAAATCTACTTTCATTATAATATACATTACCTAAATTATAATAAATGGCACCATTTTCTGGATCTAACGTGATTGCCTTTTGGAAAAATTTCTCAGCTTTTTCTATTTCTCCTGCTTCTGCAATTAAAATTCCAGCGTTTATATAATTTTCTACTTCTTTTGGATTTTTTTCAATGTTTTCAAACAACGCCTTTAAGGCCGATTCAATGTTTCCTTCTTTAATTAATTCATAAATTTGTTCTTGCTCCATATTAACCCTCATTTCTGAGATTTTATTATAACATTACGTATTATTTTTTAAATCAATTTTATCAAAAAGAAATCGCTAGAAACTACGTTTATCATAGTATACTAGCGATTTTCAAAAAATGTCGATAGTCAAACTTTATTATACTACATAACTCAACTGTCCAGATTGTTTAAATACATCATCTATCGTGGCCCCACCTAGACATACGTCACCATCATATAAAACAACCGCTTGACCTGGTGTAATTGCTCTTACAGGTTCATCAAATGTTACGCGAATTGAATTATCATTCTCTTTAGTAACAAACACTTTAGTATCTTTTTGACGATATCTAAATTTCGCAGTACATGCAAATCCATTGTCTAAGTCTACATCATTTATAAATGATATGTCTGATGCAATTAAATAATCACTATATAGTGCATCGTGATGAAAACCTTGTTCAACATATAAAATATTGTCATCTAAGTTTTTTCCAACTACAAACCAAGGATCTCCATCTCCACCAATACCTAAACCGTGTCGTTGACCTATCGTATAATACATTAATCCCGAATGAACTCCTACCTTTTCGCCTGTTAAAGTGCGCATTTCACCAGACTGTGCAGGTAAATATTGTGATAAAAATTCTTTGAAATTACGTTCACCAATAAAGCAAATACCTGTTGAATCTTTTTTCTTAGCAGTAGCAAGTCCTGCTTCTTCAGCAATTTTACGTACTTCTTTTTTATCGATATCCCCAATTGGAAACATTACATGTGATAATTGTTCTTGTGATAGCTGATTTAAGAAATAAGTTTGATCTTTATTATTATCTACGCCACGTAACATTTCGACATGTCCATCTTCATGACGTTTAATTCTCGCATAATGTCCTGTTGCAACATAATCTGCACCTAATTTCAATGCATGCTCTAAAAATGCTTTGAATTTAATTTCTTTATTACACATAACATCTGGATTTGGAGTACGACCTTTTTTGTATTCATCTAAAAAGTATGTGAATACTTTGTCCCAATATTCCTGTTCAAAATTCACTGCATAATACGGTATTCCTATTTGATTACATACTGCTATAACATCATTATAATCTTCTGTAGCTGTACAATAACCATTTTCATCTGTATCGTCCCAATTTTTCATAAAAATGCCAATTACGTCATAACCTTGTTCTTTTAGTATGTGGGCAGTAACGGAACTATCTACGCCGCCAGACATGCCGACAACAACTCGTGTATCTCTATTTGACAACTAAACTTCCTCCTTGAATTTATGGTATATTTTATGGATTTCTGTAGCTATATATTTTACTTCTTGTTCTGTAGTTAATTCGTTAAAACTAAATCTCACTGAATGTTTTGCTCGCTCATCTGTATCAAACATCGCAACCAGTACATGTGATGGTGTGGTAGTTCCAGCAGTACATGCGGAACCAGAAGAAACATATATATTCGATAAATCTAATAATGTAAGTAATGTTTCTACATCAATAAATGGAAAATATAAATTAACAATATGACCTGTTGAATCAGTCATTGAGCCATTATATTCAAATGGTATTGATCGCTCTTGTAATGAAACGAAAAACAAGTTTTTCAAATTTAATAAGTGTACATTATGCTCATCACGTTGCTTATCAGATAATGTTAATGCTTCTGAAAAACCAACTATCTGTGGAAGATTTTCCGTACCTGCACGTCTTTTAGCTTCTTGGTCCCCACCTAATTGCGAATATTGAATAGGTGTATTTTCTTTTAATAATAAAGCACCTACACCCTTTGGGCCACCAAACTTATGCGCAGTAATACTCATAGCTGCAATATCAAACTCGTTGAATTTAATATCTAAATGACCAATTGCTTGAACTGTATCAACATGGAGTAATGCATTAGACTCTGCAACAATAGCATCTATATCATACATTGGCTGAACTGTACCTACTTCGTTATTTACAAACATTATTGAAACAAGAATAGTAGCAGGTGTGATGGCATCTTTTAACTGATCCAATTGCACT
Source organism: Staphylococcus sp. ACRSN (assembly GCF_022346615.1). Lineage (GTDB taxonomy): Bacteria > Bacillota > Bacilli > Staphylococcales > Staphylococcaceae > Staphylococcus. The sequence goes on along the minus strand of NZ_JAKRNS010000003.1, from coordinate 220,048 downwards.
ATACCTTCTTTATTGACATCTAAATAAGTCACTTCAAACCCTTCTTGTTCAAGTTGTTCAAATACATGGAGCACAGAATGATGTTCAATTTTTGTCGTGATGATATGATTTCCTTGTTCACGCAACTGATATGCAATACCCTTAATCGCAGTATTATTAGATTCTGTTGCACCACTAGTAAAGATAACTTCACTAGGCTTAGCACCAAGAATTTTGGCTACATTTCTACGTGCCTCATCTAAATACTTTCGTGCATCTCGTCCTAAACTATGAATCGATGAAGGATTTCCATAATGACCAGTATATATATTCATCATTTTATCAATTACTTCTTGCTTTACAGGGGTTGTTGCAGCATAGTCTGCATATACTTCCATGTTTGACACTCCTTAAATTTTTATCAATGTTCCAATGATAGCACCATCTATATAAATTTTCTAGTTGTCTGTTTCAAAATGGCCGAATTCATCTATTGACTTAAAATCGTCTAATAACTTTAATGTATCATCCACTGTATTTGGTGATTGTTTCTCATGCAAAGTTAAATTCTTTAATTTTTTATTTTCAATTGTCCATTGCGTCGCAGTAATTTGTGATTTTAAATAATCATCATGTGTCACAATCATAACCTGTCCTGAAAATTGCTTTAGCATTTGTAATATCAAATCTTGTGTAGCAATATCAAAATAATTAGTTGGTTCGTCTAATATTAATAAATGCGGGTTTGAAAAATACAATATTACAAACTGTAATCTACTTTTCTCTCCCATGGATAATTGAGAAATAGGTAAATTTATTTTTTGATTATCAAACCCAAATGATGCCAAGATTGTTTGGGCTTGACTACGTGTCATACCGTCCATATGCAATAACATTGATATTGCCGTACTATCATACGCTAAATTATCATTTTTTTGATCAAAATAAGCTATATTCAAAGAAGGTGTGATATACACTTCGCCTTTATCTGGTACTATAGATTGCTTGATTATTGAAATTAACAATGATTTTCCAGAACCATTTGGACCAGTTAATATAATATTCTCATTATCTTTGATTTCAAAATTAGCATTTTGAAAAATACTTTTACTATCCATAGTTACACTGAAGTTATTTAAATGCATTAAATATTTTTTATTAAGAACTTTTTGATTATCAAAATGAAAATGGCGTTCATCCACTTTAGGTTCTTGTACTGTAATTTTATCGACTTTTTGATTAATTTGTGATTCTTTCACTTTTGCTTTTTGGGCTAATTTACTTAGTCGCTTTTGTTCTATTGGATTTCGAACACTTGCAGATTGGTTGGCAGATTGATGCCAATTTTTAACTCTATCTACGGTTGCTTCTAATGCTTTTATTTCTTTTTGTTTTTTCTCGTATATTCTTTTTTGTGTCTCTCTTTCCAAATCTATAATTGATTTATATTGACTATAATTACCGGTGAATTTTCTCGTACCTTGTTGTGTGATTTCAATAATATGAGTTGCTGTTTCGTCAATAAATCCTCTATGATGCGACACAAATACCATACTTTGCTTTGCTCGCTTTATATAATCCACTATAATATCAATCATTTCTTTGTCTAGATGATTGGTTGGTTCGTCTAAAATTATTAAACTTCTATCTGAAATCATAGCTCGAATTAGAGCTACTTTAGTTTGCTGGCCGCCACTTAGCTGTGCCATCTTCTTATTTAAATCTGACTCTGTCAAATTGAATTGCTTTGCTTGTACGATTATTTTTTCTTCAATTTCATAACCATTACGTTCTATATAGTCACCTATTTTTTCATAATCTGTTTCCATAGCATTTTTAATGGCTAATAACTCTGGGTACCACGACATAATAAAATTTAATGCTACTTGATCATTGTATTTTGTTAATTCTTGATCCATCAAATATGATGAATCCATGTATTTATTGTAAATTGCATTTAGTAATGTAGACTTACCTATTCCATTCTCACCAATTATCGCTACATGTTCGCCTAATTCTACACTTAAGCTAACCTCTTCTATTAAAGTCTTGCCAAATCTTTCAAATGGCTTTTCTGTAAAATAAAAAGACATATCAATTCCCCACTTTCGCGGATATGACATGTCAACAGTAAGCATACTTTACCTATTTTGTTATTGTTAATAACGAGCCTGTTTAAGACATAGACATATCCCATAATTTTATATTTGCTTTGCTTTTTAATTTGTTTATCTTATGAGTTTTATCCATTGTCTTAATTTAAGCCACCTAACGTTTTAATTTGGATATAGTATAACAGTGAGCAATATTTTACGCAAGTTTAAAAACGACTGTTATACTTCTTTATATTAGAAACATCGAGGAGGAAATAAAGAAATGAAAGATGTAAAACTCTCTGCATTAAACCTAGTACCTATACGAGAAGGTCAAGAAGATAAAGATGCTATCAAAGATATGGTTAAACTAGCTCAAAATCTTGAAGAATTGGATTATAATCGTTATTGGATTGCCGAACACCACAATGCACCAAATTTAGTTAGCTCAGCAACTGCATTATTAATTCAACATACCTTAGAACATACGTCTAAAATAAGAGTTGGTTCTGGTGGTATTATGCTACCAAATCATGCACCATTAATAGTAGCTGAACAATTTGGCACAATGGAAACAGTCTTTCCTAATCGTGTTGACTTAGGATTAGGACGTGCACCAGGGACAGATATGATGACTGCCAGTGCATTAAGAAGAGATCAACATAATGGCGTTTACGAATTTCCAGAAGAGGTAGAACAATTAGCAACTTATTTCGGCCCAAGTAATCAACAATCTTATGTTAGAGCATATCCAGCAGTAAATAAAAATGTACCACTTTATATTTTAGGTTCATCTACCGATTCTGCACATTTAGCTGCTAGAAAAGGATTGCCTTATGTATTCGCTGGACACTTTGCACCTCAACAAATGAAAGAAGCAATGTCAATCTATAAAGAATTATTTGAACCTTCTGATGTATTGCAAGAACCTTATATGATTGTTTGTTTAAATGCAATTGTTGCAGATACAGATGAACAAGCATATTACCTTGCTTCTACTCAAGCACAAGTCATGGTTAGTATCACTAGAGGTAAAATGCAACCTGTACAACCACCAACTGATGACTTGAAAGGTTTGTTAACACCTAGAGAATTTGAAATGGCTCAACAAAGACTAAATCAATCATTAATCGGTTCTGAAGAAACAGTAAAACAAAAATTAGAAGCATTTATACAAGTATATGGTGAAATCGATGAATTAATGGCCATCAGCTACGTTTATGATCAAGATGCACAATTAGAATCATATAAGAAGCTTAAACATATCTTTGATAATCATTTTACTAATAATCAATAATTTCAAAAGAGATTTTGACACAATCCTCCATCCTTAAAATAAGAGACTGGGATATAAATCTCATAAAAATAGCACTCAGAAGAATTTTTTCAATTCATCCGAGTGCTTCTTTTCATACCATACTTCGTATTGTTCGCTCGCTTCTTTAAGAGATAAGTTAAGCTAGTAATCTTTAGCTTGTTCTGTTCCCTCAAGTGTCTGGTTAAAATATGTCATATCAATATGTAACTTTACATTAAAATGTTTTAAAAATAAGGACTCTTAGTATAATAAAATAATTTTTACATAAATTTAAAATCATCATAATTTGCGATGTGTTGTAAATAAATAACATAATTCAATTACTGGTTGCTTTCCTAAAAATTATGTTCTATATACTTTTTTAATTTCATTTATTATTTTATCTACGTTCGTACCAAATATAATGAAAAATATATACTTTAAGGTCAAAAAAGTGTTATCTCATATATCATTCATCAAAAAAACTGCCGATAAAGTTATAATCTTTATCGACAGTCTAAAAATTTAAATGAACAACTTATTTTTCGTTGTCTTTATCTTTATTATCATCACTGCCACCAGTGAATTTATCAATTTGTTCTGATGCTTGTTTTGCTTTTTCATTATCTGAGTCTTTTAACTTATCAGATACGTTTTTAGCAGCTTCTTTCGCTTTATTTAAGAAATTTTCAGCCATGGTAATGTTCCCCTTTCGAAATTTAAATTAAAAGTTATCTAAAAATTTATTTTTTAAATTTATCAATAGCTTCATTTGCTTTTTGTTTTGCATTTTCAACGACTTCTTTGGCTTTGCCAGACTTTTTGTCGTCTTTACCTTCATTTTCTAAATCTTTATTGTCGGTAACATTACCAACAGTTTCTTTAACATTGCCTTTGGCTTGTTCAATTTTGCTTTCATCAGCCATTCAAAAAACCTCCTTAGCGATGTACATATGTGGTATATACCACACTAAATCATTTATTAAACATTTAATTTTAATTTTTTAGTATATCCATCACTTTGAGTATATTTTAAATTCAATATCTAATAAAAGCGTTCAAATAAATTGTAGCGTGCTTTTATTAAATATAAAACATATAGCCATCTAAGTTATTAGTTTCTTTATAATCAGCTAAATATTTTAATGTTGTATTATCTAATACTTCTCTGACTGCGTCTCTCATACGAATCCAAAGTTGCTTTTGTGCAGGTGGCTCAGATTCAATACTCTCTACAAACGTGATAGGACCCTCTAATAAACGAATAATGTCCCCTGCTGTAATTTCTTCTGCCGAAACTCTTAATTGATAGCCGCCTTTGGCACCACGAACACTTCGAATTAATCCAGCATTTCTTAATGGACCCACCAATTGTTCTAGATATAAATCACTTAAATTATTTTCTTCTGCAATAGATTTTAAAGAAACACATCCTTGACCTTGCTTTTTGGCTAAGGATATCATTAGTGTTAATCCATATCTTCCTTTTGTTGAAATTTTCATTATATAACCTCACTTAATTCGAATACTATATATTAACATTCTATCATTTTTTACGGTAATATAGAATCAGAAAGGTGTGAAAGATTTTGACAAACGAACCACTCGCTTCAAGAATGAGACCTAATAATATAGATGAAATTATATCTCAACAACATTTAGTTGGTCCGAAAGGAATTATTAGAAGAATGGTCGAGACCAAGCGATTATCATCAATGATATTCTACGGCCCACCAGGTATAGGTAAGACAAGTATTGCAAAAGCAATTTCTGGCAGTACGCAATTTAAATTCCGTCAGTTAAATGCCGTTACAAACACTAAAAAAGATATGCAACTCATTGTTGAGGAAGCTAAAATGTCAGGTCAAGTCATATTACTATTGGATGAAATTCATAGATTAGATAAAGCAAAACAAGATTTTTTATTACCTCATTTAGAAAACGGGAAAATAGTACTTATTGGTGCAACTACTTCAAATCCATATCATGCTATTAATCCTGCAATTCGTTCACGTGCGCAAATATTCGAGTTATACCCACTTAATGATGATGATATTAAGCTATCGTTAACACGTGCTATCGATGACACTGAACGCGGTTTAGCTCAGTACAAACCGATTGTACATGAAGAAGCAATGACTTATTTCTCTACACAAAGTCAAGGTGACGTAAGAAGTGCATTAAATGCATTAGAATTAGCAGTATTAAGTTCTGACGTAAATGAATCAGGAAATCGTGAAATCACTTTGCAAGATGCTAAAGATTGCCTACAAAAAGGTGCCTTTGTTAGTGATAAAGATGGTGATATGCATTATGATGTTATGAGCGCGTTCCAAAAATCAATCCGAGGTAGCGATGTTAATGCAGCATTACATTATTTAGCCAGATTGATTGAAGCTGGAGATTTGCCAACAATTGTTCGCCGATTACTCGTAATATCATATGAAGATATAGGACTTGCCTCACCTAGTGCTGGACAAAGAACATTAGCAGCTATAGAATCTGCAGAACGTTTAGGGTTTCCAGAGGCACGTATACCTTTGAGTCAAGCAGTGATCGAACTTTGTCTTTCCCCTAAATCAAATTCTGGTATCTCAGCCATAGATGCCGCTTTATCAGATATAAGAAAAGGAAAAATAGGACAAATACCAGACCATTTAAGAGATGGACATTATGCAGGTGCTAAAGAACTAGGTAGAGCAATAGATTATAAATATCCACATAGTTATGATAATGGTTTTGTACCACAACAATATCTACCTTCAAAATTAAAAAATAGTATATATTATCAACCAAAAACAACTTCTAAAACAGAGCTACAATTTAAAACAATATATGATAATATATTAGAATCTCAGAATAAATTGAAATAAAGTAATATATATTAATAAATACTCACACACATTCCATATTTTACTGTTTTTTAATCACAATAATATGGATAACCATCTTATAAAGACTCCAGAATGAAATCCTTAGAAAGATAACCAGTAAATGCTTTTATAGGCATTTGCTGGCTTTATATTTACAATATTTCATATTCTTGTCTCGCTTTTCTAAGATGGCGTTTCAATCTTGGACTTCAGCTAGCATTGCATACTCAGGAACCTCGCCATAATATTTTACAAATCATTGTGGTTTTAAATATACGTAGTAACCATTTCATTTTATGAAAACGCCTAATTTTTTCTAAATAATTAAGGTTTTTGTAGTGTATTAAAGTAGCAATAGTAGTATACATGATAGAATATAAACTCGAATGATATCGACAGGCAAACATGCACATTCAAATTCCAAAAGTATTATATATAAAAGAGAGCTAATCCATAATTATTTACGGTTTAGCTCTCTTATTTTGAGAATGATGATTTATGTCTCAGGCTCTCTATAACTATAAAAAACAGCGTAATTATTGTTTTCTATCTTTAATTCGAGTAACAGAAATATCCTTTAATATATCATTAACAACATAACTTGCACATATCAATCCCACTACACTTGGCACAAATGCATTTGATGAAGGTGGCATTTGACCTTTTCTTGTAGCAGCATTTGCATCACCAACTGTTTCTTTTACGTCTTCTCTAATAACAATTGGACTTTCATCAGAAAATACTACTGGAATTCCCTTTTTAATTCCAGATTTTTTTAATTTTTGTCTTATGATTTTTGCCATAGGGTCCATATAAGTTTTAGAAATATCAGCAATTTGGAATCGTGTAGGGTCTGTCTTATTTGCTGCTCCCATACTAGAAATGACCTTAATCCCTCTTTCTAAGCATTCTTTCATAAGATGGACTTTATAAATAATGGTATCACTTGCATCGACAAAATAATCAATATCATAATTATTAAATAAATCTTCATAAGTTTCTTCAGTATAAAACATATGCAAAGATGTAACCTTACATTCAGGATTGATTAATTTTATTCGCTCCTCCATTAAAGTAACTTTACTTTGTCCAATTGTAGAGGTCAAGGCATGCAATTGTCGATTTACATTTGTAATATCAACATCATCTTTATCTATCAAGATGATATGACCTATATTTGTTCTTGCTAAAGCTTCTGCAGCAAATGAACCAACGCCGCCTACGCCCAATACAACGACAGTTTTATCTTTTAATAAATCTAAACCTTCTTGACCATATGCCAATTCATTTCGTGAAAATTGATGTTTCATTTTCATACTCCTTATTTAAATATTAAAACTTAATTATTATTATATCATGTCACAAATTTTTCATTTTAAAAATAAAGTATCAATAATTTTATTTGTTAGTTTGAATTAAATGCAAAAAAATACGCAAGACCGAAGTCTTGCGTACCGATAGAGTCCGTCTGTGCCGTAGTTATAAAGTGCTTGATCATTCGGCCTGTTCTAAACAGGTGGGTGCCCTGTTTCTTGTGTTGCAAGTCCTCCTTGAGAGGCGTGTGCGCTGCAAGAAAACCCATTAGGCTCCCTGATCAAAGAGTGTTAGGCCCAAATAAAAAGCAAACATACGAACACTACAGATGACTATCTTATGGACATATCATACCATATTATTTCAAATAAGCAAGAATAAAGACTCCTATTAAATACTTATAAATTAATGGCGGATACGTAATGATAATTCTTCAAGTTGATTTTCTGAAACCTCACTAGGTGCATCAGTTAATAAACATGATGCTGAAGCAGTTTTAGGGAATGCAATTGTATCGCGTAGATTCGTACGACCAGTTAGCAACATAACTAATCGGTCTAATCCTAATGCAATACCGCCATGTGGTGGCGCACCATAATTGAATGCATCAATTAAGAAACCAAATTGTTCTCTCGCTTGTTCAGGCGTGAAACCAAGGACTTCAAACATTTTTTGTTGAAGTTCTCCATTATGAATTCTGATAGATCCACCACCTAATTCATATCCATTTAAGACAATATCATAAGCATTAGCTTGCACATTTTCAGGTTCAGTATCTAATTTAGCAATGTCTTCTTGCTTAGGTGCTGTAAATGGATGATGTGCTGCTGCATAGCGTTTTGCATCTTCATCATATTCTAATAATGGCCAGTCAGTTACCCATAAGAAGTTTAATTTTGATTCATCAATTAAATCTAACTCTTTAGCTAATTTTAGTCTCAATGCACCTAAACTCTGTGCAACAACACTTGGTTTATCTGCTACAAATAATACTAAATCACCTGGCTCAGCGCCTGTTAATTCTTGTAATTTAGCAACATGATCATCTTCAAAGAATTTGGCAATCGGACCGTTTAGACCTTCTTCAACAACTTTAACCCAAGCTAATCCTTTTGCACCGTAGATTGAAACAAATTCAGTTAATGCATCGATATCTTTTCTTGTATAATGATCTGATGCACCTTTAGCAACAATAGCCTTAACTTGTCCATTATTATTCACTGTATCTTTAAATACTTTGAAATCCATAATTTCGCCAAGTACTGAAACATTAATTAATTCCATGTCAAAACGTGTATCTGGTTTATCTGAGCCATAACGTTCCATCGCCTCATTGTATGTCATTCTAGGGAATGGGCGTGGTACTTCAATATCTTTTACATCATTTACAACTTTTTGTAACATTTCTTCGCCCATATCCATAACATCTTCTTGATCAACAAAACTCATTTCGATATCTACTTGAGTAAATTCTGGTTGTCTGTCAGCACGTAAGTCTTCATCACGGAAACATTTAACAATTTGATAGTATTTATCGAAGCCACTAATCATTAACAATTGTTTGAATATCTGTGGTGATTGTGGCAATGCATAAAACTCACCATCGTGTACTCGAGAAGGTACAAGATAGTCACGTGCACCTTCAGGCGTTGATTTTGTTAACACTGGTGTTTCAATGTCATAAAATCCAGTTTGATCTAAATATTGTCTGATTGAGCGTGTTGTTTGGTGACGCATTTTAAATGTTTGTGCTAATTCTTGTCTTCTAAGATCTAAATATCTATACTTCAGACGAATATTTTCATCAACGTTTTGATTTTCTTCATTTAAAGCAAATGGAGGTGTTTCTGCTTTATTTATTATCTGAATGTCTGATACTTGAACTTCAACTTGACCAGTTGCAATTTTAGGGTTCACAGTTTCTGCATCACGTTTTTTAACAGTACCTCTTACTTCAATGATATATTCTGAACGTACTGTTTCAGCAACATGTAAAGCTTCTTCTGAAAAATCTGGGTTAAATACGATTTGCACATAGCCTTCTCTATCACGCAAGTCTATGAAAATTAATCCACCTAAATCTCTACGGTTGTGTACCCAACCTTTTAATACTACTTCTTCTTCCAAATGTGACTCTGTAATAAGACCACAATATGTTGTACGTTTTGTCATTTCATCTTCTCCTTATTTTTTGAAATAGCTTACGATTTCTGATAAACCTATCTCTTCTGTTTCACCAGATTGCATATTTTTTATATTTATTTTATTATTTTCAAGTTCTTGCTCACCAATCACAATTGTATAATTTGCATTTAAACGATCAGCTTGTTTCATTTGCCCTTTTAATTTTCTGCTTAAATAATCTTTGTCTGCACTTACACCATGTCTACGTAGATCATTCAATAGTTTAACGGCATAGCGATCAGCTTGTTCGCCCATAGTAACAATGAATAAATCAAATTCCTTTTCTACATCTAGTTCTATATCTTCTTCTTCTAATGCAAGTAATAGGCGTTCTATACTCAATGCAAAACCGATACCTGTTTGACTTGGGCCATCTAATAATTCTAATAATCCATTATAACGACCACCACCACACAATGTAGTAATCGCGCCATCATAATTAGGATTATCAATCATCAATTCAAATGCAGTATGTGTATAGTAATCTAAACCACGAACAAGATTTGGATCTTCAACATACGGTATCTCTAAATCATCCAAGTGTTGTTTAACATCATCAAAATAATTTTTTGATGTTTCATTTAAATACTCAGTGATTCTAGGTGCTGTTTTCACAGCTTCCTTATCACGATCCACTTTACAATCTAAGATACGCATTGGATTAGTATGCAATCTTGACTGACAATCACTACAAAATGTATCAATTACAGGTTCGAAATGCTTAACCAATGCTTCGTTATATTCCTTACGTGAATCTATATCGCCAATACTATTAATTACCAATTTCAAATGCTTTAATCCAAACGTTTCATAGATGTGCATCACCATCGCTAATACTTCAGCATCAATTGCTGGGTTCTCTGCACCAATTGCTTCTACACCAAATTGCGTAAATTGTCGATAACGTCCTTTTTGCTTACGTTCATAACGAAACATAGGGCCGTTATAATACAACTTGATTGGTTGATTTGGTATACCTTGCATTTTATTTTCAATATAAGAGCGCACCACTGCTGCTGTTCCTTCTGGTCGTAATGTCATACTTCTATCGCCTTTATCAAGAAATGTATACATTTCTTTTTGAACAACATCTGTTGAACCACCTACACCTCGTGCAAATAATTCTGTGCTTTCAAAAATAGGTGTTCTTATTTCTTGATAATTATAAAATTCCATTAATTCATTTAATTTACTCTCAATGTAACGCCATTTTTTTGTTTCTTCTGGTAATATATCTTGAGTACCTCTAGGTATATTTATCATAGAATCTCTCCTTTTTAGCAATAAAAAAATCCCTTGCATGACATTGCTGTCATACAAGGGACGATTTTCTCCGTGTTGCCACCCTAATTGATTGTAAAAAATTACAACCCACTTTAAACGAAATAACGTTCGTTACACGGCTTTATACAATAAAGCACCTCTTCTTGTGTTAAATTACTAAATTACTCAGCATAATTTTCCAGCCACGAATTATGTCTCTACGCATTTTAAAAATGTTGTCTCTTTCGTTTAGTAATTTCAAGAATGATATCGGTTTTAATATAGAATTCATATTCAATAATAACGACTTTATTATCATTATGCAACCTTTTTTATTGAGAGAAATAAGATTTCAAACCATCAACAACTGCTTTCTCTACTACATGACGATGTAATTCATCTTGTATCATATCTTCATCAGTTGGATTGCTTATATATCCTAATTCTAACAATACAGCAGGTACATTCGTTTGTCTCAATACTTGGTAATTCTCTTGTCTTGCGCCTTTATTTGTCAATAAAGCTTTCTTCTGCAGACTTGCACTGATTGTTTCTGCTAAAGCTTCTTGGTTATCCTTATACCAGTACACGGTACTACCATTTGCTTTAGATGATTTAAGTGAATCATTATGTATGCTAATATATGCGTCCCCTTTGATATTTCTATCATCTAGACTTACGTAAACATCAGATTCACGTGTCATATTGACAACTGCACCTTCTTTTTCTAATAAGGTCTTTAACTCTTTTGCAGTTTTTAAGGTATACACTTTTTCCTTACTATGCTTTTTTGTATTACTTGAAGCCCCCTGATCACTACCACCGTGACCAGGGTCAAGTACAATTGTTTTATCTTTTAAAGGTTTAGCATTAGGGTTGGCATCTGCTTGAATATCTAAATTCGTATGCCAACCTGCAACCCAACCTTTCTTTTTACCATTGTTAGATTCAACTTGAATCCACTTACCTGTTTTATTAATTTTATGGAAGTTTTGTCCTTTATGAATAGGATCAATCACCGGGTACACTGAACTCGGACCGGTTCTTAATTCTGCATCTTCTGTAACATAGATTGTACTGCTATCTTCACTATTATGATTTAAGAAAGAAATGATCATAAAAATAAAGATAATAAATGCTACTACGACAATTAGTGTGGGAATATTTCTGAGATTATTATTTTCTAACCAAGTATTGAATTTTTTCATATGATTTTGCCATCCTGACTTTCATATATAATCGTTACAGGGCCATCATTTGCAATATTAACGAGCATGTCTGTACCAAATTCACCCGTCAATACTTTGACACCATAAGAACGCAATGCGTCATTAAACTTTTCATAGAATTCATTTGCTTGTTCTGGTGGCATAGACTTAGAAAAACCTGGCCTATTACCTTTTCTAACATCCGCATACAATGTAAATTGAGAAATAGACAAGATTTCACCACCAATTTGTTGAATATTTAAATTCAACTTACCTTGCTCGTCTTCAAATAGCCTTGCATTCACTATTTTTTTAGCTAAGGTAGCTATATCTTCATCTGTGGATTCGCTGCCGATACCAACAAGTAAACAATAGCCTTGTTTAATCTGATTATCTATTGTTTCATTAGAAACCGAAGCTTCCTTTACTCTTTGAACCACTATTTTCATTTATGTTGCACCTCTAATTCCAAACTCTAGTTACTGTATATACATCACCAAGTTGTTTAATCTTATCCACTACTTGATATACTTCATTAACGTTTTTCACCATAACACTGATATTGATTATGGCATTTTTATCCACATCTGAGCGTCCTGACACTTTCACCAAATTACTTTGCGTAGAATTCACTGCTTGTAATACTTCATTCAACAAACCATTGCGGTCATATGCAGATACTTCTAAATCTACTTGGTATCGTTGTGTAGAATCCTTTGAACGTACCCATTCAACATGAATTAAACGGTCATGCTCGTTTTTAATATTCGGGCAATCTGTTCTATGTACTTTAATGCCATGACCTTTAGTGATATATCCAACAATATCATCTCCAGGTATTGGATTACAACATTTTGACAGTTTGATAAGTACATTTTCAATACCTTCGACATATACGCCGCTATCCGTTGTAATATCATCTTTAATTGGAACCGATTTTGTAATTTCTTGTGCCTCGTTTAACGCTTTTTGTTTATCTAAAATGCGTTGCTTCTCAGTTAACTTATTTACAATTTGTAATGCTGTTACGCCACCAAAACCAACTGCTGCAAATAAGTCTTCGTCATTAGCAAAATTATATTTATCATTAACTATTTCGATATTTTCATCTGTAAGTACATCATCAACTCGATACCCATGATCTTTGATTTCCGCTTCAATCATAAACTTACCTTTTTCAATATTCGATGAACGGTCTTGTTTCTTGAAGAAGCTACGTATCTTACTCTTTGCACTTGATGATTTAACAATTTTCAACCAATCTCTACTTGGACCATAAGAATGTTTACTTGTCCGTATTTCAACGATATCACCTGTCTGTAGAACATAATCGATAGGCTCTATTTTACCGTTTACTTTTGCTCCAATCATCTTATTACCAACTTCACTATGTATAGCATACGCAAAGTCAATCGGTACAGCACCATAAGGTAATTCAATTACATCACTTTCCGGTGTAAATGCATATACTTTATCACTTTGTAAATCAAACTTTAGTGTTTCCATAAATTCTTCAGCATCAGAAGTAGTACTGTCTGTTTCAGCTAATTCTTTAAGCCAGTTTAATTTTTTGTTGAAAGTCTGATTTTTTTCAGTGACTTTCTTACCTTCTTTATATGCCCAATGTGCTGCAACCCCGTGTTCAGCAATTTCATGCATTTCAAACGTACGAATTTGTATTTCTAATGGATCACCATTCGGACCAACGACAGTAGTATGTAATGACTGATACATATTTTGTTTCGGCATTGCAATATAGTCTTTAAAACGACCTGGCATCGGCTTCCATAATGTATGTACTAAACCTAATATTGCGTAACAATCATTTATTGAATTCACAATTACTCTAATCGCCAATAAATCAAAGATTTGATCAAATTGTTTTTTTTGCTTAACCATTTTTCTATATATACTATAAATATGTTTAGGTCGACCACTGATGTCACCTTGAATTTTCATAGAAGACATATCTTCTTGAATATTTTCAATTGCATTTTGTATATATTCTTCTCGTTCACTACGTTTCTTTTTCATCAGATTTACAATTCTGAAGTATTGAACGCTATCAATGTATCTCAATGATGTATCTTCTAATTCCCATTTGATTGTATTGATACCTAAACGATGTGCTAATGGCGCATAAATTTCTAATGTTTCTTTTGAAATTCTAATTTGCTTTTCTCTCTTCATTGCTTTTAAGGTTCTCATATTATGAAGACGATCGGCCAATTTCACTAAAATAACACGGACGTCTTTTGCAATAGCAATAAATAGTTTTCTATGATTTTCTGCTTGTTGTTCTTCTTTAGAACGATATTTCACTTTTTTTAATTTAGTTACACCCTCAACGATAACTGCAATTTCCTCGTTAAACATACCTTTAACATCATCAAATGTATAAGGTGTATCTTCTATAACATCATGTAGAAATCCTGCTACAATAGTAGGTCCATCTAAATGCATTTCTGTTAAGATACCTGCCACTTGAATGGGATGCATAATATAGGGTAGTCCATTTTTACGAAATTGACCTTCGTGCGCCTCATAAGCAAGGTGATAGCTTTTTAATACATATTGATAATCTTCTTTAGAAAGATATGATTTCGCTTTGGATAATACCTCATCAGCACTATATGGATATTCATTATTCACATTAGACACCCCCACACTTTTGATTATTTTTAAAATTAGCATCAACCAAATTTCAAATTCAATTATTCTACATAACTGAACAGTTGAAACTTAATTTAACTTATTTTTTACAAAATTCGAATAATAGTTATATGATACTACATGTTTTAAAATAAATAAATGAGTTCCTTTTACTATTAAGAAAATGTATTTTAAATTTAACCTCTTTACAATTTCTGTGTAATAAGCTCACAAAAAATTCAGTCTATTGATGTTTTATTTCTTCATTCCCATTTATGTATAAAATAAAAGCCAAATGATTACACTAATATAAATGCTTTCATCTGACTTTATTTAAATGAATTAATCTTCGTATGAAATTAAGCTCATAACATCATAATCTTTAATTTTATCGATGCCATTTAAATACTTTAATTCAATGATAAACGCAATACCTACAACGATGCCGCCTAATTGTTCAATTAGCTTTATTGTCGCTTCTATTGTGCCACCTGTTGCTAATAAATCATCTGTTATTAGTACACGTTGACCTGGTTTAATCGCATCTTTATGCATAGTTAAAATATTTGAACCATATTCCAAATCATATTCATATCGAATTACCTCTCTAGGTAACTTTCCTTCTTTTCTTACAGGAGCAAAACCAATTCCCATTGAATATGCTACTGGACAACCGATAATAAAGCCACGTGCTTCTGGTCCAACGATAACATCTACATTACGCTCTTTAGCATAGTTAACAATCTGATCTGTTGCATAACCATATGCTTCACCATTATCCATAATTGTAGTTATATCTTTAAAGTCTACACCAGGTTTTGGCCAATCTTTCACTTCAGAGACATATTGTTTTAAATCCATACTTACTTCCTCCTAATTTTCCTTCAATTCCGCCTTAATCCACTGTTTAAGATTACTAAAATCTTCATAAAGCATGAGTTTTTCAACTTCTATTCTTTCAAGTCGACCTTGATAGTATTTACTAGATTCAATTTCCCTTTTTGTCGAATTATGATTCATAGTTATTATACCATTTTCATCATTTATAAAGTCTAAGTCCACAAAAACTTTTAAAATAAATTTAAGCATGCTAGGTTCAATATTTAAGAATTGGCAAAGGTGTAAACCATCATTTGCTAAATTCACTTGACCTTTCGAGGCAATCGCTTTAAAACAATGCTTAAAAGTTTCAATTTTAGGCATACCTTCAAAGTATACCGAACGTGTATGATTCAACACAAGATAAATTTGAGAAACATTAATTGTTTTTAATGTATTTTTCAAATCCGCTATAGAGCTAGGCAAGTCTCTAAAAACGTATTTCTTATAATCTTGATCTATTGTTTCACCATATACGTAATAATTTTCTTTAATTTTATCATTCTGTTTGTGCACTAAATATGCGATATCTGATTCATTGTCATCAAACTGATTTACTTTATTTTTACTTCTATAATCTAAAATTTGCAAACTATTACTTGATAAATCCTGAATCATAAACTGCGGAGATTGAAAACCATTCCATTCGTTTATCTGTAAAGTACCAATTATATTTACAGGCTGGTCGCCACCCAATTCATTGACTAAATGGCCGTTTTGCCAAAATATTGCCTGTAATTTTTCTTTACCCATCGTCAATTTGAGATGCTTTTGATCTTGTCCAATTGCTTTAGCTTGTTGAACAATGACATCTTCTAATTCAAAACATGGACTATTAAAATCTGATCCAAATGGTCTGAGCCGCTGAATATCTTGTATGTTTTTGAGAGTGATTTCTGATTCTGTTATTTGAGCATCCACATGTTTTCTCGGTTCAAGTGATGTATTTTCAGCTATTACCTTCATCGATTCATTTAGTGCCAATCTTAGGGGCTCCACATTTTCAATCATCAATGTCATACCTGCTGCCATATGATGTCCTCCGAATTTTAATATTAATTCGGAATGTTCACTTAAAATTTCAAACATCGACACTTGCTCTATACTTCGCGCAGAACCTTTTGCATGATTTTGAGCTTCATCAATATTTAAGATTAATGTTGGTAATGAATAAGTTTCAACAATTTTCGAAGCCACTATTCCTAATACACCTTCATGCCAATCTTCTTTTGCCAACAACAGAAATTGATTCCCTTTTTCGACTTGGGATTCAGCTAAATGTAATGCTTCTTCAGTAATTTGAGCTACAATATCTTTTCTTTCTTGATTAAAAAATTCCACTTGTTCTGCATAAAAATCAGCTTCTTCTTCATTGTCACACATTAATAATTCTGCAGCTAACGTTGCATCTTCAAGTCTGCCTACTGCATTTAACCTTGGACCAATAATAAAACCAATTGTTTCCTCGTTTATTTCATCTTTATAATCAGCTTGCTTTAAAAGTGCTTTGACTGCAGGTGGACAATGCTCATTCAAGACTTTCAATCCATGTTTAACTAAAGTTCTATTCTCATCAGTTAACGATACTAAATCGGCTATCGTACCAATAGCAACCAAACCTAAAAATGATATCGGCGGTTGCTCTAGTAATGATTGTGCTAATTTATATGCAACACCTGCACCACATAGGTATTCAAAAGGATATTCAAAATTTGGATGCATAGGATGTATAATTGCAAACGCATTTGGTATTGTTTCGCCAATTTCATGATGGTCTGTTACAATGACATCCACGCCTAATGCTTGTACCATTTCTATTTCTTTGTGACCTTGTATACCGTTATCAACGGTAATTATTAATGAAACACCTTCATCATATGCATTTTTAAAAGCCATTTCATTTGGCCCATACCCCTCTGTAAAGCGATTAGGTATATACCAACCTACATGTGCACCCAACTCTCTTAATGTAGATACTAAAATAGTTGTTGAAGTTACACCGTCAGCATCATAATCTCCATACACAAGTATTTTTTGATTTTGATCTATAGCCAAATTAATACGATCGACTGCCTTTTGCATGTCACTCATCGCCATAGGATTATGTAAAACACCCTCATCGCTTAATAATGCATCTATCGTTTCGCCTTCAGTAAAACCTTTACTCTCTAAAACCTTTTTTACAATAGGCGTTAATTTATATTTTGAAGCAATAGTATCCGTAATCTTTGATTCGGGATTATTAATATCCCAAGCATACTTCGATTTAATCATAAGATTATCCCTCATTTCCACAAGCAATTATACAAAAGAAACCACAAAATAAAAAGTAGATACAATCAAAGTTATAATTTGATTTATTAAATAGGCAAAACAAGTGCATAAAAAATATATTTTAGTGAAGTAACTAATAAAAGAAGTTTATATTGATTGACTATATTTGTATTATCGGTTCGCTTTCCTAGGATGTCGCCTTAATCTTAGTCATTGAATAGTATTATCCTCTCAGGAATTTCGCCAAAATCTGCACAACATAATTATAATTTTACACGAAAAAATATAATATCACTCCACCTATATTAATAAGCATACGATGATTGTGCACGAATGCACGAAAAATTTCACAGGCTGCGGGAGAGTATTTAAAATCGTTAAACTTTAAATATAAAAGAGAGCCAATCCACAATGGATTGGCTCTCTTATTTTGAAAATAGGGATTTATTCCCCCATTCTCTAGCAGTTTAAACTAAGATTTTTTCATCATTAGATTTTTTCTCTTTATAAACTACTAGTTTATGATTATCTGTTTTCTTAAGTTGACGTTTCTTCATAATACCCCAAAGCGGTACAGCAATAAATACAGATGAGAAAACACCCATAATTAATCCTACAAGTAACGCTAATGAGAAATTAAAGATACTTGGTGCACCGAAAAGTAAAAGTGCTACTACTACAATTACAACAGTTAACACAGTATTAATAGAACGCGTCATTGTCTGTCTGATTGATCTATTCACAATATCATCAATTTGAGCTGTTTCTGTAATAACTTTAACCTTGTGTAAGTTCTCACGTACCCTGTCAAAGGTAACAATCGTATCATTTATTGAATAACCAACAATTGTTAATACCGCAGCGATAAACGTGATGTCTACTTCAAGTCGGAATAAACTAAATACAGCTACAATCATAAATGCATCGTGTAACAATGCTAAAATTGATGAAAGTCCCATTCTCCATTCAAATCTGAATGAAATATAGATAATAATACCAATGGAAGCATATAATAATGCAAGCATTGCATTTTTAGCAAGTTCCTGACCAATTACTGGTGAAACAGTATTTACTGTTGGATCATGCCCATAATTATTGTGTATGATATCTTTAATTTTTGATACATCTTCTTTTGATAAATCTTTTTTAAATTGAACTGTGGCACTTTTACCATTCTCACCAAGCGATACTTGATCAGGTTTATAATCTTTAGCAGCAAGTGTTTTTTCTATCTTCGTATCAGATACTTTATTATTGGATTCGAAATCAACTCGCGTACCACTTGTAAAATCAATACCAAGATTTAAACGGAAGATAAAGATAATAATTGCACCAATAATAATAATTAGTACACTTAATGAAATTAATGGTTTTGCTAGTTTCATAAAATCAATTTTTTCATACGGTGTTTTTAAATCATGAACATCTTTACTATCATTAATGTCATATCTTTCTTTTCTTTTAACTCCAAATAACCAATATGATTTTTTGAAGAAGTTAGATGATACTAGTAATGATAAGAGTGCTCTAGAAAGGAATACTGCAGTTACAAAAATCATTAGTATACCTAAAAGTAACATTGTAGCAAAACCTTTAACCGAACTTTCACCAAAGAAGAACAATACAGCTGCTGCAATTACAGTTGTCAACTGCGCATCTACTATCGTAAGGAACGAACTCTTATTTGCACGCTTGTATGCTTGCTTTAATGTCCTACCTATTTTCAGCTCATCTTTAATCCGCTCATACATAATGATATTGGCATCCACTGCCATACCTACACCTAATACTAACGCTGCTAAACCTGGTAAGGTTAGCACACCTGAAATAAAGTTAAATGCAAGTAATGTTAAATAAATATAAGCAGTAAGTGCAATAACTGCAACTAGACCCGGCAAACGATAGAAACCTAACATAAATAGATAAATAATCGCTACACCAACAAATGCTGCAAGTACAGTTTTGTCTAAAGCGTCTTGACCAAATTGTGCACCAACAGAATTAGAGTAAATTTCTTTCAAGTCAACAGGTAATGACCCTGCATTAAGTAACTCGGAAATCTGCTTCGCTTTTTCTACACCTTTTTCACCGTTAAATCCACCAGAAATTTCTACACTGTCAGAATTAATTGGTTTATCAACCGATGCTGCTGATACGTATTTAGGATCTTTTTTATTTTTTTCCTTATGATACGTGTCACCTTTTTGATGATCAAGCCATACAACCATTACATTTTCATCTTTTTTAGAAATTTCTTCTGTTACTTTTTTAAATTTGTCGCTATCTTTCAATTTAAAAGTAACTGCAGGTTGGTTCGTATTTTGCTTGAATTCTTGTTTCGCAGAACCCTGTTGAATATCTTTACCAGTTAATTTAACCTTATCATCCGCATCTCGAATTGTTAAATTAGCTTGTGATGATAAAATGTCTCGTGCTTGCGATTGGTTTTTTATACCAGCAAGTTGGACACGGATTCTATTTTTATCTTCGACCTGAATTTTAGGTTCCGAAACACCTAGAACATTGACACGGTTCTCAAGTGTCTTAGCAGTTGCTTTAACTGCTTTATCATCTATTTTATCGCCCTTTTGTAAAGGATCGACTTGATATAAGACTTCAAAACCACCTTGGAGGTCTAAACCAAGGTTAACATCTTTAACTACATTCTTATATGTAAGTCCCATACCTGCAAATAATAGGACCACAAGTAATATGAATGCAACAATTCTATTACCTTTTTTCACTTAAACACCTCATTGTTAGCTTATGTTATAAGAATACTTGATTAAAATGCTTTTTTGCAAGTATTCTTAAGCTCTAAAAACTTTTCTGAATAACCTTATATATCTTAACATATTACAACCATAGTAAAAACCAACTCAATTATATATTTATTAAATAACATATTGTAAACGGTTAACAACATCACTTAAATATATTACTATATCTATTATCATACCCTTTAACTTAACGAATATCTAAAATTAAATAAAAAAAGAACCGATGTTAGACATCAGTTCTTATATATCTTCAATTATTATGAAGGATCAACTTGTTTGATTGCTGGTTTTTCTAAAGTGATTTCAGTACCATTACTGTTTAATGAAATTACGACAGTAGTTTCATCAACGCTACGAACTGTTCCTTTAATACCACCAATTGTAGTAATATGTTGTCCTGTAGTCACTTGACTAATCATTTCACGATGCTCTTTGGCTTTCTTTTGTTGTGGTCTGATTAAGAAGAACCACATTAATACTAATAATAAAATCGGTAATATCAATGAAGTAAATTGCATAGTTTATTGCTCCTCTTTAAAAGTTTTTTGGGTTCTCTACATTTAGCCCATACTGCTCAAAAAATTCTTCTTTAAAATCAAGAAGACGATCTTCACGAATAGCTTGTCGTATATTTTCCATTAATTTAAGCAGAAAATGTAAATTATGATAAGTAGTAAGACGGATACCAAAAGTTTCCTCTGCTTTGATTAAATGTCTTATGTAAGCTCGACTATAATTTTTACAAGTATAGCAGTCGCAATTCTCATCAAGTGGTCGTAAATCTTCTGCGTATTTAGCATTTTTGATAATTAATCGGCCCTCTGAAGTCATACATGTCCCATTTCGCGCAATTCGCGTTGGTAACACACAATCAAACATATCCATACCACGAATACTGCATTCTACTAATGCATCCGGCGAACCAACGCCCATTAAATAACGTGGCTTATCTTTCGGCATAAATTGTTCGGTGTGCTCAACCATATCATACATGACCGGTTTTGGTTCACCAACTGATAAACCACCTATTGCATATCCAGGGAAATCTAAAGCAACTAATTCTTCAGCACTTTGTTGTCTTAAGTCTTTATATTCTCCACCTTGAATTATACCAAATAAAGCTTGATCCTCAGGTCTCTTATGTGCTTTCAAACATCTCTCAGCCCATCTTGTTGTTCTTTCGATAGAATCCTTCACATACTTGTATTCAGCAGGCATTGGAGGACACTCATCAAAAGCCATCATAATATCTGAACCTAAATCGTTTTGAATTTCCATTGCTTTTTCAGGACTCAAAAATAATTTTGATCCGTTTGTATGATGACGAAACTCAACGCCTTTTTCTGAAATGTTTCTTAAATTACTTAAACTAAATACTTGGAAACCACCAGAATCAGTCAGTATCGGACCATCCCAGTTCATGAACCGGTGCAAGCCCCCACTCTTTCTGATGATATCATTTCCTGGTTGTAACCACAAATGATAAGTATTTCCTAAAATGATTTTCGCTTCCATTTGTTTTAACTCTTCAGGACTCATTGTTTTTACAGTCGCTTTTGTTCCAACTGGCATAAACATAGGCGTTTCAAATGAGCCATGCGGTGTGTGAACAATACCCAATCTTGCACCAGATTGTTTACAGGTTTTTATATGTTCATAAGTAACTGCTGGCATAATATTCTCCTCTCAATTCCCTTAAATAATTAACATTGCATCTCCAAAGCTAAAGAATCTATATTTTAAATCCACAGCTTCTTGATAGGCTTTGATGATATAATCTCGTGAACTAAATGCTGACACTAACATTACTAACGTTGATTTAGGCAAATGAAAATTGGTAATCAATCCATCAATAGCCTTATATTCAAAACCTGGATAAATGAAAATATCGGTCCAACCACTTTGCGCTACAAATGTATCATTGGATTGCATAATTGTTTCTAGTGTTCTCGTAGAGGTTGTTCCTACAGATATTATACGTTTACCATTTTCTTTTGTAGCATTTAATAAATCTGCTGTTTTTTGGTTGATTTGATAATATTCACTATGCATTTCATGATCATCGATGTTATCAACACTTACAGGTCTAAATGTACCTAGTCCAACATGTAATGTAACAAAAGCAATATTTATGCCTTTGTCTTTAATTTGTTGCAAAAGTTCGTCAGTAAAATGTAGTCCTGCTGTTGGTGCAGCTGCAGAACCTGATTCTTTTGCATATACTGTTTGATATCTCTCCTGATCATCTAATCTCTCTTTAATATAAGGAGGTAATGGCATCTCTCCAAGTTCATCTAATCGCTCTTGTAATATGCCATCATAATACAAACGCATAATGCGTCCACCTTGATCAAGTTCCTCTATACATTCAGCTATAATTTTCCCTTCTCCGAATGATAGTTTGTTTCCAACTTTAATTCTTTTCGCAGGCTTGAGTAATACTTCCCAATCATTTCCTTCAATTTGGGTTAACATTAACATTTCTACTTTAGCACCTGTGTCCTCTTTCAAACCAAACAGTCTTGCTGGCATAACACGTGTATCATTTAATACTAGCGTGTCACCTTCATTCAAATATTCAATGACATTTTTAAACTGTCTGTGTTCAATGTCTCCTGAATGCTTACCAAGTACCAATAATCTACTTTCATCTCTATTCTTAAGTGGTGTCTGTGCGATTAACGTTTCTGGTAAATGGTAGTCAAATGCTTCAATATCCAACTTAGTCCCTCTTTTCATTCTTGCTAAAATGTTCATATGCATAGGCAGTAGCTTTACGACCTCTTGGCGTACGTTCTATAAAGCCTTTTTGAATTAAAAATGGTTCATAAACATCTTCAATTGTCACACGCTCTTCTCCAATTGATACCGCGATTGTATCTAAACCGACCGGACCGCCATTATATTGTTGTAAAATACAGTTCATCATTTTATGATCTATATAATCCAAACCTTGATCATCAACTTGCAAAAGTTCCAATGAACGTCTTGTCGTATCAATATGAATAACTTCATCTTGATTTACTTGTTGAAAATCTCGTACTCTTTTTAGTAACCTATTCGCCACTCGAGGTGTTCCACGACTACGTTTTGCTAACTCGACCGCACTTTCTTCATCTATAGAGGTGCCAAGTACTTCCGCAGTACGTATAATGATTTCTTTTAAATCGGCTTCATTATAGTATTCAAGTCTTAAATGTACACCAAAACGATCTCTTAGTGGTGCTGATAAACTACCTGCTCTTGTTGTCGCACCAATCAAGGTAAATGGCGGTAAATCAATACGGATACTCCGTGCTTCTTCACCTTTGCCAATAATAATATCTAAAAAGAAATCCTCCATCGCAGGATACAATACTTCTTCAACAACACTGCTCAATCTATGTATTTCATCGATGAACAATACATCGCCAGGTTGCAAACCTGACAATATCGCCGCTAAATCTCCTGGACGTTCAATAGAAGGACCTGAAACAGTTCTGATGTTGACATCCATTTCATTAGCAATAATATTTGATAAAGTCGTCTTACCTAAACCTGGGGGTCCGAATAACAATACGTGGTCTAATGGCTCTTGACGTAACTTCGCCGCCTTAATAAATACTTCTAAATTCGATTTAATCGTAGATTGACCGATATATTGACGTAATTTAGTCGGTCTTAATGAATATTCAAATGAAGTTTCATCTTCATGCATTGCTTGATCTACCATTCTCTCATCCATTCTTATCCCCCTTTCATTTACTTTTTATTGATTTAGGATACAAGTAATTGTAATCCACGTTTAACCGCATCATCAACTGACTCGAAATGCGTTTTGTTCAATTCCTTTTCAACTTTAGTTAACTCACGTTTAGAATATCCCAAGGCTTCAAGCGCTAACAAAGCTTCTTTAATCACTTGTGATGAATCATTTACATCTACGCCTAAGTCTAACTGCTGTTTCTCATCAATATCATTAATTTGTACTTTGCCTTTTAAATCTAAAACAATTTGTCTAGCTGTCTTTTTACCAATACCAGGAAATTTTGTTAAATATGCATCATTTTCATTTTCAATTGCAATCTTAACTTCATTTGGAGAACTAGTTGCTAGTATTGCTAAAGCAGATTTAGGTCCAATACCTGTGACTTTTATCAAACTTAAGAACATATCTTTTTCTTCTTGATTAATAAAGCCATACAATAATTGCGCATCTTCTCTTACAATTAAAGAAGTATGGATAATCACTTCTTGGTCCAAATATTTTTGAAAACGGTACGAATTCGGTGTTTGAATTTCGTAACCAATACCTGTTGTTTCTACAACTACATGAGTCGGATGTAATTCTGATAATATACCTTTTATATATGCGTACACATTTACACTTCCTTATATCGTCATACTAATTAAATCTACTTTAGAAACTTGATCTACTTTATTCAATGCTTTAATAACATCATCAACTTCCAAATCGGTACCTTTTGCATCTAATGAAAGTGTGATAGTAGCTCTACCTTCCATAGGAATACTTTGGTGTATCGTGAGTACTGATAAACTAAGTTGAGAAATCGTATTCAATACATTCGCTAACATACCAACGATATCATTGACATATAATATAAGCGTAAATTCACGCGTTTCTTCCATTTTTTCATCTATAGGAAAAATGGTATCTCGATATTTATAAAAAGCGCTTCTAGATAAATCAAATTGTTTAACTGCTTCGAAAATGGACATTGAAGGATCATTTTTCAAAAGATCTTTAATTTTAAGAGTTTTAACAACCGATTCTGGCAGTACATCTTCCCTTATTAAATAAAACTTTTTATAATCTTTTTCGTCCATTTTAAGCACTCCTATTCAATAAATTCAAATTCTCCACCTAGAATTCTTACAATATCACCATTTTCACAGCCACGTGCTCTCAATGCATCGTCGATACCCATCGATCTCATTTGACGAGCAAATCGTCGAACTGCTGGATCACTATTGAAGTCAGTCATCTTGAACATACGTTCAATCGCTTTTCCGCTTACTACATATGCTGCATCATCGTCTCTAGTAATCGTGAATTTATCTTGGCTTGGCGTATGTTTGTATAATACGCGGTTAATACCTAAGTCTTCTTCTTCTTTATTAAAGTCGATGTCTTTCACTTCTTCTAATTTGTCTGCAATCACATATAGTAAATGATCTATATTTTCCCTTGTAAACGTTGAAATAGCAATAACTTCTATATTTTCATCATTTACTTGAGATTTGAATACCTCTAAATTATCTTGTGCATCAGGCATATCCATTTTATTAGCAACTACAATTTGCGGGCGATCTTCCAAACGTTGTTCATAAGCTTTTAATTCATCATTAATCACTTTATAATCTGCATACGGATCTCGGCCTTCAGATCCACTCATATCAATCATGTGTACAATCACTTTCGTTCTTTCAACATGTTTTAAGAACTGATGACCCAGCCCTACACCTTC
Source organism: Staphylococcus sp. ACRSN (assembly GCF_022346615.1). GTDB lineage: Bacteria > Bacillota > Bacilli > Staphylococcales > Staphylococcaceae > Staphylococcus. Next base: position 193,784 of record NZ_JAKRNS010000003.1, on the reverse strand, counting down.
AGCAGCGCCTTCTATTAAACCAGGTAAATCTGCAAGTACAAAACTTCTTTGGTCTTTTGTTGAAACTACACCTAAATTCGGTTTGATAGTTGTAAAATGGTACGCACCGATTTTGGGTCTGGCTTTTGAAACTATAGATAACAATGTTGATTTACCCACACTCGGGAAACCTACTAGACCTACATCGGCAAGTAATTTAAGTTCTAAAGTAACCTCAATCTCTTCTCCTGGTTCACCATTTTCACTAAAATCTGGTGCTGGATTTCTTGGCGAAGCAAATCTTGAATTACCTCGACCACCTCGACCACCTTTAGCAACTACTGCTCGTTGGCCATTCTCTACTAAGTCAGCTAATACTTCTTCAGTTTCAACACTTTTTACTATCGTACCTGGTGGTACTTTTAAAACTAAGTGTTCAGCATTTTTACCATGCATATTACTGCTTTGGCCGCCTTCTCCTCGCTTAGCTTTGAAATGAGTTTGATACCTAAAGTCTAATAACGTTCTCAATCCTTCATCCACTTCAAATACGATTGAAGCACCATCGCCACCATCGCCACCTGCTGGCCCACCAAATGGTACATATTTCTCTCTACGGTAAGCGGTAATCCCGTTACCACCATCACCTGCTTTTAGTGATATTTTAACTTGATCGACAAACATGATTTCACCTCTTTTTCATTAATTTTATATTAAAGATCCTATATATTATACCATTTTCTCAAAAAACTAGAAAATAAAGACAAAAAATAAACACCAGAAGTAATCACTTCTGGTGTTAATGTTGACAAAAATTACTCAGCTGCTGCGTAAACAGAAACTTGTTTTTTGTCGCGACCTTTGCGTTCAAATTTAACAACGCCGTCGATTTTAGCGAATAATGTATCGTCGCCACCACGACCTACATTTTCACCAGGGTAGATTTTAGTACCACGTTGACGGAATAAGATTGAACCGCCAGTAACGTATTGACCGTCAGCACGTTTAGCACCTAAACGTTTTGATTCAGAGTCACGTCCGTTTTTTGTAGAACTTACCCCTTTTTTAGATGCGAAGAACTGTAAGTTTAATTTTAACATTTGGTTGCACCTCACTTATAATTTAGTCTAATGTTTTCTTTATATTCTTCTTCAATTGTTTGTAAAGATACTAACATTGCTTGAAGAATTAATTGCGCTTGTTCATTATTGGTATCGACACTTCTAATATGAAAATGTCCACCATCGTCATTATAATTGATGTCTGGTTTCTCAGACGTCAATCCCATAATAGCATTTACACTACCAAATAGCACTGCAGATGCTCCAGCACAAACGATGTCATGTCCATAATCGCCATGATCAGCATGACCATCCATAACTACGTCAGTAACCTGGCCTGCATCATTCAGTGTTACATCAACAGTAATCATAATTAAGCGTTGATTTTGTTGATTGTTAATTTAGTGTAAGGTTGACGATGACCTTTTTTACGTTTAGAGTCTTTACGACGTTTGTAAGTGAATACAGTGATTTTTTTACCACGACCGTGTTTTTCAACTGTAGCAGTAACAGTAGCACCTTCAACTGTTGGCGCACCAACTTTAACTGCGTCTCCACCTACGAATAAGACTTTATCAAAAGTAAATGAATCACCTTCATTTACTTCTAATTTCTCAACGAAGATTTCTTGACCTTCTTCAACTTTGACTTGTTTTCCACCTGTTTCAATAATAGCAAACATACTTTGCACCTCCTATAATTTAAGTCACGCCAAAGACAGGTGACAATATTGTACTTGAACCTGAATCTGAGCGGTTGTATGTAGCTATAAACTACTCAACTACTGCATTTTAGCATCACTGCTATTTACTGTCAATCTTGATTTGTACTTTTCTTAAAAATTTTGTTATAAACGGGAAGACTATTAATAATAATAAAAAGTTTAATATTAAGGTTGGTATAATTCTAAATAATAGAAAATCTAATAAATTAAAATGAATCAGCCCTAAGGTGCCATAAATAATAGCTACATATGTTTCTAGCACTAATACTGCCAACCATGTAGCCACGAACAACATTGCTTTATCTCGATAAAATGATTTAAAGAAAAAGTCCATTAATACTACAAGTAATATATAACCAAATAAGTACAACCCATAGAAACTACCGAAATACAAATCTGTAATTAAACCTAAGATAATAGCCAAGATAATAGCCACATTAAAACTTCGATATACAGAAATAATTAATATATACATTAATGTTAAATGCGGTACAAAAATAATTTCTTTATGTCCTATTTGCATCGGTATTACCAAACCAATGATTGTATCAATATAAAATAACACAATACCAATTAGAAAGTAATATAATGAACGCATTAATTACCACCGCTTTCATCTGATGGTATAGTGGAACCATTTCTTTTAGCTACATATACATGATTTAAATCTGTTAAACTAGCTGCTGTTTTCACTTTAACTTTTTTAGATAAACCATATTCATCTTTTTCAACTTTTACTACCTCACCTATGTAAATGCCGCTAGGAAGTTGATCAGCTAAACCACTTGTAACTACCTTATCTCCTTTTTTAACACTATCTTTATTATCAATATCCGTAATCACAAGTTCATCAGATTTTTTATCATAATTGTCAATTAAACCAAATACATTTTTCCCTTTATGTTGTACATTGACAGATAAACGATTTGACCGTGTATTTGTTGATATCAAATCAACTTGCGAAGAAAATTGATTCACTTTAGAGATGCGCCCTACTAACCCTTCAGAAGTTAATACAGCCATGTTCTTTTCTATACCATTTTTTGAACCTTGATTGATAACTAAGGTATTCATCCATTGATCTGGATTTCTTGATAAAACAGTACTTGAAATAGGATCATATTCAGATATATCATCTATATCCAATTCCTTTTTATATTTTTTATTCTCTCCTTTTAGTCTTTCGTTCTCCGCTTCTAATTTTTTAATCTTACTATTTTGTTCCTTAGAGCCATTATCAGAGAACAGACTTCCAATTGATCCCGAAACAAATTGCACAGGATAACTCACTACTCTTTGTCCAAAAGATACTGAATCCCCGACATACTGTTCAACGGGTGATTGCGATTGTGAGCGCAAAGAAACGCCAATCAAGGCTATAAATACAATGATTGCACATAAAATAACAATCGCTTTGTTATTTTTAAAGAACTTTGACAACCTAAACACCTCTATTAACCTACTATTTTATGTTCTGTTATCATTTTATATTACAAATAGACCGAAATAAAGCACGAACCCTAATATTGAGCAATAAAAATATATATTTTATGCTAATTACCTTTAAATTACATTTTAAACAATCATGTCTATATTGATTGTGACTACATTTTTTATAAAACATATGTGGAAATTCATTTAATATTTAAGTTTTATTATTAACATTACACATACACAATAATTAACGCTTTTTTGAGCATAAAAAATACGTCTCATGTAATGAGACGTATCAGTATATTGCATATTAAGCTTTATCATCAGTTTTTTCAGTTTCAGCTGATGCTTTGTCTTCTTTTTCATCTTCTTTATAAAGTGTTTCTTCTTTACGCCATCGTGCAAACAAATTTTGTGCCTTTGCTTGTTCATCGGCTTTCTTTTCTTTAGATTGTTCACTCATAATTTATACACCAACCTTTAACTATTTTCATTATAAGGCTAACGCATTTTCGGTTAGAATTCAAACGTGTTACTCGAAACTTGACGGCGGCTGCAATTCAATATGCTGTCCTAACTTGTTCAAATCTTGTTGCATTTCAATTTCAGTCTTATAAACTCTTATACTTTCAGACCCGAATTTATAAATAATAAATTGATCTCCTCTTTGACCAGCAATATATTTATCATTGTAACCCATTCTTCCTATACCAGAAACTGACATAAATTCTTTCTTATCAATCCAATTAAACATATTTTTAGTTTGACTTAATGGAACATTATTTAATAAATCATTATCTTCTAATGTATATCTTTGGCCACCATTGAGTTGTTGTTCTTCTGGTGGAGCATTATTACTCATTGGAGGTCTATTATTGTGGACTGGATTCCATTCTTGATCTTTTAAAAAAGGCGCGTATTTCAATGCGAAAAATACAATTATTATAATTGCAATCACAGCTATAATATTTTTTATTAGGCTAAATATAAACCGCATGAACCATCCTCCTACTTCAACATTTACATTATAATTCCTTTGAATACCTAACTACATCAGTCTTTAGGAGTATTTTAAAATTTACTATAGACCGATGCATCAAGCATACATTGTATAGTATAATCATTTACAAAGGGAGTGAATTTTCTATGAGTATTATTTCAATCATTCTACTAGCACTCTTAGTAATTCTATTATTTAGAGTTGGGTTATCTTTACTAAGATTTATTATATATGTTGGTATTATCATCTTATGTATATACTTAGGTTATCAAGGTATCCTTTGGTTAATGGACAACTTTAATACGTATTTAAATTTCATAAATTAAAATTTCAGCGCTTAAATAGACTTATGTTAATTAAGCGCTTTTTAATATTAAATAATAAAATTGATTATCGCAATGATAGAACAAGTATGCGTTATCCACTTATTTTTTTAAACTATTTGACAATATTTGGTACGCCGCGTAACTTCCACATAACAAAAGTGCCCATACAATAGCAACTACAATAGAGCTACCTAAAGCTAACCAAATTGAAAGATTCGATTGATCCACTAACGAATAAATCAATGTAACAATTACATTACCTACTATCGATAAAACCGTAGTAATACCCAAACATTTCAAAGTTATTTTTTCATTTTTCTTTGTCAATTGCATTACATAAATCATTGGTAACAATAAACCTAGGATTAAAACTATTCCCATCTTTACAATCCTCCTCATAATTCAATTAAAGTATACCTTAATCTTAGATTAGGAGAAAGATTTGTTATAAAATTCAAACCCTAATTAATTACGTCTTTTACTTACTTAATAAATAATCAAGCATATAAACAAATTGTTAGGTATCACTGAACAACGTATCAATTCATTATAACTATACGTTAATGCCTGTTATTTTATACACTTAATCAAAATAACCTTCTTCCACCATACTTAAATAGCAATGATCACCAATAATCAAATGATCTAATACGTCAATACCTATCATATCACCACACTCACGCAAACGTTCAGTTGTAATCAAATCTTCACGTGAAGGCATGACATCACCTGACGGATGATTATGTAATAGTATAATTGCATTAGCAGAAAGCTTAACCGCTTCAGAAAATACTTCTCGCGGATGAACAATCGAAGCATTTAAAGTTCCAATAAAAATTACCTTTTGTTTAAAGACAACGTTTTTCGAGTCTAAAAACAATACGACAAACTGTTCTTGCTTTAGATGTTCCATCTTTCCCATCATATAATTTGCAACATCCTTTGGAGAATTAATTTGTATCTTCTCTTCCACACTACCTGAATGCATACGCTCACCAAGTTCAAATGCTGCTATTAATATTAGTGATTTATATAAACCCATACCTTTCACTTTTCTCAAATCATTTATTGACAATGACTTTAATTCTTTTAAACTCTCAACTGATTTCAAAAGTTCATTTGCTACATCAATACTAGACGCTCCCTTTCTTCCAGTATTAATTAGAATTGCGATTAATTCAGCATGTGACAAATAAGAGGCACCGACACTTAACAAACGTTCTCTAGGCTTTTGTGTTACTGCTAATTCATTAATTTTCAAATAGTTAGACCTCCATAAATAAAATAATCGATATGGACTCGTAGGCTTCATAACAAATTTATTGTTAAATATAATAATTTCCTTTCTCGTTAAAACATCTCTTTAAGTTGAAAATAGCTAATTTAAGCAAAGCGATTTAAAATTGACATTAATCCATAGTTCAAAGTTTAATATAAAAATTATTATGCTATATCTATAAGTTAATTATAGCAAGATTAAATAGAAACCCAGAGCAAAATAACATATTCAAATTTTCCGATTAAATAAGATAGTGTTTTTTCAATTATAGAGGTAACCGTTATAATTGATTGAATTTGATAGACAAAAAGCAAACGCCTTATGCTTAAAAGTTATTCGTTAGCATCTTTACTATAAAAATCTTATACTTAATTTAATAAATCATTATATCTATAAAATTCCACATTATATTTTTGAAGTAACTCTTATTTTTTATAAGGAATTAAATATTCATATTGTTATATAATTAAAAGTCCTTATTTAATTTTGGTAAATTGAATAAGGACTTTTAAAATACGTTTTGTATTAGGTTGTGAATATTAACCCCTTAATCAAAGGGTTGATATACTAGAATTTATTGATTTAATATAAAGCAAAATTACAATTAAATGATTTGCTATAAATTTTTATCTATTTCTACTTTTGAATAAAATAAAGTATTAAAACTGTGATGATAGAAATCGGAATTAATAATTTATCCGCATTCATCATAGAATCAGTTAATTTTTTAAATTCCTTATCTGAGGACTTTTTCTTTTTTAAATCAAAATATTGTTTCCCATAATAAATAGCTGGCAAAATATTAAGTAATAAAAAAATTATTAATATCGAAAAAACCATATACGCCTCCCCATGTTAATCCACAAATGTAGTTATTTAGTTCTATTTCATTTGTATTTACAAATTAATTAAATTACATAAACAAACTCACCATTACTTCGTGTTTAAAAATTGTAAATCGTATCTGATAGATTAGCACTAGTTCTATTTATACCAATACTTCGTTAGCTTAAACAATTCAATTTCAAATGTAACATAAACATTTCGACCTATGTTTTCTCACTTTCCAAAATACAAATATCATATAAATAAACCATACATTATTCAAAAACTAGATGTCTTTAATTATTTGAATAAAATGTCTACTAAACTACCTATAAAGATTAACAAATTTTAAGTAATATCATTCCCAAGTGAATTACATTTGTATTTTCATATTAATCCTCTACTATTTAGAAATTAAATGCTTAATTACACTCAAAATATTTTTCAATAACGCTACGAAAACGTTTCGCATACCAAACTTTGTCCTATACCCTAATTAAGAAATAAGAATATGTAAGATACGTAATCAAAAATATTTTTATAAATTACGATTTTAAGGGTTGTTAATAAAACCACCATCTACATTTAATTCTTTCATATTTTTCACTTCTTTTTTACTATTTAATGTAAATACGTGAACTTTCAAGCCATGCTTATGTGCTTTTTTAATCATATTTTTCGTTACTTTATTTTGATTTATTCCAATACCATATATATTTTTGGAAAGCCTATCTAATTCGTGATCAGATAACTTATTCACATCATCATCACTGATTAATTTAATAAGTGGTATATTACTATTTATATGATGAATGTTCATCAAACTTTTTTCAGAAAAGGATTGTATGATAATCTTACCCTTTTTAAGTTTATGATTTGTTAATAAAACCTTTTTATTTAATTCTTTAAATAATCTTTCATCCATTGTTGGATACATTTCAGGATTTTTTGTTTCTATGTAAAAATTTGCTTTCTTATAATACTTATCTAGTACTTCGGACAATTCAGGTACCTTTTCACCTCTATATTTTCTCCCAAAATATGATCCGGCATCCAATGATTCAATTTGTTTTAATGTTTTATCTTTAACATATCCTGTATCATTAGTTGTTCTATCCACTTTGTAATCATGCATAGCAATTAATTTTTTATCTTTTGTCATTTGTAAATCTAATTCTATATAATCAGCTTTTTTATTTATAGCTTTATCATAAGCAGCAAATGTATGTTCAGGTGAAGAACCACTTGCACCTCTATGAGCAATATTAAGATAATTCTTATTCAAAACATTGTCATTACAAGCATATAAAAAAGCAATCGAAAATAATAGAACAATCAGTATCTTTTTCAATTGTTTTCAAACTCCCAATATCATGTTGTTAATAGAACATTCGACATGAATAACTATATCTAACGATTAATAATTCCTGCTAATGCATCGTTTATAAAATATGATAATTTTTTTAAATTGCACACCTTTTTAATAATACAAAATTCTAATCCTCAAAGCCATAGATATTGGCAATTTTATTTTTTTTATTTTAAATTGATACAAATAAAATTTCAGAGATTACATTTGTAAATTAATAAATATTAATACATAATAAAAAAGACTTAATAATAGAAATTAAGTCTTTTTTATATTTCTGAGATATTTAAGATCGCCTATTAAGCTAGCACCTTTTAGTAATTCTATCGGTAATGTGCCGTTTCTATAACAAAGTTAATGTATTTGTCATTTTCATTATACTAGTTTATTATCCATTCTATATTTTAATTTACAACATAATAGCGTTAGGAAAAAATATTTCTAAAGAAGCGAATAAGCAAACTGCAAATATCAGGAAATAATGAAATAGACACCTCTTTTATTTCTTTCTTTCTTTTTTTAAATTCCACTAACGATACACCCTCTATTTTTATAAATAATAATCCGTACTATCTATTATTTAATAACTGTTTTTGTTTCTTTCTTTTTTTATCATAATCAACAGTTATTCCTATCATTGTTCCAATTATAATTGAAACTGCTAATCCTGCAATTAACCCGAGGGTATAACAAAAACCGAATGATAAAATCAATATGTATGGAATCCAGCTTATAAACTTGAACATTTAATCCCTCCCTTAAAAAAGCAATAACTTATTTTTATTACTTTATATTGCTAAGCAAACAATAATATCTTGATAACAACCATTCTATATTAGCTCTTGTTTTTATTCGCTTTAATCGAAACATATATATTACCTAAAAAACCAATTATGGCGCAAAGTAAAGAGGGTAATAATGTTGATTGACCTACATAAAATACGATTAAAAACATTAATATACCTACTACAATACTGATAATCCATTGTTCTAAATTCATGAATCTCATCCCCTAATTTTATATTTCTCATTAACTAATTCATTTTCACTTCTTTTTACTCGGATGGGCGTATCCAAATGCAAAAGAAAAGACACTTAAAATTAGACCCAAAATAATTAAGCCATTTAATTCTTTATTTACAAAAATATTAATCAAACCTAAATCACCTAGATTATGCCATATTCTATTGTCTCCAAAATCAATGCCTATATAATTTAATATGACTGCCAGCAGAATCAAACCTATAAACACTAATAGACCATCTTTCAGACCATTTATGAAACGTTTGTTCAAGATTAAAACCCCTTATATCATTGCAAATATTTGTCAAAATAAAATTTATTAACTTACTCAATTAATCTGAATTGCTACTTTCAACATGTTTATAAATATATTTAGGTTCAAGTATTTTTTAAAATTAAGCGTATAGCATGATTTTCACTCTATTGTTTTCTAAATATTCAGATTTATTAGATTTGAATTTGAACATATTTTTAACTGAAACATTATGTATTATTTTGTTACACTACTACAAATAAATAGTTGTTTATTGCCTTTCCTAAAATTAGATTAGTCATTAATTTTTCTACTTTTAGCTTTTTTTTACAAATAATGGATAGAACAACAATAATAAAACAATTAATAATTTGGATGACATAAAAATTCCTCCTATACCTTTTCTAATATACACAACATATTTATAAGCCAACTTAATTATATAACAAATATATATTATTTCCAATAAATTTTTGTTAACTAAATGTTTTGAAGTTATTAATAATAACCAAAAATACTCAAAATTAATAATGTTTAATTTTAAGTTATATTTCTCTTGTATGATGTTACGGATAAAAAAGCTCCATGATTAGATCCTCAAAAATTCTTTGAAGTCATACAGTTGTTTGAGTCTATATTAGAAGTACTGTTAAGCACCTTAATGTCCATCTACTTTGAGCATTGCTAGTATCGTCTACATAGCGTATATAAGCATTATGAAACCACATATTTCAATACAAATTAAAATTATATCCATAAAAAAATGCTGTAAGCCTGAGTAACTTACAGCAATTCAACATAAATTTTTTCATTAATAATAAAATGGTATGGATAAAATTAAGAATAACAGATATGTTTTTTTAATAGAATGCCTGAGAATTAATGTAAGTAAGCTTCCCATTCTTACTTACATTATTTATTTTATATTAAATATTGAAAAATTTAAATATTAGATTTTTCAGAATATAAGTAATATTACAAACATTTCCCTTTTTCAATTTAAATTATAGAGTTTCTTAATTTTATTTTTATCAATATTAGTAGTTAAATCTACAAAATAATTATTTTGCCATTTTTGTGTTTTGGCTGCTGTATTATTTAAATCTTTATCCCATGGTGGATATACTCTAAACGCCATTTTCCCTTTGTTTTCTGTAGTCATTAGTATTTGTTGCTTGAGTAATATCATTTTAGGAAATACAAATTGTCCGTAATATCTACCTTCAATAATGTTAACAACCAATAATTCTTCAATTTCTTTAAAGGTAAATGATCTATTTTTATTTTCGTCATCTTTTGTCCATACCGATAAAAATTGCCCTTTTTTCTTATTTGTCTTTTTGGCCAATCGACTTTTAATTTTCACATCATTAACTTGCATACTTATTGCTTCATATTCTGAATTCCATTTTTCTTTGCTTATATTTGAAATATTAAAATCTTCAATTTGATTTGCTATTTTATTAAATATGCTAACTGATTGATATTTTCTCATAAATATACCTCCGACTTATTAATGTATTGTTATTTATTAGTATTTTTATTTGCTGTATCCGGACGTTTATTTCATAAGCTGTATATTTTATTACATCACTATTCACTTATTCATCATCTCAGTTAAATTTTAGTCCAGAAAATTACAAATCCCCCAAATCAGTATTGTATTTATATTCATTTATAGTTATAATTACTATATTTTAAAATCACTAAATTCTTCAAAAACCTTAAATTAATCCAATTTTATTTAACTGAATTTTCCGTTTATTTATAATTTATGCAATACCTCAAATAAAATGAAAGGAGACACGTATATGCAATTAATAAAATTTACTAATCAGCACTTATCAGATATTAATAATTTCCAACTAGAGCAAGATCAAATACACTTCCCTAAGTCCCCTTCATACCATATAGAAAAGGCAAAAAAGAATAATGAGTTACACTGTATACTATGCTTTAATGAGAGCAACCAATTAGTATCTTTCTTTGTATTACAATCTAACAGTGAATATGCTACGCATTTTACCACAGAAACTGAAAACACACTTTTCTTTAGATCATTTTCTACAGATAAAAGGTTTTTACGACAAGGTTATGCCAAGTCCTGTTTAAATGCTTTAAGTAAGTATATAAAAAATAATTATACAGATATTTTTCATGTGGCGCTGGTTGTAAATGAATGTAATGAGGTATCCTATAACTTATATAAATCATTAGGATTTTACGATACTGGTATTATTGTTACTAAATATAAAACTAAACAAAAATTATTACAAAAAGTTCTTTGATTTAAGTGGGATTTTAATTAAACCTTTTATTATTTTTATAAAATGTTAGCTAAAATAAAGCCAATTAATATAAAAGGAATTAGAGGCACTTTTAAGATGGGTTTTCTTATAAAGCATATTAAAAACAAAGTTATAATTCCACCTGTAGTAAATGTAAGTAGTACCATTGATATGTACAACTCTGTAGGTAGTAAATATGCTAATATGGAAAATAAAAGAATATCACCATAGCCAATCGCACCTTTAAATATAAAGTAAATACAATGTGTGAAAGTAGTAGCTATAATAAAATTCATGAAATAGCCATTACAAATTATTGTTATACATATAATAAAAATAATGACGATATGCAACGGTATGGTATAGGTTTCAAAATCATAGATGGCAAGTACTAGCAAAAACAAATAAATTAACAAAAAAGTGGTAGGATGTATATCCATTTTATAAATTAATAAAAGGCAACTTGGTATGAGTGAAAGAAGCTCGCCAACTAAATATGTATATTTCAATTTACATTGACAACAGCGTGATTTCCCTTTTAATATGATAAAATTTAATATCGGTATTAAATCCAAGAATCGAATTGCTTTTTTACAATTATCGCATTGCGACCTCGAACAAAAATAATGTATGTTCAGTGTTTCTACATGACAAAGTTGATACATAAAACTAAACAAAATTGGACAAATTATAAATTGATATACAAACATAAAACCTCCTAAAGTAAAGATATCACGTTCTTTTCCTTCAAGTAAGAAAATACTCACTTATTAATATTTTTCATTTTTTCTAAGTCATAATATTCAATTTAAATGTCCGTATTATAGATAAACTTTTATGACGTTAAGTCATAACTATCAGTTAGCCAAACTTCTATTTCATCAATTGTGTCAATTTCCGATAAATTTACAGTAACCCAATTTGATTTGTCCATATGATAGGCTTTATAAAATCCATTTTTCTTTCTTAAACCACCTATCATTTCCTTTTGCACTTTAATATTTAAAACATCAATCATACTATCTTTATTTAATCCTATTTTATCTGCTGAAATATCCATAATGAGTGCAAACCATTTATTATTTGAATTGTGTCTTAACACAGCAAAATTTCTATGATTCTTCCATGGGTAATCAGGAATAATATGATATCTCTCATTAACGTAATTAAAAATGTCATTTCTAGTAATCATACTATCTCTCCCCTCTACATATCATTTTCATGTTTTAAAAAGATAATTGTACAACTGATTTATATAAAAAACTGTCGATAAGATGCTTAGCGACAGTTTTTATTTCAAGTACAATTGTAATTCATTACATATTCAATTTCATATAACTAATACAGTTAAAATCTATTGTTGCAAATAAGCCAGATTTTTCATAAAAGTATTTCTTCGTTGGATCATTGTCTGTCGTTAATACAATTTGTCTAACTCCATTATATTGCTTCAATACATAATTTAATAATTGCTTTCCAACACCTTTATTTTGGTACTCTGGTAAAACTAATAAATCTTGTATATAGACAATTGATATACCGTCCGTTAATGCTCGAATTAAACCAACTAACTGATTATCATGTTTAACAGTAACAAAATAGCTCGATTGCTCTAGCATCGCAGTCAATTTATATTCACATGATAAATAGTTAAACCATCCTACAGAATGATATAAATTATATAGTTCTGCCTCTATAGGCAGTTCGTTTATATAGTAGTCCATCTTCACACCTACTTTTATCTATCTCTATTTATACGTTTGCTAATTGCAGCACCTATTGCAATACCTACAATTGACCCTATTGGAAAACCTAAAAATAATGTTAACCCTAAGCCGAATACTACCATCCATGTTATAGATCCTATAACTTTTTTCATTTTAAAATCTCCTAAAAATACATCTCTATAATTTTGATTTCATAATGTAACATTCAAGATTGAATTTTAATTGATTTAATATCAATTATTTAAAGGTTAACTTGAGTTTGCAATCAACCAAGTCATTATTTTAACAAGAAAATAAATATAAAATATAGCAAATATCATCGTAATTAAAAAATGTAACACCGTTTTTATTACTTTAATTAATATTGATAATATAAAGGCGATGATGATGATTGATGTTACGCTCATTATGTCACTCCCCAGCGCACTATTCTATGTTGAATTAATTGTTTCAGTTAATTATCATTGCCCGTAAAATAATTAAAGACTATCAAACTTCTTAATACAATCACACTTAAGTATATAAAAACCTAATAGTTTAGTATATACTTAATGCCTTTTAAACTTTTCTTAATTTATGTATTTGTTACAACATTTATTCTTTTAGGTAAACTATTAAGAATCTAATGCTTTAAAAATTTAATGATAAGTATATTTATCATTAACATTATTACAGCAAATAATAAACAAAAACATGGAAAAAAATTTGCCCAACTATAGCTATTCAAGCTATTACCTTCTTTTCATGATATGGTTTCAAGCTATATTATGATTTTTTTAAACTATTGAATCTCATTATACATATATATCTTATACCAATATTTTTTCTTACTAAACAATTTATATTACTTAACAATTATATTGTATATTATAATTAAGCTAATATCTATAAATCAAATTATAATAAACGAATTCGTCTTATATTATCTGTTTTTAAAATAGAATATATCACCTTTTGCAATATAATCATTATAAGTATCATCGTTTACAAAACCTAGTCTATTAGCTAATTTAATCGATTTTTGATTCTCTCTATCTGTTCTAATCAGCATTTTTATTTCCTTACCTACAATCGTATCAATCCATTGAATTATTGATTGCATTGCTTCATAAGCATAACCTTGCCCTGTTTTATCCGGATGTAATCGATAATATAAATTCAGAACTTTGAATTGATCTAGATATATATTTTTGATGCCACCACTACCAATTAATTGATGGCTATATTTATCCAAAAATAAGAAGTAACCATAGCCAAAATTATTCCAATCAGCAAGCCAATATTCAATCATCAAAGCTGTATCATTTGCTGTATGATGTTTACCTGCAGGTGTATATAGTGTCGAAGAAATATGAGCATGTATTTGAAATAATTCTTTTGTATATTGAAGTGTTGGTTTAATAATTTTTAATCTTTCTGTTTCAATCATAGTTTACACTCCTATTAATATCTAATTTTTTGTTTAATAAAAAACGCCCCAGTAATTATAACTGTGGCGTATACTTTATAAGTTTGTCAAAGATTCACTGCTTAACAATTTATTTAAAATCATCAATTGTTCTGGCACAGTGTTTTTTGATACTTCCGGATGAGATGTGATATATTCATCTTTTTTATTAATTAACTGTAAGTTTTCTCCTGAAATTGCATTGGCTTTCGAGTAATTAAATTCTACATTTTCAGAACTAATTATATATTTTTCACGTGTACTATTAATATTTAGGTTATGATTAATTTCATTAGTTAAGTCTTCTTTTCGAATATGTTTTAAAAAATGCTCATCTTTCAAATTATATTCTTCTGCACTAATTATCGGATCAACAGCTAAACTTTTCAAATTCATTTTTGCACTATAATACAATGCACCTGTGCCGCCTTTAGAAGCGCCATATAAAACGGTGTGATTATCAGGTATATTTAGCTCATTTTGTACTTTACGAATTGCAGAAACAATATCTGACTCATATGACATATTATTTATAGTATTTATATAATGTGAACCATGTGAAGCATTGAGATCCATAATTCTCATTGTATATACATTTTTAACTAAACTTCGTTCAATACCATCGAAAAATTTTGGAAACATACGCTTAGGAATCAGTGAACTATCATAATTTTCAGCATTAGGCATACAAGTAAATAAAACAAGTAATTTTACTGATTCAAAACGGTTCAACTTTTTATCCCGTGGATAATCTAATGTATAAAAGATATCGTTATGTCTAATCAAATCTTTTCGTTGAAATAGTTCTTCCACATATTGTCGTTTATAAAATTTTGAAACTGTTTGCTCATGAAAATATAAGACGTAATCTTGTTTTAACATTTCTATATAATTTTCATAAATTGCACTAGAGTGTCTTGCTTTTTGAATATAGTTTTCTGAATCTCCTGTATCTATCATTATTCGCTTTTGATTTTCAAACATTATATTTTCTGTATATTTAAATATTTTATTTTCTATCATGATGATTTACTCACATTCTCTTTTGTATTTTCAAATATACATTTTAGAATATTTTCTGAAGTATTCGATTTATCATTTTTCATTAATCTATTAATCATTTGACTATAATCAATTGTGCCAACTCTAGTTAGTTGACCTGCTAACTTTGCTTCATTTAATGCTGCTTCTGGAAATCTTCCTACCTCATTAATATCAAAATAAAAACCAACATCTTTTTTATATTGAGAGTCATCCTCTTGTAATAAAAATATAGGTTTATTTAAATGCGCATAATCAAATATTGTAGAAGAATAATCTGTGATCATGGATTCACACAAAATATATAATTCTTGAATATCAACAAATTCATTATAAAAACAGTGTATTCTTGCATCTAAGCCATTATATTTATTTCGTAATCTCGCTTCATTAGGGTGCAATTTAACAATGATTTTATAATTTTTCGGTAATTGGTTTAATAAAGTTATTAAATCAATTTGAGTTAAACTCTCGCGCTCTCCTTGTCTCCATGTAGGACAATATAATATATACTTCATATTTTTATCATTTGTAAATAAATATTTGCGCTGCACCCTTAACCACTCTTCCTCATTGTTATTATTTATTAAATATTCATTTCTTGGTGAACCTAACTCTAACACTGTTAAATTATGATTTTTTTCTAATTTGAATGCAGATTTCAACAATAATGTATTTAAATTTGAAGCAGTGATTAAATAATCCCATTTTTTCATACGAGGAAGGAATTTATTAAGTTGTGCTTGTTTCTCTTTTTTATCAGCTAAATCATTCACCATTTTTTTCAATGGAAAACCATGCCAGGTTTGTATAAAAATTTGATCTTTATGTTTGAAAACCTTGTCTAAAGAATTTCCATTCATAAATATATATTTACAAGAGCGAAATATCTTTTTATATATTGTACTTCCAAAACGTATTGGAATTAAACCAGCATTTCTTACTTCAATATCCACTAGTGAATTTACAGAACTAACATATACCTTTTTATGCTTATATAATTCTTTAATTTTAAGTGCTAAAAATTTAGGGTCACCACTAAAGTTATTACCATGAAAAGATTCTATAAATACTTTATTTTCATCTGGTTCTATTCCATCCATGATTTTTCTTTCTAATCTCTCTTTTCTAAAAGTATACATTTTTTTCATTCGATTAAAAAAGATATTATTGTTTAGTAGCAACTTAAACATTGTTGTCTTTTTAAGTTGTTCATATAAATCACGTTTATGATCAAGATTTTGTATTTTATTAATATGTGTTTTTTTAAACCTATACGAAGGCAGTTTACGTTCTTTGCCTTTTTTTATTTTCATTTTACTGATTTTCTTTAAATAATCATCAGCATAATTATCGTTTGTAAAATTGATTTTCAGATTTTGTATATCTTCCATACGCTGCTCACGAGTGTACTTACCTTCAAGCACCGATATTAATTTTTCACTGTCTTTTTCAAAATGTTTTGTCAAAAATGATACACCGTGGTATTGCTCATATATTTCATTTAATACATTGTCGTTTCCAGCATATATTAACGCTTGATTCCCAATACCTATTGTTTCTAATATAGAATAACCTAACGTTTCATAAGGGGAGGTAGATACATAAATATAATTTAGTGGTTCTTTTTCATTTATATGTACATTATCTTGTAAATTATAATATGCGACTAAATTTTTATATAAATTTTCTGAAGGTCCGTATCCTACAATATACAATTGTATATCTGTTTTATCTGTATTTTTCTTAATATAATTTATTAACTTTATTACATATGAAATATCTTTGATACCATCTTCAAAACGTGATTTTATCAATAAATTACGCTTAGTATTTGTGGGTTTCTCATTTAAATTTATATGTTGCGCATTAACATATTTGTTAAATACTGCATCATACTGATACTTTTGTTTGAATTTCTGCTTTATAGATTCTGTACTCACCCTTATACAATCTATAGAATCTAATGCTAAATCAATTTCATCATTTATGTATTCAAGTGGGCCATGAATCTCCCCTACTATTTTTATTTGTTTATTATGTTGTTTTATAATTCGTGAATATTTAAATAAATCTTCCCGCGTAATAATCAATACGTCACCCGTTGAAAGTTTAGTTTCAAATTGACTACTAAAAATTGTGAAATTTGCTGAACTAATGTCTTCATGAATAATTAATCTAGTTATGTCACTTGCTTCAAATGGTTGACTATTAAAATATTGAACGATATGACCTTTTTCTAAAAAAGTTTTAATTAAATTAATATTACTTCTAGAAGTCCCACCTTTAGAGAAAATGTTATATCCAAGTATGTTTATCCGCATATTTTGAAAACTCCCCTTTAAAATTTTTCATCTTATAATCAATTCCCCATATATTAATTATAATTATCGACTAATTATATAATACTATATAATATTTATTTAATCTATATAAATAAACAAAGCATAAATTTATATCGTTATAATTGCTTTTTATATATTTTATTACCTAATTTATAAAAATTAAACGGTAATTTTAAAATTGTTTTACAAATTTGTAAATTTTATTTTTTAAATTTTAATAATTTGAAAACTGCTTTATATTTACATTGAATGATTTAAGATACGGAGCAGAATATTATTGCTCCTATGAATTCACATTAAAATTTCGACATAAAAAAAATGTCAATTTCTATTGAGGTAAATAGAAATTGACGTTTTTATTTGTTTTGAATATATTCATCTTAGTCATACAATTTTAAATAAATCACTATATAACTACTTTGTAAAAAATATAAACACATAAAAGTTTAAAAAATATGATTTGAATTATGAATTTAAAAATTCACTTTTGCTTTTATTTCACTGATAAAATATAGGCTACCTGTTATTAATAAACCTTCACCTTCATAATTTTCGATAAATCTTACACAATCATCGATTAGAATTTTATCATCTACTTTGATTTCATTAAATATATCTTGCTTATCCATAGCTTTATGAAAATCGAAGTCAGTAATATAAAACGTTTCAGCAATTTCTTTTAGTTGATCCACCATTGTCGCAATTGGTTTACCTTTAGTAGCTGCAAATAATATATCTAACTTATCTCTATGATAATAATTTCTAATTGTTTCAATTAATGCTTCAATACTTTCATTATTATGGGCGCCATCTACAATCATTAGTGGTTCCTCTTTAACTTGTTCAATTCTACCAGTCCAAGTTACAGATTCTATACCATCTATCATTTTATTGAAGTTTAAATCTACAACACCTGATTCATTTAATTCAATTAATGCAGTTATGGCAAGCGCAGCGTTTTCTTTTTGATGTTCACCTAACATGTTTAACATTAGCGTCTCTAATTCATAATCTTTATAACGATAAGTGAATTCTTCATCTTCTGAAATAATACTGATATCTCTTTCTAATTCAATACCTTCAGCATTTTGTTGCTCTACTAACTCACGAATGATATGCAAAGCATCTTCATTTTTCACTGCATAAATTACAGGTGTTTCTGGTTTAACAATAGCACCTTTATCTCTAGCAATATCAGCGTATGTTTCTCCTAAAATATCTGTATGATCTAAACCAATACTAGTTAATATAGACAGAATTGGCTTAAATACATTTGTTGAATCGTTTTTAATACCGAGTCCTGCCTCAATTACAACAAAATCTACTGGATGTATTTCACCAAAATATAAAAACATCATAGTAGTTATAATTTCAAATTCTGTAGCTACGCCTAAGTCAGTTTCAACTTCTAATAATTCACTTACTGGTTTTACCTTTTGAACAAGTTCGACAATTTCATCATCGCTGATTGGAACACCATTTAGGCTTATTCTTTCATTGAAAGTCTCTATAAATGGTGAAGTAAAGGTTCCAACTTCATATCCATTATCAACTAATGCTGATCTTAAATAAGCTACTGTAGAACCTTTCCCATTTGTTCCACCAACATGAATACCATTTATATTAAATTGTGGATTGTTCAATTGTTCTAGCATCCACTCCATTCTTTTAACGCCTGGTTTGATGCCAAATTTAGTTCGTTCATGTATCCAATATAAGCTGTCAAGGTAATTCATGTTAAGGACTCCTATGATTTTAATTGTTTAATTCGTAACTTAACACCATCATATTTTTCTTGATACGTTGTTTGCTTGCTACGTTCTTCGTTTATTACTTTCTCAGGTGCTTTGTTTACGAAGTTCTCATTTGCTAATTTTTTATTTACACGATCTAATTCTTTTTGCCATTTTTCCAATTCTTTTTCCAATCGAGCGATTTCTTTATCCATATCAATTAAACCTTCTAATGGAAGTATCACTTCTCCTGCTGTAGTTATTGATGTAATGGCTTTTTCAGGAATTTCAATTTCAGTCTCAATTGTCAATTCACTTGGATGACAGAATCTGTCGATATAATTTGAATTGTTAATCAATGTTGCTTTAGTATTATCATTTTTAGCTTGAATAAAGATTGGGATTGCTTTTGATAATGGCGTATCTACTTCTAATCTAGATTGTCTGACTGATTTTATAATTTCAACAAGTTGTTGCATTGTTTCTTTACTTTCATCGAAAACAAGAGCCTCGTCCACTTCAGGCCAAGCTGCATTAACAATTGTTTCACCTTGATGTGGTAAATTTTGCCAAATTTGCTCGGTTACAAATGGCATAAATGGATGCAACATTCTCATTGTATTATCTAATACATGCGTTAAAACAGATCTTGTTGTTTGCTTTTGTGATTCATCCTCACCATTCATTGGTATTTTACTCATTTCAATATACCAATCACAGAAATCATCCCAAATAAAGTTATATAAAGATCTACCAACTTCACCGAATTCATACTTTTCACTAAGATCAGTTACATTAGCAATCGTTTCATTTAATCGTGTTAAAATCCATTTATCCGCAAGTGATAATTCACCTGATAAATCAATATCTTCTACTTTAAATGTATCACCAATATTCATAATACTAAATCGCGCAGCATTCCATATTTTGTTAATGAAGTTCCATACTGATTCAACTTTTTCTGTTGAATAACGTAAATCATGACCAGGTGACGAACCAGTTGCAAGGAAATATCTTAAACTATCTGCACCATATTCATCGATGACATCCATTGGGTCAACACCGTTTCCTAATGATTTACTCATCTTGCGTCCATCTTCTGCACGCACTAAACCATGTAATAAAACATCATTGAATGGTTTTTCACCAGTAAACTCTAAACCTTGGAATATCATTCGTGCAACCCAGAAGAAAATAATGTCATAACCTGTTACTAAAGCATTCGTAGGGAAATAACGTTTAAAGTCTTCTGCATCCACATCTGGCCAACCTAATGTAGAAAATGGCCATAATGCACTTGAAAACCATGTATCTAGTACATCAGCATCTTGTGTCCACTGCTCTGGATTTTCAGGTGCTTCTTCTCCAACATAGATTTCACCTGTTTCATTATGGTACCATGCCGGAATTTGATGTCCCCACCAAAGTTGTCGTGAAATGGTCCAATCTCTTATTTCTTCCATCCATCGATTGAATGTTTTTTCAAATCGTGCTGGAACAAAATCTATTCTATTATCTGTTTCTTGATTATTTAACGCTTGTTCAGCCAATGGTTTCATTTTTACAAACCACTGAGTTGATAAATAAGGTTCAACCACTGCACCCGAACGCTCAGAATGCCCCACAGAATGTTCATGCTCTTCTATTTTAATAACCAAACCTTCTGCTTCTAAATCTTTTACTAATTGCTCACGACATTCAAAACGGTCCATACCTTCATATTTACCAGCTTTTTCATTCATTTTACCAGATTCATCCATAACAATGATGCGTTCTAAATCATGACGATTACCAATTTCAAAGTCATTTGGATCATGTGCTGGCGTTACTTTCATCGCCCCACTACCAAATTCAATATCTACATATTCATCTGCTAATATAGGCAATGTTTTACCGATGATTGGTAAAATAACATTTTTACCTATTACATCTTTGTATCTCTCATCATTGGGATTTACAACAATTGCTGTATCACCTAACATTGTTTCTGGTCTTGTCGTAGCAATTTCAATAAATCCTTCACCATCAGCATATGGATATTTGAAATGATAAAATTTACCTTGAACATCTTCATGAATAACTTCAATATCAGATAAAGCGGTTCTTGCAACAGGATCCCAGTTAATAATATATTCACCACGATAAATTAAACCTTTGTTATACATATCAACAAAAACTTTTTTTACAGCTTTACTTAAGCCGTCATCTAAAGTGAATCGCTCTCTGCTATAATCTAATCCTAATCCTAATTTAGACCATTGATTTCGAATAAAACTTGCATATTCTTCTTTCCATTCCCAAGCTTTTTCAAGGAATTTTTCTCTACCAAGATCATGTCTTGATAAACCTTGTTCGTTTAACTTCGCTTCTACTTTTGCTTGAGTAGCGATACCAGCATGATCCATGCCTGGTAAGTACAAAGTATCGTACCCTTGCATACGTTTCATTCGTGTAATAATATCTTGTAATGTCGTATCCCATGCATGCCCTAAATGTAATTTACCAGTTACATTTGGAGGTGGAATAACGATTGTATATGTTTCTTTTGTATTATCTTCTGCAGCTTTAAAGTATCCATTGTTTACCCATTGGTCATAACGTCCTGACTCAACTTCGCTCGGATTATATTTTGGTTTCATTTCCATTTGATAAAATCCTCCTTAAAATAAAAAATATCCGCCCTAATATTATAGGACGGATATTCCGTGGTACCACCTAAATTCACGTATTAAATCTTCTTTAATACGTGCACTCTAAATATGATTAACGCTCAAACACGCTTCAACCTAATCTACAAACGTTGTATTTCAGTAAAAGTTCATCGTGGGCTACCTTCAATATATTAAATTATACACTTTCAGCAATCTGTGTACTCTCTGTTAAATCTAACTATATTTACTCTTCCCAAATACAATATTTATTTCCTTAATTATAGTATAATGGATACTCAAATAAGTCAATGCACAGGAGGTAAAATTTATGAATGAATGTGCTTTTGGAACAAAAGATCCAATCTATATACAATATCATGATGAAGTATGGGGCCAACCAATGTATGATAGTCATGACCTATTTAAACTTTTAGCACTGGAATCTCAGCATGCTGGTTTATCATGGCTAACTATTTTAAAGAAAAAGGAATCATATGAAAAGGCATTCCATGATTTTGATCCAGAAGTCGTTTCAAAAATGACATCTGAAGATATTGATGAACTCATGTTATTTCCAAATATCGTTCATCATCGAAAAAAGTTAGAAGCTATCGTAAACCAAGCTCAAGGTTATTTAAAAATAGAAAAAGAACACGGAAGTTTCAGTGATTTTTTATGGTCATATGTCAATCATAAGCCTATAGACTTTAAATATAATCATTCATCTGAACGGATTACTATTGATGACCGTGCAAAACAACTATCAAAAGATTTAAAGAAATATGGTTTCAAATTTTTAGGTCCAGTAACTGTATTTTCATTTTTAGAAGCTGCTGGTTTGTATAATGCTCATCTACAGTCGTGTCCTAATAACCCAAATAATAATTAACTTATTGAAATACAGCTTTTTGAAATATATTGTAATAATCACATAACATATACTGATATATTTAAATACATTATCTTAATAAGGAATACAATTAAAAGAGCAGATTAAAATCAAATGATTTTAATCTGCTCTCTATTTTAACTAAGAAATTTTTCTTAATTCTAATACATACTATTTAGTTTCTGATTTCCACCATAATGAATCTTTTGGATTTTCTACAGCGATTTCAAACTCTTTCTCTGAAGCAACTGTAGGATAAGAACCTTTTAGCGATTGTTTTGAAGTATCTTTAAATAAGAATAATACAACAACTAATCCAATAACACTAACTGCCAATAGATAAAATGCTGGTGCTAAATTATTGTTCGTCACATGTACTAACCAAGAAGCAACTAATGGTGTTGTCCCACCAAAAATTGAAACGGCTATGTTGAATGTCCATGATAATGTTCTATATCTCACATTAGTAAAGAACAATGTTGGTAATGTCCCTGGCATTGTACCTTCATAAACGGATAATACAATACCTATCATTAGTAATCCGATGAATAAGAACCCTAAATTTCCACCATTTAAGAACTGGAATGAAAATATTGAAAATACGATTCCTAGAATTAGCCCAACGCTAATAATTTTCTTATTACCACTCTTATCACCTAAACGACCAAACATAATTGCGAATGGTAGCATAATGATTAATACGACTGCAGTAATTGGTGTACTGATTGTATCTTTAATGCCAACAATTTCATCTAAGTAAGAAGGCATATAACCCAATAACATATAATTAGTAATATTGAAAAATGCTACAAATACGACACATAATAAAATATCACGTTTATTTTCCTTAACAATTTGTAAGAAACCTGGTTCTTCTTCTTCATGATTAGCTAAATCATTTTCGAAGATAGGTGATTCTTCAAGATGTGATCTCAAGTATAATCCAAACAATCCAATAGGTACACTGATAAAGAATGGGATTCTCCAGCCCCATGATTGCATACTTTCAGAAGGTATTAACCAAAACATGATTGTGATTAATACTGAAGCGAAGATATAACCAGATAAAGTACCTAATTCTAGTCCGCTTCCCAATCTAATACGTTTATTATCTGGTGACGATTCTGCAATATATACCATTGCACCAGCATATTCACCACCCACTGAAAATCCTTGTAAAATACGAGCAAGTAATAATATAATTGGTGCCCAAATTCCAATTTGGTCATATGTAGGTAAAATACCTATGATAAATGTAGAGAACGCCATTAAAATGATGGTCGATGTTAGTACAACTTTTCGTCCATATTTGTCCCCAATTTTCCCAAATACAATACCACCGACAGGACGTAACAAGAATGCTATCGCGAAAGTGGCAAATGTAAAAATAAGTTTTATTTCATCATTTTCAACTTGACTGAAAAAGTTTTTACTTATAATCACGGCTAAATATGAATATAAAGCAAAATCAAACCACTCCATAGCATTACCGATACCAGTTGCAAATACACTTTTCTTTGCCTGATTTATGTCTACGGTGTTTATTTTATGCTTGTTAAACTTCATGACATATACACTCCTTTTATTTACAAGAAGTTATTTTAGCATGTATGAGAGATTCGTCAACAGTCGTTTTCTCAAATAAAATCAGTTCGTAAGCGTTTACTTACAGTGATATGAGTTGTTAGAAACGTTTTAAAATTTTTTAACAGTCAGAAATATCTGAATTTTATATTGGTATTATTATTCTATTAATTTGTATTTTTACAACACATGCTTTTGAGTTTTTTATTAAATATATGCACTAATTTTAACTATATTTGACAAAAAAGCTTTAAATGATATTAATTGAAATATATCATTTAAAGCTCATTTTCTTTTTAAATTTTATTTCTTGAATGTTCTCTAAATTGTAGATAATACTTAAGTAGTGGCGCAATTAAAAACAATATGAAGAAAATCCGGAAAATATGATAGCTAGAAATCATCGCAACATCGGCGCCTGTTTCTATCGCAACTAAAACAATTTGACTCATACCCCCCGGCGCTGCACCTAAGAACAATTCATTAATAGAATGATTTGAAACCAATGAAATAATAAATACCATAATAAAAGCAAGCAAAATTAACATTACATTTTGAAAGGCTATAGCGATTGCAATACGTCCTTTCATCTGGTCTAATAAACTAGCAATTTGAATGCCTATTCTTATCATATATATTACCTGTGCAGCTGCAATAATATAACTATCTAAAGTAAAAGTAATACCTGTGAACATATTCCAAGCAATTAACACAACAATAGGTGCCAACAACTGCCGTGTGGGAAAGTTAATTTTACCCATAATAAAATAAACAACTGCAATTGCTAATATTAAAATAAACATATTCGGTATTGTTAAAGCTTCTGTGAGTCTTTTTGTCGTATTTGTAACCAAATCATCGTGATTACCAGAATCTTTAAAGAAGTATGAAATAAACGGAACCAATACAACAACAAATATGATTCGAGATGTTTGTGTTAAACTAACAACCATGATATTAGCTTTTTTATCTTCTTCAGCCATAACTAACATTTGACTTAATGCGCCTGGAATAACGCTTAATATTGCTGTCTCAGTATTTACTTTAGCAATTTTTTTAAAGAAATACGCAATTATAAGTGCAAGTAATAATAACATGACTGTTATGAGTATAATTGTAAGCCAATCGTCTTTAATGTCATAGATCACTGTTTTAGT
The DNA here is from genome assembly GCF_022346615.1 of Staphylococcus sp. ACRSN. Lineage (GTDB taxonomy): Bacteria > Bacillota > Bacilli > Staphylococcales > Staphylococcaceae > Staphylococcus. The sequence goes on along the minus strand of NZ_JAKRNS010000003.1, from coordinate 167,649 downwards.
AAACGTACTGCCAATTTGTACGCCTAATAGTATTAAACCTAATTGACTCAGCCAAAATGGCCATTTAATTTCTAAGTGAAAGAACTTAATGCATACGATACTGGCAATAATAGGACCAAACATATACGGTAAAAGTACATGTGCCATATGAAGTATTAAACTTAAAATAATAGCTAAACTTAAAACAATTAAATTGTTTCTTAAATGTTTATTCATGAGTTCACAACTTTCATTAATTTCTATATCAGATTAACCAATAAAAAAGTGCCCGTTCAACTACTTTGTTGTTCGGGCACATTGTTGAAATTTATACAATTCTGCTAAGTGCAGTATCAAATGCTTTAATTGTTTTTTCAATGTCTTCTTTCGTATGTGCAGTTGAAAGGAATGTTCCTTCAAATTGTGATGGTGGTAAGAATACACCCTCTTTTGCCATTTCTCTATACATTTGACTGAAGCGTTCTAAATCACTATTATTAGCTTCATCAAAGTTTGTAACTGGCCCTGGATTTAAGAAGTAACCGATCATTGAACCAGCACGGTTAACTGTGATTGGCACTTCATGTTTATTAAATACTGTTTTCAATCCAGATTCTAGGATATCTCCCAATTCATTGAAATATTCATAAGATTCAGGTGTTAGTTGACTCAATGTTTCATAACCACTAGTCATGGCTAATGGATTACCTGATAATGTACCAGCCTGATATATATCACCAGTTGGAGCGATTTTATCCATAATTTCTGCTTTTCCACCAAATGCACCTACTGGTAATCCTCCACCAATAACTTTACCTAAGCAAGTTAAATCTGGCGTCACATTAAAGTAGCCTTGTGCACAATTGTATCCTACTCTAAAACCTGTCATTACTTCATCAAAAATTAATAATGAGCCATATTCATTCGTAATATCTCTTAATCCTTGTAAGAAGCCATCCACTGGAGGTACTACACCCATATTACCTGCTACCGGTTCAACGATAACGCCTGCAATATCGTCTCCAAATTCTTCAAAAGCAACTTTAATAGCATCTAAATCATTATATGGTACTGTAATTGTATTTTTCGCAATACCTTCTGGTACACCTGGAGAATCAGGCAATCCCAGTGTTGCCACACCTGAACCTGCTTTAATTAATAAAGAGTCACTGTGACCATGATAACAACCAATAAACTTAACAATTTTATTACGTCCAGTATATCCTCTAGCAAGTCGTAACGTATCTAGTGTTGCTTCTGTACCTGAAGATACCATTCTTACTTTTTCAATAGAAGGAACACGTTCAATAACAAGTTCAGCTAATTTATTTTCTTGTAAAGTAGAAGCACCAAAACTCGTTCCTTTATCAACTTCCTCATGAATTCTTTTAATGACTTGTTTATTTTGATGACCTAAAATTAATGGTCCCCAACTTAAAACGTAATCTATATATTCATTTCCATCAATATCATATATCTTAGAACCATTTCCATGATCCATAAATATCGCTGGTGTATCTACCGATTTAAAAGCTCTCACTGGACTATTTACGCCACCAGGCATTAAAGTTTCAGCTTTTTTCATTGCTTGCTCTGAATTTGTATACCTCATTTATATATCCTCCTTATTGTTCATCAAGATAGCGACAAATATCTTTAGAGAAATAAGTCACAATCATATCTGCGCCTGCACGTTTCATAGAAATCATTTGTTCCATAACAACTGCTTTTTCATCAATCCAACCATTAAGTGCTGCAGCTTTTGTCATGCTATATTCCCCACTCACATTGTAAGCAACAACAGGAATATTAGTTGAATTTCTTACATCACGAATGATATCTAAAAAGCTTAAAGCTGGTTTCACAATCATCATATCTGCGCCTTCAGCTAAATCACTGTCAAGTTCTCTCAACGCTTCTCTTCTATTCGCTGGATCCATTTGATATGTTTTACGATCACCAAATTGTGGCGTTGATTCTGCAGCATCTCTAAATGGTCCGAAGAAACTTGATGCATATTTAATACCATAACTCATAATTGGAATATTTTGATATCCAGCTTCATCCAAGCCAGCGCGAATTTCAGCTACAAATCCATCCATCATATTACTTGGTGCAATAATATCTGCTCCTGCTTCCACTTGTGAAATTGCTGTTTTTACAAGTAGTGGCAGTGATTTGTCATTATCAACATCTTGTGTCGTTGTATCTATCACACCACAATGGCCATGATCTGTATACTCACAAAGACATGTATCTGCCACAACTAGTAAATCACTATACATTGCTTTAGCTTTTCTTGTTGCTTCTTGGACAATACCATTATGATCATATGCACCTGTTCCTATGTCATCTTTTTCATTTGGTACTCCAAAGAACATAATTGCTCGTATACCTAAATCATAAGCTTCTTTAATTTCATCATCTAATAAATTTAAACTTAATTGGTATACACCAGGCATTGAAACAATTTCCTCTTTTACATTATCTCTTTCAACTACAAAGATTGGATAAATTAAATCCTCTTTATGGACGTATGTTTCACGAACCATCGATCTCATCGTTTTACTACTACGTAATCTTCTATGTCTATCAAATTGCATTATCTTTCCAACTTTCTAAGATTTTATTCACTAGTGAGTCTAGTGTCTGTATATTTGCTTTCGTAGCTTGGATACCATAACTATTGATTGTTTCTAATGTTTGATTTCCAATAACAAAATAATGACTAAAATTAATTTTCTCTACATGTTCGAAGAAAAATTTAACGGCAGATGAACTGGCAAAAGTCATTGCATCTACTTCATTATTTGATAAAAGCTTTATAACTTCATTTATATTTTCAGTATGTGGAATAGGTTGATATAAGTCAATTTTCTGAACTGAAATCAATCTTGCTTCTAAAGCATTTTTTAAATAGGGACGTGCTGCTTGACTCGAAGGTATTAACACTTTACTATTTTTTTTGCCTTGAAAATCATTTATAAACCCTTCTTGCGAATAATCTAAAGGACAAAAATCTACTTGTATCCCTTTTGACATACAATAATCAGCTGTTTTCTTACCGATAACTGCGATTTGTTTTACAGGAGTTCGTTCGAGGTACGGTAAAAAATATTCAACAGCTTTTTTAGACGAAAAAATAAGCCAGTCATAGTTAACATCTAGTAATTGAGTATCAAAATACAATGGCGCTACATCTATCAATGGCTTATGTAGTATACATGCATCTTCACTCTTAAATTCGCTAGTTTGTGTCATAACTATAACTGGTCTCATTTAATTCACCTCAAACGATTTATTCAGATTCGTTTAATGTCTTAATTATTTCATACGCGCCTTGCGCATTCAATACTTCTGTTACTTTTTCACCTAATTCAATTGGATTTGTTCCGCGTTCAGTATGTTGATAACGTGTCTTACCGTCCGGTGACATAATTAATCCCGTAAATTCAATTAAGCCTTTATTATTTTTTGTAGCATAACCACCAATTGGAACTTGGCAACTACCATTCATACCTGCTAAAAAGGTTCTTTCAGCAGCAACACAATCAGCTACATCAGCATTGTGCACTTTCTGTAATAAATCTAAGAGTTCTTTATCATCCGCTCTACATTCAATACCCAGTGCACCTTGTCCAATTGCTGGTATCAGTGTGTCTTCATCTAAATATGATGTTACGATATCGTCAGACCATCCCATACGCTTTAATCCTGCGGCAGCAAGTATAATTGCATCGTAGTCTTCTGTTTCTAACTTGTTCAAACGTGTATCTATATTCCCACGTATCCATTTAATTTCTAGGTTTGGATATTTAGCAAGAATTTGTGCACCGCGTCTCAATGAACTTGTACCAACAATGCTTTTATCAGGTAACTCACTTAATGGCACATGATTTTTTGCTATATACGCATCGTAAGGATTTTCACGATCTGGTATACATCCCAATGTTAAGCCATCAGGGATTACACTAGGTACATCTTTTAATGAATGAATTGCCATATCAATAGTATGATCAAACAATTCATTTTGAATTTCTTTAACAAATAAGCCTTTACCGCCTACTTTTGATAATTGTTTATCAATAATACGGTCACCTTTTGTAACGATTTCTTTAATTTCAATTTCTAAATTTTCATCAATCGCCTTTAATTTATCAATAAATTGTTGGCTTTGGGTTAAAGCAAGTTTACTTCTACGAGAACCAACGACTAGTTTGCGCATGTTGTGCCTCCTTGTATCAATGACTTTATTGTCATTAAATCATGAATCGCTCATAAATTTCTAATATTTAATGAATACTTGAAAAATGTGAAGCAAAAAATAAATTAATCATACTTAGACAAAATAAGATTGCATTAAAGTAAATAAGTTTTATTGAATCTAGTTTTTTCCTTACTCTAAACAACAAATAAACACCATATAAAAGTGTTATTAACGTTGATAAAAGTACCTTAGCATCAATCAATATCTTAGCACCTAATGTGTTGAATCCCCATTGTGCACCTAATATAATACTTAAAATAATAAACGAAAAACCAATTAATGTACTATAGAATACGACTTGCTCTAATGTTGCTACACTAGCAATTCTAAAGTATTTTTGATTGAAACGTTTTTGCTTTAAGTTTTTAAACTGAATTAAGTACAGGATACAGTTCACAAAAGCAAATGCAAAAAGTGCATAGCTTGCCGTCGCCAATGCGATATGTACCACTAACAATTCATTTATCACAGTGGTTTGACCAAGTCTGCTCTGATAATGCATTGGTTGGAAAGTATTTACCGCAATAAATACAAACCCAATAAGGTTAAATAAAAAAATTGATATATTAATCTGCTTTATCACACTGATTACAATTGAAATAGAAATAATTAACCATGCTAAAGCAAAGAGCACATCAAAAATATTATTTAAAGGAACTTGTTGGGTTACATTTATATAAAAAGATAAAGAGATTGTCTGTAACAACCAAACAATCCCCAAAGTAACAAAACCTACTTTACTAACAATGTAATGTTTTTTAACAAAGTCGATAAAATAACAAGCAATACTGATTAAATAAAATATTAAAATAAGTTCATTTAACCTAATAAATAAAGTTTCTTGCATATCATCACCATTTGAATATGCTTATTCAAAACTTAATATTTGACTATTAGTCACTTCACTTTTCTTCTTACGTGGTTCATAACCAGGTTCAGCTTCTATGTCAAAAATGTTTTGAAACAGCTCTAATTTTTCGTTACCTTTTCTATCACTACTCAATTCTTTAGCTTGTTTAATTGGATCTTTTAACATTTGATTGATGATACTCTTTGTATGTTTTGATATTACTTTACGTTCTCTATCAGAAAGGCCTGGTAACTTTCTATCAATACTTTCCATTGTTTCTGATTGGATATTCATTGCTTTCTCACGTAACGCCCGAATAACAGGAACAACACCTAACATATTAACCCATTCATTGTGCGCAGTAATTTCAGATGGTATACGATGCATAATTTCGTTTGCTGCATTTTGACGCTCTCTTAAATTCGCATCTACTAAGCCTTTCAAATCATCTACATCATAATTAAAAATACTTTGAATCGCATCTATATTTGGTTCAATATCTCTAGGTACTGCAATATCAATAAGTACTAATGAATCATTTTTTCGTTCACTTGCAATAGACTGTATCATATCATTCGTGATGATATAATTATCAGAGCTCGTTGAACTAATAACAATATCCACTTTAGCTAAAAGTTTCGGTAATGATGACATGGGTTCAAAATTCACATTGTGTTTCGTTGCAAGATCTTGTGCTTTACTTAAAGTTCTATTTACAATCGTAATATCTGTAACTCCTGAACCAATTAAATTTAAAAGTGATAATTCACTCATATCCCCTGCACCGACGATCAAAGCTTGCTTATTGTTGATTTTGCCAAATACTTTCTTACTTAGTTCAACTGCAGCATATGAAACACTTACTGCATTATCTGCAATGTCTGTTTCATTATGTGCTTTCTTCGCAAAAGTAATTGCTTGTTTAAAAAGGTGATTAAATATCGTACCTGTTGTTTCTTCATCTTGTGCAATAAAGAATGCTTCTCTTATTTGTCCTAGAATCTGAGTTTCACCAAGTACAATAGAATCAAGTCCAGAAGTAACTTGCAGTAAATGATTAACTGCTTCGTCCCCCACGCTTACTTCTGTCATATCTTTTATTTCTTCGACATCAAATCCAAAAGATCGAGCTAAAAAGCGTTGAATATAATAACGACCTGTATGAATTTGATCTACGACTGCATATACTTCTGTACGATTACATGTTGATAAAATAACATTCTCTAAAATAGATTTTGTTTCAAATAAATCAACATGGGCTGAACGTATGGCATCATCTTTGAAAGCAACTTTTTCTCTAAGTGCTACATCTGCTGTACGATGATTAATGCTAACCGCAATTAAATGCATTTATAACGCCCTCCATACATATTACAATAAGTAAATTATAACACAATTATAGCTTTAGTTAAGCATGTTGCTTAACTAAATTAGAAGAATTATAATTTGCATTCAAATTGTTGTCATAATTTAGCCTAATTTATACAGTTTTACGATGATTTATATTACAGTTTTAACTAATTATAAATAACGTTCGATTTTATCCCATATCATTTGTTGTTTATTGTTTTTCACTGATGAATAACTAACTATATCGTCTTCTGGTTCCATTTCTAGTTTTTGTTGAATATTTGCTAAATGTTTTTGAACTTTTCCTTTTGGAATTTTATCTTCTTTTGTTGCAACAATCAGTGTTGGCAATTCATAATACTTCAAATAATTATACATTAAGATATCATCTTCGGTTGGATTATGTCTTAAATCTACAAGTTGAATCACAAGTTTAAGCGATTCCCTTCCAGATATATAACGTTCAATCATTTTACCAAAAGCCTCACGTTGCTTTTTACTCACTTTTGCATACCCATATCCTGGTACATCAACAAAGACAAGTTGATTATCTATATTATAAAAGTTGAGTGTTTGTGTCTTACCAGGCTGTTGCGATGTACGTGCCATATTTTTTCTACCAATCATACTATTTATAAATGTCGACTTTCCGACATTAGATCTGCCACTTAAAGCAATTTCAGTAAGACCAGTTTCTGGGTATTGTTCTGGTTTCACTGCACTGATTAGTAATTCTATTTCATTTGGATTTATTTTCATAATTATCGACCCTCTTTTCTACTAAACTGACTGTTCTATTATATTACAGTTTTACTTATATGAATATGAATAATTAATGTGATAAAGAATTATTCATTTAATCATTATGATTTTATATTGAGTTAATCATTTTATAATATTCCCTTTTATTACTACAAAGTTCATATAAAAAAAAGAGTCTTAAGTTGTTAGCATTCAACTTAAGACTCTTCATATTATTAATTAAGCAGATGTTTGTTCCTTATTTACAAGGTTACCTTCTTTATCGTATAGTTCAGGTTCTTTTTCTTCATTTATTGTTTCATCAGTGATGACAACTTTTGCCACACCTTCAGAAGAAGGAACATCGTACATAATATCAATTAAGGCTTCTTCAATTATAGAACGTAATCCACGTGCACCTGTTTTACGTTCAATTGCTTTGTTACTGATTGCAGCTAATGCTTCTTCAGTAAATACTAGTTCAACGTCATCCAACTCTAACATCTTAGTATATTGTTTAACTAAAGCGTTTTTAGGTTGCGTTAAAATATTATTTAAAGCATCTACATCTAAAGTTTCTAAATTAGCTACAATTGGAACACGTCCAATAAATTCTGGAATCAAACCATAAGATTGTAAATCTTCCGGTCTGATTTGCTGTAAAATTGCATCTTCATCGTATTTTGAAGCTTCACTACTTGAGAAACCAATCACTTTTTCACCAAGTCTACGTTTAATCACTTCATCAATACCATCAAATGCACCACCAAGTACAAATAAGATATTTGTTGTATCAATTTGAATTAATTCTTGGTTTGGATGTTTACGTCCACCTTGTGGAGGCACACTTGCTGTTGTACCTTCTAAAATTTTAAGCAATGCTTGTTGAACACCTTCACCTGAAACATCACGTGTAATTGACGTATTTTCTGATTTTCTAGCAATTTTATCGATTTCATCAACATAGATAATACCTTTTTCAGCTTTATCTACATCAAAATCCGCAGCTTGAATTAATCTTAATAATATATTTTCTACGTCGTCACCAACATAACCTGCTTCAGTTAAACTTGTTGCATCTGCAATTGCAAATGGCACGTTAAGTGTCTTAGCTAATGTTTGAGCTAATAATGTTTTACCACTACCTGTAGGACCGATTAAAGCTACATTACTCTTCTGTAATTCAACTTCATCTTCTTTAGGACCTAATTGTTGAATTCGTTTGTAATGATTATATACTGCTACTGCTAATGACTTTTTAGCTTTTTCTTGGCCAATAACATAGTCATTTAATTGATCCATAATTTCTTTAGGTGTTGGCAATTCAGTTAAGCCTTCTGGCTCAGCTTGAGCTAACTCTTCTTCTACAATTTCAGAACATAGCTCAATACACTCATTACATATATACACGCCACTTCCTGCAACTAGTTTTTTAACTTGATCTTGATCTTTACCGCAGAAAGAGCATTTTAAATTCTCTTCACCTTCATTGAATTTAAACATTCTATTTACACCCCTATTCCCTAAAGACTATACTAAATAGTATTTTAATATGCAACTTATACAATTCACAAGTTATTTGCATAAAGTATTGTAGCAGATACATTATTGAATGCATCTGCTACTGGATTACTATATTAAACAACTAACATATAATTCACAAAACAATTTGCTTAGTTTATATTTAGTTATGCTTCAGCGTCATCTTTAGATGGTTCTACTAATTTTGCTTCATCAACTAATAAATCAATAACTTTTTGGATGCGCACATCATTTTTAACGATATCTGTGCTACCAAGTGTTTGTTTAATATCTTCTACTGAAATATTAAATTGTTCACTCATTTTTTCTAGCTCTTTGTCGATGTCTGCATCAGTAACTTCAACTTCTTCTGCATCTGCAATTGCAGTTAAAGTTAAGTTTGTTTTAACACGTTCTTCTGCATCATCTTTCATTTGCTCTCTTAATTGTGATTCATCTTGTCCAGAGATTTGGAAATAAGTTTCTAAGTTTAAGCCTTGTTGTTGCATACGTTGACCAAACTCTTGAACCATACGATCTAATTCAGTATTAATCATCGCTTCTGGAATTTCGATTGTCGCATTGTTAGAAGCTTTGTTAATTGCTTCTTCTTTTTGAGCATTTTCAGCTTCAGTTTCTTTTTGTTCAGCTAAACGTTTACGTAAATTTGCTTTGTATTCGTCAACTGTATTCGCTTCAGCATCTAACTCATTTGCAATTTCATCAGTTAATTCTGGAACGTCTTTATATTTAATTTCGTTTACTTTTGTTTTGAATGTAGCTTCTTTTCCAGCTAATTCTTCAGCATGGTACTCTTCTGGGAATGTAACATTTACATCTTTTTCTTCTCCAGCTTTAACACCAACTAATTGTTCTTCAAATCCAGGGATGAATGAACCTGAACCGATTTCTAAATCATAACCGTCAGCTTGTCCGCCTTCGAATTGTTCTCCATCAACATAACCATCAAAATCGATGTTTACTGTGTCACCGTCTTCAATAGCACCGTCTTCTCTAACAACCATTTCAGCTAAATGACCTAATTGATGATCGATAGATTCTTGTACTTCTTCATCTGTTAATTCAGTGTTTTGTTTTTCAACTTCTAAACCTTTGTAGTCACCTAATTGAACTTCTGGTTCTACTACTACAGTTGCTTCGAAAGTCATTTCTTTACCTTTTTCGATTGAAGTTACATTGATTTCAGGTTGATCAACTGGTTTAATACCTGTTTCATCAATTGCTTCACCGTAAGCTTCTGGTAATAAGATATCAACTGCATCTTGATATAAAGCTTCTACGCCAAAGCGTTGTTCAAATATCGGACGTGGTACTTTACCTTTACGGAATCCAGGTACGTTAATTTGTTTTACTACTTTTTTAAAAGCCTTATCAATTGCATTGTCTACTTTTTCTGCTGGAACTGTAACGGATAATACGCCTTCGTTACCTTCCTTTTTTTCCCAAGTTGCTGTCATGTATAAAAACCTCCATGATTATCCTATTTTATTTTTTCAACTCCATTATTATAGCATACGTCAATGTTCTACACAAACACTGAACTTCTAAAACAATTGGACGGTTGAAATTTGATTGAAATTGATTTTCAAATATTTTTTAATACTACCATACTTACTTACCCAATTTATACATTAATAATTAAATTATTCTAGTTCATCTATCAATCTAATCAACTGGGTAACTTCACTTGTATCATTTATTTCTTCTAGTCCTAACATTGACTTGAAGTAATTTACATACGCTACTATCCAATTTGACATTGACGCTATGGTCTCTATATCAATTGGATATAGCATGATTGCATGGTTGTTCATTAACCTTTGTGCTTCATCTAGAATTTGCACTGCACTATCTTCAAGTTGATTTAACACTTCAGGCACAATTTGTAATTTGATAACTGTATGATCTAATCCTGATAATTCTGTTGGTGTTACTATTAAATCATAATTAAATTTTTGAATTTCTAATGGCTCACTATAACCTGCAAATCGCAAATATTCAAGGATAATGCTTTTAACATTAGGCGCTAAAGGAATCTCTGTCAATAAATATGCAATCGTAGATTGATAGTCGAACTGATTGTGATCAATTAGCGTTAATATTGTATTCACTTGCTCTCTTAATGATAATACATCAAATTGTTGTAATTGTTGTGATGCTTTCTCATTATGCCTTTCAAGTTGACCTAGTGAATATTCTTTTAATGGAAATAACTCCATACGTGTTCTATGATCTTTGACTTCATCAATAATTTGATCTATTACTTCAACAACTTCGAAATGTTGTCCTAATCCGCTAAGACTTTTTATATAGAAAATCATTAGATCATCGTACTTTGTTATACCTTGCTTTAACAAAATGATAGCTTCTTCACGTAGCTCCAAAAAATGTCCCATTTCATATAATAACGAACACTTTAATAGTGCTAATGAATCATCAAGTTCAAATTGTCTTTCATAATCTTCAATAAGTTCATAAGTTTTATCATAATTTTGACTTGTAAAAGCTGATTTAATTTCTTTTGTTAGTTTTTCTTGAGAACGTGGAAAAGGAATGATATCAGACATACAGTTACACCTCTACTTTAAAGCTTGTAATATTAAAGCACTCCATGTTTCAAAGTCATCATAGTTATCAATTTTTGCTTGATCGACCCATTTGATTCTTAAAGTGTCAGTTTCTTTTGCTTCAACATCCTTACTGCTGACGTTAATCTTAAATACAACGCCCATATGCACTTTTCCAACTTCATTGGTATCATCGTTTATAAAACCAATATAAGCTAAATTTTGTGATTTTTGAGACGACAGTCCTACTTCTTCTTCCAGTTCTCTCTGTGCATTCACTCTCAATACTTCATTGATAGAATCGGCACCCTTCACATCATTCATGTGACCACCTACACCTATCGAAGATTGACCATGTAACCTTGCTTCACCGCCACCAGATAATCGCTCATATACTAGTATTTCATCGTGTTCATTTTCTAGAATACAATATGATATGAGTTGTTTATATGTAGGATCTTCTTCCATATCACCGCGACGTTTCACTTCATAATGATGTAAAGTGTCAAAAATCGCTTGTCCTTTATTACTATTTTTATCCAAGAAACCATTAAATGTATGATCTTCATTATTAAATAAAGTAGTTCTTGGTACCACTGTTATCATTTCATCAAATTTAGACATAATTTACTCCTTAAATATGACATTAAAGTCATTTTATCAAATGATAACGCTATATATCAAAATGTTTATAAAAAACGGAATATATGTATCATCTTTTATGATTAGATATAAAATAAAGAGATGTACACTATTGTACATCTCTTTATTTTGAAATATTATTTTAAAGCTTCTTTAGCTTTAGCTACTAATTCACCGAAAGCTTTTTCATCTGAAATAGCAATTTCAGAAAGCATTTTACGGTTAACATCAATTTCAGCTTTTTTCAAACCATTCATTAATCTTGAATAGCTCATGTCATGTTGACGTGCAGCCGCGTTAATACGAGTAATCCATAATTTACGGAAATCACGTTTTCTTTGACGACGGTCACGGAATGAATACTGACCTGATTTCATTACTTGTTGTTTTGCTACTTTATATAATGTGCGTTTTGCACCGAAGTAACCTTTAGCTAATTTAATCGTCTTTTTACGACGCGCTCTTGTTACTGTTCCACCTTTAACTCGTGGCATAATAAATTCCTCCTCTAAATATCTTCGTACTTAAATATAATCTTTTGAATATAGTTCTCGTCAATTATTTTTTATAAGATAATAATTGTTTTACACGTTTCATGTCTGATTTGTGTACTAATGAAGCTTTACGTAATTTACGTTTTTGCTTAGTAGATTTGTTAGCGAATAAGTGAGATGTGAATGCTCTTGAACGTTTTAATTTACCTGAACCAGTTCTTTTAACACGTTTAGCTGCTCCACGGTGTGTTTTCATTTTAGGCATGATTCATTTCCTCCTGTAATATCTTTATTATTTTTCGTTTAATGGATTAAGCGTAATAAACATTTGACGCCCGTCCATTTTTGGTCTTTGTTCAACTGTCGCGATATCTTTACATTCTTCTGCAAATTTTTCTAAAACACGTTGACCAATTTCTTTGTGCGTAATTGCACGACCTCTGAAACGAATTGAAACTTTACATTTATCACCTTTAGATAAAAATTTGCGTCCATTTTTCAATTTAGTTTGGAAATCATGTTCCTCAATTGTTGGGCTCAAACGAATTTCTTTAAGATTAATTGTTTTTTGTTTCTTTTTCATTTCTTTTTCTTTTTTCTGTTGTTCGAATTTGTATTTACCGTAATCCATAATTCTAGCAACAGGTGGTTTAGCATTTGGAGCCATTAAGACTACATCTAAACCAACGCGTTCAGCCATTTCAAGGGCTTCGTTTTTCGTTTTAACGCCAATTTGTTCTCCATCTTGACCTATTAAACGTAATTCTTTTGCGCGAATCTTTTCGTTAACTTGAGTTTGATCTTTTGCTATGGTTGACACCTCCAAGATTTTTACGAAATTATCCCAAGCAAAAAGAGCGAGTATACAAGATACCCGCTCCTTTCTACACATGATGATTCATGTATATATAGACCTGCCAACTGCAATTAGCGTCGCTACAGGTGAGAAACGGGAGTTTCTTCTTGGTTCGTTTCGTATTCAACGTTACCTATCATATCAACATTAATCATTTAAGTCAACAGTTTTATTTAATTTCTTTTACTTCATCCATTTTGACATCTTGACGGAGATCAACTTGTTCTAATGGAATTTTTTTCGTTTTATAACGTAATTTGTGATATATGAAGAAAATCAAGAATACTGGAATTCCCATATACGTTATGATAAAACGGTTTAAATCGAAATCTCCAGTTTTTATAAAATCAACATCTTGACCAATTATTACAACCACACATAAGAACCCTGCAAATATAGGTCCAAATGGGAATAATTTTGCTGTGTATTTTAATTTAGATTTATCATAATTCTGTTTGTTAAAAGCCATTCTAAATCTATAATGGCTTATCGCAATACCTACCCAAGCAATAAATCCAGTCATACCACTTGCAGCAACAATGTATTGATAAGCATCCCCACTTACGTGTTGCAATAAGAAAATACCGATTACAATAACCCCAGTTACAATCAATGACATATATGGCACACCGTACTTATTCGTTCTTCCAAATATAGGAAAAGCAAGTTTGTCTTTACTCATTGAATATAACATTCGTGTTGATGCATACATACCCGAATTTCCTGCAGACAATACTGAAGTTAATATAACAGCATTCATAAATGATGCTGCAAATGCAAGTCCTGCATTCTTGAACACGAGTGTAAATGGTGATGTAGCTACACTATCTCCTCCACCCATTAATGCTGAGCTATCATAAGGAATGAGCATACCAATTACAAAAATCGCTAAAATGTAGAACAATAATATTCTCCAGAAAACTTGTTTAATGGCTTTAGGTACCGCTCTTTCTGGATTTTCAGATTCACCAGCAGTAATACCGATTAATTCAGTTCCTTGGAATGAGAACCCGGCAACTAAGAATACACCTAAAATTGATAATAGACTGCCGCCGATACCATCTCCTAAGATTGGGCCATTTCCTTTTGTAAATGTATCAAAGCCGACAACTTCGCCTCCCATAATACCTACAATCGTTAATAAACCGATAGCTATAAAAATGATTACCGTTACTACTTTAATTAAAGCAAACCAATATTCACTTTCTCCATAAACACGTACAGACAAAGCATTTAAGCCAAATATAATAACTAAAAACAGACAACTCCAAATCCAAGCTGGCATACCTGCTAACGGGCTCCAGTATTGAATTACTTGTGCAGCAATCGTAACATCTGCCGCAACAGTTATTACCCAGTTAAACCAATAGTTCCAACCCAGTGCAAATCCAAGTGATGGATCAACAAATCTTGTAGCATATGTACTAAATGACCCTGACACCGGTAAATAAGTTGCCATTTCACCAAGTGAAGTCATTAAGAAAAATACCATCGCACCGATAATTGCATAGGCTAACAATGCTCCTAACGCACCTGCATCATGTATCGCACCGCCTGATGTCATAAACAATCCAGTACCGATACATCCGCCGATTGCGATCATTGAAATATGACGGTCTTTAAGTCCTCTTTGTATACCGTCATTCTGATTATTTTGTTTTGCCATAGAAGCTTCCTTTCTTTGTAAACTTAGAGGTTAACTTTCTATATGTTTATAGCCAGTATTATTATAGTTTTAATTAACTGATATAAATCCATCTGTCCATATCAGTAGTCCACTATAAATTTTGCTCTTCCCGAAGCGTATGCTTTATAGTTCAACGCCTAAAAAAAGGTTGCATACCTGATAGATATGCAACCAATTTAATAATAGCATGTATATAGGTAGCACATCACATATGTGACAGTTCAGTTTCTTTCGAAAACTGACCCAACAAATATTGCAAATGGACAATAATTGTTTCGGCGATTTCACCTTTCAGTTATCCATCATTTGTCCCAGTCGACATCAAGTAACTTACTATTTAAAAACGCAACCTCTAACTCAAATTTTTATGAATTTTTGTTTATTTCACTAACTTGTAATATACATTATTTTATACAGACTTTCAAGACTATCTTTGTTTTTTCAATCGAATTTCATCAACTAAATTCCAAATAAACTCATCTTTTTCTAGTGTTTCTTGATCTTGTGAACCATACTTTCGCACATTCACTTCATTATTTTCTACTTCTTTGTCACCAACTACAAGTTGATATGGAATTTTTTGCATTTGTGCTTCTCTAATTTTGTAGCCCATTTTTTCATTACGATCATCGATATCTACACGAACACCTTGCGATTTTAACTCATCTTGTATGCGACGTGCATAATCATAATGTAAATCCACATTAACTGGAATAATTGCAACTTGTTTTGGTGCTAACCAAGTAGGATATGCACCTTTAGTTTCTTCAGTTAAGAATGCAACAAAGCGTTCCATTGTAGAAACTACTCCACGGTGTATTACGACAGGTCGATGTTGTTCACCATCATTACCAATATAAGTTAAATCAAATTTTTGAGGTAATAAGAAGTCCAGTTGAGCAGTTGATAATGTTTCTTCTTTACCCATAGCAGTTTGAACTTGTACGTCTAGTTTAGGACCATAGAATGCCGCCTCACCGATCGCCTCTTCGTAATCTAACTCTAATTCATCAGCCGCTTCTTTTAACATACTTTCCGCTTTGTTCCACATATCATCATCATCGAAGTACTTTTCTTTATCCTCAGGATCACGGTAACTTAATCGGAATGAATAATTTTCAAAACCAAAATCATTGTAAACATCAATAATTAAATTAACAACGCGTTTGAATTCTTCTTTAATCTGATCTGGACGTACGAAAATGTGAGCATCATTTAACGTCATGCCACGAACACGTTGCAATCCTGAAACCGCACCACTTGCTTCGTAACGATGCATTGTTCCTAATTCTGCAATACGTATTGGCAATTCACGATATGAATGAGGTTTATTTGCATAAATCATCATATGGTGTGGACAGTTCATAGGTCGTAGCACCATCTCTTCATTTTCATCTAATTTCATTGTTGGGAACATATCTTCTTGATAATGGTCCCAGTGACCAGATGTTTTATAAAGATCAACATTTGCCATAACTGGTGTATACACGTGATCATATCCCATACTTACTTCTTTATCGACAATATAACGTTCAATCTCACGACGAATTGTCGCACCATTTGGTAACCATAATGGTAACCCAGCACCTACAAGTTGATTATTTGAGAATAATTCTAATTCTTTACCAATTTTACGATGGTCACGTTCTTTTCTTTCCTCTAGCATTTTTAAATGTGCTTTCAAATCTTTTTTGTCAAAGAACGCTGTACCGTAAATTCGTTGCAACATTTTATTATTGCTATCTCCACGCCAGTATGCACCTGCAGTAGATAATAATTTAAATTCTTTAATTTTTGCAGTTGTTGGAACATGTACGCCACGACATAAATCTGTGAATTCACCTTGTGAATACAATGTTACATTTTCATCCTCAGGAATTGCATCAATCAATTCTTGTTTATAAGGATCATCGCTAAAGAATGCTTTTGCTTCATTTCTTGAAACAACTTTACGTTCTATTGGATAATTTTCATTTACAATTTGTTTCATTGTCTTTTCAATTTTTTCAAAATCATCAGATGAAATACTTTCTTCCATATCAAAATCGTAGTAAAATCCACCTTCGATAACCGGCCCTACACCGAAGCAAACATTACCATACAAGCGTTTTAAAGCTTGTGCCATTAAGTGTGCTGTTGAATGTCGCAACACTTCTAATGCTTCATCACTACCTGGTGTTACGATTTCAATTTCTCCATCTATGTCGATTGGTCGAGTTAGGTCGATCAATTGTCCGTTCAATTTACCTGCTACAGCTTTTTTACGTAAACCAGGGCTAATAGATTGTGCTATGTCTTCAGTAGTCGTACCTTTATCAAACACCTTTGAATTGCCATCTGGAAATGCTATATTAATTTGCTCCATAATTACCCTCCTAATTTTACATATACTATAATCAATAGTGAACTATCAAATACCTACTTAAAAAAACAAAAAAACCCCATCCCAAAAGGGACGAGGTCATCGTGGTACCACCCTAAAATAAGACATTGTTTAACTTAAAGTTAACTGTGCCTACTCTACTTAAGATAACGGTCTTGAGCCGGATGTGATTTAGCACATCATTTACAAAGTAGTAATGAACAAGTATACCTACCAAATTCTCAACTCACTTGGCTCTCTGTAAAGTATTAACTGATTCATCATGTCTTTGACAATTTCATATTGATTTAGATTTATCTATATTATACAACAATTATGCAATAATTCAATCATTCCTATAATTTTTTCCTTCTAAGTAGTATGGTGTAGCTAAAGATTTAATACGTTCCATAATTCTTGCAGCTTTCGTCTTTTCAGTGCCATCCCTAGTTACAGAAAGATGATGTGCGAGTTCTTCAAAGTTAAGATTAGATGTAAAAAATGTTGGTAACTCTTGGACCATACGATAGTGTAGAAGTGGTCCAATCACCTCGTCACGTGCCCATGGTGTAATTTCTTCAGCACCAATATCGTCTAGCATTAATATATTAGCTTCTCTAACTCTAGACAGTTTAGATTCAAACGAACCGTCTTTAAATCCACCTTTTAATGTTCGAATAAATTCAGGTAAATATACAATAGTTGAAGGGATTTTTTTAGTTTTTAATTGATTTGCGATAGCACCCATTATAAATGATTTACCAGTTCCAAAAGGACCATATAAATATAAACCCTTAATAGGTGATTCGTTGTTAGTAATTTGCTCACAAACTTTGTTGACTGCCATAGCAACATCTAGCCTATCTCTTTCATACATATAAATATCTTCTAGTTTGGCATTCAACGTATCACGTTGCATATGATGTGAAGTGATTAAATGAGAATTGAATTTTTCTTCGTCGTGTTTGATCTTACAAGGACATGGTAAATATTTAATTTTTATATGTCCTTGCTCTATATATAACTCTGGCACATGTCCTTTAACAAAATTAGGGCATTGTTCAAATGCATGCCCATCATAATGTTTCTGTTGATCTTTATATTCTTGTAATATATTTAAGTCTTCATCAATCATCGCATTTGTTAGGTCCTTTTGATTATTCTCTAAAAAAACCTTTACATCTGGATCATTTATTACATCTTTTTTTATTTTGGCAATACGTTTTGAAAAATTATTTGAATCTCCCATTATATTACTAAATGATTTCATAATTTATTCCTCCTTCCACTGTTGCTTTAGATGTTTGAGAAATGCTTCTCGATCTGCTTTTAATTTTTCGTCCTCTTCAGGTTTATTTTCAGATTTCATTTCATTACTTTCATTCTCTTTCGCTTCTAACCATTTTGGAGTCATTTCTCTAGAGGCAAGTTGACGTTGTTTGTATTTAGGCATTTGATTTCGTGGTTCTGTTTGAGCCTGATTTACTTTCAATGCATGTTGATATGCTTGTTCCGCTGTCTTAATGCCTTTTTTCTTCCAATTCGAAGCAATCTCTAAAATATATGTTTTAGGTAGTTTCATATCTTCTTTTAACATTACAAATTGCAATAATACATTAATCACACCAAAAGATAGTTGTTCTCTTTCGACTAAATCTTCTATCATAAACTTTTGTTGGGCAGTCGGTTCAGATTCAGACCATGAAGCTAACATATCAATAGGACTTGTTTCTTCCAATTGCTGCAACCAACTTTGCTGTTCGTTTTTCACTTCAACTTTATTTGTTGAAACACTTTTTATATCAGAATCTACCTTTTTCTCTAATTTAGGTAAATTTTGTTCATGCTCTATTAAATAATACGTTCTAGCATGCTTTCTTAATTCTTCAAAAGATAATTCTTGTGCACTCGTTATGGATTTTAATATGATGCGTTTCATTGCCTCTGGTGTTAGACCATAAAGTGTAGCTAATTGTGTAATTAAATTTTTCGCTTCTTTATTGATAATTTTTTTGCTTATAAAATGTGTTTGCAACAAATCAAATAATGTCTCAAAATCAAATTTTACATCAGAGAGTTCAATACCCTCATAAGGTTCATCCTCAGGAATAAGGCTCGTATCGACATGTACATGATGATTCGGCACTTTAAATACATCAGTAAAATTCCTTGTGACTTCCTGAAAATGCTGTAATGAGACTTTATTTTGTTCTTCAAAATACAATTTCAACTGTTGATACCTTTGTTTACTCACTTCACTATATAAATATACGGAGAGCATAGGATCACTAAAGAATTGTTTAGCAGATGGTGGTTGTACAAGGTGATAAATAAAGGAAGAATGTTGTTCATCGTGTTTAACATAAGATTTCATTAAACCTATACCTTCTAATACGTCCATTTGTTTACGAAATTCTAATAAATTGATCTTTAACTCGCTCATAATTATATAATGTGTGTTTATCGAATCTGACGATTGATTAACAAATTGATTTAAATAATGATATAAACCGATAGCATCTGGACCGATAAGCGGTGTGAACAGTCGATTTAAAATTTGCAAGTGTTGTTGATTAATCTCAAAATTTCGAACCACTCTAAAATTATCATGTGGACGTAATCCATAATCATACGATTGTAAATCCATTTACGAATCACTCCGTTTATTTTCAGCTAATATTCCTTGCATCGACTGTAATAATTGATCGACATCTTTAAACTCTTTATAAACTGATGCAAACCTAACATAAGATACTTGGTCCACATGCATCAATAAATTCATCACATGCTCACCAATTTCACGAGAAGAAATTTCCGCTTGTCCAGCATCTCGTAATTGCCATTCCACATTATTTGTAATTTCTTCTAATTGTTCGTAACGTACTGGTCTTTTTTCACATGAACGCACGAGTCCGTTTAATATTTTTTCACGTAAAAACTGCTCTCTAGTACCATCTTTCTTCACGACAATTAATGGTCTTTTCTCTATATGTTCAAAAGTAGTGAAACGTGTCCCACACTTCTCGCATTCTCTTCTTCTACGAATCGCATTTACTTCATCAGCATGTCTTGAGTCAACGACACGTGATTGCGTCGAATTACATTTCGGGCATTTCATCGTCTTATCACCCTCCCAATTTGATTAATATTCATTATACTATAAATATTGATAGCACAAAAGAATGGCATCACACTTGGTCAGATAGTGTTAAATTAACTTGTTTTATTATATGAAAATTTTTATTTTACACTATCAACGGTTCATTTTTAATATATTTTTTCTTCACAATATAAAAACTCTTATAAATAACATTGAATAAAACATCATGTTATTTATAAGAGTTGTTTTACTTTTTATCGCAATTATGAATTAACTACTGCAGATGCTTTATCAGCAATTAATATACCAATTTGTGCCGCTACTTCTACGACTCTATTTGAATATCCCCATTCATTATCATACCAAGCAATAACTTTAACCTTATTATCCCCCATCACCATTGTACTTTGTGTGTCTATAATGGCTGAATGTGAATTCGTGTTAAAATCCATTGATACTAAAGGTGCGTCTTCAGTTGAAATCACATTACCTAATGTATTGACTTTAAATGCTTCATTAACTTCTTCAACAGTCACTGATTTTTCTAAATCTACAACTAAATCAACTAATGATACATTCTTCGTTGGTACTCTTAAAGCCATACCATGTAATTTACCTTCCAATTCAGGCAATACTTCTTTGAGTGCTTTCGCAGCTCCAGTAGACGTTGGAATAATACTTTCATTACAAGATCTAGCTCTTCGTAAATCCTTGTGCGGATTGTCAATATTGTTTTGGTCGTTGGTAATTGCATGAACTGTAGTCATCAATCCATTTTCAATTCCAAATTGATCATTTAATACTTTTGCAACAGGACCTATGCAATTTGTTGTGCATGATGCATTACTAAAAATATCGAAAGATTCAATATCTAATTTATCATCATTCACTCCTTTAACAATCATTTGTACGTCGCCACCTTTGGATGGTCCAGTTAACAATACTTTCTTTGCACCAGCATTTATATGTGCAATTGCTTTATCACCGTGATTAAATTTACCAGTTGCTTCAATGACAACATCGATACCCATTGTCTTCCAAGGTAAATTTTCAGGATTTCTATCAGAAACCAATTTAATTTCATGATTATCCACTTTGATACCATCTTCAACAGGTTCAACTGTTAAATCGTATGTACCATGAGTCGTATCGTAATTAATCAAATGAGCAATTGTTTCCGGAGGGTAGCTTGCATTAATTGCCACCACATTTAAGTTTTTGTTTTTCAATGCGATTCTTAATACCATTCTTCCGATTCTGCCCATACCGTTAATTGCAATATTTGTAGCCATTAAAAGCACCCCTCATCTTTGTGTTATACTTTATGGAAATAGTATAACATAAATCTTTAAATAAGAAAGCGTTTTCTTTCGGGAATTTTAAATTTTTTATTTTACCTTGAATAGATCTAACTTGAATTTCTATTTTACTGAAATTAGGAAAATTAAAGTAAAATGTAGTCCTCATTTTTTATTAAAGCATTTTAACCTATCACTGTAATTATAACGACAGTAATAGGTGCAGCCTTATAGGTCATTCGGTCATTTTGACATACATTTTCATTGAACTAATATCTCGCATGATCATTTCAATAGATTATATTTTAAATAAAATGACTGGGACATTAATCCCAGAAAAGAAACACACAGATAAATTAATTCAATTTATCTGTGTGCTTTTTATTCAATACTTCGCAATATTAGCTCGCTTTCATAGAGGACAGTTTCTGCCTCTAGTCATCAGCTTGTCTTGTTCACTCAAAAGTCTCGTTAAAATACTTCATATTTATATGTGATTTTACATCGAACTACTTAAAAATTACGCGAAATAATAACTGAGAATATTAAAAAGGCAATTTCTATATTCTTACAATAGAAATTACCTTCTTATACTTGCCCAAGAACTTTATGTCTTAGACTCTACATGAACTGACAATTGCTAATCTGAATTTAATCATCATTACTATTGTCGTACAAGTATTATTTAATTTGAATTTCAAACAACCTATTCATCATTCATTTAACAAAAATAAAATGCTCGCTCAACTTATTATTTAATATAATTATATATCAATAGATTCACTTTCAATATAACCTTCTTCGATTAAAAGTTCCTCAACATTTTGTTTTAATTCTAATTTTGTATCTCTATTATCAATGACATGGTCTGCCATTCGTCGTTTTTTATCAATCGAAATTTGGCTTAATACGCGTGATTTAGCGTCTTCTAAACTTAAATCATTTCGTTCCATCAATCGATCAATTTGAATACTTTCAGATGTATAAACGAGCCAAACTTCATCAACAGTATCTTGTAGCTCATTTTCATAGAGTAATGGTATATCCATAATCACATTATACCCTTGTTCCAAATATTCATTTTTCTCTTTCTCCATAATATCATGTACGATTGGATGTACAATTGCATTTAATTCCAATCGTTTTTCTGGTTGATTGAAAATAAGTTCCCCAACATATTTTCTATCCATTTCACCATTAGATTGAATGGCTTCTTTTCCAAATTGATCCCTTATTTGAGCAAGACCAGTTGTTCCTTTTTCTACTGCTTTTCTAGAAGCAATATCAGCATCGACAACTTTAAAACCATGTGCTGTTAACAATTCGGATACAGTTGATTTTCCAGTTGCAATACCACCAGTTAAACCTATGACTTTTGGCATAATATTCACTCTTCCTTTACTTTTGGCATGTTGGACAAAAATGACTGTTTCGAGTTGCAATAATTTGTGTCTCAATCTCAGTACCACATACTTTACATATCTTTTGTTTATATACATTTAAATGTAGTTGCATTGTACCCTTACTACCATCAGCATGAAGGTAATCCGATATGCTTGTACCTCCATTTTTTATACCCGCTTCTAATACTTCTCGAACATAATAAAATAGCATTTCTTTCTCTTGATGGTTTAATGTTTTACTCACTTTTGCAGGATGAATGCCTGCCCTAAACAATGCTTCACATGCATAAATATTTCCACAACCCGAAATAACTCTATGATCTAAAATCATTTGTTTAATCGGCTTATTTTGATACAACTTCTTATCAAACCATGATAAATAATGTGCTAAAGCTTGTGATTCAAATGGTTCAGGAGCAATTTCTAAAAATGAAGGATATGCATCAAATGATGGTACATTTCTGATTTCTCCAAATCGACGAATGTCAGAATAAACAAGCAGTTTGCCATTAGCTAATTTAAAAACAACATGCCAATGCTTTCTATAGTTAGCATTAGTGATATCCTCAATTTTATCTACAACAAAAAATCCACCTGCCATTCCTAAATGACTGATTAAAATTCTATGTTCGTTTTGTTTAGAAAGGTAAAAAACGATATATTTACTTCTTCGGTCTATTTTATCAATCACGTATTGTTGTGTGAATAATTGGAATGTATCCAACTCCATACCTTTGATAATCGTTTCTTTATGTGCTGCCTTCCCTTCTTGAACCTTTTTAGAAAAATGTACGCCTGCTATTTTTTGACCTACAACAAAAGGTTCTATTCCTCTTTTTACATGTTCAACTTCTGGTAATTCCGGCATTTTGTACCAACTTTCTATTTCGCATCATACCATGTTTTACCGTAACTAGATTCCACTTTAAGCGGCACATCTAAGTCCAATGCATTATCCATGATATCTTCTATAAATTTTTCGAATTCTGTAACTTCACTTTCAGGTAATTCAAAGATTAATTCATCGTGTACTTGCAATAATAATTTTGCATGAAAATCTGTGTTATCAATCGCATTGGCAAAATTAACCATTGCTAACTTTATTATATCTGCTGCGCTGCCCTGTATTGGCGTATTCATTGCTGTTCGTTCAGCAAAACTTCTCAAATTGAAATTTCTACTCGTTATGTCAGGGATATAGCGTCTTCTATGCAGTAATGTTTCAACATAACCATCTGCTTTGCAGTCTTTGACGATATCTTCCATATATTGTTTAACACCTGGGAAACTATCTAAATAATCATCAATAAACTGCTTTGCTTGTTTTCTTGTTATACCTAAACTTTGACTTAAACCATAATCGCTAATTCCGTATACAATACCGAAGTTTACTGCCTTAGCTTGACGACGCATCATACCATTGACTTCATCTTGTTGAACATCGAATACTTTCATTGCAGTTGCAGTATGAATATCTTCATCATTAATGAAAGCTTGCATCATGCTTTCATCTTGTGTAATATGCGCTAATACACGTAGTTCAATCTGTGAATAATCGGCAGAAAAGATAACATTATTTTCATCAGTTGATTTAAATGCTTTTCTAATTTTTCTACCTTCTTCTAGTCGTATTGGTATATTTTGCAAGTTAGGGTCAATTGATGACAGTCTTCCAGTTTGAGCTAAAGTCTGATTAAAACGAGTATGAATACGATTATCTTGACTAATAACTTTTTGCAAACCTTCAACATATGTTGATTGTAACTTTGCTAGTTGTCTATACTCTAAGATAAATTCAATAATCGGATGCTCACCTTTTAATTGTTCAAGCACATCCACTGCTGTTGAATAACCCGTCTTTGTTTTCTTTATTACTGGAAGTTGTAAATTCTCAAATAATACAACTCCCAACTGTTTAGGCGAATTAATATTAAATGATTCCCCAGCTGCATCATAAATATTTTGTATCAAGTCATCTAGTTTGCTTTGAATTTCTTTTTCCATAGCTTGTAAATCATTAACATCTGTGTAGATTCCAATTTCTTCCATTTGACTCAATATCTCTGCTAGCGGCAATTCTAAATCAAATAACAGTTCCTCTTGATTATATTCAGCAAGTTGTTCACTCATCAATGGATGAGATTGATGTATCGACTCTATAATTGTAGCAACATAATGATTTAATATTGTATCATCTGGCACTTGTCTCTTTTTTCCTTTACCGTATACGTTCACACTTTCTTGAACATAATATTGTCCATAATGCGAAACAACAGAATGTACATCATCAATACTACGCGACGGATCGATAATATAACTTGCTAACATAATATCAAAACTTATATTTTTAATATCTATATTTAACCGATGCGCGGTAATATATGATTTTTTAGCATCATAAACAATTTTTTCAGTTTCGCTATTCTCTAACCATTTTATTAGATTTTCATCTTCATGCATGATACTTGCATCTATTACAACGTAATGCGTCCCATCAAATAATCCAAATTTTAATATCTCATCTTTTAAATAGTTTGTACCATCTAACTCAAAATGTATATTGGCCGTTTTCAATGATTTAAAATCAATGTTTTTAAAATCAGTTTCGACATTAATTTCTTTTTCTTCTATATTGTCAGCAGTACCGTCTACATCAATTTGATCTAAAAGTTGTTTAAATTCTAGTTTTTTGAATAATTCTATTTTTGCAGACTCATCTAATGAATCTGGAAGTTTGGTATCGTCTATTTTCACTTCAATTGGACTTTCACAATTAATTGTTGCTAATGCTTTACTCATAATTGCATCATCTTTACTATTTTCAAGCTTTTCTTTCAATTTTTTACCGGATACATTGTCAATATTTTCATAAACATGTTCTACTGTAGTAAATTGTTTCAACAATTTTATAGCCGTCTTTTCACCAACACCAGCTACACCAGGAATATTATCTGATGTATCACCCATCAAACCTTTCATATCAATGATTTGATTTGGTACTAACCCATCGTATTTCTCTGCAATAAAGGCAGGTGTATAATGATCAACATCAGTGACACCTTTTTTCGTATAATAAATCGTAACATTATCGGTAGCTAGTTGTGTCAAATCACGATCACCAGTGACAATGATCGTTTCGAATCCAGCTTGGTCTGCTTCTTTGCTTAAAGTACCGATAATATCATCAGCCTCATAATTATCTAACTCATAACGCTTTATTTGATAAGCGTCTAATAACTGACGTACATAAGGGAATTGTTCACTTAATTCTGGTGGTGTCTTTTGACGCCCACCTTTATATTCACCATATGTTTCATGTCTGAATGTCGTCTTTCCAGCATCAAATGCCACTAAGAAATGTGTAGGTTGTTCTTCTTTAATTATTTTCTCTAGTAACATCGCAAAACCATATACGGCATTTGTGTGTATCCCTGCCTTATTTTGTAAAAGTGGTAATGCATAAAAAGCTCTAAAGCTAAGACTATTACCATCAATTAAGACTAGTTTATTCAATATATTAACCTCCAACACATATTTTCCTTTCATTTTATCATAAATATACTTTTAATCCGTATTGATTCGCAGTAATTATCTGCGTTTAAAAATAAAGTTATCTAATAGAGAAACCTTTCACTTTCAAAAGTTATATCCAACGATTCTGAACTACACTTTGATGAGCAAAAAACTATGTACAATAATATATTTACCTCTTTAAATTACATAATGATGCTTCGATTTAACATATAGAATAGAATTTGAAATAATTTATTTCTATGCACGTTGACATTCAACTAATTATTTATAACAGCCAGCTACAATAAAACAACCGACCTAAATTAGATCGGTTGTTTTTCAATATTACTCTTCATCTTTTTCAAAAAATGTTGCTATGAAAGTTGAACCTTCATTTGGTTTACTCACTACATTAATTCTTCCATTATGTGCTTCCATAATATGTTTTGTAATAGATAACCCTAATCCAGTACCACCGCTATCTCTACTTCGGGCTTTATCCACTCTATAAAATCGTTCAAAAATATGCTTTTGATTTTCCTCGTCAATGCCCATTCCAAAATCTTGTACTTCTAAAATACGTTTGTTCATTTCTTTATAGACTCTGACAATGACCTGACTAGATTCTACAGAATAACTAATAGCATTAGATAATAAGTTAATTGCAACTTGTGACACTTTATCCTTATTTGCATCGATGACGATGTCAGAATCAATTTCATCTATAATTGTAATATTTTTATCTTCAGCTATTGTATACATATTTTGAATTGTTGATTTTGCGATATCCGATAGACTTACAAGTTCTGTTTCAATTTCTGTTTGCTGTTCTACATGCGAAAGCTCTAGTAAATCAAACACCAATGTTTCAATGCGATCCGATTCCTTTGAAATGATATTTAAAAAGTCTGTTAGCGTTTGTTCATCATTTTTCGCACCATCTAATAATGTTTCTGCAAAACCTTTGATAGATGTGATAGGTGTTTTCAATTCATGTGATACATTTGCTACAAACTCTCGACGTAAATTTTCTAATTTTTTCAAATTTGTAATATCGTGTAACACTAAAACCATGCCATAGAGATGCTTTTTAGATTTAGATAAAATAGGCACACATGCAGTATCAAAATACTTTTGATGAACTTGATTCAATGTTAACTCAACTTGATCATACACTGGCTTTTCAACTTTAAAAGCCTCAGTTATCAATTTTTGAATTTTTACATCTATAAAATCACTATAACTTCTATGTTCAACAGCCTCATCAGGAGTAAACACTTCATAATACGCACGATTTGCAACTACAATTTCACCATATTTATCAATCATTAATATAGAACTCGGTATATTTTCAACAGTAGTTTTTAATCTATTAGATTGTAATTTTTGTTTGTGATTTAGCAATTGTAACTTCCTTGCTAATTCATTTGTCGTTACAAATAGTTCTCGTGTTTCCTTCACATTACTTTCTGGAACACGTACATGATAATATCCTTCTGCCAATAAATTAGTGGCATATGTCACTTCATTTATTGGTCTGATATACGTACGATTAATACTTCTAACAACTGCAAACATAATAATAAGAACGAATAAACCAATCAAAGCAATATATTTCCATATTTTAATTTGCAAATCAAGAATATAATTGTTGATACCACTAATATAAATTTGTTTATCTTCTAAATCTGTATGAAATGTAAAGCGTCGATCGTTATGTACATTGTCGTAAATTAATGTTGAAGGATTCGCTTCATTATATATCTCTTTATTTATCGTTAGCCCTTTTTTTGTTGTAAATAACACTTCATCTTTTTCTTTAATTTCTACGGTAAGTTTTTCATTTTTAGCAATATTTATAATCTCAGATTTCTTTTCCTGATTATATAGATTTAATATATGTTGAGCTTGATGTTCCAAATCACCATTTTGGCTATTCGAAATTGTATTATAAACGACATGTGAAATGATTGCTCCTAAGGCTAAAAAACTAAGGATTACAATCGTACACAAAAGAAATAAGAGTCGTTGATGAAATTTCAACATTAAACCTTAGGTCTTTCTAACTTGTACCCTAAACCACGTACAGTTTTAATTAATTTAGGTTGCTTAGGATTTTCTTCTAACTTATCTCTTAAGTGACTGATATGTACATCTACTATACGTGAATCCCCTGCAAATTCATAATTCCAAACTGAGTTTAACATATGTTCACGCGTGATTACTCGTCCTTGTCTTTCTATTAAATACAATAACAGTTCAAACTCTTTAGGCGTTAATTCTAATAACACATCATCTCTATACACTTCAAAGTACTCTGGTCTAATTCGTATCGAACCAATAATAATATCTGATTCATCATCTTCTATTGTTTTTGCTTCATTTATCATTGCAGATCTTCTTAAAATTGCTTTTACTCTTGCCACTACTTCTCTTGGAGAAAATGGTTTAGTCATATAGTCATCTGCACCAAGTTCGAGACCAAGAACCCTATCAAATTCATCATCTTTTGCCGTTAACATTAGTATTGGCACCAGATTTTTATCCGATCTAATTGTCTTACAAACTTCAATACCATCCTTTTTGGGAAGCATAACATCTAATACGACTAATTCTGGATTTGTAGTGTTTACTTTGTCTAATGCTTCTTCTCCATCATAAGCAACATCTACTATGTATCCTGCTTGCTCTAAATTGTATTTTAACAATGTTACAATAGATTGTTCATCATCTACTACAAGTACTTTTTGTGACATAATGTACCTCCATATTTATGTTTACATGTTGATTATAACTTAAGTTTTAATAAAAATAACATAGTTTAAACGATATTTACATAAACTTTACATTAAGCTCATATTTGCATAATATTAAGTAATTGTTAAAGTATCATTTTCTGTCTATAAAGACTGCACTATGCATTTTAAAATACTTATATATGTTATTCCTTAAAACCTGCTTCATAAAACCTTAACATTTAAAATAAATAAATATAAAATTATCAATAAAAAACGAGCGTTGTTTCAAAAAAGATTGATACGAAATATAAAAAGACCTGGTTGCTATTAAACAAGCAAACCAGGTCTTATTTGAAATTATAGGTTTTTAATTAATTCATCACCGAATTCTGAAGTTGATACTTCTTTTGCACCATCCATTAAACGTGCAAAGTCATACGTTACAACTTTAGAAGCGATTGTTTTTTCGATTGAAGCAGTAATCTTATCTGCAGCTTCTTGCCAACCTAAGTGTTCTAACATTAATGTTGCACTTAAGATTTCTGAAGAAGGGTTAACTTTGTTTAAATCTGCATATTTTGGAGCTGTTCCATGTGTTGCTTCAAAAATTGCATGTCCTGTTTCGTAGTTAATATTCGCTCCAGGCGCAATACCAATACCACCTACTTGTGCTGCTAATGCATCAGAAACATAGTCACCATTCAAGTTCATTGTAGCTACTACATCATGATCTGATGGTCTTGTAAGAATTTGTTGTAAGAAAATGTCAGCAATTGAATCTTTGATGATAATTTTACCATCTTTTTCTGCTTTTTCTTGAGCTGCATTCGCTTTATCTTTACCTTCTTTTTCAACAATTTCATCATATTGTTGCCATGTGAATACTTTATCACCAAATTCATTATGTGCTAAATCATAGCCCCATTGTTTAAATGCACCTTCAGTGAATTTCATAATATTACCTTTGTGTACAAGCGTAAGCGATTTACGATTATTGTCTAAAGCATATTGGATAGCAGCGCGTACTAATCTTTCCGTACCTTCTTTAGAAACTGGTTTTACACCAATACCTGAAGTTTCAGGGAATCTGATATTTTTAGCTCCCATTTCATCTTGTAAGAAATCAATTAATTTCTTAGCTTCAGGTGTACCTTCTTTAAATTCAATACCCGCATAGATATCTTCAGTATTTTCACGGAAAATAACCATATCTGTATCTTCAGGTCGTTTAACAGGAGAAGGCACTCCTTGGAACCAGCGTACCGGACGTAAACAAGTAAACAAGTCTAGCTCTTGTCTTAAAGCAACATTTAATGATCGGATGCCTCCACCAATTGGTGTAGTTAAAGGTCCTTTGATTGCGATTAAATATTCATCAATCGTATCTAAAGTTTCTTGTGGTAACCATTCACCTGTTTCATCATAGGCTTTTTGTCCTGCCAATACTTCTTTCCATTCAATTTTCTTTTCACCGTTATATGCCTTTTCAACAGCAGCATCGATAACTCTACTTGCAGCTTTCCAGATATCTGGTCCGATACCGTCACCGATAATAAATGGAATAATTGGATTGTTTGGTACTGTTAAACCTTCATTTGTTTTTACTACTTTTTCTCCTGCCATGTGTAAAACCTCCGTAATATTATTTAATGGATAGTATCTTTACAACTAAACTGTAACATATCGCTACAATTTAGTTTGTTTCACTTTAGAAATAAATTTATCTTTCTTCAATTGGCTCATAAGTTCTGTTCGTTTCGCCAATATATTGAGCTCTTGGACGCATAATTCTGTTATCTCGGTATTGCTCTAAGATGTGTGCAATCCAACCAGACGTTCTGCTCACTGCAAAGATTGGCGTGAATAAATCATGTTCGATATTCATACTATGATAAACAGTAGCACTAAAGAAATCGACATTTGCGATTAATCCTTTTTCTGCTTTCATTTTATCTGCAATTTTCACTGAGATATCAAACAATTGACTTTGCCCAGTTTCAGAAGTTATCTTTCTACTCATTTCTTTTAAATACTTAGCTCTTGGATCTCCATCTTTATATACTCGATGACCGAAGCCCATTATCTTTTCTTTGTTCTTAATTTTGTTATCTATGTACGCATCAACTTCATCAATTGATTTTACCTCTGATAACATGCTCATTACACGTTCATTTGCACCACCATGAAGTGGTCCTTTTAATGATCCAACAGCTGCCACAATACCTGAATACATATCAGATAAAGAAGATACTGCACATCTTGCTGTGAATGTCGATGCGTTCAACTCATGATCTGCATGTAATACTAATGCTTTGTTGAAAGCTTCAATTTCAATATCAGTAGGTAGTTCTCCTCTGAGCATATACAAGAAGTTACCTGCATAATTTAAATCTTTATTAGGTTTAACAATTTCTTTATCTTGTCTTACTCGCGCATATGCAGTTACTAATGATGCAATTTTTGCTTGGATTCGTACGGCGCGTTCCATTGTTTGAGACTCATTTTCATCTTCTGCATGTGAATCAAAATGTGCAATATAAGACACTGAAGTTCTTAAAGCAGTCATTGGGTGTACATTACTCGTTGCATACTCTTTAAAATGATTGTAAACTCTTGGATTCAAAGTCATATACTCATAGAGTTTATCTTTAAGTTCTTGTAATTCCTCTTTATTTGGTAATCGATAATGCCATAATAAGTAAATTACTTCTTCAAATTCAGCATTTTGAGCTAAGTCATCTATATCATAGCCAGCATAAGTCAATTGACTATCAATAATAGAACTCACCTTTGTCTCAGATGCAATTACCCCTTCTAAACCTTTTTGTAACTCTGCCATATATAAATTTCCCCTTTTCTATTTCATTATGAAATGGCTTTCATAATACATTATATCCAATCTAGTCAATTTTGTGAACAACTTAAGATAGATAAAAAACATCTTCAATACCATAACATAAGAAATATTCATTTATTTATATGCCTATAATTGCTAAAACCTATAAATGGTTATATATACATTTTAATATGTAAGTTGATACACATCAATTTTTATAACTTTTCAATTCGTTATCATGTTTAATAACAAATAATTAATGTATTTTGAAACTTCTTCGTATTTTAATGTTTATAAAAATAGTTGTTTTATTTTTAATAGCATAGCATAATAATAATTAGCTAAATAAAGGAGTTATTAATATGGGGAAAAATCAATTACAAAGAGAACTAAGTAATCGTCACATTCAGCTTATTGCAATTGGGGGAGCAATAGGAACTGGACTATTCCTAGGTGCTGGACAAACTATTGCTTTAACAGGTCCGTCAATATTACTTACATACATCATAATTGGCTTTATGTTATTTATGTTTATGCGAGGATTGGGAGAAATTTTAGTTGCGAACACAAACTTCAAGTCCTTTGCAGACGTTACAAATGAATATATCGGTTCATTTGCAGGTTTCGTGACCGGTTGGACTTATTGGTTGTGCTGGATTATCACTGGTATGGCAGAAGTTACTGCCGTTGCTAAATATGTCAGTTTCTGGTTCCCGAACGTACCAAACTGGTTAAGCGCATTATTCTGTGTACTTGTCTTAATGTCATTAAACTTATTAAGCGCTAAATTATTTGGCGAATTAGAATTCTGGTTTGCAATTATAAAAATTGTCACTATTATAGCATTAATCGTTGTCGGTGCTATTATGATCATCATGGCATACAAGACACAATTTGGTCATGCATCATTAACCAACTTATATAACAATGGTGTCTTTCCTAAAGGTGTAAGTGGTTTTGTAATGTCATTCCAAATGGCACTCTTCTCATTTGTAGGAATAGAACTAATTGGTGTAACAGCTGGCGAAACTAAAGATCCAAAAACTACATTACCAAAAGCAATTAATAGCGTACCATTACGTATTTTAGTGTTTTATGTCGGTGCTTTAGCAGTAATTATGTCTATTATTCCATGGGCACAAATCAATCCTGAAGAAAGTCCTTTTGTTAGATTATTTGCGTTAATTGGGATTCCGTTTGCAGCTGGAATTATAAACTTTGTAGTTTTGACTGCTGCAGCATCTTCTTGTAATAGTGGTATCTTTTCAAATAGCCGTATGTTATTCGGCCTTTCTAAGAAGGATCAAGCGCCACCGATTTTGAGTAGCACAAATAAAAACGGTGTTCCACACATTGCAATTTTTGCATCATGTGCATTATTACTAATCGCAGCATTATTGAACTATATCATTCCAAACGCTACATTGGTGTTCACATATATTACAACTATATCAACAGTATTGTTTATAGTAGTTTGGACATTGATCACTGTAGCATATATCAATTACCACCGTCGCAATCCGGATGCACATAAAAAAGCAACATTCAAATTACCTGGTGGTAAAAATATGGCATATGTCATTTTAATATTCTTTGTATTAGTGTTCTGTTTATTATTTGTGAATGCCGATACAAGAATCGCTGTATTCTTAACACCAATTTGGTTTATCATCTTATGCTTAATGTATCTGAGGTATAAGAAAATAGAAAAATCATAATAACTTTATTAGTGTAGTTGCATAAATACATAGTTAGTTATTCAAATAATTATTCTAGAGTATTTAAAATTTAGCGGGCAACGTAATCATTGTTGTTACTATTTAAAAGACTGATTGAAATTTTTAGGATTTCAATCAGTCTTTTTTATATACTTAAATTATTTTTAAGTCCAAATAAAATTGAATATTTATATACTCAAACAGATCACCTTAAAATTTTCCAAAAAATAAACACGCTTATATTTCGGGTCAAATATTGAATTGTAATTTCAAAATGCACCTGCAAAATACATTTATTTCTCACATAGGCATATATATTAATAAAAAAACACCCCCATTAATATGGGGGTGCATACATAGATAATATAAAGCTATTGTTTCTGATAATTAAATATATTATAGAACGTTAGCATATCCTTCAAAAATCTTACCGTGATTAGCATCTACTGTAACTAATACATCGTTTTGGATTTCTTTAGTGGCATTTTCAACACCAACAATAGTTGGAATACCTTTTTCTAATCCAATAATTGCACTTGGAGAAGTAATACCATTCTCTTCAGTAATTAAACCAATTGCGTTTTCAATATAAGGTACTAAAGTTTCGTCAACTGAAGACGTTACAATAATAGAATCTGAAAGGTCTTTGCCTTCTAATTCACTTGCATCGTTTACTACCAAAGTATGGCCTACTACTGAATTTCTACCAACACCTTGACCTTTAGCAATTTCATCGCCAACTAAATGTAATTTCATCATGTTAGTTGTACCTTGTTCACCTGTTGGTACACCAGCTGTAATAATGATTAAATCACCATTTTGAACGCGTTCAGTTTCAACAGCAGTCGCTACTGCATTATTTAATAATGCATCTGTTGTCTTACGTCCTTCTTTAACAACTGGATAAATTCCCCAAACTAATGCACATTGACGAGCAGTTTCTGCATTCGGTGTAACAGCAATAATATCAGATTTCGGACGATATTTAGAGATTGTACGTGCAGTTGAACCACTTTCTGTCGCAGCTACGATTGCTTTAACACTTAAGTTTAATGCAGTATGTGCTACAGACACACCAATTGCATTGACTAATGAAGTTTCAACTAGTTTTGTACGGTCTGATAATAATTTTTTGTAATCTTGTGCTGCTTCAGCTGAAACCGCAATATTTCTCATTGTTTTTACAGCTTCTTCTGGATATTGTCCTGCAGCTGTTTCACCAGATAACATAACAGCGTCTGTACCGTCATAAATTGCGTTGGCAACGTCACTTGCTTCTGCACGTGTCGCACGAGGGTTACGTTGCATAGAATCTAACATTTGTGTAGCTGTAATAACTGGTTTACCTAATTTATTACACTGTCTGATAAGATCTTTTTGAACCATTGGTACAGATTCTGGTGGGATTTCAACACCCATATCACCACGAGCTACCATTAATCCATCAGCAACCTCTAAGATTTCTTTAATATTATCAATGCCTTCTTGGTTTTCAATCTTAGGAATAATACTGATATTCGTATTATTTTGTGCTTCTAACAATTTACGAATATCTAACACGTCACTTGGGCGACGTACAAAGCTTGCAGCGATAAAGTCTACACCAACACGAATACCGAAATTAATATCATCTGCATCTTTATCAGTGATACCCGGTAAACTTACTTTAACACCTGGTAAGTTAACACCTTTTTTATTTTTAAGTTCTCCTGTATTTAATACGTCACAAACAACATCGCCGTTTGCTTTATCAATTTTCTTAACTTGTAATTCAATTAAACCATCATCTAATAAAATATATGAACCTTCTTCAACATCGTTGATTAAGTTATCATAAGTTACTGAGAATTTTTCAGGCGTACCCTCTACTTCAGTCATGCTGACAATGACTTCAGAACCTTTAACTAGTTCAATTGCGCCATCTTTCATGTTGTGCGTACGAATTTCTGGGCCTTTTGTATCTAATAAAATAGCAACAGTTTTACCTAATTTTTTAGATACTTTACGAATTGTATCAATACGTGCTTTATGCTCATCATGATCACCGTGTGAAAAGTTTAAGCGTGCAACATTCATCCCTGCTTTAATTAATTTCTCCAACATTTCTTCTGATTCAGATGCTGGCCCTATAGTACAAACAATTTTAGTCTTTCTCATTATTAATGCCTCCCAGTATTTTTAAATAGATAATTCTTTAGTCAATTCAAACGTTTCATAATCAAATTCATGATCATCAGTTTTGAATATATCATCAAATGGCGTATCAATTAATACATTATTACGGATACCTACACCAACTGCAGATTTTCCTTCTAATAATAAATCAACTGCATACCCTCCCATACGTGATGCTAACACTCTGTCAGCTCCACTTGGGCTTCCGCCACGTTGAATATGTCCTAGTACAGAAACACGTGCGTCTACATTGATATATTTAGTTAATTCTTTCGCACAAGCTTCACCAGACATACAACCTTCAGCTACCATTACGATAGAATGTTTTTTACCACGTTTAATACCATGGTCAATTTTTTCTGCAACTTCTTTGATGTCAGTCTCAACTTCTGGCACTATAATCGTTTCTGCACCAACAGACAAACCGGCCCATAATGCTAAATCTCCGCAATCACGACCCATGACTTCGATAATGAAAGTACGCGCGTGACTTGAAGCTGTGTCACGAATTTTATCTACACATTCGATAATAGTGTTTAAAGCAGTATCAAAACCAATTGTAAAGTCTGAACCATTTATATCATTATCAATTGTTCCAGGAACTCCAATTGTTTGAATCTCTTGGCATTCTTCGCTAATACGTTGAGCACCTCTGTAACTACCGTCACCACCGATAACTACAAGTCCTTCTATACCTCTTTTACGTAAGTTCTCTATACCTTTTTTACGTACCTCAGGTTCTTTAAATTCAGGACACCTAGCTGAATACAAGAATGTACCACCACGTTGAATTGTATCACCAACAGAACCAAGTTCAAGCTTCTCGATTTCATCGTTTAACAACCCTTGATAACCTTGGTAAACACCATAAACTTCAATGTTATTATAAATCGCTTTACGAACAACAGCTCTAACCGCTGCGTTCATACCTGGTGAATCTCCACCACTTGTCAACACTGCAATTTTTTTCATGACGACATACCTTTCTAACTTGAATTTCTTACTCTAAAAATACCATAAATTCTATGTGCATGCCATTAAAATAAGGTATTATGACCAATGTAAACGTTTTTAATAGAGGTAGATTAAGATTTCGGTATAGAAAGCGTTTGCTCATTTTTCACTATTATCTAAATGCATTTCTAATACGTATCTACCTTTTTCATTTACATTCTAAACAGCTATATCAATTTATAATTGACCACAATAAATCCTCTACAATTTATCAATGTAGAGGATTTATTTATTATTCGGTATATGAACCAATATTTCTGAATTTATTATATCGATCTTCAATTAATTCTTGTTCGGTTAAGTTTGATAGTGTAGTTAAATGATTTTCAAATGCAATTTTAATATTTGCAGCTTGTGTTTTTACATCTTGATGTGCGCCACCAATAGGTTCTTTAACTACTTCATCTGCGATGTTTAATTCATGCAAATCTTCTGCTGTTATCTTCATTGTTTCCGCAGCAATTTTCGCCAAATTACTATCTTTCCATAATAACGCCGATGCACCTTCAGGTGATATAACAGAATATGTACTATTTTCAAGCATTAATACACGATTTGAGATTCCTAAACCTAGTGCGCCACCACTTCCACCTTCTCCGATGACAATTGATATTACTGGCACAGTTAAGGCAGCCATTTCAACTAAGTTTCTAGCAATAGATTCACTTTGCCCTCTTTCTTCA
Source organism: Staphylococcus sp. ACRSN (assembly GCF_022346615.1). Classification (GTDB taxonomy): domain Bacteria; phylum Bacillota; class Bacilli; order Staphylococcales; family Staphylococcaceae; genus Staphylococcus. The sequence goes on along the minus strand of NZ_JAKRNS010000003.1, from coordinate 129,834 downwards.
GCCGCTTTACCAGGATAAGCACCTTTAGTATCAATAAATGTAAAAATTGGTCGATTAAATTTCTCAGCCTGTTTCATTAATCTCAAAGCTTTACGATAACCTTCTGGATGTGCCATTCCAAAATTTCTATAAATATTATCTTTTGTATCTTTACCGCGTTGTTGACCAATCACTGTGACGGGTTGACCATTTATATAACCGATACCGCCAATCATTGCAGGATCATCTCGGAAGTTTCTATCTCCATGAAGTTCTATAAATGAATCAAAGATATATGGAATATAATCCAAAGTTGTAGGTCTTTCTTGTAAACGTGCTAATTGCACACGATCCCAAGGTTTTAAATTTGTATAGACCTTCTCTGTTTCACGTTCCAATGAAGCTTCAAGCATTTCGATTTCTTCTTGCAAATCTACGTCATTTTTTTCTTGCGATTCTTTTAATGACTCTATCTTATTTTTTATTTCAAAAAGTGGCTTTTCAAAATCAAGCATTTTTTTTCACCTCTTGATGCAGTTTCAAAATACTAGACAACGTTTGTCTCATTTCTTTTCTATGTACAACTTTATCTAGTTGCCCATGCTCTAATAAAAATTCTGCTGTTTGGAAATCATCAGGTAATTTCTCGTTTATAGTTTGTTCAATTACACGACGTCCTGCAAAGCCAATTAACGCTTTTGGTTCACTAATGTTAATGTCACCAACTGAGGCAAAACTTGCTGATACACCGCCTGTTGTAGGATTTGTTAAATATGAAATATATAACAAGCCTGCATCTGCATGACGTTTTAATGAAACGCTTGTTTTACCCATTTGCATCAATGAAATGATTCCTTCTTGCATTCTTGCACCACCACTTGCTGAAAATAGAATAAATGGTAAACGGTTTTCAATACAGTGCTCGATTATTCGACAAATCTTTTCTCCAACAACTGAACCCATACTCCCCATTCTAAATCGTGCATCCATGACTGCAACACCATATTCTACACCATCAAGTTGAGCTGTTCCTGTAACTACTGCTTCATTTAAATCTGTCTTTTGTTGATCTTTTTGTATTTTTTCTTCGTAGCTTGGAAAGTCCAATGGGTTTGCAGAGGTCATTCCTTTATCAAACTCTACAAATGTGCCTTCATCTGAAATTGCCTCTATACGCTCATATGCTGTTAATGCAATATGATGGTCACAGTTAAAACAAACATTCAGATTTTCAGACAATTCTTTGGTATACATGATTTTTTTACATTTTGGGCATTTTGTCATGATACCAGCTGGTACGTCACTTTGTTTTGAATCAGATACAGTTACATACTTTTTCTTTTTACTACTTCTATTGAAAAAATCTTTAAACATTGGTAAACCTCCACATAACCATTGCTACTTCCCATACTTAACCATTTAATACGTTTGAAATAAGCAATTATGATTATTATTTATCTAAATCTGTTAATTTCATTGTCTTATTATAAATTGATTCTGGATCAACATCTACTCTCGCCACACCTGATTCCATAGCTGCTTTAGCCACTTCTCTAGCAACAGAAGGTGCAACACGTTTATCAAACGGACCTGGAATACAATAATCTGCATTTAATTCATCAGGCTCAATTAAATTAGCAATCGCTTCTACGGCTGCTTGTTTCATTTCTTCATTTATATGTGTTGCTTCCACATCTAAAGCACCTCTAAAGATACCTGGGAAAGCTAATACATTATTGATTTGGTTTGGATAATCTGAACGGCCAGTTCCAATTACTTTAGCGCCTGCTTCTTTTGCGATATCCGGTTTGATTTCAGGATTTGGGTTGGCCATAGCAAAGATAATTGGGTCATCTGCCATTGATTCTACCATTTCTTTTGTTAGTAAATCTGCAACAGAAACACCGATAAATACATCAGCTTCTTGTATAATATCTTCTAAACTACCTTCTTTTTTATCTCTATTAGTCCATTTAGCAACGTAAGCTTTTGTGTCATTCATTCCGTATTCTCTATCTTCATAGATAGCACCTTTTGAATCACACATTATCATATCTCTTACACCATAAGAGTATAGTAATTTAACAATGGCAATACCTGCTGCCCCTGCTCCGTTTAATACTACTTTAATATCTGATAAATCTTTATCCACAACTCTCAGTGCATTAATCATACCAGCTACTGTGACAATAGCTGTACCGTGTTGATCATCATGAAAAACTGGAATTTTTGTTTCTTTTTTTAAACGTTCTTCAATTTCAAAACAACGTGGTGCGGATATATCTTCTAAATTGATACCACCATAATTTGGTTCTAATAATTTAACTGTATTTACGATTTCATCTGTATTAGTCGTGTTTAATGCAATTGGTACACCATCGATTCCGGAAAAGCTTTTGAATAATACTGCTTTACCTTCCATTACTGGAATGCTCGCTTCAGCACCAATATTACCTAGTCCTAGAACGGCAGTACCATCTGTAACGACTGCAACTGTGTTACCTTTCATTGTATATTCAAAAACCTTACGAGGATCTTCGTGTATTTCTTTACAAGGCTCTGCAACACCAGGTGAATATGCCAAACTTAATTCTTCTTTGTTCGTAACTTTTACTTTTGGTGCAACTTCTAATTTACCTTGATTTTCTCTATGCATTTGTAAAGCTTCGTCTCTTAATGTCACGTGAATCTACCCCTTTACATTCATTTAATATAATGATTCGTCATATATATTTTTATTACACTATAACGTAAATTACAAATGATATCGTTACCAAATCGGAAATTTTTTGCAAGGTTATTGATTGTAATAAAAACATATAGATTTTTAATATTTAATCTCTTTCTTTTTAATTTTTTTTAAAATTAAAACTGATGGCCAATGTTACTCAACCATCAGTCAACTATACCATAGTTTATATGGTGAATAAAGTTAAATTATTCTTATATCCCATGGTGATAGCTTTTCAAGCAGTTCATCAATCTGATGATTTTCATTTGATATAAACCCAATGTTTTTTATTTGATTAGTATTTTCGTCAAAATAATTAACTGGGATTTGTTTTTCATTTGCTTGATATAATAAATTTTGTACGCCTTCAATATCTTTAATATTACGTAATATAATTTGTTTCGCATTTTTTATTTTATCAGTTTCAAAATGCTCTACTGTTTCAATATGTTGGATAATCAACTGGCTTTTGTTATTTCTATGTTCAAATTTACCGAATATGACGTAGATTTTCCCTTCTGTAATTTCAGTTTCATATTTTCTAAATGTATCTGGGAACATAACACCATCAAGCACGTTCATACCATCATTAAGAACAACGAATGCCATGTTTTGACCTTTTTTAGTACGAATTTTTCTACTACTATCAATTTGAACAAATATCGGCTGATTGTCCCTAGCATTATTTAATTTATAAACACCTAAATACTGTTTTTTCTCAAAAGCTTTTTCAACTGGATGCGTAGTGACATAGAAACCTAAATATTCTTTTTCATATTCACTCAATTGATTATCTTCAAGTTCTTCAGATTCAGTATAAGTTGCTTTAGGTGTTAATACGTCAAAAATAAACCCATCTTGTTCAACATCTGAGACATCATCCAATACCTGATCTATAGATTGTAAAAGTGTTGCTCTATTTTTCCCTAAGTCATCAAAGGCACCAACTAATATTAATGCTTCGAGTAACTTTCTAGTCTTGACTCTCTTTGGAATTCTTCTTGCAAAATCAAAGAAATCCTTAAATTCACCATTAGCTTGGCGTTCGTCTACAATTAATTTTACGCTTTGATATCCCACACCTTTAATCGCTCCGATGGATAAATAGATACCTTTTGTCGTAGCTTTGTAAAACCAATGACTATAGTTGATATTAGGACTCAAAATATTAATATTTTGTTGCTTCGCCTCATCAATAATTTGAGCCGTTTTCTTTTCACTACCAATGGTATTACTTAAAATATTGGCATAAAAGTAATTAGGATGATGTACTTTTAAATAACTCATGATATACGCTATTTTTGAATAACTAACTGCATGTGCACGTGCAAACCCATAATCAGCAAATTTTAATATTAAATCAAAAATTTGTTTACTTAGACTTTCATCGTAGCCATTTTGTAAAGCGCCTTCAATAAAATGTTTTCGCTCTTGTTCTAATACAGCACGATTCTTTTTGCTCATGGCACGCCTCAATATATCGGCTTCACCATAATTAAAGTTAGCAAATGTACTAGCGATTTGCATAATTTGTTCTTGATAAATAATAACACCAAATGTATTTTGGAGAATTGGCGCCAAATCTTTATGTAAGTACTCGACTTTATCAGGTTTGTGTCTCCTTGAAATATAAGTGGGTATTTCCTCCATAGGCCCTGGTCTATAAAGCGATGTCACCGCAACTATATCTTCAAAATGTTCTGGTCGTAATTTTTTCAATACATTACGAATACCATCTGATTCAAGTTGGAATATACCTGTTGTGTCACCTCTAGATAGTAATTCAAATACTTGCGCATCATTGAATGGAATCGCTTCTATATCAATATCAATATTTTTGTCTTTTTTCACCTGATTGACGATTTGATGTATGATTGATAAGTTACGTAGTCCTAGAAAATCAATTTTTAATAACCCTATTCTTTCAGCTTCAGTCATCGTCCATTGTGTAAGTAAGCCATTATCACCTGTAGTAAGTGGTACATATTCATATAATGGATGATCATTAATAATGATACCAGCTGCATGTGTAGATGTATGTCTAGGTAAGCCTTCTAATTTTTTACTTAAATCAAACCAACGTTCATGTCTATGGTTTCTATGTACAAAAGCTTTAAACTCTGGCAATTCATATGATTCATCCAAAGTGATACCTAATTTGTGCGGAATTAGCTTGGAAATTTCATTTAAAGTTATATCATCGAAGCCCATAATTCTACCAACATCTCTAGCAACCGCTCTAGCAAGTAAATGACCAAATGTAACAATACCTGCTACATGATGGGAACCATATTTTTCCTGTACATATTGAATTACTTTATCTCTCTTAGTATCTTCAAAGTCAATATCTATATCTGGCATAGTTACACGTTCAGGATTTAAGAATCGTTCAAATAACAAATTATATTGAATAGGATCAATTGTAGTAATGTTTAACAGGAAACTTACTAGTGAACCTGCCGCAGAACCACGTCCTGGCCCCACAAATACATCATTTGTTTTTGCAAAGTAAATCAAATCACTAACAATTAAAAAATAATCTTCAAAACCCATACCTGTGATTACATCATATTCATGTTTGAGTCTATGATAGTAAATATCATATTGATTATCGTTTAAATTTAAAACACCTAAATTATGAAAAAGGATTGTCCATAGATATTCACGTGATGATTGACCACTAGGTGTTTGAAATTTAGGCAATAAAGATTGATGATATTGTAATTCAACATGGCATAATGCTTCAAGCTCTTGTGTGTGATGCCAAATAGATTTATCTATTTCAAGTGAAGCTAGTTCATCCTTACTATAAAAATGCGCATTATAATCAGGGGGAGCGTTTACTAAGTCAATTTTAGTATTATTTTTAATTGCTGATAGTGCTGATATCGTTTCATTATCTTCTTTTCTTAAATAATAAGCACTTTGAGCCCAGACAATTGGTAAATCATAAGTAACGGCGCTCTCATGATTTACATAAAGATATTCAAAATCAATTAATGTTTGTACAATCGTTTGATGTGAATCATCTACTTTTTTTAAAATCACAATAAAATGATCAGCATATTTTTTCAGCCATTCGACAGGTGTTTCGTACCTATCTTTCATTTTTATTGCAGAAGATAACATGTATAGATTTTTAAGACCTTGTTCATCTCTTGCTAATACAATAGTTTCTAATGTTGTTAAACCATCTGTAAGATGAACAGTCATACCAAAGATTGGTTTGATATTTGCTGATATACATGCATCATAAAATTGTGGTAAACCATATAATACATTAGTGTCTGTAATTGCTAATGAAGTGTAACCTTCCTTTACAGCTTTAGTAACCGCATCATTAATTCTTAAACTCGAATTTAATAAGTCGTATGTCGTATGAATATTTAAATGGGCAACCATCAGCAAATACCTCCTTATAATTTTAAAGCTTGTTATTCAACGCTTCTGCTAATTCATTAAATTGATCCCAATTCGCTACAGACACACCAGAAGCATTTGGATGACCTCCACCTCCGAAGTCACTAGCAATATCATTGATTACGATACCTTTTGAACGAATGCGACATCTAATTTCTGAGCCCTCATCTACACCAAAGACCCAAATTTTCAATCCTTTAATATCTGCGATTGCATTAACAAACAATGATGCTTCATTTGGTGCAATTTCAAATTGTTCTAATACGTCTTTCGTAATAATCACTTTACAAAATCCCTTATCATTTAAATCGAAATTTTGTAAAACATAACCTTGAAATGGCAATAACTCAGGATCTTTTTCCCCTAATTTATTTAATTCTTGATTGTGATTAAATGGAAATTTCAATAATTCACTTGCAACTTCCATAGTATGTGATGTCGTATTATTAAATAAGAATCGACCTGTATCGCCAACAATACCTAAATATAACAATCTTGCTGTTTCAGCATCTATAATTGATAAATCATTAAAATGTGAGATTAAATCGAAGATGATTTCACTTGTTGATGAAGCTTGATCATTAACATAGTTTAAATCTCCATATTGATCAACTGCAGGATGATGGTCGATTTTTATTAAGTAACTCCCTTGATTATAACGTGTGTCACTAATACGTGGTGCATTTGCTGTGTCACAAACAATAACTAAAGCATCTTCGTAATCCGCTTCAGATAGTGTGTCAAATGTACCTATAAAGTCTAGAGAATGTTCTGCCTCTCCAACAGCATATATGTTTTTCTCAGGAAACTTTAACTTAAGATATGATTTCAAACCTAATTGTGAGCCGTATGCATCAGGATCTGGCCTTACATGTCTATGTATTATTACTGTCTCAGTTTCTTCTATTTGTTTCATTATTTGATTAAATTCAATTGTCATATCTATCTTCCTTTTCCAATTATAATTTTCATACGAGTTAATCTATCATTTGACATATAATCATTGCCTTAGCAACTTGTTGTCCTTCGTTTAACATTTTCACTTCTAACTTGGCAAAGTTTCGGCCAACATCCAACATATCATATTGTACATCTAATTCTGATTCAATTTGAACTGTTTTAATATATATAATATTTAAACTTTCAATCATTACTTCCAATTTCTTAAGCTTTCTAATCTCATATCGGATAGTTTCTTCAATGATAGCTACAAATACTGCCTTACTTAATGTACCGAATTGATTCGTTAATAAAGGTGTGATTTGCACTTGAATACCTTCACTACCAATCGTGATATGCTTTGCTATTTGATCATTAATCGTTTCTCCTACCTGCGGCTGTCTACTCAACAATTGCATTGCTGTCAAGACATCCTTCCTCGTAATAACTCCAATTAATTTTTTGCTTACTGTTGTTACAGGTAACAATTCTATGCCTTCCCAAATCATCATATGTGCACAATTTGCTACGGTTGTCGACAATTGTACATTAATCGGCGTTCTAGTCATAAAATTTGCTATTGTATCATGCTCATCCATCTTTATGATTTCTTTACTTGTTACAATACCTACCAAACGCCAATCTTCGTCGATGACAGGGAATCTTGTGTGTCCTGTCTTTTTCGCTTTATCTTTATAATCAAATAAAGTCATATTATCGAAGATTACAGTTTCTTCTTGTACTGATTTAACGATATCTTCAACTACTAATATTTCTTTTCGAATCATTTGATTATACATAGCTCTATTAATGATATTTGCAACTAAATAAGTATCGTAATTTGAAGAAATTATAGGTAAATCATGTGCATCTGCATATTTGATAATTTCACTTGAAGTACTAAATCCCCCAGTTATCAATACGGCACTGCCTCTTTCCAAAGCTGCTAACTGAACATCTTTACGATTTCCGACTATAAGCAATGTATGTGCACTTAAATATTTAATTACATCTTCTATCTCCATCGCGCCGATAGCAAATTTCGACAAAGTTTTGATTAATCCATTTCGTCCGCCTAATACTTGTCCATCAATTATCTTAACAATCTCACCAAAGGTCAACTGTTCAATTTGCTCACGTGATTTCTTTTCAATACGTACTGTACCTACTCTATCAATCGTTGCAACTAGCCCTAATTGTCCTGCATCTTTAATTGCACGATAAGCTGTCCCCTCCGAAACACTTAAATCCTTTGCTATTTTCCTGACTGATATCTTTTGTCCGATAGCGAGTGATTCAATATAAGATAAAATTTGTTCATGTTTTGTCATGTTAATAACCTCTTTTATTTTGAACCGTTTCTCTGACATTATAACTTTTTATATCTAAAATTGCGATGTAACAATTCAAATTATAGTGATTTATAGTTGGTTTTATTGTCATTCGTGTCAAATTCGGCATAAAAATTCTATTTTGCCATATTTATATGTAATTTATTATTATTTAATTGCAATTATGATTACTCTTTTATTAGAATAACAATTAAGGAGGGATGAACGAATGTTCAAAAATATATTACTTGGTGTAGATACTACATTAAAAAATGAAAAAGCTTTAGAACAAGTTTCAAAATTAGCTGGTGAAGGCACAATTGTGACAATTTTAAATGCAATAAGTGAACAAGATGCACAGACTTCAATTAAATCAGGTGTACATTTAGATAAACTTGTTGAAAGACGTAGTGAAGGTTTAGAAAGTACAAGAAATGCACTTGATGAATATGGCATCGATTATGATGAAATCATTGTCCGTGGTAATGCTAAGGAAGAATTAGTCAAACAGGCAAATAGCGGAAAATATGAAATTGTCGTATTAAGTAACCGTAAAGCTGAAGATAAGAAAAAATTTGTCTTAGGTAGTGTTAGCCACAAAGTTGCAAAACGAGCGCACATCCCTGTACTAATTGTAAAGTAATAAATAAAAGCCTGAAGTTCTATAAAGTACTTCAGGCTTTTTTATATCATTGGATTATAATTGTACTATTTGCCCTGGCTCTAATATTTGAACCTCACCAACTGTAACTGCTGATTTAAATTTTTTCGGATCTTGTTTAATTAAATCAAACGTATTGTAATGAACCGGCACAGTGATTTGTGGTTTAATAAATTCATTTATTGCATAACTTGCATCTTCAATGCCCATTGTAAAGTTATCTCCAATTGGTATAAAGCAAACATCTACAGGATGACGATCTGCAATCAACTTCATATCACTAAATAACCCTGTATCACCTGTGTGGTAAATTGTTTTTCCTTCTACCTCAATAATTACTCCCATTGGCATACCTAAATAAACTGGTATGCCATTATCATCTGTCAAACTAGAACTGTGGAATGCTTGGACGAATTTCACACTGCCAAACTCAAATTCTGCTTTGCCTCCAATGTTCATTGGTCTAACATTTTCTACATTTTTGTTTGTTGTAATATAATCAGCTAATTCTGCAGATCCTATTACAGTGGCATGATTACGATTTGCTAATTCTACTGTATCGCCAAAGTGATCGCCATGTCCGTGTGTCAAAATAATATAATCAACCTCTAATGTACTTGGATCTAGATCTGAAAGTTCGTTTCCAGAAATAAATGGGTCAACAATTACTTTGTTGCCATTTGCTTCAAAATAAATTGTTGATTGTCCGTGAAATGATAATTTCATATTAGTTAAATCCTCCCATAAATCTATTTTAATTACTATACCACGATATATAATTTTTATAACACGATACTTTTTTAATATTTATACTATATTTCCATAATTGAGCATTAAAGTTTTGAATTCCACTATAAACTAACTTAAAATTGTATTGAGCATTAATTACAGGAGGATGATTTATTTATGAAATTAGAGCAAATAACAACCGAATTAAAGCAACAACAAGCAGACGCAGCATGGATTACCACACCACTTAATATTTTTTATTTTACCGGTTATTTAAGTGATCCTCATGAACGCCTTTTGGCATTATTAATCAAAAACAACGGTGAACAAGTACTATTTTGTCCACAATTAGAAGTTGATGAAGTAAAACATTCACCATTCGAAGGAGAAGTCATCGGCTACTTAGATACAGAGAATGCATTAGAAAAACATGCAGAAACTTATAAAAAATTACTGATTGAAGCACAACATTTAACTGTCCATCGTCAACGAGAACTTATCGAAGCTTTTAACATTGAAGAATTTGGTGATATTGACCAAACTATCAAATCGTTGCGAAATGTTAAAAGTTCAAGTGAAATTGAGAAAATTAAAAAAGCTTGTCAACTTGCAGACAAGTGTATAGAAATCGGTGTTGCCTATTTAGCTGAGGGTGTTACAGAACGCGAAGTTGTAAATCATATCGAAAACGAAATTAAAAAATATGGTGTTAATGAAATGAGCTTTGACACAATGGTATTGTTTGGAGATCATGCTGCATCACCACATGGTACACCAGGTGAACGTCAACTAAAACTAGATGAATTTGTGTTATTTGATTTAGGTGTAATATATGACAATTATTGTAGTGATATGACACGTACAGTAAAATTTGGCACACCATCACAAGATGCACAATCCATCTATGACGTAGTATTAAAAGCTGAACAAGCAGCAATTGCTGCAATTAAGCCTGGCGTAACGATTAAAGAAGTAGATGCCATTGCCAGAAATATTATTAGTGATGCTGGTTATGGCGACTACTTCCCACACAGATTGGGCCATGGTCTTGGTTTAGAAGAACATGAGTATCAAGATGTTTCAAGTTCAAATAATAATCAATTTATGGAAGGTATGGTAATTACTGTAGAGCCAGGTATTTATGTTCCTGGAGTAGCAGGCGTTCGTATCGAAGATGATATTCTCGTTACAAAAGATGGTAACGTGAGTTTAACAGGTTACGAAAAATGATCAAAGAAGCAGTAGTCGAAACGATACAACAATTAGAACAAATGATTGCTCGTGGCGCAAATCGCATCGAGTTGTGTGACAATCTCTCTGTTGGTGGTACAACTCCGAGCTATGGCATGGTTGAAATTGCATCTGAAATATGTCATATCAATAATGTTGAACTTGCAGTTATGATCCGCCCTAGAGGTGGAGACTTTATTTATAGTTTATATGACATTGAAATTATGCAACGTGATATTAAGGCATTAAAAACGTTCAATATTGATTATTTTGTATTTGGTTGTCTTACAAAAGAGCAAACGCTTAATGAATGGCAAATGAAAACATTAAAAAACCTAGCTGAACCTGTTCCTTCTGTTTGTCACATGGCGTTTGATGAAATTCACATTCGCGGACAAATAAAAGCATTGCATCAGCTAATAGACTTAGGATTCACACGACTACTCACACATGGCGGTGCTTCTGATACTGATATCTTTGATAACTTAAACCATTTAGGTAAACTCGTGGTGAATTCTGCAGGTAAAATAGAAGTCATGCCTGGTGGTGGCCTTACAAAAGATAACTTACCATCATTATTATCTGCCTTTCCATTCCAAGAAGTACATGGTACAAAAATTGTCTAGACTATTATACTAATTCACTAAAATAAAATTTAATAAGTAAAAAAGGTAATCGCCACAAGCTAAAATACGCTTAAGCGATTACCTTTTTAATTATAATAATGTTAAATTGTGTTTTTATTTTAACACGTCTTCAATAGCACTAAATGACATATCAAATGCCTCAGCTACACCTTTATTTGTTAATTCTCCATTTATCGTATTTAAACCTAACGCTAATGCAGGGTTATCTTGTAATGCTTTTAAATAACCTTTACCTGCTAATTGTTGTGCATAAGGTAATGTTGCATTATTTAATGCAATTGTTGAAGTTCTTGGTACCGCTCCAGGCATATTAGCTACCGCATAATGTACGACACCGTGTTTTTTATATGTCGGTGCATCATGAGTGGTAATATGGTCTGTTGTTTCAAAAATACCACCTTGGTCAATTGCAATATCTACAATAACTGCTCCATCTCTCATGCCTTTAACCATATCTTCAGTCACTAAATTTGGTGCTTTAGCGCCCGGTATTAAAACTGCTCCAATAACTAAATCACTATCTTTTACACAGTTTTCTATATTTAAAGGATTCGACATGATTGTATGTACTCTACCATCAAACAAATCATCAATTTCTTGTAAACGTTTAGGATTTACATCTAATATTGTTACATCTGCACCAAGCCCTAAAGCAATCTTAGCAGCATTTGTTCCAGCTTGACCGCCACCAATAATAGTTACTTTACCTTTAGAAACTCCTGGCACACCACCTAACAGTATACCCATACCGCCTTTATATTTTTGTAAAAATTCAGCACCAATTTGTGCAGACATACGACCTGCAACTTCACTCATTGGTGTTAATAATGGTAATGAACGATCAGGTAATTGTACCGTTTCATATGCTATACCAACAACTTTATTATCTAGTAAAGCTCTTGTTAATTTTTCTTCATTTGCTAAGTGTAAATAAGTAAATAAAATTAATCCCTCTTTAAAGTATTGAAACTCCTCTTCTAATGGCTCTTTTACTTTCATCACCATGTCGACATCCCATACTTCTGCTGGATCTTTAACAATTTTAGCCCCTGCTCCTGTATAGTCAACATCTTCAAAATATGAACCTAGTCCTGCAGATTGTTCAACTATAACAGTATGTCCTTGTTCAACTAAAGCATGAACACCACTTGGTGAAAGACTCACCCTATTTTCATTATTTTTTATCTCTTTTGGAATACCAATTATCATTACATCCACCTCCAAATTTATAGTAACGCGTATCTAATGAAAGCGCAATCATAGTTTAGGGAAGTTTTACAACATGCAAATTATGTTAATATTCTGTAAATGGTGGTATACTATAACCAAGAAGAATTAAGGAGGTAATTGTGATGCTAACTTATAAAAATATTTTGATTGCTGTAGATGGATCACATGAAGCTGAATGGGCTTTTAACAAAGCTGTAGATGTTGCAAAACGTAATGACGCGAAATTAACTGTCGTTAATGTAATTGACTCTCGAACTTATTCATCATATGAAGTATATGATGCACAATTCACTGAGAAATCTAAGAATTTTTCCGAAGATCTTCTCAATGGCTATAAAGAAGTCGCAACGAATGCCGGTGTTGCAAACGTGGAAACACGTTTAGAATTCGGTTCACCTAAAGCAATTATTCCGAAAAAATTAGCAACTGATGTAGATGCAGATTTAATCATGTGTGGTACATCTGGTTTAAATGCAGTAGAACGTTTTATTGTCGGGTCTGTATCTGAAGCAATCGTTCGTCATTCACCTTGTGATGTACTGGTAGTTAGAACTGAAGAAATCCCAGAAGATTTCCAACCTCAAGTAGCAACTGATGAATTCAGATCACAATACCAAGCACGTTAAATTAGCTTTAAAAGTACAGCGCATAATGCATAATTATTAACGCTGTACTTTTAATGAATCGTCTGGGATATAAATCCTAGACAAATACCCAGTAAATGAGTTTTCTATATTCATTTACTGGGTATTTTATTTTGAAAATAGAGATTTACTTCCCTATCCCTTTTTCGTTATCTAATCTTTAAAGTAATAATATTCATCCAATTTATAACTGATTTTCATATTCACTACATAAAAGTAAGTTATGATAAGTTTAATTATATTAAAGAAAGGTCGATTACAGTGCATAATTTAAGTAAATTAATTATCTCCATACTAACGATTAGTGAATTATCAATCTTATCATTCACACACACAACATCTGCAGAAGCCAAAGTCCAGGAGCAACATCATTCAATTGAAAAACTAAGATGGATAGACACCCAGTCAATTTCACACAATAAATCCTTCAAAGGTACTACGATTGGTGGATTATCAGGAATTACATTTAATCCTACAAATAAGAAATGGTATTTTATAAGTGATGATCGTTCTGAAAAAAACCCTGCAAGATTTTACGAAGCACATTTAAGTTATGATAAAAACAAATTTAAATATACAAGATTTACCGATGTACATACTTTAAAACAAGCTAATGACACAACTTATCCTAGTAAAAATAAGTTTCAAAAACAACATAATGGAGATGTAGCTGACCTTGAATCAATCAGATTTGATCCCAATGCTAATAAAATACTATATACGAGCGAAGGTGATAGATCGCTAGGGTTAAATCCATTTATTAGAGAATCTGACTTAAAAGGAAATTATAAATCTGAAATACCAATAGCAAATCACATAAAGTTAGATAATAAAAATAAACAAGGATTTAGAAATAATTTCGCTCTAGAAGGTAGTTCGTTTTCACCAGATGGTCAATCCATTTGGACCTCTATGGAGGGCCCATTAATCCAAGATGATGATACACCAAATCCAACATCAGGTGCTTTAACACGTATTACCCAATATAACCGCAATGGATCATTAGTATCAGAATATGCGTATCCTCTAGACGCAGTACCAGGCACGCCTGGTGCAGGAAAAACAGCAGAAAATGGCATCTCAGAACTATTAGCAGTTAATAATCATGAGTTCCTTACATTAGAACGTGCAAGTGTTCAATCGGCGGATGGTGCATTTCATAATTATGTACGCATTTATAAATTCGACACAAAAAATGCTACTCAAATTAAAGATATAAACTCAATCAAAGATCAAAATGTTCAACCTGTAAAAAAGAAATTAGTAGCAAATCTCAATGAATCAAATATTGGAAAAATAGATAATGTTGAAGGTATGACATTTGGCAAAAAATTAGAAAATGGTAATGATAGTTTGGTGTTAGTTACTGATAATAATTTTAATGAATCGCAAAAAACAGAACTAATAGCCTTTGAAGTACAATCAGAAGATAAAAATGAATAATTCCAACTTCTAAAAACAGTTATTACAATTTTAATTACAGTTTTTTAATAAACAAAAAGTAGTCAACCAATCAATATATGGCTGACTACTTTTATTTATCTATAAAATTTTAAACGAGTGCTGACATTTATCGATATTATTTAACTTCGCCAAATTCAACAACATCGCGCGCAATCATAACCTCTTCGTTAGTTGGGATTACAATCACTTTTACAGGTGAATGTGGATAGTTAATAAATCCTTCTTCTCCATGGATACCTTCATTTTTCTTAGCATCCCAATAAACACCCATGAATTCTAAACCTTCTAACACTTTCGCTCTAACTGGGTCAGAGTTTTCACCTACACCAGCAGTAAAGACTATAACATCAACACCGTGCATACGTGTCGCATAAGAACCAATATATTTATGGATACGTGAAGCAAACACGTCTAAAGCAAGTTGTGCTCTCTCTTTACCTTCTTTAGATTCTTCTATAATATCTCTTAAATCACTAGATGTACCAGAAATACCTAATAATCCTGATTCTTTATTCAATGTGTTTAATACTTCTTCAGCACTTTTGCCTGTTTTCTCCATAATAAATGGAATTAAAGCAGGGTCAATATTTCCTGAACGTGTACCCATAGTTACACCTGCTAATGGTGTGAATCCCATAGAAGTATCGACAGATTCCCCACCATCGATAGCTGCAATTGACGCACCATTTCCGATATGACATGAAATAATACGTAATTCTTCTAAAGGTTTTCCAAGTATTTCAGCCGCACGTTGAGAAACATACTTATGGCTTGTTCCATGGAAACCATATTTTCTAATTCCGTATTCTTCATAGTATTGGTATGGCAAACTATAAAGGAATGATTTTTCAGGCATAGTTTGATGGAATGAAGTATCAAATACTGCAACATGTGGAATTTCAGGTAAAAGTTTACGGAAAGCACGAATTCCCATTAAGTTGGCTGGGTTGTGCAATGGTGCCAATTCACTTAATGATTCAATTTGTTTTTCAACTTCATCAGTTACATATACTGATGAAGGGAATAATTCTCCACCATGTACGACACGATGACCTGTTCCATCAATATCATAAATACTGTCAATAATACCATGTTTTTTAAAGCTTTCTAACATAATATTTACAGCATCTTCATGATTCGCAATGTCATTCACTTCCGTAATTTTCTCTCCGTTGACTTCGATTGTGAAGATAGAGTCCTTTAATCCAATTCTTTCGATAAGACCTTTAGTAACAATATTTTCGTCCGGCATTTCAATAAGTTGAAATTTCAATGATGAACTACCAGCGTTAATGGCCAAAACTAATTTTGACATAAACATAATGCCTCCAATTTTAATTAAGTTTTTTATATCCATATCTATTTAATCATTAATACAGGTTGAATTCAAGAGTATTACAGTTTAATTTTCAGGGTGATTTTCCCCCATCCATGCATTCAAATCTTGTAAAAACGCCTGGAATTGTTGTGGGTTTTTAAAATCAGGTATATTCGCAAGTAAAACTTCTACAGGTTTAGTGACATTAGCATCTTTTTTCTGTAAAACTAAAATTGATTTACGTGCATTTTCATTTTTAAACAATGTAGATGGCAAATTTAAAAATGCTTGCATTTCAGTTTCTGTTGCAATGAAATTCTGTAACTGTTTCACATTATCTCCTTCAAAGATATTACTTGGTACTACAAGAAATGCATAACCTGATTTTTTCAGCGCAATAATTGCCTGCTCTATTAATAAATGATGAGAATAACTATGTCCTTCTTTAAAGCCTAATGACATTTCATGACTACGCTCATCTACTGGATAATAACCTATTGGCAAATCACCGATTACAACATCTGCATCTTCAAATGGAAGTGGCAAGATGGCATCTTGTGGATAAACATCAAATGGTATTTCTAAGAAATTAGCTAAATGTACGCTCACTCTAGATAACACTGGATCTACTTCGACTAAATGGTGCATTAACGTGTGGTCAGTTAACACTTCGTGTACTGAAGCACTCAAATGACCTGCACCACTGGCAATATCAGCGATATGCAATTCATCATTTTGCTTTAAAAAACGTTGTGCTAAAAAGCCTAAAATTAAACCAATAGAATCTGGAGTAATCTGATGATTCGCTTGAATATCTTCTTGTTGTAACAAACTTAAATAAGAAAATTGAAATGCCTTTCTACGATCTTGTAATGTCGCTTGTTCTAATAAATCTCTGTTATTTCTATAAATATCTTCCATAGCTAGCCCTAAATTTTCTATAAAACTTTGGCCATTTTCTTCATTCAATTCTTTTGCTTTTTCGTCGAGTGCTTTAAATAATTTTTCCATTATTGTTACTGTTTCTTCTTGTGCCATTTAATAGTCCTTTCTAAAAAAACTGTCCATAATTCGTTTGAAATAAGCTAGTTACCTAACTTATATTACCAAATAATTATGGACAGTATGCTTTATAATGTCAATGATACTGTTTGATTGTCAAACTGCCACTACTAAGTTTCAAGTTTATCAATCATACATATATTTAATTAAAGATTTTTATATGCTGCCAATGCAGATTCAAAATCTGGGAAATCAGTACCTTCAGGAACGATTTCTGTATATACAACTTTATTATCTTTATCTAAAACAAATACAGAACGAGCTAATAGACGTAAATCATCCATTACAACACCGTAATTTTTACCAAATGAAAGATCTTTATGATCACTTAATGTAACTACGTTATCTAAACCATTAGCAGCACACCATCTTTTTTGAGCAAATGGTAAGTCTGCAGAAATTGTTAAAACAACACCTTCTTCTTGTGCTGCTTCTTCATTAAATTTACGTGTTTGTTGATCACATACACCTGTATCTATAGATGGTACAACACTAATCAATTTCTTTTGTCCATCAAAAGTTGATAAACCTACTTGATTTAAATCGTTGTCTAGTACTGTAAAATCTGGAGCTACGTCTCCTTCGTTTACTTGTGAGCCTGATAATGTCATTGGTTCTTGTTTAAATGTAATTTGCGTCATTTGTACGCCTCCTATAAATAAGTGCTTTCTGTTTCATTATAACTTTTAATAGTAACGAAATAAAATTTTCTGTCTTAAAAATGTTTAGATTTACCTTAATCGATACAATTTATAATTATTTATTGCTAAAACAACCAATTAATTCTTTATTATGTACAATTTAAACCTTTTAACCATTGGTACACGTAGCTGAATTAAATTGTTGTTCACACTGCCTCTTAAAAAAATAACAAACGTACCAACAACAATGATATTATTGGTACGTTTGTTTTAATAAGAAAACGCGCAAGAAATCGAAATACACTACAACATTTGCATAATATAATCGTAAATATTTTTCAAAATTAAAATTGCAGTAACCACAATAAATAGCGATTTAACATAGCCGACACCCTTTTTAATCGCAAACTGAGCACCAACGTATGAACCAGCAATCATGCTTACAGCCATTATTAACCCATAAAAATAATCAACTTCATGCAAACAAATAAATAATATGAGCGCGCCTAAATTTGAAGCAAAGTTTAGAACTTTTGCATTTCCTGCAGCCCCTAAGAAATCAAAACCAAACATTAAAAATACAAATAACATAAACGAACCTGTGCCACCACCGAGAAAACCATCATAAAACCCAATAACACACATTAACGACACAAACATAATCGCTTTACCGATACTCAGTTTAGTAAATGTGCGGACACTACCCCAATCTTTTTTAATGAGTGTATAAATCATTACTAATGTCAGAACAACGATAACTACTGGTTTTAGTAACTCGGCTGGTAAGAACGTCGCTATACTTGCGCCAATCATTGCCATCACAAATATAATTGGAAATAACTTTGCTACGATTTTTAAGTCTACTTTACCAGAACGCAAAAATCTAAATGCACTGGTCATAGAACCAAATGCACTTGCTAATTTATTTGTACCTAAAGCCATTGATGGTTGCATACCAACAGCTAGTAAGGCCGGGATAGAAATCAGTCCACCGCCGCCTACAACTGCATCAATAAATGCAGCTAAAAAACCTAATAAAATTACTATGATTACGATTGAAACATCCCACTCCAACATTTGATTACCCCTTTATATTCACAATTATCATATTACTGACTATCCTTTTAAAATTACTATAAAATATTTAGGTTAAAATAAGTCATCTGCAAGTGCTTGTGTTTCAGAATCTTTAGCACTTTGATAATCTTTGGTAATTGTCAGTGTTTCAATACCGTCTACCGCTTCTTGAACCAATGGACCAAAGTCATAACCGTTCTCGTATTTTTCTACCTTGTCAAAATCAGGCTCTGTCACCGGATTTTTTGGAGTGAAAATTGTACAACAATCTTCAAATGGTTGAATTGATACCTCATATGTACCAATAGCTTTCGCTTTTTTAACAATTTCTTCTTTATCTAATGTTAATAAAGGACGTAATACTGGTGTTGAAGTAACATGATTGATTGCATACATACTCTTAAGTGTCTGACTTGCTACTTGGCCAAGGTTTTCTCCATTTACAATGGCATTTGCATCAATTTGATGCACTAACATGTCTGCAACACGCATCATCATACGTCTCGTTGACGTCATAGTATATCGCTCATGCACCTCTTTATTAACTTGTTTTTGTAGATTAGTGAACGGTACAATATGAAGTTTAATTGGACCTACATGTGCAGACAAAATTCTCGTTAATTCGATTACTTTTTCCTTGGCTTTTTCACTAGTAAATGGTGGACTGTGAAAATGAATTGCCTCAATTGTTACGCCGCGACGCATTACTTCCATACCAGCAACTGGTGAATCAATGCCTCCCGATAACATTAGAAGTGTTTTTCCGCCAGTACCAACCGGTAATCCACCTGCGCCCGGAATAACTTTATCATAAATATAAACAGCGTCTAATCTAACTTCTACTTTAATGATATGATCAGGATTACGTACATCTACCGAAACTTGTTCAGCTCCTTGTAATACTGCACCCCCTACTTCACGTTGCAATTGATATGTGTCATATGGAAATTGTTTATCTGATCTTTTAACATCTATTTTAAAAGTATCGCCTTCATTATAGCCCTTAGCAAATTCAACAGCTTGTTTATTGATTGCGTCAATCGTTTTGTCAATCTTCAGAACTGGACTAATAGAATAAATTCCAAACACCTGGGACAATCGATTGCACATTTCATCTATATCTGCGCCTTCATCTAATTCAATATACATTCTATCTCTATTAGCTTTAACTTTATAACCTTGTAACGGCATTAATGAACGTTTCACATTTGAACGTAACTGATTTACAAACATTTTTCGGTTCGCACCTTTTAAAGTTAGCTCACCATACCTTACTAGTAAATGATCATATATCATCTTAACAACTCCTTAACTTCTTTATATACTTCAATAAATTTATTTTTAAATACTTCTATATCACTATCTGTCGTGTTTGAACCTAATGAAATACGAATACTGCCCTCAATTTGTATTGCTGGTATCCCCATCGCTAATAACACTTCATTTAAACTGGCTTTTTTTGAGGAACATGCACTTGTTGTCGACAACATAATATCATGTTTTGAAAATGCATTTACTAATACTTCACCTTTAACTCCTGGGAAACCAATATTTATAATGTGAGGAGCTGCATCTCTAGGAGAATTAATTTTCACACCGTGAAATTCATCTAAAAATGAAATGATTTGACGGTTGTATATACTCAATTGTGTATTTAACTGTTCTAAATTATGCGTGGCAGATTTCAGAGCTTTGACTATCGAAATGTCGACTGGCAGATTTACAGTACCACTACGAATACCGTATTCCTGACCGCCCCCTTGTATAATCGGTGTAACTTCATGTCTGTTTCGTACAAATAAAATCCCTTGACCTTTAAGACCATTGAATTTATGTCCACTTAAACTTAATGAATCAACACCTTTAAAGATAAGTGGCGTTTTACCAACAGCTTGAACTGCATCTACATGCAAGTGTGCTTTTGGATAAGCACTTATAATTTCAGCAATTTTAGCTATAGGTTGAATTTGTCCCATAATATTATTTACATGCATACATGTTATCAAACCAACTCGATCTGTCATTAAACTTTCCAAATGTGTTAAATCAATCTTACCATCTTCAGTAATATTGACGTATTTAATTACAAAACCTTCTTCACCTAAGGCACGTACTACTTCTAAGACAGACGGATGCTCTAATACTGACGTTATAATTTCATTAGCAAATAATTTCTTCTTTCGTGCGATACCTTGTATTACAATATTATTAGATTCTGTCGCTCCACTTGTAAAAATAACATCAAATTCATTTCCTATTTCAAACAAGTCTTTAATTTGAGTTTTAGCTTGATTTAATAATTGCTCCGCTTGTATACCTGCATGATGCGGACTATTAGGATTAAAATATAATGATTGATTCACCTTCAAGAATGTATCTAAAACATCTTGATTTGGCTTAGTCGTAGCTGCATTATCAAGATAAATCACAGCATACCCCTCCTTAAATTCATTTTCTACTATTTTATTTAAAGTAATGTGAAATGTATTAATAGCTTTTAATTCAGCCATGTAATCACACATTACTACTCTATTTAAATATTAATCATATTTGACTGTACATGAATTTATGTACTTACCCTTTTAGCATTATACTCGCATTTTAAAAAAAGAAAAGACACGAAATAATTTTGTTATTTCGTGTCTTTCATAAATTATAAAATGACTTATCCAGTAATTTGTGATTCAATATGTTTCGTTACACCTGGCTCTACGCTTTCTAATGCTTGTTCAGAGATTTCAATTGAACGTTTATATCTATTGTTCTTAAATAATCGTTCTGCTTCATTTAAACTCTTATCAACACTTGTGTTATCTTTACGATAACGGTTACCATATTCAATTAACTTTTCAGCGTAAACTGCATTAACAAGAACATCAGTTGCTTCATCTTCAAATTTATTCATTTGTAAAACAACTTTTGAAACTTTATCTTTTAATTGTTTCACATGTATTGGACGCACACTAAATTTCTTGTTCACTTCTCTAACTTCATAATCTATTTCATTTTTCATGATTATAAATCGTTCAGGTACGCTCGGTAAGTTCGAAGCTAACAATTTACGATAAACTTCTTCTTTTTTACTTTGTACACGTAAAATATTTTCTTCGGCTTCCGCTTCATCTTCACGTAATTGTATTAGATGATTTTGTAACTTTTCTTGCTTATCATTAATACCTTCTACATGGTCTTCGATATATTTTAAATTATCTTGCACTTCGCTGTATCGTACAGCGGTCTTAGCCATTTCTTTTAAAATTTCATCGTATACAGAGATAAGATTTTGAATTTCATTTTCAAATTGTCTAACATTTTGAACGTCACTTTCATTAATATAATAATTCTCTCTTACATATTCAATTTCAGTTTGTAATGTATAATTCATTTCTTTCGCTCTAAATAAATTATCTGTTATAACTTCTTTTGTTTCTTCCACGTCATTCTTTGCTTTAACTTCATGTTCAATTAACTCGTACATTTCATCTAAACGATCATTAATACTGTTAAGTTTCTCATTTGCTTCATCTAATTCCAGTCTACTAATCATTGGTTCAACGAAACTCAATTCAGTTTTTAATGTTTGTAGATTACTATCAATTTTCACATGATCCAAATCATAGCCTTCAACTTTCAAGTCTCTGCAGCCATACTTCAAATCTTGGAATTGTCCTGGCAACTCTTTTTGCGCTTCGCGTATCAAGTCCGGAATTTCTGTCATATCGTTTTTTAAATAGTTCATATCTTCGTTTAATAATTTAATATGATCATGCGCTTGATTGTAGTTACCTTCTTCTTTTAAGTTCTCATACTTTTCCATTTCTGGAACAAAGGATTCAATTTCATGTTCCAATGGTTCTGCTGCTTCACCGAATTGATGTCTATTAGCTAAAACATCACGTTTCATTTCACGATAGTCGACTTTACAAGCTTCATACAACTTATCATTTTCTTTATGTACAGATTGAATGTTTTCAACATCAGCAGTAACTTTTTTATAATTCTCTTCGTATTGATCCATCAATGCATGCGCTTCATCTATTTCAGTTTGAGCTTGTGAAAATTTAAATTTATATAATAAACCTTCAGCATTATGAATTTTTTCGTCAAGTGGTTTTAAATATTGCTGCTTGCTGTCTTCTGACGTTTTGTTAAGTCGATCATATGTGGATTTTGTTTCACCTGTTAAAGTTAAATTAGATAACTGTGATACGCTTTCTTGATAAGGTAACTTTTCTACCTCAGCTTTTCGTTCTTCAGCCTTTTCAATCATTTGGCTTTTGTTTGAACGCATATAGAATAATACACCGATAATAATCAGTACTATAACAATAATTGCTAAAATGATATACAACGCCATATGTTCTTCTCCTCCTATTTTATCACTACCTATTATAACGTAATTACCCTACTCATTAAAATAGAAATAGATGAATTATTAAGAATTAATTTTATTTTGACAAAAAAATCAAACGCAATTCAATTTAATAATTGGGTTTAATAATAAAACCCTTCCAAATCATTTGATTGATTACTATTAAAACAGTCTTTATACTAAATGAAAAGTAAAAAGTGAGGTAATGAAGATGACCGAAGTTAAAGAAACGAATTATAATTTATTACGAAAGCAAGTAGAGAGTTTAATAGAAGATGAATCAAATGTCATTGCAATACTAAGCAATGTTTCCGCATTATTAAATGATAGCCTTGATCAAATTAATTGGGTCGGTTTTTACCTAATGGAAAATGGAGAGCTTATTTTAGGCCCATTCCAAGGTCATCCTGCATGTGTCCATATCGCAGTCGGTAAAGGCGTATGTGGTACTGCTGTCTCAGAAAATACATCGCAATTAGTTGAAGACGTTAATGCTTTTCCTGGTCATATAGCATGTGATGCAAATAGTAAGTCTGAAATTGTTGTACCCATCCATAAAGACAATGAGGTAATTGGTGTCTTGGACATTGATGCGCCTATTATTGGTCGTTTCACTGCCGAAGATCAAGTAGAGTTAGAAGCAATTGTTAAAGTAATTGAAAAACAAATCGGTTAAATTAATTTTAATATCCATAATATATTGTCATATTATCTATTGACATAATTAAATCACATGTTAAAATGTACTTTGTGTGAATAAACGAAAGTAGCAGTTGTATATTAGTTGGCTCTATGTTGTTCCCAATGCGGGCGTGTCGTGTAACCGCAGCTATAAGGTGAGGACACATAAAACAATATATCCAAGTAAGCATGCAACACTCTTTTTTGTTTTTTCATAACAACAAAAAAGAAAAAGGAGGAGTCTTATTATGGCTCGATTTAGAGGTTCAAATTGGAAAAAATCTCGTCGTTTAGGTATCTCATTAAGTGGTACTGGTAAAGAATTAGAAAAGCGTCCTTACGCACCAGGTCAACATGGTCCTAATCAACGTAAAAAATTATCAGAATATGGTTTACAATTACGTGAGAAACAAAAATTACGTTACTTATATGGAATGACTGAAAGACAATTCCGTAACACATTTGAAGCTGCAGGTAAACAACATGGTGTACATGGTGAAAGCTTCATGCAATTACTAGCTGCTCGTTTAGATGCAGTTGTATATGCTTTAGGTTTAGCTCGTACTCGTCGTCAAGCACGTCAGTTAGTTAACCACGGTCACGTTGAAGTTGACGGTAAACGTGTTGATATCCCATCATACACATTAAAACCAGGTCAAGAAATTTCAGTACGTGAAAAATCTCAAAAATTAGATATCATTGCTGAATCAGTTGAAATCAATAACTTTGTACCAGATTACTTAGAATTTGATGCTGACAACTTAAAAGGTAAATATATCCGCGTTCCAGAACGTAGTGAATTACCTGCTGAAATCAACGAACAACTTATCGTTGAGTACTACTCAAGATAATATCTTTTATCTTGCAACCCCAAGAACATTGTTTATATGTTCTTGGGTTTTTTTATATATATTTGTTATACTTCCTATTTTTGCTGTAAACTTCCTTATTTTTGACAGACTTTTATCAATATAATTTGACTTAATATCCATTTTCTTAACTTTGACTCTCTCTATGATAGTCATTGATTTTTTAATTTTTTCACTACGCCCTACCTTTCTCTCTATAACTTGCATATTAGTTAAAAGACAACTTACAACGTGCTTAATGTTCTTTCAATTCCATTTATGTATGTTACTTTATTTCAGAATGAACTGTATTTCATATTATTTTTATCAATTGCTTATTCAAACAATCCCCCACTGATACAACAAATATTATAAATATTTTATACAATGTTTTACATTTCATTATTTCTTGCGTATTCTGTAATAAAGGAGTGATATGCTTGATAATCAGAGCATTAGAAGAAACCGACTTGGAATTTGTTCACCATTTGAACAATGAATATTCAATTATGTCGTATTGGTTTGAAGAACCTTATCAATCATTAGGTGAATTACAATCACTATACAAAAAGCATTTACATGATGAATCAGAAAGAAGATTTATAATTGAGGTAAATAATACTCGCATTGGTATTGTGGAGTTAGTGGAAATTAACTTTATACATAGTAATTGTGAGATACAGATTATTGTAGATCCTGACTTCAGTGGTAAAGGTTATGCTAAAAGTGCATTTAAAATGGCAATAGATTATGCTTTTCTAGTGTTGAATTTACATAAAAT
Organism: Staphylococcus sp. ACRSN; assembly: GCF_022346615.1. Lineage (GTDB taxonomy): Bacteria > Bacillota > Bacilli > Staphylococcales > Staphylococcaceae > Staphylococcus. Next base: position 104,049 of record NZ_JAKRNS010000003.1, on the reverse strand, counting down.
CTATCTTTATGTGGATATAAATAATGATAAAGCAGTTCATATATACCAATCTCAAAATTTTACAATTGAAGGTACTTTATTAGAACATTTCTATACACGTGGTGAATATAGTGATTGCTATATTATGGGTTTATTCAAAAAAAATTGGGTCAATCATTTTGACAATGACTTATCACATATCAAATAAACTTAAATATATTAAGGTCTAAAACAAGATTTATCATCTTTGATAATGACATGTTTTAGACCTTGTTTTAATGAATCATTGCGTTAGGATTATCTGAAACTATGCCATCCAAACCGTAACTCAATAGTTTATCTACCTTTTTAGTATCGTTTACTGTATAAGCGTAAACCTTCAAATGATGGTGATGTGCTTTTTTTACAAAATGCTTTGAAATAACTGAATGATGCGCATTAACAAAACTTGCATATCGTGAGATTTTTTTGAATCTTGGTTTCTTATACCAATGTTTCTTTCTATCTATTAGCACACCAAGTTGAAAAGGAACACCCATATCATAAAGCGTCTTAATAAATTTTTGATTAAACGATTGGATCGCAATTTTTTCATTTGGAAATTCAGATTTTTTTAATTTATTAATCAGTATATTTTCAATATCTAAATATCGATGTGGTTGTTTAACCTCTATCATTAATGATTTGGAAGATTGTGCTATCAGCGCCAACACATCATCTAGAATTAACAATTTTTGATTCGCATACTTAATACCTTTCCAATACCCATAATCATATTGTTGTAGTTCACCAAGTGTATTAGTTTTAACTTTCGCACTACCATTTGCTGTTCTATCAATTGTTGAGTCATGAATGACTACTAATTGATCATCAATTGTTTTATGTAAATCGATTTCCAAAAAATCTACAAATTCCGAATTTAATGCTGCTTTAAATGCAATTAAAGTATTTTCTGGAAATTCATCTGACAAACCTCTATGTGCAACTAATTTAATATTTTTGTCTTGTATCGTTTGTTCTTCACTCATTAATAAATCGCCTCTCTTCCTTTATTTCAAATTATACTCTAAACTATAAACTAACACATTGGAACTGGAGGTCAATTATAATGGTAAAACATAATTTTAAAGTATCAACCCACTGGTCAGGAGGACGTGAATCTGTAGGTGAATTAAATGGAGATATACTTACAGAACAAATTTCCATTCCCGCAGGTTTAGGTGGAAATGGCACAGGTACCAATCCCGATGAATTATTAGTTTCTGCTGCATCCTCTTGTTATATAATATCACTTGCCGCTGTATTAGAACGTTCAGGTTTTGAATCCATTGTTATTGAACAGACTTCTGTCGGTACTGCTATTTTTGAAAATGCCAAATTCAAAATGGATACAATAACTCATTACCCTATTATCGAAGTTAAATCTAATCAAAAAGAACTTTTATCTAAGAAATTAGAGAAATTGTTAAACCTAGCCGATAATAACTGCATGATTTCTAATTCAATTCGAGGAAATGTTAATGTAAAAATACAACCTAAAATAAAATAATTTTAATTTTTTTATTTTTGATATAGAAATTGAATACAAAAGCAATGTATGCCCTTACATTACTTTTGTATTTTGTTAATTTTCTAAAAATTGTAAATTTTAGCCTTTTATATTGTCTGAAAATTTGCTAAACTTATTAAATCTTACTCAATGGGGGAATTACAATATGAAATACTATCATCCTTTGTTATTAACGCCCGGCCCAACACCTGTACCGGACCAAATTTTACACGCAACACAATTACCGATGGTCGGACATCGATCTAGTGATTTTGAAACAATTGCAGAAGAAGCTTTTCGTGCTTTAAAACCCGTTTTTGGTTCAGAAAATGAGGTTATGATTTTAACTTCTAGTGGTACAAGTTCTTTAGAAGCAAGCATGCTAAATCTAGCAAACCCAGATGACGATATCGTAATTATTGTTTCTGGTGCTTTTGGTAATAGATTTAAACAAATTGCAGAAACATATTATGAAAATGTACATATTTTTGAGGTCGAATGGGGTAAAGCAGTAAATGTACCTGATTTTATCGACTTCTTAAAATCTTTAAATAGAAAAATCACTGCCGTTTATAGTCAATACTGTGAAACTTCAACGGCTGTATTACACCCAGTAAATGAATTAGGTCATGCACTCAAAGACTTTGATAACTCTATTTATTTTGTTGTAGATGGTGTGAGTTGTATCGGTGCAGTTGATGTAGATTTAAAACGTGATCAAATTGACGTATTGATTTCAGGAAGTCAAAAAGCAATCATGTTACCCCCTGGTCTAGCATTTGTAGCATACAATGATCGTGCAAAAGCTCGATTTGCTGAGGTTACAACGCCTAGATTTTATTTAGACTTAAATAAATACTTAAAGTCACAAGCAGATAATTCAACACCTTTCACACCTAATGTTGCCTTGTTCAGAGGTGTCACTGCTTATGGAAAACTGATTGAAGAAGAAGGTTTAGAACAAGTGGTTGCTCGTCACTATGCAATTAGAGATGGTTTAAGAGCTGCTTTAAAATCTTTAGGCTTAAATTTACTTGTTGAAGATGCTTATGCATCACCTACAGTTACTGCATTCGTACCTAAATCAAAAGATGAGTTGAATTTCATCAAAAATGAACTGAAAAACAGATTTTCTATCACTATTGCTGGCGGCCAAGGCCATCTAAAAGGTGAAATTTTAAGAATAGGTCACATGGGACAAATATCTCCATTTGATATATTACAAGTTGTTTCAGCATTGGAAATCATTGTATCTGAATTTAGAAATGAAGCGTACATTGGTACAGCAATTACTCAATATATGGAGGTTGTAAAGGCATATGTATAAAATTTTAGTATCTGACCCAATTTCACCAGAAGGTTTAAAAAGTTTAACAGACCACAAAGACTTTGAGGTAGTAACAAATACAGAGCTTTCTGAAAGTGAATTAATTGAAAAAATTGTTGATTTCGAAGGTTTAATCGTTCGTAGTCAAACACAGGTCACTGCTGATATCATTGCAGCTGCACCTAATTTGAAAGTTATTGCTAGAGCTGGTGTAGGTGTTGATAATATTGACATCGATGCTGCTACTAAACATGGCGTAATCGTTATTAATGCACCTGATGGTAATACTATTTCAGCTACTGAACATTCAATGGCTATGATTCTTTCAATGGCTAGAAATGTACCACAGGCACACAAGTCTTTAAAAGAAGGAAAATGGGATCGTAAAACTTATCGAGGTACTGAACTTTACAACAAAACATTAGGTGTTGTTGGTGCAGGTAGAATTGGATTAGGTGTTGCTAAACGTGCGCAAAGTTTTGGCATGAAAATTTTAGCATTTGACCCCTATTTATCTGAAGATAAAGCTAAAGAATTAAATGTTGTACGTGCAACTGTAGAGGAAATTGCAGAACAAGCTGATTTTGTAACAGTACATACACCGTTGACACCAAAAACAAGAGGTATTGTTGGAGAAGCATTCTTTGAAAAAGCTAAACCAACGTTACAAATTATCAATGTTGCCCGAGGCGGTATCATTGATGAAGCAGCCCTACTTAATGCATTAAATGAAGGAAAAATTCAAGCTGCTGCTCTAGATGTTTTTGAAACAGAACCAGCAACTGAATCTCCATTGGTAAAACATGACAAAGTCGTTGTTACACCACATTTAGGTGCTTCGACAGTGGAAGCACAAGAAAAGGTTGCCGTTTCTGTCGCTAATGAAATCGTTGATATCTTTGAAAATGGTAATGTGCTTAACGCCATTAACGCACCAAGAATGACTTACAATGAAATAAATGAAGAATTAAAACCATATATTGAACTTAGTAAATTAACGGGTGAAGTTGGTATTCAACTATTAGAAAAAGCACCACGTGAATTACACATTAAATACGAAGGTGATTTAGCTTTAGATGATACGAGCTTAATTACACGCACATTAGTTTCTGGTGTTTTACGCCAAGATTTAGGTGAGCGCGTAAACTTAATCAATGCACTTGTATTATTAAATGAACAAGGTGTTTCTTATAATATAGAAAAAAATGCAAAACACCGTGGTTTTAGTAATTACATTGAATTAACCTTAATCAATAAAGATACAGAAATTAAAATTGGTGCTACTGTCCTTAATGGATATGGTCCACGTATTGTAAGAATTAATGATTATCCTGTAGATTTCAAACCAGAACAACATCAACTTGTAATTAATCATACCGATAAACCAGGTATCGTTGGACGAACTGGTCAAATATTAGGAGAATTTGATATCAATATCGCATCTATGCACCTTGGCCGTACAAATTTAGGTGGAAATGCTTTAATGGTATTATCTATTGATCACCCTGTGAATCAAGATGTTATTGATGCCCTATTCCAAATTGAAGGCTTTAATAATGTACGTAGTGTAGAATTAGATATTCCTAAAGATACTAATTACAATATCTAATTAAATTTTAATTCTAATAGCTCAGACGTAACAGTAATTTTAAGTTATTGTTACGTCTTTTTTTGTCCGTATATTGCACTCATGTAAATTACATCATTTATTACTTATTTATTAACTACAAAAAACACCCTTTATAGCATAGTGCAGAAAAGCACTTTCCATTAAGGATGTTTGGTTATACATTGCTGTATTTAAATGGTTTATTGTTAAAAAGTAAACTACTAATAAAGTGGTTTTATAGTAAAATGTCTCTAATTTCACCAACATGATCCACAATATATTCTGCACCGTATGATTCTAATTCTTCACGTGCATTTTGACCTTTTAATCCAGTTAGTGGCCCAATAAAAGTTGCACCAATTTTTTTTGAACTTAAAAGATCAGCTAAAGAATCCCCTACTACAAATACATCATCTTTATTAACTCGATTCTCTTGATTTGTAGCATAGTGTTTATATTGGTCTAAATCATTACCTTCTAATGTTGCTAAGTAACTAAATGGATTTGGTTTACCAAGTGGCTTTAAATCCGGATATTGGTCTTCAGCAATTAATACCTCGCTTGCTGTAACGATATGGTTTTCATCGAAAAGCGATTTAATACCTAGAGTTTCAAAAGGAACAATTGTTTCAGTTCTTGGTCTACCAGTAGCAATAGCTATATGATAACCTGCTTTTTTTAAGTCTTCTAACAAAGTTTTAATTTCCGTTATAGGTCTTAACACTACTTCATTATATATATAGCCATTTTTAAAGTTCGAGCGGTTTGGTTTTTTTTCAACTTCTTCAAATAATTTATAACCCAAATACCATTCTTGATAAATTTCTTGCGCAAATGTCCAAAATGCACTTTTCAACTCAAACAAAGCTGTTTCAGAAGTTTTTAATCGTTCACTCGCGTATGTAACAAGTGACTTGTAAATATTATCTTTACCTGAACCAACACCATCTAAAAACGTTAATGGCGCTGAAAAGTCTAATGTTACTTTAGATACATTTTCACCTATAAATTGGAATGTATTTTGATTAAACTGATTTTCCTTTAACACTTCAGATAGTTGTTCTGTTGTTAACTCTTGACACAATTGTATAAAATGAATGGCCGCTACAATAAACAACATATCCCAATTAGAGTTTAACCCCAATGACTTTAATTTTGTTAAAATTTCATCATTATGAAATACGATATCTCTAATTTCAGTAATCTGACTGTCCGTTAATCCTTCAAATTGAACTGACGGATCTAGTCCTATGTATTCCTTACTCATTAATAGCTCGTAAACTGTTAATGCAGAAACATCAAAACATCTTTCCTCACTTAAAAAAACACCATCTACATCAAATAATACTGACTTCATCCTACATACTCTCCTTTAATCAGAAAATTCTGATACTAGTATATCGTACTATTTACATATAAAAAGAGCAAATGTATTTTACGAATTTATATAAGAAAATCCAATTATTTCATATTTTATATTCACAATCTGATTATTAGATTATTTTAAAAAAACACAACTATTAAAATAAGTTATTAGTTCCGTATTGTAACTACAATTAAAATTTATAAATCATTATAATACATAGAAAAATCGCCGACAAATGTAAGTACATTGTCGACGATAATAATAATAAGTTAATTTTTTTCAATTTGTGTTTCCATTTCATCCGCAACTTGTTGTACTTGCGTACCGATAATAACTTGCGTATTATGTTTACCACTTTGCGTTACGCCAACTGCACCTGCTTGTTTAATTTTCGCTTCGTCAATTAAACTATTGTCATGCAATTCCATACGCAATCGTGTTGCGCAATTTGTCAAAGTCATTATATTTTCTTTTCCACCAAGACCACTTAGTATCTCACTTGCTGTCTTAGTATATTTATTTATAGTCTTTTCATTCGTGTGACTATATTCTGTATCTTGATCAATTTCACCAGTGCTCGCTTCATCCGATGTTGGGTCAGGCAATAAATTATCACCTCTACCAGGTGTATTTAATTTCAAGACTTTAATCGCAAATCTAAATATTACATAATATAATCCAAAGAACACAATACCTTGAACAATGAGCATATATGGATGATTAGCTACTGGATTAATCAATGACAATACATAATCAATCAAACCTGCGCTAAATGCAAAACCAGCAGTCCAATGGAACAACGCTGCAATAAACATTGATAATCCTGTCAAAAATGCATGAATAACAAATAATATTGGTGCTACAAACATAAATGCAAATTCAATAGGCTCAGTTACACCTACAAAAAATGCTGAAATTGAACCTGCGAGCATCAAACCATATACGCGTTTCTTTTGCTTCGTTTCAGCTGTATGGTACATAGCTAAAGCTGCACCAGGTATACCAAACATCATAACCGGGAAGAATCCCGCCATATAGCGTCCAGTTACACCATTAACTGCACCATCTCCAGTTTGAAACTTCGCTATATCATTAATACCTGCTAAATCAAACCAGAAAACAGCATTTAAAGCATGATGTAATCCAGTAGGTATAAGTAATCTATTAAAGAAACCGTATAAAAATGCGCCAAATGGCCCTAAATTAATAATCCATGTTCCAAATGCTACGATAAGCGAAAATATAAAAGGCCATACAAATAGCATAATAACAGCTAATATAATACTAAAAAACGCAGTTAATATTGGTACAAGTCGCTTACCACTAAAGAATGATAAAGCAGCTGGTAACTCTGTCTTACTAAATTTGTTATACGTGTATGCAGCTATCAAACCAACGATAAGTCCTATAAAAACATTTTGATTGTTCATCTGCTCAAATGCAGTATCAACTTGAGATTGCTTTACTCCCAACAGTGGCGCTAATTTAACTGGACTAAGTACAACTGTGGTTAAAAAGAAACCAACTGCTGCTGCTAATGCAACTGCACCATCATTCTTTTTCGCCATACCTAATGCGACCCCAATCGCAAATAAGATACCAAGTTGTTCTAATATTGTTGAACCAGCACTAGAGAAAAATTTCGCAACTGTTGGTAAAACGCCCATTGCAGTTAATGCATTACCAATCCCAACAATAATCGCTGCAGCTGGTAATACAGCTACCGGTAACATCAATGATCTTCCTAGCCGTTGAAAGAAACTAAACATAATCATTCCCCATTTCAGTTTAAATTTCACAAAAATAAACACCACGCGCACAATTAGCCCACATGGTGTTTGTATACAATCAACTTATAGTTATTGTACAGTAATATAATAACATAAAACATTAAGTTATCGTATTTTAATATGAATTTTTCCGTCTAATAAATTTGTTTTTTATTTATTAGCAACATATTCATCTAATTCATTTTGCAATTGTCTTGTTGCTTTTTCAAGTTCAGTTGTCAAATAGTCTAATTTTTCATTACGTTTCATATCTTTAGGTAAATTTTTAGTTTCTATTGGTTTACCAAATTTAATTACCGCTTTACCTGTAACTAATCCTTTGATTTCGCTTGGTCCCGAATATGCAGCTGGTAAAATTGGCGCTTGGGCCATCATAGCGATTGTAACTGCCCCACGTTTTAATGGTTCGCCTTCACCATATTTTTTACGTTGACCAGTAGGAAAAATACCGACTGTTTTATTTTGTTTCAATAAGTTAATTGGTTTTTTTAATGTACTTGGGCCAGGGTTTTCTCTATCTACTGGAAAAGCATTTAAAGAAGTTAAAAATTTACCAAACCATTTATTTTTAAAAAGTTCTTTTTTCGCCATATAATGAATTTGATTAGGATGTATCGCCATACCTAACATAATAACTTCATTATAACTCTCATGTGTACATGTCACTACATACCTATTTAATTGTGGTATATTTTCTCCGCCTTGGACTTCTAAAGCGTTACTTAATTTAACAGTTATTAATTTCAAGATACCGCTAATAAATTTATACATTTTGCCACCTACTTTTATTTGCTTATAATCACCTACTGATTTTATCACTTACTTTCAAGACGTACAAGCTAATTTGTTTTTCAGTCTAAAGTATTAAGTGAATATACTAGCAAATCATTGCAAAACCTTTCATAATAGAGTATGTGAATGGATTGGAGGTAACATATGTCGGATTTTAAAAATGATAATAACCAAAGAAGCGAACAGAAGTTGGAACCATCACACCATGACTCAAATGGCTCTTATCAACAAACATTGAATAAGCGTTCATATAATAAACCTAGGTTCCCCTGGTTTAAAACAATTCTAGTTGCATTAATAGCTGGTATTATTGGTGCACTTATTGTACTAGGAATAGGTAAATTTATGGATAAAACAGTATTAAATGATGACGGTTCAAATGTTCAAGAGTCCTCGAGTAATAATGGTGGCAATACTTTAGATGGTAAAAGTGATAAATATAACTCTGTAAATCAAATGATAACAGATGTTTCACCAGCAATTGTAGGTGTAATCAACATGCAAAAAGCTCAAAATCTTGATGATTTGCTCAAGGGTAAATCTTCCAAATCTGAAGAAGCTGGTGTTGGTTCTGGTGTGATTTATCAAAAAAGTAATGGCTCTGCCTACATTGTAACTAATAATCATGTTATTGACGGTGCGAGTAATATCAAAGTGCAATTACATAACTCAAAGCAAGTAAATGCTAAGTTAATTGGTAAAGATGCCTTGACTGATATAGCAGTACTCAAGATTGACGATGTTAAAGGTACGAAATCAATACAATTTGCAAATTCTTCAAAAGTAAAAACTGGTGATAGTGTGTTTGCCATGGGTAACCCACTCGGTCTTGAATTTGCGAATTCTGTTACTTCTGGTATTATTTCTGCTAGCGAACGAACAATCGATACTCAAACTTCTGCTGGAACTAATAAAGTTAATGTATTACAAACAGATGCTGCAATTAATCCAGGGAACTCTGGTGGTGCACTGGTAGATATTAACGGCAATTTAGTAGGTATTAATTCAATGAAAATTGCAAACGAACAGGTAGAAGGTATCGGTTTTGCAATACCAAGCAATGAAGTGAAAGTTACAATTAAAGAATTAGTGAAAAATGGAAAAATTGAACGCCCTTCTATTGGTATAGGTTTGGTTAATTTAAGTGAAATACCTGATCAATATAAAGAACAGCTTAATACAAAGCGTTCTGATGGCGTTTATATTGCGAAAGTTGATAGTGATAACGGGCTTAAAAAAGGTGATATTATTACTGCCATTGATAATAAATCGGTAAAAGAAGATACGGATGTTCGATCTTACTTATATCAAAATAAAAAACCTGGTGAATCTGTCACTGTAACCGTTGAACGAGATGGTAAGGAGAAACAAGTTGATGTTAAACTAAAATCTCAAAAATCAACTTCATCACAGTCAACAAAAGAATCAGAATCAAGTAGAGATAGTGGTTCAAATCTATTTGAATAGAAAGACACTATTTCACTTATAAATAATTAAATAAATATTATAATATATCCATTCAGAAAAGCGACCAACCGGAGACATTTGTCAACGAGTTGGTCGCTTTGATTATTTATTGAACATATCTCATATGATAATGACTTTTATTGATAATTCACCATAAAATATTTTTTCTTGCCTCGACGAATAATAGTAAATTCATTTTCAATTTTATCGTCATTCGTTAGCTCATATGCTGTATCTTGTTGCCTAACACCATTGATATAAATAGCACCATTATTTACATCTTCTCGTGCTTGTCGTTTAGAACTTGAGATTCCTGTTTCGACAATCGCATCTACAATATTAGTTGTTGCATTATTTAAAGTGACTTGAGGTACATCTTTAAAGCCCTCTTTTAATTCTTGTGCAGAAAGTGATTGTAAATCACCAGAGAATAATGCTTGTGAAATACGTATCGCATCATCTAATGCATCTTGTCCATGGATAAAACGTGTTACATTTTCTGCAAGTGCTTTTTGTGCTTCTCTTAAATGTGGTGACTCAGCAAGTGACTGCTCTAATTTTTCAATTTCTTCTTGTTCTAAGAAAGTGAAATATTTTAAGAATTTAATGACATCGTCATCTGTAGTATTTATCCAGAATTGGTAAAATTCATATGGGCTTGTTTTTTCTGAATCTAACCAAACTGCGCCACCTTCTGTTTTACCAAATTTTTTACCATCAGATTTTACTACAAGTGGAATTGTTAAACCATATGCTACAGTTTGTCCATACATACGACGCATTAGTTCTATACCACTAGTTATATTACCCCATTGATCTGAACCACCAACTTGTACTTTACAATTATAAGTACGATTTAAATGTCCAAAATCAATTGCTTGTAATATTGTATAAGTAAATTCAGTATATGATATTCCGTGTTCTAAACGTGTCTGAATCGAATCTTTACCTAACATGTAATTTACACCAACATGTTTTCCGTAATCTCTTAAAAAGTCAATTAATGAAATTTGGCCTAACCAATCCTTATTATTAACCAATTTTGCGCCTTTATCAGAATCAAATTCAAATATTTTATGCATTTGTTCACTAATCCCAGCAACATTCATTTCAACCTGTTCTTCTGTCTGTAATTTTCGTTCTTCTGATTTGCCAGATGGATCACCTATCATACCTGTACCACCACCTATTAATACAAGTGGACGATGGCCATACTCTTGGAAACGGCGTAATGTTAAGAAAGGTAATAAATGACCAATATGTAGGCTATCAGCAGTTGGATCAGCACCACAGTATAACGTTACTTGCTCTTTATTTAATAATTCCTCAATGCCATTTTCATCAGTTTGTTGATAGATTAAACCTCTCCATGTTAATTCATCAATTAATGCATTTGTCATTTAATCAACCTCCTAGTATTTTTGATATTGGTTTAATATTTAGGTTCATACAACATTCTATATTAAAATAAAAAACGCCCTTACAAATAAATGTAAGGGCGCAATTGCACGGTACCACCATACTTAAGTCAAACAACTTTATTAATGATACGTTCATTAACTTAAACGTTTGGATTATTAACTTAATTAGGTGTATTCACATAATGCACAACGTTAGTTCGCAGCAACCACTAACTCTCTGAATGATGAAACGCTATGTTACTTTTCCTAAATCCAAAACCATATCGAATTGATATTAATTATAATTAACTCTAATTTAAAAGTCAATAAGTTAAATTATGTTATAATATTGCATAATAAGGAGGTACAAAATGAAAAATCAAACCTATGATTCTTCGAATAATTATTTTACTTCACAACCGTCATTCAAACGGTTTGAATATATTTATAAAAAAATCAAACGCTTTTTCATGGGAATATTTAGCATTTTTGCATGTACCTTTATCATTACACTTGCGGTATTTGTATTTTATTTTAACCATTTAACCCAAGAAGCTATACATATATCTGATACAAAATTACGAACCGAACTTTTAACTATTAGTAGCGCAGAAGATATTAATTTTCATAGCAAGTCCATATTATTAGAATATGAACATTCACAAAATCCACTTATAGTAGGACCTAATGAAGTTAGCAATAATATTATTAAAGCTTTGACTTCTTCTGAAGATAGCTTATATTTTAAACATAATGGCATATTACCAAAGGCAATTATTCGTGCTATAGGTCAAGACATCTTTAATACTGATGATTCAACAGGTGGCAGTACAATTACACAACAGTTAGTTAAAAATCAGATGCTCACAAATGAAAAAACATATAGTCGAAAAGCAAATGAACTTATTTTAGCATTGCGGGCAGAAAAAGTATTAACTAAAGATGAAATTCTGTATACGTATTTAAATATTGTTCCTTTTGGTAGAGATAAAAATGGTGCAAATATTACCGGCATTGCTTCTGCATCTTACAGTGTTTTCGGAAAGTCTTCTCAAAATTTAAATGTTGCTGAAGCTGCCTATTTAGTCGGTATGTTACAAAGTCCTTATTTATACACACCTTATAAAATTGATGGGTCATTAAAGCGAAGCAATGATATTCAAATCGGATTAAATCGACAACACTATGTATTAAAACGTATGCTCGTCGAAGGTAAAATTAGTAAAAAGACATTTGAACAAGCAGAACAATACGATATTAAAGCAAATTTAATGACAAAATAATATAACGGTTTTGATTTATTAATCAAAGATGCCCTTAAATGATTTTAAAATTTCATTTAAGGGCATCTTAAATTTCATTGATACTTATTATATGTTGTCATTCTCAAATGGAATTCCAAATTTATTATCTTAATTTGTTTTTACAATATTTCAGCAAAAAAACTTATTCTTCTGATAGGAAAATTATGTACCCTTATATAAATAGGTGAATTAGAACAGCCCTACTGCATGTCCATCATCAGTCACATCCATATTAAGCGCTGCTGGTTTTTTAGGTAATCCTGGCATCGTCATAATTGCTCCTGTTAATGCAACAATAAATCCTGCTCCAGTTTTTGCTTCTAATTCACGTATCGTTATTTCAAATCCTTCAGGTGCACCTAATTGCGTAGCATCATCCGAAAAAGAATACTGCGTCTTTGCCATACAAATTGGATAATGATCCCAGCCATTTGCTTTAAACTGTTGAAGTTGTTTTTGCGCTTTTGATGAAAATGTTACAGTCTTACCACCGTATATCTCAGTAATAATAGTTTTAATTTTCTCTTCTAGTGGTTGTTCTAATTCGTATAAATATTTAAAAGCTTGTGGTTGCTCTATTATTTCTAATACTTCATTTGCTAATCCAATACCACCTTCGCCACCTTTTTCCCAAACTTCAGTTAATGCTAAGCGTACACCATTTTCTTTTGCCCATGCTTTAACAAAGTCAGTTTCTAGCTTAGTATCATGAACAAAAGCATTTAAAGCAATTACAGGTTCTAAACCATATTTACGCACATTTTTTACATGTCTTTCAAGATTAACAATTCCAGTTTTTAATGCATCGATATTTTCTTCCTTCAACTTATCTTTTGCTATTCCGCCATGCATTTTAATTGCTCGAATAGTTGCAACTACAACAACTGCAGATGGCTCAAAGCCAGCTTCACGTGCTTTAATATCTATAAATTTTTCTGCACCTAAGTCTGAACCAAATCCTGCTTCTGTAATAACAATGTCAGCAAGATCCCGAGCTGTTTCAGTAGCTAAGATAGAATTACATCCATGTGCAATATTAGCGAATGGGCCACCATGAACTAATGCAGGTGTACCTTCAATCGTTTGAACTAAATTAGGCTTAATCGCATCTTTTAAAATCATTGCTATTGCACCTTCAACTTTTAAATCTGCAACTGTTATTGGTTGACGCTCTCTTGTATAACCGACTGTTATTTTGCTGATTTTATGCTTTAAATCTGATATATCATTAGCTAAACATAATATTGCCATGATTTCAGATGCTACTGTGATATTAAATCCATCTTCACGAGGCACACCTTGAGTTGGTCCCCCTAAACCCACAATCACATTACGTAAAGCTCTATCATTCATATCTAATACACGTTTCCATTCGATTCGTCTTTGATCTATTCCCAATTCATTTCCTTGATGAATATGATTATCAATAAATGCAGATAATGCATTATTTGCTGTAGTTATCGCATGAAAATCACCATTGAAATGTAAGTTGATATCTTCCATCGGTAATACTTGGGCATAACCACCACCAGTCGCTCCACCTTTAATGCCAAATGTTGGTCCTAGTGCTGGTTCTCTCAATGCTACCATTACATTTTTATTAAGGTGATTAAATGCATCAGCAAGACCAACAGTTACAGTAGATTTCCCTTCTCCAGCAGGAGTTGGACTCATTGCTGTAACGAGAACCACTTTTCCCTTTTGACCATTTTTTTGAATCTTATTTATGTCTATTTTCGCTTTGTAATGACCATATGGTTCTAATGCATCTTCAGGTATACCAGCCTTTTTCGCTATATCTCCTATAGGTTGTAGTGTTGCTTTGTTTGCAATTTCTAAATCAGATAAATGTGCCAAATCCACTCGCTCCTTTAATTATTAAATTCGCTACAATTATTTGTATATAGTAACATGGAATCTATTTCAGTCCTTACATATTTATATTAACCAACTTGAGAAATATTGTCGACAATAAAAGATAGCGCTTCCAAATTTTAATCATATATGATGCTATTACATGATTTATGTATATAATTTTTATAAGTAAAAAATGCTTAACCTACAATAATAGTAGGTTAAGCATCGTATGAAAATTTTTAAAATTTAGTCTTCCATTGTGCTTAAATCACCTTCTGGCAAATCTAATTCCCAAGCTTTCAAGACGCGACGCATAATTTTACCTGAACGTGTTTTTGGCAACTTATCTTTAAAATCAATTTCTCTCGGTGCAGCATGTGCTGCTAAACCTTCTTTTACAAATTTTCGTATCTCTTCTTTTAATTCATCCGTTGCTTCGAATCCAGGTCGCAAAGCAACAAAAGCTTTAATGATTTCTCCTCTAATTGGATCTGGCTTTCCAATGACACCGGCTTCTGCAACCGCTTCATGTTCTACCAATTTAGATTCAACTTCGAATGGTCCTACACGTTCACCAGCTGTCATAATGACATCATCAACACGACCTTGGAACCAGAAATAACCATCTTCATCTTGATAAGCGGAGTCACCAGAAACATACCAATCACCTATAAAGTATGATTTATATTTTTCAGGATTATTCCAAATAGATACCATCATGGATGGCCACCCTTTTTTCATTGCCAAGTTACCCATACGATTCGGTGGCAATTCATTACCTTGATCATCCACAATTGCTGCTTCAACACCTGGCAATGGTTTACCCATTGAACCTAATTTCAAGTCCATTGATGGATAATTGACTATCATATGCCCACCTGTTTCTGTCATCCACCATGTATCTAATACGCGTTTGCCATATATATCTTTCGCCCATTTAATCACTTCAGGATTTAGTGGTTCACCTACAGATAAAATACTTTTCAAAGAAGATAAATCATATTTCTCAACGATATCATCACCTGCACTCATTAGCATACGAAGTGCTGTCGGTGCCGTATACCAAATCGTAACTTTAAATTCTTCTATCATACCATACCAAGCTTCAGGTGAGAATCTACCACCAGCGATACAATTTGTAACACCATTTAACCAAGGACTAAATATACCATAAGATGTACCTGTTACCCATCCAGGATCAGCAGTACACCAATATATGTCATCTTCTTGGAAATCTAACACATATTTACCTGAAATATAATGTTGTAGCATTGCACGTTGAGCATGTAACACACCTTTTGGTTGGCCAGTAGAACCAGATGTATAATGTAAAATTAAACCGTCATCTAAAGTAAGCCATTCTATATCAAAACGATCACTTGCCTTTTCAAATTCACTATTAAAATCTACATACTCAGCATCCACATTATCATCTACTACAACAATCTTTTCTAAATGTGGCAACTTATCTTTAGGAATTCTTGGTAATAAAGCGTTAGTCGTGACAATTACTTTTGCCTCACTATTTTCTAATCGATCAGCAACCGCTTTTTCCATAAATGCTTCAAAGAGTGGTCCTACAATAGCGCCTAACTTCAATATTCCAAATAAAGCAAAATATAGTTCTGGTGTTCTTGGCATAAATATAAAGACACGATCTCCTTTCTCTACATTTGCCTTATCTTTAAATACATTTGCTGCTTTATTACTATTTGCTTTCATTTCACTAAATGTATAACTTTCTTTTCGTTTATCATCTTTATAATTTAGAGCAATTTTTCCACCTTTATCTTCATCAACATGTCGGTCGATACATTCGTATGCCATATTCACTTTTCCTGTTTTTGACCATGAAAATGCTTTTTCAACTTCTTTCCAATCAAATGTATCATATGTTTGTTCATAGTCTTGAAGATTAAAATTACCGCTATCCCCTTTATATACTTCTACTTTCATTTTGAATCCCCCTTAATGAAATCGTTTACTTAAAAAGTATTATAACGAAATATTTCCGAATTTTCAAAATAATATATTGTAAGCGAATACATTATTGTATTAATTTGTTTTCTTTTAACTTATAATAATAGTAAACAAATAGGATTAAATCATACATATGCAATAGTTTGGAGTGAGAAAATGGATCATATAAAAACATATCAGTTTCAAGAATTTTATTTAGACGAAGGGACTTTTGTAATTGAAGGTCCTGTTTCATCTGATAATCTAGATACAATGACATTTGATAAAGGGTTAAAATCATTTCGCTCACCTGAAGAACAATTTGAAGCAGTAAAAGAAATTAGTACTTTGCCTGAAGGTAGAATTTTTGTCATAAGACAGGAAAAACATATTGTGGGTTATGTCACCTATCATTATCCCGATCCGTTAGAGCGTTGGTCAAATGGTAATTTAGAATACCTGATTGAATTAGGTGCAATTGAAATTAGCTTACCATATCGTCACTTAAGACTAGGAAGTAAATTGATTAAACTCAGTCTGTCAGGAGATGAGTATGAAGATTACATTGTATTAACCACTGAATATTATTGGCACTGGGATTTAAAAAATGCAAAGTTGGATGTTTATGAGTATAAAAAACTTATGCAGAAACTTATGGGTTATGGGGGCCTAGAAATTTTTGCAACAGATGATCCAGAAATAACCAGTCATCCTGCGAATTGTTTGATGGCTAGAATTGGCTCTAGAATAACTATAGATCAATTGCAAGAATTCGATGATATCAGATACATGAATCGCTTTTTCTTTTAAAGGGGAGAAATTTATGAAAAAAAAGCAACAGTCAACGGGTTACGTCTATTCCAATGATTTATTACAATATAGATTCAGTAACAGCCATCCTTTCAATCAAATGCGTCTTAAATTAACCACTGAATTATTAATAGATTTAGGTTACTTACAAAATACGCAATTCATTTCGCCACGTATAGCAACTGACGATGAAATCGGTCTAATTCATAGTTATGATTATATTCAAACTATTCGACATGCATCACATGGCATACTTAGTGATAATGAAGCCAAAAAGTACGGTCTAGATGGCGATGATACACAACAATTTCGCATGATGCATAAACATAGCGCTAGAATTGTTGGGGGTGCATTAAATTTAGTTGATCAAATAATGACAAATAAAATTACAAATGGCTGTCATTTAGGTGGCGGATTGCATCATAGCTTACCAGGACGCGCAAATGGTTTTTGTATTTATAATGATGTTGCAATTGCTATTAAATACTTGATGCATCATTACAACCAACGTGTCCTGTGCATCGATACAGATGCACATCATGGTGATGGTACACAATGGAGTTTTTATACAAACAATCAAGTTTTGATTTATTCAATACATGAAACGGGTAAATTTTTATTCCCAGGATCAGGACATTATACAGAACGAGGTAACGAAGAAGGTTTTGGTTATACAGTAAATGTACCACTAGAACCTTATACGGAAGACGATTCATTTTTAGAAGTTTTCAAAGCTACTATAGAACCTGTCATCGCTTCATTTAAACCTGACATTATAGTAAGCGTGCATGGTGTAGATATCCATTATTTAGATCCGTTAACACATATGAATTGCACATTAGATGTATTATATCAAATACCATATATGATTAAGTCTTTAGCAGATACATATACGGATGGAAAAATAATTATGTTTGGCGGTGGTGGATATAATATTTGGGAAGTCGTACCTAGAGCTTGGTCACATGTCTTTTTAGCACTTATAGGAGAAACTAAACCTAAGGGACAATTGCCTGAAAAGTGGATTAACAAATGGCAACAATATGCTCCTAATCCATTACCACAAACATGGACAGATGATCGTAAAGCATACCAAGCTATTCCAAGAAGGTCTGAAATTAGTGAAATAAATATGAAGCGCGCAATGCAAGTTCGCAGTTGGTTTATTTAATGGTACAGCGTATATTTAAAAAAATATCCCCTTATCTTCATTATTCTATGGTTAAAAAATCATATCAAGAAAATGTAATAAATGACTTGATAAACAAAGACCATAGTGAAAATAAGGGGATATTTATATTATAGGAATTTTAACAACTGCTCACCTAATTATTTTGTTGTACCTCTATATTCAATTCTATGAGGTAATATAACATTCGGTTCTTCAATTTCTTCTTCATTCATATATTTTGTAAGTAATCTCATTCCAACAGCACCAATGTCATATAGTGGTTGAATAACACTTGATAATTGTGGTCTAACCATTTCCACTAATCTTGTATTGTTAAAACTTACAATTTGTAATGATTCAGGGACTTTTACACCAACATCTTGCGCTGAATGTACTAATCCAATTGCTTGCTCATCACTTATCGATAGAATAGCATCTGGCTTAGCAGACTTTAAAGATTCAAAAGCACGTACGCCATCTTTATAAGTTTCATTTCCATTAAAGATTAGCGTATCATCTAATTGTAATTGATGCTGTGATAATACTTCTTTCAACCCAACTAATACATCTTCTTGAGCTTTCTTAGAGTAATCTCCACCTACGAAAGCAAATGTCTTCGCGCCATTATTGATTAATTGACTCGTAATTTCTTTAGCTGCCGTTTTAAAATCAATATTAACTGAAGCAATTCCATCATCTTTACCATTTGTACCAGACACAACAACTGGCACGGATGATTTGTTAATAAGGTCTTTAATCTCTTCTGAAATTGTACCACCTAAGAAAATGATACCATCTACTTGTTTACTTAATAGATTATTAAAAATTTCTTTCTCTTTAACTGGATCGTTATCTGAGTTAGAAATAATTGAATGATATTTATACATCGTAGCGATGTCTTCTAATCCTCTAGCTAACTGAGAATAATATACATTTGAAATATCTGGAATAATTACGCCTACGGTTGTAGTACGTTTACTAGCCAATCCACGTGCTACTGCATTTGGACGGTAATTTAATTTTTTTATCACTTCGTTCACTTTGTCTCTAGTTTCAGGTTTAACGTTTTGGTTACCATTAACGACACGTGATACAGTTGCCATAGAAACACGTGCTTCTCTTGCAACATCATATATTGTAACTGTCATAATTTCCTCCTTGTAAGCGATTTATTTGTTATTATACTCTGTTTTCACAACTTTTCAAAGTTTACCACATTTTCTATAAATATAAAATCATTTTGTTTTAAATGTCATGATTATGTCATTATATATAATTATATTTTATTTTTACATAGTGTAAGAATAGAATATAACAGGATTTATACTATATATTACTACTATTACAAAAATATTGATTAGTTAATTCATTTAAGTACGTCTTTAATACAAATTAAAATATCCCTATACCACAACAATTTGAAGTAGTATAGGGATATTTATGCTGTGTAAAATTTCTCACAACATAACTTACAATTTATTTTAATTTTTTACTATTGTACATATCTGCTAATGGCTTAATTTCATTGTAAAATTTCTCAAATTCGTTAAAGTCCATTTGTTGACCACTATCACTTAAAGCTACAGAAGGATCTGGGTGAACCTCAGCCATAATACCATCTGCACCTACAGCTAGGCCTGCTTTTGCAGTTGGTAACATAATATCTTTTCTACCTGTACTATGCGTTACATCTACCATTACTGGTAAATGAGTGCCTTGTTTTAAAATTGGTACCGCTGAAATATCTAAAGTATTTCTTGTTGCTTTTTCATAAGTACGAATGCCTCGTTCACAAAGGATAATATTATTATTCCCTTGTGCAGCAATGTATTCAGCAGCATAAATGAATTCTTCGATTGTAGCTGATAAGCC
Source organism: Staphylococcus sp. ACRSN (assembly GCF_022346615.1). GTDB lineage: Bacteria > Bacillota > Bacilli > Staphylococcales > Staphylococcaceae > Staphylococcus. Next base: position 83,797 of record NZ_JAKRNS010000003.1, on the reverse strand, counting down.
ACGTTTTAATAATACTGGCTTATTAGAACGACCTGCTTCTTTCAACAATTCAAAGTTTTGCATGTTACGTGCACCTATTTGGAATACATCTAAATATTCATCCGCCACTTCAAAGTCTGCAGGATTCACAATTTCACTAACGACATTTAAGCCGTATTTATCTTTAGTATTTTTAAGTATTTTAAGCCCTTCAACACCTAGTCCTTGGAAATCATATGGTGAAGTACGAGGTTTAAATGCGCCACCTCTAATGAACTTTTCACCTCTCGCTTGTAAATTAGCTGCTACTGCGTCAACTTGTTCTTGAGATTCTACAGAACATGGACCAAATACAAATGACTTATTTCCATCTCCAATGATACCACCGTTATCAAATTGAACGATTGTATCTTCTGGTTTCAATTTTCTTGAAACATATAAGTGTTTTTCATTTTCAGATTTTTGTAGATCTGTAGAGGCTTTAAAGATTTCTTTAAATAATTGTTTAATCACATTGTCGTTAAATGGACCTTCATTTTTATCTAAAAGTACATTAATCATTTCTTTTTCGCGTTGAGGATCATAAACCATAGTACCTTGTTTACGTTTTTCCTCACCTATACTTTGTGCTAATTTTCCTCTTTTAGATAAAAGTTTTAAAATTTCATCATTAATTTCAACTATTTCATCTCTGTATTCTTGTAATTTATCTGTCATTTAAGTCACCTCTATGAAAAATTTAAACTGCATATTTTATTCTGCTTTAAAGCGATAAAATATTTGTTAAACGTAATTCTAACAATAAGTTACAATAAGTTCAAGTCACTATTTAAAATATTTTACTTTTTTAATGAATAACACTAATGATAACTGAATTTTCAGTCATATACTAGTTATATTTTACACTTTTGATCAAATTTATTAATAAAATAACAAAAAATTTATATTTTTAATGCAACCTTTATCACTATACAGTTTTAAAGCGTTACCTAATAATTGAAATATATAACTTACGATTCTACTTTTATTTTTAATAATGTTAAAAGCACATAATCAATAATCATAATACTTGCAATAACATAAAAAAGACAAACCTAAGACATAATTCTTAGGTTTGTCTTTACTCTCAAACATTCTCAAATTTAAAGAATAACGTATCTTTAATTAATCATTAAATGTTCGTTTTGCTATTTTACTTTTAGCCTTTTCAGCTTTTTTTGTTTGTGGACGATTTTTTGAATAGGCAACATTATTATCATTTGATGGATCATGATTTGTTTCAGATGAATTATTTTCGCTTCCATGAGTAATGATACCCTCATTGTAATCTACATTTTCTTCTTTAACTGAGTTAGTGGCGTTACCTTTTTGATTATTATTTACTTGTCCAGCTTTATCATGAGAAATTATACCATCTTTAAAGCTCACTGTTTCATGTACTTGTTCTACACGTCTTTCTGCATCATGTGGTTTAGATGGCACAGAAGATGCCACAGCTTTATTGCCTTTGTCTGAAGAATTATCTACTTTATCAGTAGATTCTACTGAAGTATCAACTTTATTTTTTGAAACAAGTTGTGGTACTTCTTTATTGCTATTGGATTGAATACCTTCTGGTTTTAATAATTCAGCTGTCTTATCAGAAACATTTGAATCATTTTTAAGTGCTGATTGTTTTGATTTTGCAGCTACTGCTAATCCAGAAGCAGTTACTATCCCTGTAGGTATTGCTTTATTACTAGAATTTGAATCATTTTTAGAAACTAAATTAGGTGTAGATTTTGTAGTGTTCGATGTGCCTTGTTGCTCATCAGAATTAACTATTTCATCTGTGCTTTTTGCTGTTTCAGAATCATTAGCAATTTTTTCTTCTTTATCACTTGCAGCTTTAGCTACTCCTGCAGCTGCAACCGTACCACCTGCTGCCGCTGCAGTAAGTTTAGTACCTTTAGCCTTTGATGTGTTATTATCAATAGAATTATTCGGTGTTTCTTCTTTAATCGCTTCTTGTTGCGCTGCTACTTCACTTTGAGTTGGTTGTTTTGTAGCATCTATATGCTGAGTTTCTAGTTCACTTTCAGCTTGTGTTTCAGCTACTCCACCATCATTTAAGTTACTATTCGGTGTTTCTTCTTTAATAGCCTCTTGTTGTGCTGCTACTTCGTTTTGGGTTGGTTGTTTTGTAGCATCTATATGCTGAGTTTCTAGTCCTGCGATATTACTATCATCTTCTGTTTGTTCTTGTTGTTGATTTGGTGATTGTGCATTTGGTGATGTGTCAGCTAAATTATGTTCTTCAGCTTCTTCTTTAATTGCAACCTTTTGTGCTGCCAATGTTTCAGCTGATACATCATTTTGCTTATCAATTGAAGATTTGATACTATCAACTTGTTCTTCTGCAGCAAGTTGATCCGCTTCAGTTTGATTTATTATACTAGATTTAAATTGGTTCTCTTTTGTTTGTTTATCAGAATGTTTATCACTACGCGGTTTATTTAAAGTTACTAAACCTATAGCTGAACCTATGACTGCACCAACAATGAAACCATAGACAAAAATATTTCTACTGTCTTTTGTAAAATATTCTGGTACTTCATAACTTTCTAAATTTCTTTCATAATCATCTCGATTGTAATACTTCATAATTGATAGCCCCCTATAACAAATGCACTTAAATAAGTTTAAATCCTCATTTAAGTGCATTTGTTTGTTTAAGTATATGAATTATTTATTATCAACGCGTGTAGTATAGCTATGGTTACCTTCGTTTGAGAAGTTTGAATCATCAGCTACTCCACTTGTTTTATAATTTGCACTATTTCTACGATTTCTTCTGTTTTGCCATTTGTCAGCAACTTCCATTGCAACATTTGACCATTGAACAACTTGAGAAATTTTATCTTCATTTTGAGAAATGTTGTGCGTAATTGAGTTTGTAACTCGGTCTACTGAACCGTTTAAAGTTTGTACTGAATCACCAATACCTTTAACGGCATCAACTACTGAGTTCAAACGATCTGATTTGCCTTGGATATCTTCTGTTAAGCGATTAGCTTTATGAAGTAAATCCGTTGATTCACGTGTAATACCTTGAATTTGTCCTTCAACACCATCAAGTGTTTTAGCAACGTGATCTAAGTTTTTCTTGACTGAAAGTAATACTACTACGATACCAATTACTAGTATAAGAAATGCGATCGCAGCGATAATTCCAGCTATAGGTAAAATCCATTCCATTAAAAACGCCTCCTAATAAACATATGTTGTTACTTATTATAACTACCCATATCATTTTAACATAAACATATTAAAATGAGGTAGTTACACCAACATTTTCCATGTAAGCACGTTGGATTTTTTGTATATCTCCAGCACCCATGAATAAAATAACTGCATTATTATATTGCTCTAATGCATTAACAGATTCTTCATCAATAAGTTTTGCATCATCAATTTTATCGATAAGATCTTGTATAGTTAAATTACCACTATTTTCTCTGATTGAACCAAAAATTTCACATAAAAATGTATGGTCAGCAGTATTTAGACATTCAGCAAACTCATCTAAAAATGCTTTTGTTCTACTAAATGTATGTGGTTGAAATACAGCAATAACTTCTTTATCAGGATATTTTTTTCTAGCAGTTTCAATTGTTGCACTAATTTCACGAGGATGGTGTGCATAATCATCTACTAGTATTTGACTACCTACTTTAGTTTCGTTAAATCGGCGTTTTACACCACCAAATGTTTCCAGTGCTTCTTTTATATTATCAACATTTAAATTTTCTAAGTAGCTTATTGTAATAACTGCAAGCGCATTTAATATATTATGATCTCCAAATTGTGGTGATAAGAAAGTATCATAATATTCGTTTTCAACATAAACATCAAATTGTGTACCTTTTGGACTGATTTGTACATTATCAGCATAAACATTATCATTTTTTGAAAATCCATAATAATACACTGGTACGTCAGCTTTGATTTCACGTAAGTGTTCGTCACCGCCCCATGCAATAATACCTTTCTTTACATTATGAGCCATTTCTTGGAATGCATCTATAACGTCATGAATATCTTTGAAGTAATCCGGATGGTCAAAATCTATATTTGTCATAATTGCATAATCCGGATGGTAACTTAGGAAGTGTCTTCTATATTCACAAGCCTCGAATGCAAAATAATCACTTTCAGGAATACCTAATCCTGTTCCATCTCCGATTAAGAATGAAGTCTTTTTATCACCATTCATCACGTGAGATAATAATCCAGTCGTGGATGTCTTGCCGTGCGCGCCAGTTACTGCGACAGATGTATATTGATTTATGACATGCCCTAAGAAATCATGATAGCGTATGACATCTAACTTCAACGCATGTGCTTTTACAACTTCTTCATGTGTATCTGGAAAAGCGTTGCCTTGTACGATTACCATATCTTCTTTAATATTTTTTTCGTCAAATGGTAATATTTCTATGCCATTATTTTTTAATGCAACTTCTGTAAATACATAGTTTTTTATATCTGAGCCTTGTACTTCATTTCCAAGATCATGCATTATTTGTGCTAATGAACTCATACCGGCACCTTTGATGCCGACAAAATGATAATGTGTCATTGTAACACTCCTCTTTTATTAATTTTTATTTTTCTCTCAATTAATCGTTGTTTAAATCAGCTTCTGTTATATATACATCTCTTGGTTTAGAACCATTAGCGCCCGAAACATAACCTAATTGCTCTAACTGATCTATAATTCTTGCTGCTCGATTATAACCTATTTGGAAATGACGTTGAATAAGTGATGTTGAAATATGTCCTTCTTGCAACATAAAGTTACAAACATCATTAAATAAATCATCCTGAGGCTGTGCTTCAGTTTTCTTCAATAATTCCTTCTCTTCAAATAAGTATTCTGGTTCACGTTGTTGTTTAATAAAATCAACTACATCATCGATTTCCTCATCTGAAACAAAAGTACCTTGAACACGTATCGGTTTATTCATACCGCTACCTAAATATAGCATATCTCCATAACCTAGCAATCTCTCTGCTCCACCACTATCTAAGATTGTTCTAGAATCTACGCTTGATGAAACCATAAATGCAATTCTAGTTGGAATATTAGCTTTAATTAAACCAGTAATAACATTTACAGAAGGTCGCTGTGTAGCAACTAACATATGAATACCACATGCACGTGCTTTTTGAGCAATTCTTGCAATAGATTGTTCTACTTCTTGAGGTGCCATCATCATTAAATCTGCTAATTCATCAATTACAATTACTATTTTTGGCATTCTATCTTCATATGCTGCCTTTTTATTAAATGCAGTAATATTTCTTACATGATACTTAGCAAATACCTTATATCTACGTTCCATTTCTTCAACAGCCCATTTTAAACTTTGAGTAGCTGCTTTAACATCGGTAATAACTGGAGCTACTAAATGTGGTAAACCATTGTATGGTGCTAATTCTACCATTTTCGGATCAATTAGTAACAGTCTAAGTTCTTCAGGATGATTTTTATATAATAATGACATCAAGATACTATTAATACAAACTGATTTCCCTGACCCTGTAGCACCTGCTATTAGCGCATGAGGTGTCTTAGCAATGTCCATTAATAATGGTTCATTATTAATTCTATACCCCATTGCAACAGTTAATTTCGATTCAGCATTTTTGAATTTTGGAGAGTCGATTATTGAACGGATATTAACTTTTGTTGATGCCTGATTAGGTACCTCAATACCAACCAAACTAGTTCCTGGTATTGGAGCTTCTATTCTAATATCCTTAGCTGCTAAGGCCATTTTAATATCATCTTGTAGTGCAGTAATACGAGATACTTTGACACCCTTTTCTACAGACAACTCAAAGCGTGTTACACTTGGTCCTTCTGTAACATTTTGCACTTCAGCCGGTACATTAAAATAATAAAAAGCTTCATTTAATTCTTGCTTTTTCTCTTCAATCCATGAATTATCAATTTCATGTTCTTCTGGTTCTTCTAATATATCAGGACTTGGTAATTTAATATTTGGTCCCTTTCTAATAGTAGGTTTTTCTTCTTGTTGACTATCTTTGGCCACAGCACTAGAAGCTCCACCTAAACTTGCTTCGTTAAATTCAGGCTTTAATGATGGCGTCTCAACCGTATTATTTTCTAAATCTAGGTTGCCATTTTCTATATTTTCGTTTTGCTGATTTTGCTGTTGCATGTTCTCTTGTCTTTTATTTAAAGCATCGCGTTCTTTCACTTCGAAATTACTATTTGCTTCTGAAAGTTCATCTTGTCTGTGTGGCACTTCAGATGTATTAACTGAATTCTTAGTTTCAATATAATTAGAATCAGAACTGTTTTTTACAGATTGAGTTCCTTCTATATTAACCTCAGATTCACTATAAGTTTGGTGTTGTGACATTTCAGTTCTATCTTTATTTATATTTTGTTTTTTTATTACATCTGATTGCATCGTTTGTTGTTTTGCTTTACGTGCATCCATTATACGTTTTTTATCAGATGGTGTCATGACAACGTTAAATGGCTTACTTCCCTTTTTCACATTGTGACTATGTTTTGACTTAACACTATTATCCGAATGTATTGCTTCTGCATGATTATCTGTATCACTATGATTCACATTAGCATCTACATTTTGAGCTTTATTCATATTATTATCATATTGTTTATCACTTACTTCTGTGTCTGCTATAGATTCAGAACTACTTTCTGAAGTAGGTTCTACTACTTGGTTTTCCATAGCTATTTTATCAGTTGAATTTAAGTCATCATTAATTGTATTACTTCCCAATTGTTCTTCATTTTCACTTTGTTGATGTTCGGATTCTAATGACTCCGATGTTGATGCTTTGGTTGTTTCCACGCTACTTATATTAGCGTCAGATATACTACTAACATGTTCTTCAGGTTCATTGTTAGATCGATTATCACTGTTATTTAATGCTTCTTCACTTGTATCATTTTGATACCCTAACGATAAATCATCTTTATCTTGTTTCGATATCTCGTTACTATTTTGTGGAGATGACATCATACCATCTTGAATATTATTTTCATTAGATATTTCACGATATTGTGCATCAACTACATCTGTATCATCATCAGTTCGAATCGATTCAACATTTTTATGTTGGGAATCGTCATTTGTATCTTTTTCATCCGAATCAGAATGCATTAGTTGCGTTTCATAGTCAACATTATGCGTAGTATCTTTTTGTGCATCGCTCAAATCATCCTTCTCTACATCTTCTATGCCAAGATTTTGATTTGAATCTGAGTAAGTTTCATCATCTACATGCTGATATTCTTCATTGACTGTATGTACATCACTAATATGATCTAAGTCAATTTCTTCATAATTAAACATACTTGAAGACTGACTGTCCAACTCTTCATTGTCTAAATCGTTTGAATGCCATTCTGTATTATCTTCAAATCCTAATTGCTCTGAATTTGTGTTTAATTCAGTTTGATTATATTCATCACTTGAAATATCATCTAGTGAGCTCTCACCAAAATGGTTTTTTGCTTGTTCCGCGTACATTTCATCAATTGCATGTTGGATACTATCTTCATGATTTTCATTTTGCTCTTGTCGCTTTTGTTGTAAAGCTTTTTTAAATTGACGTTTTTGTAATAGTTTTCGTTCACGCTCTTTACGAATTTCTTCAACGATTTGTGATGCATATATGTTTTCAATGTTTATTGTATTATTTTTAGGTGTTTTTTGATGTGATGATTGTTCATTGCTAAAGTCTGTTGCCTCATGTTGATTAATTTCATCACTTTCTTTTTTTGAATTTCCAACTTCAGACTCTATATATTGATCATTATAAAATACTGTATCTTTTTCATCTTGAGTTGATGATTTCTCATCGAAATTATACTTTTGATTCGACTGAGCAAGATTAGAAAGATTCGAATTTGATTCTTTACTTTCCGAATCATCATCAGAAGAAGGAGGTATAACACCATTTTCTAAAGGTCGAGGTTTTTTTGTTCCAAAAATAGCTGATGGTACTTCACTCGCTTTAAATTCACTCTGATGATATGTCGGTGCTTGATAATTCGATTTAGAATGGTTATTATGCGCATTGGCTCTTAGCACATCTGTTTGTATACGCATTCGTTTACCATTGTGTTGTTTCTTAGCATTAAAATGTTCACTTTGATTTGTACTGTTATCAACATTTTTATTTTCTGCTTTATCGAAATCATTTGTACGATTGTTAGTGCGCTTTTCATGAATACTTCTGCGTCTTCGATGTTGTTGATTAACACTTAAAGATTCACCGCTTTGTCCCTTATCTTTTTCCGGTGCTTCATAATGGGTTGCATCTGAATCTTTTTCTGTATATTGTTGATTTTCGTTTTCTAATCCATCTACAGGAAAACGAAATTTACCTTTTGGTCGTTCATAAACGTCATTGTTTTGAGGAAGTAATGATTCTCTATTTTCTTGTTGTTTAGCTTTTTGACGTCGTTGACTTCTTTTATTGAGATAATCATCATTTGAACCATTATCTTCTCCAAATAACTTGTCGAACCAGCTCATTCATACATTACCTCCTTTTATTCTTCAAAAAATGATTCGCCTACAGCGTACTCATCTGACAACACCATAATTCCTTTTTCTTGAGGGGCATTAGGTAAATTTAATTCTTTCATTGAACAGACCATGCCACTTGATGGTACGCCACGTAATTCTGCATCTTTAATAACCATGCCACTCGGCATAACTGCTCCAACTTTTGCAACGACAACTTTTTGTCCAGCTTCTATATTAGGCGCACCGCAAACAATTTGAAGTTTTTCTGTTGCTACATCAACTTTTAGTACACTTAATTTATCTGCATCTGGATGCTTTTCTTTCGTTTCTACATACCCTACTACAAACTTAGGAGAAAAATCTGCATTTAATTTATATCCAAAGCCAGCTTCTGTAATCGCTTCTTGTAATACTTCAACTAATGATTCTGTCAATTTTATATGACCACTTCCATTAATTTGTGATTTCTTAGAAATATTAAAAATGTTGTAACCGACAACTTTACCGTTATCTTTAATTTCTACAACATCACCTTTTTTTTCATAATCGAATGTGCCTGTTGTACCTTCAATTTGTAAAAATGCGACATCGCCGACTGATTCTTTATTGTAAAATAAATTCATGATTTTTAAACTCCTTAATTATTTCTTATCTTTATTTTCGTATTGCTTTCTTGTTGCTTCTAATCTTTGAATTACATTAGGATCTCGCTTTTGTTTATTATTTTTTCCTAATATAAAAATTGGCTCGAAATGGCCTTGATCATAACCAAATGATAATGATGTAATCGGAACTAATCCTTTAGTGAAAAATTCCATTGTTAAGTGCGCCATTACATCATAGCCAGTCTTGTTTCTTATATCCGCAATTATTAATACATCTTGATGTGGCGCAGCTACTAACATTTCGCCTTCACATTGATTTTGCAAATCATTTAAGAAACTTGTATTTAAAATTCTACTTGCATCATAGCCATCATTTGAATTTACAAAATAGAATATATTACCTTTGACTTCATCTGTCTTATATTTATTTTCTAATTTCCGTATATTAAATAAAGCCATTTCTTTTAATTGTTGTTTTGTAAGGTTTAATTCATTTAACATATGTTCATCAATTAAACGATATGATTTCCCTAAATCTAAGGCATAATAAATATTAGTTTCTGCAGTATGCTTTTCAATCACAAATGCATTACCATTTTTATCTTTCTTATCAAAACTCGGAGATCTAAGTACTGGCATAATTTGAATATTATCAATATCTGCTATTTGTTTTTCTTTCATTTGTTCTATTGCTTCTTCAACATAGTAAACAATCTCGTTCACTACACTTTCTTTTTGTTGCTTATATTTTGCAACTATTGTAGAAAGCTTTACAGTAACGCCTTGATTATTATCTACTCTTGAGATCCTTAGCGTTTCTTCTTCGCGATTAAAACTAAACTTAACATCTAAATGCTTTAATCGTTCTTTGAGTTTATCTCTCATTTGAAAGACATTCATTTACAACACTCCTATTTACGTGCCTTATTACAGTTTACAATAAATATACCCTTAGGAACAGTAAAAAAGTACGCTCTAAGGGTATATATTTTTCAAATTTTGATTGCCTTTATTTTTGATATTTATTAGTTTAATGATGCCAAAAAGCTATCTATTTGTTCTATTGATTTTCGCTCTTTACCAATATAACTACCAATTTGTGCTCCGTCTTTATAAACTAAAAAACTTGGAATGCCCATAATACCATGTTCAATACAAATATCTAAATATTTATCTCTATCAACAGACACAAAAGTGTATGATTGATATTTTTCTTCTAATTGAGGTAAATCAGGTTCTATGATTTTACAATCTGGACACCAATCAGCCGTGAATAAAAATACGGTTTGTGAACCTTTTAATTCTTCAAATTGAGCTTCATTTTCTAATTTATTCATAATCAATTCTCCTCTTATTTATATTGTAGTATTTCAATTTGTTGTTCATTCAACTGTTTCGTTGACTCAAATAGTAGATGTCTCGCGGCATAGTAATCTCTTATATCAAAAACAGAATCTGTACTATGAATATAACGTGCACACACGCCAATTACAGCTGTTGGTATACCGATGTTAGCTTTATGAATTTCTCCACCATCCGTACCACCTGGAGATATATAATATTGATAATTAATGTCCTTTTCATTAGCAATATTTAAAAGATAGTCTCTAAAAGTAGGTTTCAATAACATCGTACCATCCTTAATTCTTATCAATGTCCCAGCGCCTAATTCACCGGAAAGGTTTTGTTTACCTTTCATATCATTTGCTGGTGAACAATCAACTACAAAAGCAATATCTGGATCAATTAATTCAGCAGAAGCTCTTGCACCTCGCAAGCCCACTTCTTCTTGAACATTGGCACCAACATATAAGTCAAACTCTAGTTCAACATCTTTCAATAATTCTAATAATTCTATACCAATTAAACAACCATACCTATTATCCCAAGCTTTACTCGCAAAACGATGCTCAGACAACTGGATAAATGATGTATCTGGAACAATTGTATCTCCAATTTGGATACCTCGCTCAAGCACTTCGTTCTTATTTTCACAGCCTATATCTAACAAAAGATCTTCAATTTTTGGTGCGCCTTCTGCTCCTGTCCTAAAATGTTTAGGTATATTTGCAACAACGCCAATAATCAACTCATTATTTCGAGATTTCACCTTCAATCTTTGCCCTTGCCAAATATCAGTAGCAACACCACCTAAATTAGTAAATTGCAACATACCTTGTTCTGTGATATTAGTAATCATAAAACCAATTTCATCCATATGCGCAGCTACCATAACTTTTTTAGCTTTTTTAGTTTTAGAGCGTTTCACTCCGTAAAACCCGCCCATTCGGTTATAGACAAAGTCATCAACATAAGGCTTCATTTCCTCTATAAGATAATTTTTTATATCATCCTCAAACCCTGGTGCACCATGTAATTCAGTTAACGTTTTAATTCTATTTACTGTTTTGTCATAATCTATATTCAATCTCGTTCACTCCTTAATATTTATTATATCATCTTCAATGTGGTACACTATTAATATGACTTTAATGGGGGTAGATACTATCATGTTGAATAAAAAAAACTTATTCATCATTTTAATTATTTTGCTTACATCCATTGTCGGAGTAGGACTTGTGTTTAACAATCGCAAGACTCGGACATATCTTAATCCAGAAAAGGTAATTACTGAAGTAAAAACATATTTTATGCATGTGGTGGGATCTTACATATTAAATGAACCTATTCATTATAAATATGAAAACAACGAATTAATTGTTTACCAAGGTGGTATTACTACTCAACATAATGGAAATATCACTTATTATGATTTCTTTGCAAATGCTTCAACTGGTGAAATCATTGATATAATTGAATGTACAAAATAAAAGCTAAAGTAAGAGTGAATTGCCATATTAATTATCCTGGCATATCAAATCTATTTCAAAATTACTAATACGTGTGGGAACTTGTTGTTAAACAACATGTCACAAAGTTAATTTATGATTTGAATTTCACTCTATTACTTTAGCTATTTTAATTTCTAGATAAATAACTTTGCATTTCATCCGGTTGCTCTCTATCGTATTTCACTGCAAAATAATTATTATCATGATAAAACAAGAACCAGTACCCTTCTTGTATAAATCGTGGTATCAAACGTTCCTTCTCTCTAATTGAAACCATAGGATAATCGTCATAGGCAGTTACCCAAAGTGGGTTTTTATGTGCCGTTGTTGGGAATATATCACCCATATGCACTGCCTTATCTTCACCACTTTCAATAGTTATAATTGAGTGACCATAACTATGCCCTCCTGTATGACACACTTTTATTCCCGGATACACTTCATATTCTTGTTCAAAAAGCACTAATTTTTGCTTGAAATTGCCATTATTTTTTGACCAATATGTCGATTGACTTCTAATATTAGGGCTTTGAAATTCATGCCATTCGTCTTGTTGAAAAACATGTATTGCATTTGGAAAGCTTGCATTTCCCTCACTATCTGTTAATCCCGATGCATGATCAAAATGTAAATGCGTTAAAATTAATATATCTATATCAAGTTTAGTTAAATTCAGTGCTTTTAAATCAGTATCTATTTCACTTTCATAATTAGCACCAAAATTTCTACGCTCTTTGTCAGTTAATTTTCCGACACCAATACCTGTATCTATCAAAATATTTTTATCTCCAGTTTGAATTAAAATAGGATGTGTAGGTAATGGAATTTGATTTTTATCATTCACTTCATATTTTTTTGTCCAAAGAGCTCTTGGTACCACACCAAACATTGCGCCTCCATCTATATTTGTCATTCCACCATTTAAATAACGAACATGAAAATTACCAATTCTCATTATATATCCCTCCTAAACACTGAAATACAACAGTATTGTTAATATTCATATTAATACATAACCTTACGGCAATACAATCATGACACTTTTGATTTTAAAAACAAAAAAAATTGATAGAACCAAAGTTCTATCAATTAATTTATACTTAATGAAATTTTGCTTCCATTCGATAAATTCGTGACCCTTTATCTGAAAACTTTCTTTCATATTCTGTTTCAATATTACCTTCTAAATCTTCATCATGAAGATTTAAATTAATTTTCGTAAAATACATACCAAATTGTGACATACTTTCTAAACTGTATGCAAAAAGACCTCGATTATCAGTCTTAAAGTGCACTTCTCCATCTTGCTTTAAGATTTGTTTATAAAGTGCTAAATACGTATGATATGTTAATCTACGTTTCGCATGTTTGTTTTTAGGCCAAGGATCTGAAAAGTTTAAATATAATCGGTCAACTTCACCAGCTACAAAGTAATCATTCAACTCAATTGCATCATTACAAATTAATTTAATATTCGTAAGGTTTAGTTCTAAAACCTTATCCAACACTTTCACCATGACATTTTTTTCTCTTTCCATCGAAATAAAGTTAATATCAGGGTTTTGAGCAGCAAGTGTTGTTATAAATTGCCCCATACCAGAACCTACTTCGATGTATATTGGTTTGTCATTATTAAACCATTCACGAATATGGCCAGCTCGACTACCATCAATATCAACAATGTTTGAGTGAGATTTAAGATAATCTTCTGCCCACGGTTTATAACGCATCCTCATTTTGATAGCTCCTTAAATAAATGCATTGTTATTCATCATTTCGTTCAAGAATTTCAACCACATATTCATATCTTTATAACGTTTTTGTTCCTCATACCATTGAATCATACCAATAGCTTGAATCGCTGTATACCACTTCATACGCTTTTGTAAATCTAAAGAATCTTTTACTCCATAAACATCTAACCATTGAGGCCATTTACTTTCCGGAACGTAATTGTACAGCAGCATACCTAAATCAATTGCAGGATCCGCTATCATAGCATCTTCCCAATCAACTAGATAAAGTTCATCATGATCTGATAATAACCAATTATTATGGTTTACATCACCATGTACGACAGTAAAGAAACGTGGATCTAAATTCGGTAAATGATCTTCTAAATAAGTTAACGCTTTTCTAACAACATGATGCGTTAGAACTTCTCGAGATAAGGAGGCATTAATTTTATTCAACATAATGTCAGGTGTAATTGGCTCCATTTCCATACGTTTCAACATATTTAGTAATGTTTTAGAGTTGTGTATCTTTTTCAATAACTGCGCTACACGCTTCTCATGCATTTCATTGAAAGTAAGTTCTCTACCGTTTTTCCAATGTTGTGCGGTTACAACTTCTCCAGTTTCAATACGCTTCGTCCAAACTAGTTTAGGTACAATACCTTCAGCAGATAATGCCGCTATAAAAGGATTTGAATTTCTTTTCAAAAACAATTTTTGTCCATCTTGTTCAGCCATATAAGCTTCACCAGATGCACCACCTGCTGAATCAAGCGTCCATCCTAATTGATAAAACTGCTCCAACACGTTCACCTCACTTTCAATTAGAAAATGGCTCCAGAAAACAAATTTCAAGAGCCACTTATAATAATTTCATTCACAAAATTATAAACTTCAACCATTTCAGTGTGTTTCCGTATGAATCGACACACTTGTCCCATATGGCTCAAGTTCCTTTTTTATTATATAAATAGTACACGCTGTACATGTTAATTTATAGCAACCTGTATAGCATACCATAAATCAACATGAAACAGAGTACTTAATTTTAGATTTCTCCATCTTTTTCTTGAAATTTTCTACTTTTGAAATTCAAGTCTTATAAAAGATTTTATATTGTTTGGTTATGTATTTCAACCAAAAATGAGAAACAAAAAGTGACTTTTTACTTTCGTTTATTTAACGAAATTTTAATTCGGCTCAGTTAGCATTATAACATAATTTCAGTTCAATTTATGTTATATTTTTTGTCCATTTTCTTGAAATTCTTCACTAACTGTATCTATATAGCGGTTAAATCCTTCTTGTAATTTTTTGGTAACCGCTCCAACTTTTCCTTCACCAACTGGTTCACCATTTAAATTGACTACTGGCATCACTTCAATTGATGTACTAGATACAATGATTTCATCAGCATTTTTCAAGAAGTCTACAGTGAATGTTTCTTCATTAAAAGGAATATTTTGTTCTTCAGCAACATGTTTAATTACTTTTCGAGTAATACCATTCAAAATGTAATTATTAACTGGATGTGTATAAATTGCACCATCTTTAATTGCATAAACATTACTTGAAGAACCTTCTGTTACGATTTCACCTCTATGTTGAATCGCTTCTTTAGCATTATATTTAACAGCAAATTCTTTTGCTAACACATTGCCTAATAAATTCAAACTTTTGATATCACAACGCAACCAACGAATGTCTTCAGTTGTTACTGCATTAATTCCTTCTTCTAATTCTTTGTACGGACGACCATAACTCTTTGTAAATGCCATTACATTTGCTTCAATCGCTGGTGTTGGGAATGCATGATCTCGAGGCGCAGCACCACGTGTTACTTGAATATATACGCCACCATTTACAACTTGGTTTGCATTAATTAATTCTTGTACAAGTTCAATTAAACCATCTACAGAGTATTTTAAGTCTAAACCGATTTCCTTCGCACTTCTTAACAATCTTTCAAAATGTGGTCGCGCTGTAAAAATATGATTGTCATAAATTCTTACATATTCATAAATACCATCACCAAAAACATAACCTCTGTCATTATACGGAACGTTAGCTTCTTGCTCATCTACGATTTTTTCATTGATTAATACTTTTGTCATATTTATTCCTCCACACATAATGCATACAATGATTCTAAGTAAATACTTGTCGCATTAAATAATTGTTTTTTTGTAATGTACTCATTTTTTTGATGCATTAAATCTTCTGAATCATCAAACATGGCACCAAAAGCTACACCTTTATCTAAATTACGTGCATATGTGCCACCACCAATTGTATATGGCTCAGAGTCATCACCTGTTTGATTTCTGTATGCTTGTACTAATGTTTGTACGAATGGATCATCTTTTTCTACATAATGAGGCACTTGGTTTTTACCTAGTTCAATAGAAAAGCCTAATGTTTCTATTTCTTTTGTAAACCTAGCCATCGCTTCTTCGAATTCGAAGCCTTCTGGATATCTTAAATTTATACCAAATTTCCCACCTTTAGTATTATCATAAGAAATTACACCAATATTAGTAGTTACATCGCCCATAATTTCAGTATGGTATTTCATTCCCATTTTTTCACCGAAATGTGAGTTGAATAAATACTTTTCACTGAAATCTACAAAATTAGTTGCGGATTTATCTAAATCAAGTTGAGACAAGAAATTAAGTAAATATAAACCTGCATTCACCCCTATAGATGGATCCATACCGTGTACTGCTTTACCCTGAACGTTAAGTACTAAAACACCGCTATCCACTGAGCTCTCGCCTTCTAAATGGTTGTCTACAAGGTACTGCTCAAAATTTTGAATCACATCTGTCATATTTTCTTTGACATTGATATATGCTACAGCTTCGTCTGGAACCATGTTATATCGTTGACCCGATGTAAATGAGCGTAGTTCATATTCTGGTTCATCTACTTCTTCTGCTAATTCATTTTGAATCACGTCAAATGTGCTTATCCCTTTTTCACCATGGATTGCTGGGAATTCAGCATCCGGAGCAAATCCTAGAGCTGGCATTTCTTCTGTTTGGAAGTAACGATCTGTACATTTCCAATCAGATTCTTCATCTGTTCCAATAATGATATGTATTCTTTTTTTCCAGTTCACTTTCATGTCATTTAATATTTTCACAGCATAATAAGCAGCAATTGTAGGCCCCTTGTCATCTAAGGTCCCTCTGGCAATCACTTTATCCTCTGTCACAACAGGATCGAATGGATTTGTATCCCAACCTTCTCCAGCTGGCACTACGTCTACATGACATAAAATACCGAATACATCTTCACCGGTACCTACTTCAATTCTTCCTGCAATATGATCTACGTCATGTGTACCAAAACCATCTCGTTCTGCAATTTTATACATATAGTCAAGTGCCTGACGTGGTCCTGGACCTACAGGGTTTTCTGTAGATGCTTTACTGTCATCTCTTACACTTTCAATAGCTAATAATCCATTTAAATCTTCGATGATTTGATTTTCGTATGCTTGTACTTTTTCTCTCCACATTTGTGATCAACTTCCTTCTTCTAACTAATATATTCTTTATTTTACATGAAGTAATAGATAAACTACAGTGAGATGACAATTTTATTCCAAAATTTTATCTGTTATATTTCACATAATACAGTAAAACTACTTTATTCTAGCGTGATTTAGAAACTGTATTAAAAAAACCCAACTCCACTGTAGGAGTTGGGTAATAACAAAAATATTTAATTATGATTTTTTGTTACCATTATTTTTTAGTTCTTCTTCAGTAACAACGCGTAAATTATTTGAAGGATCTGCTGCGCCTTCATCTGCAAAGCGAGCCTCTTCTATTTGTTTATCGCTATCCGCATTACCTTTAAAATGATCTTTTTGACTATTAATGAATCCTTTTGGATCTTGTTTTACTTTTGATGCATAACCTTTTGGATCTTGTTTTACTTCATTAAATGTTTCGCCAGCTTTTGAACTTATTTGTGAAGCAATATCTTTTGCATTTTGTTTGTATGATTCTGGGTTGGATTTATATTTACTATATTCATTTTTTAATTTATCTCTGTTTTCTTTTTTAGATAGTACTACTGCTGCGGCAGCGCCACCAACTCCAACTAATGCACGTAATAATTTTGACATGAAAACACCTCTTTTATTTTAATCCTAATTTTTTAAAGTCTTGCTCTGTTAAGTGACGATAAGTACCTTGAATTAAATCATCTTCAAGTGACAATTCACCAATTCGAACTCTTTTTAATTCTTTCACTTCATTATCAATCGCGTGATACATACGCTTTATTTGATGATACTTACCTTCACTGATAGTTACGAAAGACTGTTTATCTTTTACACCTAACTCTAAGTGAGCAGGTTTAGTCAATCCCTCACTCAATTCAATACCCGTTTTAAACAACTTTATATCATCATTTGTGATAGTTTTTTCTGAAAATACTTCATATGTTTTCGGAACATGCTTTGTTGGGCTCATTAATTGATGATTAAATTCTCCATCATTCGTAATGAGTATTAAACCTTCAGTGTCTTTATCTAATCTGCCTACCGGAAATATATCTAAATAATCATATTCATCAATTAAATCAATAACTGTTTGATGTAAATCATCCCTAGTTGCAGAAATATAGCCCTTTGGTTTATTTAACATTAGATATACTTTATCAATATATGCTATTGATTTACCGTTAACTTTTATTTGATCAATATCTGGATTGATTTGTACCTTTGGTGACTTTTCCTTTTGACTATTTAGGGTAACAGCGCCCTGTTTCAATAATTGCTTAACTTCCGTCCTACTGCCGACACCCATATTACTTAAAAATTTATCTAATCTCATGAAGTAATTCCTAATTTACGTCTTATTTTATTCGGTAAATCACCTAAAAATTCATCAGCCAATCTTGTTTTCATAGTTAAAATCGCATAGATAAGCATACCGATTACAACACTTATAATAACAATTGTCAAAGCACCCAATTTATGTTCTTGAGATATAAAAGTTTGCAAAATAAACGAACTAATTTCAACAACTACCATCATAATAAAACCATATAAAAATATCTTAGCAAAATGCAGCCAAGTTTCACTGAAATTAAATTTCGCATATTTTTTTAATACGATAAAATTACATGATACTGCAAATATTAAAGCAATTGCTGTACTTAAAATGGCACCTGCTGAATGTAATGCTGTAATTAACGGTGTATTTAATATCACTTTAATAGCTACTGCCGCTAAAATAATAAATACTGTTAATTTCTGTTTATCAATTCCTTGTAACATTGAAGCCGTTACACCCAATAAAGAAATCAAAATTGCAACAGGAGCATAGTAGAATAACATATGACTGCCATCGACATTATATTTATAAAACACTGTATATAATGGTGCTGCAAGTGCCATTATTCCTAGTGCAGCTGGTACAGTTATATACATTAAAACACCTAAGGAAGTTCTAATTTGTCGGTGCATTTCATTTATTTCGCCCGCTGCATAAGTCTTTGTTATAAAAGGTATTAGACTTACTGCAAAACCTGATGCAAGCGATGTAGGAATCATTACAATTTTATTTGTTGTCATATTTAAAATAGTAAAGAAGTAATCGTGCAATCGATTTGGTACACCTGCCATACCCAACGCAGCATTATGTGTAAACTGATCTACTAAATTAAATAATGGGAAGTTCAAACTTACGATTACAAATGGAATACTGTAAGAAATAATTTCCTTATACATACGGCCATAGGATACCTGTATACCTGTTGTATCGGAAGCTACCATTTTATAAATATGAGGTTTTCTTTTCCTCCAGTAATACCATAGTGTAAATATACCCGCTATCGCACCGATTGCAGCAGCAAATGTTGCTACAGCATTCGCAGATAGAGTTGATCCGTGAAATACATTTAATACTAAATAACTACCAATTAAAATAAATAAAATACGAGCTACTTGTTCAAGTACTTCTGATACTGCTGTAGGCCCCATGGATTTATATCCTTGGAAAACACCACGCCATGTAGCTAACAATGGAATAAATATTACAACCATACTAATAATTCTAATAATCCAAGTTATATCAGCTACTGACCAACTACCTTTACCACCAGAATCATTTGCTAAAGTGATTGTAGCAATACTTGGTGCTAAAAAGTATAGTAATAAAAAGCCAATAAAACCAGTAATAGACATAACAATAAAACTAGATTTATATAATTTCTGACTGACTTTATATGCACCTAAAGCGTTATATTTGGCGACATATTTTGAAGCTGCTAAAGGAACACCCGCTGTCGCAACTGCGATCGCGATGTTATAAGGGGTATACGCATAGTTAAAAGGCGCTAATTTTTCTTCGCCACCGATAATTGCGTAAAACGGGATTATATAAACTACGCCTAGTATTTTTGTTATCAAAATACTTAACGTAATCAAGAAGGTCCCCCGTACTAATTCTTTACTTTCACTCATTCAGATCTTCCTATCTCAATTTAATTTTTACACTCGTAAACTTTATCATAACGTTTTAACAACTTTTTTTCAAAAGTAAATGTATACAAACCTCATAAATAACATTTGAAAATTCAAATAAATCATTTCATTTTATATGTAATTACCTAAAAAGTTCGTCTAATTAAAATTTATCATTCTAACTATTTGTCTTTGCCCTTTTGTATACTATCATTTAAAATATTATGGTGTTGTAAATCGTATAGTAAAGTACAATTAAAAGTGTCAATCACAAAACAGTATTTCTTCATATAAAATAACACTATATTGTAAAGGGAGGCAATAAAATGTATCAAACAATTATAATTGGTGGAGGCCCCAGTGGTCTTATGGCTGCCGCAGCTTCAAGCGCCCATGATGATAGTGTCCTATTGCTTGAAAAGAAAAAAGGATTAGGAAGAAAGTTAAAAATTTCAGGAGGCGGCCGTTGTAATGTAACAAATCGTCTACCGTATGAAGAGATTATAAAAAACATACCTGGTAATGGGAAGTTTCTCTATAGCCCCTTTTCAATATTTGATAATGAATCTATTATAAACTTCTTTGAATCACGCGGAGTAAAATTAAAGGAAGAAGATCACGGCAGAATGTTCCCAGTCTCAAATAAGGCACAAGATGTTGTTAATACACTTATCACTACATTAAAAGAGAATCATGTTGAAGTTAAAGAAGAATCAATTGTAGAAAGTGTTAACTATACTAATCAAAATACATTTACCGTCACACTAAATAATCAAACAATTTTTGAATCTAAAACACTTATTATTGCAACAGGAGGTACAAGTGTACCGCAAACTGGTTCGACTGGAGATGGATATAAATTTGCAAAGACATTAGGACATTCAATTACAGAATTATTCCCCACAGAGGTCCCAATTAAATCAGCTGAACCTTTTATTAAAGACAAACGCTTAAAAGGTTTAAGTTTAAAGGATGTAGGCTTATCTGTATTAAAGAAAAATCAAAAAAAACGTATAACGCATCAAATGGATATGCTTTTCACTCATTTTGGCATTAGTGGTCCTGCAGCATTAAGATGCAGTCAATTTGTATATAAAGAACAAAAAAATCAAAAAAAACAAGAAATCGAAATGCAAATTGATGCCTTTCCAAATCTTTCTGTTGCTGATTTGGAAAAAACTATTAGAGATATGCTTAAAGCAGCACCAGATAAATATGTCAAAAATAGCTTACATGGTCTAATTGAAGAAAGATATTTACAGTTTTTAATAGATCAAGCTGAAATAGATGAAAATTTAACATCTCACCATATTTCAAATGCTCAAATTAATCGTTTAGTCACTTTATTTAAAGCATTTACATTTAAAGTAAATGGCACTTTACCTATTGATAAAGCATTCGTTACAGGAGGTGGCGTCAGCTTGAAAGAAATTCATCCTAAATCAATGATGTCAAAAATCATTCCTGGATTATTCCTATGCGGGGAAGTTCTCGATATACATGGTTATACAGGAGGATACAATATTACGAGCGCACTTGTCACTGGTCATGTTGCCGGGTTAAGCGCTCAATCATTTACATCAGAAATATAATACTACTCTATTTCTGATGTGATTTGTATTTATTAATAACTACAAATTTCAAACTATATAAATATATAGAAAAGCCCATTAATATTCCTGATCAACTTCAGATATATTAATGGGCTTATTTATTGTATGTTTAACAAATTATCATTTTAAATACTATTGATTTCAAGACCTTCGTTGCCCCAAGCATCCATGCCGCCTTCAACATTGATTGCATTAACACCTTGTTGTTCTAAATAATGAACAACTTGCGCACTACGGCCGCCAACTTTACAAATAATATAGTACGTTTCATCATTATTAAAATGCTTAATGTTATCGGGAATATCGTTCATTGGAATAGTTTCTGCACCTGGAATAATTCCCATAGCCGTTTCTTCGTCTGTACGTACGTCGATAATTTTAACAGGCTCTGAACTTAATACCTTATCTTTTAATTCATCTACTGAAATAGAATCCATTAATATTCCTCCTTAAATTATTTCGCTACAATATTAACTAATTTTTGTGGAACAGCAATTACTTTTTTAATATCTTTACCTTCAATATCAGCTTTAACAACATCATTTTCTAAAGCAATTTGCTCCATTTCTTCTTTAGTTGCCTCTTTTGCAATTTTAAGTTTTGCACGCACTTTACCATTTACTTGAATGACAATTTCTACTTCATCATCAACTAACATTGACTCATCATATGATGGCCATGGTTGGTATGTGATTGTTTCTTCGTGCCCTAATTTCGCCCAAAGTTCTTCTGAAATATGTGGTGCGATTGGCGCTAACATCTTAATAAAACCTTCAATATATGGTTTGTAAATTTCTTCTGCTTTATAACAATCATTGATAAATACCATTAATTGACTTATTGCTGTATTAAAATTCAAAGTATTAAAGTCTTCGGTAACTTTTTTAACCGTCTGGTGATAAGATTTATCTAGAGCTTTATCATTTTGAGACACCACTTTTTGTGACAATGTATCTTCTTCAGTTACTAATAATCTCCAGATACGATCTAAGAATCTTCTAGAACCATCTAAACCATTTTCACTCCATGCAATTGCAGCATCTAGTGGTCCCATAAACATTTCATACAAACGCAATGTATCCGCACCGTGAGAACTAACAATATCATCCGGATTGATTACATTACCTTTAGATTTACTCATTTTTTCATTACCTTCACCTAAAATCATACCTTGGTTAAATAACTTTTGGAAAGGTTCTTTGGTTGGTACTACACCTAAATCAAATAATACTTTATGCCAAAATCTAGCATATAATAAATGTAATACTGCATGCTCAACTCCACCGATATATAAATCTACTGGTAACCAATGTTTTAGTTTTTCTGGATCTGCTAACATTTGCTCATTATCAGGATCAATATATCTTAAATAATACCAACAACTACCGGCCCATTGTGGCATTGTATTTGTTTCACGTCTGCCTTTCATTCCTGTTGCTTCATCTACAACATTAACGAAATCTGCAATGTTTGCTAATGGAGATTCTCCTGTACCCGAAGGTTTGATTTCATCAGTTTCAGGAAGTAACAATGGCAATTCGTCTTCTGGAACAGTTGTCATCGAGCCATCTTCCCAATGAATCACTGGAATTGGTTCTCCCCAATATCTTTGTCGACTAAATAGCCAATCTCTTAATTTATAGTTCACTTTTTTAGAACCAACATTATTTTCTTCTAGTAATTCAATTGCTTTTGTAATAGCTTCTTCATTATAAAGTCCATTTAACTCACCAGAATTAACATGAGGGCCATCACCAGTATAAGCTGCTTTTGTTAAATCTCCGCCTTCGATAACTTCTACAATAGGTAAGTCAAATGCTTTGGCAAACTCGTAATCACGTTGATCACCACTTGGAACTGCCATCACTGCACCTGTTCCATATGTAGACAATACATAATCAGCTATCCAGATTTCTGTTTTTTCACCAGATAATGGATTGATTGCATATGCTCCTGTAAAAACGCCAGATTTTTCCTTAGATAAACCAGTACGTTCCAAATCAGATTTTTTTGCCGCTTCATCTTGATATTGTTTAATCGCTTCTTTTTTATCATCTGTAGTAATTTCATTTACTAATTCATGTTCAGGACTCAACACTAAAAACGTTGTACCATATACCGTATCAGGACGCGTAGTAAACACTTCAATTTTAGAGTCAGTATTTTCCACATCAAAATAAACACTTGCACCTTCTGATCTACCAATCCAGTTTCGTTGCATATCTTTTAATGATTCTGGCCAATCTAAATCATCTAAATCCTCTAGTAATCGATCAGCATATTCTGTAATTTTCAAAACCCATTGTTTCATAGGTCTTCTATATACTGGGTGTCCTCCACGCTCTGAAACACCATCAACAACTTCTTCGTTCGAAAGTACTGTTCCCAAAGCTGGGCACCAGTTTACAGCTACTTCATCTACATAGGCTAAACCTTTGTTATATAATTGAATAAAAATCCATTGTGTCCATTTATAATATTGTGGATCAGTGGTATTTACTTCTCTATCCCAATCATAACTAAAACCAAGTTCTTTAATTTGACGTTTAAATGTTTCAATATTTTGTTTTGTAAATTCACGTGGGTCATTACCAGTGTCTAAAGCATATTGTTCAGCTGGTAAACCAAAAGCATCCCACCCCATTGGATGTAATACATTATAACCTTGCATACGTTTATAACGTGAAATAATATCTGTAGCAGTGTAACCTTCTGGATGTCCAACATGCAACCCAGCACCTGAAGGATATGGGAACATATCTAAAGCATAGAATTTTTTCTGGCCAAGATTATCACTTGCTTTAAATGTCTTGTGCGCTTCCCAAAAATCCTGCCATTTTTTTTCGATTTTATTATGATTGTAATTCACTACATTTCCTCCTGTTCAATAAAAAAACATCCCGAACTATTATTAAATTATAAGGGACGACTGTGCCGCGGTACCACCCTGTTTCACAATAATTGTGCACTCATTTCAATTAATAGTTTGAGATGTTATCAATTCACTTTAAGTTCTGGTAAGTTCACTTGATACTTCACACTAGGTCCCACCATCCCCTAGCTCTCTGTTGAAAAGCATTTAAGTTACTACTCCTATACATTACTAATAATATTTTAAATACTACTTTATTTCAAGTAGTAAAATTGAATTATATTTATATTCATTTGTTTGTCATACTAATCTCATTCAAATAACAAATAGATTATTGTGCCTTAATTTTATTTAAGTAATAGTTAAGTACAAATATACAAATTATCGCAAATAACAAGAGTAGTATCATACTTAGAAACATTTTTTGCATTCCATATAAATCCACAATCATGCCACCCAGTAATGGTCCAATTGCTTTTCCAATAGTTGCTGCAGAATTCACATAACCTTGAAATGAACCCGCTTTACCATCTGGTGCTAAGCTATTGGCGATTGCAGGGACAGCAGGCCATACAAACATTTCACCTATAGTTAATATCACCATGCCTATCATAAAGATTGAAAATTGTTCTGCAAAACTTGTCACGAAAAATGACACAATAAAAATACAAACGCCCACAAACATTTGTCGCCTTATATTCTCCTTCATCAATCTAATAAGTGGATATATCAATGGTTGTGCTACAAGAATTAAAATACCATTTACAGTCCATAACAAACTATACTGCCCCATTGAAATATTCAGATTTTGCGTAAATGAAGCAATCGTACTCTCCCACTGTATATATGCAACCCAGCATATGGAAAATAAAACACACAAAGCAATCAATGCTTTAAAATATAACCTATAAGATTTTGAAAACAAACTTAATGCTTCACTAGATTTTACCTTAACATCCAATTTTAAATTAAATTGAGTTGTAGCTACAATTGCAAAAAGCACATACATTAGTAAATTTGCAATAAATATATAATTAAAACTCAATTCAGCGACAAAACCACCAGAAGCTGCACCAATCGCTACGCCTAAATTTTGAGCTAAATAGATTGCATTGAAGGTCTGTCTACCACCATTCGGCCATACTGCACCAGCCATTGCATAAATCGCTGGAACAATCATACCACCGCCAAATCCTAATGCAACTAGCCATATTGCATACCAAGGCCAACCATGATAAAAATTTAATAATATTGTACTTATTAAACAAATTGTCGTACCTATCATGATTGTACGATATCCACCAAGTTTGTCGAACATTGTTCCGCCTAATAAATTACCTATAACCATTCCTATTGAATTTACCATTAACACTAAACCAGCCATGGTTAAACTCTTGTGTAACACATCATTCATATATATCGTATTTAAAGGCCAAAGGAAACTTGAGCCAGTTATATTTAATGCCATTCCTATAACTAACCACCAAACTGATTTAGGCATTTTCATTTAAAAGGCTCCTCTCTTTTAAATTTTCTCAATTCACTCTAAACACTATAGCATTAAAATATGTTAAAATCTTTAACTAGAATGAATTTAGAAAGGAAAATGTCTTATGGGTCAATTTTTCCCTTACGCATTTGAAAACAAAAGATATCATACATGGAATTACCACTTGAAAAATAAATTTGGACAAAAAATATTCAAGGTCGCAATTGATGGCGGATTTGACTGCCCCAATAGAGATGGCACAGTAGCTCATGGTGGATGTACGTTTTGTTCAGCCGCAGGTAGTGGTGATTTCGCAGGGAATCGAGTTGATCCTGTGGAAGTACAATTTCAGCAAATTAAAGAACGTATGCATGAAAAATGGCATGAGGGTCAATATATCGCATATTTCCAAGCGTTCACAAATACCCATGCACCTGTAGAAGTATTGCGTGAAAAATATGAGGCAGTATTAAAAGAACCTGGTGTTGTTGGACTTTCAATTGCTACACGACCAGATTGTTTACCAGATGATGTTGTAGAGTACCTAGCAGAATTAAATGAACGCACTTATTTATGGGTAGAGCTCGGTTTGCAAACTGTACATCAAGAAACTTCTGACTTAATTAACAGAGCTCATGATATGCAAACATATCATGACGGCGTCGCTAAATTAAGAAAGCACAATATCAACATTTGCACACATATCATCAATGGATTACCGGGTGAAGATTACAATATGATGATGGAAACTGCACGTGAAGTAGCAAAAATGGATGTTCAAGGCATTAAAATTCACTTATTGCATCTATTAAAAGGTACGCCTATGGTTAAACAATATGATAAAGGCATGTTAGAATTCATGTCACAAGAAGCATATACAAATCTCGTTTGTGACCAATTAGAAATCATACCTCAAGAAATGATTGTACACCGAATTACTGGAGATGGTCCTATAGACTTGATGGTTGGACCAATGTGGAGCGTAAATAAATGGGAAGTGCTTAACGAAATTGATAGTGAATTAGAAAAAAGAAACTCTTATCAAGGTAAATATTTTGAAAGTACCGTGCAATCATGAAAATAGAAAGAATTTTACCTTTCGCAAAATCTTTAATTACTAGTCACACACATGAAGATAGTATCGTTATAGATGCGACGTGTGGCAATGGTCATGACACATTATTTTTAGCTGAACAAGTACCAAACGGTAAGGTTTACGGCTTTGACATCCAGTCAACTGCACTACAAAACACATCTGAGAAAACAAACCACCTCAATAATGTTAGTTTAATTCAAGATGGCCATGAACGCGTGAAAGAATACATCTCAAATGATGACTATGGTCATATCGATGTTGCCATTTTTAATCTAGGTTATTTACCTAAAGGAGATAAGTCAATTGTTACAAAAGCTGAAACAACAATTGCTGCAATTAATAATATATTCGATTTATTATCAACTGAAGGTATAATTATTTTAGTTATTTATCATGGGCATCCAGAAGGCAAAGTTGAAAAAGATGCTCTGCATGATTTTTTAACAAATTTCGATCAAAATAAAGCACATGTATTACAATATCAATTTATTAATCAACAAAATGATCCACCTTTTATTTGTGCCATAGAAAAAAGATAGACAGTAGTCATTTCCGATTATAATAAAGAAGCAGGCTAAGTCATAAATGTGACTTAGCCTGCTTCTTTTTAGGTAGTATCGACCGAATTGAATTAGCTCATAAATACAAGCATTTTAAATTCTAATCATACTTTCAGGATAAAGCATAAGTAAAATATTTTCACAAAGCTTTAACGTTCCCTATAAATTTAAAATAGATTTAAGACTGTTTTGCATGCTTGATGATTTTGAATCAATTTCTTCTTTAAAGAATGCTAAAAGATCTTCCCTTTGATCTTTTAGGTCCTCGTTAAAATGAATGATAACAGTTCGTTCATCGTTTTGTGGTCTTTCTTTAATAATCCACGCTTTTTCAACTAAATCATTATATGTTCGTGTACGTTTATATGATTTAATTTGAACGAATCCATCCATTTCTTTTAAAGTCATAGATCCCTCTTTCCATAAAGTAAGAAGTATTAAGATTTCTTCTTTAGACATTTTGTACTGCTTTTGAACTTTGCTAAAGATATCATTGATGTCTTGCAATACGAATTCTAATCTCAATACACCATCAACATTATCGGCAAGTGTCTTTCCCATAGAGTACTCCCCCAATCATAGTAAATGATATATATTAGATTAACTTGAAAAATCACATTCCCCTAGAATAGTAAATCTACTCTATATAAATAATTGATTTTAAAACAAAATTAATCTTATTTACAGTTTAAATATAAACGGTGAATTATGCAATTATATCCGTGATTTTATTTTGCATTTCTTTTAAAACTTGTGAAGAATGTTCAAATAATTTAGTTTCTTCTTCACTTAATGGTGTTTCATATACTTTCACAGCACCATTTCTATTTACTAAAGTTGGAACACCAATATATAAATCTTCTTGACCATATTCACCATCTAAATAACTAGATACAGTTAACACTACATTTTGATTTTTCAAAATAGCTTTTGTAATATGCAATAGTCCCATAGCTATCCCATAATACGTAGCTCCTTTTGCTTGAATGATGTCATAAGCAGCATCACGTGTATTGATAAATATTTCTTCAATTCTATGTTGTTTATTCACATCGTCTTTCAAGATTTTATATAAAGGTTGACCTGCCACATGTGCTTGAGACCAAACTGCTAATTCAGAATCGCCGTGTTCACCTATAATTGATCCTTCTACGCTATTTGGAGATACACCAAATTCTTGTGCTAATTCATATTTGAAACGTGCAGTATCAAGAATTGTACCAGAACCTATAACGCGTTCTTTAGGTAAACCTGAAACTTTTTGTGTCACATAAGTTAAGACATCAACAGGATTACTTGCAATTAAAAAGATTCCATCAAATCCTGACGCCATTATCTCACTAACGATAGATTTAAATATTTTAGTGTTTTTTTCAACCAAATCTAATCTAGTTTCACCTGGTTTTTGAGCTGCTCCTGCTGTAATAACAACCAAATCAGCATCACTACAATCACTGTAATTACCTGCTTTAACTTTTACTGGAGAATCTCCATAAGGCGCACCGTGATTTAAATCCAATACATCCCCTCTTACTTTTTCTTCTGCCAAATCTATTATAACCAATTCATCTGCAACACCTTGTGCAACCATTGCAAATGCATAGCTTGAACCTACTGCACCGTCACCTACTAATACCACTTTATTACCTTTAAACATTTCCATAATAATACTGCCTCCCTCAAAAGCTCATATTTTTTATGTGATATTTTTCACAAAATAAATATATCAAACACTTTTAATTTTTGCAATAGTTTTTTGTGAAAACAATCACAATATAGTTATTATAATTTTATACCCTTAGTTAAAGTTATATTCCAAGTATTTTATAATTAAAAAAGACACAAAGAACAAATCGTCCTCTGTGTCTTTCTATATACTATGAAGGTTCATTTTCATCCTGAATTACAAAACCATTATTACTAGCACTATTATTTAAAAAAGCTAGGATATACCTCATAACTTCATCTCTTTCAGGCTCATTATGTACCTCATGGTATAAACCTTTCCATGCTTTATAATACAACTCTTTCGTTGCAACATTGTCCTTGACAAGTTCCATTGCAGATACATCTGCTACTTTATCAGCTTCTCCATACATTAATAATAATGGCAATGGATCAATATCTTTTAAATGTGACACAGTTTCTTTCATAATATCAACAATCTGTTTATACCAATTATATGTCACTTTTTGTAACATTAGTTGATCTTTTTCGGTTTCTTCAATGACTTCACTATTTCTTGTTAAATCTTCAAGTTTAATGCCAATTTTAAAACGCTTATCTTTAGCCATTTTACCTACATTTGATATAATTTTATCTTTTCTAGTTTTATTACCTTTTTTAAATTCTAATAATGGCGAAATCAACATGAGGCCTTCTATCGGGACTTCTACCTTTTCAAGTAAATTCAGCATGATTAAACCACCTAAGCCAACCCCTAAAACATATGTAGGAATCTTATATTCATTCGCAATTCTAATCCACTCGAGTATATGCTCATGGTATACATCAAAGTTTTCTATTTGGCCTTTGTTAGAACGAGAAGTTTGGCCTTGACCAGGTAAATCACCCATAATCACATGGTATCCATTACGTCGAAGCATTGTAATAACATATGCATATCGACCTGTATGTTCAAGCATATTGTGAGCGATGACGATGACGCCTTTGGCTTCATTTTCTGTTTCCCATTTCCACATAATTGCTACTTCCCCTTCTACATAAATTTCAAATCATTACATTTATTGTATCAAAATTATATGCCCTATTTCCATTTTAAACCTATGCTTTGTCGTGAAAGATTTAATTTTTGTCTCATTATATATTTAAAAATACTTCTATTGTGAATCTATGAGTGCAATAAGAAATATAAAGTGTAATATATTTTATTGTAAACGATTTCTTTCACTATTGATTCATGCTACACTATTATAGAAAGGTAAGCTATTAGCAGAATGGGAGGAATTAATATGCCAATTGTGAAAAATTTTTTTATAGGACTATCTAACAATACTTTATTAAATAATGCAGCAAAAGAAATCGGACCAATGTTAGGAGCTAATAAAGTTGTAGCTGGTAATACAATACCTGCTTTGTTGGACACAATTGAACGTTTAAACGGTAAAGGAATTACAGTAACTGTTGATTGTTTAGGTGAATTTGTCGACACCGAAGGCGAAGCGATACAAGCTAAAGATCAAATATTAGAAGTTATGTATGCAATTAATAATCATAACTTAAATGGACATATGTCTATTAAATTGAGCCAATTAGGTTCAGAGTTTGATATAGATTTAGCTTATCGTAATTTACGTGAAATATTATTAAAAGCAAATGAGTTTAATAATATGCATATTAATATTGATACTGAAAAGTATGATAGTCTATTCGATATCACACAAGTGTTAGACAGATTAAAGGGCGAATTTAAAAATGTTGGTACTGTTATCCAGGCATATTTATATAAAGCTGATGCACTTGTAGATAAATATCCAGAACTGAGATTAAGAATGGTAAAAGGTGCTTATAAAGAAGCAGATAACATTGCATTTCAAACGAAAGAAGAAATTGATGAGAACTACATACGTCTAATCAAGAAAAGATTGTTGACGGCTAAGAATGTTACATCAATTGCGACACATGATGATCGTGTTATTACACATATCCTACAATTTATAAAAGATAATAATATACCAAAACATAGATATGAATTCCAAATGCTTTATGGATTTAGAACTGACTTGGCTGAAGAAATTACAAAAGATGGTTATAATTTCTGTATATATGTACCATATGGCAATGACTGGTTTGGTTATTTTATGAGACGTTTGGCAGAAAGACCTCAAAACCTTAATTTGATGTTTAAAGAATTCACGAAGCCTGCTATGCTTAAAAAAGCCGGTTTGGTTACTGCATGTGTTGCAGCTCTAGGTACGACAGTTGCTTTGATTAAAAAATTTTCATCTAAATAAATTATAATAATCGTATCGAGTAAAAAAAGGATTAAACGGATATACATCCGTTTAATCCTTTTTAATATTTTATAAGACAGTAATTTATATCAATCACAGAATACTATCACTTATATACACATTTGTTAGTTCTTAAAATACTTTACTACCGATTGAAGCCTATTTTAACTCTTTTAATAAGTTGGCCATTTCGATTGCACTAACAGCCGCTTCTGAACCTTTATTACCTGCTTTAGTGCCGGCACGCTCAACTGCTTGTTCAATATTTTCTGTTGTTACAATACCAAAAATAACTGGCGTATCAGATGCATCATTTGCCTTTGATACACCTTTTGCAACTTCATTACATACATAATCATAATGAGTAGTTGCTCCTCTAATAACGCATCCTAATGTAATTACAGCATCGTATTCATTTTTTTGAGCTAATTTTTTAGCAACAAGAGGTATTTCAAATGCACCTGGTACATATGCAACATCGATATTTTCTTCAGGAACTTCATGTCGCACTAATGTATCCTTCGCACCATCTAATAAACGGTTTGTAATAAAATCATTAAATCTACTTACCACTACAGCAACTTTTAAATCCGAACCTATTAATTTACCTTCAAAATTCATGATTTTTTCCTCCTATATTAAATGACCCATTTTTATTTTTTTTGTATCCATATAATCTTTATTATATTTATTCGTTGGAACAACTAGTTCAATTCGCTTCGCAATATTCACACCATAATTTTGTAAACTTTCAAACTTCTTAGGATTATTGCTCAATAAATTGACTTCATCAATTCCAAAGTATTTCAATATATGTGCAGCGTCTTGATAATCTCTTAAATCTTCTTCAAATCCTAACGCAATATTGGCTGTTACAGTATCATAACCTTGTTCTATTAATTCATAAGCTTTTAATTTATTAATCAATCCTATTCCTCTACCTTCTTGAGGTAAATACAAGATTACTCCACCGTGTTCGTTTATATATTTCATAGAAGCTTCAAGTTGCTCTCCACAATCACATCTCTGACTATGAAAAATATCTCCCGTCACACATGAAGAGTGAATACGAACATTCTCTGTTGATCTAATTTCACCACTTACGATTGCAACGAGTTCTTCATCATTGTGATTCGTAGTAAACCCATACATATCAAAATCACCAAATGGTGTAGGCATTTTAACTTTTGCTTTTGCTTCAATTGAAGCATCACTCTTTTTACGGTAATTTTCTAAGTCTTCAATCGAAATCATTACAAGTTGATGTTGTGCTTTAAATGCTTCTAACTCACTACCTTTTGCCATTGTACCGTCATCGTTCATTATTTCACAGATTAATGCTGCTGGTTTTGCACCTGTAAGTTTCGCAAGATCTACCGAAGCTTCAGTATGACCTCTTCTAGCTAATACACCATTATCTTGTGCAATCAATGGGAATAAATGACCCGGTTGATTAAAATCAGATGGCTGTGCATCATCATCTATTAATGCTCTAGCAGTTAGCATTCTTTCAGCTGCACTAATTCCTGTTGTTGTAGAGATATGATCAACACTTACTGTAAATTGCGTACCATAAATATCCGAATTGTGATTAACCATTGGCATTAAATGTAATTTATCGGCAATTTGTTTGCTGATTGGTGCACAAATTAAACCTCTACCATACGTTGCCATAAAATTAACGGTATTATCATCCATCCACTGTGTAACAGCAACCAAGTCGCCTTCATTCTCTCTATTCTCATCATCGACAACTATGATACTTTCACCATTTTTCAACGCTTTAAGTGCATCATCTATTTTATCTAATTTCATATATAAGCCCCTCCTAGAATCCAAACGCTTTGAGTTTATCGGATGTTAAACCTGAATCAGTTGTTTCTATAATTCTTTCAACATATTTAAATAGCATGTCCGTCTCTATGTGTACTGGATCACCAACACGTTTATCATTCAATATCGTTGATTTTCTAGTCTCAGGAATAAGATGAATATCAAATTCAGAGTCTTTTAATTTAAAAATTGTCAAACTAACACCATCAATTGTAATTGAACCCTGCTGAACCATTTGCTTTATTAAATGTGTCGAGTTAGGTTTGATAGTAACAATTTTAGAATTATCAGAAGCCTTTATTCTCGTTATTTTAGCAACTTCATCGACATGGCCTAAAACAAAATGTCCACCAAATCGACCTTGCCCACTCATCGCTCTTTCTAAGTTAACTTCCTGAGATTGCTTTAATTGATTTAAATACGTTTTATTTTCAGTTCCTTTTATAACTTGCACTGAAAATGAATGACTATCAAATTCAACTACTGTCAAACACGCACCATTTACGCTTATAGAATCACCGATATGCATATCTGATAATATTGTCTGACAACCAATTGTTAAGTTAACTATGGATTGTTGTGTCGTTATTTTATTTATTGTTCCTACTTCTTCAACGATTCCAGTAAACATATTGATTTCACTTCTTTCGCAATTCTAATTTAATATTTTGCTCAAGCATATCGGAATTAACAACTTCAAATTGTGGTACTTCGGCCAATTCCACCACTGTTTCGGTATGGAAAAATTGATTACGACCTGAACCACCTATTAATTTCGGGGCATAATATATGATGAGTTCATTTATATAATTTGATTGTAAGAATAAAGAAGTTACAGTCGGACCAGCTTCCACTAGTAATCGACCAATACCTTTTTCATACAAATCTTCTAAAATATTTTTAATTGAACAGTCTGTTAATGCTATAACAGTTACTCGATCAATATTACTAACTAAATTGTCATTTTCTGTATAAATCCAAATCTGTTCAGATGGATGGTTAAACATATCTAAATCGAAGTTAATTTGACCAGATTTAGATAATATTACTCGTATTGGATTTCTTCCTTGTTCTATACGTGTTGTATATTGAGGATTATCAGCTTCAAGTGTGCCTTTACCTGTCAAAACTGCATCGTGTTGATGTCGTAATTTAAATACATCTTGTTTAACTGATTTATTTGTTATCCATTTACTTTCACCCATATCAGTTGCTTGTTTACCATCTAAACTACATGATACTTTGACAGTAACTTGCGGTATCGCTTCATTTTTGGCAATAAAGAAATCTTTATATAACGCCTCAGCTTCATTGTGTGGTCTGAATTCTACTTCAATACCATGACTATTTAAAATTTCATCCCCATTTGAAGGTAATGTTGTATCTTTAACAGCATATACTACTTTCTTCAAACCATGTTCAATGATTTTATTCACACATGGTGGTGTTGAACCAAAATGTGTACATGGTTCTAAGGAAATATAAATTGTACCGCCTTTGGCTGCATCTTTCGCCATATCTAAAGCTTGCACTTCAGCATGTTTATCACCTTTTTTCAAATGAGCACCTAATCCTACAATACGTCCACGGTTTACAACAACAGCTCCAACAGGTGGATTTAAACCAGTTTGTCCATCTACCATTTTCGCTAATTCAATAGCATAATTTAAATATTGACTCAATATAATCACCTCTAAAAAATAAAAAAACACCTGAAATAAATAAATTTCAGGTGTGGGATTTATGCGTTATAACATTATATACTTAGTTTTAAATACACTTATCCAATTAATGATATAAGTGAATGCTAAATAAACACTAATTTTAGTGCCTTTATAGTTATACGTTATTCTTTCTCCCATCCAGACTTTACTGTCGGCTCTAGATTTTCACTAGATCAGCTACATTTGATTACAAATGTAGGTCGCAGGCTTAATTTACTGCCGGTTGGGAATTTCACCCTGCCCCGAAAGAATATATGAAATTGTAAATTGATGTTTGAGTCAAGTAACCTTAATTAAGTTACAAGAATATAATACTACAATCATTTAGAAATAACAATTCTTATTACTTAAGTCGGTTTTATTTTTTATTATTTTTTCTTTTTAAACCTTTAATAAATCCTTTCGCAACAACGTTTCCCTCTATTTATATGATAAAGAGAATTTATTTGAAATTTTATACTTTCATTTATTAAATTAAAGTATAGTATCGGTTAATTTTTATCTTGAATTATTTTTCTAACAGTCTATTTACGATGTCTGTTGCTTGTTTAACAATCATTGTCACACCGTTTCTTGATTGGTTTATACCATTTGTTAATTGACCTAATGCAAACATGTTATCTAGCGTACCATATCTCGGACTAATGACTTGATTCGTTTCTGCAATTATTTGTATACCACCTAAAGGGTGTGCTTGTACTACCTGTCTATTCTCCATATTTACAACTAGTTGATCATCACTATCTAAATCTTTCAGTTGTGTTTTAGATCCAGTCGCGTTTATTACTATATCAAACGTATCAAGTGTCTGATTTTCAAACACAAAATGATACTTATTATTTTCATAGTTAACATTTTCTAAACCATCACGTATTTGTACTAATCCTTGTTCTATATATTCAATCAATAATTTTGCTGTTCTCGGTGGCATAGGATTAGAATTTGCTTTAAGAATTGGCTGATATTTTTGTAAAAATACTTTTTGATCATTTCTATTAAAACTATTCCAAATCCAATTTAAATTTTCTTTAATTAATTCTAATATGCTTTGAAATTTTCCTAATGTTTCAGAATGTTCAAGATCATATTTTAAATCTTCGATTGGATTTCCTTTTTTTCTATTTACCAAGTTCTCCACAGGCAATTCGAACAACGCACATTCTTTTAAAAATAAAGCTATTGCATCATCTAATGGAACATTACCAAAATTTTTCTCTTTAATTTTATTAAATCGCTCTGGCGTTATATATTTAAATGTAATATCAGGCATTTCACCTCTTACACTTGGTAAATGTCCTTTTCTACTAGTTACTACTATAGGAAAATTATTATGATGGTCAGTAACATACCTTATAACATCTAAACTCGCTAATCCTGTTCCCATAATGGCAATTTGATCTGTGTCTTTAACATTATTTAATGTATTATACGTTGGATAAGGTGTATGAATATAACCTGGAGTACCTTTCAATTGATAAGGATCATGATAAGATAAAGTACCTATCGTTAAAAAGACAACGTCATATGATTTACATCGCTCCATATCATAAGATGTACAAACATGGTATGTCACATCTGTTTGACCTATCTTTGATTCAATAAACACTTCAGAAACTGCCTCTTTAATTAATGTTACATTTCTATTTCTGTTATTAATTTCATCTAAATACGCCTTCATGTAATGTCCAAAGATAAATCTCGGTAAGTATTCTGGATTTGAAAATTTAAATGTAGATTGCTGTTGGTACCAATCTACAAATTCATGTCTATTTTCCAAATTCAACGACATTTGAGCTGCCGGTAAATTGATAAGTAATTGGTCACTATCATTTTGAAAAGGCACACCTTGCCCCATATTTATCGGATTATCATATGCATCAATATGCATTTCTTGAAATTTATCTGATTTTGCTAACTCCTTTAAAACGGTGACACCGGCAGTTCCCATTCCTATTATTGCTATTTTCATAATTACCTCCACCTCATCTAATAATTATATATATTATATCAATCAACTGAATGTAATTACATTTTATTGTATTGCAAATAATGAAAAGACTAAGTTACTCAATTTACCCAAATGTGTTAATCTTAAATTAATAACTAATTTAATTTTTGATATTTTAAATTCAAAGGGGAAAATCATGAATTTTACTAAATATATTTTAATTTTATCTATTGCTTGCACTGTTTTTCTTTCAAGCTGTGCCTTGCCAGGATTAGGTGGTAGTCAAACAAATAAAACTGTGAAAATTTCAGCGTTAGCCACAAGTGAATCTCAAATTATGGCGTATATGTTGAAAGAACTTATTGAGCATGATACTAAAGGAAAAATTAATGGTTCGATAATTAACAATTTAGGTTCAGCTACAATCCAACATAATGCATTGCTTAAAGGTGATGCTGATATATCAAGCACCCGTTATACTGGGACCGACTTAACTGGTGTATTAAAGCAAAAGCCCATCACAAACTCAAACAAAGCGATGCAACTGACACAACATGGTTTTGACAAAAAATTTAACCAGACATTTTTCAACTCTTATGGTTTTGAAAATACATTTGCCTTTATGGTCACAAAAGAAACAGCAAAAAAATATAATTTACATAATGTATCTGATTTAAAAAAAGTGAAGAATCAAGTGAAAGTAGGTACTGATACAACGTGGATCAAACGCGGTGGTGATGGTTACGCGCCATTCAAATCACATTATGGTTTTGGGTTCAACAACCTTAAGCCAATGCAAATCGGGTTAGTTTACGATGCTTTAAAAAATAAAAAGTTAGATGTTGCTTTAGGTTACACTACAGATGGCAGAATAGCAGCATATGATTTAGTCGTATTAAAAGACGATAAAAATTTCTTTCCACCTTATGATGCCAGTGCAGTTGCACCAAATAAACTGTTAAATAAACATCCAGAAATCAAACATACAATTCATAAATTAGATAATAAAATAAATACAAAAGAGATGCAAAAACTGAATTATGAGGCAGATGGCGAAGGTAAAGAACCAGCAGTCGTTGCACAGGATTTCTTAAAACAGCATAATTATTTTGATAAAAAATAGATTTCCATTTATTATTTGTATATTACAGAACTTAATTTATCATTTATAGATTTAAGGAGTGAGAATATGAAATTAACCTTAAAAGTTTTTATTTCTTCATTGATGTTATTTTTATTAATTAGTCAGAAAAACAAAGCGCAGTAATGTTTTAATCTAAATTTCCAATACAAACCCAGACTACAAACTACTACCCTTATTTCATTCGATAAAGAAGCGTCTTAAGCATAAGCATCTCTGATTAAAGAATAAACGTCAATTTCTATTGAAATTATATAGAACTTGACGTTTTCTTTGTTTTTATAAGATTTTGTAGCTTGGTGAGCTACTATTTTTCTAATGTTTAGTGACATTAAGATAAAACCGAGTTCTCGTTTAACCTTATTTATCCCTAGAATAGACATACGAATGACACTCAAAATAGCCTTCATAAATCCAAAAACTGATTCTACGTCAATTTTTCTTTAAATCTAGTTTTTTAGTTTCTGGTTAAGAAAGGAGCTTATTTTTTTGAATAACAAACGATATATTGTACCGATTTTGTACTGTGCTGACGCCTAGGGGAATCGTATGAGTGAGAGACTACAGGCTCGAACCATACCCCAGGCAAGCATGCACGGTCAAAATCGTAAGATTTTATATCAAAAGAGGACTAATCCATAAAGGATTAGCCCTCTTTTTTTAAGATTGGGTATTTATGCCCCTGACTCATTTTGTTTGAATATTAATTATTTATTTTTGTGTTTATTATCATCTTTGTACACAAAATATTTAAAGTATTTTCCTTCTGTTTTCATATCTTTATAGAAGTTTGCCATAATGCTTGCATTACTTTCTGCCCATTTGATATCTGTAGCATACTGATGTTCACCCGGATTTTTAGGGTTCCATCTCATGCTATATAATGTATTTTGATTTTTATTAGATAAAAAGTGACCATGAATGAAATCTGCGCCGCCACTAATTGCTTTTTCTGGCGTATCCCAACCATGCTTTTTAGCATATTCTGAACCCGTTTTGATTGGATCTTCATCTAATGCACCAACACCAAAGAAGTTATAATATTTCTTGCCATCTATTTCAACACCACTTGCTAATTCACTTTTCGCAGAGCCTGTTTCTAATAGTGCATGTGAAATCAAGTAAACCTCGTTTACATGTTTTTCTTTCGCAGCATTAATAAATGCATTTGTATGTTTTAATAATGTTGGATTATCAAATAACATACGTTTAATTCTATTTTTATCTATTCCTTGATAGCGATCTAATTCTAAAAATTGATATTTTTGAGTATCACTATCTATAAATTTATTACTATCCATAGCATCTTTTATTTCAGTTGATGATGCATCTCTCCATGTTTTATTATCTTTACTAGAGATTTGTTGACTCGTATAATTATCAATTTGTTTTTTAGATGCTTTATCTAATGTCACTTTAAGATTTTCAACACTTTCTTGCTTATTAACAGATTTGAAAAATATTTGATCTGAAATCATTGAAAAAACAATGACTGCAGCCACGCCTAACACTATCAACAATCCTACTATTGATAACAAAGACCCTTTTTTATGCTTCGTCATGTTCACACCTCATAGGTAATAATTAAAAATTTAGCCCTATCATCGTGCAAAAACCAAATAAGTTAAGGCTATCCGATATTAGATTTTAACACTATTTAGTTGAACAGACAATTTAATACATAGGTTGTTACATATTCATAAAAAAAGTAATGAAATTTTAATTTCATTACTCTTGACTTTTATATTCCATCATTATAAAACTCATTGCTTGTGATCTATTTTTATAAAAATATCTGTTAAGATCAATTGTTCCCTCAATTTCACCATCTCGATATTTCATTTCTTTAGTTACATTATTAATCATTACAAAATCTGATTTATCCTTTATCGTATCTAAATCATTATGCTTTGCAAAAAAATGCTCTAAATTCAAATGTGCGTAGTCCATATAAACCTCCTGAAAATAGTCCGAAGATAACATTATACTAAAAATGCAGTATATTTAAGTTGAATACGCTTTAATGTCATTAAACTTAAACTTTATCTATCTATGACTACTATTTAACACCTATTATTACAATTTAGCAAATGAAAATTTTTGTTTTTTTTAATAAAATGATTACATCCGGAAATAACAGTTATATATATAACTATGGAGCAAAATATCATGAATGA
Organism: Staphylococcus sp. ACRSN; assembly: GCF_022346615.1. Classification (GTDB taxonomy): domain Bacteria; phylum Bacillota; class Bacilli; order Staphylococcales; family Staphylococcaceae; genus Staphylococcus. Next base: position 43,129 of record NZ_JAKRNS010000003.1, on the reverse strand, counting down.
ATCAAAACTTACTCAGTATAATTATATTATATCTACATTGTTAAATAAGTACCATATAAAGTACAATTATGATGAATTTTCACAACTATTATCTATTCGAATGTGGGAATTACTCCGTGATTATAATCCCAATTACCATGTCCCCTTAATATCCTACCTTTATACACGATTACAATTTTATCTTATAGACCTTTTTCGTTCACTTAAAACGTTCCAACCTCTTGAATCCGATTTGTTAGAATTACCCAACCAAAGCCTATCTATATCTCCTGAACAAAACTTACTATACAAATCATTTCTTTCAAGCTTAACACATAAAGAACTGAATTGGTTAGAACTCAAACTGGCTGGATATAAACAAAAAGAGTTAGCAAAATTATTAAATTGTTCCATTTCAACTTTGAAAACCTATCAAAAAAATATCAAATTTAAATATTTAACTTACTATACCAAATAAAGAGGTTATTAAAACATGAAAATGAATACAAAATTATTATATTTCAAAACATATATTACTTCTCAAATATATACTGCTTGTCATTTTTCGAATTACTATGTTCTTTATCCTACTACAATGGATAAAGCCTTAAATTACATCTTTGAAATACAACATTTATCATTAAACCTTCAAATAAAACAAGCTAAACAAACACTTAAAATACGGAAATTTTTGCCATTGTATATCAATAATGAATTGATTTTATTTCCATTAAATTCTAAAAGAGCACCCATTCAATATTATATTAATGCAATGGCAATCATTGGTTTAAAATCATTACAATATAATACTATTATTTATTTTGAAAATAACACGTGCATAGAAGTCAAAGTTCCATATACTTTTGTATATAAAAAATGGCAAGAAAGTATATCACTTTCCCACCATTCTATTTAATACGTTATTTACAAATCTTTATTATGTTTATATTCTAACAATTTTTTAGTAAAATATGCAGTCACTTGCTTAATGGTATACAAACACAAAATAATCAATAAAATTGATCCTATTAAAGTCAAGATCACTACTGTATTGGATAGATGAACTTCTGGCTTAATAAAGTATTGAACAGAAGATAGACTTGCAAGAAAGCCAAACAAAAACAATCCTAATAATATAATATAAGTTATTAAAATACCAATTAACATCATGAATAAATATGATGTTGATGTAATTTTCTCTTTAAAAATATGTTCTTTTAAAAATTGATTTGAAAATGCTATCGGACGATTCAATTCACCTGTTGCTTCACTTTCTATACTTGAATTTAAAACCGAATCTAATTTCTCTTTTTCTTTTTTATTTAAAAACCACAATTGTTTTTTTACTTTTTGTTTAAAAATATTTACTTTCATTCTTTGTACTCCTTTAGCACCCTTACCTAACTCTTATCTACAGTTCCTCATTAATATAAAGCTACAATCATTAATTATATATTAAATATTACATTTGCATAGTATAATTTCAAAAATTATAAAAACAGACGTTTTAAAGTCCAATCATTTCACTCATTTATCAACTTACATTTTAAATTATATGATATGGATAGATAGGTTAAAAGAAGCATCATTTAATAACACTTACAAAATTGAGCATAAATACAAACATAAAAAACCCCTATAAACATTGAGTTTATAGGGGAACTTGATTATAAAATTGATAAACCTGAAGATTGAATATCTTTAGCGAAGCCTTTAACTGTATCTACAGATAGTTCTTCGATATCTCTTCCAAGGTTCGTATTAACTTTTTTCACTACGTCTGCTGGACATGTAATAATGTCTGCACCAATTTCGTCAGCTTGGATAACGTTAATCACTTCACGACAACTTGCCCATAATAATTTCACACCATCTTTACTGTGTGTAATTTCTGCTGACTCTTTCATTAATGGAAGTGGATCTACACCTGTATCTGCAATTCTACCAGCGAATACAGAAACATAAGTAGGTACACCCTCTGTAACAGCTTCAGTAATTTCTTTTACTTGATCTAAAGTATAAACAGCAGTTACATTTAAACGTACATTATCTGCTGATAATTTTTTAATTAGAGAAATTGTTGATTCACCTTTAGTGTTTACAACTGGAATTTTAACAAAAACATTTTCACCATATTGTTTTAAAATTTCAGCTTCTTTCTCCATTGTTTCTAAGTCATCTGCAAATACTTCAAATGAAATAGAAGCATCTGGAATTTCACGTACAGCTTCTTCAGCAAATGCTTTATAGTCTGTTACGCCTGCTTTTGCCATTAAACTTGGATTAGTCGTAAAACCGTCCACTTGTTTATTTTTATAAGCAGCTTTCATTTCTTCAATATCTGCACCATCTGCAAACACTTCAACATTTAATTTTGCCATTAAAAATTCCTCCTGACTAAAATAAATAATTCTATAAAGAATTATTTTTATAACGGTTATTAACCATTCAACTCATTTATACCACCAATTATGATGAAATTCTAATTTTTTGCTTGAATTGTCAAAATTTTTTGAGTAAATAATACCTATTTTGGCTAACAACTTAGCTTAATAACAGTTTATTTCGTTCTTTTAAAAAGGCATGCTTTTGTTTTAATTGTAAATTTAGTTAATTTTATGTAAAAATATGGTATTATTATTAGATGAATTGCACTAGGAGGTAAATATGGCACGTTCAAAACTTTATTTTTATTTATCTAGTTTATTGATTATTATTAGTTTTTATTTTAATACTAGAAACCCTCTACTAAATATGCACTTTAATTCTATAATTAAACTTATTTTTGTTTGTAGTATTATAAACGCTATTATTTTAATAATTTCAATTATTTTTGCAGATAAATCCATAAAACATTTACACGAAGATTCAGATTGGATTAGAAAAGCAAGTAAGATATTACCATTTATTATATTAATCGTGATAATCATACACATCTTGTCTTCTCTTTCAACATTCGGTATTATTTTCTAAATTATACTACAAAAGGTAAAATACTTTTGTAGTATTTTATTTTTGGAAAGGATGTGTGAAACTATTGCAATATCTTTATATATTTCTTGGTGGTGCGTTTGGTGCATTATTAAGATATTGGATTTCTTTTTTAAACCCAGAACATGGCTTTCCTATTGGCACATTTATAGCAAATATCATTGGTTCTTTCCTAATGGGCTTGCTAGGAAGTTTAGCAATACGATATTTTGCAAATAATGCTTTGTTAAAAAAAGGACTTACCACTGGCTTTATTGGCGCATTTACAACATTTTCTACATTTCAATTTGAACTAATAAAAATGTTAGAACATCATCTGTATCTTTTGCTATTATTGTATGCTGTCACATCTTATTTAGTTGGTATAATTGTATGCTATATAGGTATAAAATTGGGGGAAAATATAACATGATAACTATTTTCTTAATAATGTTTGGTGGAGGCGTAGGTGCGGTAATTAGAGGTTTCCTCACAAACTATTTCACACATAACTTCAACTCAAAATTACCAATTGCAACGCCTATCGTTAATATCATTGGTAGTTTATTAATTGGTTGTATAATGGGGATGTCAATACATACAGAATGGGTAAATCCATTCTTTGTCATAGGCGTATTAGGCGGCTTAACAACATTTTCTACATTATCTTCTGAATTAGTACACATTTTAAGAAATGAGTATGCTTTCATACGATTTTTTGTCTATTCAATCATACAATATCTTGGTTCGTTAATTGCATGTTTGCTCGGATACAATTTAGTTTAGTCTGTTAATAATTAAAACATTTCTATCAATCACATACATAAAAAAATGCCCCTACACTAGTAAAAAAATAACTAGTGTAGGGGCATTGATTTATTCTCCAGTAACTTCTAGCGGATTCGGTCCAATTCTTTTGTCTTCATTTAAATTATCTAATTGCTCAATTTGTGAATCAGATAATTTAAAGTCAAACACATTTAAATTCTCTTCAATTCTTGAAGGTGTAACGGATTTAGGAATGACAACAACACCATGCTCTATATTCCATCGAATTACAACTTGCGCAGCAGATTTACCAACTTCTTTAGCTACTGCTTTTACAGTTTCATCTTCTAAAATTTGCGCATTCATTAAAGGAGACCATGATTCAGCATGAATATTTTGTACTTCTAAATAACTTCTTAATTTTTCTTGTAATAGGTATGGATGGAATTCAACCTGATTAATTACAGGTTTGATTGAAACTTGTGCTAATAACGCATCTAAATGATTAGGTTCAAAGTTACTTACTCCAATATTTTTAACTTTGTCATTTTTGTATAAATCTTCCATCCCTTTCCAAGTATCAATCATTAAGGCTTCGTCAGTGCCAGGCCAATGCATTAAATATAAATCAAGGTAATCTAAACCTAATTTTTTAATACTTGTCTCATAAGCTTGAGCTACATTACTTCTACCATAATCTGTTAACCATAATTTCGAAGTTATAAATAATTCACTACGGTCAATTCCAGTAGATTCTAAAGCTTCCGCAATACCCTCGCCTACTTTTTCTTCATTTTCGTAAATCATTGCTGTATCTATGTGTCTATAACCATTTTCAATCGCATGTTTTACTGCCTCTTTACATTGATCACTGTTATCCACTCTAAATGTTCCTAAACCTAAAATTGGCATTTCATTTCCATTATAAAATTTAATATTTTCCAATTTAATTCACCCTTTTTGTTTTACTTACTTAATATCATATACAATATCTAAGATAAGTTAAATTAATACATCTTGTAATTTGATATATTTATAAATATGCTTTGTTTTGTGTCTATATAACTTTAGATTTACACGAAAAAACAATATTTTAAACTTAAATTTTACATTAACCAAACAAAACGGCGATTTCTATTTACTATCAAAAGAAATCGCCGTATATAAGCTTATTATTATATTCTATTTTCAAGCCGCTTTCAGTAAGTACATTTAATTAAATGATTCAATTTCATCCATAATACGCTGTAAATCTTCAACTGTATATTGAATTCGACCATGGAAAACAAATTTATTAAAGAATTCATCTAATTGTTCAGGTCCAACTAGGACCTTAGAATTTGAACTTTGAGCATAGTTGGTAATCGTCACTGCACCTTCATTTTTCGGATTAAAGTACAGAATTGTAGTTGGAGTAAACTTAAGATTTAATTCAGTTTGAATATCTCCAGCAAGTTTTTCAATTTCATTTATATGCTCTGTATAATTTACAAAATTCAATGATTTTTTGTCATCATTTTGATCGAGTACTAAAGTTTGTGCTTTTTGTTTATCAAGATCTAAAGTTTCAAATACTTGTTCAATTACTGGTTGATCTTTAAATTGATTTGCACTAATACCGTTATAAACATGACCCTTTAACAATTGTGAATCAATGATATATAATCCAGTTCGCGTTAATACTAAATGACTAATATGCTGAACGTCGCTAAATTCATTTCTAGGTAAAAAGATATTTGCCATAATGTGCATGTCTTCTGGTCTTATTCTCTTTTCGTTAACTAATCGTTCACGTATACCTATTAATCGCATATCTGTTACATATTCACTATGATTTTTAGAGAATAGCTTTAATGCATCAATTTCTCTGTCTTTAGTACTAACCGCAGCATCATACTCTTCTTTTTGTTTTGTTACTGTTTTTTTATTTTCAATACGTTCTTTTTCTAATTCTTCTTCATGTGATTCTTTTAATTTTTGTTCTTTCGATTGATATTGTTCTTCAACCTTTTTTTGTGCCTTCTTCTTACTGTTTAAAGCAGCAATAAATAATATTAAACAAATAACTGCTACGATAATTGCTACGATAATTGCCACGATTAAACCAATTTCTAAAGGTCCCAATGAGTTCATAACAATAACGCTCCTTTATGTGTTCGCTAACTTAATTATAATGGAAATCGCCTGTTTATTCGAGTGTAAACTCTACACTGACATTAAATTATTATGCCTGAACAGAATCTTTCAGCAAGTTGACTTTATCAAGCTTTTCCCAAGGTAACAATACATCGGTACGTCCAAAGTGACCATATGCTGCTGTTTGTTTGTATATTGGATGTTTAAGGTCAAGCATTTTAATAATACCTGCTGGTCTTAAATCGAAATGTGTTCTAACTGCTTCGACTAATACACTTTCACTTACTTTGCCAGTATTAAATGTGTCAATTGAAATTGATACTGGTTCTGCAACACCTATAGCATAAGCAAGTTGTACTTCACATTTTTCAGCTAAACCTGCTGCAACGATATTTTTTGCTACATAACGTGCTGCGTATGCAGCTGAACGATCCACTTTTGTTGGATCCTTACCACTGAAACAACCACCGCCATGTCGTGCATAACCACCATACGTATCTACAATAATTTTACGTCCAGTTAAACCAGCATCACCCTGAGGTCCACCAATAACAAAACGTCCAGTAGGATTAATGTAAAACTTCGTATTATCATCTAATAAATCTTTTTGTACTGTAGGATAAATGACATGTTCTTTAACATCATTTTGAATTTGGTCCAATTCAATATCTTCAGCATGTTGTGTTGAAACAACAATTGTATCGATGCGACTTGGCTCATCATTTTCATCATATTCAACTGTAACTTGAACTTTACCATCTGGTCTAAGATAGTTTAAAATACCATCCTTTCTGACATCTGATAACCTTTTAGCTAATTGATGTGATAAGAAAATTGGTAATGGCATATACGTATCTGTTTCATTTGTAGCATATCCGAACATTAATCCTTGATCACCTGCACCTGTGGATTCAATCTCAGCCTCTGTTAAGTCATCTCGATATTCTAATGCAGTATCCACACCTTGAGCAATATCTGGTGACTGTTCATCAATTGCAGTTAACACCGCCATCGTTTGGCTATCGTAGCCAAATTTCGCGCGTGTATAACCAATTTCTTTGATTGTTTCTCTCACTACTTTAGGGATATCAACATAAGTCGTTGTTGATATTTCTCCTGAAATCAAAGCCATACCAGTTGTAACTGTTGTCTCACAAGCTACTCTAGCATTTGGATCATCTTTAAGTATCTCATCTAATATTGCATCCGAAACCTGGTCAGCAATTTTATCTGGATGTCCTTCTGTAACAGATTCTGAAGTGAATAATCTTCTATTGTAAGTCATAATTTGCTCCTTTAGTTTTAAATTACGAATATTCTCTATACTGTTGAGCTCATTAAAAAAGGACCTTATCACTATATTAAATAGAGAGAAGGCCCTAATACGTCCATTCGCTCTTATCGTTCAGACGATATATGTCTGCAAACGGTTTGGCACCTTTCTTCGTATTAAGAAGAGGTTGCTGGGCTTCATTGGGTCCATGTCCCTCCGCCTCTCAGGATAAGAGAATCCGTTAATCACTATAGTACCGAATATGAGATATATTGTCAATTTAACATTTATTAATATTTATTTTAAATTCCCTTTAAAATGATGTGTACTAATAAATCATATGTGTTATACTTTTTAATTGTAAAGGCTTACAAAATAAATAACTTTGGAGGGATTGAGTATGGCTGTAGATACATACACATACACTAATAAAATCGAAAACATTTTGGGCAAAACATCATCATTATTTCAACTCTCAACAACACAGTTGTATAACAAAATTTTGAATAATGGTGAAGGTGAACTAACTGAACTAGGTGCAATTAATGCAAAGACCGGTAAGTATACTGGGCGTTCACCTAAGGACAAATTTATAGTAACAGAACCATCTTATAGAGATGCAATTGATTGGGGCAATATTAATCAACCAATCGAAGAAGAAACTTTTCTAAATTTATATGATAAAGTTCTTGCCTATTTAGATAAAAAGGACGAACTTTATGTATTCAATGGTTATGCAGGTAGCGATGAAGCATCACAACTCAAATTAACTGTTATCAATGAACTTGCTTGGCATAATTTATTCGCCCAAAACATGTTTATACGTCCAAAATCTAAAGAAGAAGCTCAAGAAATCAAAGCAAATTTCACAATTGTTTCAGCACCACATTTTAAAGCAAATCCTGAAATAGATGGTACAAATTCTGAAACATTTATCATCACTTCATTTAAACACAAAGTTATTTTAATAGGTGGTACTGAATATGCAGGTGAAATGAAAAAAGGTATTTTTTCAGTAATGAATTACCTTTTGCCGAAAGATGATATTATGAGCATACATTGTTCTGCAAATGTTGGCGAAAAAGGCGATGTTGCATTATTTTTCGGTCTTTCAGGAACAGGTAAAACAACATTATCAGCTGATCCAACACGTAAATTAATCGGTGATGATGAACATGGTTGGAATGATAATGGCATCTTTAACATCGAAGGTGGTTGCTACGCAAAAGCAATTAATCTTTCATATAAAAAAGAACCTCAAATCTATAATGCAATACAATATGGAACTATTCTTGAAAATGTTGTAGTTGATGAAGATGGCGATGTTGACTTTGATGACAATACTTATACTGAAAACACTCGTGCTGCCTACCCTATCAATCACATTGAAAATATTGTCACACCTTCAAAAGCTGCGCATCCAAATACAATTATCTTTTTAACTGCTGATGCATTTGGCGTATTACCTCCAATTTCAAAATTGACAAAAGATCAAGCTATGTATCATTTTTTAAGTGGCTTCACTGCTAAACTAGCTGGAACAGAACGCGGTGTAACTGAACCTGAACCATCATTTTCAACATGTTTCAGTTCTCCATTCTTACCATTAAACGCTAAAGTATATGCTGATTTACTCGGTGACTTAATTGATAAACACGAAGTTGATGTATATCTAGTAAACACTGGTTGGACTGGTGGTAAATATGGCGTTGGTAGACGAATTAGCTTAAACTATACGAGACAAATGGTTAACCAAGCAATTACAGGTAAATTAAAAGATGCTGAATATATAAAAGATGATATGTTCGGATTAAACATTCCAATTCACATTGAAGATGTACCACAAACATTATTAAATCCAATTAATGCTTGGAGTAAATCTGATGAATATAAAGCACAAGCACAAGATTTAATTGATCGCTTCAAGCATAATTTTGAAAAATTTGGCGAAGATGTTTCCGATATAGCAAAAAATGGCGGTTTTAAATAACAACATTTTGGAAAAGCTAAGTTAAACGTAAAAACTATCATTTGTTTAATTAACTTAGACAACCATTTAATAATAGTCCGCTTTGTATACTAACTAAAAACGGTTGAACTATGCTCCCTTTATAGTTCAACTGTTTTTTATTGCTTATATTATTATTTTTATTCTCAATTCATATAAGTTTGCTTTATCTGATTGTTTTCGACATCAGTCATCCATTGCTTCACTATATTTAATGTTAATTTCATTGCCGCTGGTCGAGGTACATGGCCTTCACTCATTTGATAATATGTTCGGTATGTAGTGCCAATACGTTTCAACTCATTTTCTAAAAATTTAGCTTGATGAATACCAACTTGTTTATCTTTACCACCATGGACAATAAATATTGGAGGGCTATTTTCATGAATTTGAGCAATAGCATCTCGCTTTTCATATGCTTCTGCTTGCTTTTTGGGGTGTCCAATCATTCGACGTAGCATACCTCGTAAATCAACACGTTCCTCATACATTAAATGTATATTTGATACCCCTCCCCATAAAATCAAACTAGATACAGGTAAGTCCTGAAATGTTAACAAGCCTTGCAATCCACCGCGAGAGAAACCTATCATATGGATGGCTGCATTTGGATAAGATTTATGTAATATATGTATTGCTTCTCGAACATCATTCAAATCACCACCATAAAACTCATCTTTACCTTCACTACCATTATTACCTCGATAATATGGTCCAAACACTAAGGTATTTGTATCTGCAAATTGCATTAGTCGACCAGTTCTAACCTTACCAACTTGACCTTTACCGCCACGCAAGTATATGACTATGCGCTTTACAGATAATTTTGGTTTCATCAATAATCCTCTTACTTTCAAATGGTCCACTACATATGTTACCTCTTCAAATATATGTTCTGACGATTCAACTGGCATGCGTTTATTTTTTATAAAAACCAATCTCCATCACTCTTTCTAAACATTGTAAAATCGCAGCATCTTCCAATAGAAAACTTTTTTCTTCAATAGGAATGTCGGACACTCGCTCGAAACATAGCGGTCCCTTCGTTTCAAAATAATCTTGTTGTTCTTCTAAACTATCTACAATCGCCATAAATACATCCTTAGTAAATCGTTTGCCGCAAGTTCTTTCTACATAATACTGCGCAACATAATGAAATGTTTTGGCATTTCCACCTGTTTCCTCATGCAATTCTCTTTTTGCAGCTTCTACACTTGTTTCACCCGGTTCAATCTTACCACCTGGAAACTCAATCCCTCTTTGACTATGCTGCGTAAATAACAATTTCCCTTGAAAATTTGGAATAATTAGAACGTGTTCCCCATCAGCCTTATCGTTATCATTTTTATATGTTAAATATACATTATCATTTTCTTTATCTATAAACTTCACGCTCATCACTCTTCCTATTTCTATGTTAAACTAACACTGCTAAGTTATTAGTTGGAGGCAAACTATATGAAAAAATTTTTCCTAGGACTTATTTATATTTATCAACATTATATTTCACCAGTCACGCCTGCGACTTGCCGGTTTTATCCTACGTGTTCAGAATATACACGTGAAGCAATCGTAGTCTATGGTCCTTTTAAAGGTACTTGGTTAGGTATCAAACGTATACTTAAATGCCACCCTTTACACAAAGGTGGATTCGATCCGGTCCCACTAAAAAAGAAGAAATCATCCAAAGATTAATATATCCGTTTCATGTTTGATACAAGTACATTTGGAGGTTCAAATTCTATTGAGCCTCCTTTTAATATACCTGAATTTGCAACAATATCTTGATTGAAATAATAACCTTCAGGTGTAATATCACTTGGATAATCTGCATACTGCGCTAACATCGCAGTAAAGTATCTACTTAATCCAAACTCATACATTCCACCGATTACAACTTTTGCACCTAATTCTCTAATTAACTGAATTAAATACAACGCTCGATCAATGCCACCTAATCTAAATGGCTTAATAATAATAACTTTAATATTAAAATCTTTAATAGCAGAAATGATATTTTTCTCAGAAGATGCTTTTTCATCCAATGCAATTGGAGGAAGATTCGATGCATAATAGTTCTGTAACTTTTCCATGCTATAAAAAGGTTCTTCTATATAAAGAATATTTTCCTCACTTAATCGAGCTAATTTATTCTGTTCATTATCCGTTAAACTTTCATTAGCATCAATAGCAATTTGTAAATTTATCGGTAAATTTTGAATTTTTTGTACATCCTCTAAAATATTATCTGACCATTTCAATTTAACTCTTTGTGGTTTTGTATCTATTAGTTGTTTCAAATTAGCTTCAGACATTCCACTAATCGTTGCACCATATGGAACGTTAAATGTGTTTAATTGATTGAACATTTGATAAAATGCCATAACCAACATACTTCGTGTAGCCGGATATTGTTCAAGCATATTTAACGCTTTTTGCACAGATTTCAAATCATAAAAATCTTTATTATGATTCAATTCAAACCATTGTATTGCTTTACCTTTTACGTCCTCAATTGTTTCATTGGCATACCAATTTGTTTCAAACGCATTAGATTCACCAAAATACCAATTCCCATTGCTCATATAAAGCCCTATGAATAACGATTTTCGGTAATCCAAGTTTATTTTCGGTGTTTTGATAGGATGCTTAAACTCCTGTTCATATTCATAAAGTTCTAATTTGAGTAATTTCATATGCACTCCTGTTTATTTTTTAAAACGATTCCGTTGCAATTTTCCAGTTGATGTATAGGGTAATGATTTTACATGATTAAATTGTTTAGGTACTTTAAACTTCGCTACATTATTTTCAAAATGACGCATTAAATCTTCGTTTGACACTTCATAATTCGAAACATAATAAAGCATAGGAACCTCTCCCCATTCATCATCTTTCATTCCTATACATAATGCATCTTCAATACCCGGATACTGTTTAGCAATCGTTTCTATTTGGTAAGGGTAAATATTTTCTCCGCCACTTATAATTAAATCCTTGCGACGATCATAAACCATAACATATCCTTCATGATTAATTTCGGCAATATCGCCAGTTTTGAAATAACCTTCTTCATCAAACGTATTAGATATATGCTTAGGATATAAATAACCCTTCATTACATTATCCCCTTTAATTAACAACTCTCCATGACCTTGATCATTTGGATTTTTAATCTTCACAGCAATATTTCCACTTGGTTTTCCTACAGTATCAAAACGGTCTTTTAACATGTCTGGTGAAGCTGTTAAAAACTGTGAACATGTTTCCGTCATTCCAAAGGAATTGTATATAGGTAAATTGTAACTTAATGCCTGTTCAATTAGCGAACTAGATAATTTCGCTCCTCCTAGCAATATTTTTTCAATTTGATAAGGTTCAGTTAATCCACCTTCCATTAACCATTTTAAAGTTTGTGGAACAAGTGAAACATGTGTAGGATGTTCATCTTTTATGATTTTGAGCATATAGATCGTGTCGAATTTTTTTTCTAAACGAACTGTAAAACCTTCAATCAATCCTCTTAGGAGCACACTTAATCCAGAAATATGATATATAGGCAATACCGACAACCATTTAGTCTGTCCATTAAAACCTAAACTTTCTTTACACCCTAATGCACTTGCATAATGATTTGAAAATGTTTGTGGCACTGCTTTTTGCGGACCAGTTGTACCAGATGTAAACATAATTGATGCGATATTTTCTAAAGAAAATGTTGTCTCAAAATACTGTTCAGCTATTTCAGCTTCAAGACTTTCAAACTTTGCAATATGAAAACCATCAATTTTCAAATCATTTATCGTTATAATCGTATCGATTTCTACAGATGCCATTTGATCCTGCATTTCACGCTTTGTTAGCCTTGTATTTAATAATGCAATTTCTATACCTGCCACCCAGCATGCATTAATAAGCAAAGCAGATTTAATCGTATTATCAATATATAACCCTATACGATTTCGATTAAGTTTTGATAAAACAAATGCCAATTTTGAGGCATATTGATACGTATCATAAAAGTTATATCGTACGTTGCCATCATCTAAAAATATCCCATCTCCATTAATTTCTGCCTGCTTTTTCAACCAAAATTCCACGTTAACATTCCTCCATCTCATTCATTATTATAACTTGTTTTATTCTATTTGACAGGATATCAAATTCATTTTTCTATATTGAAATATATTCATCACGATTATGTACTTTCAAGGCATAATAAGTAACAAAACTTAAGTGTCGAAAGAACTGAACGTAAATAAAAATAATGGTTTTATTTACCAACCATTTGAATGGAAGTTTTAATAAAAGTATCATCAAAAAATAACAGAACATACAGAACAACAAAACATATCAAATAATATAGTTTATATAAAATTGTAGATTGCAATATACCAGTAATCATTTAAATCGTTAAACAGATAATAAATTAAAAGACACCGACTCAATTTTTTGAGCCGATGCCTTTTTTAATTATAAATTTCTAAATTTATTTTTTGAGCGCCTTTATAATCAGTGACACGATTAAAATTAAAACAATTGCACCGATTAAAGCAGGTAAAATTGGAACTCCTCCTAATACAGGACCCCATGTACCTAATAATTTACTACCAATCGCTGAACCAATTAAACCAGCAATGATATTTCCAATAATTCCACCAGGAATATCTTTACCAAGAATTACGCCAGCTAGCCAACCTATTAGCCCACCAACAATAATCATTATTATGAATCCCATATCATTTCACTCCTAAGTTTAAATTGTGAATCCAATGAATCATAACATTCATTTTGATTTTGCACAACATTTTAATTATAATAAATTGTGAAGAACAATATAAAATTATAGGTATAATCAGTAAAATAGCACTTTATGTATTTACCTAAAGTTAGATGTCAGGGGATTTTGTCATGATTTATTTCATTATAATTATGAGTTGTGTAAGCTTATTTTTAATTACTACGAGTTGCTATAGTTTTATTAATCAGCATCATTATAAACATTCACTTAATTTTGATTCAATGGAAAGTTTTGAAATAAGAGCCTTTAAAAAACAACATTTAAGGATGAAAATATTTTCAATTTGTTTACTAATACTTTCATTTGTCGTTCTATTACTGATAATTTATTTAATAAAAAATCATTTATAGTTATCTCGTTTTGACTATACAAAAAAATGCCAAATTATGTATATTTGGCATTTTTCTTTTAAGATTAGTGGTTTGATACAAATTTTTTAGCAAAATGTGAGATAGTAACACTTAAAAACAAGATCACTACAAAAATTGAGAAATACACTAATGATGTATCAGTTATTTTAAAACCAACATTAAACAGGACTGTTTCACTGGTTTCATAATAAAAGTTTAAAATTAGCGTTACCAAAATACCCATACAAGATATCCAACCAATGATATCTGATATAATCTTAATATATTTATAATTCATGTTATTCATTGAACATACAACATCCTAACGAATTGATTTTATTTATTTAATTTAGCATACAATATTATTTATAGAAAGCTGTTTTATACTTAAATTTATCATCAGCTATTTTTTAAAATAATACTGTATATAATTTAGGGGTTAAAGAAATTTAACTAATTTAATAAAATCTCTACAAAGAATGTCATTTTCATAAATAGGCTTACTATAATTTCTTGTAAAATAATCAAATTCAATATCAACTATACGAAATCCTACCTTTTGATAAAATGCCAATTGACCAATACTAGAATTGCCTGTTGCAACGATTACAGTGCTATATCCCATTTCTAAAGATATTTTACAAATTTTATCAATTAGATATTTTCCTATCCCTTGATTTTGTTTACTTTCAACAATTGCAATATTTGTGATTTCCAAACTATCTATTGATAATGGTTTAATAATAAAACTACCTATAACATTATCTTTATCAGTTAGCACATAACAATTACCTTCTTCTAAGCTTTTTTTCAAATGTTTCTCAGAAGGATCAGCCGTTAACAATAATTCAAACGGAACTTCATTTATTCCATATATTTTTCGTAACATCATACACTCCCCTTTCTCATTTGTTATATCAAATTTTTAATTTAGTTCGGTGTACAACATGCACACTTATATGCATATAGTTGTAACCAAAAATAAATTGATAAAGACTTAATACAAAAACTAGAAAAGAAACATATCAATACACTAACTGTGAAGTTAAGTTATAAAATTAAAATATTATGCTTTGGATTAAATATTCAATTCTGAGGATATCTGTTTGTACCTTAATATTTTCACTTATGTTACGTTATTTATGAATGTGCTGCCCAATACATCTCGAACATCATGTATTACTAAAAATGCTTTTTCATCTTCTTGATAAACTAAATTTTTAATTTTAGTCACTTGAGATTGATGCACTACCACATAAAGCATGCCTGACTCATTTTTAGAGTATCCACCCTTACTTGGTAATATGGTAGTTCCTCTGCCAGTAAAACTATTAATTTTATCTGCTATCACTTCATTTTTTTCAGAAATAATAGTTACAGCTTTCTTAGGATTAAATCCTTCAATTATAAAAGATGTTGCTCTTTCAGTAATAAATAACATGATAATCGTAAATAGTACATTTCTTAAAGGCAAAACAATAAGGAATGACAAAACAATTAAACTATCTAATAAAAAAATAGTTTTAGACGTTTTAAAACCAAAGTATTTATTAAATATTCTAGCAACAACAGCGGGACCGCCTACTGTACTTCCTGTAGACAATACAAAACCAACACTTATACCAATAATTGCTCCACCAAATACTGAATTAATTACGAAATCATCAATACCCAAATTAACATTTTTAGTTAATTCTAAAAACAATGATAATGCTGTGTTGGATATAACTGTATAAATTGCAACTGTTTTACTTAGGTATTTCCAACCAATAATAATAAGGATTACATTTATAATTAATGATGTTAATGCTGGTGATAAACCAAGTGAGTATTTTAGTGCCAATGATATACCAACAGTGCCACCATCCCCTAAATCAGACCCTAACAAAAAGCCGTTTACTCCAATTGCATTTATAAAAGTTCCTATTAAACATATAATAATATTTTTATAATGGTTTTCTATCAGAGTTTTCAAAGTTCATTCCTCCTCATTGTTAAAATAACTTTCACATAATACCATATTCAAATATACAAATGATATACTTTTTTAACACGCACATAACTTTTATGTATAAATAATAGACACTCAATTATTTATGCGATGGTGGCTAAGGTAAGCTTGAAGATTTTGATTAAGATATATTTTGTAAGTTGTTCAGATAGATCACTTAGTCTTTAAGAATCTAATACATTTCCATGACACAATACTTTAATATATTACCTATTTCTCATAAAGTTATTCTCTACATTAATAGGCATTAAACAGTAAAGATAGCACTAACCGGGATTACATATTATTCACTGCATCACTCGTTTTGTTAAGTCTATTATCATTAAGTCCAAAGTGATTTTAAACATTTTAATAATGTTGTACTTTGTGATAAAACAAAGCGTACTTATTAAAAAATAAAAAAACACCGAAACCCTATTATACCAAGGATTACGGTGCTTCATAAAAGCTCAAAATATGTAATTAACGGAGAGTGAGGGATTCGAACCCTCGAGACGCTTGTGGCGCCTACACACTTTCCAGGCGTGCTCCTTCGGCCAACTCGGACAACTCTCCATATCATTGTATTAAAAAAACAGAAGCGATATTTCACTTCTGTTTGTATGACCCCGACGGGACTCGAACCCGTGTTACCGCCGTGAAAGGGCGGTGTCTTAACCGCTTGACCACGGGGCCATGGCTCCACAGGTAGGACTCGAACCTACGACCGATCGGTTAACAGCCGATAGCTCTACCACTGAGCTACTGTGGATAAATATTATTGGAGCGGGTGATGGGAATCGAACCCACAACATCAGCTTGGAAGGCTGAGGTTTTGCCATTAAACTACACCCGCATATTAAATTATTAAGGGGCGGATGATGGGAATCGAACCCACGGGTGTCGGAACCACAATCCGATGCGTTAACCACTTCGCCACACCCGCCACAAAAATCAGTAATGGTTCAGGACAGAGTCGAACTGCCGACACATGGAGCTTCAATCCATTGCTCTACCAACTGAGCTACTGAACCATAATATATGTAATGGCGGTCCCGACGGGAATCGAACCCGCGATCTCCTGCGTGACAGGCAGGCGTGTTAACCGCTACACTACGGGACCAAAAAACTATGTAATTGCGGGAGGCGGATTTGAACCACCGACCTTCGGGTTATGAGCCCGACGAGCTACCGAACTGCTCCATCCCGCGTTAATATTATTTATAACGCCTACCCAACTAATATATCATGTTTGTTAAGTTATTGTCAATACTTTTTTAAAAATAATTTACAATTTCTTAATCACAACTTCAATATTAAATGCGATAATTGTTGTTTGGACATCGCCTATCTCTTAAGACTTTCTTAGTATATAAAGTTTTTGCCATATAGTCAACAACTTCTAGAAAGTATTTTGTGTAAAAAAGGAATATAACGATAAAATTTTAATTTTAGTTCCTTATTTATACAATTTTTATAGGCATTTATATTAAAATCTGCTTTCTTCACAAACAAAATCGTAAATTTTGTTTATATCAACTGCGTAAAAATCATACAATAAAGTAATATATAGATTGAAATGAAATAAATTGAATTAAGTTTATAATGTTTTATTTCGACATAATCGCCTGCATTTTCAATTGAAGTGCATTAAATGTGTTAAATCCATCTGTTTCTAAAAAATGACCTCCATAATTAGAAACCATGCACTTACCACCTAAAGTATCCATTAATCGTTTTGTTTCATTATAATTCACATATTTATCATCAACTGCACATAACCCATAAAAATCTTGTACTTTTGACTTTACTTGATCGTAATCAATTGTTACATCTAAATCTATATTTTCATCAATATCTTGTGCATCTTCTTTAAACCCTGAGATGCTAAATAATCCTTCAATTTTATTCAATTGAGTTTGTTCAATGTATTTTAAAGTAGCTAATGTACCAAAACCATGCGTCACAAAATATGTCTCATATTTACATACATTGATTTGCTCTTTCATTCTTTTTACCCATGTATCTATAGTATCCCGCTCTTCTATTGGTATATTAAACAATGTCACCTTATACCCTTCTAATATTAAGTTGTTGGCCAACCATTCATACCAGTGATTCGTTGCATCTCCATATTGTGAATGGACTATTATAATATCTGTCATCTAAAGTCCCCCTACTTCTATTTCTATAAGGTATATTTTTAGGTTTCTATTTAAACATTATCCTAATAGACACTTTATTTAATTACTATTATCTCATAATTTATATATTTTTTTAAATTTTGAAATTAAAAAGCCATTTAAACTCTAAAAATAAAGAGTAAAAATGACTTTTATTATTATAATTCTAGTTCATCAATCAATTCATCAACTGCATCTTTACCTTGTCTAATGCAATCAGGTAAACCAACCGCTTCAAAAGAGGCACCTGTAATTCGTAATCGTGGATAGGTTTCTCTAACATGTGCTTGAATAGATTTGATTTTATCTATATGCCCTACTTTATATTGCGGCATGCTCTTTGGCAATCGATTTACAATACTGAAATCTGGATCACCTTTAAATTTCATCATTTGACTTAAGTCTTTTCTAACTATAGATACAATTTCTTCATCTGTATGGTCTTGTACTACGGTATCCCCAGGCTTCCCAATATATGCTCTGATTAATACCTTTCCATCAGGAGTTGTAAATGGCCATTTCTTAGTAGTCCATGTACATGCAGTAATATCTGTATTGCTTGTTCGCGCAATTACAAAACCAGTACCGTCATAAATATTTTCTATATTATGTTGGTCAAAAGCTAATACAACAGTAGCGACAGAAGTCGAATCCATTGATTTGAAGTAATTAAATGCTGGGTCTTTTTCAAACCACTTGGTAAATGTTTCATGTGGTGTTGTAATTAATAAACCGTCATGTCGATATATATTACTATCATCATTGATTAACTCATAAGATTTTTGTTTTTTTCTAATCTCAGATATTGGCGTATTATATTTAATTTCAACACCTTGCTTGGTTACATAATCTGTTAGATTTTCTATAAATGAATTTAAGCCATGTCTAAACTGTTTAAATTGACCTTTGGGTGAACCAGGGTACAATTGTCGTTGCTTTTGACGTTGTTCCTTTTCATATCGCATTCCTTTAATGAGACTACCAAATTCTTCTTCTCTTTGCTTAAACTCAGGGAAAGTACTCATTAAACTCAAATCATCAATATTGGTACCATAAATACCACCCATTAAAGGTTCTATTAAATTTTCTAGTATTTCATCGCCCAAACGTTCGCGGAAGAACTTTCCTACAGAAATATCATTTTCTATTTCTATTGAAGGTTTAAATAAATCTTTACCAGCGCGTAACTTGCCTAGTGGAGAAATTAATTTAGTTTTTAAAAAGGGCTTTATATCTGTAGGAATACCTAATATTGAACCCCCAGGAATCGGATATAACTTGTTTTTAGCATAAATATAAGACTGGCCTGTTTGGTTAGTTACAAGTTCATCACCTAAACCTATATCAATTGCAATATCAGTCATTATTTGTTTTCTTCCTAGATAAGATTCAGGACCTAATTCAATTGTATAACCATCTTTACGATAAGTTTGAATCTTACCTCCTGCTCGATTTGATGATTCGTATATTGTCACAGAACATTCTGGATGTTGTTTTTTGATAAAGTATGCACTAGATAAACCCGTGATACCAGCACCAATAATTGCAATATTTTTACTCACAGTATTTCACGCTTCCTTTAAAAAACTTTTTTAATTTCGTCTACAATCGCTCCAATAAATAATGGATCTGTATTTGGCATAGTTGGACGATAATAACCAACACCTAACTCATCACATACAACCTTACATTCATAATCATTATCGTAAAGTACTTCTAAATGTTCACATACAAAACCTACTGGTGTGTATATAAAATGTTTATAGCCATATTCATTATATAATGAACGCGTTAAGTCTTGAACATCTGGTCCTAACCAAGGTGTACCTGTATTCCCTTCAGACTGCCAACCTTCTGCAACATTTATAATATTAGAATTTCTTTGTAATAATTCTGCAGTATGGTGTAATTCTTGAGGGTATGGATCATTATTTCTTTCAATTAAACCCTTAGGTAAACTATGCGCAGAAACTACAAGTACTGTTTCTTTATGTTCTGTTTCCGGTATTTCATTAAGGGTTTGATTGATTTTTTCAGTCCAATATTGAATGAATTTAGGTTGTTCATAATAATGTTCAACATGCTTGAACGTAATATCCAAATGTTCTGCTGCAGCTTCTGCACGTTTGTTATATGAACCTACTGAGAAACTAGAATAATGTGGTGCTAGCACTACGGTTACAGCTTCTTCAATTCCATCTTCATGCATTGTTTGGACTGCATCCTCAATAAATGGATGTATATGCTTCAACCCAATATATAATTTAAATTCCACATCTGTACAAGCTTCATTTAAGGCTTCACACAGCGCTTCAGCTTGTCTATTAGTTGTTCCCGCTAATGGTGATAACCCACCGATAAATTTATATCTATCTTTCAAGTCCTGTAGCTCTTCATCGGTTGGCTTTTTACCATGTCTAATATCAGTATAATAAGCTTCAATATCACTTTCTTGATATGGAGTACCATACGCCATAACTAATAAGCCTATTCTTTTTGCCATTTTAAAATCATCCTTTTGTATTATATTTATAGATGGTCATGACATAATTAATTGTTTCTCTTGCTAGTATTATTTTATGTCGTACTATCTTTGTGTATATCGATGAACAAATTGAGTAACCTTTTTCAATGTCTCAGGTTCAACTTGCGGGAATACACCATGCCCTAAATTAAATATATGCTTTCCGTGGCTTAGACCTTGATCTAAAATCGGTTTTAATCTTTCTTCGATTACATGCCATGGCGCTAGTAAAATTGAAGGATCTAGATTACCTTGTAATGTCTTATTAATATTCATTTGATGTGCTTCATTAATTGAAAGTCTCCAATCTAATCCCAAAACGTCAATAGGAAGATCATTCCATTCATTAATTAAATGGCTTGCTCCTACGCCAAATAATATAACAGGCACATTGTGTTGTGCCTTAATGCCAGTGATTAATTTTTCCATTGCTGGTTTGATATAATAACGATAATCTTGGACATTCAATGCGCCAACCCATGAATCAAATACTTGTATCAACTCTGCTCCCGCTTCAATCTGAGCAGATACATAGGTGATTGACATTGATACTAAATGATCCATAAGCGCAAACCACGTTGCTTCATCTCGATACATCATTGCTTTGGTAAAGTTATAATTTTTTGATGGACCACCTTCAATCATATAACTTGCAAGTGTAAAGGGTGCACCTGTAAAACCTATTAACGGTACATTCAACTTTTCTTCAGTAAGTAATTTAATTGTGTCCAAAACATAAGGTACATCACGTTTCGGATCAATCATACCTAATTTTTCAACATCTTGAATATTTTTAATAGGATTATGAATGACTGGGCCAATTCCTGATTGTATTTCTACATCTACCCCGATAGGTTGTAAAGGAGTCATTATATCTTTATATAGTACTGCAGCATCTGTATTATAATTATCTACAGGTAAGTGCGTAACGTATGCACATAGTTCTGGTTGGTGCGTTATCTCGAACAAGGAGTATTTCTCTTTCAATTTTCGGTATTCAGGTTGTGACCTTCCTGCTTGACGCATAAACCACACTGGTGTATGAGTGACATTTTCACCATTTATCATATTTAATATTGTATTGTTTTTGTTATGCACCTTAATGCCCTCCTACATTGTAATCATTCTTATCTATAATACCATATTGAATTATGGTAAGTATTTCTTTGTGCTTAAATGTCATAAAAAATTCAAATCAACGCTAAACTAAGTATCAATCATTTGACTATTGTTTTCTATTGAAAATCAATTATAATGTTATCTAAGCATATTTTATAATTATTTGGGAAAATAGATAGAAGTATATAAAAACTATTGTATTCCTATTATATTGTAAAACAAAGCAAGGGGGAAAATCTCATGAAAGTTTATGCATCATATGGTACGTTTGGTTATTTAAATCAAATAAGACTTAACAATCCTGATCACAAGTTATTACAATTTTCAGCATCTGATTCTTCCGTAATAATAGAAGAAACAGAAGAACAATCAGTGTTAAAGCAACCATTAGTATATGATGTGTTGAAATCAGAAGGCGAACTAGACAAAGACCATTTCTTTTCAGTTATATTTGTACCAACTTCTGACGATCATGCATATCAATTGGAGAAAAAATTAGAAAATATTTCTACAGATTTCAACCAATACGCTGGTTATCGTAGTTATCGTTTCTTAAAGCCTGAGCAAGGATTGACTTATAAAATCTATTTTGGGTTTGAAAGTAGAATTGCTTATGAAGATTTCAAAGAGTCTTCAGTATTTAAGGATAACTTCGACAAACTTGCTTTAAGTCAATTTTTTGGCTCTAGCGGCCAACATTCAAGTTACTTTGAACGTTATTTATTTCCTATTGAAGATAATTAAATTTTAAAATGAAAGTAAATCTGGGTCATAAATCCTAGAAAAATAACCAGTAAATGAGTTTTATTTCATTTACTGGTTATTTATTTATAATACTTTGTATTGTTGTTTCTCTTTTTTTAGTCTCTTAGAAGCGATTCTTGATATTTTAGTTTCTTAATAACATTATTTACAGTTAACCAACCAACTAGGAAAAACAATATACCAGCAAAGCCAAAAGCTGGATTAACTATTAAATAGATTACTAATAATACAATACCTACAATAAACATTAATCGATGTAAGAATTGTTCATACCCTTTTATCACTTTGCTATCTGAAACTGGCCAAACTTGCGGCCATAGTCCGTATGCTTGTTGAGTATAAAACTGTGCCATTTGCAGTAATATAATATACATAAACAGACTTCCTATAATTAAGGTAACAATTGGTTGTTGTAGCCATACAATTAATATTGCCGCAATAACTACCAACCGAAGTATAATGTGAAACGCATCTTTTCCTCTCGCAAAACTTCGCACAAATAAATATAAATACATATAATGTGCATTAAATTTTTTCTTTTTCGGAGTACGTAATACAGGATCTAAATAGCTTCGTCTCACAGCTGTTTCTTTCAGGTGTTTAACATCTGTAAACATATTTACAAACTTATAATAATTCATGTGATGTTGTTTTTCTAATTGTATTAACTTCTCCCATGGGAATAATTGTTTATCACTAATAGACCGTAGTAATATAATCAAACCAACAAGTATAAAGACAGAAGTGATGCTAGAAAAATGTTTCGCTCCTAACGCAACATAATAACTTGAACTAAATATTATAAATAGCAATAAGTATAAAGACCAACTTTCAAGTTTATATTTATACCACAACCATTTTAAAATAAGTCCAAGCATTGGCAATAATATTGCCAATATCGTAAATAAGATATAATAACCAATTTTTTGATTATTCAACACGTAGAATAAAGGAAACAAAACGATTATCATCAAAATTTGTAAAATAATTCTCGAAAAATAGCTATATCGTAAACTTTGTTTCATATATTCTGTCATATGTTTTTCGAATGGTAATAAAAATAATCTATCTGCATCTTTTAACAATGTTCGAATAGGAAATATAGAAATAATTGCCATAACTATACTAGCAATCAAGGCATAATTTATACCCTTTGGAATCTGTTGTAACCAACCAGCATATCCCATTATAAAAGCACCAAGTAATATAACAAGAAAAACAGAAAAGTGACCATTGAAAATAAATTTATTATAATATTGTTTTTCTTTCGTTATTTCTCGTTTACGTTGTATAAATAATTGTTTTGCATTTGAGGTCATCTATCTTGACCACCTTGTGTAACATGAATATATATTTCGTCTAAAGTCTTACCATAAAGACCTGTTTGTTCTCTTAACTCTTCTAAATTTCCAAAAGCTACACGTTCACCTTTATCCATAATTAAAAATCTATCACAATAGCGCTCAGCAGTTGCTAAGATATGTGTACTCATTAAAACGGTTCTACCCTCTTCTTTTTTATCAACCATTAA
Organism: Staphylococcus sp. ACRSN; assembly: GCF_022346615.1. Lineage (GTDB taxonomy): Bacteria > Bacillota > Bacilli > Staphylococcales > Staphylococcaceae > Staphylococcus. The sequence goes on along the minus strand of NZ_JAKRNS010000003.1, from coordinate 18,732 downwards.
ATCTAACATAGATTGAATCCCAAGTGGATCTAACCCTAAGAACGGTTCATCTATAATATATAATTCAGGATCAACTATAAAAGCACAAATTATCATTACTTTTTGCTTCATCCCTTTAGAAAAATGGCTCGGGAAAATGTTCAATTCATTTTCAAGACGAAATGTTCTTAAGAGTGGTGTCGCGCGTTCCATCGCTACTTCTCTATCAATATCATATGCCATTGCGGTCATATTAATATGTTCTTGTAGTGTTAATTCTTCATATATAACTGGTGATTCAGGAATATATGATAATTTACGTCTATAGTTTTCAACATCTTCATTAATATCTATATCAGAAATCGACAGTTCACCTTCCATTGGTGTTAATAAGCCGAGCATATGTTTAATCGTAGTACTTTTGCCCGCACCATTAAGTCCTATAAGGCCTACAATTTCCCCTTTTTTTAATTCAAAATTCATATTTTTAATTACAGGTCTTTTTCCATAGCCACCCGTTAAATTTTTCACTTTTACAGTCATGAGGCACCTCCAATAATTATATTGTATCAAAAAATACGTCTTCTTCATAAATTTACTAATGTTAAATGACGGAAAGAAACTACTAATGCTATAATAGGCATTAACTATCGTTGAAGGAGTGAAGATTTATGTCAGAAACAATCTTTAGCAAAATTATAAATGGCGAAATTCCTAGCCATAAAGTATATGAAGATGATTATGTTTATGCTTTTTTAGATATTTCACAAGTAACTAAAGGTCACACTTTATTAGTACCCAAAAAGGTATCTGCAAATATTTTCGAAACAGATGAAGAAACTATGAAACATATAGGAGTGGCACTCCCTAAAGTTGCAAATGCAATCAAAAATGCATTTAACCCTGATGGATTAAATATTATACAAAATAATGGTGAATTTGCCGATCAATCTGTTTTTCACCTTCATTTCCATCTATTACCTAGGTATGAAAATGATGTTGATGGTTTTGGCTATAAGTGGACAACACATGAAGATAGTATCGATGATCAGCAGAAAGCAAAAATTGCACAAGAAATCACTGCTCAATTCAACTAAACATGCTTACCGCATAGTATAATGGGTATATAAAAAATGATAATGAATAAGAGATATTTAGAAATGAGGAGAATTTTTATGAAAACAGCTCAAATTTTATTAGGAATTAGTGCTGGTGTTGCAACTGGTCTTGGTGTTGCATTAATGAATCGTGATAAAAAAGAGTCGATTGAATTAAATGCCCAAACTAGAAAACCAACTGGCGCTGAATCGGAACTAAATAGAGAAGTAAATTCTATCAAACAAAGTGTCAATGATATTATGAATTATGTTTCTCAAATCAAATCAGAAAGTACAGAATTTGGTAGCTCTATCGGCGATGAAGTAAAAACAATGATTGGTGATTTCAAATCAGACATTGATCCTAATATTAAACGTCTACAATCCCACATTGAAAACCTTCAAAATCGTGGTGAAGAAATTAGCAAGACATTTGAAAGCGATAAATAACTCTTATTTTAGGCTTACCTGTAAATAATAATTATTAAAAAACTTACTCTTTTTTATGGAGTAAGTTTTTTTAAATTTAGTTACTTTTATACAAGCAATTATTTAGGTTAATTAATGAATTAAACAGTGAAAATTTAGCTTGACGTTTAGAATATTAAGATAGATAATACGGAAGTATATTAACAGTTCTTATTAATTAAAAGGAGTATGGTGTTTTATGTATTTGTGCTCTAGACAAATTGATATAAATGCACGTTTTGGATTACCTAGAATTGCTTTTCTAAGTATTGTAACTACAATTATCACATTTTTAATCGCTTATGAAATTTTGTACTTTTTTTCAGATACAAAATTAACTGATAATCACTTTATTGTATTCTTAATTTTCGTGTTATTTTTATATCCAATTCATAAGGCCATTCATTTAGCCTTTTTGTTCCCTTATTATAAATCATTTCGTAAATATAAACTTGTTAGAGGGAAGTATATTCCTTTTTATAATACGTATGTCAGCACTCCGGTTAATAAGTATTATTTTTGTTTTGATTTAATGACACCAGTACTACTAGTAACCCCTACTTGCGCATATATCAGTTCTATATTTCCACAATATGGACATTATCTGATGTTCATTATAGCTTTAAACATGGGGTATTCTGTAATGGATTTTCTATATTTAAAAATTATTTTATTTTCAAATGAAGGTAAATTTATCGAAGAACACCAAACTGGCATAAATATATTAAATAAAGTTGAAATCAATCAGAATTTACAATAATTTTTTACGTTAGCTAATGAGCATTTAATATCATTTATTAAAAAGTGAGACAGATTTTTATTTTTTCTAAAATTATTTTTCTACCTATTAAGGGTATGATGGAACAGGCCGAGATATTTTATTCTCCTAGCCTGTTCTTTTTTATCTCAACTTGCAAAATAAATTATTATACATCCTATCTGAGCAACCTAATATGATAATTATTATGTTATCTTATTCCATTTTATTTATTGTAAAAATGATTCATATTCAAATATATTTGTTCCCCGCTTTTTTATTCATCCTCTTACCTAGTACTATAGTCCTATAATTGATGTTTCTAATTGGTGTATAATAGATAATATGTTATATTTACGTTGTTATTATTACAAAAGGAGTTTCCAACTATGAAATCATTTAAAAAAGTTTTACTTCCAATTACAGCAAGTGCATTGCTACTGGGTGCTTGTGGTAATAGTGCTACAGATTCTAAAGATGATACAATTATTTCTTCTAAAGCTGGTGACGTTAAAGTCGAAGATGTCATGAATAAATTAGGTGATGAACAAATTGCGAACAGTTCATTCTCTATATTGCTAAATAAATTATTAGCCGACAAATACAAAGACAAAGTTGATACTAAAGATATTGACAAAGAAGTAGAAAAAGAACAAAAGCAATATGGTGGTAAAGACCAATTTGAAAGCATGTTAAAACAACAAAAAATGTCTCTTGACGATTACAAAGAGCAGAAGAAACTGCAAGCTTATCAAAAAGCATTGTTAAATGACAAAGTAGATATCTCTGATAAAGATATTAAAAAGGATACTAAGAAAGCCTCTCACATCTTAATAAAAGTTAAAGAAAATAAAGATGATAAAGAAGGTCTTTCAGATAAGAAAGCCAAAGCTAAAGCTGAAGAAATTCAAAAAGAAGTTTCTAAAAATCCAGATAAATTTGGTGAAATTGCGAAAAAAGAATCTAAAGATACATCATCAGCTAAAAAAGATGGTAGCCTAGGTTATGTTATTAAAGGTCAAATGGATAGTACATTTGAAAAAGCCCTATTCAAATTGAAAGAAGGCAAAGTATCTAATGTAGTTAAGACCGACTATGGTTATCACATCATTAAAGCTGATAAAGAATCAGACTTCGATAAACAAAAATCTAAATTAAAATCACAATTCATCCAACAAAAAGTACAAAAAGAGCCTAAATTATTAACTGATGCTTATAAAGAGTTACTTGATGAATATAAAGTAGATTATAAAGATAGAGATATTAAGAAAGCAATTGAAGACTCAATTCTAGACCCTGATAAGATTAAACAGCAACAACAACAGCAACAACAGCAACAAGCTATGCAACAAAGTGGTTCTAGCATGTCGACTGGTCAGTAGTTTTTAGTTTCAAGTTTAAATACAATAATTTGCCTATTCAAAATAAGCGAGCTAATCTATTATGATTAGCTCGCTTTTATATTTACAATATTATAATGTTGAACGTAGTACAGTCTAGATCTAGAATATGGTTCGATCCTGTAATACTGTACACATACGCTCCATGTGTCATTACGTTGCAAAATCGGTACAATATAATTTTAAAAGTTTATTATTCATACTTGTTAATTAACGACCGTACCTTATTTAAATAACCATTTATTAATTTATTAGGATAAATAATTTTCACATTTTCTCCTAAAGAAATAAGATAATCAATCATATATTGAAATTCAGACTGATTATAACCACCAACAATATAGGGTTTATTATCTATATACTCCAAAGTCATATTAGGATACGATTTTTTCAAAAATAATTCAACACCAAACGCTGTCAATTCACATTTAAAAGCAATATCGTGATATTCTGACTCGTAATGTTCTTCAAATTTTGATAATTGTTGTCGTGTATATTTAATTTCAGCATTATCATTAATTTGTAAATCATCAATATAATCAGATCGGAATATTCCCCACGCTTGCGTATTTAAATTTATACCACTAAAAAACCATATACCGCTTCTGTAAAATAGTTCATAAACTTGTATACTATCATATAATTCACGTTCATATTGTGAATATGTAATTGAGATGATTTGATTATTCTTTATAGCATTTAAAATAGATGATAGATATGGCGTGTGTTTAACAGGTGACACACTGTGATAATGAATATAATTTAAAGTTTGAGATATATCTTTCATTAAATGGTCTGAAATTGTAGCATATAACTTTTCATTAATTTGTGTATATGTTTTTTCAAAAGGTGTCGTCGTTAGGGCATTCATTGATTTAAGCGCATAAAAAATCGCAAGTATTTCATTATCATTAAAGTAGACAGGTGTTAATAAATTTTGTGTAAGTATTTTATAACCACCGAATCTGCCACTTTCTACATATAGTGCTAACCCCATTGACTCTAAATCCTTAATATCTCGAATAGCCGTGCTTTTTGATATATTAAATTCATTCATAAGATCTTTTAAATGGAACGTTGTTTTATCTCTTAAAAAGATTAATTCCATATTTAGTCTTTCTGCTTTTTTCATAAAATTTCTCCTTCAATGGTTTCACAAAATGACACCTATAAATATTATACTAAGCTTATCAAATATTGAAGGAGCACACAAAAATGAAAACTTTAATCGTAAATGCACATCCAAATTATGAAAATAGAGATACTTATTCTTCTAAATTACAATCTCTATTCTTAAATCAAGTTAACAGGTTACACCCTTCCTCCGAAATTAATATAATCAATTTATACGAAATTGAAATACCAAAATTAAATACAAAGCAATTGTTCAATATTTGGAATAAAGATAACAATCAAGAATTATTAAATGAAAATGAACAACGTTTATTTAAAATTTGGAAAGGTTTAATATCACAGTTTAAAGACCATCACCGAATCGTAATCGTTATGCCAATGCATAACTTTAATATCACTTCGAAGTTAAAAGATTATATGGACAATATTCTTATTGCTAGGGAAACATTTAAATATACTAAAGATGGCTCTGTAGGGTTAATGGATGATGATTATAAAGCTTTATTATTACAATCGAGTGGTTCTGTTTATACAAACAATGATCGCTATACAGCACTTGAGTTTTCTTATAGTTATTTAAAAGCTATGTTTGAAGAAATAATGGCATTTAACCATTTTGATATTGTACGTGCTGAAGGCACCGCTATACTGTCTGAAGAAACAATTATGAACAACGCTACAATTGATTTAAACAATAAACTAGAATTATTCTATCATACGGAAATATGATCATACTCTTTTTTTAATCATAGTTGAACATTTAGCAGTTTATTTAATAAACTAAATGCGTCTAGGACATATATGCCAGATAAAAATCCCTCAGATATATTGAATTATTTCAATTTATCTGGGGATTTTTTATTCACTACATCGTATTGTTATCTCGCTTTTTTATGGGACAGCTTTAGTTTGTAGTCTTCGGCTTGTCCAATTTCCTCAAGAGTCTCGCTAAAATAAATTATATAAATATGGAATTTTACATTAAAATACAAAAATAAGATCCTTCGTATAATTTAATAAACACTACTAAATTAACGAGGTGCCTAATGTATAAAGAGTAATAATATGGCTCAACGACCTAACCATATTCAAAATAATATTGAAAAAGGCAATTTCTATATTATTTCAATAGAAATTGCCTTTTTATATTTGTCCGAGTACTTTATGTCTTAGATTCTTTATTTAGCAATTAATCTACGGATTTCGGATTATAGAACTGGCGCCCTTCTAAACCAAAGATACGTTCAGTAAATTGACCTTTATCCGTCTTTTTATATGCTTTTTCAAACATATTCATTTTTGCATCGATATTATCTATAAAGAATAAAATTTCTGCTTCTTTTAAATGTGGTAATTTCGGTGATCCAAATTCCATCTTGCCGTGATGTGCTAATATCATATGTCTCAATAGCATAACTTCTTCACCATCAATTTTTAATTCCCTAGCAGCTTCAGCTACTTCATCACTAGCTATAGAAATATGACCTAGCAAGTTACCTTCAACTGTATAAGATGTTGCCACAGGACCACTTAGTTCTTTAACTTTACCCAAGTCATGTAAAATAATTGAACTATATAACAGACTGCGGTTTAGTAAAGGATAAATATCACAAATTGATTTTGCCACGCGTAACATTGTTAAGACATGATAACTCAAACCACTAGAGAAATTATGGTGATGCGTACTTGCAGCTGGAAATGTGAAAAATGCCTCTTGATATTTACGTATCAGATGTCTCGTAATGCGTTGTAGACTGGCATTTTCAATTTCTAACATAAAGTGAGAAATTTCATCTTGAATCTCATCTGGAGTAAGCGGTGCGCCGTCAATAAAATCATATGGCTTATAATTATCTTCTGGCGTTGCAAGTTTAATTTTATTTATTTTCATTTGTTTTCTTCCGCGATAATTAATAACATCGCCTTGTACATGTACAATTTTTTCTGGTTCTAATACTTGCATATCTTCTTTAGTTACTGTCCATAATTTTGCTTCGATATCTCCACTCTTATCTTGAAGATACAGTGTCATGTAATCTTTACCTTGTGCTGTAACACCTTGTGTTGCTTTATGAATTAGAAAAAAGTGATCAACAGAATCACCTGGATTTAATTTCTCAACATTTCTCATTATTTACCGCCTTCCTCATATTTATTTAATGTAATTATTTGTTTTGAAGGCACACTTGTATCTTTGACACAAGTAAAATACAACATTTGATAATTCGAAGGCATTTGTCTTAAATAATTCATCATGATTTCTTTTCTTCGCTTATCAAAATGAACAAATGCATCGTCTATGATAATTGGAAATGGATAATACGGTTTTAAAATTTTTATCAAACTAAGTCTTAGTGCGATGTATAATATTTCTTTTGTTGATTGACTTAGTTCGACAGGTTCGTACATTTGTCCATTGTATTGTTTAACCATTAATTCATCATTAGCATATGTTACCTGAACATAATGACCGTTTGTTAAGTGGCTAAAAATATCGGTCGCTTCATTTATCACTTGTGGTAGACGTTTATCTTTTATTTGTTTGATGTGCCCTTCTACTAAAGATTGTAAGTAGCTTAAGCTTGCCCAATCTTTCGCTTCATCATTCACTTTATTTTTTAGTATATGGAATTTATGACGTAAGTCAGCTAAAGTCTTATCTGTTTCCATATCCGTTATTTTTGCATTCAAGTCACTTACTTCAGCCTGCATTTCTAAGTACTGATCATTATAATCATCTACTTGTTTTGATAAAATTTCATCTTCTTCTTGTAATTGTGCAGCTGTCTTTTCACTCAACTTAGAACTTAAGTCATATGAATAGTTTTGATTTTCAAGATATTTAGATAAATCATTGAAACGTGACATTTTTTGTTGGAATGTTCGATATTGAACATGATGTTGGTAGTAAGATTCTTCATCATTGACTTTAACAAAATCAAAAAGCTGATCTATCACATTGTTATTTTCAGCTAAACGATTTTGAAGTTGTGATAGTTCACTTTCAATCAATTTTACTTGCTCATCATTTCTGTTCCATTTATCTAAATTGTTGGTTGCTTCTTTTAACCATTGACGTACATCATGGAATAGTGATAAATCACTCGCATAGGTAAATTGATTTTTAGTAACTTCTTTCGCATGATTATAAAACGCTGTGATTTCTTCATGAAGTCGACGTGCTTGTTCTGACAATTCATTTACAAGTGTATCGTTGTCTTTGATTTTATTCATCGTACCAATACTATCAATTATTAATTCATCCGACATTTTGTCTGACAAGTATAAATCTGCTTTGACTTTGTTTAAATTATCGTCAGCAATTTGATAGTTTTGTTTAGCTTGTTGTAGATTATTCGTTAAATAACTAGACTTTTTGTCTAATGCCTCTTTCGTTTTTATTGCATTTTGAAATTGTTCACGAATTCTATATTGATCGTCTAAATCAAAATCCAAATCATAATTGTCTTCTAAATGTTTAATTTTATGTTGCAAATCATCAATTTCTTTAGTGAAAGTTTCGCTGTGACCTACCTCTTTTGTTCTAACCATAAAAATACCAATTATAAATACTATTGATAAAATTGCAAATATAATTGCGAATATAATACTGGATGAGATAAATGAAAAAATAGTTAATGCGACACCTATAATTGCTAATACAATTAAGCTCACACGGAACATATTTTGTCTTTTTTCATTTTCACGTTGCTCTATATCAAATGCTTCTTTCATTTTTTGATATAAATTATTTTTCTCTTGAAGTTCAAATACTCTTTTATTATATTGTTTCTTTTTTTCAAAATTCTCTTCTGGGACAATATCAGCTTCTAATGCATTCATCTCTGCATCATTTGTGTCCTTATCGATTTTATTTTCCTCAATATTGCGTTCTAATTGTTGAAGAACGGCAGTTTGTTCTTGCTTGTTCTTAATTTGATTGCTGACATGACTTTTCATAGCTTCAGAACTATCTACATGATGATGTACATCTTGCCAACCAATATTTGACTTTAGACCAGATTTCTCTCGCTCTTTATCTTTAATTTCTTTTTCTAATGCTTTTAGTTCATATTCCTTTTGTTTAATTTCATTTTCTTGTTGCTGAATATGATTAAAAGCATCTAAATCATTTTGCTTTGGCAAATGTATATTTTCATTTTCTGCCTTCAAATGCGCTAATTTTTCCTTACGTAACCCAATATCTCTTTTAAGATTTTGAGTTTGTAATTTAGCCGACTCATATCTATCTATACCTTGTTCAGGAAATTGAATAGGCTCTATATTTAAATCGGATTCTAAAGATTTCCACTCTTGTGTTTGGTCATGTAAAGCTAATTCTTTTTGTTTTTGATCATGCATCTTTGAAAGTTGTGTTAAATTTTGTTTTAAATGATTTAGTCTACGTTCCGACTTATCTTTATCGTCAACAAAACGTTTATAATTCGTCAACTTAGACTCTTCTTCTCTGATTTCAGTTTCTAATTCCCTTAATTGTTCAATCTGTTGATTGATTATAGGGTTGCGACCACTTTTCTTATATAAGATATCCTTTTTTTCATTTACCAGTTCTCTCATACTCGTGAATTCTGTAGAACCAAGGGCTCCAGCTTGCAATAAGTAATTTTGCAATTGTGTTTCATCCATTTTTTTATGAATATCTTGTAATCCAAGAACATCAAATGAAAAAATACCTTGATATGTACGTTTAGATATATAATTTAATTCTTTTTTCAACCATGCTTCATCTTTTATCATACCATTAGGTAAATAAACCTTCACATCACCTACAGCACTACCTTTAATACGTTCCACTTCAACTAGAGATCCATCATCTTGTATTAAAGTAAGTTTTCCACCGTACTGATTACCTAAACGTGGTTCTAAACGTGGTTTATTTTCTTTTTTAGTAGGGAATCCGAATAATATTGAATGTATAAATGCTTGAATTGTTGATTTACCAGTTTCATTTTCACCATAAATCTCAGTAAAATGTTCATCAAATTCAACTTTTCTTTCAACAAAACGACCATATCCATATATTTCTAACGATTTTATTTTCATATTATTCTCCCCTCAAATCTGACTTTAATAACAGCTCAGCGTGTTCAATCAATTTCCGTCTATCAAAGTCGCTATAATTTTCAAGGTATTTTGAAGCTTTAGGATTTAGATATAAATCATTCATTGCTTGATCAAATATACTATTATCCTCAATTAGCTCTGATGCAAATTCATTTACTAACGTATTTTGTTCATCAAATTTATTTCTGACAATTAAATCTTCTACAAAAACAAATTGATGTTCATTTTCTTCATAATCACTAATCATCTCTTTAACTTGAATTAAGTCTTGATCAGTTATGTTTTGATCCGTAGTCAGTTCAACAGTAAGTTGATAAATGGACTTGCCATTTTTCCGCACTTTATCTTTAAATGTTTGAATAGCTTCAAATATACCTTGTTTTGTTGTTTTATCAGTTTCTATAGTAGCTTTTTCAAAACGGATAAATTGTGTAGGTATGAAGTTTACATTTAATTTTAAATTGTTTCCTTCTACTAATAAACAACCTTTTTCTCCTAGTTCTTTAAAGTGTCTTCCTTGAATATTACCAGGATAATGTATTTGTGGCATATCACTTAATTCTTGTCTTTCATGTATATGTCCCAACGCCCAGTAATGATATAATTTACTGTTTAAATCTTCTAATCTAAACTCTGTATATCGATCTTTAGCAGCTGTTTTACTATAAGTTCCATGTAAGATACCAATATGTATACCTTTTTGTCCTTGGCTAGAAGGATATGCATCTATCTTATTTTCATAGCTTGCATCATTTTGATAACTAAACCCATGTAGGAATATTTCTTCCCCGCCTTTTGTAATCGTTTGGTATGTTTCAACATTCTCTGAAAACACAGATACATTATCAGGCCATTCTGTACCGATATTTACAGACAACGGATCATGATTACCATGACATATATACACAAAAATTTGCTCTTTTGCTAATCTATTAAATTGTTCTTTAAGAAAAACTTCCGCACGTAACGTACGATTTTCTTGATCAAACAAATCTCCAGATATAATCAGAAAATCAACTTCTTCATTCAATGCTAAATCTATAATTTTTTTAAAGCTTTCGTAAGCACTATTTTGCATATCTTCAAATATAGACTGACTCAAATAACTTCTAGATTTAAAAGGGCTATCTAAATGTAAATCAGCACAATGAATAAATTTAACCATATGATATATGTTCTCCTTTATCGAAAGGTTATTTGTAGTTATGTATGCATAACTATTTTTCTATTTTATAAGTAAAAATAGCTTTATTAAAATACATACATGGCACCACCTAGTATCTTTATATTTTACCACATAGATAAAGCATCAGTCGATAAAACACATAAGGTACAAAAATATATACACTTTAAAAATACTTATTCAAATTCATAAATCACTATTATTTCGTACCTTATTTCATTACATAAACAAAACATGATTAGTCCTAAGGTGGTACTAGTTCAAACTTTATTCTTAATATACAGAGTAATCTTCTAAATTAACGTACAAAACGGCAATTTCTATTTAAATAGAAATTGCCGTTTTATACTTGAGTCAGAAGATTAAATCTCCTACCCTTAATTTAGAAATCACTTCTACATTGACTAAAAATTAGTCAGCGTAGATTTCGTCTAAAGGTTTAACAATGATTTGGTTGATTTCTTGGAATACTTGGCTCATATTTTGTTCTGCAGCCATTAATTCAGAAATATTAGAATCATTTTCGATTTTTTGAGCTTGTTCTTGTGCTTTTTGTAGCTCTTCTTCACCGATTTCTTCACCTTGCATTTGTTTTTGTTGGAAGCTTAATTGAGTTTCACGGAACTCGTCAAATAAGTCTTTTGATTCTTGATTTTCTTTAACTTTAGCATAAGCGTTTTGAATTGCTTTGTATTCATCACTTTCTCTTAAAGCTTGTTCTAATTGATTAGCATGATCGTGTAAATTTACTGCCATTCTGCTTCACTCCTTTTGTGTTTATGTGTTAAAACCACATCGGTACTACAATAACATAATTTAATATGTTATACAAAGATAGCAATTACGCCTTGTAATAAGCCTATAATTCCTCCTAATAAAAATCCTAATAACATGATTAATTTTAATTCTTTATTTGCAATATCAATAATTAATTTCTCAATATAATCTAAATCAAATGTATTAATTTGTTCTTCGACTAATTGTCTCAAATTTATCTTCTTCATAATTGGCGACAAATGCTCTGATGCATTTTCAATAATAATGTTTGTAAGTTTTTTTGCAACTTTATTTTCTAAAAAAGTTATAAACCCTGGCATTAATTGTTTTAAAGGTTGGTTTGATTTTTGGTCCATTGCTAGATAACTAACTGCAAGTTCATTCACTGACGACTTAATTGTATTGAACTGAGATTCACTTACGACTTCAGATAATGATTTAGCTTTCATAGTTTCATATTCACTTTCAATAACTTGTGTCGCTATACTTTTGGCTTTTGGATGTTCAGTCAATCTAATCAATTCATGTTGGATACGTTCAGCAATACTTTCTTTAGTCATAAACATTTGTAATAAGCCGACTATTTTACCTTTTTCTTGAAAAAACGTATCAAGCATCGATGCAATATCCGTAGCACCTTTGTCTGATTGTAAATATACTCGTGCTCTTTTAAATAATAAATCTGGAACTAATCCAACTTTATGATCTAATGATTGCTCTATTTCATAAGGTAAAATACTCTGAATTGATTGTTCCTTATGTTCTACATAGAATTTATCTAAATTATTAGAAATGAGTTGCTGCAATTTATCATTTGTAAATCCTGTTACATCAATATCTAATTTGCTCGAAAAATATTGAATTGTACTTGAATCTTCCTTTAATTTTGCAATTTGTTGTTGTATTAACGCTTCTATTGTTTCTTTTGAAGATGGTTCGTTCAATTTAGATTTGAAAACTGACTCAGTAAGTAAATGTTCTTCAACAACTTGTCCTATTTTATCAGCAATTTCCCCTCTTCGCTTAGGAATAAGTCCTGGCGTGAATGGAACTCTTTTTTTAAATATATAGTATGTTTTAAATGGATGGAATAACATTCTAACTGCTATTACATTAGTTACACCACCAATTAGCGCACCTATAACCATCATAAATACTATGATCAAAAATGCATGCATTTACATTAACTCCTTTAATTTAACTTTTAAAATATTACTCATATTAAAACTATTATCATATTGTATAACATACCGTACCTAATTGTGTAGCATAATACTATTTCCTGAAATAAAACACCGCTTTTATTTTTATAATAAATAAAAAAGACCTAAATCATTGTTTAGGTCAAATTTACAATATAGTGACTAAATCATTCAAATATAATTTAAACACTTACTTTTATTAAAACTAAATCATATAAATAATGATTCTTCTATCACTTTTCCAATGCAATCTATACGTGCATTAACTCTTCTTTAGAAATTCTACCGAAATATGTTTCCGCTTCTCTCATTTTTGAAGTACCAAAAATAGGTTGCGTTTCTTTATTTAGTACACGATAAATATCACTTACTTTGTTACTTTGTAAGATAAAGCCATTTCTACTATCTATAGTATTCCAATATATATCACTAGTAGTTGAGTGATTTGGATATGCACAGTGATTACGTGAAATTGTTTGTACCATTTCTAATGGATCACAACCAAATGTACTATTTAATACATCTGAATCTCTAAATAATGCACAAATTGACACACATGTTGTCCAGTTAGGTAATACTCTCTCTTTTTCTATTTGAACTAATGTCTTCTTTGAAAGACCTATAGTTTGAGCCATTGTATCTTGCGTATAACCTGCTTCGATACGAACCATTTTAAATTTTGTTTGAATTAAATCTGTAAAAGTCTGTCTATCCATTACTTTAATCTACCTTTCATAAAAAGAATATTTTATCCGGACACAAGAAATTGCAAAAATACACGCTTCTTGAAACACAAATTACATCTTAATACAATTTTTAATAAAATAAAAGAGTGAAATGAAATTTTCATTGTTTTTAATTATTGGCGAAATTATCAAAATAATCAATCATATTAGCAATAAGGCATAATCTTTTGTGAATTATAGTTGTGTAAGCGTATCAATAATATATGTATTAAAGTATCCTTGGTTACTTTTTACCTTTTTGAAGTAAAAAGAGCATAATCATTATAGCTTATTTAACCTTGTTTCGTACAGTTAAAAACTTATTTAATTTAAAAATTGTTAAATATAATTATATTGATTTACTTTATTCAGAATCTTCATTATAATTTGAATTACTTTTAAAATTTGAGGTGTCCATATAAATGAAAGATAAATACATATTACTAGCAACATGTTCTGATAAGGTTGGTATCACATCTTTAATCACTAACATAATCGCTAAACATAATTCTAATATCCTACACCTTGATCATTTTACAGAATATGATAGTGATCAAGATACAGAAGGAAAATTATATTTAAGATTTGAATTTGAAAAAGTTGATACGGTAAAAGATGCACTAGAAAAAGAATTAGAAGACAATAATATTGAGTTTGAATTATTTGATAATAGTAAAAAAACTAAAATTGCTTTATTTGTATCAAAAGAAGACCATGCGTTTAACGAAGTATTATTACGTATACAACGTGGAGAAATTCCAGCTGAAATCGTGTGTGTTGTAAGTAATCATGAAAATAATAAACACTTTGCAAATGCGTTTAATATTCCTTTTTATCATGTTCCAAGTAAGAATCCAAAATCTGAAGTTGAACAAAACATCTTAGATATTTGTGCTAAACATGAAGTTGAACTTATTGTTTTGGCAAAATATATGCAAATCTTAACTGATAATTTTGTAAGCCACTATCCAAATCAAATTATTAACATCCACCATTCATTCTTACCATCCTTTATCGGTGCTAATCCATATAAACAAGCATGGGATCGTGGTGTTAAACTTGTAGGTGCAACGAGTCACTATGTTACTTCTGACTTAGATGAAGGACCAATTATTGATCAAGATGTCACACGTATCAACCATAGATATAATGTGAAGGATTTACGCAAAATTGGTCGCCATGTTGAATCGCGTGTATTAGCACAAGCTGTAGAACTACATGTACAACATAAAGTTATTGTAACAGAAGGCAATAAAACCATTGTATTTTCATAGACTTTAATATTATTATAATTAAACCTTAGACAACTGTTTAATTATACATTCAAATATACAATCCAAGCACAATTTTAATTTAATAATTTACTTATAGTAATATTTTTATGAATTTTTATAAAACACCACAATTTGTTTCTATTTAATAAATTGTGGTGTTTTACTATATAATACTTAATTTTGATACGAAAATATTGTTGGAAATTTGAAATAAAGCGCATACTTTATATTTTTTAAAAGTTAATACTTATTTTCAATGAAATCACTTTAAATTCAACAAGTTTTCGAGTCACTACAATTGCTGTATTTTACTTATCATTAAAGTGAATTCAAAAATTCACTATGTATATTTATCCATTGATATTAATACATGAAGTTCAAACATTCTACTAAAAATTGTTTTTTATAATAGCTGTAACGCTGAAATATCACTTAATAGATTTTCCTCTTTCATTATTTGAAAATAAAGGGAGCGCATTGAAATTTGTCGATTTCGATGTGCTCCCTTTTAACAGATAAACTACTCAAGCTATTTATTTAAATAGATTAGTATTTTGTTAATCGCTCTATAATATTTTCATAAATTCTCTTATTATTATCTTGATCGATATTTTCAAAAATTGACTGCTTATTGACGGCTTTAATTTCATTATTCGATTTAATATAATCACCTATTAATTTAACGAGACTTGTTTCATCACTTACAATTTCTCCTAAGAAAGTCTCATGAATAGGTCTTAAAATACCCTTTCTAAAAAAGCGTTTAACATCAAAGTGATAGAAAATAACAGGTTTATTCATATAAGTAAAATCAAAACTTACACTACTATAATCCGTTATAAGTAAATCATGTTCAATCAACAATGACTGAACTGTTTGTTCTCCTAATTCTACATATTTAACTTTTATATGATTATTCGTTAAAAATAATTTAAAGAAGTGCTGCGCTCTATAATGTGGATAAAAATTAACTTCAATATCATTATTTTCTATTAATTGATTCAATTCTCTATTTTTTGTCAAATTGAGATATCTTTGTAAATATTCACTATTTTCAAAAGCTATATCACTATTTAACCAATCTCTCCAAGTAGGCATAATTAATATCTTTTTAATTTTTTTACCATTTTCACGAATTGGTAATTCATCAAATCTTGAAAGCCCTGTAACATAAACGTTTTCAGCTTGATACCCCATTTGATTCATAACAACATCTTGTTTTTCATTTTCACTACTTACGTTGAACATATCAAAGGGTAAGTCATAAAAGGCTTTATGATATTCCACATTTTTGCGTCCTAACACACCGTGCTGTAAAAACACTTTAATCGTGTTTTCATATCCATAAAATCCTTTTGCTGGTTTATATGGTAAAACATTTTCTAAATCATGTGTAGAAATCAGCACCTTAGCTTTATTAGCAATTTCAAAATGTTTTAATGATCCGAATTCCAATACGTTTTTATTATTTTTTATTTTAGTATAATCTGCTGAATACGAATCAATAACATAATACGCTTCAACTGATGTATTTTGCTGTAACCAATTGAAGAATACAATGCCGTTATCTTGTGCTGTATCAAACCTTTCAGATATTAACCAAATATTATTGTCTTTGCTTTCGTTATCCATAACACTCATTTGTTCATTTGTAATTGAAAATCTTTCTAATTTTATATTTTTGAAAGGTGTAATTGTGCTTAGATAAAACACACGTTCATTATTTGTATCAAAAATATATTGAGAGAAAAATGCATCTTTCTTATATTTAACAGTTCTATATCGAATTTTTTCTTTTCTAACAATAGTATCGTCTTCTTTAACATTAATAAATAAATCAATAACAGTCTTAGATTTTGAAATAACTTGATCAATTGTTTCATAATCTAACTTTAGCTCAGTTTCGCCTACATCAATTTGATATTCAATATAATCATTTGTATATCTATCTTCAAAAGATAATGTAAAAGTACAATGTGAATATAAATCATCAGCTTTAACAAAGAAATTAATTTTTTCATCTTTTATATAATTTATCCCATTTTTAAAAAATGGCTTTTTATACAATAGCTCTATCCCTTTTTTTGAATTAAAATCCAATAAATAGTATTGGTTATTAATACTGATATTAGACTGATATAAGACCCTATCATTGTTTTGTTCTCTTATACTATAGATAACGCTTCTTTTTGTTTCACCATCATCTTCAATTCCTTCAATATATAACTTCTTTTTTTCAGCTGTATTAGTAAGTGAACTGAAAGGTATCTTCGATGTAAGTTGGTTACCTAACCGCTTCAGTGGATATTTTTCAATAATATGATTCTCATTATTCATTAGTACTAAATTTTCAAACTCACTTATAACTTTAGATGCCGATTTGTCTATTTTAATTAGATATCCTGTCTTATCTGGCGCTTCATTAATAATCATATTAGAAACATTTAAAATTTTATGAAATACATAAAATTTATTATCATTAATTTCAATATGATAATGATATAGATTAAATTCATAATTCCCTGTAAAATTAACTCTATGGGCAATATCACTCTTTATTAAAAATAGTCTATCAAAATCTTGCATAACTAAAGATTCTATATTATCAATCGGTATAGTAAATTGTGAATCTCCTATTTGCTTTAAATCAATTAATTTATTTTCCGCTTCTTTTACTAATAATAGTTGCTCAAATTCAATTTTCTTATTTGTTTTAAATATTAAATTTGAGCCCTCAATATATGCTTGACACTTTACATGTTTATCCTTAAATTGAAACGATTCATTCACCTTTTTGATAAACATATCTTTACCAATTTGATATTTACACAATGCATTATCTAATGATAAGTAAAGTTCATTTTCCGATATATTTTTAACCCACAATTTTTCATTGTTATAATACAAATTTAGTTTTAGAAAAGGTTCATATTCTTGAAATACTAAATCATGCTTATTTATTTCCATTATCAAATGATTTAATTTCGATTTTCTAAACGTTGCATCTGCTTTCTTATTTTGTATTCTTAACTCAAATCCTTGTTCTTTTGGTAATATAAAATTCTTATACTTGAAAACAACTTCAATCTTATTACCTTTGTCATATAGATCTATACATTCAAACTTTTTAATCAATAAGTTTTTCACATTATATAGTATCCCCATTAACATCTCTCCTATTCGTATTTAATAGTTTAAATATCGTAATTGCAAAGAGACATAATTTTAATTATCTATATTTCACTTTTATAACTTCCCAGTTACTTCGATGTATAACATACTTATTCCCATTAATTAGACTATTACTATAATAATCATGCTTTTATTAACATATTCCCTAATATTTAACTTACTTTAGCATTAAATAACTACAGAAATATCTATCATTGAGATATTTCATCAAAATTCAAAGTTTTATATTCATCAAAATTATATCATTCTGAAATTTATCCCAAACATATTTTTTAAATTTGTGGAAAATGACACTAAAACATATTATCACTAACTCAAATTATTTCCAATACATTTTTATTATTTTATAAATGTATACGATTAGTACAACGCTTTCATATAAGTGTTCAAAACTTAATATAAAAATAAAAAGCACCACTTAAAATTAGGAATTATACTAACTTTAAGTGGTATCTATCA
>NZ_JAKRNS010000030.1 GCF_022346615.1 Staphylococcus sp. ACRSN | reverse complement strand
TGTTTGATTAGCTCATAAAATACTAATTTGTGTTATCATTAACACGTTTTTGAACCAACGAATTATCGTTGTGTTCGGAATTAACGTTGACATATTGCGATTCAGTTTTCAATGTTCATTTGGATAATTTAAAAATATGGTGGAGACTAGCGGGATCGAACCGCTGACCTCCTGCGTGCAAAGCAGGCGCTCTCCCATCTGAGCTAAGCCCCCATTTTTAAAAGAGTCGGGAAGACAGGATTCGAACCTGCGACCCCTTGGTCCCAAACCAAGTGCTCTACCAAGCTGAGCTACTTCCCGTATATAATTGTAGTGATTAATTTAAAATGGCGCGCCCGATAGGAGTCGAACCCATAACCTCTTGATCCGTAGTCAAGCACTCTATCCAGTTGAGCTACGGGCGCTATTTTAAAAGATGGTGCCGAGGACCGGAATCGAACCGGTACGGTGATCTCTCACCGCAGGATTTTAAGTCCTGTGCGTCTGCCAGTTCCGCCACCCCGGCAAAAATAATGGAGCAGAAGACGGGATTCGAA